>CAWFCI010000001.1:0-239441 GCA_963814305.1 uncultured Alphaproteobacteria bacterium
CAACCCAGCCACGGCTGAAAAGTACCATGCCGACGACCAGTGCCAGCAGGAAATGAAGCAGGTTCGCCCAAAGAGTTCCAGAAAACCCGCTCAAGCTGTGCGCACCAACGAAAAGCAATATGAGGAGGCCGGAAAAACATTGGCAATGCGAAAAGAACGCAGGTCCGACAGCGCAGCGGCGCAAAGGGTCACACCCCAGATTACTGCTACTGCAAAATTTGGTTCCATCAGCGCCGGTCTTCTTTGTGTTCGAGCTGCGACCAGATTTTTTGGTCAAACCGGTCCATAGCCAATAAAGCGCGGGAAAAAAGCGTATTGGCTTGGCGTTCATTGGCTGCGGCCTTTGCGCCTTGCGCGTAATTCACCAAACGCTTGCTAAAGACCGCGTCACTGTCCTGCGGGCCGCGCGCAGGTGTGAAGCCGAGCATGCCGGACACGAAATCGCGGTTTGCGGCCACCATATCATTGTCCGGAGACGTTGCCGCGGCAAGCTCGAGTTGCTGCATAGCAAGGTCGATGTCGCCGCGTTGCAACAGCGCCATTGCGTGGTTGTTCAATATCCCGGCATCGTCGGGTGCAAGATTGCGAGCCCGCCCGAACGCCTCTGCGGCGGCGTCGCTTTCGCCCTTGCGCATCAATACCAGGCCCAGCAAATTCCAGATGCCTGCATCTTCCGGGCACGCATCGCCCGCGTCGGCAAGGGCAATAATGGCATCGTCATAGGCTTGATGATTAGCCGACACCCAACCCCTCGCCGTCTGCAACCGGCATATGTTCCTCGTGGAATTGCCGATGGTCTTGATTGCAGCCTCTGCGCCCGGGACATCGTGGCTGGCAATGGCATATTCTGCCCTAAGCAACGCAACATCATCATGTGAGTTTTCGCGCCGGAGCTTTCCAGCGCAGCAATCATTTGTGCTGCTTGCGTCAGGCGACCGTCGCGCAAAGCAAGATCCGCCTGTCGCAGATATGACGCCGGATCGACAAGCGCCCCAACATTCTCCTGTGCCAGAAGACTTGTTGATGCCAAAATCAATGGCATGATAAATAAAAGGATGAACTTCATGGCCGGTCAGACGTTGCCTGTTTCCTCATCCGTGTCGAAGAACAAATAAGCGAATTCGGGCATTTCGGGTAAAACCGTGTCGTTGGCTAACGCGAGTTTGTGACCCTGCTCGGCTCGTTCGATTGCGGCCATCAGCAAAGCACTATCTTTGGCATAATTCCGGCTACGGACTTGTTCCATTGCTATGGACTGCGGCAGCCATGCGGCCAGCCGATTGCCGAAGGTGTCGAATTCGCGCTGCCTTCTTGCCAAATTTGCTTTGGGTTCAGGGCGGGTCACGAGATGAACTTCGCCAAGCGACACACGCACCAGCCGGTTGCCGCCCGCACGATAGTCTACCGGCGGATATCCGCTTGGCAGTGCCGGTTCTGGCAACTGCGGCGGCTCGGCTGGCTTATCCGGAGTTAATGAACGGTCGCCGTCTGCAGCTGCGGCGACGCTCGCAAACCTCGCCGACGCCATGGCAAACCGCGTTGAGAGAACGCCCTGCTTGGCGAGCGTATAGACTGGTGCCGTCCCGCGTTCGTCATCTGACGGCGGAGTAAATGACGATGCCACTGCAGGCATCTCTAAGCTTTCAAATAACGCGCCGATCGGGTCCTCGGGCAGGACAGCCACGACGGATAGCGGTTCACTGACGATCGCCGGAATTTTGACATGGACAAACTCGACAGCCGAAACGGCGTTGCCTGTCAACTTTGACAGATTGGTTTGCGCCTTGATGTTGGTCGGCTCTTTGGCGAGCGCGGTTTCAAAATACCGCTGCGCGAGATCGTCACGGCCGATCCGTCCATAGGCAACCGCAAGGCCATTATAGGCATCCGCGCTGTCAGGATCGGACCGGATTTCCGCGCGAAAAGCTTCGATCGCCAGCGCATTCAGGCCAACATCGAGCTGCGCACGCCCCCTTTGCAGCATAGAGGCACCGGGTACGACCGTTGGCGCGGTGGATGAAAGGCGATATTCGGGCGCTGCGTTTTGCTGCATCGCGCAACCGCTGACCAGGATCGTAGCGCATCCCGCCAGCGCGCATTTTGTTATCGAGCTATGCATTATCTCATCCCCCATTTAGTGCAGGAAGCATTTCGCGGATCACGCGGATTATTGCGGCAGCATCAGCACCCCGATCATAACGGGCAACATGCACGCGACCAGCGGAACGGAAAGCAGAACCGGCAAGCGGTGTGCTTTTTCTTCCGCGCGCATCCGGCGCTTTTCGCGCATTTCAGATGCGTAAACCCGCAGTGTTTCGCCAATGCTCGAGCCGAGCTTGTCCGACTGGATCAGTAATGTCGCGAACGAGCGTATTTCTCCGACCTGCGTCCGGTTGGCCATGTTGCGCAACGCCTCTTCACGCGACGAACCAGCGCGCAGTTCAAGGGTCACGACCGACAGCATCTGGGCAACAAGCGGGTGCGAATTCAGCATTTCGCGCCCGACACGGTCGAATGCCGCCTCCATACCAAGACCGGCTTCCACACAAACGAGCATAAGGTCGAGACTATCGGGAAAGCCGTTGACGATTGCCTCGCGCCTGCGATCTGCCTTGGCAGAGATAAACAGGTTTGGCGCATAAAGCCCGAAAATCGCCAGCGCGACGCCGACCAGATAGAGCTTGAATGGCGCAACCTGCGTTCCGCTGAAAAAGATTGTTCCTACAAATATTGCAGGCAGCAGGACAAGCAATCCCAAGCGGAAAGCCGTAAATAGCTTCGGCGCCAACGGTGACGAATAGCCTGCTGCGATCAATCGCGCGCGAAGGCTTTCGCCTTGTGTGTCTACCAGCGAAATTCCCGACTTTTCGATAAAGTCGGTTAGTTTGCGCCAGCCTTTGGCCAGATTATCGCCACGAAGGCTGGCAGAATCGGTCAGCCTTGTCTGTTCTCCGCGTACTTCATCCAGGCGCGCACGGGTCGCGGCCCGGCGGACGACCGAATTCGAGAACAGCATGACCATCGCGGCAACGATGATGAATACCAAAGCCAGCAACGCCAGCCGCAAAGGTCCATTAAGGGTCAGGCCGTCAAACATGTCAGACCTTCAAATCTATCATGCGGCGGATGATGAAAAACCCGGTGAAATACAGGACAATCAACCCGACAAATCCTGGCACAAAGATCGGATCTTGGGCGACATCGAAATAGAATTTCGGGCTGGCGATAAACAGGCCCGTGAAAGAGAGGATTGGGAGTGCCGTAAGGATTGTGGCAGTCATCCGTCCCTCCGAACTGAGCGCCCGGACTTTCATGTACATGCTCGCCCGCTCACGGACTACCGATGCAAGGTTTGCGAGAATTTCAGCGAGATTGCCGCCGGTTTCATTCTGCACGGAAAGCGACACGACAAACATCTGGATGTCTTCGATGCCCCAGCGGTTCGCCATCGACTGCAATGCATCGCGAAGGTCAGCGCCATAGGCGACTTCGTCGAGCACCATTCCGAATTCCGACCCCAAGGGGTCTTCCATTTCCTTGGTTAGCAAATCGAGTGCCGATGACACGGGATGTCCAGAGCGAAGCCCACGAATGAAGATATCGAGCGCAACGGGAAATTGTTCCTGCATCTTTTGCGTTCGTTTCGATGCCATGCGCGACAAGATGATCAGCGGTATACCCAGGCCGACGCAAAGGCCGACCGCCAATGCCATCTGGACGATGCCGAAGTTCACGGCATAACCAGCCAAAGCCGCGCCGATAATCACCAGCACCGTGATGAGCGCAGAGCCCAGCGCCATAGCCAGCATGATCTGGTGCGCAGGCAGGGCAACACCGCTTGCCACCACCGATTGCTGGATGCTTTGAAGCGCTTTGCCGATTATGCCGTTGCCATTGGCAAATTCCATCGGCTGCGACTTTCGCAATTTGGACGTCACGATTTCGCGGTCCAAGCCGCCTTCGATCATCCGTAACCGCTTGTTTACCGCGCGCGTGCCGCTTGAGCGGCGGCGCCAGGCGGAAATGGCGAATTCAGCCAGGACGAATACCGCCACAAAGACGAGGATCAGCACGATCAACCGGATAATTGTCGGGTTCATCAGACGATCACCCTGTCAGGGCGAAAGAGTTCGGGCGACAGGTTGATGCCGTGGGCGGACAGGTCTTCCATCATCTTTGGCCGTATACCGGTGGCTTCGAAATGCCCGATAACTTCGTTATTTTCATCGCGGCCCTGCATTTTGAAGCGGAAAATTTCCTGCATGGTGACGACTTCGCCCTCCATGCCGACAATCTCCGAGAGGCTGAGCAGACGGCGACGACCGTCGGACAAACGGCCAATCTGAACCACGACATGCAACGCCGAAGCAATTTGCGCGCGCGCCGAACGTGGGGAAATTTCGATCCCGCTCATGCCAATCATCTGTTCGATACGCGACAGAGCATCGCGCGCGGTATTGGCGTGGACGGTGGTCATTGATCCGTCATGCCCGGTGTTCATCGCCTGCAGCATGTCAAACGCTTCGCCGGCGCGCACTTCGCCAACGATAATGCGGTCCGGACGCATACGCAGCGCATTCTTGACGAGGTCGCGCTGACCGATTTCGCCTTTGCCTTCGATATTGGGCGGGCGGGTTTCGAGCCGTGCCACGTGAATTTGCTGCAGTTGAAGTTCGGCCGAGTCTTCAATGGTGACAATGCGTTCGCGCTCGTCGATGAACGACGACATCGCATTAAGCAGCGTCGTTTTGCCCGAACCGGTGCCTCCCGAAATCAGGACGTTGCGGCGTGCCTGAACAATGCCTTTGAGAACTTCGGCAATTGCGGGTGGAACGCTGCCAAACTCGGCAAGCTTTGCCATGCTGATCGGAATCTTGGCGAATTTACGAATCGAGAGCAGCGAACCATCGACGGCCAGCGGGGGCACGATGGCATTGACGCGCGAGCCATCGGGCAATCGTGCATCAACGAATGGCGAGGATTTATCAACCCGCCTGCCGACCGCACTGACGATCTTCTGGATGATGCGCAACAGGTGCCGCTCGTCCTTGAAACGGGTTTCAACCCGTTCGAGTACGCCGCTACGTTCGACAAACACAACGTCATGACCGTTTACCAATATGTCGGTAATCGAATGATCCTGCAGCAAAGGCTCCAACGGCCCAAGGCCTAGCAATTCATCCAGTATGTCGGCGACGAGCTTTTTTCGCTCATCTTGGTTGAGCGCATGTTTTTGCAGCGCCAATTGTTCGTGCACCAGCTCGCCGATTTCGGTCTCAATCTGCGGCCGGGTCATCTTTTCCAGCGCTGACAGGTTAATCAAATCGAGCAAGCGGCGGTGCAGATCAACCTTCAGATTGATATAATCGAGCGTTTCGGTGCGCAGATCGTTGGCGACCTCGGCACTGGCCGACGTCTTTCTGGTGATATCATCGCCTTTTTTGATCTGCCACATGGCTTAGGCGTCCACACCGAGGCGCGGCAGGAAGTTGGCGATGTCGCCGATAATCTTGCTCTTTGCCCGGATTTGCTGGATCAGCACGCCCTGATCGTGCGCGGCGCGCACCAGCGGATAGTCGTTGTGGATGCTTAGTTCCACAGGATGCCCGAGCGCGTGCGCGGCGGAATCCAAATCGATTGTGCGGAACATGCGCTTCTCGACGCGGTTCGCGACGACGTTAATATGGCCACCGCTTATGCCCTGATTGGCCAGTAGCTGTAACTGGCGCTTTGCCTGACGCAGGCTTGCCACCGACAGTTCGACAATCAGGAAAATCGCCGAAGACCGCGCTACCAGAGACAACGCCCAGTTCGTCCAGTTGGTCGGCAGGTCGATGACGACATAATCATATTCCTGCCGCGCGAGATCGATGATCCGCAATATCTGGTCGGCATTCACAGCCTCGATCGGCATCATGTCGGCAGGGGCCGCAATCACGTTCAGCCCCTGAGGCGTCGTCGTGACAACCGAGCGCAGCAAGTCGCCGTCGATGCGCGATCCGGCATCGAGCAGGTCTGCAATCGAAAGCTGGTTTGACAGGCCGAGATAGGAGGCAGCATCGCCGAATTGCAGGTCAAGGTCGAATACGCAGACACCGCGTCCGGTATTGCGCACCGCCAGTTCGCTGGCAAGATGCGTCGCTACCGTCGTCGCACCAACGCCGCCGATGCTTTTCATGATCGTGACGAGCTGCCCTTGCGCAATGTCAGAGGACAATTCGGCTTGCAGTTCTGCAGAAATTTCCTTCAGAATTTCGACGAGCTCGGCGTGAGGCAATGGTAAGCCGACGACATCGCGAACGCCCTGTTTCAGCAATGTGCGGACCAATGGCAGATTGGCATCGCGCACGGCGGCGATCACCGGCAGCTGCGGATAAAGGTCGCGCACCGCCGCAAGCCGTTCGAGCGAAGCGGGATAGCCGGGCGACACTTCGAGCACGACCATGCTCGCGCTTGCAAGCATGTGCACGGGAATTTCGGCGTCGGCCGCCAAAGTGCTCAGCAGGATGGGCATATTGCCGGCATCAACCGCGTCGAGCTGAGCCGCGCTCATTTCGGCTTCGGACAGGACCAAGAGTACCGAATGCCGATCGAGATCCAAAACCCAGTCCTCCGGTAAAGCGTGCAGTTGTTCGGAATAGCCCATATTCATATTACCTAATTTGAAACCGAACCCGCGCCATCTTCCATGGTGAGCGAGTAGCTAAGAGATGGGAAATTGGCGGAGCCACCGAAAAGCCTGAGGAGTAACGGGTTAAACTGAAGGTTCTGGACTTGCACGGTCACGATTGGGGCGACGTCCATGCCGTTCGGGTCGCCCGCGTAGCCGAGGCCCGAATAGGCATAACGGATCGTCACATTCGACGGCTCGATATCGTTCTTGAACATCCGCATCCGCGCCAGGATGTTCTCCAGAGCTAGATTGCCGTCGGCGCCGACAGTCTCATCAAGGTCGGTCGCGCAGGTACTGGCCGCTGCAACGCACGTTGCCGTCGGCGCATCGGCGCTGCCGCTGGCGGTGCACACCATTCCGGGAAATTCATCGGGCCCGACCTTGTTGCCGCCGGGAATGTCGCATTCGATGGCAAAGTCATAATCGGTCAGGCCAGTGGCTACCGATTGCGTCGCGACTGCATAGCGTGCGCCCATTTGCGTCGCTTTTTCGGCGCGGCTGACTTCCCACATGTAGCGCCCGGTATCGATGATGCCGAACAGGAACATCAAAGCGATGGGCAGCACCAAGGCGAATTCCGCCGCCGGACCACCCGCATCGTCATTCCAGAAGGCGCGCAGCATTTTCATAGCCCCATCACCGCCGCGCGCGAGGATGCTTCGAGCGTCACCGTGCTGGTGTCGAAACCGAGCGTCGAAAACAGCGACGGATAGGTCAGGTTGGACACCGAAACGGTGACTCGCGGCGCATTCGGCAAATTGTCGTACAGCCCGGTGGCAAAATCCGTGGTCGGGCAGGAAATGGCCACGGTTACCGTATCGTCGCCCCAATAATCGATTTTCGGCGCAGCGTCAGGATCGGCAATCTGGCCAGTGCGGGTCAGCAATTTGATCTGCGCAATCGTATCGTCATCGACATTGCCCGCATTGGCCGGATCGTCATTGCCGACCAACAAATCGGCATTGTCGCAATCGAACTTGCTGAACGGCAGGCGCGCGGCATAACGCGCACCGTCGCGCACGCTTTTCACCACGATATGCTGGTTCCAGAAATAATGGCCCATTTCATAGCCGCCGAACATGATGGTCATGACCAACGGCAGCATCAACGCCATTTCGACCGCCGCCGCGCCGCTTTCGCTTTTGCGCAATCTGTTGAGGAGCGGGCCAAACATCTCAGCGCACCAGAAAGGGTGAGGAGCGGTAATAGGTTTGCGCATCGACCGAACCATTGCCCGCCGCGCGCGACTCGCCGATGATTTCCATGTAGATCTGGTCGCGCGTTGACCCGTTGCCGCGTGTGTCCATAGTCGGCTCGACGAGGAACATGTCTACCCACTCGCCAATGACGGCAGCACGTGAACCGCCGCTCAGTGCGGTGCAGTTATCGACGACGGCAACCGACAAAACGCGGCGATCCTGTCCGGGCTCGATGTCACCGGTCGAACAAACCGGGAGGCCATATTGCCTCAGGCTGCCGCCAGCAGAAACGTTGTTGGGAATATAGCTATTGGCAAGTTCCCACAAATATGTGTGGTAGCGCGTGATGTTGGACGAAGTTTCGGTCATTTCGGTCCCGGAAACCGGGTCGTCGAAGGTATAACTGACCGTCCGCGAATCATGATATTTGAAGAAATAATCGGCTCTGGCCCAGCTGCCGGTGCCGAAGCGGTCTTCATCATCATTGTTACACTCAGAACCACCAGCGGTTCTGAAGCTGGCATAATGGCAGTTATCGCGCGGCAGCCCCATTGCATCCACGCCATTGGCATCGAACCTGCCGCCAACACCCGCCAGGCCTGGCACAAACTGGTTACTCGGCAGCTTCCATCCGTTGTTGTGGATTTTGCAAGCGTTGGGATTGCCACCGCCGCCGCCGCCGCCGCCCCTCCACCGCCTCCACCCGAGCTACCTCGCACCAGATCTTTGGTGACATTCGGTGCAGCCGGGCATGATCCGGAAAAGCAGGGATTGAGCGTGGTACCGTTACCCGACGAAAAATCGTAAATATCAAAACGCGTGTTAATGGCGTCGTACAGGCCTTGCGGGTTGCCGGTATTTACCTCGCCTGTTTCGGTCTGCTGGCAAGTGATCGCGGGGTTCTGGAAGGCAAGCGCCTTTAAAAGGTCTGCATTGTTGCCGGTTCCGGCCTCGAGAAATCCGAAATCGCCGGGTGCCCAGGCGCTGATATTACCGCCCGGTCCTGAACGGTCATTGCCGTGCCCGGTGACCATGATGCCCCAGCCGCGCCGGCCGTCTGCGTTAAACGGCTGCGTCGGGTCGGGGTTGCAGATCATCAAGGGCGGAACCTTGCAGACCGCGCTGCCCAGACCTGCGCGCGCTGTACCATCGGCGACGCCATCGGGATTGACCAGCGATCCGATTGGCGTCAGCGCATAGCGTGCGGTCCGCGCCGCGACGGTGATTTCGACGAACTTCGCAGCCTCGTCATTAGTCGCCAAGTCATTGCCGTCGGCGGTGGTGTAAAAACGGATAGGGTCAGTGTCGGCAGCCGCACATCCGCCAGCCTGATCGCCAATCGTCACCGAAGGGCCGGTTCCGCCATTCGAGAAAACGGTGAAATTGCCGCTGTCGCCTTCGACCAGCGCGTCGCTGCGCAGCAGGTTGCGCGCGGCGTTGATTGCGCGGTCGCACGCGCCTGTCTGGCCGTCAAGCTGGCTTGCGGCGGCAAGCGCGGCCTGATCGGCGGCGTTCTGCATTTCGGTGTCCATCGCGGTCAGCCGCGTATAGTCAAAGGCGATGCCCCCCGACATGATAAGCACAGGCAGCAGGAGCGCGTAGAGCGGCGCGATGGCCCCGCCTTCGTCGCGTAACATGCTTTTAACCGGTGACCTCATGGCGAAACAAACCTCCTGTCCTGTTAATTGCTTGAGCCGGTCGTGGTCCGGACGCCCCTTGGTTTTTTGACTGTGCCCTTGCGATAGCGATCCTGTGCCGCTGCGGTCTGGTTGCCGTTGGCGACTTGCGGGCCGTCATAGGCGGGATCGGGTTCGACGATATGCGCGGCGTAGTTGGCCTTGGCGGCATCGCCCAGCCCGATATCGTTGGGCGTGCAGGCCGAAACCGCCAGCGCCGAAACCGCGACTGCAATGATGCGTTTAATAATCATAATCGCCGCCCTTTTTGGTCGTCGTGGATGTCTTGCCTTCGGGTGGCGGCTCGTTCGGGTCGAGCGGGTTGATGCCCACCGCCTTGTCGGTCCGCCCCATCAGGAACAGCTCGCCTTCGCTCGGGTTTTCAACCCGGTCGGTGGGAAGCTGGATCTGGCCCGCCTTCACCGGCTGCACGATGCGCGGGGTGACGACAATGACCAGTTCGGTTTCGCCTTTGGTGAAGCCCGACGAACGGAACAGCGTGCCGATGATCGGGATCGAGCCCAATAAAGGTACCTGCCGCACAGTCGTGGCAAAATCCCGGCGGATAAGTCCGGCGAGCGCAAAGGATTCTCCATCGCGCAGTTCCAGAACAGTATCGCCCGGCGCGTTTGCAAGCCCGGAACAGTCAGGCCATTGACGGTGATCGACGCGCTGGGATCGATCGAGCTGACTTCGGGTTCAACCTGAAGGTTGATAATGCCATCTGCAAGCACGGTGGGCGTGAAGGCGAGGCTGACGCCGAATGGTTTGAACTCGATGGTGATCCCGCCGCCGCCGCCGCCGCCGCCATTACCGTTGTTATTTTGAGCGACCGGGATGGGAAATTCACCACCCGCCAGGAAGGAAGCAGTTTCGCCCGAAAGCGCGACCAGCGTGGGTTCTGCGAGCGTCTTTACCAGCCCTTTGCGCTCCAGCGCGTCCAGCGTCGCATTGATGTTAAGCCCAAAGCACCGAACGCCTTGCGGAACACGCCAAAGCTGTTGGTGATCGAGTCCAGCCGCAATATGCCGCCCGGTATTGGCAGTATCGGGTATCAGCCCTGCGCCATTGCCAGTGGCCGAACCAAAGGTGCCACCATCGCTGCCGGTGAAGCCGCTAAAGCCGATTTGCTTGCCGGTTTGCCGGTTTATCTCTGAAAAGCGGACTTCCAACATCACCTGCTGGCTGGCGCCGATGGACATCATGTTGATGACCTTGTCACCCGCATAGGATTTCGCGAGTTCGATTGCGCGGTCCACGGCAGGGCCGTTCGACACGATCCCGGTCAGGACAACGGCATCGTTCGAAATACGCGCACCGATTGGTTCGTTCGGGATCAGTTCAGCCATCTGCCGCCGCAGCGAGACGATGTCCGGCCCGACGGCAACATCGACGACCGAAATGACGATATTGTTATTGTCGTAAATCGTCAGGCTGGTCGTGCCCATTTTCTTGCCGAGCACATAAAGCGAGCGGTTGGTTATCGGTACGATATCGGCAATGTCCTGATTGCCGACCATCGCCTTGCCGAATGGGCGGTCAACGGTGACGACCTGGCTTTTGTTCAGCGGCACGTCGAGTTGCCCCGCGAGCAGCCCCGCGTCGGATGAGGTCGAATAGCCTTGTGCCAAAGCAGCAGGGGCCATTGCCACCGACAGCGTTGCGCAAAGTCCAAGCGCCGCGATTGTCGTGATGGTTTTGCTTTTCATGCGCTCAATACCCCCTGTGGCGCTTAACATCGTACGATGAACTGGTCGTGCCGCGGACGATTTCGACCGCCACCGAATTGGCCGGACGCGGCGGGCGGGCTGCAACCACAGCGGCGCGCGGCCCGGCAGCACCCGGAACCATCGGGAACGGGAAAGGATTGGCGGCAAAGGCAGGTGCCTCACCGCGACGCCGCCCCGCACCTGCATACAGGCTCGGTCCGGTATTACCGGGGCCTAGGTCGCGGGTGCCAACGGTGTTTGCGGCAAATTCGTCCATATTCGCGCCATTGCGCAGCGCCAGCGATAGCGAGCCGACCTGTCCGGCCAGCACCAGCTTCTGCGCGCTTTGCTGGTCAACAGAGAGCGTTGCCGTCTTGCTGACTTTGGTTTCGTTGTTCTTTTCGCTCGCGCGCTGGTCGACCGCGATCACGCGGACATTCTGCAACAGCACGTCGGTTACGGGGTCGAGTTCCCCGACCTCGCCATCAAGCTTGGGCGTGCGGGTCAAAAGGACATCGACGCGATCGCCGGGGAGGACAAAGCCTGCAACACCGGATACTGGACCAACACTGATCGAAATGGCGCGCATGTCGGTGTCGAGCAGTTCGGACAGGCTGGCTCTGCCGCCAAAGCCTGTAATCTTGCCCGGTAATATCGGTTCGCCTGTTTCGATGGGGCGCAGCACAATGCGCGGCTCACCACCATATAGGCCTTTGAGCGACTGGAAAGCACCAGCCGGGACCGAAGTCGATGGCCAGCTGACCATGCGAATATTTTCAGAGGATAACGCAACGCCATATTCAAGCGGCACGCGCGCAACTGCGATCTGCACCAGCCGACCTTGCTCGGCGGCCTTTTCCTGCCGCGTTTCGACGCCCGACAAATAGCTGTTGGCGATGATAACGGCAAATATGCCGATCACCGCAGCGATTGCCACTATCAATAGATTCCGGTTTCCCAGCATTGCAATCTTGCCCCCTGAATACCAACAAATGATCGACCCGCCGCATCGTCGCCCGATGCAGCGGGTTGATTTTCAGTCAATTAGTCAGGTGTGTAACCCGCTTTCGCAGCAGTGTTTGCAGTGTTCAGTTCGCTTTCAGCGCGGACCAGTGCTTCCTGGACTTCGCCACCAAGACCGATTGCTGCAAGCGCAATCAGCGAACCGATGATCGCGAGGATCAGAGCATATTCCGCTGCCGAAGCACCGCTTTCGTCCATAATGAACGACTTAACAAATTTAACCATAATCAAACCCCTTGTTCGAAAGTTAGCAATCTCCATTCCGGCATCCGACCGGTCAGGAACTCGTTCCGAGGTGGGGCGATTTTGAAACCAGACGCGACCCTGTTAAATTTTTGTAACCGAACTCGCGTCCGGTTCAATTTCGCGATGGTCCCCCCCGGGACACATGGAAAGTCCCGCAAACAGGGGGTCACCGTCAACGGGTAAAATTTACCGTTTGTTTACAACGTTTTGCATTATGATTTTGTTAACCATCGTGCTGATTTGCATCATTCCGCCAAAAAAGCACCAAATCACAATATCTTACTAAAGTTATATAACCCCGTTAGGTTAAGGGATATATCGGTTTTCTGCGGGCTTCGCTGCAAAGGTTTGTTGCCGCGTCGTTATTCGCCGCAATCTTACGTGGCGGTTGCCGGTGTTCCCATCGGGGCGGTGTCGGCGTAGCGGCTGCTGTTGCTCCAATAGCCTGCGGCTTTCCAGATTAAGGCCGTGGCCAGGATCGCGACATAGCCGTCTACCGCATAATGATAGGCCAGATGCACCGACCCGATCATGATGATGACACAGAATATCCCCGCCACCCGAGCCGCCGCCTTCGATACATGCCGCATCGTCAGGAAAAACAGGAACGCTATACTGACGTGCATCGACGGCATCGCGGTAATCCCGCGCCCAAGACCGTAATTGCCCGTGCGATAGCCTTCGAGCAAGGACGCCTGCACTTCAAGCACCATGACCGGATACTGGCTATTGGCGCTTTCCAGATAGTCCAGCAGCGGCAGGAAGTCGCTTCGCCCCGCAATCGGCTCGGCAAAACAGGGGCCTGCGGATGCCAGACCTGTCGCCATCAGCACCCCGACAACCGCCCAGCACAGGAAATACGCGATAAAGGCTCGCTGCCTCAAGGCCGGATCGGACGAGCGGAATGCGAAATAGAGCCCGAAGGCATAGAGCAGCAGCACCCAGAAATGATAGGCCATCGACAACAGCGAGGTGATGATCGGATATCCGAACACGGGTTGCAGCAGCCGCCAAGGGTCGGTCCCGTGAATCTGCCGGTCCAGCGCGATGAAATACGGGTCCCAAGTGAATTCGGTGAATAAGGGTATCGCGCTTTTCATTCCGGAAAAGGCGGGCGTAAAGATGATCAGGCAGATCAGCGCAGGGATGGCGGCATAGAGAAGCTGCCTCCGCTCGGCGTTTAGCTCGCGCTCGATAATGGCTTTCGTTAATTGGTCAGGCCGCTCGACGACAGCCAGCCTGACTATCCGGAACGCGGCAAACAGAAAAATGACATAGCCATAGAACACAAGATTGCCGAGATAGGAGTCGATCCGGAACACCCGGACCTCCTGCATTGCAAGGCAAGCGGAAAATATCGCAATAATCACAGCCACCAGGATGACGACATCCCGGTCGCGTGCGGGCATGATCAAGCAGCGCTCTCCCGCGCGAGGCGGCTGCGATAGGTCAGGTTCACGCGTTCGGACAAAATCAGATAGGGCATCCAGATCGTCATGCTGATCATGACCTTCTGGATATTTGCGCCGAGCAGCGTGCCGAATTGCTCGCCCACGCCATGCGGCAGGCCGCTTACCCCGCCAACAACCTGCGCCATCGCCAGTTGCGAGGTAATGTCGAGACACCATGCCGCCACCAGCAGCCTCGGGAACCAAGGCACGCAGCGCAGCGCAGCGACGAAGCATATCACATAAAGGAAGTTCATGAGCACGACATCGGCGGTCATCGACGCAAACAACACCTGACCCCACAACGGCGCGTTGCCGTTCATCGCGGGGATCGCCGCGAGAAATTCAAGGCTGCGCACCGGTACGTTCAGGAGCATCCCGATCAGCAACGATGCCATCATGCCGGTCGGCCCGAACATCGGATGCCTCCGCGCGTCGAGCACGTTGACCGAACGCCACTTGCCATAACGCGCCAGCCGGATTTCAGGCTGCTGCAGCAAAGCGCCGCGCGGAAAGAGCTGGTTGGCGATGACGTAACCGGCAATCGGCGCACCGCCGAGCAGGATATAAGGGGTTATCGTCTGCAGGAAGCTGACGCCGCTATTGATCGGCGAAACCGCAAATATCGTGCGCAATACGCCCGCCAGCGTCACAAACGCCACCCAGCCAAGCATGATTTGCGGCAACGACTTTTCGAGCAGCGCAACGGCGGCGATGCTTTTGGTATACAGCGTTTTGCGAATACCCGCCATAATTGCTTCCATGCCCAGTGGTCCCGTCTGTTAAATCATGAACAGGCTAGGGAAACAAGGTTAATAAAAGCTTGTTCCGGGACAGTCGGGGTAGAGAATTTGCTGCAACAGTTCCGGCATTCGATTTGATGTTAAACCTGAAGGTGTCTCTGAACCCACCTCTGCGATCTATCCTATATTTCGCGGTATAATGAGGACGTCATTTCGTCGGGTAAAAGCAAAAATGTCGAAGAGATCTCAAGATGGTCGTGTGTCCGCCTACCTTATTCCCATTACAGTTTCTGCCGTTCCGGAACGTTGTCTAATTGCTTCATTCACGGTTTTCTCCTTTTCGCTTTCCCGGTGGGTCAATGCTTGTCTTCGGGGTCATCAGACGGCTTTGGTAAACCTGATGTCCAAGCCTTCATGATCGTGGCCGGGCGAGATAGGATGGGCGTCTCTGTGTCCAACTCGAGGTTGTAGCCTCTACGGTCCTGACGAGATCGCGCTGGCATGGCTGATCGGGAAGAGCGTCGCTGGCGTCATGTCCAGCGGAACTCCGTCTCGTTCAACCACAGCCGATGAAGTAGCGCTGTGGGCTTGCGGCCAACTGCGATCCTGGCGCGCTTGTTGCCTTTGGCTTCGGCGATCCGCTGCCTCCATACGCGCAAGCTGTACCATCCCCTCGGCGTCATGCACGTCGCTCTTGTTGACGCATGTTGCCAGCACGCCCTTGGCATGGCGAGCGCAGATGCAATCGACCGGCACCTCGCGTTCCTTCAGGCCATGATAGGGGACGGTCGGTAGTGGGCCGGTCTCCCGAACCACCGGCTCGAGATCATTACAATACCTCTCGAACCATTTAGCCGGCACGTCTGGATCGCTCGCAACGACATCGCGTCGTAATACGGCGCCGTCGGAATCGACCACGCAAATATGAGTCGTCTTGTCACTCACATCCAATCCTGCATAAATCGTCATCGGTCACTCTCCTGCATTGAAGCGCTCATGCGACCTCGTAGCATCCAAGAGAATGGCCTCGGGTATGCGCGCGGGCGATGATTCGGCCCGACGTGGTGCAGCGGCGGTTATCAGCCTGCTATTGCTAACTGGTTGTCGTTACCGCGAAATCATGGACCTCCAGTGGTCGGAAGGCTTTTAGGTCGTGCGAACCATCAATCAACGGCGCGTTATGCGCATCTGGATGATGAGCATTTGCTCGGTGCCGCACAGCAAATCGGAAACGCAGTCGAGCGATTGATGGCTGTTATCTAGGATGCATGCTCCTATTTTTGCAACACTGTTTTGCCATCAGCCGAGCATTCCGCCCGTAACATGGTGCACAAATTGCCTGGTCTGTTCGCCGTGCGGGGAATAGATCGGTCCAAGCTGTGCGTCGGCGGCAACTTCGACCACGCCGCGTGGGTTGGAAAATTCGCGGAAGCCCTCAATCCCGTGATGGCGGCCCATCCCGCTTTGTCCCACACCGCCGAAGCCGAGGTTAGCCTGTGCGCCTTGCAAAGCCGCCGCGTTGACGCAAAAACCGCCTGAAGAGGTATTGCGGCGCAATCGTTCAATCAGCGCGGGCTGGTTTGAGAAGATGTAGATCCCCAATGGACGCTCGTCTGCTTGTATCTGAGCGATTACCTCGTCGAAATTCTCGTAAGTCCTTACCGGCAATATCGGCCCGAACACTTCCTGCGTGCAGACCAAGGCGTCAGGTGAAGGGTCAATCACCAGCGTCAACGGGGTGCGACAAGGATTGTCTGGATCGGCAGGCGAACCGATTTCGATCAGCCCATCAGGATCGCGCGCGCGGGCGTCGTCCAGCAAACGTTGAACGCGGTCCATCTGTTTCTGGTTGATCACCGCGCAGCCGACATCGAGGCTTGTCGTATAGTCGCCCAAGGCGCTCTCAATGGCTTCGCGCACCAGTGTGACAAAAGCATCGCGGGTTGAAGCAGGGATCAACACATGGTTGACGGTAATGCACAATTGCCCATTCTTGCACAATTTGGTGCCGAGCATCGCGGCGACATTTTCGCGGGTGACGGCGTCCTCGGTGAATATTGTCGGGTTGCGTCCTCCCAGTTCCAGTGTGACCGGCACCAGATTCTTCGCCGCATTGGCCATTACTTCGCGGCCAACCGTCGTATTACCGGTGTAGAGCAAATGGTCCCACTTCATCGTGCTGAAATGCCGGGCCAGATCAAGTCCGCCATTTATAACTGCAACTTGGTCAACCGCGAAGGCCTCACCCAAAATCTCTTCCAGCAGCGCGCCCACTGCCGGGGTCTGCTCCGAAGGCTTGATGATGACACGGTTACCCGCCGCCAGCATTTCCACCAGCGGGCCTACTGATAGATCGACCGGGAAATTCCACGCTGGCATGTTGCCAATCACGCCCTTGGGTTGTTGCTCGATATAGGCTTTTGAACTGCCATAAAGTGCTGGTTCAAGTGGGCGTTCATCGCGCTGCATCCAGCTTTCCAGTTGCGAAGCGGCATATTGCGCGCGCTCGGCGACGTTGAGAACGTCGAACATGTAGGCGGTCAGTTCATTATGATAACCAAAGTCGGCATTGAGTGCTTCGGCGATCCGTTTGGCATTGGCCATTATCATGGGCGGAATGCGCGCCAGCAGATCGAGACGCTCGTCCAAACCCGGCTCAGGGTTTTTCAGATAGGCCGCCTTTTGCAAATCGAAAATGTCCTGCAAGCGTGCAATGGCGGCCTGATCCTCGGTCTCTGTCATCGGTCTGCTTTCCGTTCTTAACGCATGTTGTCCGGCTCCGTGCCTTCCGGAAAAAGCGGCCAGGCCAGTTGTTGCCCCAGCGTCGCCTTGGGTAAATTCTCCACGCCATAGCTTTGCGGAAAAGTGCGCGTGATCTTGGCGGTGCCGAACAGCACATCCCAAAAGAACAGGAGGTTGCCGAAATTACCCTTATAGTTGACTGCGGGGTCATTATAGTGACGGCCATGATGCGCGTGGTGTGTTGCCGGGGTGGAGATCGTGCGTTCGACCACCCACATGACTGGCGACAGCCACTTGATCTTCAGCAGCTTGGCGTCCCATGCGACATCACTATGGGCGGCGATAATGACCAGCTGTTTGACAACGACATAACCCGCATAAACCCAGCCTAGTCCCAGATAAACCAGCGCCGCTGAAAACCAGATGCTGGGCATCAGCGCATAATAGAATATGTTGTTCCGGTAAACGAGGCGGATGCTCATATAACGCGCATTATGGTGCGCGCGGTGCATGTTATAAAGCCAAGCAAAGCTGTGCGATGCGCGGTGCTGCCAATATTGCATCATGTCGTCGAAAATCAGGAACAGGGCGATGGCCGCGAAAATGTTGATGCCAGACAGCATCCCGCGCCATTCGGGACGCACTGCCCCAAGGGCAAAATCGACAAACACGATGATCGACGGCTGGGTGATGACCAGCAAGACGAAAGTGCTGACGATTTCAACAATGCCATCATCGCGCGTCTGCTCATTTTTGCGGAACAACTGCGAGCGCGCGAGCTCGAGCAAGCCGAAGCTGATATAGATCGCGAGAACGGCATAAGTGGATGTTGGCATAGCGACTTAACTCCCTGAATTTTTGGCAAATGCAATGGGCAACGCGTTCGGCCCGTTCTACCGGCGGCGGTGCATATTCACCGCGCAGCACTTCAGGCTTGGGGCCATACATCCGCAGGATCACCCAAAAACGCCCCTTTGGGCTGGGCAGCCAGTTATTTGCCGCGACACCTTTGGGACGTTCATGCTGAATGTGCAGGATCAGAGAGCCATCGCGTTCGCGTTTAACGCCCGGCGTGCGGTCGCTGATCGCATAACGGTTGATCGGGTTTGCGATCAGCCGGTTGTTGGGCAGGCTGTACATGGTGACCGACCAGAAGGCGTTGGCAGGCGGCATCTTGCCCGCCGGGAATTTGATCCGGTAGCTATGTTCGCCGTTGAACGCCTGACCTGAACCATCGACATAGGCCGGGAAATACACCGCTTCGACGGCCGTGTTGGCCCCGTAGCCCCGCATGCCAATGGTGGAGGCCAGCAGCCGGTCGTTGCCGTAATATCCAAGGCTGGTCGATACCCGCCAGCCATTTTTGCGTTCCCCATAGGATAGGGCATATTGCCAGGTCCGTTCAAACCCGGTCTTTGCCGCACGCTCAAGCCCGCGCCGCTGCGCTGCGCTCAGCTTTGACGGGTCAAAGGTCAGCCCCGGCCCGATGCCCAGCGCCGACGCCAGCCCGGCAACCTCCCGGTCCTGTTCGCGCACCCCGCCAAACGTCCAGGCGCGGTTGAGCAAAGGGTAGAAATCGAGGTTCTGCCAAGACGGATTGTCCATCTGTGTCCGCACCAGCGGCGCATCGCGCGCCACCGACAAATAGGTCGCTGCCGGATCAAGCGGCTTCAGGCTGAAGGTCTTGAGCATGGCAACAACACGGTTCACGTCGGGCTTTGATTCAGGCGTGACGACAACGCGGGCTTGCAGGAATACGCCATTGGTGGACGATTCAATCCGGGTCACGCCAGCAGGCAGCGCGCCATTCCAACCGGGTGGAACATAGGCATAGGTTCCGGGCTTTGATCCTACGCGGCTTCCGACATAATCTAGCGTGTTGAGCGCCCAGTCGGTCGCTTGCACAACCCAGTAACGATCTGGCGTTGCGGGGATTGTCATCAGCACCGGCCCTTGGCGAAGATCCAGCCAGGCCAGCCCGTAAACGGTATCGTTGTTGGGCGTGAAATCGATCGCGGTGTCTGGCGTCGCAAGTTCGGGATAGATGTTGAAGGTGTTGAGCGGCGCATTCAGCGGCGCGTTCGGATTGATGTCATATTCCATCAATATCTGCGACCGCGCGTAGACCGCACCGGTAATATACGCCTGATAGCCCAGCGCAAAGGCCTCGGCCTCGGCGATGTCATCGACGGATTGCTGCGCCAACGCTTGCTGCCCAGCAAACAGCGCAGCGAAAGCAAGGGCTAAGGCTAATATCCAGACCCGTATAATAGCCATACTCAACGCTCCCATGACTAGCCAAACAGACATTCTTCATACGCCATTGCAACCGTGCAGAAACGTAGCTGGCCGTGGCGGCATGCGAACAACATCTCAGGCTTGATTCTGAATAATCGAAATGGGAGAGGTGTTATGTCACCTATGTGACAAATGGAGAAACGCGTTTGCCGCAGCAGAACTGGATTGATCGACTGCCTGACGATGCCCGCACTGCTTTGTGCCGAGCGATGCAGCCGCGCGCCTTCGCCATTGGCACGCTGATCTATAATCGCACAGAGCAGCCAAGCGGGCTTTATATTATCCGGTCAGGGTCGGCATTGTTGCAAATCGACGGCATCAACGGCAAACGTCTGCTGCTGAAAATTGTCCGCGAAAACGAACTGTTCGGGGAAACAGTCGCGTATGATGCCAAACCCGCCCCGCTTGCAGTCGAGGCGCGCAGCAAATTGCTCACCGACTTTGTTCCCACAGCGCAAATGGCGTTGCTTCGGGAGCGGTATGCCGCAATCGACCGAGAGCTGGCAGCGGTGGCTGTCCAGAACTTGCGGGCGTTGCTGGGAGCAATCGAAGAACTCAACCTCATGAATTTGCGCGAACGGGCAATTGCGCGGCTGGCGAGTTTGTGCGCAGAATCCGGACAGTCGCCAGAAAGGCCGATCCGCCTTGATCTAACTCAGGCAGAGCTGGCATCGATGCTGGGTGCGTCACGCCAGGCAACCAATAGGGTGTTGGGCGAGTTGGAGGGAATTGGCCTCATAAATCGGAGCTTCCGCCAGCTTGATTGCCTGCCTGCATTATCTTGCTATTTGAGCGGCATCGGACGCGATCAAGCCAAACGGCGTTTCTGCATCTTCCAAATGTCATTTAGATGACATCTGATCGGCCACAAGCAGTCTAAAACATATGCGGACTTGGGGAGACGTTCGATGGGCTTACTGCGCGCGACCAGCTTGATCGTTGGCCTTTTAATCGCGCTTTCCCCCTTGGGCAGCCTCAACGCAGCGCCGGAAACGCCCGTCCATAAAGCGCCGCCACCGCCTGCGCCCGATTGGCGCGAAACATGGGCCTATACTGTCGGCATGCAAGCGGTGGTCTATGGCTATCCTATTGTCAAAAACGCCAATGTCCGGTTCGGCATGATCGAGCGGCCCAATGGTCAGGCGGACATGCCGCTCAATACCTGGTTCCATTCGCGCCGCGGGTCCGATGCGACGGACAAGCTGCACAGTTCGGTAACGCCGGACCTGCTCTATTCAGCGGCGTGGTTCGATGTCGGCGAAGAGCCGGTTGTACTCACGGTGCCAGAGTCACCCAATCTCTATTACAGTGTTCAGTTCATGGAGATGTACTCGGACATCTTCGCCTATTTGGGAACGCGCACGACAGGCGGACGCGCTGGCAAGCATTTGCTGGTCGGCCCAAATTGGCAGAGTGAAAAGCCTGTAGGCATCGACAGCATCATTCGCGCGCCGCAAAATACCGGACTGCTGTTGCTGCGGACCGGGATAGTTGACCGCAAAGCGCTTGGCGTGTCGCACAAGGTGCAGGACGGTGCGAACATCACTTTGCTTTCCAAATGGCTGAAGGGCGATCAATCAGCCGAAACCGACCGCGATGTGCTTGATCCGGTGGCTCCGCCTGCGCCTTTGCCGTTCTTTGCGACAATGAACCGCGCGATGAGCGAAAGCCCGCCACCGGCCAAGGATGCAGCACTGGTTTCGATGATGAAAAGCGTCGGGCTTGGTCCCGGCCAGTCGTCTGATTTCTCGGCGCTCGACCAATCCACGCGCGCAGGATTGCAGCGCGCAATGATTGATGGGCTGGCGTTTTTGAAACAGGTGTCTGTGGCGGGCGGTATCACAAAACGGGTCAATCATTGGGCGTACGGTCAAAGCAATTGGGGACGCACTGCATTAGACAATGACTATCTGACGCGAAGCGCCAACCAGAGCCTTTCCGGTATGCAAGAGCATCATATCGAGGAAGTGGTGAAGCTGCGCGCGCACCATGACGGCGACGGCAATCTGCTTGATGGCAGCACCGCACGTTATGTCATCCGCTTTGCCCCCGGCCAGATCCCGAAAGCCGAGGCCTTCTGGTCGATCGTGATTTATGACGGGGAATATGACCTCGTCGCGAACCCGCTTGGCCGCTATTCGCGCGGCAGTGTGGACAAGGAAATGCGGCGGGACAAAGACGGCGGGCTGACCCTCTATCTGCAAGCCGAACCACCCGTAAAGCGCGAGATGGCGAACTGGCTGCCGATACCCAAAGCCAAATTCAATATGTTTCTGCGCGCCTATTTGCCCGGGAAAGACCTGATCGATCAAAGCTATGTTCCGCCGCCGGTGACCAGGGTGATGGAGAAATCCGCGGCGCGATAGCGCGTGGCTTGGCGCAGGACGGGTTGGACAACGTCGGCAGAGCAGAATTGACGCGTAATGGTAAATTTTTGTCGCAGTTCAACGCATTTCGATTTGCCGCTGTGTCTAAGCTGAAGTCATAAAAAAATGAAAAATGGGAGGATGTATAATGAAAAGCACTAGAAAAATGGCAGGAGCTGTCAGCGGATTTGCGCTGATTATCGGCCTTGCTCAGGCGCCTGCGCTGGCGCAAGACGACGCCGCAAGCGGAGGTCGAGGAAGCAGACGACACCGACGAGATTATCGTCACTGCGACATTGCGTAATGAAAATCTGCAGGATGTGCCGATTGCCGTGACCGCTTTCAGCGGCGAAAGCCTTGAAAAAGCTGGCGTGCGCGATGTGAAGAGTTTTGAAACGGTCGCAGCCAGTTTCAACACCAACAGCACCCAGACCGAAATCAGGCGGCACCACACTGCGCGTGCGCGGCGTTGGCACGACCGGGCAACAATACCGGCCTTGAAATCGGCGGTCGGCATCTTTCTCGATGGCGTCTATCTAAGCCGCCCCGGCGTTGCATTGGGCGACTTGCTCGATGTCCAGCAGATCGAACTGCTGCGCGGGCCGCAAGGCACATTGTTCGGGCGCAACACGTCGGCGGGCGCTGTCAGCATCAAGACTGCAAAGCCCAACCTCAACGGTTTTGAAGGCTTCGCCAACGCGACCTATGGCAATTATGACCTGTTCAACGTCCAGGCTGGCGTTTCCATGCCTTTGGCGAACAACACGGCAGGCATCCGGCTTTCCGGCGCATATCGCAAGCGCGACGGGTTCGTGCGCAACGCCGTTGGCGACGACAGCTATAACCGCAACCGCCACGTCGTGCGCGGCCAGTTCTATTATGAGCCGAGCAGCGATCTCGATATCCGCATCATCGCGGATTATTCCAAATATGACGAAAAATGCTGCGATGCGATCATCGTGCGCGACACGTCGTTTGTTGCGAACGGGTGTCTATGCGCTTGGCAGGCCTTCCCGCCAATGGCGGCGCGCCGTTCACCGGCGATCAGGCGATCCGGGATTATCGCAGCAGTAACAACGCTCGCTCTGCGCGATGCTACAAAGCAATGGGGGCTTTCGGGCGAAATCAACTATTCGTTCGGCAATGCCAAGCTGACCGCGATCACCAGCTTTCGCGACTTCAAGGCAGCGAGCCAGCAAGAAACCGATTTTGTCGGCCTGCTGGTTTATTCGACGTCCGACCAGACATCGGCTTCCACGCCCACATCGGCGCGGTCCAAGACCGACATCAAGACCTTTACGCAGGAAATACGCCTTGCCGGGTCAGCGCTTGATGACAAAATCGACTATCTGGTCGGTGGATATTATTCCAACGAGAAGATCGACGAAATCCAGTCGCTTACGCTGGGTGCCGATCATCAGGCCTATATCAGCGCGACGTTGCTGAGCGCAGTGCCAGCGGCGACGGCTCAGTTTCTGGTGACTGCCTTTGGCCCCAATCTTGCGCGCAACATGTTTGCAGGCGGCGTCAGTTCAGCAAGGCAATCAGGCCGCGAACAACTTCAAACAGACGGCACGCAACTGGTCGATCTTCACCAACAATACGTTCCACGTCAGTGATCAGTTTCAAGATCAATTTCGGGCTGCGCTATTCGGATGATCGCAAGTCCGGTCTTTTCGACCAGCTTTCGGCCAACTCTCCGGCCTGCACTGCGGTGCTGACGCAGGCCTTGCCCGCAGCCGTAGCGCCACTGCGCCCCACTGCTGCGGCGCTCACCTGTTTCCCATTTGCAACCGCGGCCGGCACGCCTTCGGTCGGGCCGCGCGAGTTTGACACGCGTGTTCAAGGATAATGAGCTGATCTACACCGGCAAGCTGCTGTGGGAGCCGGTCGACGACATCAACACTTATGCCAGCTTCACCCATGGCTATAAATCGGGCGGCTTCAATCTCGACCCGACCGCAGCGATCATCAATCGCGACCAACAACCCAACCGGCACACCGGCGTTCCGTTCGGAAACTGTTGATGCCTATGAACTGGGTATCAAGGCCAAGTTCGGACAGGGCATTGACCGCAAACTTCGCGCTGTTCCGGCAAGACTTCAAGGACTTCCAGGTTCTCGAATTCACCGGCACGCAGTTCAACACGTTCAACGTCGCGGGCGCACGCGCCGAAGGGTTTCGAGCTGGAAACGACCCTGCGTCCATCGCGGCAATTTTACCTTCACCAATTCGATCACCTATTCCGATGTGCAGATATAACAAAGATTGTGATCGCGGCGTGTTCAATCGCGGTCACGACTTTGTTGTGCGGCCAAAAGCTGACAAACGCGCCGACTGTGGACGGTGGTTTCGGGCTTTGACTGGTCCACGGATATTGGCGAAAGCCTGAAATTCGGCATCAACGGCAATATGCGGCTTGAATCGGATCGCCGGACATCGACGCCTGCCTTGCTTGCTGTGGCAGCAGGGACCGGCAATGTCACCGTTCCGACCGCACCGGGTGGCGGCGTCAACAATTACGTCAAAATTCCGACTGGCATCCAGGATGGCAATATCAAGATCAACCTGCGTGCCTCGATCGGCAGCCAGGATGATCGCTGGGCGCTCGAATTCTGGGGCAGCAACCTGACCAACGAGCATACCCGCAACGTGACCTTCAATACGCCGTTACGGGGCGTCGCGTCGCTTGGCGGCGGCGGGCGGGGTTGGCGTCTCGCGCGCCTCGTTCGTGCAGGAGCCGCGCACCTATGGCGTCACAGCGCGTGTCAAATTCTAGCAGCGAAAGTCTCTCCTGCTGAATAACTGAACCCGGCATGGCAACATGCCGGGTTTTCTTTCAGCTAGGGCGGTTCAGTCGTGGAGCGACGGATTGCCTGGACGCGTTACCCAGCTAATTAAGGCGCTGAATTGCAACTTTCCGCAAACCTTGCGAGATCAGCCAGATAGCTTTGCCGTGCCAAGGCAAACACGGCTGCTGCCGCGACCCCGACAATCGGCAACATCTGGAACGCGCCGTGCAGGCTGATTTTGTCTGCCATCCAGCCGGTGATGATCGGGCCGGGCGCAAGGCCAATCAGGTTGTTCGCCAGTGTCAGCGTGGCAAAGGCTGTGCCGTGGATCGCGAGAGGCGTGAGGTTGGCGACCATGGCACCTGCGGGGCCAGTCGTGCCCGCGACCAGAAACATTGCGATTGCCAAAAGCGCCAGTTGCGCCGACGCCGGGCGTGCACAACATCGCGGCTGAAAGCGCCAGCGCCGCGCCAAGGCAATAGCCGATAGCGAGCAATATCTTGCGGTCAGCGCGGTCGCGTGCAACCCGGTCGCTCGCCATGCCGCACAGGATCATCCCTGCCCCACACGCCAGAAACAGTAATGCAGATATGCGGCCAGCTTCCGACACCGACATTGCATGATAACGGCCCAGATAAGTCGGCAGCCATGCCGGGAGCGCAGCGGCACTGAAGAGTTGCAGGCCACTGCCAAGATATGCGAGCTTGACCGAACGGCTAGCAAACAAAGATTTGAGGGGCGGTCGTGTAACGACTTCACTGCTCCCTCCGCTTGTCGATGAGGCACCAGCAACGCGCTTTTCGCGAACGATAATGGGGAACAGGAACGCGAGCACTAAGCCACCAATGCCGATGACCATGAACGCGGCGCGCCAACCATGACTGCCTGCTATTTCACCCCCGATGGCAACGCCCAGCACCTGACCGAACAACCCGCCCGCCATGAACGCGGCAGATAATGTGGCGCGCATCCGGCTGGGAAAAACGCTGATGACCAGCGCAATGCCAACACTGCCATAGGCCGCTTCGCCCACACCCACCAGCATCCGGCCGATCAGCATTTGGCTGTAATTGGCCGCTGCGGCACATAGCAGGGTTGCGGCACTCCACAGGACGGCCATCAGCGTAAGGCTCTTTACCCGGCCCCAGCGGTCCGCAAGCAGCGAAAGTGGAAAGGTCAACAGTCCGACCATCAAGGCCACGATGCCGGATAGCCAGCCAAGCTGCGCATCGCTGAGTGCCCACTCGACCTTGAGCAGCGGGAACACGGCGTTCAGCACCTGCCGCGCCATATAATCCGAGATCAGCAGCCCGAAGGCGAGCGCAAACACCACCCAGCCATAAACAGTGGCGCGGGTGTACGGCCTCTCCTCCGACACCCGCGCGCTGAACCGGCGCTGCCATATTCATGGCGCGCCTGTCATGCGGCGATCAGCGGTGCGGAGCGCACATTGGCCACCCCGAAATTGGTGTTGCGATTGGGCAGCCAGCCGTTTTTCTCAAGCGTTTCATCGGCGCTCGCATAAAATTCGCCGATTTTATAGATGGCGCGGGCTTGTTCGCCGGTGGCAATTGGGCGGTAGAGCTCTTCGGAAATCCGCACCAGCTTCTCGATCTGCTGCACCGATGTCGCGCGCTCGCCCTTGCGGCCCCACAGATTGTCTTCCTGTCCGACACGGGCGTGAAGGCCCATCGCAATTGCCATCGTGCAAAGCGGATAGACGTTGCGCATCAGCCCCTCGACCGTGAAAATTGCGTTCTGTGGAAGCCGGTTGATGAACTCCATCAAATTGCGCGGATTGGGGCCATCATGCCCGCCACCGATTGCCACCCAGTTGATCGCCAGCGGCCCCATATAATGCCCGCTGCGCACCAGTCGCTCAACGGTTTCCAAATCGCGCACACAACCCACCATGAAATGCGTCTGGATGCCCGCCGCGGTGAGCCGCTTCATATGCTCCTTCATGAACTTCGGCCCAGCCTCATAATACATCTCGGTATAGGCCTCGGTGTAATTGGCCTCGCCCATCGAGGTTCCGGCGCAATCATCCTCAGTGATCAGTTCCATCACGTTCATCTGGTTGGTGTTCACCGCCAGCGTCACCTGATCGGGCGCGGGGTTGAGATCGGCCAGCATGTGACGGGTATCATCGGACAGCCAGAGTGCCGCCTCTCCATCATTCTTGGGGGCAAAGCTGATTGAGCCACCGACTTGCAGTATCATCTTGGGGACGGCGCTGCGTAACCGGTCGAGCATTTCGTTGAACCGGTCGAGATTCTTCGATCCATTGCCATCGGGCTCGCGGACGTGAACGTGGAGCAGCGTCGCCCCCGCATTGTAGCAATCGACCGCTTTCTGGACTTGCTCGGCATAGCTCAGAGGAATGTCGTCGCTATCGCGCGGGAAGAAGCTGGGCGCGTAAGGCGCGACCTGAATGCACAGCGGATCTTGCGTTTCGGGGAGCAGGCTATCGTCAAAGAATTGCATGTCACTTCTCCTTAAAAAGGTTTGTCGCCGATAATGCTCGCGCGGTCCATTTGTCGGACGCAAGGCGGGTAATCCATCACGGCATAATGCTGGGTGCAGCGGTTATCCCAAATCGCCACGCTGTTCGGCTGCCAGCGCCAGCGCACCTGATATTCAGGGATCGCCGCACGGCCGATCAGATAGGCGAGCAGTTGTCCGGCACCGGGCGCAAAATCCTGCCCGTAGCGAACATTGTCACTGGTGTGGAAATTGGTGAAATGCGTGGCGAAACCCGAGATGAACAGCACCTTCTCACCCGTTTCGGGATGGGTGCGGACCACCGGATGTTCGGCATCGGGATATTGGGCCTTCAATGCGTGGCGCTTTTCGTCGCTCATTCGCGCGCCAAAGCTGGCCTCGATTGAATGCCGTGCTTTCAACGGCCGGCAATGGTCTCTTTGATATGATCTGGCAGATCGGCATAGGCCTTCGCCATATTCGCCCACATCGTGTCGCCACCGACCGAAGGACATGCGATGCAACGCAGCACAGCGCCCATAGGTGGGGCATCGCGCCATGTTGCATCGCAGTGCCAAGCGTTTTCGAAATGGTCAGGCGGCGAATTCACGTCCTTGTATATCCTGACCAGACCAGGGTTTTCAGGATCACTCCCGACAACCGGATGGTCTTCTAGCGACCCGAAGCGCTCGGCGAATTTGACATGATCGGAACGGCTGATGTCCTGATCACGGAGAAACAAAACTTTATGTTTGAGGAGTTCGGCGCGAATGGCTCCAAACAGATCGGCATTATTCGCGGCCTCGGCGAGGCTCACCCCCGACAGTTCAGCGCCGATATGACAGGTGAGCTTTTCAACCTTCACAGCACGAACACCGATGAGCCGATGGACGTCCCCGCTTCCAGATCGCGGTGCGCCTGCACGCATTCGTCGAGCGCATAACGCTGCCCGATTTCAACCTTGATCCGTCCCGACGCGAGATGATCAAACCACTGCCCCGACAGATCGGCGCGCTCTGCCGGATCGGCATAATAATCGGCGAGCGCCGGACGGGTAAAATAGACCGAACCCTGTAATACCATCTGCATCGCGTCGATGGGCGGGAATGGGCCTGATGCCGTCCCGCAGCCAACCAGCACACCGCGCCGCTTCAAAGACTTGAGCGAACCTTCAAACGTATCTTTGCCAACACTGTCAAACACGGTGCTGACGCCGACGCCGCCGGTCAGTTCTTTGACACGGGCGGCGACATCTTCGCGGCGGTAGAAGATGATCTCGTCGCACCCATGTGCGCGCGCCTTGGCGGCTTTCTCCTCGGTCGAAACCGTACCGATGACCCGCAGACCCAGCAGCTTGGCCCATTGAATCGCCAGCAAGCCCAACTCCTCCTGCCGCCGCGTGGATCAGGATCGTATCCCCCGCCTTTAGCCAGGGGTTGGTCCGCAGCAACCAGTAAGCCGCTGTCAGCCCGCGCATTGTCGAGGCTGCCGCGGTCTCGAACGGAACGCTATCGGGCAATTTGAAAAGTGGGGCTGCGGGCATCACTCGTTCGGTTGAATAAGCGCCCAGCGGACTTCCAGTATAGGTGACGCGATCTCCGAGGCGCATAACTGGTCACCCCTTCGCCAACCGCCTGTATGGTACCCGCTGCTTCAACGCCCATTCCGTTGGGAAGCGGCACAGGATAATAGCCCATGCGAAAATAGGTGTCGGCAAAGTTCAGGCCAACGGCGGCATGGCGGATGCGGACCTCACCGGGACCGGGTGCGCCCACTTGGACATCCTCAATTTTGAGAACCTCTGGCCCACCTGCTTCATAGAACCGCACTGCCTTCGCCATCGAAATTCCCTCTCTTCAGCCCACTTGGACCTAAGCGAAAATCAGGCATAGCATTTCACATTTCACGACACTAAACAGTGAATGCACGACAATTGGAAACCCTGGCTATGGAACTCGTCAGAGCAGCAGCGCTCGGTGCCTTTGCCGATGTCGCGGCCGAATTGGGCGCGAACCCGGCGGCATTGCTGCGCCAAGGCGGATTATCCCGCTCGATGCTCGCAGACCCGGAGGCAATGTTGCCCGCAATCGCTGTGGTGGATTTGCTTGAGTTGGCGGCCCGCGACACCGGATGCGTAACCTTTGGGCTGCGGATGGCAGAGCGTCGATCTCTGTCCGACCTTGGCAGAGTCAGCCTGCTGATCGCGCATCAACCGACGTTGCGCAGCGCGCTCAGCATCTTGTCGCAGTATCGCAACCGCATCAATTCGACCCTTATCCTGCATATTGAAGAGAATCAGGAATTCGCGATTCTGCGCGAAGAATTCTCGCTTCCATCGCCGCGTGCGGCACGACAGGCAACTGATCTGGCACTGGGCGTCATTGCCGGGTTGTGCCGCAACCTCAACAGCCCGGGATGGCAACCCGAACAGGTCTGCTTTGGGTATGACGCGCCTGCGCCACATGAACTTGTAGTCTATCGACGCATATTTGGCTGCGATGTCGAATTTGGCTCGGAACTAAACGGATTGGTGCTCAAATCATCCGATCTTGATCAACGCAATCCGCAATCTGATCCGGCGCTTGCGCACCATGCGCAGCGCTTGATCGAGAGCGTTATGGACACAAACGAGAAAACGCTGGCCGAGGAAGTCGAAGAAGCGGTCATCATCCTGATGCCTGCCGGGCGCGCGACGATAAGCGCGTGCGCGCAAGCACTGGGCTACAATCAACGGACATTGCAACGCCACCTAGATGAAGCTGGCGAGTTGTTTACGTCGTATCCTGAACCGGGTACGAACCAGCCAAATTGAACGCTATTTCGCCAATCGTAGGCTCCGCTTGACCGATGTTGCTGAACTGCTCGGCTATTCCTCGCTGGGGGCCTTTTCCCGCTGGTATGTGCAATCGTTTTCAAGAATTCGCCTTCGTTGGCGCGAAAACGAATGAGGTCAGCCCGGTCCTGATGAAATAAAGAAGCACCCCGGCGATGCCAAATCGAATGAATGGGCTGCATCTGAATGTGTGGAAGGTTGTAGAAATTGCTTTTTGATCGCTGAATGTCGCCATCGTTAGCGCTTTCTGAAATAAATGGCCACGCGCAATAAGTGCCTGCACCTGTCCTGCATTGCGAGTTCTAACGCTCAAACATAGAGCCGATAGGATTCGAACCCACAATCATTTTGCGCAATGTCGATGTGGCACCCCTTAGGAGCATCAACACCCGACAGCGCGCAAAGTCCACTCGTAAATCCTGTGTATTGGCCATCTCCGAGCCACCCGTGATAGCCCACTGGATATGATTTATTGGTGTCGGAAGGCCCCTACATCGGTGCAGCCTTAAGCACAGGACGCGATACAAACAAACTGAATGGCGAGCAGCGTTTTGACTGTTGCCATGGGATCGAAGCCGTCACCGCCCAAGAAAACATCCCCTTTCATGGCCCCTACCGGCCCCGGCCAGGTCTGCAACCGGCGCTCGACGCGGACCGTGTTCTGCGCTTCGCGCCGCTGCCCGCACCACTCCTTTGAGCGGGTTTCCCTCACCGCGCTCGGTGCAGTCCTGACCGTGCCCGGTCTTATCGGGGCTCAGTCAAGGCCTGTCCTTAGCGACGCCGCAGGCGGCGTCGAAGGGGGACGTTCCCTTGGACGGTTAGAAACAGCTTCGAAAGGTCAAATCCATGAAGAACACAGTCACCCTCGTCGGCTTCGTTGGTAACACTCCGGAAGTCCGCAGCACCCAGTCAGGAGCATCCATCACCACAGTCTCGCTTGGCACCACCCGCAGCTTCAAAGACGGTGAAGGCAACCGTAGCCGGATCATGCTCTGCACGAGCTGTAGCGATAGCATAGCGGAACACACGACTTGCAAACGAACGGCACCGCCGTGCCGTTTCATACTTACCTTTAGCCTCCAAACGTCGAAGCGCGCCGAGAACCTCTATCGGACGAATTTCCGCGACAGGGAGCTTCGATATCGGCTCTAGCTGCGCCAACAACCAAACAGCTTTTGTGACCGTGACCTCAGCCCTTTGTTCAGCAATCATTTTTCGCTGGATGTATTCGCGGGCAACGTCCCCAAAGACATTTGCAGCGCTAATCGACGCAATCAGCTGTTGGCGTTGACGCTCGGCAGAAGGATCAATCCCTTCACCAAGCAGCCGCCTTGCATCTTCCTGTTTTCGGCGTGCGGCTGCGAGTGAGACATCGGGATAACGGCCAAGCGAGAAGCGCTTTTCTTTGCCTCGAAAGGTATATTTGTAACGCCACAGTTTCGACCCATTAGGCTCGACTTCAATGTACAGCCCGCGCTGATCGACTTTCTTATATCTTTTGTCTTTGGGTTTTAACAAACGCAAAGCGGCATCGGTAAGTGGCATCGGCTAACTCCTTCCACGGACCGGAGTTGTTCGCATTGTAGATGCTTCAGAATCGACAAATGGGGCAAGCAATTCGGGGCATGGATAGTTGCCCCAATTATTTGCCCCAAAATCAAATCGGAAGCATGAGAACAAATGTGAACAACAGCGGAATGTTGAAGGCTCATAAATGGCAGATTTCTGCGGGTTTGTCGAGATACTTAGGGATGCTTTGAGAAAGAACAAATGGTGCCCGGAAGAGGACTCGAACCTCCACGCCGTTACCAGCGCCAGCACCTGAAGCTGGTGCGTCTACCAATTCCGCCATCCGGGCACTTGGATATCGGGCAGCCCCTGTTAAGAAAGGAGCGCCGGATACTGGGTAGGCGCGCTCCTTTAAGGCAACGCGCGCTCTTGTCAACGCTCCCTGCGCATGATTAGATAAAATCGGGAGGCGTTCGAAAATGGAAGGACTGGCCCCTTGATATTCGCAAGATCGAGCCTCGCATTATTTCTCTTTGCCCTTGTCCCTGCACTTGCCCCCGCCTTTGCCGCAACGCCCGATAATTGGGCAAAGCTCGACAAGGCGTCAGAAGCGGCCTGCTTGACGGCGGCAAACCTCGGCGGTGCCATGGTCGGCCCGCCGGTGCGCTATTCGGACCGCAGTGGCATCGACGCGCGCGTGGTCACCGGAACCTGGCGGCAACCGCATATGAAGGGTGCCAAGGCGAAGATGCTCTGCCTCTACAACCGCAAGAGCAAGCGGGTCGAGGTGCAGGAACTGGCCGAACCGGTCGTGAAAGCGGCGCTTGCGGTCAGGGATATGTGGTGGCGCGCAGAGGATATCGGCGGCAGAGGCGTTGTCGATAACAGCGAAGTCACCTTGATGCTCGGCGGCGATGGCAAGATCGGCGGCAAGTCGGGCTGCAACGGCTATTCGGCCAATTACCAGCTTAATGGAGATGCCCTGAAGGTCGCGGCGCCGATGATCGGGACGCGGATGATGTGTGCGCCCGCGCTGATGAACCAGGAGGCGGCCTATCGTTCGTTGATAGAAACAGCGCAGTCGGTGAGCGTCACGGCGGAAGGTGCTTTGGTCATTACCTCTGCTGGTGGAGCGACAAGCCGCTTCATGCGGAAATAGCGAAGGCGGCGCTTGAAAGCGCGTTCCTGCTGGTGCAAAGCGACGGCCAGCAAAAGACGGAGCTTTCATGCAAGGCAGATTGGTTACGATATTCGGCGGCGGTGGGTTTCTGGGCCGCTATGTGGCGCAGGCGGTGCTGGCGCAGGGCGCGCGGGTGCGTATCGCCTGCCGCAACCCGGCGGGCGCGATGCATATCAAGCCGCTCGGCAATCTGGGGCAAGTGCAGCTGATCGCTGCGGATGTGCGCAAACCAGCGAGCGTAAAACGGGCGGTGGCGGATGCCGATGCCGTAATCAACCTCGTCGGCAGCTTCGACAATATGGACGCGGTTCAGCATATCGGCGCGGGCAATGTCGCAAAGGCGGCGGCTGCAGCGGGCGTGGTAAAACTCGTGCATGTCTCGGCGATTGGCGCTGATGCGCTGAGCGAAGCAGAATATGGACGAAGCAAAGCCGCAGGTGAAGCGGCGGTTCGCGCGGCCTTTCCATCTGCAACGATCCTTCGGCCCTCGATTGTCTTCGGTCGTGAGGACCAGTTCATCAACCGCTTCGCCGGGCTGATCCGGATGTTGCCTGTCGTTCCGGTGATTGGCGCGGATACCAAATTTCAGCCGGTGTTTGTCGGCGATGTTGCCAAGGCTATCGCGGCGGCTTTGGACGGCAAAGGCGGGGAGACGTTCGAGCTGGGTGGGCCTGAAGTGTTGAATATGCTTGAACTCAATCACTGGATTGCAAAGGCCATCGGCCGCGACCCGGTGTTTGCACCTGTCCCCGATTTTGCTGCCGGACTGCTGGCCAAAACGACGGGCTGGCTGCCAGGCGCGCCGATCACGATGGACCAGTTCAGGATGCTTGGTAGCGACAATGTCGTGGCGGGCAACGACGGCCTCGCCGCATTCGGCATTGCGCCGACGTCGCTCGATGCCGTCGCGAAGGACTGGCTCGATATCTATCGCAGGCATGGACGTTTCGGGCAGGCAGTTGCTGGATGACCGATATCTGGGTTGCGATCATCCTCGGCATTGTCGAGGGCCTTACCGAATTTCTGCCTGTGTCGTCGACCGGTCACCTCATACTGGCGACCGAGCTTTTGGGCTATGACGCAGGCCGTTGGGCGATATTCAACATCGCCATACAGCCTGGCGCGATATTGGCGGTGGTGGTGCTGTACTGGCGTACCTTTCTTGACGTCATCAAAGGGCTGTTCAGTTGGGAGGCGGGCGCAGTCGCGTTTGTCCGCAACCTGTTGCTCGCATTTACGCCTGCCGTGGTGCTGGGGCTGGCGTTTGGTGATTTAATCGAGGTGATGCTTGAAAATGCGGTAATCGTGGCATGGGCGCTGATTATTGGGGGTTTTGCTATTCTGGTGGTCGAGAAATATGCCAAACCGCAAGAAAGCGGCGGGGTCGCTGCACTGTCGGTGCGGACTTCAGCGCTCATCGGATTGGTCCAGTGTTTGGCAATGATACCCGGTGTAAGTCGTTCGGGCGCGACGATATTGGGCGCGATGTCGCTGGGCGTCGACCGCAAAACCGCCGCTGAGTTCAGTTTTTTCCTCGCCATGCCGACGCTTACAGGCGCGACCGTGCTGCAACTGTTCAAGCACCGCGACGCGGTCAGCATGGATGATATGGGGCTGATCGGAATCGGGTTCTTTGTGTCATTTGTCGTCGCGTGGATTGTCATCAAGGCATTTTTGGCGGTGGTTACTCGCTATGGCTTCGGTCCGTTCGCATGGTACCGAATCATCGCTGGCGTAGCCGCACTGATATGGCTTGTACAGAGATAGGTCCGATATGGGCTTATTTAATTGTAATTTTGTTGCTTGCTGGCGAAACTAGCATAAAGCTTTGTGAATATAAGTCATATATACTGACCTATATTTCAGTTTTGGCGTGACATTCCCGGATTTCGACCCTATGCGCACCGCATATCCAAGGAGTGCGTCGTGGCAAAAGACCCAATGCTCAAGTTCGTATCGAAGCCGCAGGCCTATCCTGAAAAGCGGGCACCGAAACTGCGCGCCGAAGACTTTGCAGAGATCGCCAATCGCTATGCGCCGCAAGCCGCCGAGGACCAGGCGTCGCGCTGCTCGCAATGCGGCGTGCCTTATTGTTCGGTCCATTGCCCGCTGCACAATCACATCCCCGACTGGCTGCGCCTGACGGCCGAAGGGCGTTTGCGCGAGGCCTATGAGCTGTCGAACCTGACCAGCACGATGCCCGAAATCTGCGGGCGCATTTGCCCGCAGGACCGGCTGTGCGAAGGCAATTGTGTCATCGAATTTTCGGGCCATGACGCGGTGACCATCGGCTCGGTCGAGAAATATATCACCGACACCGCGTGGGAAGAGGGCTGGGTCGAACCGGTTGAAGTTGGTCCGTCGCGTGGACAATCGGTCGGAATCATCGGTGCAGGACCGGGCGGCCTCACCACCGCAGAGTATCTTCGCGTCGCCGGATACGACGTTCATGTCTATGACCGCTACGACCGGATGGGCGGGCTGCTGACTTATGGAATTCCCGGTTTCAAGCTCGAAAAAGATGTCGTCATGCGCCGGATCAAACGGCTTGAAGATGCGGGTATCATTTTCCATGCCAATTTCGAGGTAGGGCGCGACGCCTCGCTCGACGACCTGCGCGCCAAGCACGATGCGGTACTTATCGCCACTGGGGTTTACAAGGCGCGCGATATCAAGGCGCCGGGTATCGGGCTTGATGGCATTGTGCCTGCGCTCGACTACCTCACTGCGTCGAACCGTAAAGGCTTTGGCGACGTCGTTCCGGCTTTTGACAGCGGCGCGCTGGATGCCGAAGACAAAGATGTAGTGGTCATCGGCGGCGGCGACACCGCAATGGACTGCGTCCGTACGGCCATTCGCCAAGGCGCCAAATCGGTCAAATGCCTGTACCGCCGGGACCGCGAGAATATGCCGGGTTCCCAGCGCGAAGTCGCCAATGCGGAAGAAGAAGGCGTCGAGTTTGTCTGGCTATCAGGTCCCAAGGGCTTCGACGGCGATGGCAAGGTCGAAAGGGTCCACGTTTCCAGAATGCGGCTCGGAGCACCCGACGCAAGCGGGCGGCGGGCACCCGAAAATGACCCCGATGGCGACTTCACATTGAATGCCGACCTCGTCATCACAGCGTTGGGCTTCGAAGCCGAGGATCTGCCCGTGCTGTTTAGCGCGCCCGACCTAAACGTCACCCGCTGGGGCACCGTTCGCGTCGACAACGCGCAGATGACCAACCTCGACGGCGTGTTCGCCATTGGGGATATCGTGCGCGGCGCAAGCCTCGTTGTATGGGCCATTCGCGACGGCCGCGACGTCACGCAGCACATGCACAACTGGTTGCAGACAAAGGCAAAAGCGGCAAAAGTCGCGGCTTGACCTTTGGGAGAACGACTATGCTGAAACCGATCATTTGTGTACTCTTGTTGAGCGCTGCAACGCCTGCAGTTTTGGCAGCGACGCCGGATATCGAATCCGCGAAGGTCAAGCCTGCTGAGACCGAAAACGCAGCGAAGGAAATGGACGATATGATGTCCATTTTCACCAAAATGTTCGACACCAGCAACTTGCCCGAGCCCGAACCGGCTCGGCTCGAACTGGCCAAAGTGACGGCCTCAAAACTGCTGCCCGATGGTGCTTATGCCAAAATTATGGACGGCATGTTCGAACAGATGCTGACCCCAATCATGAACATCCTTCCCGGCCTGACCAATGAGCAGATCGTGGCGGCAACGGGCGCATTGGAAGAGAATGTCGCCGCATTGACCGAAGACAAAAAGGCGGCGGTCACGCAAATCATCGATCCGCAGAACAAGGAACGCGGAAAGCAGATTATCGATGTTATGAAGCCAATGATTTCGGAGGCGATGGCAGTCATCGAGCCAGCCATGCGGACAGGTCTGTCGCGGGCCTATGCGCGCAAATTCACCATCCCCCAATTGACGACCATCAACGGCTTTTTCAATACGCCGACCGGAGGTGCCTTCGCGCGCGAAAGCTTTGCGCTTCAGGCTGATCCCGAGGTCATGCAGGCCACGTTCAAGGCGCTGCCCGCGATCTTCTCCAGCTTTATGCGCGACGAAGCCAAGTTTAAGGCGAAGTTCGATGCATTGCCCAAGCAGCGCGAATTGAAGGATCTGTCACAAATCGAAATGGAGCAACTGGCTGGGCTGCTTGGGGTCGAAGTCAAAACATTGGAAGACCATCGAACGATTGCCACGACCACGGACCCAGTCATGCGAGGAAACAGGCGACGAGCCTTGGTACAGCGAAGATAGTTGGGCGCCAGCCGAATCGCAAGAGGTAAGGCCGCGAAGCGAAATATGACGTGAAACCAATGACGCGGCAAGCGACAAGTCCTCAGCCGCATATTCTGCACTAGAAGAGGCCGGCAAGCGAAGCGATCGACGAGGCTCGAAAGCGTATGCTCGCCGAAGGCTGGACGCCCTCACCTATTGAACCCGAAACAACCGAAGATTCCGCTGATGCCGTCGAGGCAGTTGCGACGCTTTAAATGACAGGCTTTGCCATGACCCACTTCCCCACTCCCGAACATGAACGCCTTGCCCGCGAAGGCATGTATCATCCCGAATCCGAAGGCGATGCCTGCGGCGTTGGTTTGGTTGCGGCCACAGATGGCAAAGCTTCGCGGCGTGTGGTTGCGGCGGGGATCGAGGCGCTGAAGGCTGTCTGGCATCGCGGTGCGGTCGACGCCGATGGCAAGACCGGGGATGGTGCGGGACTGCACATCGACTTGCCGGTGCGCTTCTTTGACGATGCCATTTCCGACAGCGGCCACCGGCCGATGCCCAACCGGTTGGCTGTCGGCATGGTTTTCCTGCCGCGTACCGATTTGAGCGCCCAGGAAAATTGCCGCACCATCGTTGAAGCGGAAATCATCGATGCTGGCTATACCATCTATGGCTGGCGGCAGGTGCCGGTCGATGTGTCCGTGATCGGCACCAAAGGCACAGGCAACGCGGCCCGAGATCGAGCAGATCATGATTGCCGGACCAATGCCCGGCGATGTCGATGCGACCGAATTCGAAAAAAATCTCTACCTCGTCCGCCGCCGGATCGAGAAGAAGATCATCGCCGCGCAAATCCGCGATTTCTACATCTGCTCGCTGTCATGCCGCTCGATTGTCTACAAAGGCCTGTTCCTCGCCGAGAGCCTGTCGGTCTTCTACCCCGACCTTCAGGACGACCGCTTCGAAAGCCGCGTCGCGATTTTCCATCAGCGTTATTCGACCAATACCTTCCCGCAATGGTGGCTGGCGCAGCCGTTCCGCGGCCTTGCGCATAATGGCGAGATCAACACCATTCGCGGCAACCAGAACTGGATGAAAAGCCACGAGATCAAGATGGCCTCTATCGCCTTTGGCGCGCAATCGGACGACATCAAGCCTGTCATTCCGGCAGGATCGTCAGACACGGCGGCGCTGGATGCGGTGTTTGAAACGCTCGTCCGCTCGGGCAAGGAAGCACCGACGGCGAAGCTGATGCTGATCCCCGAGGCGTGGCAATCGAACCCCAATATCCCCGAAGCGCACCGCGCGATGTACGAATATATGGCGTCGGTCATGGAGCCGTGGGACGGCCCAGCCGCGCTCGCGATGACCGATGGCCATTGGGCGGTGGCGGGCGTCGACCGCAACGCGCTGCGTCCGTTGCGCTATTGCCGTACCAACGACAATTTGCTCGTCATCGGCTCGGAAACCGGCATGGTCGTTTTGCCAGAAGCGACGATCATCGAGAAAGGCCGCCTTGGCCCCGGCCAAATGATCTCGGTCAATCTGGATGAAGGCAAGCTATACCGCGACCATGAACTCAAGGACCGCATCGCCGCCGAGCAGGATTATGGCGCGCTGGTCAAGGGCTTCCGCGCGATTGGTGACCTGCCAAAGGCTGCCGATGAGTCCGCCCCGGCTTGGAGCCGTGCAGAACTGACCAAGCGGCAGATTGCCGCTGGCATGACGCTCGAAGATGTCGAGATGATCCTTGCGCCGATGATCGAGGATGGCAAGGAAGCCATCGGCTCGATGGGCGACGATACCCCGCTCGCCGTCATCAGCGACAAGCCGCGCCTGATCAGCCAGTTTTTCCGCCAGAATTTCAGTCAGGTGACCAACCCGCCGATCGATTCTTTGCGCGAACGGCATGTGATGAGCCTGAAGACGCGCTTTTCGAACCTTGCCAATATCCTTGATGAAAATAGCCAGAATAGCGACGTTCTCGTGCTCGAAAGCCCGGTGCTGACCTGCGGCGAATGGACGCGGCTGAAATCCGCTTTTGGCCCGCTCGCCGCCGAAATCGACTGCACCTATGACATCACAGATGGTCAGGAAGGCCTGCGCGCCGCGATTGCGCGCATCCGCGAAGAAGCGGTCGAAGCCGTCCGCATGGGCAAATCCGAACTGTTCCTGACCGACGAGAATATCGGCGAAGACCGCGTTGCCATCGCGATGATCCTTGCCGCCGCCGCCGTGCATACGCATCTCGTGCGCAACGGCCTGCGCAGCTACTCGTCGATCAACGTCCGTTCTGCCGAATGCCTCGACACGCATTATTTCGCGGTGCTGGTCGGCGTCGGCGCGACCACGGTCAACGCCTATCTGGCCGAGGCTTCGATTGCCGACCGCCATGCGCGCGGGCTTTTGGGCGATTTGAGCGCTTGAAACCGCAGTCGGCAACTACCGCACCGCGGTCAACGAGGGCTTGCTCAAGATCATGTCCAAAATGGGCATCGCGGTCATCTCGAGCTATCGCGGCGGCTATAATTTCGAGGCGGTCGGCCTCTCGCGCGCGCTTGGTCAACGACTTCTTCCCCGGCATGCCGAACAAGATTTCGGGCGAAGGCTATCACTCGCTGTACGTCAACGCCCGCGACCGCCACGCGGATGCGTTCGACAGCGCGGTCGCGCGGCTGCCCGTCGGCGGCTTCTACAAACAGCGCAATGGCGGCGAGGCGCATGCCTATTCGGCTGGGCTGATGCATTTGCTGCAAAGCTCGGTCGCCAACGACAGCTACTCGACCTATCTGCAGTTCGCGCAAGGCGTGAAGCGAATTGCCGCCGGTTTACCTGCGCGATTTGCTCGAATTCAACTTCGCCAAGGAGCCGGTGGCGATTGACGAGGTCGAAGCGATCACCGAAATCCGCAAGCGCTTTGTTACGCCCGGAATGTCGCTCGGCGCGCTGTCGCCCGAAGCGCATGAGACGCTCGCCATCGCCATGAACCGCATCGGTGCGAAAGCGGTGTCGGGCGAAGGCGGCGAGGACAGCAAGCGCTTCACGCCTTATGAAAATGGCGACAATGCCAACAGCGTCATCAAGCAGATCGCGTCTGGCCGCTTCGGCGTAACCGCCGAATATCTGGGTGCGTGCGAGGAAATCGAGATCAAGGTCGCGCAAGGCGCAAAGCCCGGCGAAGGCGGGCAGCTGCCCGGTTTCAAGGTCACCGAGATGATCGCGCGGTTGCGGCATTCGACCCCCGGCGTGATGCTGATTTCGCCGCCGCCGCATCACGACATCTATTCGATCGAGGATCTGGCGCAGCTTATCTATGACCTGAAGCAGATCAACCCGCGCGCGCGGGTCTGCGTGAAGCTGGTCAGCGCAGCAGGCATCGGCACGATTGCGGCGGGCGTTGCCAAGGCGCATGCCGACGTCATCCTCGTTTCGGGCAATGTCGGCGGCACTGGCGCATCCCCGCAAACCAGCATCAAATATGCAGGAACGCCGTGGGAAATGGGCCTGTCCGAAGCCAATCAGGTGCTAACGCTCAACGGGCTGCGCCACCGTGTCAAGCTGCGCACCGACGGCGGCCTGAAAACCGGGCGCGACATCGTCATTGCCGCAATACTGGGCGCCGAGGAATTCGGCATCGGCACGTTGAGCCTCGTCGCGATGGGCTGCATCATGGTGCGCCAATGCCATTCGAACACCTGCCCGGTCGGTGTCTGTACGCAGGACGATGCGATGCGCGCGAAGTTCACCGGCACGCCCGAAAAGGTCATCAACCTGATGACTTTCATCGCCGAAGAAGTGCGCGAAATATTGGCAAAGCTTGGCTATCGTAGCCTCGACGAAGTCATCGGCCGCACCGAATTGCTGCGTCAGGTCAGCCGCGGGGCCGAGCATCTCGACGATCTCGACCTCAACCCCATCCTCGCCAAGGTCGATGCGCCTGACGAAGCGCGGCGTTTCTCGATCCCGACCTTCCGCAACGAAGTTCCCGACAGCCTCGACGCGCAGATGATCCATGACGCGGCACCGGTGTTCAACCGGCGCGAGAAGATGCAGCTGACCTACAATGTCCGCAACACGCATCGCGCGGTGGGCACTCGGTTCAGCTCCGAAATCACCCGGCTTTATGGCATGAAAGGCTTGGCCGAGGGCCATGTCCATGTCCGCCTGCGTGGTTCGGCGGGGCAGTCATTGGGCGCATTCCTGTGCCAGGGCATCACGCTCGAAGTGTTCGGCGATTCGAACGACTATGTCGGCAAGGGCCTGTCGGGCGGCACGATCGTGGTCCGCCCCACGGTCAGTTCGCCGCTGGTCAGTCAGGATAACAGCATCATCGGCAACACCGTTCTTTACGGCGCGACCTGCTGGCAAATTGTTCGCCGCCGGACAGGCGGGCGAACGGTTCGCGGTTCGAAATTCGGGCGCGCATGTCGTGGTCGAAGGCTGCGGCTCCAATGGCCTGCGAATATATGACCGGCGGAATTGCGGTCATCTTGGGCGGTGTTGGCGGCAATTTCGGCGCAGGCATGACTGGCGGAATGGCCTTTGTCCTCGACCATGACGGCAGCTTCGCGGAAAATGCGAACCCGGAAAACATCGTGTGGCAACGGCTTGATAGCATGTATTGGGAGGAGCAACTGAAAGCCCTCATCATGGCACACGCGCATTCGACCGACAGCAAATGGTCGCATTCGATCATCGAAGATTGGGACAGGCGGCGCGGCGAGTTCTGGCAGATATGCCCGAAAGAAATGCTGACGCGGTTGGCGCAGCCGCTTTCGGACAGCGAGGTGCTGGAGGCGGCGGAGTAACGTCGGAACGCATTTTACAACCATTTACGTTGCTTGCCGCAAGCTGAGCGCTTTGTTCAGCTTGGGCTAAGCCGCGCTCCGCCTATCAGGCCGCTAACGGCACCTTCGCCGCCACGCCAGTTTTTGGCGATGAGTGAGGATGATGGTTATGCGTTCCAGATATTTGCTTTGCGCGCTCCCCCTTCTGGCGATTGCCGCAGCGCCTGCAGCGGCGCAGGATGTGGTGTTCGTTTCGGGTACCGGCGAATCCTGTTGCTATCGAGGCAATAGACGATGATTTTGCGCCAGCCGCAGACGATGGCGACACCGATTTCGCTGACATGGCCGACAAGATAGCCGATCCGGCGGTGCAGGACGGCGTTGCTGCCGCGATTGAAAGCGCCACCGGCGCGATGATGAATTTGCCCATCGGACGCTTTGCCGAGGCCATCGAACGCGCCCGTCCAGGCACCGTCAGCCGCCGGATGCGCGGCGATGCGACGGTGGCCGATCTTGCCGGCCGCGATGCGCGTTATTTGCCCGAGGAACTCGGGACACGCAGCCGCGAAGCCATGGGCATGATGAGCGGCTTTGCCCGCGCGATGGCGACGATGATGCCCGAATTCGAGCGTATGGGCCGCGAAATGGAAGAAAGCTTCCGCGCCGCCAAGGCCGAAGCGCGGCGTAACCGAAATTAACGCCAACGGAATTTAACGAACGACCGGCGGGGGCATATCGCCGGAAGTAGACCTCAGTTTCTGGGGTTCGTCACGTCTCCCTCGGGTCGCACATCTTCGGATGAACGAGGGGAATGGGGCGGGGTGCAGGGTCGCGTCAAAACCGGCTCTGCACCCCCTAAAACACAGGGGCGCCTTTGATGCGCAATCAGCCTAGTCAACCAGTCGCTCCCCTGCTTTAACTCTCCCAACGAGATTTCGAGGAGAGTGATTATGCGTAATCTGTTTCTGGCAGCTTCGGCGGTCGCATTGATCTCCGCCGCCCCTGCCCACGCCGATGCAAACAACGACGTCAAAAAGCTGGTCGATGAAGTCTGGGCGACGACGCTCAAGGAACAGCCGATTTACGCCAGCGCATTGGGCGTTGACACCTACGCCGGGGAAGTCGGTGATTATACACCTCGCGGCACAAGACCGGCGCGCGGCGGCAGGCCGCAGCATTTCTGAAACGGCTCGAAGCAATCCCAGCCAGCGAACTCGACGCGGCGTCGAAAGTCGAAGCACGGATATTACGGCGGGCGCTGAATTCAACAATCGAAGGCAATCGTTTTGGTCAGCGCGCGATCAATTTCACGACCTATTCAAGCTGGCACCAGCAATTTGCCGGGATGGCGGAAAATCTGCGCGTTCAGGACCAAGGCCGATTTTGAAAGCTATAACAAACGGCTCGCGCAATATGGCCGGGTCAATGACGAAAATATCGCCGTCGCCGATGTTGCGATCAGGGGCAGATACACACAGCCTTGCGAAACGCTGACTGGATTTGAAGGCACGGTTTCCGGGCTGAAAGCTGCCGATATTACCAAGTCGCGTTTTTATGGACCTTATGCGGCAAAGCGCCCAGATGGCGTCAGCGAGGCCGACTTTGCCGCACTAGCCGCTGAAGCCACAAGAACCATCCAAACCATCATCCACCCGGCGCTCGACAAGCAGCTTGCGTGGTATACCGCCAGCTACAAACCTGCATGCGCCAAAGCTCCCGGCGTTTCGGCGCAACCCGGCGGTGACAAATATTATGCATTCCGCGTCCGCGAAGAAACTACCACCGACCTGTCGCCCGAACAGATCCATCAAATCGGCCTCAAGGAAGTCGCACGGATCCGTGCCGAGATGGTCGAGGTTGCCACGAAAGCGGGCTATCCGAGCCGCGAGGCGTTTATCCAGCATCTGCGCACCGACCCGCAATATTACGCCAAAACGCCCGAAGAGTTGATGGAGAAAGTCGCGCGGGTGACAAAGACCATCGACGGCAAAATGCCCACCTTGTTTGGCCGCCTGCCGCGCCTGCCTTATGGTATCAAGGAAATCCCTGCCGAAACTGCCGAAGGCACGACAACCGCTTATTATAATCCGGGTTCGCCCGAGATCGGCTTGTCGGGCACCTATTTCGTCAACACCTCGAAACTGAACCAGCGGCCTTTCTGGGAAATCCCTGCTCTATCGGTGCATGAAGCCGTCCCCGGCCACCATCAGCAAATCGCCTTGCAGCAGGAATTGCCGCTGTCCGATTTCCGCAAATATGGCGCGTTCTTTACCGCATTTACCGAAGGCTGGGGGCTGTATTCGGAGCGTTTGGGTATCGAGTTGGGGCTGTACGATACACCCGCCAAAGACATGGGGCGCTTGTCCTATGAAATGTGGCGGGCAACTCGGCTCGTCGTCGATACCGGCATCCATGCCAAAGGCTGGAGCAAGCAGCAGGCCATCGACTTCATGACCGACAATAGCGCGCTGTCCGCCGCCAATATCGAGGCCGAGGTCAACCGCTATATCAGCTGGCCCGGGCAGGCGCTGGCGTATAAATTGGGCGAACTCAAAATCCGCGAACTGCGGACGATGGCGACGAACGAACTCGGTGCAAAATTCGATCTTGCCGCCTTCCATGATGTCGGTGCTCGGCCAAGGCTCGGTACCGCTCGATGTGCTGGAGGCGCAGGTCAAGGATTGGGTTGCGGCAGAGAAGTCGAAGTAACATAGCTGTCACTCATTCGTCTGCGACGTCGACGCGACATGAAATTTGGAGAAATACATGCGTAAACTGTCGTTCCTGCTAGCCGTCCTGCCTTATCGCCGCGCCTGTGCTTGCCGAGACCTGCAAAGCCGCCTGTCACTACCAGCGACGGCTATCTGAAAGCGGGACAGGCCGAACTCAAGCGGCTTGATCGCGGACAAGCCCAACAACCGCAAGGCGCGCAATGTCATCATCTTCATCGGCGACGGCATGGGGGTCAGCACGCTGACCGCTGGCCGCATATTCGAAGGGCAGCAGCTTGGCCTCGACGGCGAATCCTATGTCGCCGAAATGGACCGCCTGCCGCACACCGCCTTGGTCAAAACCTATTCGCACGACGCGCAAGTCGCCGACAGCGCGCCGACCGCCACCGCCATCGTCGCCGGGGTAAAGACCAAGAATGGCGTTATCGGCGTTGGTCCGGAGGCGATCGAAAATGACTGCTCTTGCCAGCGCGCCCTATCAAGTCCGGTCAATGTTCGAGATTGCCGAAGACAACGGGCTGCGCCACCGGAATCGTTTCGACCGCGACGATCACGCATGCCACGCCTGCGTCAACCTATGCCCATGTCGCCCAGCGCGATTGGGAGGTTGATGCCAATATGCCCGATGCGGCAAAGGCCGCAGGATGCAAGGATATTGCACGGCAAATGATCGAATGGCCAAATGGGAATGGACTCGATGTCATGCTCGGCGGTGGACGTCAGCATTTCTTGCCGTCTACTGCTGCTGATCCAGAATATCCCAGTGCCAAAGGCAAGCGCGCAGACGGCAAGGACCTTTCCGCGATCTGGAAAACCGCGAACCCGAATGGCGCGTATGTCTGGAACAGCGAGAGTTTTGCTGCGGTCGATCGCAAAGAAGGCCACCAAGCTCCTCGGCCTGTTCGAGCCATCGCACATGCAGTTCGAGGCCGACCGGACCGCGGCTGGCAACAAGGAACCCTCGCTCGCCGAGATGACGACCAAGTCGATTGCGATGCTGTCGAAAAACCGTAAGGGCTATGTTCTGATGGTCGAGGCAGGCCGCATTGACCACGCGCATCATGGCGGCAATGCGCGGCGCGCGTTGCAGGACACGGTGGCGCTCAATCAGGCGCTGAAAGCCGCGATGGACAGCGTAGATTTGCGTGACACGCTGATCATCGTCACATCCGACCATAGCCATACTTTCACGATGTCGGGCTATCCCGAGCGCGGTAATCCGATCTTAGGCGTGGTGGCGTCGCCAATCGGCACGCCGACGCTGGCCAAGGACGGCAAGGCTTATACGACTTTGGGCTATGCGAACGGCCCCGGCGCAGTCACCGCCACCGAACGACCCGATCCCGCCAAAGAGGACACCGAGCGCGCTCGACTACCGGCAGCAGTCGCTGGTCGGCCTGTCGAGCGAAACGCATGGCGGCGATGATGTCGTCGCCCGCGCCGCAGGGCCAAAGGCGCATCTGTTCAAAGGCACGATCGAGCAGAACACGATCTTCCACATCATGCGCGCGGCGCTGGGGCTTTAATTATTTAGGTTCGGGCAATGGTTCGGCGTCGGGTGAGCCTGCCGCCGCTTCCTTGGCGTCGAGTTCGGCCTGCAACCTTGCTTCGCGTTCGGCGCGGCCTTTTTCGAATTCCTTGATCCGCTCTTCGACCGCTGCAGCTTCGGCATCTATCCCAGCCATGCGCTTTTCACGCTCGGCAGCAATCAGGCGTCCGAAAACCAGACCGGGGTCTTGCGCTTTTTCGGCATAGGCCCGGTCGATTTCCCTCAGACCACAGCCGGTAAAGCCGCCCGCGCCCGATGGCGAGCAGCTCATCGTGCCCGAAGCGCCTACATATTCATAGGCCTTGATCCGCTCGGACGTCGCCTGATTGCGCGGATCATTGGGGTCGCCGCGCAACGACGAAGGAATGCGATAGCGCGCTGCTTCGTCCATTCGCGCGCACACAACGATTTCGTCACCCTGGCTCTGCGGGCACTCGTCGTCGCCGTAAATGATAAGCTGGTTGATCTTTTCATCGCCGGGCTGATTTGCCGGCAATTCCTGCGCGATGGCTGGAGCTGAAAGCGCTAGAGCCGTCGTTGCGAAAAATATTTTGAAACGTGCAATCACTTCGGATCTCCCGGTAATTTCAGCCTCTATTCGGCCCTGTTAGCTGAACAACCGATGAAAGTCAGATTCGTTTCGATACGGCAATGGCGGTGCGGCATCCTGCACGAATGATTGCGCTCATCAGCGGGTAGGCTGGCGCGCGCTCGGCGCCTTCAGCCAAGCGCGGTTGCCTTATGTTCGAGCTCGTCGGCCTGAAAATCGAGTACCATAGCGGTCAATTCAGGGTCACTATCGCCGATTTCTTCGAGCTGCTCCGAATAATGGCGATCAATTTCGGTTTCGACCGCAACCGTGCAGGCCATCGCCGCCTCGGGACCGATGACCGCCGTTACCACGCCCAAGGCAAAACCTGCGACGTCCCAAATCGGGTGCAACGCCGTCGGACGAACTCCGCGTTCTGCCATCATTTTGTCAAAAGCCGACAAATGCCTTTGTTCCTGTTCGGCCATATGCGCGATACTACGCGCTGCTGGCGTCCGGTCGCCCATCACGGCGAGCTGCCCCGCATATATGCGTTTCGCCCCGAACTCGCCCGCCTGGTTGACTCGAATCATGCTAGCGATGGCATCGGAACGCTGCGCGGCGGTTTTCAGATTTTGGGGCTTTTCCATGTCATAACAAGAATGGCGATTGCACCGCCAACCGACAAGAGGAAATTATAGCCCGCGAGCGAAATGCCGAACAAAGTCCAAGGCGCGACGTCGCAGCGGATAAGCGGCGCGTTCATGATCGAGTTCGAGCAAATCCTTGCCGCTGCCCGATATCGTCGATGTGCAAGCGGTTAGGCCCTCCCACCAGCCATATTCGACGCCTGCGTGAAAGCCGCCGATCAGGCCGCTCGTCAGTATTCCCAAAGCCGCGAGCGCAACCAGCGCATGGCGGTAAGGCGGATTGCGAACGAAGAAGGCAACGAACGCGATTCCTGCCGCTTCGAAATGCGGATAGCGCTGCCACCAGCACATTTCGCACGGGTACAGCCCGCCGATATATTGCGAGGCATAAGCGCCCCCGAGCAGTGCGGCGGGCAGCAGGAATGCCAGCCAGTGGGCGAAGCCGAATTTGGATGTCCGCACTGCCGTCACCCTGAACTTGTTTCAGGGTCCATCGTGCAACAAGACGCGAGCTTGAAAGGATAAATAGACCCTGAAACAAGTTCAGGGTGACGGTGTTGGATTATCCTCACCGTCAATTCTGCGCCTTACCCTTGACCGCTGGCTTTTCGGCCAACTTCATCGTTTTGGAGCCGAGACGGTTCAGAGTTTCCATCGCATAATGGAGCTGGAAATCCTCGATGCCCTTGGCCTTCAACTGCTCGGCGGTCATCGCGAAACGCGGATCGTCGGCGATATCCTCTTCGAGTTCCTTGGCGTCATCCTGCATCTCGTTGACGAGGTGGCGGCGAAGGTCGGATTCGCGGATCGCAACGCGCTTTTTATAATCGGGATCGGAGAGCTGCGGCACCTGAATGTCGGGCTTGATCCCGCCTTCCTGCACCGAACGACCCGAAGGCAGATGATAGCGGGCAACCGTCAGGCGAAGGCCGGTATCGCGGGTCAAAGGAAGCACATTCTGCACCGATCCCTTGCCGAAACTGCGTTCACCCATGACCAGACCACGATGATGGTCCTGCAACGCGCCCGCAACGATTTCGGAAGCCGAAGCAGAGCCTGCATCGACCAGCACGATAATCGGCGCTCCGCCGGTGACATCGCCGGGGACAGCGCGTTCGGCCCACCAGCGCTCGATGGCTTTCTTGTCGCGCCCGCGTTCGGAGACGATCTCGCCTTCGGACAGGAATGCGTCGGAAACTGCGACAGCCTCGTCAAGAATGCCGCCAGGGTTGGAACGCAAATCGACGATATAGCCCAAGGGCTTGCCGCCCAGCGATTTCTTGATGCTCGAAACCGCGGAAACGACGTCAGCGCCGGTCTCTTCGGAAAAGCCAGTGATCGTTATCAGGCCGATTCGGTCTTTCACTTCCCATTGCACCGGCTTCAGATCGATAATCGCGCGGGTGATCGAGACATCGAATGGCGCATCGCGGCCGGGTCGGACAATGGTCAGTTTAATTGAAGTGCCGGGAACGCCCCGCATTGCCTCGACCGCTTCATCGAGCGTGCCACCGAAAATCAGCTTGCCGTCGAGATGCGTGATATAGTCGCCCGACTTGATACCGGCCTTGTCAGCAGGCGTGTCCTTGGTCGGCGCGATGACTTTGACCGCTTCGTCCTCCAGCGTCACCGACAGGCCAAGCCCGCCATATTCGCCGTCGATCTGGGTCTGCAAATTGCTGAAGTCCGAATGATTTAAAAAGCCGCTATGCGGGTCAAGGCTGGCAAGCATCCCCTGAATCGCGCCTTCCATCAGTTGCTTGTCTTCAACTTTGTCGACGTAGCTTGACTTGACCTTTTTGTAGACCGCAAGAAACTCCTCAAGCTCGCGGAACTGGTCGGTCTGCGCCTGTTTCTGCTGCGCACTTTGCGCCAGCAGGACGGTGGCGGGCACGCTGACAGCTAGGGCCAGAGCGATGGTTGACGGCAACAAACGGTTTTTCATGGGCAAGTCCAGTTAATCGAAAGCCTGATGAGTCGTATATCTAGCATGAACCTTTGGTGAAAGCGCGTTTACCACAAAAGCCGGATAGCAGCCGACGAGAAACACAAACCCGGAGCCCTGAGCCTGTCGAAGGGCGGTTGTCCGCTAGGCCGCCCCCTTCGACGGCCGCCTGCGGCGTCGCTCAGGACAGGCTTCGACAGGCTCAGGGCTACGGTGATAATTATCCCAGCAGCGCGGCGATATCCATGACACGTCCGTTTTTGCGCAATTCCACGCCGATTTCGGTGGTGTCGTCGCCCGAAGTGCCAAGCACCGCGCCTTGCCTTACCGTTGCGCCTTTGGCCACCTGCACCGCGCCGAGATTGGTAAGGAGCGTATTCCAGCCATTACCATGTTCGATAATGACAATCTGGCCATAGCTGCGATATCGACCGGCAAAGATCACTTTGCCAGCAGCTGGTGCAATTACCGGAGAGGCGGTAGCGACCGCCATTCGAATACCACGTTCGCGATATCCGGTGGTGTTGAGCTCGTGAAAGCCGCTGACGATATTGCCCGTTGCCGGAAGGATATAGGCGTTGGTGTTGGCTGCACGCGCAGTTGCCGTATCTGCACGGAGCAGTGCGCCGTCGAGACTCGCCAGTTCACCTGCCTTCTCGCTGCTCAGCCGCTGCGTATTGATGCGGCCGACGATGTCGCGGGCACGCTCGCCTTGGGCAATCGCTTGCTCGAATTCGATCGCGGCATCGGCGGAAAGGTCGCCTGCTTTACCTCGCGCATCGCCTTCGAGCCGGGCCAGCGCAGTGCGGCGGCTTTGCAGGCGTGTTCGCGCATCGCCCAATGATTTCAGCGCGACCAGTTCCTGCGAACGCAGTTCGTTCTGCACCGCGATTTGCTGGCGCAGCGCGCTCGTCCGGCGGATGATTTCGGGCTGCACCGTCGCCATCACCGCGCGCAAATGGATATAGTCATCGCGTTTGCCGGGCTGCGCGATCATCAAAGCGGTCGGGCGGCTGGTCATTTGCTGCAGCGCGGCGTTGAGGCGCAGCATCGGATCGCTTTCCTTCCCCAGCCGCGAGCGTTGCTCGCGCTGGCGGCGGCCGATAATCGCAATGCGGGCATTGGCGGCATCAATCTGCGCCTCGGCGGCGTCGATTTCCGCCGATAAGACCGCGCGTTGGGCGACGATACGCTCGGCGGTACTGGCGGCATTACTCGCCTCCTGCCGCAAAAACTCGCTCCGCCGCTCGGCTAGAAGCGCCTTTCCCTTTGCCTCACGCAATGCCTCTTGCTGGGCGTCATCCTGCGCGATCAGCGCTCCGGCAACGCCCACCGGCGCGAGCAAAAACACAGAAAGAGCAAGCGCAAACCGCATGCCACTATCCTTCACGATGATAAGGGTGGTTGGCAATGATTGATGTCGTACGGAACAATTGTTCGGCGAGCATCGCGCGCGCCATCAGATGTGGCCAGGTTGCCTTGCCGAATGCGATAAGCCTGTCGGCCGCCGCCCGCTCCGCGTCGCCGAAGCCGTCCGCCGCGCCGATCAGGAAGCGCACCTCGCGCACCCCGTCGTCGCGCCAGCGTTCGAGCATCCGCGCCAACTCGGTCGAACCAAGTTGTTCGCCTTTTTCGTCAAGAATGATGGTTTTGAATGGCGCATCGGAAGCTGGCAGCTCGCCACCCCGATCCGGCAGTTCGCTATGCTTTGTCGGCCAGCTTATGCGCTTCAAGTAACGGTCGACGAGGTCAGCCTCGGGTGATCGGCCGATCTTGCCGCGCGCAATGATATGCAGGCGCATCGCCATGATACGCCCTTCAATTCGTTAGGCTTGCGTGACTTCAGGCGCGTCGCCGAACGCCCACATGCGTTCCAGGTTATAGAAGCTGCGCACTTCGGGGCGGAACAGATGGACGATGACGTCTTCTGCATCGATCAGTACCCAGTCAGCCGAAGGCAATCCCTCGATCCGCGCATGGCGGCCGGCTTTCTTGATCCGTTCGGCAAGCTTCTGCGCCATCGATGCGACTTGCCGCGATGAGCGACCGGAAGCGACGACCATATGGTCGGCGATGTTGCTTTTGCCTTCCAACGGAATGGTGACGACTTCCTGTGCCTGATCATCGTCCAGCGACTGGAGGATGAGGGCGTGGAGCGCGTCGGGGCTCAATGATGGTCCTTTGACCCCAGCTTTTACGGCTTCGGGCGTGAGGACGGATGCGGTGTCGATCAAGATTGCTCCTTAAAGCACAAGTTTGCGGGTAACGCCGTCACGCGTTCCCTGTGTTGTGGTGCGAAGATACCAAGTTGGGTCGGCGCGGCGGATCGCGGTTGCCGAACGGGGATCTGGACGAAAGCGCAAAAAGACAAGCGCTGGCGTACTCCACTTTGTCCAGTGATGACGCTGGTCCGGACGCCGGACAAACCGTCTGAACCAGGCCATTGCGGGACCCGCAATCGCATGGGCATCATAGCCGGGTCTGGCGATAACTGCAATCGGCATCAACCGAGCTATGTCGCGCCAGCGTTTCCAGTGATGAAATTGCAACAGATTGTCCGCGCCCATGATCCAGATGAAACGCGTTTTGGGGTAGCGTGCGACGATATGGCGCAAGGTTTCGACCGTGTAGACCGTGCCTAGATCGCGTTCGATGGCAGTGGCCTTGATGGGGCTGCGGCGTGTCTGTACCGTGGCTGAGGCAAGTCGAGCAGGCAAAGGGGCCATGTCCTTTTTGGGCTTCAGGGGGTTACCCGGCGAGACCAGCCACCAAAATTCATCCAAGTCCAGCGCGTTCATCGCAAACACGCTAATCGCCCGGTGGCCGCCATGCGCGGGGTTGAACGAGCCGCCCATCAGGCCGATTGTTTTCAAGGCCGCGTCTGTCCTTGTCCGCGCACTAACCACTTGTAAGTGGTGAGGCCCTCCAAGGCTACTGGCCCCCGCGCGTGCAAGCGTCCTGTTGCAATTCCGATTTCAGCGCCCAAGCCGAACTCTCCGCCGTCGGCATATTGGGTCGAGGCGTTGTGCATGACGATGGCACTATCGACCTCGGCAAGGAACCTCGCAGCGACATCTTCGTCCGAAGTGATAATCGCATCGGTATGGTGCGAACCATGGCGGGCGATATGCTCCATCGCTTCTTCAGGGCCGGAAACCACACGCGCCGAAATCACCGAATCGAGATATTCGGTGTCCCAATCGGCGTCGTCCGCCGATACCGTGCGCGAATCGAGTTCCATCAACATCTCGTCGGCGCGAACCTCGCAGCCAGCATCGATAAGCGCTGAAACCAGATCGCCCGGCGCGGCATAATCCTGATCGATCAGCAGCGTTTCGGTCGCGCCGCAGATGCCGGTACGCCGCATCTTTGCGTTGACGATAATCGCCTTGGCCATCGCCGGATCGGCATCCTTGTGAACATAAGTGTGGTTGATGCCGTCGAGATGCGCGAGCACCGGCACGCGGGCTTCGTCCTGGACGCGTGCCACCAGCGACTTGCCGCCACGCGGGATGATCATGTCGATGGCGCCTTGCGCACGCAGCATCGCGCCGACCGCCGCCCGGTCTTGGGTCGGCACAAGCTGCACCGCATCTGCTGGCAACCCGGCGGCTGTGATGCCTGCGACCATTGCCGCATGAATCGCGCGATTACTATTCACCGCTTCGCTGCCGCCGCGCAAGATCACGGCATTGCCAGAACGCAGGGCAAGTGCCGCCGCATCCGCCGTCACATTAGGCCGGCTTTCATAGATGATGCCCAGCACGCCAATCGGGACCCGCACGCGTTCCATGACAAGGCCGTTGGGCTGGGCATGCCGGTCGATGACTTGCCCCACAGGATCGCTCAGCGCCGCAACCTGATCGACCGCCGCCGCAACGCCTTCGATCCGCCCGGCATCGAGTTTGAGTCGGTCGAGCATAGCGCCCGACAGCCCGGCGGCTTCACCGGCGGCCATATCCAGGGCATTCGCTGCCATGATCGCGTCGGACTGTTTACGCAATTCGGCCGCCGCCGAGCGAAGCGCCGCGGCTTTGTCAGCATCGCTGGCGCGGGCAATCACACGACCGGCGGCCCGGGCCTTTGGTGTCATATTAGCGATGAGAATTTCGACGTCGGACATGCGCTTCGTCCTAGACACGCTGCGGAAAAAGGGAAGTAGGCGCTGCTAATAGCTGCCATTTTACCTGTGTACGAACCGATTCGGCACCAACACCCTGTTTTTACGTGATTAAACCATTTCCTCTATTTTGCAAAATCGCGATGATTGGTGGAACATTACAGTTTGGAAACCGTTTTCCACAACTCACCGCGCGACTCCACCGACTCGTCACGAGTCGGCCCAATCCGATTCGCCACGACGAATCACACCTGCTACCGGCACCCCACAAATTAAAAACGGGGTTGGGTCGTGTCGCTTCAGGCCAATGTAGCCGGTTGGAAAAACCGGGTGGCCGGATGGTTTGTTGACCGCGAATTTTTCATGCGGGCCAACGGACAAGTTCGGTTTTTGAAAATATCTGCAACGCTGCAACGTCGCGTTGCGACCATTGCTGCGCTCGTCGTCGGCGTATGGCTGATCATCACGCTCGCCATGGCAATCAACCAGGTTGCCGTGACCATCGAACGGATGGCTTTGAGCGAAAAAGAAGCAAAAATTCAGTCTGCCGAAGAACGCGTTGCCAATTATCGCGGTTCTATCGATGAAGTGACTGCCGATCTTGAACGTCGGCAAAAAATGCTCGAATCGCTGAGCGACCAGTATCTTGACGAGTTACCAGCCGCAGCTGAAACATCAAACGCCGCAACCGAAGAAGATAAAGCCGTAAAGACCATCAGCGCGCTGGTGCCCGAAGCTGCTGGCTTAGCCCGAATAGAGGCACGGCAAATCCAATTCGCCGAACGGATGACGAAAGTGGCGCTGGCCCGCACGCAAAAGGCCGAAGCCGCCATTCGCCAATTCGGGCTGAACCCGGACGTGCTGGCGCGGCAGGCAACAAATGCACGCGGTGGTCTGTTCGAGCCGTTCTTCGGCAAGGGCAACAAGGACGTCCGCGACCCGCGCTTCACCAAACTAGCAACTTCGCTTGGCCGCATGGACGCGATGGAGCGCGCGCTCGCCGCTATCCCGACTGCCATGCCGGCAGCGGTAATGATGATGTCCAGCGGTTTCGGCTATCGCAGCGACCCCTTCACTGGCGGTGGTGCAATGCACAATGGCCTGGATTTCAAGGGCCCGGTTGGCACGCCAATCTTGGCGGCTGCCGAAGGCAGAGTCACTTCTGCCGGATCGCAGGGCGGCTATGGCAATGCCATCGAAATCACGCATGCTAACGGCTTATTAACGCGCTATGCCCACCTTTCAGGCTTCAACGTTGCACATGGCCAAAAGGTCGCACGTGGTGTACAAATAGGGCGTATGGGCAGCACGGGTCGTTCGACCGGCAGCCATCTGCATTTCGAGGTCCGCCTGAACGGTCAGGCGATCAACCCGAGAAAGTTTCTGGAGGCAAATACCGATGTTCTCGAAATCCAAGCCGTCGCCGGAAATCGTGCCGACAGCTTCACAAAACTCGCAAAGAAGTAACAACCGCATGAGCAATTCAGGTCACACCTTTTCGATCATCGCGTCGGACGTCGAAATCGTCGGTAACCTCAACGCCCGCGTCGACCTCCATATCGACGGCAAGGTGCAGGGCGATGTCACCTGCGGCAGCATCGTCCAGGGCGAAGGCAGCGTGATATCGGGCAAGGTAACGGCGGAATCCGCCAAGCTGTCGGGCAAGGTCGAAGGGTCCATTGAGGCCAATGACCTTGTAATCGAAGCAAGCGCGCGGATCATCGGCGATGTCGTCTACAACAACCTCACCATCGCGCCGGGCGGCCAGGTCGAGGGCAAGTTCAAACATAAATCCTCTGGCGGCAGCGCGCCTAGCCTTGCCCGAACTACGGTCGACATCAGCAAAGTCGCCGACCCGTTAATCCTCGGTGCCGAATCCAAAGTCGCCTGACCAACGATCCAATCGAGTTGTTGAGGGGCCGTCCATTTGGGCGGCCCTTTTCATTTGCATAATGGCGACGCTGCCCCCCCCCCGGATCAAAATCGGCCCGAACCATTTCTGGTCCGGGCCGTAAGGTGGATGTTCGCGGGAGGAACACCGGGAGGGGGCGGGGCGCAAAAGGAGAGGAAAGAACGCCCCGCCGCCAAGCTTCGAAATTTTAGTAGTTGTAAGCGCGTTCTCCATGTGAGGAGAGGTCGAGACCTTCGCGCTCTGCATCTTCGCTCGGACGCAAGCCCAAGGTCTTGTCGATGACAAAGAACAGCACAGCCGAGCCGATACCCGACCACAGCAATGTGACAGCAACGGCCTTGATCTGCGTGATGACTTGGCCTGCCATGTCATATTCGCCAGCGACAGCGACCGCAGCGGTATAGTCGAGCCACCCCTGTCCGCCCAAAGCAGGGTCAGCAACAATGCCCGTGCCAATGGCGCCGATGATGCCGCCGATGCAGTGGATGCCGAAGACGTCGAGCGTATCGTCATATTTGAACTTGTTCTTCACATAAGAGACGAAGAAGTAACAAACCGGCGACACCACGAAGCCAAGGATGATGGCAGTACCCGGATGGGCAAAGCCCGAAGCAGGCGTGATCGCAACAAGGCCTGCAACCGCACCCGATACACCGCCCAAGAGCGACGGACGACCGTGCTTGACCTGCTCGACAATTGCCCAGCTTACCGCTGCTGCTGCTGTTGCGACGAAGGTGTTGATGAACGCAACCGCCGTGATGCCGTTGGCTTCAAGGTTGGAACCGGCGTTGAAACCGAACCAGCCCACCCAAAGGAGCGAGGCGCCGATCATGGTCATCGTCAGGCTGTGCGGTGGAGTTGCTTCTTTACCGAAACCAACGCGCTTGCCGATGATGATGCAGCCGATGAGCCCGGCAATACCAGCATTGATGTGGACAACGGTACCGCCAGCGAAATCAAGCGCGCCCCAACCCCAGAGCAAGCCCATATCATCTGGCGCGCTGACGAGGAAATCGGGTCCGGCCCAATACCACACCATGTGGGCAATCGGGAAATAGACGACTGTGAGCCAAAGCACGGTGAACACCATCAGCGAACTGAATTTCACGCGTTCAGCAAAGGCACCGACGATCAGCGCGGGCGTGATGCACGCGAAAGTCATCTGGAATATGATAAAGACATATTCGGGCAGGTAGACGCCATTGGAGAAGGTTGCGGCGAGCGTGGTCGCATCGACACCCATCAACAGCACCTTGTCGAAGCTGCCGACATACGGGCTGCCGCTGGTAAAGGCCATCGAATAGCCCCAGCCAACCCATACCAATGCCGCGATACTGACGATCATGAAGACCTGCATTAATACGCTCAGCATATTCTTGGTGCGAACAAGTCCCCCGTAGAACAAGGCAAGCGCCGGGACGGACATCATCAGCACGAGAACCGACGACACCAGCATCCAGGCGGTATCGCCCTTATTGACCATTTCAGCAGTCGGTGTGAATGCGGCGGCAGCGGCAGGAGCCGCTTCGACGACTGCTTCGGTCGCAGCTGCTGCTCCTTCGGCTGCTTTTTCGGCAACCTCCTGCGCAAAGGCTGGCAGGCTAGCGAACAATGTCGCCCCCGCCGCGCCTAGAAATTTTAGAGTTTTCGACATTTTATGGTTCCCCTAGCTTGGTCTGTTCGCGTCAAAGCGCGGTTTCGTTGGTGTCGCCGGTGCGAATACGTAGCGCGCCGGAAAGTTCGAATTCGAAGATTTTGCCGTCGCCGATCGCGCCGGTTTCGGCGGCATGCTGAATGGCTTCAATGATGGCTGCGGACTGGTCGGAGGGGCAAGCCACCTCAATCTTGACCTTGGGCACCATATTGGTCGCATATTCAGCGCCGCGGTAGATTTCAGTCTGGCCCTTTTGCCGCCCGAAGCCTTTGACCTCGGTCACGGTCATGCCCGACACGCCAAGCGCGGTCAGCGCCTCGCGTACCGGGTCGAGCTTATGCGGTTTGATAATGGCAATAATATATTTCATGCACACCCCCCGTTTTTGGTTGTGCGCTGCAACATGCAAACGCCGTGCCAGAATCGAATGATGCAGTTGCTAACGGGATTTCGGTAGTTTTAAGCGCCTTGAAACGGCGCAACCCCTCTTTGGTTGCCTAATAATTAATCAGTCTTTAAGGTGTGCTTAAATATTAGGCAATCAATTCAGTTCGAGTTCTGCCCAGACTGGCAGATGATCGGATGCGCGTTGGGACAGCGCAGAGACATGTACTCCCTGGCCCTCCACCGAAATGTCGTGGCTCACAATGATGCGGTCGAGATGCGCGACCGGCCGGGAGCTGTGAAAGCTTTTCGGCGTCTTGATGATGCGGTGATGGTGAAAGGCAAATTCCGAAAGCGCGCCACGGTCCGACCATTGGTTGAAATCGCCCATGATAATCGTCGGCAAATGGCGCGGCGCCGCATCGATATGCGCAAGGATGGCCCGCACCTGGCGCCGCCGCCACAGCCCCGACAGGTCCAGGTGCACCCCGATGATCCGGAACTGGCGACCATCCAAGGTGCAATGCGCTTCGACCGCGCCGCGCGGTTCGAGCATCGGCAAATCGAGAGGATGCGCATGATGGGCTTCGATGCCCTTGCGGACAAGGATGGCGTTGCCATGCCAGCCGATGCTGCCCGGCCTGATGTTGAACGACACCGGGTGCCACGGCGTTTCGGCTTCGATTAGCGACGCGGGCAGGCAGCTTTCGCGCGACCCGAACCGGCGATCAGCCTCTTGCAACGTGATCACATCCGCATCTATTTCGTTCAGTACCTGAACGATGCGCTCGGGGCTTCGCTTCTGGTCAAGACCGACGCACTTGCGGATGTTATAGGTCGCGACTTTCAGCGGCAGCGTCATGCGATACCTGCCCCGTTCAGCAAAACCGAAGCCTCCTCATAATCCTCATCGAGCACCATCAACCGAACAGGTATGGCAAACGCCGCACTATCGGCAATGTTCATCCCGCCGTCAAAGGTAACCGCGCCCAGCCCGTGCGACTCAAGGAAGGTGCGCGCAATTTCAGCAGTAGCAGATGAGGGGTAGCGGGCGAGTTCGACCAAGGCCACGGTTCAGGTTGTTGGCCCGAAATAGCGCTCGGTCACCCGCGTCGGGATACCGTCAATGCTTGTCGCACGGCCACGCGCCTTCGCCATCCACGCCTCTTCATCGAGACCAGCGTGCGCTTTTTGCAAGGTATCGCGTTCGCGCTCCAATGCCATGAAGGGGACGCCCCAGCCACAACTTGACTGAACGCTTTCGACTTCAATAACGAATATCTGCCTTGTGCCGGGAAGCAGAGTGAAATGCACGGCGAGCGCTTCCCATTCGGCATCCTGCGGCAAAACCGGTCGGCCACGACCATAAATGCGCAAGATCAGCGCTGGCCGGTCGAAATTGCAGAACATGATGGTGATGCGACCGTCCACGGACAGATGCGCATGAGTCTCGTTTCCTGAACCGCCAAGGTCGAGATACGCCACGCGGCTCGGCGACAATATCCGAAAAGCATCATAGCCTTTGGGCGACAGGTTGATGCGTCCGTCAGCCGCAGCGGTGGCGGTGAAAAAGATCGGCTGCTTGCCGATCATCTCGATATGCTTTTCATTCAGCGCTTCGGTAAATTCTGCCATGGCTTCATCTACGAGAGGCATCTTTCCCCGTCCAGACCTTTGACTGCACCTTATGCGGTGCCGGTTCGGCGCGGCTCTTCGCCTGTTTCGTCCGCTAATGGCTGCGACCATTCATATCGTGTGGCTGCGTCGGCACGGGGGAAGTCGCTGATTACGGCATCAGATCCACGTGTTTCAACAGTTTGATCACCAAACATGCGGCTCACTTCGTGCGCGGGCACGGGTTTGCTGAAATAATAACCCTGGATCTGGTTGCAGCCCTGTTCGCGTAAAATATCGAGCTGGTCGATGGTTTCGACGCCCTCTGCGGTGGTTTCCATCCCCAGCGCTTCGGCAAGCGACGTAATGGATTTGATGATCGCAGTTGCACCCTTGTGCGCCAGCAGATCGACGATGAAGCTGCGGTCGATCTTGATCTTGTCGAACGGGAAACTGCGCAGATAGCTCAGCGACGAATAGCCGGTGCCGAAATCATCGAGCGCAACCCGAACGCCAAGCGCACGCAAGGAATGCAGCGACGCCAAGGTGGTTTCGATATTGTCGATGAACAGGCTTTCGGTGATTTCGAGCTCAAGCCGGTGCGGGTCCAGATTTGCGACGGTCAGCGCCTGCGTGACAACCGAGTTCAGCCGGTTGGAGCGGAATTGCACGGGCGAGATATTGACCGCCACGCGAATATGATCGGGCCATGTCGCCGCCACCCGGCATGCTTCGCGGAGCACCCATTCGCCGATGGGTATGATCAGACCAGTATCCTCGGCAAGTGGAATAAATTGCACCGGCGACACCATGCCGCGTTTCGGGTGGTTCCAGCGGAGCAGGGCTTCAAACGCCGTCACACGGTTTTGCGACAGCGCAAATAAGGGTTGAAAATACAACTCAAGTTCGCCGTTGCGGACCGCATCGTGAAGATCGACCTCAATCGCACGACGCTCCTGTGCTTCAGCGTCCATTGCGCTTTCGAAAAAACGAAAGCCGCCTTTGCCGTCATTCTTCGCGCGATAAAGGGCAAGGTCGGCATTTTTGAGCAAAGTCGTCGGATCGGCACCATCCTGCGGCGCTATCGCCACGCCGATACTGGTACCAGCGATGATCCGGTGGCCATTGACGATCATCGGCTCGAGTGTTTCGGCCAATATGGCATGGCACAGGCTTGATGAGGCGCGCGCGTCTCCTTCGACAAACAGCGCAAATTCATCGCCGCCGAGCCGCGCGACAAAGCCTTGCCCAGCCAGTTGCTGCAAGCGGATTGCCATTTCGCACAATAACGCATCGCCGGTCGGATGGCCGAGCGTATCGTTGACCGCTTTGAAATTGTCGAGATCGAGGCAAATCAGAGCGAAGGATTTGCTGCTGCCATATGCTTTCAACTGTTGCGTCACATGTTCGCGCAACAGCACACGGTTGGCAAGTCCGGTCAGGCCATCGTGAAATGCCATATGGGCAATTTGCCGCTCACGGTCCTCAATATTGTGCACCATTCGGTTGAACGAGCGTGCCAGCCGCGAAATTTCGTCGTGTGTTTCAACCGCGACCTGCGCGTGCTCGCCCGAACCGACGGTGCGGGTCGCGCGCTCCAATGCCGAAATCGGCCGCGCCATTTTACGCGCGAGCAGCCAGCTTCCGCCGACGGCCAGGGCGATGCCGAGCAGTCCGAATAACAACAGAGCGAGGAAAATCGGCTGATATCCGTTGAGTGCAGCGCTCAGGCTATATTCCAGCACGAGCGCCTGCGGTTCATCGGCAACGAAGCTGCGAACGGGGCTCGCCCGCAGCAGCCAGCGTTCGCCATCAACCGATTTCTCGGTAGCGACCTGACCAACGCGAATATTGTCGGGCAACGTAGCCAAAGGCGTGACCTTGGGGTGCAGGTCGACCGCCGATAATTTGGCCAGACTTGAAAGTTCCGTCGCCCCCAACTCGCGCGTAAAGACGACCCAGCCGATCAGCACCGGGGCTTCGATCGGCGCAGCGGTCAGAATCTGGTTACTGCCGCCAAGTTTCGCAATCCCTTGCTCGCTTCCCCCATCGAGCGCGTCGAACAGACGTGACCGGTCTGCGTCAGACAGAGCTTTGTTCAGCCCTGTAATCTGACCATCAAGTCCGACAACGAAAGCATCGGCGAGGTCGAGCCTCGCTTCAAGGCTGTTTAGCGCCGAATCAATAGTAAGCGCATCGCCCGTGGCCGCTGCCTCGCGAAACCCGAAGTCGGCGGCCAAAACTTTGCCTGCCTGGTTTAGCTGGTCGAACTGAAGCTCTGCTATCCGTTCAAATACCGCGCTGCCTGCGGCCATTTCTCGGTTTATAGAATTTTCGGCATAGCGCTCTACGGCAACGCGGGTTCCAACCAGCGAGATCGCCGTCGCCAGCGCAAACATCGCAGCAAAGAACAAGGTCATCTTAACCGACAGCCGCGACAGGATCGCCAGCACATAGCGCCGCGCGCGAAAGGGCAGCCGCCCGATCATGGGCGGAGTGCCAGTTTGAACGAACGGGCGACGGTTCCCATGGCAGTGAGCGGGACGCTGACCACCATTTCATTTTCCTTGCCGCGCAATTTGGGGTGCCAGATGGTGACCCGGGCAAATCCCGCTGGCATACCGTTAATCCGCGCCGACCCATCGGCACTGCTTTTTGCAGCGAAAGGCGTATCGACGACTTTGATGAAGCCGCTCATGCTGTCGTGAATATTGCAACCCAACGCCACCGAACCTTCGGTAGTGAACCGGTAGCTGCGGGTTTCATCCTTGCCGAAAAGCTTGATTTCAAATTTTGCCGGTCGCGAAAACGAATAGACGTGATGGCGGACCTTGTCCTTGTTCGGGAATTTGACCGTCGCGCCAACCGGCACGATCAGGACATTAGGCGCAAAGGCGATGTTCTGCTGCACCATCATATTGCCCCAAGGGAACGATATCGGCGCTTTGGGCGTACCGCTGGCAGGATGCACCGTTACCACTGCGTCCTCAACTGGGTTACCCGCGCCATCCGTCAGGCGCACGTCGAGTGTGCCAGCGACAGCGCCGACAGGCAGCAATGATGCAAGGATGGCAAGAAATACGGAATAACGCACGCGGCGGAATTAAGCCCCCACGCGTCAATAATAGTTTAACAATCGGCAGATTTTACACGCTTTTGGTACCCCGTTTTTACCACCTATTAACGATGCCTATATACCAAGATATTCATGTCGCACTCGGTGAAAATCGCTTTTGCTTTGGCAGCGGGGTTGCTTTTTGTGCACCCGCAAGAGGCGTTTGCCGACGATCTTCGCGACGGCGGCAAGTTGCTGCTCACCAACGGAATAACCTCGTTAGAAGGCGCATCGGGGGGCGGCCTGACCCCTTGGGCAGTCATTGCAGGCAATGCAACCAAGGATGGCATCGGGGTGTCCGGTCATGCGACAGTCGCCGAAGTCAAAAGCTATGACTTCCAAAGCGCAGGGTTAAGCATCGGCTTTTTCGACCGCCTCGAACTTTCTTATTCGCACCAGAATTTCAATACCAACGAGATTGGTGCCGCGCTCGGGCTGGGCGCAGATTATGCCTTCAAGCAAGATGTGTTTGGCGCCAAGGTGAAGCTGGCCGGCGACCTGGTTTTTGGCGACCCGATGATGCCCGCGATTGCCATCGGCGCGCAATATAAGAACAGCAACAATGATGCGGTTGTCCGCGCAATGGGTGCCAAGGACGACAAGGGCGTCGATTATTATGTCAGCGCCAGCAAATTGTTCCTGTCGCATTCAATCCTCGCCAGCGCGACATTGCGCGCGACCAAGGCGAACCAGATCGGGCTACTAGGTTTTGGCGGCGACCAGAATTCATCCTATTCATTACAAGCCGAAGGTTCGCTTGCCTGGCAATTGTCGCGGCGTTTCGCGATTGGCGGCGAATATCGCACCAAACCCAATAATCTGGGCATCGCGCGCGAAGATGACTGGTTCGACCTGTTCGGCACCTACGCCTTTAACAAGCATTTAACCGCAGCGGTTGCATATGCCGATATGGGCTCGATTGGGTCGGTTGGCAAACAACGCGGCGTGCTGTTTTCGTTGCAAGCGTCATATTGAAGGATTGGTTATGTCGATGATCGCCATTGCCTTGTTGCTGCAAAGCGCATCGCCGCCTCCTTATGCCATGCCGGGGGAAGAACCGGTCGAGGCATATGAAGTCCGACCTGAAAATGCTGGCGCAAAGCCGTTCGAGGGTGACGCGATGGCAAAGGCATTTGGCGGACAGGATGGCATCCGCCGCGTCGTCAACCGCCTGATCGATCTCAATGGCAATGACCCGGTCATCGGTGAAATTTTCGCCACCGAAGACCGTGTGCGGTTCCAGCGCACCTTGTTCGAACATATGTGCTTTCTGCTCAATGCAGGCTGTACCTATACCGGCATGGATATGCGGTCGGCGCACAAGAATATGGGCATCCAGCAGGCCGACATGAACCGGATGGTTGAAAATCTGCAAAAGGCGATGGATGCTGAAAATGTCAGTTTCGCGGCGCAGAACCGGTTGCTGTCGAAACTGGCAACCTTGCGCCGGGACGTTGTCCAGCGTTAGCAGCTAGTTCCCGGAATCGGGATTCCCATCGGCCCCTTGCATTTCTTTTTCGGCTGCGGCTCCGACGACCCGCCATCACGCATGCCGCCCATGCCGGTCATGAAACTCGAAAACGCGCGAAACCGGACCTTTGCGGTCCAGTCGATATTCCACACTGCTTTTGGATCGGCGGGCTTCGGCGGAAAGGAAAAATTCTCCTCGGGCCCGAACGCATTCATGCTGCCGAACATCATTCCGCCAGCGGCAGCCTTGGCTTCGGCAGGAATCGCGCAATTGGTTTGTGAGGGCGGCATGACATTTTTCGCGGCAATTTGCCGACCGACCTCGGCGGGCGACAGCCAGTCCATGTCGACCCCGGATTGTCGCGGTTGCTGGCCGACGTCCACATCACCATATCGCCACCCTGCCCCGCGCGCTCCATGCCGCCCATCGCCCATGCCGCATAGCCCGTCGCCGTCGGGATGGCATTCCAGCCAAGCAAGATCGCACCCAATTGCTCCCTCGGATTGACGTTCAATGAGGCCATATAGTCGTTCGCCACGGCGAACTTGATTTCAGGCGTGAAGCCGCTGGCGATGCGGTGATCGCCGCGCAAGTGACGAACCCGATTTGGGCTGTTTGCCGTTCGAGCCATTGGGCCACCACGCCGCATTGGCATCGCGCGCGGCTGCCGCTGCCTGATAGCCGCGCATCTGCGCAGGCATACCGGCGGGCATTTGCGCGCTAGGCATTTTGGCAAAGTCGAGGATGAACGGCTGGCCCTTGGGTGCCTTGGTGTTGCAGCCCCAGAACATCAGCAGGCGGCCCTTGGGCTTTTCCATTCCGCGCGGGTCGTAATCGCGGTCAGGCTTCGACGGCTTACCCGGCGCATCGCCGAGCAAAGGCACCGATTTGCCCATTTTGGCCGAGGGCAGGAAGAAGTGATCGCCCTTTTCGGGCTGCTGCGGCGATGGCGTTGCCGAACTCAGCCGCAGGTCGAGCATATAATTGTCGCCACCCCCACCCATCAGCGCCCGCCAAGCCCGCCGCCCATCATCGCACCCATGCCCATGCCCGACATCGTCGACACGTCCATCGCATAGGTTGCTTTGGGGCCGGTGGTTTTCTGGGCTGACCCGGGGACGACGATCAAAGCGCTGGCGATGACAGCAAGACTCGAAAAACGAACAAAAGGCCGCATGGCAAAATCTCCTCTACGCCGGAGCATGGCTCCGGCTGGCGGTGCGACCCGATTCTTATGGCTTTAGTATATATGCGACAAAGCCAACGCCGCCAAGATGTTAGCCAGCCGTGCCGCCCACGGTCAGCGCGCTGACCAAAGTCGTCGGCTGCCCGACACCCGCAGGCACGCTCTGCCCTGCCTTGCCGCAGACGCCGATGCCTTCGTCGAGCGCCATGTCGTTGCCGAGGCCGATGACCTTGTTCAGCACGGTCGGGCCGTCGCCGATCAAGGTCGCGCCCTTGATCGGGTCGCCCAGTTTGCCGTCCTTGACCAGGTAAGCCTCAGTGCAGCTAAAGACGAATTTGCCCGAGACGATATCGACCTGCCCGCCGCCAAAGCTCTTGGCGAAAATGCCGTTTTTGACGCGGCTTAGCAATTCGGCGGGGTTGTCGTTTCCGCCGCGCATGAAAGTATTGGTCATCCGCGGCATCGGCGCATGGGCGTAGCTTTCGCGGCGGCCGTTGCCGGTGGGCGCGACGCCCATCAGCCGCGCGTTCATGCGGTCCTGCATATAGGCGCGCAGGATGCCGTCTTCTATCAGGACATTCTCTTGGGTCGGCGTGCCTTCGTCATCGATGGAGAGCGAACCGCGCCGGTCAGCCATCGTGCCGTCGTCTACCACGGTGACGCCGGGAGCGGCAACGCGCTGGCCGATTTTGCCCGAGAACGCCGAGCTGCCCTTGCGGTTGAAGTCCCCTTCGAGGCCGTGGCCCACGGCCTCGTGTAGCAACACGCCGGGCCAGCCGGGGCCGAGCAAAACGGTCATTTCGCCAGCGGGCGCGGCGACCGAGCGGAGGTTAGTCAGCGCCTGTGCCAATGCCTCGTCTATGGCATGATCCCACTGCTCGTCCTCAAACAATTTGCCATAAAGATAGCGTCCGCCAAAGCCATAGCTGCCGGTTTCGCGCCGGTCGCCATCTTGGGCGACGATGGAGACGTTGAGCCGCACCAAAGGCCGGACATCGGTGGCGACAAAGCCGTCGGCACGGACGATTTCCACGACGGTCCAGCTGCCCGAGAGCGAAACGCTGACCTGAGCCACACGCGGGTCACGCGCACGCGCGGCGGCGTCGATTTTCTGGCACAAAGCGACCTTTTCGGCAAAGGGTACGAGTTCGAGCGGATTGCCGTCGGTGTACAAATGCCGGTTGTTCTTACGCGGCGGCGGCGCGGGCTGGTCCTTTGCCGGATCGAGCAGTTTCAGCGTTTCACCCGCACGACTGATCGCGGCTTCGCTCAGGTCGTTGGCGTGGGAAAATCCCGTCATTTCGCCCGACACACCGCGCAGGCCGAATCCCGATCCGGTCGAATAATCCGCCATTTTCAGACGGCCATCGTCGAAGCCGAAACTTTCGGTGGCGCTATATTGCAAATACAGCTCGCCATCGTCGCATGCGGCCAATGCCTCGCGGGTAACGCGCTGCGCGCCGTCGGGGTCGAGCAGGCCGTCTTGGTAGAGATATGAGCGGGGGTCGGTGTAAGTCATTGCGCCTATATGGGGGTGCCAGCGCGGAACGTGAAGCCCTTTCCTCAATGTTTAACCCTGCTAATGCGCTGGCGATGACTACACGATTCCAGTTTTCGATTTCCGCCACCGACGGCAAGGCGCGCACGGGCAACATCCAGATGGAGCGCGGGGAAATCCGCACGCCCGCTTTCATGCCGGTCGGCACCGCCGCCACGGTGAAGGCGATGCGCCCCGCTGAGGTGCGCGCGACCGGGGCTGACATCATTTTGGGCAACACCTATCATTTGATGCTGCGCCCCGGTGCCGAGCGGGTGGAGCGGCTGGGGGGTTTGCACAAATTTTCAGGCTGGGACCGGCCGATCTTGACCGACAGCGGCGGTTATCAGGTGATGAGCCTGTCGGCTTTGCGCAAGATTACCGAAGAGGGCGTTTCATTCCAGAGCCATCTCGACGGGTCGCGCCATATGCTCAGCCCAGAGCGCTCGATGGAAATCCAGCGGTTGCTGGGGTCTGATATCGTCATGGCCTTTGACGAGTGCCCGGCGGCGGGCGTCAACCGCGAAGGGGCGATCAAGTCTATGGAGCTGTCGATGCGCTGGGCGAAGCGCTCGCGCGATGCGTTTGATGCGGGCGGGGAACATGCGGCACGCGCTGCCTTGTTCGGCATCCAGCAAGGCTCGCTCGACGAGGAGTTGCGCAAACGCTCGGCAGATGCGCTCATCGACATTGGCTTTGACGGCTATGCGATTGGCGGCCTTGCGGTCGGAGAGGGCCAAGAGGCGATGTTCGGCTGCCTCGATTATGCGCCGGACCAATTGCCCGCAGAAAAGCCGCGCTATTTAATGGGCGTGGGCAAGCCAGACGATCTGGTCGGTGCGGTCGAGCGCGGGATTGACATGTTCGATTGCGTGTTGCCGACACGGTCAGGCCGCAACGGGCAGGCGTTTACGCATTCCGGCCCGATCAACATCCGCAACGCCAAATTTGCGGAAGACCAAGGCCCGATTGACGAGAAATGCACCTGCCCTGTGTGCGCGACTTGGACCCGCGCCTATGTCCACCACCTGATCCGTTCGGGCGAGATATTGGGGGCGATGCTGATGACTCAGCATAATCTGCATTATTACCAGATGCTGATGGCGGGCATGAGGGCCGCGATTGCCGAAGGGCGCTTCAATCAGTTTGCCAGCGACTTCAGGCGCGATTATCTGGGCACGTGAACATCTATCTCCAATTTTGTCATCCTCGTGAACGCGGGGATCCATGGCCTGGACCCTCCGAGCGGAACGACATCTTGTGGACAACCCTATCTCAGGCCATGGATTCCCGCGTTCGCGGGAATGCCAAAGAGTAAGTTGTGGCAAGCGTGCAAGACGCAGTTGAAAGGGCCAAAGCGAACAGCCCCTTCCTTGTCGGGCTGATCGAACGCAATCCGGATTTGCTGGTGCTGATCGAGGCGGGCGATTTTGAGGGAGCATTGGCTTCCGCACTCGCGCGCAGCGACGATTCGGTTGGAACCGCGCTTCGCAGGCAGCGGCAGGGCGTGGCGTTGGTCACTGCCATCGCCGATCTTGCTGGCATCTGGGATCTGACTCGAGTCACCCGAATCCTCTCCGATTTCGCCGATCACGCGCTCGACCAGGCCATTGCCGCCGCTATCGAGGAACGCGTCCCCGGCGCGCCCAATCAAGGCTTTGCGGTCATCGCGCTTGGTAAGCATGGCGGGCGCGAGTTGAATTATTCCTCCGACATCGACCCCATCTTCCTGTTCGATCCCAACACCCTCCCACACCGCGAACGCGACGATGTCGCCGAGGCGGCGGTTCGTTACGGGCGGCGCGTCATCGAGCTTTTGAGCAAGATGGACGAGCATGGCTATGTTTTCCGAGTCGATATGCGGCTTCGACCATCGCCCGAGGTCAGCCCCATCGTCCTGCCGGTCGAGGCCGCGATCAGTTATTATGAATCGAGCGCGCTGGCGTGGGAACAGGCGGCGTTCATCCGTTCGCGCGTAAGTTCGGGCGACCGGGCGCTGGGCGATTATTTCCTGAACGCGATCCAGCCGTTCATCTGGCGCAAATCGCTCGATTTCGGGCAACTCAAGAATATCACCGCGATGACCGCGCAGATCCGCGACCATTATGCCAAAGGGCAAAAGCTCGGCCTCGGCTTTGACCTGAAGCGCGGCCATGGCGGCATCCGCGAATGCGAATTTTTTGCCCAAGCGCATCAGTTGATCCACGGCGGGCGCGATGCGGCGCTGCGCATTCCCGATACCCGTGAGGCACTGGCGGCGTTGGCGCTGGCGGGGCCGATTACGGCGCAAGAAGCGGTCACCCTTTCATCGGCTTATGAGCAATTGCGCACCTTCGAGCACCGGCTGCAAATGCATAGCGACCGGCAAACTCACCAAATTCCTGAAAACCACGACACCGCCGATGCCGTCGCGCGCTTGCACGGGCTGGCTGATGCCGACGCGATGATTGAGGCCATCCGCCCGATCACCACCAGCGTCGCAGCGATCTACGACCGGATGGTCGATGCCAGCGGCAGCGAAGGGCCGCGCATGGCGGAGGATGGCCTGCCGCTTGAGGAGCAAATCACCGATTTGGGTTATGCCGACCCCGCAGCGGTGATGCAGCGCATGACGCGATGGCGCAGCGGTAAAATCCGGGCCATCCGCAGTTCGTCTGCACGTGACGCATTCGAGGCGGTCTTGCCAGCACTTCTGAAAGCGCTTGCCGGGTCCCCTGATCCTGAACGCGCAATTGCCCGTTTCGACAATATGATCGAAGCGATGCCAAGCGCGATCAACGTCTTTCGATTGCTCGAGGCGCGGCCCGGGCTGCTGCAACTGGTCGCCGACATCTTGAGCTATGCGCCGACCTTGGCCGACGATCTGGGACGGAACAGCCGCTATCTCGATGCGCTGATCGACACCAGCGCGATGGATCTGCCGGGCAATGTGCCCGAATTGCTGGCCGCGATGCAGCGGCGGATCGGCGATGCGGATTACCAGTCAACGCTCGATATCGTCCGCGACCATGTCGGCGAGAAGCGCTTTGCGCTTGGCGTGCAGTTGATCGAAGGCCGCAGCGATGCGCTTGATATAGCGCGCGCTTATGCCCATCTGGCCGAAGCGGCATTGCAAACCTTGACCACTGGAACGGTGGCCGAATTCGAAAAAGCGCATGGCAGAGTGCCCGGTGGCGAATTGGTCATTATTGCGCTGGGCCGACTGGGCGGAGAGGCGCTGACCCATGCATCGGATCTCGACCTCATTCTTTTGTTCACCGGCGACTTCCAAACAGAATCCGATGGCGCGCGTCCATTGGGCGCTACCCAATATTTCAACCGCTTGGCGAGCCGCGTCATCGCGTCGATGACGGTTCCGACCGCGTCGGGCGCGTTATACGAGGTCGACACAAGGTTACGGCCTTCTGGGAAGGACGGGCTTTTGTGTGCTTCGGTCAAAAGCTTCGCCCAATATCAGCGCGAAAATGCCTGGACCTGGGAGCATATGGCATTGACGCGGGCGCGGACACTTTTCGGATCCAAGACAGCACGCAATGAAGTGGACGGGATTATCGCGGATGTATTGAACACGGCCCGCGATGCCGCCGCAATCCGCGCCGATATAGCAGACATGCGAAAAGAGATGGCGACGCACAAGCCGCCAAAGGGCGATCTTGACGTTAAATTGCTTTCCGGCGGTTTGGTCGACATCGAGTTCATCGTCCACACTTTGCAGCTCGAAAAACGCGAGGCTTTGTTTCCGCAACTGGGCAAGGCGATAGAGGCCCTGACTGCGGCCGGACATTTGCCTGCCGAATTTGCCGGGGCAGATGCATTGCTGAGCCGCTTGCTGGTGATGATCCGTTTGATCGCGCCCGATTGCGATACACCGCCCGATGCGGCGCAGCTGCTTATCGCCAAAAGTCTCGGATATTCTGACTGGGACGCATTGATAGCGGCGATTAGGGATTATCGCGGGGTTGTCACGCAGCATTGGCAGGCGTTATTTGGCCCTCGCGACTTTTGAAAAGGATGGACCTATGACCGACGTGAACGACACCCTGCCGCACGTGAATGTGCTCGACAGCGAAGGCAAGGCCGTCAATCTCGCTGCGCTGAAAGGCCCGCTGGTCCTTTATTTTTATCCCAAGGCCGACACCCCCGGCTGCACCAACGAGGCGAAAGACTTTACCGCACTTTCGGGCGGGTTCGCCGAGATCGGTTGCCCGGTGTACGGCATGTCAAAAGACAAGCCTGCCAAGCTCGCCAAATTTGCGGCAAAATATGAGTTGAATGTCACATTGCTTTCGGACGAAGCGAGCGATGCGACCGAACAGATGGGCATGTGGGTCGAAAAATCGATGTACGGTAAAAGCTACATGGGCATCGAACGCTCGACATATCTTGTCGGCAAGGACGGCAAAGTTAAGCAGGTGTGGCGCAAGGTGAAGGTCAAAGACCACGCCGCGCAAGTGCTGGCTGCATCGCAGGCGCTCTAAAACGCTACCGGGGCCTTGGGCAGCAAAATTGCCCGGTGCTGCCCGCAACAGATGATTCGGTCTAAGCGCACACCCAAGAATCGCACCAAAAATCGCGAAATTGTTGCCCAAAAGCGGGAACAAATCGGTTTGCCGCATGTTGAAGCGAGGTCAAATTGTTACCAAAACCTTACCTGAAACTGCCGGTAATCCGCCACTTTCCTTAGGCCGTTACAGCCGGTTTCAACGACTCGCCGCGTTTGAACGCCGGTTTGTCCCGCGATTATGACGCGCAGGTTGCAATGCCCGGAACACTCCGTCACCTAAGCTTCACATAAGGGGTGGGCAGATCAACTGCCTTTTTAAAACTTCGGGGCTGCGTGCAAGCGTGGGTCGCAATAAAAGGTAATTACACGCTATGGTTCGCAGCGCTTTGGCTTCACGCCAATCACTGACCCTCAAAGCTGTTTCCGCGATAGGCATCATGGTCGCCGCTTCGGCAGCCACGCCGGCTTATGCAAATTCCGCAGCCAACGCCTCAGACACCTTCCGCATCAAACCGGAAGATTTGAAGGCTAACCAGACCGCATTGGGTGTATCCGACCCCGAGTTTCGCGCGCTTGCCGATAACTGGGGCAAAATCAACGGCGCGGTAACCAAGGTCGAAGTCGCGGTCCCATCGATCAACCCTGTCGAAATCATGAAATTTTCCAGCGGCTATGGCTATCGCAGCGCACCGACGCGCGGGGCCAGCCGGAACCACAAGGGCATCGATATTCCCGGCCCGGTCGGCACGCCGATCTACGCCACCGCTGACGGCATGATTGGCCGCGCGCAATGGGTTTCGGGCTACGGCAAATATGTCGAAATCAACCACGGTAATGCTGTCCAGACCCGCTATGGCCATCTGTCGGCGATGAACGTCGCGCCCGGCCAGCGTATCCGCAAGGGCGACATATTGGGTTATATGGGCTCGACGGGCCGATCAACCGGAAGCCATCTGCATTATGAAGTGCGCATCGCAGGCGAAGCCATCAATCCGGTGGCTTTTTTATCGCCTGTCACGCCAGCGGCAAATCTGTTGCTTGCGGTGAAAACACCTGATAGCAAAGCTATGGGCGGACCGGCCGACAACGAGTAGGCTACCGACTAACGCATCACCTTTGGGAGAGGGTGTAATCTTGGGGCTGGCATGAGGAAACTCTGCCGCCCCTTTTCTTTATCTTCTTTCAGGCTTACATTGTCGGTATGACCGACACAGAAGTCATTTCCATGACAGAGAATGCCGCGCGCCGCGTAGCCGAGATTGCAGCAAAACTCGGTAAAGCTCCGGTATTGCGGCTATCGGTCGAAGGCGGGGGCTGTTCGGGGTTCCAGTATAAGTTCGGCATGGCCGACGCGGTCGAAGCCGATGACATTCGCGCCGAAGGCGTCGGTGCCTCGCTCGTGGTCGATCCCATCAGCCTCGATCTGGTGCGTGGCTCCGCCATTGATTTCGTCGAATCATTGGGCGGCAAAAGCTTTCAGGTTACCAATCCGCAAGCCCAAGCCGGTTGCGGCTGCGGCTCCAGCTTTTCGGTTTGATGCGATAGCCGCCGCCCGCTAGGGTCGCGCTATGCGTATCGCGACCTATAATATCAACGGCGTCAAAGCCCGCCTGCCCCGCCTGCTCGAATGGCTGGAGGAAACCAAGCCCGACATTGCCTGTCTGCAGGAAGTAAAATCGCAGGACGAGGGCTTCCCGGTCGCCGACTTCGAACGTGCGGGCTATGGCGCAATCTGGCATGGGCAAAAGGCGTTCAACGGCGTAGCGATCCTCGCCAGAGGTGCGCAACCGGTCGAGGCGCAGCGCACGTTGCCGGGCGACTTGGAAGATGAGCATGCCCGCTATCTTGGAGGCGGATATATTCGGCATTCGCGTTGCCACCATTTATCTGCCCAACGGCAACCCGCAACCCGGACCAAAATTCGATTACAAACTGGCGTGGATGCGGCGACTGCAGGCCCGCGCGGCACAATTGCTGGCGGCGGAAATACCGGCCGTGCTCGCCGGCGACTATAATGTCATTCCCACGCCAAACGATATTTGGGCGCGCTTCGGCGATGCTCGACGACGCGCTGCGCCAACCCGAGAGCATCGCCGCCTATCGCGCGCTGTTGGGTCAGGGCTGGACCGACGCGCTGGCGACTCATTATCCGCAAGGTGGCATCTGGACCTTTTGGGATTTTCAGGCGGGCGCATGGCAGCGCGATCATGGTTTCCGTATCGACCATTTGTTGCTGAGCCCTGCCGTCGCCGACCGGTTGACATCTTGCGGCGTCGACAAGGAACATCGCGGCCGCGAAAAGGCCAGCGACCATGCAGCGACATGGATTGAACTTACCGATTGAATATCTATTGTAGCAGTCGCTACATTTTGCTAGAGCCTGTCCAGTCGAGCAAAGGACGGCCCTTATGCCTGCGTCCATTAGCAACCGCCCCGGACTGACCCGTGCTCGCCTTCATCAAGAACAAGGAAACGGACACATGAACCTATTTCGTTTTTTGCTGATCGCGATTGTCGCGATTGTTGGTCTCTACACGGTCGCGGTTATTGGCGAACACGGCGCTGATTTTCTGACCCCGTTTTATGCCGACATCGCCAAAATGGGGTGGCCCGGACAGTTCAATATGGATTTCCACGCGTTTCTGGTCCTTGGATCGGTCTGGCTGATGTGGCGCCACCATTTTTCGCCGCTGGGGATATTTTTCGGCATCGTGATATTCGCCGGTGGGGCACCGTTTCTGTGCAGCTATCTGCTCGTCGTCATGGCGAAAGACAAAGCCGATATCGCCGAACTGTTACTCGGTAAATCCCGAGTAGCGGCGCTCAGACAAAGCTAATCAAGGTCGAACGCCGCCCTCGCATCACCATCCAGCCCGATGCTTTTAAGCACCACCATGCCCTCCGCCATCACCAGCAATTGCGCCGCTTTTCTCTGCCGCTGCTGCTCGTCGGGCGCATCGATTTGCGACGCGCCCCACGCCAGAAAGCCCCGGCCAAGCTGTTCGCCCACCGTACGATAGAAAGCATCCCCATTCGCTGCGAGGCTGGCGATTTCAAGCCACACGCGCATGAACGGCCACATCTCGTCATCAACCATCGCGTCAAGCATGATCGGCTGCAATTGTTCGATTGGCAGCGGCGCGGGTGCCTTGCGCGCCTCCATCGCCGCCATGATCCGAATTGCGATAACGCCCAACGCCGCGGTCATCATTTCGGCCTTGTCGGCAAAATAATAGAGCAGCATCCGATCACTCGTGCCCGCCGCCTTGGCCAGTGGCCTCAGGCTCGACGCCGACAGCCCGTGCGCCAACACATGATCGGCGAGGCGTTCAAGTATATCGGCGCGGCGGGTATCGGGTTTCGTCATGATCGCAACCTGCACGACAAGCGCCGCCGGAGCAATGTCACCTGACTACATGTGCTCCAAAAATGCCTCAGCCACCCCGCTTATTCGCAATCCATCGCACCCACATCTCGCAACGCCGTATATCGACGCCTGTTCAGCAAACGCACAGGGTCGAAATCGCCTCTTTCGCGTTCCCCACACCGTCACGGTAAAGGAGTTTAGATATGACCCATTTTCCAAAAGGTGCAATTGCACTGCTTTCGCTTTCTGGCGCGCTGATGGTCGGCGCAACCGCAACGACGCTGGCCGCCCACCCCGGCCCTCAGCACCACGCCCATGTGCTCGACGCGCCGATTGCCGGTGAACGCAACAATTACTGGTACGACTATAGGTCCGATCTGGAAGAAGCCGAAATCGAGCTGCGCAAGGATTTGCGCCGCGCCAAGACCGCGCAGGACCGGCGCGAGGCCTATAATGAATATGATCGCGAACTGATTGATGCGCGCAAGGATTACACTCAGGAAATGCGCGAGCGCGGTTATCTGCGTCGGGGCAATGTAGAAGTGCTCGACTGAATGTCGCCCCGAACTAGGCTTGCCGCCGCTGACTGCGCCGATATGGACAGCGGCGGCGGCAATGCCTATCGGCTGGCCATGACACTCACACCAGCCATCCGATTCCATCCTCATCGTCGATTTCGGGTCACAGGTAACCCAACTCATCGCCCGCCGCGTGCGCGAGGCGGGGGTCTATTCCGAAATCGCCCCGTTCAACAGCGCCGCCGAAGCGTTCGAGCGGATGAAGCCAAAGGGCATCATATTGTCGGGCGGCCCCGCATCGGTCATGGCCGAAGGTTCCCCCCGTGCGCCGCAAGTGGTGTTCGACAGCGGCCTTCCCATCCTTGCGATATGCTACGGCCAGCAAACACTGTGCACGCAACTGGGCGGCACCGTCGAGGGCGGACACGCGGCCGAATTCGGGCGTGCCGATGTTGAAATCCTGAAATCCAGCCCGTTGTTCGACGGTTTCTGGGAGGTCGGCGGCAGCTATCCGGTGTGGATGAGCCACGGCGACCGCGTGACCGTCGCGCCCGATGGCTTCGAAGTCATCGGCACCTCGCCCAACGCGCCGTTTGCGATCTGCGTCAACGAAGCGCGCAAATATTACACAACGATGTTCCACCCCGAGGTCGTGCACACACCCGATGGCGCGAAGCTGATTTCGAATTTCGTCCACAAGATTTGCGGGCTGGCTGGCGACTGGACGATGGCCGAATTTCGCGCCACCAAGATCGCGGAAATCCGCGAACAGGTTGGCACTGGCCGGGTGATATGCGGGCTTTCTGGCGGGGTCGACAGTTCGGTTGCGGCGATCCTGATCCACGAGGCCATTGGCGAGCAACTCACCTGCGTCTTTGTCGATCACGGCCTGCTTCGCATGAACGAGCGCGAACAGGTCGAGACCTTGTTCCGCGACCATTACAATATTCCCTTGGTAGTGGTCGATGCCGAGGCGCGGTTCATGATGGGCCTCGCCGGGCTAACCGACCCCGAGCTAAAACGCAAATTCATCGGCGGCGAATTCATCAATGTGTTCGAGGAAGAAGCCAAGAAAATCGGCGGCGCCGATTTCCTCGCACAAGGCACGCTCTATCCCGACGTGATCGAATCAGTGTCGCTTCACCGGCGGGCCTTCGGTCACGATCAAGAGCCACCATAATGTCGGCGGCCTTCCGGCGCGGATGAACATGCAACTGGTCGAGCCGTTGCGCGAACTGTTCAAGGACGAAGTGCGCGCACTTCGGCCGCGAACTTGGCCTCAACGACCAGTTCGTCGGCCGCCACCCCTTCCCCGGCCCCGGCCTCGCGATCCGCATCCCCGGCGAAGTGACCAAGGAACGCTGCGACATATTGCGGCTGGCCGACGCGGTGTATCTCGAAGAAATCCGCAACGCCGGATTGTACGACGAAATCTGGCAAGCCTTCGCGGTGTTATTGCCCGTCCGCACCGTCGGCGTGATGGGCGACCACCGCACCTACGACAATGTCTGCGCATTGCGCGCGGTGACCAGCACCGACGGCATGACGGCGGACATCTACCCCTTCGAAAGCGCGTTTTTGAGCCGGGTGTCGCACGCGGATCATCAACGAGGTGAAGGGGATTAACCGCGTGGTTTATGACTATACGTCGAAGCCGCCGGGGACGATTGAGTGGGAGTGAATCAACTTGACCAACCCCCTTGGTCAAGCTAATCTCCCGCCCATCATGACCATCCATGTCAACATCGGCGAAGCTAAGGCCAAACTGTCCAAACTCATCGCCGCGTCCTTGCGTGGGGAAGAGGTTGTGATCGACCATGCGGGCATACCGCAAGTGCGGCTTGAACCGGTTGCCGAGGCAAAAGCGGTCGACCGCGAAGCGCGCAGGCGTCGCATCGATGAGATTCTTGCCAGAGCGGATGCCCTTCCCATACGGCGTGATGCCTTCGATCCGCTTGAATGGGATGAGAACGGCCTGCCGATATGATCGTTGTCGATCCGTCAGCATTGCTGGCGATCTTGTTCGAAGAGCCGGAACGCGAACAGTTTCGTGAAGTACTTGATGACGCTGCAACACTCCTTGTCAGTTCGACCAGCATAGTCGAAGCTCGGATGGTCGCATTTGGCCGTCAGGGACACGCCCAAGTTGCCGTTCTGGATGAATTGATAGAGGGTTATGACTTTGAAATTGTGCCTCCCAGCGTTGATGAAATCCAGATCGCCCATTCTGCATTTGTCACATATGGTAAGGGCAGTGGCCATCCAGCTCAGTTAAATTTCGGTGATCTGTTCAGCTACGCTCTGGCGAAATCGCGCAATCTGCCGCTGTTATTCAAAGGCAATGATTTTTCGCAAACCGATCTTCATCCGGCTATTTGACACGCTCCTCGAATGACCATCCAATATCAACCCGACCGCAATCGCTTCATCATGCAAACCGACAAAGGCGAGCCTATGTCACTTTCCGCTGGGATGGCGAATCATGGTGCTGCCCCATGCCGAGGTGCCGCCAGCACTGCGCGGGACCGGCGCTGGCGGGCGGCTGGCCAATGGCGTGTTTGCCGAGATTGAGGCGATGGGCGTGAAGGCACGGCCGACCTGCCCGTTTCTCGTCCGTGTGGCGCAGTCGGACCCGCGCTGGCAAAAGCTGTTCGGTTTATGAAGCGCATAGAAAGCTTCCATGTCAGGCGGGTGCCAGTGCGGGGCGGTGCGTTATCGTGCACCGCAGTTCCTCGACAGCTCGCATATCTGCCATTGCCGGATGTGCCAGAAGGCGGTCGGGAATTTCTTTGCGGCTTTGGTTGGTGTTCCGCGCGAGGCTTTTAAGTGGACCCGGGGGCAGCCCGCTTTGTTCAAAAGCTCCGATCCGGTGACGCGCGGGTTTTGCCGCGATTGCGGGACGCCGTTGCTGTATGATTATGTCGACAGCGCGCATCTGAATGTCACCACCGGATCGCTCGACAATCCGGCGCAGTTCCCGCCGCAGGTCCAGTTCGGCAACGAAGCGCGGATGCCATGGTTTGGCGACCTTTGCACCCTGCCCGATGAAGGCACAACCGAGGAAACGATGGCCGACTATGCGCCCGCCATCAAAGCCAGCAATCACCAGCACCCCGACCATGACACGGAAAGCTGGCCTGGCTAAGACCAATAGGCGCTGTGTCTCAAAATTCGCTATGGCGACGCGGCCCGATACGATAGCGGAAGTACCAACATAGTCTTTAGGAGCGACCCATGTCCGATATTCCAGCCACTGGCCTTCAACTTGTCTCTTTGCTCAAATCGTCGGGCGAGCTTGAGGTTTCGCTGGTCGATGCCGCCGTGCCAGAGCCGGCGGAAAACGAGGTTCTGGTCCGGATTGAAGCGACGCCGATCAACCCTTCGGACCTTGGCCTGTTGTTCGGTCCAGCCGATATCGAAAACGCGGTTGTCTCCGGCACTGCTGACCGGCCCGTGCTGACCGCGCAAATGCCCGAGCCCGCTATGCGCGCGATGGCGGCGCGGGTCGACCAGCCGATGCCGGTTGGTAACGAAGCAGGCGGCGTTGTGGTTGCGGCGGGATCGTCGCCCGAGGCGCAGGCGTTGATCGGCAAGACCGTCGGCATCATCGGCGGCGCAATGTATGCGCAGTACCGCGCGGTTAAAGTCAGCGACTGCGTTGTCCTGCCCGAAGGCACGACCGCTGCCGAAGGCGCGTCCTGCTTCGTCAATCCGCTCACCGCGCTGGCGATGACCGAGGTGATGAAGCGCGAAAACCATACAGGCCTGATCCACACGGCAGCGGCGTCGAACCTCGGCCAGATGCTCGTGAAAATTTGCGTCAAGGACGGCATTCCGTTGGTCAATATCGTTCGCAGCGAGGCGCAGGCCGAGTTGCTGCGCGGCATCGGCGCTACGCATATCTGCAATTCGAGCGCGCCCGATTTCATCGACAGCCTGACCGCGGCGTTGGTCGAAACCGGCGCGACGATTGCCTTCGACGCGATCGGCGGCGGCAAGCTTGCCGGACAGATCCTGACCTGCATCGAGGCCGCTGCGGTCAAGCGGATGAAGGAATATAGCCGCTACGGATCGGATACCTTCAAGCAGGTCTATATCTACGGCGCGCTCGACATGGGGCCGACCTTGCTGAGCCGCAATTTCGGTTTTGCCTGGGCCGTGAACGGCTTCTTGCTGACGCCGTTCCTGATGCAGATCGGTGCCGAGGGCAACCAGCGGCTGCGTGCGCGCGTTGTCGTCCGAACTCAAGACAACCTTTGCCAGCCACTATACCAGCGAAGTCTCGCTCGCTGAAATGCTGCAACCTCGACGTCGCTAAAGCGTATAACAAGCGCGCCACCGGCGAGAAGGTACTGGTCAATCCGCACAAGGTGGCGGCATGAGCGTCACGCTCTACGGCATCCCCAATTGCGACACGGTCAAGAAGGCGCGGGGTTGGCTGGATAATAAGGGCGTTGCTTATGCCTTCCACGATTACAAAAAGGCCGGGGCCGACGCAAACAAGCTTGCCGCGTGGTGCGATGCCAAGGGGTGGGAGACGGTGCTCAACCGCGCTGGCACGACGTTCAAAAAGCTGCCCGATGCTGACAAGGCCGATTTGACGCAGGCGAAGGCAATCGCGCTCATGCTCGGCCAGCCGTCGATGATCAAGCGCCCGGTGGTCGAGCATCCCGGCGGGCTTTTGGTCGGTTTCAAACTGCCCGAATGGGAAGCGGCGTTCGGCTGAGCCATGAAATGCTTGCTGCCGCTGCTGATCGCATCCATCCTCTCCGCCTGCTCAGCGCCCGAAAGCAAAGCCATGCCGCAACCCCTTGAAGGCCAATTTATTATCATCGCGCATCGCGGTGCCAGCGGAGAGCGGCCCGAACATACCATCGCCGCCTACACGCTCGCTATCGAGCAGGGCGCTGACTTTATCGAACCCGATCTGGTGCTAACAAAAGACGGTGTGCTTGTCGCGCGGCACGAGAACGAGATTTCGGAAACCACCGATGTAGCGGCCAAACCCGAATTTGCCGACCGCAAAACGAGCAAGACTATCGACGGGCAGAAGATGACGGGCTGGTTCACCGAAGATTTCACCCTCGCCGAACTGAAGACGTTGCGCGCGAAGGAACGGCTGCCGCAACTGCGCAAAGCCAATATGGCCTATGACGGGCAATTCGAGGTACCGACATTCGGAGAGATACTGGAGCTGGCCAAGGCGCGCGGCGTTGGCGTCTACCCTGAAACCAAGCACCCAAGCTATTTCGCGTCGATTGGCCTGCCGCACGAAGCACCGTTGCTCGCGCTGCTGCAAAAATATGGACACACCGAAAGGACTGCAACTGTCTTCATCCAGTCGTTCGAGGTCGGTAATTTACAGGCACTGCGCGCAAAAACCAAAGTGCGACTCATCCAGCTTATAGACGAAAAGGGCAGCCCCGCCGACCGCGCCGACCTGACCTATCCGCAAATGACCACGCCAGCCGGACTTAAAGCTATCGCGACCTATGCCGACGGCATCGGCCCCAACAAGGCTCTCGTCATCCCGCGCAACCTACTGGGTGCATTGGGCGATCCGACCGCGCTAGTCGCCGATGCCCACAAAGTCGGCCTCGCCGTCCACCCATGGACGTTTCGCCGCGAGAATTATTTCCTGCCGCTTGGTGCGAAATCGGGCATCAACCCGGCAGCGCACGGCAACCTAGAAAGCGAAATCCGCGCGTTTCTGGCGGCTGGCGTAGATGGCTTGTTTAGTGACAATCCGGCGCAGGCCGTCGCTGCGGCCAAAACCTAATCGGCATATCGCTTCAGCGTCAGCCACAAACGTGAATACCGCTGCGATCATCAGCGCCGTCGCCAGCATGTACGGCGCGCCGGGGAAGAACAGCCCGATATCGTCGGAATAGGCACCGAACACCCGGTCATCGCAGGCGGCCGAGTATTGCGGTGACGCTGACCATGCTGGCAATTGCGCCTTGCAATTCGCCTTGCGAGTCTTCGGCGATTTGGGCGTCATCGAGGTCTGCATCGCGGGGAATGTGAACCCGTAACCGACCCCACCACCAGCCGAGACATGATTTCGCTGATATCTGGAAAGCCGATGAGAACATAATCGGCATAGCGAACATCAGGCTGTAGACGGCGGTCGGCACAGCGCCAAAGCGAGCAATAACCTTGCCGACCAACAGCCTGAATGAGCGGAGCAAGATACCGGATAAGAGCACCGTTGCGCCTATCGTCAACGGCCCCCAGCCGAATTGCAGGACTCCATAATAGCTCCACACCGCAAATTCATGGTGCCGCGAACTGCATGAGAGATCGCGATGAGGTTTCCCAGACCAGCGGCTCTTTGCCATTTGGATCATTGTCCCAAACGGATTGGCGTGGGCGATTAACGCGCAACTTCGGTGAAGAATTCCTTGAGCGCATATGTGCCATAGGCGGCGCCGATAAGGCACAGCACGCTGGCCACGCAACGGCACGCCATCTCCGTAGCCGAGGGCACCGCCAAGCGCCGGCCCCAGGACAAACCCCGCCCCCGGCCCGCCGACGCCAGTCGCCGCGCTTGTCCGGTCGATGACATCGGCAACACAGCTGTTCGCGCCGCCAGGTTGCGCCCATCACGCCCGAGATCATCCGTCCGACGAGCGACCACAGCGAGGTCGAAAGCTGATCAGCGAATCCACCCAAGGCGGCGAGCGTGACCAGCAACACCGGACGCCTTCCAAACCGTCGGACAGGCCGCCGATGATCGGCGAAAAGACGAACGGCATCGGCATAAGCAAAAGCAGCCAGCCGCCGATTTCAGCAGCGCGATCAATACCGCGCCGCTCAGCCCCATGATCAGGCGGGCATCACCGGCACGATCAGGCCGATGCCCGCCATGTCGAAGACGAACGCGATCAGGCGAAGTGCCGTTTGGCTGTTTGTTTACTTACTCATCGCCGTCGCGGGTCAGCAGTAACAGGAACCGGTCAACCGGACAGCCGCCGGTGGAGCGGGTCACGCGGTGACCTTTTGGCGATGGCGGAATTTGGGGGGGGGGGGGGGGGGGGGGGGGGGGAAAAAAAAAAAAAAAAAAAAAAAAAAAAAAAAAAAAAAAAAAAAAAAAAAAAAAAAAAAAAACTAAGGTGTCGCCGACCAGCGGAAAACCTCTTCCAATGGTTTGCCGAATACATGCGCGATGCGGAATGCGACCTCCAGACTGGGCGAATATTTGCCCTGTTCGATGGCGGCGATGGTCTGTCGGGTAACACCGACCTTGTCACCCAGATCGCCTTGCGTCATTTCGCCCGCGAGAAATCGCAATGTCTTGATGTCGTTGGAGAAGGGGGTTTGCGCCATCGGTTAATATCCGCGCCGAAGGCCGTGGATTTCCACAACAATCCGGGTGATCTCCGCTAGAATGAAGACGAAGGCTATGAAATGCACGACGAAGATCGCATTCCAGCCAAGCCATGCCGCACCGATGGTCAGAATGACGCCCGTGCACAGCAAATGATATGAAATCGCAATGCCGCGGCTTTCGATGCGGTGTTCGCGTTCGTCGGGCATCATTGTCCCGTCGCCTCTGTTAATTATGGCGGCTGTCGCAACAGCGATAATCATCACGACAAGGCCAATGATGATAGCCGACACCAGACCAGAAATGGAAAGTGACGCTACTCCCGCCCCGTCGCGATCGCCAGCGCGACAGACCCGAAATACCAAATATAGGGCGCGATCCCGCTATCAGCGTGGTCCACAATATTTTCTCGCGGAAGGACATTTGTCATCTCCAATGTTATCCGATTCGCACTTAATGTTAGTAATATTTAACATTGAGTCAAGTTTGAATAACAAATAGGCTCGTTTCCGTTGACTATCAGCTTGGCCAAGCTACCTTGGCCAAGCTATGGGAATTCACGTAAACATCGGCGAAGCCAAAAGCCGCCTGTCCGAACTGGTCGCAGCGTCGCTTCGCGGCGAAGAGGTGATATTGTCGAAAGCAGGCAAACCGGTGGCGCGCATCACCGCGATCGAGGACGCGGTCGCCGACGCCAAAGAACGCGAACGCGCCGAACGCGCGGCCAAAATGAAGGCGTTTATAGGAAGCGGAAAAGGGAAACTTGGGCCTAATGCCACCAGCTGATCTGTGAACCCGAATATACGGACGAGGAAATCGATAACTTCAGCCAAGGCTTTTGAATTTTGGCATTGTTGCTGGACACCAATATCATTTTATGGCTTTTCGAAGGCGACGCCCATCTTTCGCAACGGGCCAAAGACCGTCTTTTGACAGGCGATGACGATAACTTCATTTCCGTTGTTTCTGGCTGGGAATATGAACAGAAGCGCAAAAAGCGGCCAAATGAGTATCAACTGCCATTTGCAGAAATCATCACGAAGATTCCGCATCAGCCGCTTGATCTGCAATTCGATGTTTACCGCTACGCCAGCAGCCTGCCGCCGATCCACAAAGACCCCTTCGACCGGATGCTGATCGCTCAGGCTATCCATCACGATCTCGAATTCATAGCTTCCGACGAAGCCATTCATAAATACCCCGTCAAAATTTTCTGGTAAGGCTCACACTATGTCCACACGCCCCCAAACGCTCACCTTCGACACCTCGACCAGCCGCGCGAACCCAACGCCGTCGCCGATGAAGCGGCTTACCGTGCCGCGAATCCGGCAGCGCAAGGGGGGGGAGCCATTGGTGATGCTGACCGCCTACACCGTCCGTATGGCGCAGTTGCTCGATCCGCATTGCGATATGCTGCTCGTCGGCGATTCGCTCGGTCAGGTGATTTACGGTCTGCCGCATACCGTTGCGGTGACGATGGAGATGATGGCGGCGCACGGCGCGGCGGTGGTGCGCGGCAGCTATCACGCAGCGGTAATAGTAGACATGCCATTTGGTTCTTATGAGGCTTCGCCCGAACTGGCGTTTACCAACGCCGCGCGTTTGCTCAAGGAAACCGGCGCAGCGGCAGTGAAGATGGAGGGCGGCAAGGTGATGGCGCCGACCGTCGAGTTCCTGACCTCGCGCGGTATTCCGGTGATGGCGCATGTCGGGCTGACTCCGCAGGCGGTCAACATTCTCGGCGGCTACGGCGTTCGAGGTAAGAGCTCCGAGGAAGCCAAGTCCATTGTCGAGGATGCGGTCGCGATGTCTGACGCGGGCGCGTTTTCGATGGTCATCGAAGGTGTGCTCGAACCAATCGCCATCGAGATCACCAACAAGATCGCCTGCCCCACGATCGGCATCGGTGCGTCGGCGCAGTGCGACGGGCAGGTGCTGGTAACCGAAGACATGCTCGGACTGTTCGACCGCGTCCCCAAATTCGTGAAGAAATTCGGCAATATGGGTGTCTCGGTCGAAGAGGCAGTGCGCCAATATGCCAATGACGTGCGTGACCGGTCATTTCCGGGGCCGGAGCAGCTATACCAGCCTGTCTGAAGCAGGGCTGGCCTATCGCGCAGAGTATCGCTAAGGACGGCGGCTAATCTGTTTACTATCCCCTACCGGAGGCCCTTTTGGCTTTAACACCGACTGACAAGCGTGCTGGCAGCGACGAAGCTTTCCTGCGCGAAGTGGACGACGCGGTCCGCGCGAGTGACCTGACGAGTTTCTGGAAACGCTATGGCCGTTGGCTCGTGGTGTTACTGGTCGTCGGGCTGTTGGCGTTTGCTGGCTGGATTGTCTACCAGCAGCGCGTGCAGGCCGCCGCCGACGCGCAGAGCGAGGCCTTTGTCGATGCGATGGACAAATTGCGGGCGGGCGATGAAAAAGGCGGGCGCGCTAAACTGGCGACGCTGACCAAGGCCGAACAGCCTGGATACCGCGCGATGGCGCAACTGGTCGAGGCTAACCTGCTGGGCGAGGACGGCGAGACCAAGAAAGCCATCGCCATCTACGCCAAGGTTGCCAAGGACGGCAGCCTGCCGCAAACCTTTCGCGATCTCGCACTTATCCGCCAGACCAGCGCCGAGTTCGACACATTGGCCGCGCAAACCGTTATCGACCGGCTGAAGCCGTTAGCGACACCGGGCAACCCGTGGTTTGGCAGCGCAGGCGAATTGACTGCCTTGGCCTATATGAAAATGGGTAAGGAAAACCTTGCCGGTCCTATTTTTGCCCAGATTGCCAAGCAGGAAGGCGTACCGCAATCTTTGCGCAGCCGTGCCCAGCAAATGGCAGGTGCGCTTGGCATCGACGCCGTTCAGGTTGATGACAAGCGCAATGCAGCAACACAAGCGGCGACCAAAGCCGCTGCAGGAGAGTAACAGGTGAATAGCATTTCCAAATTACTGCTGGTGCTGGCTGCATCGACGACGCTCGGCGGTTGCGCCGTGCTCGACAGCGTGCGCGGCGACGCGGGCAAGAAAAACAATACGCCTACGATTGGCAACAGAGTCGATATTCTCGGCACCGAACGCGATACCGAGGCCGACTCTGCACTTGCCGGTGTCTCGGTTATCCTGCCCGAACCCATCGTCAATGCTGCATGGGCGCAACCCGGCGGCAATGCTTCGAAATCGCCGGGACATGTCACTCTTGGCCAGAGCCTTGCCAGAACATGGGTTGCGATGTCGCAGGCTCTACGCCGCGTGCACGGCTTGAAGCATCGCCTGTGGTCAGCGACGGGCGGCTCTATGTCATCGACACCGACGCACGCGTTTCAGCATTCGACGCGAACAGCGGCGCTCGACTTTGGTCGACGGTGATCGACGTCGAAGGCGACGGACGGACATCCTTGTTCGGTGGCGGGGTTAGCGCCAACGAAAATATGGTCTTTGCCACCAACGGCGTTGGCGATGTCGCAGCCTTTGCAGCCGATACCGGCGCTTTGGTCTGGAAAAAACGTCCTGCCGGGCCGCTCCGTGGTGCGCCGACTTTGTCCAACGGCAACGCTTATGTGATGACTCAGGACAACCAGATTTATGCGCTGCGTCAGAGCGACGGCGAGCCACAATGGAATGAGGCCGGACCGATTGCCACATCAGGCATTTTCGGCGTTGGCGCACCAGCAGCGGCACAAGGTACGGTGATAGCGGGCTATTCGAGTGGCGAGCTTGCTGCCTATCGTTATGAGAATGGCCGGAGCCTGTGGACCGACACGCTGTCGCGCACTGCGATGTCGACGAGCGTTTCGACGCTGACCGATATCGACGCTGATCCCGTAATCGACCGTGGCCGGGTGTTCGCGCTCGGTAAGGGTGGTCGGATGGCGTCTTACGAACTGGTGACCGGTCAGCGCATCTGGGAAATCAATATTGCAGGGATTGCGACGCCGGTTTCTTCGGGCGAATGGGTTTTTGTTCTCACCGATGAAGCAAAATTGCTCTGCGTGGCGCGGTCGAGCGGCAAAATCCGCTGGATTGCCAAGCTGCAACGCTATGACAATGAAGAAAAGAAAAAGGGCCCGATTAGCTGGCAGGGACCGGTTTTGGCCGGTGGCCGCTTAATTACGGTGAATTCGCGCGGCGCGATGTGGGCGGTGAGCCCAGCCGACGGAACCGCAACCGCTCTCGTCGATTTGCAGTCCGATGTCTCGCTCGCGCCCGTTGTCGCTAATAACATACTTTATGTGCTCGACGACAAGGGCCGGATTTCGGCGTTTCGCTGAACAGGAAGGATAGTTGGCAATGTTGCCGACGGTAGCCATTATCGGTCGGCCCAATGTCGGCAAATCTACGCTTTTCAACCGGCTGGTTGGTAAGAAGCTGGCGCTTGTCGATGATACGCCCGGCGTCACCCGCGACCGGCGCGAGGGCGAAGGCCGCCTGTTCGATCTCGAATTCACAGTTGTCGACACTGCGGGCTATGAGGACGAAGACCCCGATACTTTGCCCGGACGGATGCGGATGCAGACCGAAGCGGCGATTGCGGGCGCGCAGGTCGCGTTGTTCCTGATCGACGGGCGCGCGGGCGTCACCCCGCTTGACGAGGAAATCGGCCGCTGGTTGCGCAGCAGCGATACGCCCGTAGTGCTCGCGGTCAACAAGGCCGAGGGCAAACAGGGCGATAACGGTATTCTGGAAAGCTACGCGCTGGGTTTTGGCGAGCCCATCGCGATCAGCGGCGAGCACGGCGAAGGCATGGCCGACCTGTTTCAGGAATTGCTGCCGCATATCGACGGCGGCGCCTTCGAGGTCGAGGATCACGAAGCGCATGACGCGGTATTGAAACTCGCAATCGTTGGCCGTCCCAATGCGGGCAAATCGACGCTTATCAATAAGCTGCTGGGTGAGCAAAGGCTGATTACCGGGCCGGAGGCTGGCATCACCCGTGACAGCATCGCGGTCGAATGGGTCTGGCACGACCCCGACCCCAAGCAAGGCGAGCCCGACGAAGAGGGCAATATCCCGCCGTTGCAAAGCGAACGCAGAGTCCGCCTGATCGACACCGCGGGAATGCGCAAGCGCGCCAAGGTGCAGGACAAGCTCGAAAAGCTGTCGGTCGCCGATGCCCGTCACGCCATCGACTTTGCCGAGGTCGTGGTGTTGTTACTCGACGCGACCAAGGGGCTCGAGGTGCAGGACCTGAAAATCGCCGATCATGTCATCCAGGAAGGTCGCGCGCTGGTTATCGCGATCAACAAATGGGATATCGCCGAGAACGGCAGCAGCCTGTTCAACGGCATTCGTGCGGCACTCGAAGACGGACTGTCGCAGCTCAAAGGCGTGCCGATGATCGCGGTATCGGCCGCCACCGGCAAGGGTCTCGACCAATTGCTCAAAGCCGCCTTCGAGGCGCGCGAGGCATGGAACAAGCGCGTGCCGACCGGTATCCTAAACCGCTGGTTCGAGGCCGCGATTTCAGCGAACCCGCCGCCAGCCCCCGGCGGCAAACAAATCAAGCTTCGGTACATGACCCAGGCACGCAACCGCCCGCCGACGTTCGTGATATTCGGCAACCGCACCGATGAAATCCCGGCCAGCTATGCGCGTTATCTGCTCAACGGCATCCGCCGCGATCTCGATTTCGGCGCAGTACCGGTTCGGATAAACTTCCGCTCGTCGAAAAATCCGTTCGATCCCGATTGATCGGGCAATATGGCAAAAGCAATTCGTCAACGCTCTGTTTACTTCTGATGGTGTAAAACTTCCCGACAGGACCGCAACTTTAACGTTCCTTGGAGTAACTGCGTTGAACCATCAGCCGGATGACCTGATCGACTGGAAGACCTTTACCGATACCCGCAATTTGCTGGGTGCCGGTTTTGTGCGCATTCTGGGCTATTTCCGCGAGGACGGGACGAAATCGGTTGCGGCCATCGAAGAAGCGATGCGGATGCGCGATTCAGCCAAGCTGGTGATGCCTGCGCACACGTTGAAGGGCGAATCCTGGCAGTTTGGCGCGGACAAGCTGGCGATACTCTCCGAAGAGATCGAGGTCGCGGCGCGGCATTATGTCGAAATTCACCAGGACCCATCCGAACTGGTCGAAAAAGTGGTGCAGTTGCGTCCGATTTTCGAGGCGACTTTGGCGGCACTCGAAGCCGAAGCAAGCCCGCTGATGGAGCGCAAACCGGCAAGCTTCGGCCAACGCAACGCGCTTGGCGGGATGAGCTACGGCTAAACGTTAGTCCTCGCTGGCTTCGACTGAAGCTGGATGTAATTTTCAAGACCCATCCGCGCAATCATCTCGAACTGCTTTTCGAGGATATCGACATGTTCCTCCTCATTTTCGAGGATATCGGCAAACAGGTCGCGGCTGACAAAGTCGCGTACGCTCTCGCTATAGGCAATCGCGTCCTTGAGCAGCGGCAACGCCTCATATTCGAGCGCAAGGTCGGCCTTCAAGATCTCTTCGACCGATTCGCCGATGCGCAGCCGCCCGAGCAACTGGAAATTGGGCAAGCCTTCGAGAAACAATATCCGCTCGGACAGGCGGTCGGCATGTTTCATCTCGTCGATGGATTCGTGCCGTTCGAAATCGGCCAGCTTTGCCAGCCCCCAATTGTCGAGCATCCGGTAGTGAAGCCAATATTGGTTGACCGCGGTCAGCTCGTTTTTGAGCGCCTCGTTGAGAAACTCGATTACTTTGCTGTCGCCCTTCATGGCCTGTCTCCGGATGCTGTGAATAGCCGGAGTATAGCCGCGACAAGGGCGCTCAGAAAAGCCCGGAACCCGCAGAAATGCGTGATTTTTACGTAGCTATTGCTAAGCGGTCGCAGCGTTCCGCTGATAATGTCTCGCGCGAACGACAGGCACTGGCCGCATTTCGGTTTGCGGCCCATGCGCGCATAGACGTCGTTCGGTTTTTCCGAGCAGCAACGCACGGCGGCGCGCAGGTCTTTTTCGCGGATGGCATTGCAAATACAAACGACCATAGAATCGCTCCTTGCGATCCTGATAGCGTTAATGCGAATTGGTTGCAATAGCTTTAGCGTCGCAATGGCTGAATTTTCATCCGGGCCAGCGAACGCCATAGCCATTCGAGCGGTCCATAGCGAAATCGCTTTAGCCACGGTTTCGACCACACAAGCATCACCACCCAAGCACCAATGACGAATGCCCATAATTCGATCCGCCCGATAGTACCGAACAGCCCGAAGCCATAGCCATAGAAGATCGTGGTCATGACGATGCTCGTGCCGAGATAGTTAGTGAACGCCGCCTGCCCCGTCGCCGCAACGCGCGATATGAAACCGCTATTGGCATAATGCGCGATTACCAACATCAGCACCGCAGCATAGCCGATGGTCAGCATCTTGCGCGGAATGGCGCTCCAGATGAAGAATGCGGCAATAGACGTGATCTTGTCGTAGTTGGTCATCACGACCATCGCCCCGACCAGGGCGCTCAAAATGAGTCCGGGGATGATCATCTTGCGCGCCCAGCGGATGTAATCACCCCGCTCCCACTGTCCGGTCAGGAAGCCATTTTTCTTCATCGCCATGCCGATCATCATCAGCGGCAAAGTCTCGCCTATGGTCTGGATCAAGCCGAAAAGCGGGTCGCTCCAATGGCTCAATTTGTCCGCCACGATCCCGGCATAATCGCCGCGGTGAAGCGCGAGTTGTTTTGCTGTTTCAAAGTCGAAATCAGGGCTCGCCATGATTTCTTTATACTGCTTGACCACATCGGCAGACGCGCCGGGTTGCGTTGCAAAGAACTGCATGGCCTGCAGCCCGACAAATTGCAGGCCGAACAGCAACAGGTGAAGCTGAAAATGATCAGCGCCCATTTGATCAGCCGCTGCGGTTCCCATTTGCGGAACAGGAAAGCGAGGCAACCCGCGGCTGCGTAAAGGAACAATATGTCCCCAAACCAGATGAAGTAAAAATGCGCTAGCCCGAACAGTGCCAGCCAGAACATCCGCGAATAATGCACCTTCGCCGCGCTTTCGCCCTTTGCCTCGGCGCCTTCAATGATCAGCATCATGCTCGCGCCGAACAGCAAGCGAGAAAAAGCCGCGCATCTTGCCGTCGAGCAGCACATAGGAGAAAACCCAAGCGCCGCGCTCGGCAGCAGTCTCGCCGCCATAAGCGAGCGGTGTGATATAGGCCCAGAATGGCATGGCAAAGGCGACGATATTCATCGCCAATATCCCCATCACCGCAAAACCGCGCATGGCATCCAGCGAAATATGCCGCGTTTCCGAAACCTGCATAGAATCCTCCCTGTATTAAGCAAGCAATACGGCCGCTTTGCACAGCGTCCAGCCCGTTAAACTTTCCTTATTGACATTGATGTAGGTAAGCGATATTTCAAGCTCAACAGATTCGCCGGAGTTCCACATGACCGCCATTCCGTTCCATCATCCCGACCGTCCTTCTAACGAGTTCCGCCCGTTGAAGGCCTGGCGTCATTTCCAGAATTTGATGGCCGACAAGGAAGACACCGAGCAGGTGTTCCACATCATCGCAGCGCTGCGCGGCGGTGCGTTCCGCAAAATTGCGGGCAAATTCTGGAACAGTGACAAGGGCCAGCGCCTGCTCGCGTCGAACCAGCGGTTGATCGACACCCTCGACGATCATGACACGCTGAAACAGCTTCCGGCGGGCACCGTCGGCCGCGCCTATGTCGATTTCATGCAGCGTGAAGGGCTTTCTGCGGCGGGCCTCGAAGCCGAATATGCCAAATTTACGACAGCGGGAACGCGTTTCGAAGACGGCATCGACCGCTATGGCGACCGCCTCCGCGACACCCACGACTTGCACCATATCCTGACCGGATACGGTCGCGATGCGCTTGGTGAACAATGCGTGCTTGCGTTCACTTATGCGCAACAGCGCAATCTCGGCGTTGGCTTCATCGCCTATATGGGCGGGTTCGAACTAAAGCGCCGGGTAGCGCGGTCGTCGCCGATTATGACCGCCGTCCACGAAGGCTACCGCATCGGCAAGGCCGCGAAGAACCTCGTGCATGAGGATATCAACGCGTTGCTGCGCGAACCATTGGCCGATGCGAGGCTGCGTCTGGGGATACCCGAACCGGTTGCCTATAAAGCGGCACATGAAGCAATGCGTTCGGGCGGGGTCGACCCGTATAATCTGCTGGCGCCCGTCGCGGCCTAAAGCCAGCTCGAAATTTGCTCCAGCGACTTCTTCACGGTCGCGTGTACGGGTACAGTTGCATCCGGCGCGGGGTGGCCGACAACTAACACCATTACCGGCTTTTCATTCGCTGGCCGCTCACAAATCCGGTTGAGGAACTTCATCGGATTGGGCGTATGGGTCAAGGTCGCAAGCCCGGCATCATGAAGCGCCGCAATCAGAAAGCCCGTGGCGATGCCCACGCTTTCGTTTACATAATAATTCTGTTTGTCATCGCCCGGATATAACCCGCCGCGTCGCTGGCCGAATATGACGATCAGATAAGGCGCGGTTTCCAGATAGGGCTTAACCTCATCGGTGCCGAGCGGGGCAAGCGCGTCGATCCATTCCTGACTTGCCTTGCCAGCATAGAATTCGCGCTCTTCCGTTTCGGCGGCTTCGCGAAACGCGCGCTTTTTTTCGGGCGAAGAAATCACCGCAAAATGCCATGGTTGATGATTGGCGCCACTGGGCGCAGTTCCTGCGGCAAGCAATGCCGCCTCGATGATTTCGCGCGGTACCGGCGTATCGGCGAAGTCGCGGCAGGTCCGCCGCGTTTTCAACGCCGCATGAAACGCCTTGGCCCGACCGATCCGATCCGTCCGGATAGTCGGGCAAATCGGCATAAGGCACCGTGTCATGCGGCTTCATCGTGGCACTCTTACGGATCATCAGTTTAAAGCCCAATATCTGCGCGGCGGGCACAAGCCACAATGCGCAGACCTTCACATCGACCAGATCGGAAAACGGCACGGATAACCGGGCGCGGATCGTGTCTTCGGTGATATCGGTCGCTTTGGTGGCCTTGTGAGGCCTTTTTCGGCCAGCGACCCAGATGAACCCGGCGGGTTGCAACAGCGGGCGGAGCATTGCCAGCTTCGCCTCCATAGACGGCGCGGTCGGTGACGAAGGGGATATTGGCGCGGCGTTGATGCACGGGTTCGGGTGCGGTGAGATGGACGAGTTCGGGCAAATCAATCTCGGCGGGCACTGGTAAGCGTGCTTACCTGGGTTTTTACATGCCAACGACCATCGAGTATTTTTGCGCCAATGTCCCTTCGGACGTCGCGACGCCAGACGATTGAAGGAGAAAAACGATGCCCCCTATTCCTTCAGTCATCCACCGGTCTAACGTCGACTGGACCAACCACCATCTCAACGTAAAAGTCCGCGTGGCCGAGCGGTTGACGGTGGCGAACGCCAACCCGGGCAGCGCTTCCTATACCGGGCTGCGCGATACTGCTTCTCGCATTCAGCAGGTGATCGGCGAAGCGCTTGCCGCAGGCGCACGGGTCAGAACATGCGGAGCGCGCTGGTCCTTCTCCGATTTGCCCGTGTCCCCCGGTTGCTGGATGATTGAGACCGACCAACTGCAATATCGTATACGGGTGAAGCCCGAGCATTTCGACCCGCAAGCGCGGCTGACCGCAAACGACGTGCTGCTGGCGCAATGCGGGGTCAAGGTCTCGCTGATCAACGAGGCGCTCGAAACCAGAGCCTGGCAGCGTGCGCTTAGGACATCGGGCGCGAGTAACGGTCAGACCATCGGCGGGATGATCGGCACCGGTGTGCATGGTTCGGCCATAGCTGTCGGGCATGGCATCGAAACCAGGTCGCAGGCCGTCCTTGTAACCCAGCATTTTTGACGAGCGGGGTGCCGGAGTAGCGACTGGAGTGGTCATGACATATGGGCGACGTCGAGGCGTTCGGCTTGTTCCTGAGAGCCTTGTCGTGGTAAGCCGTCCTGCTCGAATCGACCGGGCGTTATCTGCTCGACGCCTCGCTGCTGCATATTCCCTATGGCCAGATCCAGAATACGCTTAACACGCTGAATTTCGAAACAACGCCACAGCTCAGCGGCCGCCAGACCGTCCTTATTTCTTTCAGGCAATCGTCAACCCCAGCCGTTTCGATATTGCCTATACGGCGGTTCGCTACAAACGGCTTTGCCCGCCTTCTTACAGCGCGCTTTACGATATGCAGACGGGCTATGAGCCGGGCACCGACATCCCGCGGCTGATCGCATCGGTCGTCAACGTGGCGGGTGGCGCACGCGATCCGCTAACTCGGTTGCTGATGAAGCTCGCCGAGGAACTGCGCGTGCGCCCCGGCGAGCAAAAAAACTGGAAAACGCCGGGCAGAGCTACACCTTCACCAACGCCCGCGAAGGAATAGCAAGTAGCGGCTTTGCTATCCCTGTGGCGCAGACGACGACGGCGCTTGATATCGCGCGGCGGGCATTTTCATTCCATCCCAGCGCACCTGTAGCTCTTCACCTGCCGCTATGCGCAGAAAATCGCCGGCGATTCTTGGGCTTTACCCGTTATGATCCAAGCTGCATAATCGACATCGACGGGATCGATTCAACCCCGCGACGCAAAAGCTAATCGAAGCTGCGTCGCCAGATGGTTTCGACACGGCGGGAATGCCCTTTACGATGCATTGGGGCAAGACCGAACTTCACCTGACCAAAGCGCGCGTGCGCGCGGCCTTTGGGCGGCAATGTCGACCGATGGAATGCGGCGCGGACGATATGTTGCTGCCCAATCAGGCCGAGCGTGATGCTTTTTCAAACGATTTCATTCGATGCGATTGGGCTTAAACGCCTGACCCGAAAGAAAAATTGGCGGCCGAACTTGCCCTCAATGGTCAGGCGGCTAAGGTCGGCGATGCTGTCGACGCTGACCCCGCACGCCGCTGCGTCCATATTGCTGGCTGTTCTGGTATTTTAGCCTTCGCGACCGAAAAGCTGCGCGTCGAGATTGTCTCGCTGCTGACCATCGGCGTATCGCGCTCGGCCTCTATTTTTTCCGATGCCCGACATGGTGCCCAATCAAGGGCTAGTGCTGGCATTTGAAGGATTTGGCCACCCGGCCCTCATCACGATTTGCGCGTTGATGATCATGGGACGCGGGCTGGTGGTCACCGGCGCGCTTGATCCGGCTGCGCGGGCGCTGCGGTCGGTGTGGCGGTTCAATAACCAGCTTGGGCTGTTAGTGACGCTTTTGCTCGCGTTCGGCATGAGCATGATGATCAACGACACGCCGGTGTTGGTGCTGCTGCTGCCGATATTGACGCAGCTCGCGATGCAGGGCGGCATGCCAGCGTCAAAGACTTTGATACCTGTAAATTCGGCAGTTTTGATTGGCGGGATGGCGACGACAATTGGCACCTCGACCAACTTGCTCGTGGTATCCATCGCGCAGGATTTGGGGATGCCGGCTATCGGCGTGTTCCATTACACGCATATCGTCTTGATCGCCGCGATTGTCGCTCTACCGTATATCTGGCTAGTCATGCCACGTCTGTTGAGCGGAACCGAAGTTCAGCAAACGGCAGAGCGGCATAATTTTCTGAGCGAGTTTCCGGATAAGCGAAAGCGTCGCCTGTATTGGGAAAAGACGCAAGACGAACTGACAAAAATCCTCCCTGCCGATTTCCAGTTTCATTACCGAGCCTATGTCCGGTCCGCTTACGCGCCGACATGCGACTTTCAGTGCAGGCCCCGCGCGACACGCTTGATCGAAGCGGCACGATTGATTGGCGCCACCGCAGCGCCGCGTGGCTGATCGAGCGCGTGACTCGCGATGCAGCGCAAGCGGACATGACATCGGCATTGCCGAACTTGCCGTGACGAACGATTCGCGGTTGGTCGGACGGACATTGCAAAATGCGGGGCTTGAAGGCGTTGCGGTTCTGGGCATAGACCAAGCCCGTCGCTTTATCCATGAGCATCGCGAGAAAAGCGCACAGGCCCCTTTGCGCGAGGGCGACGTGCTGCTCGCGATGGGGACCGAGGAGCGTTTGCAACAATGGGCGCAGGACGATGCGCTATTGTTGCTTGCCGGGGTCAAGGAGTTGCCGCGGTCGGGCAAAGCACCTTTGGCACTGACAATCATGGCGCTGGCGGTGGGTATCGCGAGCGTCGGGCTTATCCCGATTGCGATTACTCGCTTGGCAGGCGCAGTCGCGATGTTCCTGACCGGTTGCGTCAAATTCGAACGTGTTGGCCGGGCGCTATCGGCGCAAGTAATCGTACTCGTTGCGGCAAGTATCGCCATTGGCAAATTGTTTCTGGTCAGCGGGGCGGCCGAATGGATCGGTCAAGGGTTGGCGCAGGGTTTGCAATTTGCCGCGCCAGCAGTGGTGATCGCGGCGGTGATGTTGTTTGTGACGGTGCTGACAAATTTCGCCTCGAACGCCACTGCGGCGGCGGTCGGGACGCCGATTGCCTTTGCCTTGGCAACGCAGCTCGGCCTGCCAGTCGAGCCTCTGGTGCTCGCGGTGCTGTTCGGGTGCAATTTGTGCTACGCAACACCCGTTGCCTATCAGACGAATATGCTGATCATGGCAGAGGGCGAGTATCAGTTTCGCGATTATATGCGTACCGGAGTGCCGCTGGTGCTGATTATGATTACGACTTTGTCGACGTTGCTGGTTTGGCAGTACGGGCTTTAACGCCGGTCCTTGCGGATCATCAGTTTCAGGCCGGACCAGACCGCGTCCACCGCGCAGACCTTTACGTCCACCAGATCGCTGTCGGGCAGGATGATCGCGCGGATCGTGTCCTCGGTGATGTCGGTCGGGACCTTGGAAGCCTTTTTCGGCCAGCTGACCCAGATGAAACCAGCGGGTTGGAGCAGCGGGCGGAGCATGGTCAGCTTCGCCTCCATATCAGCGCGTTCGGTGACGAAGATATGTGCGGCGTCGAGGCCGGGTTCGGGTGCGGACGAGATATACCAGATCGGGCATATCGATTTCGGCAAGCACGCTATCCGGCATCGCATCAAACCAGACGCGCAGGCCGGGTTTCAGCGATAGCTTCTTGCCGAGCGGCGTGCCGGAATAACCCGCTCCGGAAGAAGCAGGTGCCATTTTTTAGGCTTCCATCCAGTTTTTGAAGAAGCTCTCATGCGCGGCGCGGAGGTCGGCGAGGGGGACGTCGCAGAACCGTCCATGACAAGCGCGTCACCGCCGGTCGTCCCAATCGCGTCCGATGCGCACTACCAATGCAGCGCTTGCATCATCGATAGCAATTGCCATCTGCATCGCCGGTTGCGACGCAATATAGCGGGCCTGATCTTCTCCAAACACAATCCGCAGCTGTCGTCGCGTTAGATCATCGTCGAGCATGTCGCAGCTATGCACCATGTTGCCCGCAAGCGCCATTTCTGCCAGAGCAACCGCATAGCCACCGTCCGGACAATCGTGAACCGCTGTTACACCATCTCGTGCTCAATTAGCTGACGAACAAACTCGCCAGCCTTCCGCTCTTGAGTCCGAGATCGACTGTCGGTGGCGGCCCGTCTTCGCGGCCATGCATTTCGCGCAGCCACAGCGATTGACCCAAATGCGGCCATAGCCCGCCGATAATCCAGATTGCATGGGCAATGTCCCCGTCCGCCTTAAACCCAATCGTCGCCATCTTGCTCACATCTTCGAGCACGCCCACGCCGCCGATGGCTGGCGTCGGCAAAATCGCGCTGCCGCCGCCGGTGGCTTTGCTTTCATTGTAGAGCGAGACATTGCCCGACACGATCGGGTAATCGAGCGCGCGGCAGGCGTCGGCCATGCCTTCGAGGCAGCCGACAATCTGCGCCATGATTTCGGGGCGTTGCGGGTTGGCGAAGTTGAGGCAGTTGGTGATCGCCAGCGGCTTTGCGCCGACCGCGCAGATGTTGCGATAGGTTTCGGCCACCGCCTGCTTGCCGCCTTCATAGGGGTCGGCATAGCAATAACGCGGGGTGCAGTCGGTGCTCATCGCCAGCGCGCGGTTGGTGCCGTGGATGCGGACGACGGCTGCGTCGCCGCCCGAAAGCTGCGCAGTGTCGCCGCCGACCTGGCTGTCATATTGCTGCCAGATCCATGCGCGCGAGGCGAGGTCGGGGCAGGCCATCAGCTTCAGCAAATCCGCGCCGATGTCGGTGCTTTCGGGGATATCGCCCAGCGGCTTGACCTTGGCCCACGCCTTATATTCTTCTTTCGACGCGGCGGGCCGGTCATAAAGCGGCGCGTCTTCGGCGAGTGGCCCCAGCGGGATGTCACATACAACTTCGCCCTTGAAGGTCAGACACCATATGGCCGGTGTCGGTGACTTCGCCGATGACCGCGAAATCGAGTTCCCATTTGTCGAAAATCGCCTTGGCAAAGTCCTCGCGTCCGGGCTTGAGAACCATCAACATGCGTTCCTGAGACTTCGGACAGCATCATCTCGTAGGGCGTCATCCCCTCTTCGCGGCACGGCACCTTGTCCATGTCGAGAATGATCCCCGCCTTGCCGTTGGTCGCCATTTCGACGCTCGACGAGGTCAGCCCCGCCGCGCCCATATCCTGAATGGCGACAATCGCGTCCGATGCCATCAGTTCGAGGCACGCCTCGATCAGCAGCTTTTCGGTAAACGGATCACCGACCTGCACCGTGGGGCGTTTTTCCTCGATGTCCGCGCCAAAGTCGGCGCTCGCCATTGTCGCGCCGTGGATGCCGTCGCGGCCGGTCTTGCTGCCGACATAGACGATGGGGTTGCCAACGCCGGTCGCGGCGGAATAGAAAATCTTGTCCTGATCGGCGATGCCCACCGTCATCGCGTTGACGAGAATATTGCCGTCATAGGCAGGATGGAAATTGGTCTCGCCGCCCACCGTTGGTACGCCCACGCAATTGCCATAACCGCCGATGCCAGCAACCACGCCCTGCACCAGATGCTTCATCTTGGGATGATCGGGCCGCCCGAAACGCAGCGCATTGAGGTTCGCCACCGGCCGCGCGCCCATAGTGAACACATCGCGCAAGATGCCGCCGACGCCGGTCGCCGCTCCCTGATAGGGTTCGATGTAGCTCGGGTGATTGTGCGATTCCATCTTGAAGATCGCGGCAAGTTTCGTGCCGTTCGGGCCTTCACCGATGTCGATAACACCCGCATTCTCGCCAGGGCCGCAAATCACCCACGGCGCGGTCGTGGGCAATTTCTTGAGGTGGATGCGCGAGGATTTATACGAGCAATGCTCCGACCACATCACCGAGAATATGCCGAGCTCGACCATATTGGGCGTGCGCCCCAGCGCATGAAGCAACCGCGCATATTCCTCCTCGTTAAGGCCGTGGTCGGCGACGATTTGAGGGGTGATTTGCGTAGCAGCGTCGGTCATGGCCTGCCTCTAGCGACGCGGGCCGCCGCCGCCTAGTCCGAAGTCAAACGGCCCCGGACATTTTTTTGCCCGGGACCGCTGCGAATTCAATCAGCACGCGCCATGACTGAGGCTTCTGTCTTCGGCGTGTTGGGATTCCGGAAGGAGACGAATTTACCGTCCACTGTGCCGCGAACGCGGCTGCCGGTCACAACCAACTTGAACGCGTAACTGCCATCGGCTGTGCCACGCAATATGGTTTTGCCATCGACTTCGGTCGCCGTGTATTCATAAGTCACGCCGTCGCGTTCGAACGAGCGCGTCACTGGCTTTTCAGCCAATGCTGCGGTTGCAGCAAGCGTCACGATGGCGGCGGAGAGGAAAGTGCGAAAGAATTTCATGATGGTATCCCTTTCTGGTTGCGCCGGGACAGCATCCTCTCTTTCGTATTGTGCAGTGCAGCATATGGGTTTTGCAAAGGCCCGCAATTGCAAAAACTGTCGTCTAGCTTGCGGTTGTCGCAACAGGATGGTCGCTATGCGGAAGTCTTTACTGATCGGTTGACCCACGCTGAAATCGCAGTGATCAAGCCGAAAGCTACAAAAGCCAGAATGCTTGTGCTGGTTTTGCCTTCTGTTTCGACGGCACTGGACCAGTTAATCGCCTGAAGCATCAGCAGCGCGCCACCCAGGACTATGGTCGGGAAAATGTTCGGCTTTGCCGCGCGCACATAGAGTCCGAGCGCGCAGAAAGTCAGCATTAATTCGAGCGGCATCTCGATACCGGGGTGATTCCACAGGCCAAGGCCAAGCTTTGGTTCACTACCTGCAATGGTTAAATCGGGGATATGAACGAGTAAATCAAGGAACCAGTGCGACAGCACGACCGCCGCCGCGATAAGCGCGGAGGTGCGGTTGCGGCAGATAGCGAAAACCAGCACGCCAAATCCCGCCGACCACGCCGCAGATCCCAGCAGGCTGTGCGTATAGGGCATATAATAAAGGTCCAACGGGTTCATCACCGATATGCCTGGCGTCACCCGCATCGACTCAACGCCGAACATCAGGAACAGAAAAAATGCCCAATCGACCAACTGTGCAGCTATGAAAAGAACGGGCAGGCTGGGGGCATTTTTACGCGTCGCCGCGACCATGGCTGGTGCCCAGTGACCGATAAACATGGATGAAGCCCTCCCCTGCGAGCGAGTGTGGTTCATCATCCCCTTTGACACAACCCAACTTTGTCACCCCCGACTTGATCGGGGGTCCATGGTCTGAACCGTCGGTTTGGGCTGAGGACTCAGACCATGGATTGATCGCTGGTCACGTTGTTCCCCGCCTTCGCGGGAATGACAAATGTTGGTGTATGGAACAGCCTTGAACGCCAACGAAAATGGCCGCTGGTATTGCTACCAGCGGCCACTGCGCCTGATGGTGGAAGTCCTTGGCCCAAGGGCCATTCTTTCCGGTATCTGGCGTCAGGTTCCCCAACTTGACCCGAAGGCCTTGTTGGTTCCCCTAATGCACTTTCGGTATCCGTCCCGGCGTTGCTTCACTTGCGTGTTGCCGCACTTGAACTTCGTTTTCCAGCACCGCCTTTTCAGCCACATTTCCCTGTCTTGCGACCGGTTTGCCTTCTGATCTAGCGATCCGGCATTCGAACCATTCCGCTCCACTTTCCCGTTGCCGGTTCTGCTTTGCATCGTGGCGGTCCTGCCCGATGACTTAAAGTTGTCATGAAAATCGAGTCGCGCAAACATAAAAATGCAAAGTTATCCACAGGCAGACGGGTTTGCGGTGGACAAGTTGGCGCACAACGTTGGTGCCCAAACGAATACGGCCTCCACGCGGTGCATGGAGGCCGTTCGATTCAACCGGGGGCGAGGGAGAGAGGAGGAGAGTGCCCGGCCGGTTGAAGTGCGTTTCGGCAATTGCTTGCCGTTGCTGTCCAAATAGCTGCCAGTTGCTTATGCTGCAATTGCGAAAAGAATCGGGCTAGTTGCATGTTTTGCAACTAGCCCGATTGCCGTAGCGTAAGTCAGTTGATTATGGCGCGATGCCGTTATGTGGCAGGCTCGAATAGGCAATGCCGCCGTCGCACGCGATTGTGTCGCCGACGATATAGTCGCCCGAACGCGCGGCAAGGAAGATGGCCAACCCGGCCATATCCTCGGGCGTGCCGATCCGCGGGAATGGTATGCCTTTGGCAACCGCATCGGCATGATCACGCGCCGCCTTGTTCATCTCCGACTGGAAGGCACCCGGCGCAATCCCGCTGACGAGGATATTGTCCTTGACCAGCTCAGCCGCGAGCCGCCGGGTCAAGTGGATCACCGCCGCCTTCGACGCCTGATAGGCATAGGTCTGCCACGGGTTGATCTTGATGCCGTCGATCGACGCGATGTTGATCACCTTGCCGGGTCGCTCGAATGTCGCCGCCGCCTTCATAAGGGGATGAAGCGCCTGCGTCAGGAAAAACAGGCCTTTGACGTTCAAGTCCATCACGCGGTCCCATTGTGCATCGGTAACGGTGCCGAAATCCGCGCCCCATGCCGCGCCTGCATTATTAACGAGAATATCGACCTTGCTCTCGCGCTCGGCGAGCTGCGCGGCGAGCGAAGTGCAGCCTTCGACCGTAGAAAGGTCGCACGGCAGGCCGATGACCTTGTCGCCGAATTCGGCGATAGTTTCCTCGATCTGGTCGACTTTGCGCGCGCTGATATAGACTTTGGCGCATCCGGCGTTGAGATAGCCCTCGACAATCATCTTGCCGATCCCGCGCGATCCGCCGGTGACGACGGCAATGCGGCCGTCGAGGTTGAACAGGGTCTGGATGTCCATTTTTATATCCTTTTCAATATCCGTTCATCGTCGCGACGCGGTCAGCGTGGAAATAGGCGTCGCCGAAAAACTCGTTCAGGCTCCGGTCGCGCTTCATATAGAGGCCGATGTCATATTCGTCGGTCATGCCTATGCCTCCGTGCATCTGCACGCCTTCGCGCACCGCTAGGTTGCAAGCGAGGCCAGCCTTCGCTTTCGCTGCCGCGACATATAGTTCGGCCTTGGCATGGCCCTCATCGAGCAGCGACTGCGCCTTCAGCACGATCGACCGAGCACCTTCCATCTCGCCGTAGAGATGCGCCGCGCGGTGCTGGAGCGCCTGGAATTCGCCGATCACGCGGTCGAACTGCTTGCGGGTTTTGAGATAGTCGAAGGTGATATCCATCGCGCCGGTTCCAACGCCGACCATTTCCGCAGCGGCACCAACGCGTCCGGCATCGAGCATCTTGCTCAGCAAAGACCAGCCGCCATCGACCTCGCCAATCACCGCATCGGCATCGACCTGAACGCCATCGAGTTTGACATGCGCCGCCATCGCCGAGTCGACAAGCCGCGCGGCCTCCATCGACATTCCGGCGGCATCCTTTTCGACAGCAAACAGGGTCAGACCATCGGTCTCGCCAGCCGCACCAGCCGTTCGCGCCGCGACAATCAGCATGTCGGACGATGTGCCTTGCACGACGAATTGCTTATGCCCCGAAAGTTTGAAGCCATTACCGCTTCGCTCAGCCTTGCACGCAATCTTTTCGGGCCGGTGCTTGACGCCCTCATCAATCGCTAAACCGATCACGGATTCGCCAGCCAAGATACCCGGAAACCAGCGCTCACGCATCGCCTTGTCGGCCAGCTTCAGCGCCTCGACCGCTGCGACCGAGGTCGACAGGAACGGCGAAGGTGACAGGTTGCGGCCAATTTCTTCAAGCACAATGCCCGCCTCGATATGCCCCATCCCCATGCCGCCATCGGCTTCAGGGATCAGGATTCCGGTAAAGCCCATCTCGGCAAACTGCTTCCACAGGTCGTGGCTGAACCCGTCCTTGCATTCCATATCGCGATATTTGCGGAAATGGGTGGTCGGGGCTTCCGACTTCATGAAGTCACGCGCGCTGTCACGGAGCATTGTCTGGTCGTCGTTTAGTGTCATTGCCATGATCAAAAACCTTTATAAACCTTCCCGTCGCTCCAGCGAAGGCTGGAGCCTATCTCGTCTGTCGATCACGACTGAGGGGCGTGATAGGCCCCAGCCTTCGCTGGGGCGACGAGGCTTTTTCTCTAAGCTCCCGGCATTTCGAGGATGCGTTTGGACACGACATTCAGCATCACTTCGCTGGTGCCGCCTTCAATCGAGTTCGCTTTGGTCCGCAACCAATTGCGCGCCTTCGACCCACCATTCGAGCGCTCGCTGTCCCATTCAAGCGCCTGAGAGCCGCCAATCGACATCACCAGTTCATTCCGCTTCTTGTTCAGTTCGGTGCCGACATATTTCATCAGGTTCGAATAAGCCGGATGCGCTTTGCCGGTTTTCCATTCGTCCATGAAGCGTTCGCCATGTGCGCGGAAGGTCAGGTTTTCGACATCGAACAACGCCATTTGTGCGCGCAGCACTGGTTCCTCGGCCAACACCGCCTTCATCGCCGCACCAATCGAAGTCACACCGCCATCGCCGCCCATGCCCGAAATCATCTCGCGCTCATGGCCCAACAGATATTTGGCAACATCCCAGCCGCGATTCAGTTCGCCCACAATCTGGTGCTTGGGAACAACGACATTATCGAAAAAGGTTTCGCAGAACGGCGAGTTGCCGGAAATCAGCTTGATCGGTTTGGTTGAAACACCAGGCGTTGCCATGTCGAACAGCAGGAAGCTGATGCCCTGATATTTATTGGTCTTGTCGGTGCGGACGAGGCAGAAAATCCAGTCGGCCTTGTCGGCATAAGACGTCCAGATTTTCTGGCCGTTGACGAGCCAATGGTCGCCCTTGTCTTCACCATAGGTCTGCATCGAGACAAGGTCGCTGCCCGAACCCGGTTCTGAATAGCCCTGACACCAGCGGATTTCGCCGCGCGCGATCTGATTCAGATAATGCACCTTCTGTTCTTCGCTGCCGAATTTCAGCAATGCCGGTCCAAGCATCCAGATGCCGAAGCTGTTAAGCGGACTGCGGCAACCGAGCTTTGCCATTTCCTGACGAAGAACCTTGGTTTCCTGTGGGGACAGCCCCGCGCCACCATAAGGCTTTGGCCAATCGGGAACGGTGTAGCCCTTCGCTGCGCAACGCTCCATCCACTGCTTCTGCGCTTCGGATTGAAACCTGAAATTGCGCCCGCCCCAGCAGACATCCTCATCGCTTTTGGTTGGGGTGCGCATTTCGGCAGGGCAGTTTTCCTCGAGCCATGCGCGTACTTCACCACGGAAATTGTCGAGGTCCGACATCATTCTCTCCTAAAATCAACCTTAACTTCTTGGCTAAATTTTGACCCGCAGCGCGCCGAAAGGCAAGCGCTTATAAGTCGTGCTCCCATGCCGTAACGTCAAAGCACTGCCAATTGACAGGCAGGGCCGCAGCCCTAGCATGGCCGCTGGAATCAGGAGCCCGCCCCCAATGCGATTCGCCATAAAACCGAGATTGGCAGCGGCATGATCGTCGAGCCGCGCCTGCCCCGTTCGCTTAAGGTCTTTCACGGGCTGGGCGCGGTCGCCTATGGGATCAAGGATAACGGCTTTTCGGTTTTCCTGCTTATTTTCTATAATCAGGTCATGGGGCTGGACGCTGGCCTTGTCGGCACGGTCATTATGGCAGCTTTGATATTCGACGCTTTTGCTGATCCGATTATCGGCGAATTGAGCGACCGAACCCAAAGTCGCTGGGGGCGTCGGTTGCCATGGCTGTACTCCGCAGCAATCCCTGTCGGAATTGTCTGGGTTCTGCTTTGGCACCCGCCATCAATGAGCGATGCGGGAACGCTGGCCTGGCTATTCGGAACGGCAATACTTGCGCGCTTCCTGATCGCTATGTGCGAAATTCCTTCTATTGCGCTGGTCCCCGAAATCACGCCTGATTATGACGAACGCACCGTACTGATGCGGTACCGCTTGCTGTTCGCGTGGGGCGGCGGTCTGCTAATCCTGATCCTTGCCTATGGCCTGTTCTTCACCAGCACGCAGGGCGTCATTGACCGCGACGGCTATGATGCCTATTCGCTATCGGGTGCGCTTCTCATGACAGGTTCGGTGTTGTTTTCCGCCTTCGCCCAGCACCGCTATGTCGCCAAACCTTCTCCCGCGGCGCGACCGGCGCACAGCCTGAAGCAGGCCCTTATTGAAATGCGAGAAACACTATCCAACCGCGCCTTCGTCATTCTGGCCTGCGCGGCCTTGTTCGGCTTGATCAACCAAGGCATGACATTCGCGCTCACCAATTATTTGCTCGCCTATATCTGGCAATTCGAGCGCATGGAGTTCCTCTATTACGCGCTCGTGCTGTTCGCCAGCGTCGTCGTCGCATTCCTGATGGTCCCGCCGGTATCGAAAAAATATGGCAAGAAGTTGGGGGCCATTTTGCTCGCCATTATGACACTCTCGATTAATAGCGCGCTCTACGGCTGCTGGATTTTCGACCTGGTGCCGGGCGGTCAGAGCGATCCTCTGGTGCTGTTCATGTTTGGCTTCGTTGTTTTCGCAAACAGCGCGGCCGTCGGCATGATGATCCTGACCAACTCGATGTTCGCTGACGTGGTCGAGGCATCGCAAGCGGAGACAGGCAGGCGGTCCGAAGGGCTTTTTTTTGCAGGCTATTTCTTTACCCAGAAATGTGCAGTCGGGATCGGGACTTTTATCGCTGGTATGATCCTCACCTTCTCGGCATTTCCCGAAAAAGCGGTGGCCGGACAGGTCGATACTACTGTGCTCAATAATTTTGTATCCTTCTACGTCTACGCCCTGCTGATGATCGGCCTTATCGGTATATCGATCCTGCGCCATTTCCCGATTACGCGCGAAAGCCATAATGAGCGTTTGCGGGTCTTGAACGAAGCAGCCAACTCTGCCAGTTAAGCGCGTGATTAAATTTGAGAGGATAATTAATCATGGATTTCGATCTCACCGAAAAGCAGGCCTATTGGCGGGATCGTATCCGCGATCATAACGAGCGCTTCCTGCGCCCCCGCGTAGCCGATTATTATGCCGAGCAAGCGCAGGGCGACCGCTGGAAAGTGCTTCAGGTCGTCGAAGAAGAAAAGGCGCGTGCCAAGGCCGCTGGCCTTTGGAACCTGTTCATGCCGCCTGGATCAGGCCGCCCGCATGTTGACGACAGCGTCGCATTCGAAGGCCCCGGCCTGACAAACATGGAATATGCCCTGTGCGCCGAAGAAATGGGCCGCATCGGTATGGCGTCGGAGGTGTATAACTGCTCCGCGCCCGACACCGGCAATATGGAGGTTTTCCTCCGCTACGGTACTGCCGAGCAAAAACAAAAGTGGATGATCCCGTTGATGAACGGCGATATCCGTTCGGCGTTCCTGATGACCGAGCCAGCGGTTGCATCGTCCGACGCGACCAATATCGAGACCTCGATCAAGCGCGAGGGCGACGAATATGTGCTGAACGGCGTCAAATGGTGGTCGTCGGGTGCTGGCGACCCGCGCTGCAAAATCGCGATTGTGATGGGCAAGACCGATTTCGAGGCGAAGCGCCACGCACAGCAGTCGATGGTACTGATGGAACTTGATGCGCCGGGCGTGAACATCCTACGCCATCTACCGGTGTTCGGTTACGACGATGCGCCGCATGGGCATATGGAAATCGAGTTGAAGGACGTCCGTATTCCTGCTTCGAATATGCTGCTCGGCGAAGGTCGTGGTTTCGAGATCGCGCAGGGCCGCTTGGGACCTGGCCGCATCCACCATTGCATGCGCACAATTGGCGTTGCCGAGGAAGCGTTGGAAAAAATGTGCAAGCGGCTGCAAAGCCGTGTGGCTTTCGGCAAGACGATTGCCGAACACAGCCTGTGGGAAGAGCGCATCGCGCGGGCGCGCATCGACATCGAAATGACGCGGCTCCTTTGCCTGAAAGCTGCCGATATGATGGACAAGGTTGGCAACAAGGGTGCGGCAGCCGAGATCGCGATGATCAAGGTGCAGGCACCAAATATGGCGCTGAAAATCATCGACGATGCGATTCAGGCCCATGGCGGCGGCGGCGTGTCCGACGATTATGGTTTGGCCTCGGCTTACGCACATCAGCGGACGCTTCGTCTCGCCGATGGTCCCGATGAAGTCCACGCGCGCGCGATTGCCCGAATGGAATTGGGCAAGCATGGCGCACGGCCATCGGGCGGCATGTCAAGCGGAGATATGGGAGCAACGCGTTGAAAGCAGCCCTCTTAATCGAGGCTGGAAAACCGCTGGTCATCGAACAGGTCAACATATCGAACCCCGGGCCGCACGAGGTGCTGATCCGCACCGCGGCCTGCGGGCTTTGCCATAGCGATCTGCATTTTATCGAAGGCACCTATCCGCATCCCCTGCCCGCAATTCCCGGGCATGAGGCGGCTGGTATTGTCGAGGCGGTGGGGAGCGAAGTCCGCACCGTAAAGGTCGGCGATGCGGTCGTTACATGCCTGTCTGCGTTCTGCGGACACTGCGAATATTGCGTCACTGGCCGCATGTCGCTGTGCCTGGGCGCGGAAACCCGCCGCAAGACGGGTGAAGCGCCCCGCCTGACGCGGCCAGATGGCTCGACCGTCGCGCAGATGCTCAACCTCTCGGCCTATGCCGAAATGATGCTGATCCATGAACATGCCTGTGTCGCGATCAATCCCGAAATGCCGCTTGCCGCAAGCCTCGGTTATCGGTTGCGCGGTGACCACCGGGGCGGGGACGATTTTCAACGCCTGCAAAGTGACGCCTGGTGAAACCGTCGCGGTTATCGGATGCGGCGGCGTTGGGCTGGCGACGATCAACGCCGCGAAGATTGCGGGTGCCGGACGTATTATCGCGGCTGACCCGATCCCAGAGAAGCGTGCGCTTGCGATGAAACTGGGCGCGACCGATACGGTCGATGCAATGGCCGACGATGCTGCTGCGCAAATCGTCGAACTCAGCAAAGGCGGCGTCGATCATGCTATCGAGGCTGTGGGCCGTCCGGCCTCCGGCGAACTCGCAGTCAAGTCGCTGAAACGCGGCGGCACTGCGACGATTCTCGGCATGATGCCGTTGCAGCATACGGTTGGCCTGTCGGCGATGGACCTGCTCTCGGGCAAGAAACTGCAAGGTGCGATCATGGGCGGCAATCGCTTCCCAGTAGACATTCCGCGCCTCGTTGATTTCTACATGCGCGGGCTGCTCGACCTTGACAGCATCATCTCCGAAACGATTCCCTTGGAGCGCATCAACGAAGGCTTTGACCAGATGAAACGCGGCGACGCCGCCCGGTCGGTGATTGTGTTCGACCAATGAGCACGCCAACGCCAATTGACGCGCAAACCGCCTTTACCGGTACGGTCGCGCCGACGGGTGCCGACATATTGGACGAGGCGAAGCTCGCCGAATGGATGTCGGCGAATGTGGATGGGTTCGAAGGCCCGGTCGAGGCGCTGAAATTTGCGGGCGGTCAGTCGAACCCGACCTACCGGCTCAACGCAAAAAGCGGTTCTTATGTGCTGCGCCGCAAGCCATTGGGCGTGTTGTTGCCCAGCGCGCACGCGGTTGACCGTGAATATAAGGTGATTGCAGGGCTTCACCCCACAGGCTTCCCCGTCGCCAAGCCCTACGGCCTGTGCACCGACGACAGTGTCATTGGAGCGATGTTCTACATCATGGACATGGTCGAGGGCCGGACGGTCTGGGACGGCGCAATGCCGGGATCGAAACCCACCGAACGCCGCGCGACTTACGAGGCGATGATCGACACGCTGGCCGCGCTGCACAACATCGATGTCGAGGCCGCTGGACTTTCCGACTTCGGCAAGCCGGGCAATTATTTCGGGCGTCAGGTTGACCGCTGGACCAAGCAATACCGCGCGTCCGAAACCGAAGTGATGCCAGAAATGGAGCGGCTGATCGAATGGCTGCCCAAGACTTTGCCCGAACAGACGCGCACCAGCGTCGTCCATGGCGATTACCGGATCGACAATATGATCTTCGACGCAAAAGAGCCGGTCGTTCGCGCGGTACTCGATTGGGAGCTGTCGACTTTCGGCGACCCGCTGGCGGATTTCACTTACGTCGCAATGGCATGGGTGACGCAGAATGAAGGCCGCTCGGGCGTAATGGACCTCGACCGCGCGGCGCTCGGCATTCCCGAACTCGACGCCATGGTCGAGCGCTATTGCGCTGCGACGAACCGAAACGGCGTGCCGGATATGAACTGGTATTTCGCCTATAATTTCTTCCGGCTCGCCGGGATTATCCAAGGCATCAAGAAACGCGTCATCGATGGCACCGCCAGCTCGTCGCACGCACAGGCAATGGCCGAACGCGTGTTCCCGCTGGCGGAATCGGCTTGGAAATTTGCCGAAAAAGCTGGCGCCTGACGCCCGTCACATAACTGGAGAGTAAAATGTCGCTATTCGATTTGACCGGTAAGGTCGCCATCATCACCGGTTCGTCACGCGGTATCGGGCAAGCGATTGCCGAGGAAATGGCCGATCACGGCGCGAAAGTCACGATTTCAAGCCGAAACCAAGAAGCGTGCGATGAAGTGGCGGCGGCCATCAACGCCAAGCATCCAGGTGCCGCGATAGCAGTAGCGTCCAGCCTGTCGTCGAAAGAGAGCCTGCAAAATCTCGTCGATGAAACGACGCTGGCATTTGGCAAAGTCGATATCCTCGTTTGCAATGCCGCATCGAACCCGCATTATGGCCCGATGGCGACAATCACCGACGAACAGCTACGCAAGACGCTCGACCATAATATTGTCTCGCAGCACTGGCTGATCCAGATGGTCGCGCCGGAAATGATTGCGCGCAAATCGGGATCGGTTGTCATTGTCTCCTCCATCGGCGGCCTGCGCGGGTCACCCATTCTCGGGGCTTATGCGATTACCAAAGCCGCCGATATCCAGATGACCAAAAATCTCGCGCGCGAATATGGGCCATACAATGTCCGCATCAATTCGATTGCGCCGGGCCTTGTTAAAACCGATTTCGCTAAGGCTTTGTGGGAGAACCCGGAAAATCTGAAGCACTCAACATCGAACGCCGCAATGGGCCGTATCGGCGAACCGCGCGAAATTGCGGGGGCCGCTGTGTTCCTTGCTTCCGATGCGTCAAGCTTTATGACCGGTCAGACAATCGTGGTGGATGGAGGCGTAGTCGTATGACCGGGGCATTGGCGGGCAAAATTGCCATCATTACTGGCGCGGGCTCGGGCATTGGCCGCGCGTCGGCGATCCGTTTTGCCGCTGAAGGTGCCAAAGTCGTGCTTGGCGATATGGCGGCGTCGGTGCATGATACCGCCGCGATGATCGGCGAAGCCGCAACCGCTGTGCAGATGGACGCTGGCGACGAAGCCGATGTTGCGGCCATTGTCGCCAAGGCAATCGAACTGCACGGCCATCTCGATATCGCCTTTGCCAACGCCGGTATCTCCGGCGGCATGGAAGGCATCTTCGACAACACCGTCGAGAATTTCACCAGCGTCCTGCGCGTCAACCTCATCGGCCCTTGGCTGATGGTCAAACATGCGGGCAAAGTCATGGCCGATGCAGGAAACGGCGGCTCAATCATCCTGACCGCCAGCGTCGCGGGCATCCGCTCGGGCGCAGGTGGCCCGCCTTATTCGGCATCGAAGGCAGGCGTTATCAATCTCGCCAAGGTCACCGCACAGCAATTGTCGGGCACCAATGTCCGCTGCAACGCGATCTGCCCCGGCCTCACCGAAACGGGTATGACCAAGCCGACTTTCGATTATGCCAAGGAAAAAGGCGTGACCGACAAAATCGGCCGCCTCAACCCGCTACGCCGCGGCGCGCAGCCTGAGGAACTCGCCAATGTCGCCCTGTTCCTGGCCAGCGACCAAGCCAGCTATGTCAACGGCCAAGCCATTGCGGTTGACGGCGGCCTGTCCAGCTCGCACCCCGTAACCCGCCAATTGACAGGACAAACCGCAGTATGAGCGCCGAAGAACTGGGTTTCCTTCCTGACCGGCTGGCTCGGATATCCGATTTCATCCAGACCAATTATCTCGACACTGGCAAGCTGCCATTTGCATCGCTGCTGGTCGGTCGAGGCGACGACATCGCGCTGAACTGGTCCTCAGGCGTCGCCGAAGACGCGATCTTCCGCATCGCCTCGATGACCAAGCCGATCACCTCGGTCGCGTTCATGCAGCTGGTCGAACAAGGCAAGGTCGCGCTCACCGATCCAGTCGCCAAATATATTCCTGAATTCGCCAAGTTGGGCGTATTCGTCGCAGGCGGCGGCAATGTGCCCTTTGTCTCGCGCCCGCCCACATCGCCAATGCGGATCGTCGATTTGCTGCGCCACACTACGGGCTTTACCTACAGCTTTCAGGAACGCAGCAACATCGACGCGGCCTACCGCAAGACCGATGTCGAAAGCTGGACCAGAAGCACCTCGCAAAGCTTCATCGACACACTCGCGCAAATTCCGCTCGAGTTCGACCCCGGCACGCCAGTGGAATTATTCGGTTTCAACCGATGTCCTCGGCATCCTCATCGAACGGATCAGCGGCCAATCGTTGCCCGATTATTTCCGCGACCATATCTTTGCGCCATTGGGCATGGACGATACGTTCTTCACCGTTCCCGCCGACAAGGCGTCGCGCATTCCGCAATGTTTCGCATTCGACGCCGAAACCAAGATGAAGCTGTTCGACGAAGCCGGCGCAGAACAGCCTTTGGACCAAAGGCTGGTCGTTCAATTCAGGCGGCGGTGGGCTTGGCCTCGACGGTCGCCGACTATCACCGCTTCTGCCGGATGCTGCTCAACGGCGGTGCGTTGGACGGCGTACAGATCATCAGCCCCAAAACGCTTGAACTGATGACCGCCAACCATTTGCCCGGCGGACAAGACCTGACGCAAATGTCGAAATCGCTGTTCAGCGAAGCCGAAATGGCGGGGATTGGCTTCGGCCTGGGCTTTGCCACTACGATTGACAGCGCAGCGACACTCACCCCCTGCTCAACCGGAGATTTTTACTGGGGCGGGATGTATTCGACCGCGTTCTTCGTCGATCCGGTCGAAGACATCATCATGATCTTCATGACTCAATTGATGCCGTCGAGCACCTATCCGGTGCGCCGCGAAATCAAGACGATGATCTATTCGGCGCTAGCGGCCTAAACGGTTTCAGCCGGCGTGATCGCAGCGGGCACCGGCTTGGCGCGCGCTGCGATCAGGCTGCCGCACACGATCAACGCTGTCCCGGCCAGCACCGGCAGCGTCACTGGTTCGGCAAAAAACAGCCAGCCGAACAGGGCCGCCCAGACAAAGGCGGTATATTCGACCGGAATCAATATCTGCGCCTCGGCCCGCGCATAGGCCCAGCTCATCAGCAACAGCGAGATGATCGCCAACACTGCCGCCGCCGCCGATCATCGGCGCGTGGCTCACGGAAAACGGCTCAAGAAACCACGGCGCGGCCAGACTGAGCGTTACCGCAACGAACAGGTTCTGGAAAAAGGCAATCTCTATCGGTCCCGCAATCTGCGCCTGCCGCCGCGCCAGTATGAGGTTATAGGCAAAGACCACTGCCGAAAACAGCACCGCCGCAGCGCCCCAGATATGGCCCTCGTCATAGTCGCCGCTCAACCGACCCGCCATGATGATCGCAACCCCGACCAGCCCTGCCAGCGATGCCCAGATCGCTTCGCGCCCGATGCGCTCGCCCAGCATCACGGCGGCAAGATAAAGCGCGATCACCGGCGCGATAAAACTCAGCCCGATGGCTTCGGCCAGCGGCAATTTGGTCAGCGACCAGAAGAAGCTGACCGCCATCGCCGACACCACGATGCTGCGCCACAGATGGATCTTTAATATGCCGATTGCTGGCCACTTCTGGCGCGTGGCGATGAACAGCACCCCCATGAGCAACGCCCCAAGACTGTTGCGCCAGATCACTGCATTGTAAGCTCCCAGCTCAAGCGCAAGGTCCTTCATCGCCGCATCCATCAACGAGAATGTCGCAATGCCTGCGCAGGCAACGAGAAACGGAACGAACGGGCGCGGGTGGAGCTGTGACATCGGCTGCTGTGCCGCTTACTTCGTCGTCGGCTGAAATTCTGCGAAATAGCGAAAAATATCATCCTCGCTCCGGCTCGCAGCATTGCGCCAGCTCGCCGCATCTTTTTTGCTGTTCAACAATGTGCCGTCCGGCGACAGCACCATCACCAGCGGCGTGCCTTTGACCTTTTTGATCCCGAACCGTTTGGCAATGTCGAGATTGCGGCCCCGCCCCGTTTGCGGAACGCCGACATCGACGAACAATATTTCGTAATTCTGCGTGACCATCCCGACGAAGCGCGGGGAATCGATCAGATTAGCAAGCGCAGCACTGTCATGACACCAATTGCCGCCCATGATGACCAGCAGTTTGCGCTGCATGATCTTCGCGCCATTGAGCTTGAACTCGAGCTGCGATTGCGCATCTGCGGTGGGATCAAACGCGATTGTCGAGTAGCGATCTTCTGCTTTGGCAACGCGCGGTGGCGGCGGGCGCGGGGCAAGTTCGGCGGAGGGAGCCAGCATGAGCATCGCGAAGAAAAAGCATTATTTGGCCGCCAATTCGGCCAGGGCTTCACCATCGACGCGCATGCCCGTCCATTCGTCCAGAAATCTGGCGCCAAGCGATTTGTAAAAGGCAATCGAAGGCTCGTTCCAGTCCAGCACCGACCATTCGAGCCGTGCGCAATCGCGCTCAATCGCGATTTGCGCGAGCGCGGCGAGCAAAGCCTTGCCCAGGCCAGACCCGCGCGCTTCTGGCCGGACGAACAGGTCCTCCAGATAAACGCCCGGGCTTGCCTTCGAAGGTCGAGAAATTGTGGAAGAAAAGCGCAAAGCCTTGCGGCGCACCATCAATCTCCCCGATCAAAACCTCGGCATAAGGCCGCGTTCCGAACAACCGGTCACCAAGCACAGCCTCGTCAAATCGCACCTCATGCGCAAGGCGTTCATATTCAGCGAGGTCACGAATGAATTGCGCGATTAGTGGCAGGTCGGCGGCGGTGGCGAAGCGAATGGATAGGGTCATAGCGCAGACCTTATGTCGGTTTTGGCGAAGTCATTGCCTTTAAACAGCAAAGGAGCGTCAAGCGATTTAGCTAGCGCATAAGCCATGCAATCGCCGAAATTCAGCTTTGCTCCATGTCCGCTGCCTCTTCCAAATTTGATAAAAGCTGCGGCGGCCATATCTGCCATCTCCCCAGTCCAACCAACGACCTCCAATTGAAAACCATCGATGAGTTCATTGGCCTTACTCGCGCCGATAGGTCCTTTCCGTCCGGCCGCAACCATGAGAAGTTCGAATTTTGTCGGAGCGCCCAAGTGGTTCTTCGAAGATTTTTCGAGTATGGCGCAGATTGCCTCAGCCTCGGCTTCGTCATTGAGGATTGCCATCAACGCGGACGTATCGACGACAATCAACGTGGCATTCCGCTCTCGTCATACATCCAAGCATCGACTTCTTGTTGCGTCATCCGATCAGGAAGCGCTTTCCAATTTTGCTGAATCTCGCGAACCATGGATATAAGCGCATCAGGTGCTTTCTCCGGATAAGGCATGTTTGCAAGTTCATTACGAACAGCGAGGCGAATGGCATTTGTCACACCAATGCCTTTCCTCCTTGCTAACTCGCGTACGAGTTGCTCGGTTTCATCATTTTTGATGCTGAGGCCCATCTGCAAACTCCATTCTAGAAAATAATAACGATTTTCTAGAATGTGTCAACCAAGGCTCGCTTCCACATCCGAGTTCGGTCATGCGGTCTTGCCGACGACGGGTTTCGCTTTTGTCGCGGACGTTTGCCAACATCCTGCAAGCAACGATCATATCCGTGACAGTTGCATTGCTCTCAAGCCGCAACCCCGTGCATGTCGTCGGCGCTCATGCTCTCGCCCGCATCGATGGCCGCGGCCTTGGCCTCGACCAGCTTGACGATATGCGCGACCATATCGGCGTCTTCGACATGATGGTCGGTGACGCCCGAGAGATAGACCATATGCTTGCCGTTGCCGCCGCCGGTGATGCCGATATCGGTCTCGCGCGCCTCGCCGGGGCCGTTGACGACGCAACCGAGGACCGAGAGCGAGAGTGGCGTTTTGATATGGCTGAGCGCATCTTCGAGTTTCTGCACGGTGCGGATGACGTCGAAGCCTTGCCGCGCGCAGGACGGGCAGGACACGACGCGAACGCCGCGAGTGCGAAGGCCCAGCGATTTCAGGATTTCATAGCCGACGCGGACTTCTTCTTCGGGTTCGGCGGACAGGCTGACGCGGATGGTGTCGCCGATGCCCGCCCACAGCAGATTGCCCATGCCGATCGAGGATTTGACGGTGCCGCCGATCAGGCCGCCCGCCTCGGTAATACCCAGATGCAACGGGCAATCGACCGCGTCGGCCAGGCCCATATAGGCGGCGACCGCGAGGAACACGTCGGACGCCTTCACCGCGACCTTATATTCGTGGAAATCATGATCTTGCAGCAGCTTGATATGATCAAGCGCGCTTTCGATCAGAGCCTCGGGGCAAGGCTCGCCATATTTTTCGAGCAAATCCTTTTCGAGGCTGCCCGCATTCACCCCGATGCGGATCGCGCAGCCATTGGCCTTGGCGGCATTGACGACTTCTTTCACGCGCTCTGACGAACCGATATTGCCGGGGTTGATCCGCAGGCACGCCGCGCCCGCATCCGCCGCCTCAAGCGCGCGTTTGTAATGGAAATGGATGTCGGCAACGATCGGTACATTGGCCGCGCGGACGATCTGCTTCAGCGCTGCTGTCGATTTCGACATCGGGGCATGAGACGCGGATGATATCGACGCCCGCATCCTCGCACCGGCGGATCTGGTCGATGGTCGCTTTGGCATCGCTGGTCAGCGTGTTGGTCATGGTCTGCACCGCAATCGGCGCATCGCCGCCGATGGGAACATTACCGACCATGATCTGGCGGGACGAGCGGCGCGCAATATCGCGCCAAGGGCGTATGGAGGACATAGGATGGCGATATAGGAGGACGGCGCGGCCAAGGCAATTACTTGCCTTATGATCGCCGAATGCTGCGACGAAGACATCGCTCAGTTCGAGACAAGGACGAGAACCTATTATGACTCCGTTTTCTTCAGTCGCAAACTGGTTGCTGTTGATACTATCGCTCTTGGCCCGCAACATCCGCCCTCGCACTGCTGCCGATATTCCGGCGTGCGCACGACCATCCGAGCAAAGGAAAACAGTGGCCGAGAAAAAATGGACATCTGGTCATTCATGGCGGCGCAGGCAGTATGGCGCGTGGCAAATATGCCGCCCGAAAAGGACGCCGCTGCACGCGCTGGCCTGACCAAGGCGCTGGAGGCTGGTTCGGCTGTTCTCGACAAAGGCGGCAGCGCGATGGACGCAGTGAGCGCCGCGATCATGGTCATGGAGAATGACGAGACCTTCAATGCGGGCAAAGGCGCGGTGTTCACCTATAAGGGCGTCAACGAGCTCGACGCGTCGATCATGGACGGCAAGACGATGGGTGCAGGCGCTGTCACCGGCGCACGTTATACCAAAGAACCCGATCCTGCTCGCCCGTGCGGTGATGGAAAAGAGCCCGCATGTCATGCTGTCCAGAGAAGGCGCAGATGAATTCAGCCGCGAACAGGGACTGGAGCAGGTCAGCCCGGATTATTTCGCAACCCCCGAACGCTGGCGGCAATTGGAGGAGCTGAAGGCAAAAAAGCTCGGCTGGTATGATGTGGATTTGAAATATGGCACCGTCGGCGCGGTCGCGGTCGATAAAGACGGCAATGTCGCAGCGGGCACCTCGACCGGCGGCCTGACCGGCAAACGCTGGGGCCGGATCGGCGATAGTCCGGTAATCGGCGCAGGCAATTACGCTGACAACCGCGCCTGTGCGGTATCTGCTACCGGCGCCGGGGAATTCTTCATCCGGCTTGGCGTAGCCCACGAAATCTGTGCGCGGATGCGGATGCTCGGCGAAGATGCGAAGACCGCCGCCGATCATGTGATGAAAGAACTCAAGCTACTCGGTGGCACCGGCGGCGTGATTGTTGCGGCTCCCGACGGCACCGCGACTTTCAGCTTCAACACGCCGGGAATGTATCGCGGTCGCGCCACAAGTGCGGGAGAGAAAACGGTCGCGATCTATGGCGATGAGTGACCAACTATTTTGCGATTAACCTATAACCAAAGCTATATAAGTATTTGACTTTAATTTACTTTTTGACTCGACTCGTTTTCGAGCGCAGTTTCTCGGCTCCTGCCGCCTCACCTTGAGGGTCGCCATTCTGAGCGACAGGGTTAAACGGTTGGCCGTGTGGCTAGCCATGACCAACGGAGGAAAAAGTCATGAGAAAATTGATGTTTGCGGCCATGCTCGCCGCCCCCTTAGCTGTCGCCCTTTCAACCCCGGCAGCAGCCCAAAATTACCCCTTCACCCCCGGTGATTATGAAGAAGTCGGGATGATCGATGTAAGCGACGGGGGCGGATATGAATACGCGACCTTCCTCGCCACCACCTGGAAAAAGAACCAGGAATATGCGCTGTCGAAGGGCTGGATTACCGGCTATCAGGTGCTAACCAACGTCCACGCCCGTGGTGGGGAGCCCGACCTGTATCTCGTGACCAGTTTCACGAGCTTGCCGGACGCTGCCGAAGATGAAAAACGGAACGCGGCGTACCGTGAATTCATGAAGCAAAGCGATGCTCAGGCAGATGCCGCATCAGGTGACAGGGCAAAATATCGCACCGTCATGGGATCATTCCTGCTTCGGCAGTTGAAATTCAAATGAGATGAATGTGGCAGGTGGCTTCGGCTGCCTGCCAACAAAATCTCGTTCCTTTTGTCACCCTGATTTGGTTGGCCGCCCGCGCTTGGGCACTTCGCTGACTCCTACTTTCACGCCGCGCTTGGCCAGTGCCTCACGCAGCAGAATTTCAATCTCGGCATTGGCGCTCCGCAAATCGGTCGCCGCCAGCCGCTCGACCGCCGCAAAGAGCGCGGGGTCGAGGCGGAGCGGGAAGGCCTTTTTGGCAGGAGCAGACAATGCGCTGTTCCTATGTGTACAGCGTGCCGGTGTTGACGACTGGCTGGGTATCGCGTTCGCCGCAGAGCACCACCATCAGGTTCGACACCATTGCCGCGCGGCGTTCATCGTCGAGTTCGACAACATTCTTGGCTGACAGCATCTCCAGCGCCATTTCGACCATGCCGACTGCGCCCTCGACCAATGTCTTGCGCGCTGCGACAACCGCCTCGGCTTGCTGGCGGCGGAGCATCGCGCCGGCAATTTCCTGCGCATAGGCAAGGTGGGTAAATCCGCATTCGTCAACGGTGATGCCCGCCACCCGAAGCCGCTCCATGAGTTCGAGCCGAAGTTCGCCGCCGACCTGGTCGTGATTGCCGCGCAACGTCACCTCTTGATGGGTGAAATCATCATAGGGATATCGCGCACCGATAGTGCGGACGGCGGCCTCGATTTGCGCCAGCACAAATGCCTTGTAATCGTCGACATCGTATAGCGCCTGCGCGGTATCGGTAACGCGCCAGACGACCTGCGCTGCCATTTCGATGGGGTTACCGCGCAAGTCGTTGACCTTGATCTTTTCCGAAATCAGGTTGTTTGCGCGGAGGCTGACTTTCGCTTTGCCGATCCACGGCCAGACCCAGCGCAGGCCCTCGTTACGGTCGGTACCGCGATAGGCCCCGAACAGGGTCAGCGCGACACCCTGATTGGGCTGGATCATGTAAAAGCCGATGGAGACGAACAGGAAAATAAAAGTACTGACGATCAGTCCGGCTATCGCGGCACCTGCGTCGCTTGCGCCGTCACTTGCTATAACCTGCGACAAGGCCCAGCCAAACCAGCCCATGCTAGCGAGCATCAAGAACAGCATCAGATAACCGTTAAAGCTGCTTGCTGCCTTTTCACTGCTGGCATTCAAATTGTTGGTTGAACTTTCACTCATCGAAACCTCCCGTTAAAATATGATATCATATTTATATCGCATTTCAATTCGGACAAGCAAAATCGGACGAGCCGAGCGGAACATTCATCGCAAGTTCAGGTTGCTTCGTTCAACTGGTCGATGTAAAACAACGACTGGTCGCATCAAGTCTCCCCTCGTTCTATTGATGGAGCCGAACGATGTATTTCGATAACAAAGCTTTTTCAGAGATTTCGACCGACCGGACAGCGCATTTGGGCGGGTATATGCCGCTATATCATGGCGACACGGTGAATCATTGTCCGGGTTGCGGCAGGACTCATTGGCATGTCGGCCGGCAAAGCGCCGAATGCGCCTTTTGCGACACCGCAATTCCATTGGCGGCGGCTTACTCGCAGCCAGCCGAGCCATTATTCTGGTTTCGGGGAAGCGCGACTGCCGAAGCAGCCTAAAGCAGGTCACCGAAAGAGCGTAGCGCGGCGCGGGCAATCGGCTCGCCCCATTCCTGCACGAAATGGCCGCCGTCTGAGATCTCCATCGGTGGCGGGCAATCCTTGATCAGCCGGTGCAGGCTCATCATTGCTGGTGGGCCAAGGACAGGGTCAGTCATACCGATCGCCATGAAGCTTTTGCCCGACCATGTTTCTGACCAGAACGTCGCGGCCTTGATACTGACATCGACGCCTTCCATATCGGGCTCGACCGGCACCAGCGCCGGAAACACCTGTGCCCCTGCTTTATATTCGGGCCCCGGGTAAGGCGCATCATAAGCAGCGATTTCCTGCGGCGTCAGGTGCGGCGTGCCGCGTGCGATCAGCGCTCCGATGGGCAAATCGGGGGTCGACAGCGCATAATTTTTCCACGCCTTGAAGCCTTCGGTCATTCCGCGTCCGAGACCTAGTCCAGTATTCATCACAATCAGCCGCTCCAGCCGCGCCGCGAAGCTGTCGTCCACAGGTAGCGTCAGCCCGAGAAGCCCGCCCCAATCCTGCACCACCAACGTGATGTTTTTAAGGTCCAGTCGTTCGACCAGCGAGAGGAGGTAGTCGCGGTGGAAATGGAAGCTATAGTCCGATTGCCTTACCGGCTTGTCCGAACGCCCGAAGCCAAGCAGGTCGGGCGCAACCACACGCGCTCCGCCCGCCAGGAAAACGGGGATCATCCGCCGGTACAGGAACGACCAGCTGGGTTCGCCATGAAGGCACAAGAATGTCTGATCCGCATCCTTTGGACCCGCGTCGATAAATGCAATCCGTAGACCTTCGTAATCGGGTAGGTCTTCTAGATAGCCTATAGGAAAGTCGAAATCGGGTAGATTATCAAATCGTTCGTCCGGCGTACGTAGAGCTTCGATAGTCATGGTCAATTCCTCTCGGGGCCAGTGATAAGCAAGCGCAAGGCACCGACAAGCGCATCCTTGTCGATACCCTCCTCGCCGCGCGCAATTGCAAAGCCAGCGGCATTCATCGCTCCGAGCAGCAGGATCGCAATCGGCTTGACGGGTTGTTCGGCAATCAGCCCGCCAGCTATCAATGCCCGCGTTCCGGCCATCACAGTTTTAAGACCGAGCCGCGAATCGACTTCGCGCCATTTGGCTTCGCCCAACACGACCGGCGCTTCGACAAAGACAATACGGTGAAAATCGCGCTTTTCGGCAAAGTCGAGCGACGAGCGAACTCCCGCCAGAAAGGTTTCAAGCGCACCTAAGCCGAGTTCGGGCTTCGAGGCGGCCTTTGCGCTGGCATCCAGTTTGAGTTCGAGCGACTCGAACACCTTTTCAAATAATGCGAGCTTGGATTCGAAATGGTGGAACATCGCCCCGACAGTCACGCCAGCGGCCGCCGAGATTTCTCGGGCGGACGTTCCAGCATAGCCTTGCTCGGCAAACAAAGCCGTTGCTTTCGCCAAAATTTCGGCGCGGGTTTTAGCGGCATCTTCCGCTGTTCGTTTAGCCATTGATCATGCCAGTTCGAATCGCAATGCGACTTGACACCACACATATCATTGTTATGTAAATATCATTCGGAAAAGACTCGGGTGTGGGGGCAAGCCTCGAACAGATGCGCCATCCCGAATTCCAATATGGCTGTCGGTGAATTGCGACCCCATCGGCAGACATTCAGGCTCTCCTCTTTCCCACAAAGAGGAGAGCATATTTTTTTGTCAGTTGCGACAATTATTTAGCCGCGTTTCAAGCCATGCCGAAACGCCGCCGAAACGCTCATTCGCCGGTCGGGAACCCGCGTTTCTTCATGATATACTTCGCGTCGGGGTCACGCCCGCGGAACGCGCGATAGGCTTCGATCCGGTCGGTCTCGTTGCCCGTTGCCATCAGCATCACGCGAAAACGTTCGGCGGTTTCCCTGTCCCAGACATCACCCTTTTCAGTGAACGCCGCCCAGGTATCCGCATCCATCGTTTCGGACCAGAGATAGCTGTAATAGCCCGCCGAATAACCGTCGTCGGCGAACAGGTGATTGAACTGCGGTAGGCGATGGCGCATCACCATCTCTTTAGGCATCCCGATTTCGGCGAGCGTGTCGCGCTCGAATGCAGCCGGGTCGGTGACCGGCGTGGACCGGTTGTGCAGCTTCATGTCGAGAATTGCGCTTGAGAGATATTCAACCGTCGCAAAGCCCTGGTTGAAGGTATCGCTTGTCTTGATCTTCTCCACCAATGCCGCCGGTATTGGATCGCCAGTCTGGTAATGCTTGGCAAAGGTGTTGAGCACATAAGGCGTGAGCAGCCAATTCTCGTTTACCTGAGACGGATATTCAACGAAATCGCGCGGTACGCCAGCAAGGCCGGGCCAAGTGATGTCGTAGTTCAGGAAATGAATGGCATGCCCGAACTCGTGGAATAACGTCGAAGCATCGTCGATGCTGATCAGCGTTGGCGTCCCGTTGGCGCCCGGCACGAAATTGTTATTGTTCGACGCCAAAACGATGTTGTTCTTGCCTCCTAACGCACGCTGGCTGCGATAGGTGGTCATCCATGCCCCTGAACGTTTGCCTGCACGGGCAAAGTTATCGAGGTAGAAAAGTCCGATGACCTTATCGTCGCGCTTGACTTCGAAGGTGCGGACCAAAGACTCGAATACCGGAACGGTCCCCGTATTCTCAGTGAAGCTCATGCCGTACAATTTTCCAGCCGCATCGAACATCGCGGCAACCATATTGTCGAGCTGGAAATATGGCTTGATCGCTTCCTGATCGAGGTCATATTTCGCCTTGCGAACCTTTTCGGCGTAAAAGCGGTAATCCCATGGTTCGATGGTGATATTATCGGCGTTGGCAATCGCCTGCATGTCGGCAACTTCTTCTTTCACCCGCGCAGTCGCCGCAGGCCAGACTTTCATCATCAGATCCATCGCCTTGGCCGGGTCCTTGGCCATCGTATCGGCCATCCGGTAATGCGCATGGGTCGGGAAACCCAATATCTCGGCGCGGTCTTGGCGCAGTTTCAGGATTTCGGCGATCGTCGCGTTTGTGTCATTGGCATTGCCGTTGTCGCCGCGCTTGGTAAATGCACGCCAGACCTTTTCACGCAAATCGCGGCGCGTTGAATTTTCGAGAAAGGGCTGAACAGCCGACCGTGTGTTGACAATAGCCCAGCCAGTCTTGCCCTTGGAAGTTGCCGCAGCCTTCGTTGCGGCAACAAAACTCTCTGGTAATCCGGCAAGGTCTGCCTCGTCGGTTATCAGGATATAGGTTTCCTCATCGGCCAAAACCTTTTCGGAGAAGGTTGAGAATTTCCTCGAAAGCTCGGTCTTGATATTGATCACCCGCGCCTTTTTGGCAGGATCGAGCAGCGCGCCGTTGCGGACGAGGCCGTCATAGGTCCGCTCCAGCAATCGCATCTGCTTGGCATCAAGATTCAGCGTTGCGCGCTGGTCATACAGATATTTAACCCGCTGAAAGTAGCGCGCATCCAAGGTAAGTCCTGAGAAAAAGGCACTGACCTTCGGTTCCCATTCACCCTGTATCTTGCGAACTTCAGGGTTGGAAAGGTTCGACGAATGCACGCCCCAGATTGAAAATAGCCGACCAATTTTTTCGCCGGACAGCTCATTTGCGGTAATCGTGTTTTCAAATGTGATTGGTGCCGGCGTTTCCAGCATTGCTTCAAACTCGGCTTTCGATGCATCCATCGCAGCCTGAAATGCGGCGGGGAATTGCGATACCTTGACCTTGTCCCAAGGCGGCACGCCATCAAAAGGTCCGGTCCATTCTTGTAAAAACGCTGGCTCAGCTGCCTGCGTGCCTTTTGTTTCCTTCGCATGTGCAACCGCAGTCATCGCAACTCCCGATAGTAAAAGCGCCGCAGCGCTTGCCAAAATTTTTCCTGCTCCCACAAAACATGCTCCTAAACAGTTACGGCGACTTATCGCTGCCTGATGAAACAGCAATTAGCCGCTTCGTCTGTTCGGTGCAAACAATCACAGGGACGGAAGCATGCCTCCAAATCGGACGAAGTTTTTTCCAAATCCGTGATTTAAATGATGGTGCTTTTGAAATTGAATTCAGTAAGCCGGTGTTTGAAAGGAGGAAATATGGAAAGTGGCCTAGGCGATTTCGGACAGCGCGCAACCGCAATGATATTTGCCGGTTCTCGTTCACGGCAGGCTGAACTGGCTGCGCTGGCACACGCCTCAAACTGCACCGCAGTTACAGGAAATTTCGAGGAAAAAGCTGATTACTTGCTAGCGGACCTTTGCTCCAAAATGGAGACCGAAACGGATTCCTTATCCAAAATAGTGCGATATCTCGAACGGCATCGCAGCATCGTGCTGGTGTGGACGGATATGGATGGCTTGGACGACGCCTATGCGGCGCTACCCGCGGACCAATGCCACTTCCTTGTCGATGCCGCCGATATTGAGGCGATGCCGATTTTGGCGGGAGCATTTGGACGGGGCGCAATGGACCGGTTGCACGACAGGAATCGCGAGGTGGAATTCGGATCGCTGCACCGGATCAGCGACGAGCTTGCTGAATTTGCGCGGACATTGTCGAGGATGGCCGATACCGAACGCGCAGCAGGAGTTTCGGATAAGCCAGTGTCCTTTCGTCCCGCGCCGATTGGCGGGTTCCAACCCTTCGCGACAAGCGCTGCAAAAGCTCAAGTCATTGATGCGAAGTCCATCCGCGACATCATCAAAGGCCGTCGCCTGCGCGAGCGGTTTTTCGACTCCGAGCTTTTTGCCGATCCGGCTTGGGATATATTACTGGACCTGAAAGCGGCGGCGCTCGAAGGGCAAAATGTCTCAGTGTCGAGTCTCTGCATCGCCGCTTCAGTGCCGCCGACGACGGCGCTACGTTGGGTCACTACAATGACTGAAAGCGGCATGCTGGTGCGGAGGCAGGACCCCGACGATGCCCGGCGGGTATTCATCGAACTGTCTGAGGACAGCAGCGCAAAGCTCGACAACTATTTCGCCGCAGCGGGGCATTCCGCACCGAATATCTGATTGGCGCTTGCCAAATCCTGCGCACTTTGGCAAAGGCGCGCTTCCCCACGGGGGCGCTTAGCTCAGTTGGTAGAGCATCTCGTTTACACCGAGAGGGTCAGCGGTTCGAGCCCGTTAGCGCCCACCATTTTTCAGATGCGACCTGAAAAAGGACAAAGCAGATGGCGTTCATCGTACAGACAGCTTTTAAAGTGCAATTTCGACGCATGAGGGGTTTGTTGACATTTGGCTCAGGCTTAGTGCTGTTTGCGGCGATGATGTCGCCCGATGCGGCATTCGCCCGCGAAACCGACCAGAACAACTCTGTAAATTGCACCGACCCCAAACATCGCCACACCGTATTGCGCCCGCTGACCGAACCCGTACCGCTCCGCAAAGCCGAAAAGGTCCGCGTCCGCCGGATATTGATGTAATCTAGCCTGCTTCGCGCAGCAGATTGGCGACTTCTTCGTCGTCCCATTCGACGCCACCGGCAACGCGCCACACTTCCTTGCTATCACTGTCATATAAAATTGTGGTCGGCAGTGCGATTTGATTGTTGAACGCGGACAGCAGGACATTGTCGGCGTCGGTATAGGGTTCGAGATTTGAAATCCCGGTCTTTTCGAAAAAAGCGGCCACCGGTGCCCGACCCTCGAGATCCTGCGACACCGCAATCACCGAAATGCGGCCCTCCTCCAGCGCAGCCAGAGAATCAAGGGTTGGCATTTCGGCCTTACACGGCGCGCACCAGGTCGCCCAAAGATTGACCAGCAACGGCCTTCCTGCAAAGTCCGACAAGTTCACGTCGCGGCCGTCCGCGCCTGTAAACACCGCCTTTGGCGCAAGCTGCCCTGCAAAGGCGTAGCTGAGCGTCGCGCGCATCCCGTTCGCACTTTCCAGACCGATCTCCTTTGTTGCCCCGTGACCGGCCTCTACCCCCGATGCGGGTTGCGCTTGCCCCTTGGGTGCGCTTTCTTTATCGCACCCGGCAACAACCAGCAGGATCAAGGCAATTACAAAACGCATTTCGGATTCCAATAGCATGTGGGGCGGCCGGTTCGGTGAAGGCCCCGGCGATATCATGCGCGAGATAAATGCCTCTATCCCGTTCGACAAGCGGCTTTGGCAAGAGGATATTGCTGGCAGTAAGGCGCACGCCAATATGTTGGCAGCGCAAGGTATCATTTCGGATGAAGACAACGCCGCTATTCAGCGAGGCTTGACCGAAATCCATGCCGAATATGCAGCGAACGGCGTGCCCGAAAATTTGGCGCTTGAAGATATCCATATGGTCACTGAAACGCGGCTGCGCGAACTGGTCGGCGAACCAGCCGCGCGGCTGCATACGGCTCGCTCGCGCAACGATCAGGTGGCGACCGATTTCCGGCTGTGGGTGCGCGGGGCTATCCAGAATGTCGATGCTGGGCTGAAAGCGCTTCAACTGGCATTGGTCGAACGGGCCAGTGAACACAGCGACAGCATCATGCCCGGCTTCACCCATTTGCAAGTCGCGCAGCCGGTTACGCTCGGCCATCATCTGATGGCGTATTATGAAATGGCCAAGCGCGACCGCAGCCGTTTTGCCGATTGTGCGCGACGACTCAACCAGTCGCCGCTCGGCGCAGCGGCGCTGGCTGGCACCTCCTTCCCCATCGACCGCGCTGCAACGGCAGCAGCGCTCGGCTTCGACGCGCCGATGGCGAACAGCCTCGATGCGGTTTCCGACCGCGATTTCGCGCTCGAATTCCTGACCGCAGCAACCCAAACCGCGCTGCATCTGTCGCGGCTCGCAGAAGAAATGATCCTTTGGGCCTCGCAGCCTTATGGCTTCATTACGCTTCCTGACGCATGGTCGACGGGCAGCTCGATTATGCCGCAAAAGCGCAACCCCGATGCTGCCGAACTGGTGCGCGGCCATGCTGGCCGGATCATGGGCTGCATGACCAGCCTGATGGTGACGATGAAGGGCTTGCCGCTCGCCTATTCAAAAGACATGCAGGATGATAAGCCCCCGGTGTTCGAAGCCTATGACCTGCTGGCGTTGTCGATTGCCGCGATGACCGGGATGGTAGCCAATGTCGACTTCAACACGCAGCGTATGCGCGAAGTCGCAGCGAGCGGCTTCTCCACCGCAACAGATCTTGCCGACTGGCTGGTGCGCGAACACGGCCTGCCCTTCCGCGAGGCGCATCACGTGACGGGCAGCATCGTCAAAGCCTGCGAAGCACGCGGGATTGGCCTCGATGCCATCACTGTCGACGACCTTGCCGCAATAAATCCCTTGCTCGCAGGGAGCAAATTGCCCGATCTGTCGGTTGACGGTTCGGTTGCCAGCCGCACCAGTGCTGGCGGCACCGCGCCGGTTCGGGTAAAGGAAGCCATTGCCGTCGCCAAAAAGGAACTCGAAGCATGATCAAAGCAAAGACCGCCCTCATCGTGCTGGCCCTTGGGCTCGCGGGATGCGGTAAGGTCGGCGATCTGGAACCGCGCTCGGGTAACAGCCTGCCACCCAAAGCCTATGGCCAGAAGGAAGAGCAATCCGCTGCTGCCTTGACGCGTCCCTCGGTGCAAGCGCGGCCGGGTCGCACCGACGAATTGCTCAAACGCTCCGAACGGCGTGAAGATGACCAGTTCGACCTGCCGCCAGGCAAGACCGCCAAACCCTTCGACCCCGAAGAAGCGGTTGCCGACGAACTTCAAGAGAAACCAAGCTGAGTTTTATTTCCCATGAATCATTTTGAAGCAATTGATGGCGTGCTGCACGCCGAACAGGTCCCTTTGCCGGAAATTGCCGACGCAGTTGGCACGCCCGTCTATGTCTATTCGCGCGCGACGCTCGAACGGCACGCGCGGGTGTTCAAGGAGGCGCTGTCGGGCCTCGATAACCCGCATATCGCGTTTGCGATAAAGGCCAATCCCAATCTCGCCGTACTGAAAGTGCTGGCGAAACAAGGCTATGGTGCAGACGTCGTTTCGGGGGGCGAAATGGACCGAGCGTTGGCGGCGGGGATCGCCGCAGAGGACATCGTGTTCTCAGGTGTCGGGAAAACCGCCGAAGAGATTGTCCGCGCCCTGAAGGCAGGAATCGGCCAGTTCAATATCGAATCCGAAGAGGAAGGCCGCGAACTGGCGATCCTTGCCGATACTCTGGGCCATCGCGCGAATGCCGTGCTGCGGATCAACCCCGACGTCGATGCCGGAACGCATGGCAAGATTTCGACCGGCAAGGCCGACAATAAATTTGGTGTCGGCATCCACCGTGCGCCTGAAATCTATGGCCGCCTCGATGCCTTGCCTGGCATCAACATGCGCGGTGTGGCGCTCCATATCGGCAGTCAGTTGACCAGCCTGGAGCCACTGGAAACTGCTTTCAACAAAATCGGAACGCTGCTTTCCCAGTTGCGCGCAACTGGGCATGTCATCACCCATGTCGATTTGGGTGGCGGACTTGGCGTGCGGTACAAGGACGGCGACAATCCGCCTGAGCCTGCCGATTATGGCGCGATGGTCGTGCGCGTCACACAAGGCTGGAACGTCCGCCTGATGTTCGAACCGGGTCGCGTCATCGCAGGCAATGCGGGCATCCTTTTGACCCGTGTAATCCGTGTCAAACCAGGATCGGGCAACCTTCCCTTCGCCATCGTCGATGCGGCAATGAACGACTTGGCGCGCCCCGCGCTCTACGACGCATGGCATGATTTCGAGGCCGTTGAGCCCAGTGGCCGTAAAATCACTGCCAACATCGTCGGCCCGGTGTGCGAAACTGGCGACACCTTCGCAATGGCGCGCGAAATCGACGAAGTGGTAGCGAATGACCTTGCCATTTTCCGCACTGCAGGAGCCTATGGCGCGACCATGGCGAGCACCTACAACAGCCGGGGTCTCGTGCCCGAAGTGCTGGTCGATGGCGACAAATTTGCCATTGTCGCCGAACGCATCATGCCCGAAACGATCCTCGCCGCCGAGCATGTGCCCGACTGGCTGGAATAGAGCTTGGACCAGCTACCGATCTTCGTGAACCTGAAGGGCCGCAAGGTCATATTGGTCGGCGAAGGCGATGCAGCAGATGCGAAGAGGCGTTTGATCGAGCGGGCCGGCGGCGCTTGCGTCGATGCTGGCAACCGCGAAGCGCGAATCGCTTTTGTGGCAATCGAGGATGAGGCCGAAGCCTTGGCCGCTGCCGATGACCTCAAGGCGCGCGGCTTGCTCGTCAATGTGGTAGACCGGCCCGAACATTGCGACTTCACCACCCCTGCCGTCATCGACCGCGCACCGGTTTTGATCGCCGTGGGCACCGGCGGTGCTTCGGCAGGCATGGCCAAGGCCCTCCGCCAGCGGATCGAGACATTGCTGCCCGAACGGCTGGGCGTGCTTGCGCAAGCCGTTTCTGCCGCGCGCGACGCTATCCGGCGGCGCTGGCCTGATCCCGCCGACCGCAGGCGCGCGCTCGATGCCGCCTTTGCCAGTGGCGGTTCGCTGGATCCCTTTGACAGCCATGCGCCCGCAGCGGTGGAAAAATGGCTTGACCATGCGGCGGAACCCACCGGTGCCCGGCTTATAGAAATTCCGTTGCTGTCGAATAGCCCGGACGACCTGACGTTATTGACCGCCCGCCTTTTGGGAGAAGCGGACCATATTTTTCACGACGCCGAGATGCCCCCTGCCATCCTCAATCGCGCGCGCGCCGACGCTGTCCGGCAGGAAGGTGCGCCACCTGCTGCGGCTCCGGAAGGTCTCACCCTCTACCTGCGGTTGCCGTCTGTCAAAGGATAGGGCATGACGGGAACGTAACCCGTCACAGGATGATGTCTTTGCCCGATTTTCCTTCCGAAATGCTAATCTTCGGTTGCGGCAACATGGGCGGGGCGATGTTGCGCGGGTGGTTGCGGGCAGGGGTCGAACCATCGCGTTTTATTGTAGTCGATCCCCTAGCGGTCGGCTTACCCGAAGGCGTCTTCGTGCATCGCTCTGCGGCAGAAGTCAACCGGCAATTCGGGACGGTTCTGCTCGGTATCAAACCGCAGATGCTTGGGGATGCTGGCTCCCGACATAACAAGATTGCTCGCGCCCGAGGCGCTGGTCATTTCGATATTGGCGGGGTCTGAATCCGCGACTTTGTCGGCGCATTTTCCGCACGCAAAAATTGTCCGGCTAATGCCCAACCTTGCCGCGGCCATTGGCAAATCGCCACTGGGGCTGTTTTCGCAAATGCTGGATAGCGATGGCAGCCGTCAGCTGGAATCGATGCTCGCTGCATTAGGAAAGACAATCTGGCTGAGCGAAGAGGCGCAAATGGATGCGGTCACCGCGCTTGCCGGTTCCGGCCCGGCATTCGTCTATCGCTTTATCGATGCGTTGGCCGCTGGCGGTGTGGCAACCGGGCTGCCGAACGATGTCGCCGCAAAGCTGGCGCTCGCGATGGTCGAAGGTGCGGCAGAGCTTGCCGCTATGTCGGACGAGACTCCGGCTGAGCTTGCGGCAAGGGTAACCAGTCCCGGCGGGACAACCGCTGCGGGACTTGCTGTTCTCAACCACAATGATGCGTTGCAAAAGTTGGTGGCAGAAACATTAACCGCCGCCCGCGACCGTGGCGCCGAGTTGGCGAAAGGGGAATAGCATGAAGATCGGACTATCGTTCGCGCTCAGCTGCATTCTGTTCGCTGGTTCCGCCGCCGCATCTGTCGCCACGCCGCCAACGACGGGGCAAGCCACAGCCAATCTCGCCAAAGCGGGACCGATCGAAAAGTTTGATCTGTTCCAGCTCGTCGATGGTATTGACGATGGTGTTCTCAACAGCGAGGCAATTACCGCCGCGTATCTCGCACGCATCGCCGCCATCGACGATAGCGGACCGATGCTGAATGCGGTCGTTGCGACCTTCCCCGATGCCCTCGATCAGGCGCGGGCAATGGATGCCGAGATCAGGGCTGGCAAATATCGCGGGCCGATGCACGGGATGCCGGTGCTAGTGAAGGATAATATCGAAGTTGCGGGGCCGATCCCGACGACTGCTGGGTCGCTGGCTCTGGCGGGGAACATCACCAACCGCGATGCGCCTTTGATTGCGCGGCTGCGTGAAGCCGGCGCAGTCATACTTGGCAAGACCAACCTGTAGTGAATGGGCTAATATCCGTTCGGACAATTCGACCAGCGGCTGGAGCGCGGTCGGCGGGCTGACGAAGAACCCGCACGCACTTGACCGGAACACCTGCGGTTCCTCAAGCGGCAGCGGCGCGGCGGTCGCGTCTGGGTTGGCGGCGGCGGCTATAGGAACGGAAACCGACGGTTCGATTACCTGTCCAGCCAGCGTCAACGGCATTGTCGGATTCAAACCCACCGTCGGCCTTGTGTCGCGGCGATTTGTCGTGCCGATCAGCCATAGCCAGGACACCGCAGGTCCGATGACACGCACGGTGCGCGATGCTGCAATCACGCTGACGGCGATAGCAGGCAGCGACGAGGCTGACGCTGCGACCGGCGATGCAGACAAATATCGCGGCGATTATGTCGCTGGTCTGACGGTCGAAGCATTAAAGGGGCTGCGCATCGGCCTAATACGCGCGCCCAATGTCGATGCGGCTCTGTTCGACGCGGCGATTGCAACGCTGAAGGACGGCGGTGCCGAAATCGTTCTGCTCGATGCGAGCAAAATCGACCGCCAGAAAATGGGCCAGGCCGAGTTCAAGGTGTTGCTGGCCGAACTCAAAGCCGACCTCGCTGCTTATTTGCAAGGCCTGCCCGACGGACTTGTTCCGCACAAGACGCTCGCCGACATCATCGCCTTCAACAAGGCCAATGCGCCACAAGAATTACAGCATTTTGGACAGGAAACGTTCGAATTGGCCAACAAGGAAAATGGCTTGGATGATGGTGCGTACATCGAAGCCTTGGCCACATCGCGGCGGCTCGCAAGCGACGCACTCAATGGCTATTTTGCCAGCCAAAAAATCGATCTCATCGTTGCTCAGACTAATGGTCCGGCATGGCTCTCTACACTAGGCAAAGGCGACGCTTTCTCCGGGCCAAGCGCTAGCCAGATGCCCGCCATCGCCGGTTTCCCGCATTTGACGGTGCCAATGGGGCTTTCGGGTGGGCTGCCGGTTGGCCTGAGCTTCATCGGTCCCAAATGGCATGACCATTTGGTGCTTAAAGCGGGCTATGCCTATGAGCAGCTTTCTAAAGCACGCGTCGCGCCAACGTTTCGCAGTAGTCTGGATAGCAAATAATGGCCTTTGGCAAACCCGATCTCGCTACACTGATCCCCGGTGGCTCCGCGTTCGATCCTAAGCTGGTCAACCAGCTCATGGGCAATTTCGGGCATGGCGGCTTTCTTGGTATGGAGCATATCGGCCACGGCGAGGATTGGGTGGAATTGGCCATCGACTGGCGCGAAGATCTGGTCGCCGACCCGGACACGGGCATCCTCGCCTCTGCGGTTATCATCAGTCTGATGGACAACGCCACAAGCATGTCGATCTGGACCAAATTGGGTGAATTCCGGCCGCAGGTGACGATGGACCTGCGGATCGATTATCTCCGCCCGTCCCCATCGGGCGCGCGTGTCTACGGGCGCGGAATTTGCTATCATCTGACACACAAGATCGGTTTCGTGCGCGGCTTTGCCCATAATGGCGACTCCCGACGATCCGCTTGCCCATGCGAGCGGAACTTTCATCCGCACCGGAGATCGCGTCCGATGATGGGCCTGCCCCCTTATGCGCTTGCACTCGACATGGCGGTCGATGGCGAAATCGACGGCGCGCCTGTTATCAATTTGCCCTTTGCCGACAAGGTGCAGGGTCGCCCCGGCTTTCTACACGGGGGTGCGATTTCTGGTTTGCTGGAAATGGCCGCCGTAGCCGCTATCCATCACGCACTTCGTAAGCAAGGCAATGATGCATCGATCAAACAGGTCAACGTCACCATCGACTTCATGCGCGGTGGATTGGGGCAAATGACCTATGCGGTAGGCGAAGTCACTCGGCTGGGACGGACGATGGCCAATGTCGAGGCGCGGGCTTGGCAGGATGATGCAGACAAACCCATTGCGATGGGTCACATGCATTATCTGATTAGTGCCAAACGCTAGATTTAAGCCTCGCCGTGCGTTTCGATAAGCGCGCTGGCAATCGCTTCTTCGGGCGTCTTGTCGCCCCAGATGATGAACTGAAAGACCGGATAAAAACGCTCGCACTCGTCGATGGCGACGTCGATGATCGTCTGCGCATGATCGACGCCCAACAGACCATTGGCGGGCATCAGGCTGCCGTGGCGGAACAGCAATATGCCGTTTGCCGACCACATATCGAAATGGCCCAGCCATAATTGCTCGTTGATAAGGCCTAATGCAATGTAGACGCTATCACGCTTGTCGCTGGGGACGGTGACATCGGGCAACACAATCAACTGTAAGGCATTGTCTTCTTCGCGCCAGATCGCGCGTATCTGGTAGCTGGTCCAGCTACCCTTATATTCGGCGGTAATCTCGTCTTCGCCGTCCAATTCGAAAGACCATCCACGCGCCTCGAATAATGCCGCAAGCATGTCTACAGGCGCAGATTCGTCGCGCTCGAAATGCTCATATTGTTCGTCTGCGTCGTGCATGTTTTGGTGCGCCCGTGGTTATCCGGGGATTCTGCCTCTTGCCGGACTCACGCGCAAGGGGCTTGCGCCACCTTGCGACACAAGTCTGTGGGCCGGTTGTGGAAAAGTTTTTACTTTTTGGGCGCGGGCTTCTTCGGCGCAGCCTTGGCCTTTGGCGCTGCCTTCGCCGCCGGAGCCGGTTTCAGCCCCGCCGCAGCTTCGAGCGCAGCGACGCGCTTACCCAAGGCGTCTGCCTCGGCACGCGCATTGGCGGCAAGCGCCTTCACGGCATCGAATTCTTCGCGCGTGACCAGATCGAGTCCGCCCGCCCATTCGCGCGCCCGTTCGCGCATACTCGCTTCGGCTTCGCGGCCTATACCGGCAACGGTCCCGGCAACGCCGTTCAATACCTTGGCGATATCATCAAAAATGCGCTTTTCGCTTTGCATGTCATTCACTCCGTATCAGCGTCCATTCCCTATCTGGGAACTCGCAGCCGGAACGTAAAGACTTTCCGCATCGGGATTGAGACGGTCGATCTGAAAATTCAGGATTGCCGCGAAACTGATCCAGACCAGATAGGGCACCATCAGCCATGCGGCGGCTTTGCGAACCTGCCCGAAGACCACTGTTGTGGCGACGGCAGCGATGATCATCGCGATGATGACAAACAACGCTGTCGACACTTTGTGCTGCCCGAAAAATATCGGCGACCACGACAGATTGATCAGGAACTGAGCCAAGAAAAGCCCGATGGCCAGCGGCCGACTCCGCGCGCCCCTTGCGTGCAGCACCATCGCAAAGGCCAGTCCCATCAGGAAATATAGCGTTGGCCAGACGACGCCGAACACCCAGCCGGGCGGTTGAGCCTCGGGCTTGATTAAAGTCTGGTACCAACCATTTTCTTCAGCCGAACCCGAAACCGCGCCCGACAGATAGCCCAGAAACATCGCCGCAGGCACCACAAACAAGGCCCAGCGCAAAAGCGACATGCGAAGCTGCGAGGCGGATGCAAGCTGGTTCATCGGCGATTGGCTCCAAGCTTAACGATTGATTCGGACCGACATTAGCAGGCGGCAGAAAACGGACAAGGCCGCCTGCTAGGTTCTATCCCCAGCAAACGGCCCTGTCCCGAATTGGTTGCCTTTGCAGGCAGAAGTTACTTGCGCGTGCCCGAAAGCCCCATCGAGCCAAAAGCACCAGCCTTAACTTCGCCAGTAATGGCATCGCCATCGACGGTTGCCGTGCAATCAAGTTTCATCGGCATCGGCACGGTCATGTCCATGCTCCAGCTAATGGTGTCGCCATCAACGGTGCCGCTTGGAATATCCATCGATCCCAGTCCGCCCGACATCTGCCCAGAAAAGCTGCCGCCGTCGCTGTTGACGGTTAGAACCGCGTTCTGGTCGCCCATCGGGCTTTTGATTGTGACGTTCCAGTCGCCATCCACTGCTGCCATATTCCTGCTCCTTATTTTGCGGGTTTATTTGCAGCGGTGTTAGCAGCTTCGCCGACCATTTCAATCGGCAATCCAAGTGTTTCAAGCTGAGATTTTACCTTGGCAGCGTCGCCGACCACAAGCCACGTAATCTTCGCTGGATCGACCTTGGCGCGCATCTCATCGTTGAGACCCTTCGCGGTCAGCGCGCTATATTTGCCCGCCAGTGTTTCGGCATAAGTGAAGGGCCGTTTGTTCAGGCGGTCCGCCTGCATCTGGGCAAGTACAGCCGCGCTTTGCTCATAGCTGCCGGGCAGTTCGAGGACATTGCCCTTGATCGTCTTGTCGAGCTCGTCAGGCGTTACCGGCTTTGCGCCGTTGAAGTCCGCAAGCTGGTCCATCAGCACCTTGATCGAAGGTCCGGTCTGGTTGGTTTGCACCGGCGCGAACATGAAGAACGGCACGCGATCCTCTGCCCCCGACACCTGCGAACGAACGCCATAAGACCAACCCTTGGTTTCGCGCAGGTCCATGTTGATCCGCGAGAGGAAATCGCCGCCGAAAATTTCATTGGCGGCGCGCAGTGTCAACAAGATCATCCGAGCCCTTGGCATCGAGCACCAAGCCTAGCAAGCACGAGCGATTGAGGCGAATTGGGCCGGTCTATCAGCAGGATTTTGGACTGCGCCGCCGGTATCGCAGCCGAAAAATTCTTGGCCGGAGCAGCCGCGGCAGAAGGCTTCCATTTGCCGAAACGCTTTTCGAGCAACGGCGTGATTTCCTTGAGGCTGGTATCGCCGACCACGAAGATTTCGGCCTTTGCCGGATGCACCCAGCTTTGGTGGAAAGTGGCAACATCGGCCTTGCTGATCGTCGCCACGGTTTCGGGATAGCCGCTGCCGGTCTGCGGCCCGCCATAAGGATGGCCCTTGCCATAAAGCAGGGGTGGCAGCTGGCGGATGGCAATGCCTTGCGGCTGGTTGTTCTCGGCCTGAATGCGCGTCAATTGCTGGACACGGACTCGCTCCAGTTCTTTATCGGCGAAGGCAGGATTTTTGATCACATCGGCGAGCAGGTCGAGCGAAGGCGCAAGGTTCGGCTTGACCGCGCGAACGCTTGCGACTGTCCGGTCGAGCGATGAGTTCACATTGACGTCGGCCCCGAGCTTCTCCTCGGTTTCGGCAATCTGCGTCGAGGTAAGCGTCTTCGTGCCTTCGAGCAGCATCGTCGACATCATCGAAGCAATACCGCGCTTGTCAGCAGGATCGGCGGAATAGCCAGCGTTGAAGCTGACCGCGACACGCACGGTCGGCACCGCCGCACGGCGGGCGAAAAACACCTTGATGCCGTTCTTTAGCGTGGTTTCTTCGACCGTCGGGAAGTCGAGCGATGGCGTACCGGTCGGCTCAGGGAATTTGCTGCGGTCCTGAAATGAAGCAGGGACTGTTCCGACCATATCTTCGCTACCCGGCGGAGCGTAAAAGGCTGGCGCGGTCAATGTGCCCGTGCGCGCAGCGACACCGGCGGAAACTTCCTGGTATGCTTCGCGTTCGCCGGGCTCGACCCGAATTTCCAGAACGGGCCTTGTCAGCCATTTCTGCATCGCTGCTTTGACGGTCTCGGGCTTGGTTGCCGCGAGCCGCTTAAGCTCCTCTTTATAAAAATTCGAATCGCCGGTGTATAATTGGCCCTCGGCAAGCGCCGTCGCCTTGCCGCCGAAACCACCGACCTGTTCCAGACCGTCAATCTGCTGCGCAATCGTACTCGCCGCAACGCGCTGCACTTCCTCTGCGGTCGGACCGGTCTTGATAAAATCAGCGACAATCTCGTCCAGCCGCTTGGCCACCGCATCGGCGTCACCACCCGGTTTTACGTCGGCCTGAATGTTGACGAGGCTGCCATGGACGAACGGAATCAAATAGGCCGAAACTGCAACCGCGCTCTGCTCCTGCCGGACCAAAATGTTATCGAGGCGCGAACTCGAAAGTCCGCCAAGCGCGCTCATCGCGACCGACAGCGCGTTCGCATCGGGATCGGCGAGACCCGGCACCACCCAGTTGCGATAAATACGCGTCGAAGGAATCTTGTCCTTCATCACGATCTTGACCGGCGCTTCGAGCGTCGGAACCGGCGCATTGACTGGCAGCACATCCTTACCGCGCGGAATTTTGCCGAACCATTTTTCAACGAGCGGCTTGGCTTGCGCCGCATTGATATCGCCTGCCAGCACCAGCACCGAATTATTCGGGCCATAATGGTCGGTGAACCAGTTTTTCATATCGTCGAGCGAAGCAGCGGAGAGGTCTTCGAGGCTGCCAATGGTATCATGATGATAGGGATGGCCGACGGGGAAAAGCGTTTCCGATCTTTTGTAATCGACGAGGCCATAAGGCTGGTTGTCGCCTTGGCGCTTTTCGTTCGAAACCACACCGATCTGGTTGTCGAGCTTTTCCTTGGTCACGGCATTGAGCAAAAAGCCCATGCGGTCGCTTTCAAGGAAGAGCGCCGATTCAAGCGCAGTCGTCGGCACCGTCTGGAAATAATTGGTGCGGTCGAGCCAAGTCGTCCCGTTCAGGTCGGTAGCGCCGATCTTCTTGGTCCATTCGAAATAGTCGCCTTTCGCGTTTTCACTGCCATTGAACATGATATGCTCGAACAGATGGGCATAGCCGGTCTTGCCCTTGGGCTCATGCTTTGAACCGACGCCATACCATATCGAAACCGCGACCACGGGTGCCTTGCGGTCTTCATGCACCAACACAGTCAGACCATTGTCGAGTGTGAATTTTTCGTGTGGAATATTAACCGCTTCGACCAGTTTAGATACCGGAGCGGCTTCCTGCGCGATGGCAGGGGCGGTTACAGCGAAAGCGGAGCCGGACAGCAGCAACGCGAGGGTGAGTTTACGGATCATTTGTTGCTCCCAAAGCTAGATATTGCCGCGAACGATAACGGCGCGGTTCGCAAAGACAATGAAATCGCCGATTATTTTCGACGAACGCCGTTCAGGGCCGATAACGGCGCTTTGCGTGTCTGACCGCATCGGCCCATTCGAAATGCACGGGCTTGAACTTGCGGTCGAGAAACATCTGCATCTGGTCGGTATAATGCGGCGATTCGGGGCGGTTGGTCGCCGAACCATAAGGCTGGATCGACTGGCTGGTGAGCTTGCCCGCCTTGTCCCAAGCGGTCAGCATGATGAAGCTGTCGCCATGGCGAACGCGCATCTGGCCATTGTCCTGAGGCTCCCATACCGTTGCCGCGCGCAGCGTATCGGTGCCGCCATTGGCGGGCAGGTTGACCTTGCCGCGAATGAGCCGCTGTACATCGCCCAACGGCGGATCGATCCGGCCAAAGCCTTTCATCAGCGCATCGACGACTTCGCGCAGCTTGGCCTTGGCATCGGGCAGTGGTCGGCCATGATAGGCATCACTATTCGCCATATGCATCATCGCTTCGCCAATGGCATCGGCGCGACCTGTGCCGTCGCTGTTAAAATCCCATTCCTTGAGCAGCTTCTGCGCTGCGGCAAGGTCGGGCTCGCCCTTCAGATCGGCGGCCAGCAGTTTCTCGATCCACTGCCCGGCGAAACTGTTGCGGCTGTATGAGGTATCGAACTTGATCGCGAGCAACTCTTGCGGAGTCAGCGAAGTGTCGGCTTCCATCAATTCGAGCGCGCGGATGATCCGGTTGGTCAGCCGCGCTTCAATACCCAGTAAAGGCGAGAAGTTGCCTACTTCCAACTCCGACCCCTTACCCGCCGCCATGAACGGCGTGTTGTTCGCATTCGTGACAAAGCCCGACGCCGGATCGACGATCATGGGCGTTGCCGACCATGGCAGGATGGCCTTGGGCAGGCTGGCACTGGTGTCGCCGGGCAGAATACTGGTGTAATCGAAACCGGCTTTGCGGTCGGGCCAGACCGCGTTGTAATAATAGCCGATTTTCCCCGTCCTGTCGGCGTAAATGAAGTTGGTCGCAGGAATCCCGCGGATCGACATCGCGGATATCCACTGGTCGTAATCCTGAGCTTTCTGGATCCGGAAATATTGTTCAAGCAGCTTCACACTGTCCATCGCGGCGTAGCGGATGGCATAGGCACCCTTTTCGTTGATGATTACCGGACCATGTTCGGAGCGATAAATGGTCCTTGGCACTGGCAGGGTAAACGGCCCGAACTTGACCGGCAACCATACCCGTTTCGATGACAGCGGCTTCCATTTGCCATCCATCCGGTATTGCGTTTTATCGACATTAGTGACGAGCTTGTAGACATCGATGAGGTCGGGCTGGTTCACCGTGTTGGTCCAACCGAGATTGCGGTTATGTCCGAGCAAGACGAACGGCGAGCCAGGAAACAAGGCACCTGCGATGTCGATCCCCTCGCCCGAATGCACGACTGCTTCGTACCAGGCAACACCGCCCTCATAAGGCTGGTGCGAGTTGGAGATCAGCCAGGTCTTGCCATCGGCCATTCGCTTTGGAGCAACGGCAAAGGCGTTCGAGCCGTTCATCGACGGGTCTCGCCCAGCCGGGGTTAGCGTCGCCACAGGGACGTTCACCGGCTCCTCATTCTCGGTCAGTTTCTTGATGGTGCCGTCCAGCCCGAAAAAGAACGGCGAGCGCAACACGAAACTGGCAGCCACATCGCGGCCGCTGACCGGAAACAGTTTGGACAGCCGCACTTCGTCCGGATGTTTGTCGGCATAATGGTTTAGGCCCGCCGCATAAGCGTCCATGACCGCGCGGACGTCAGCAGGGATTTTATCATAATCGCGGGTGACGGTATCGCGCACGCCCAGCAGATGTCCGACATAATCGACTGCCGCGCCATCGCTGCCGAGCATCGCTCCGGTCCGGCCGCGGGTCATGGCGACAACTTCCTGTAATACGCTGAAATCATCCTCAGCATGGGCATAAGCAAGGCCATAAGCGGCATCGGCATCGGTCTTGCCATTGATATGCGGAACACCGAAGCCGTCGCGGACGATTTCGACATCATATTTACGTGTGAGCGGCGCGGATTGCTGCGTGGCTGCCAACGGCTCCCATATCAGCCCGCCAATCGCAACGATTCCGACGAGCGCCAAAAGAGCCCACAACAATTTCCGCATCAAGCTCTCCTGAACTTATTTTGGTATCTGCTAGCAATTCGAATCGACAAAGTCCCGCCGTATTCGTTGGCGAGTTGACTAGCCCCAGACAATCCGCAAGGCTGCACGCACAATCGACACGGAGACCTTATGCTTATCATCCGCCGCGCCGTGCTTCTTGCAGCCTTGCCTTTCATCATTGGCGCGTCCGATGCTCCAGACGAACCCATCACTCCGGAAGCGATGCGCGCGCATGTCGAGTTCCTGGCAAGCGATGCGCTAGAAGGGCGCGAAACAGGATCCCGCGGATACGACATCGCCGCCGAATATGTCGCCAGCCGTTTCCGCGCCATTGGCGTACAACCGGTATCGGACAAGGGTTGGTTACAGCAGGTGCCTTTTGTCGCCAATCTGGTCGACGAAAAAACCGCGCGCTTCAGCATCGATCGCCGATCCTTTGTCGTGCGTCAGGACGTGCTGCTCGGCCCTGCACCGAAAGCGGGAACGGAAACCATCGAGGGCAACATCGTCTTCGCAGGTTTTGGCATCGATGATCCGAAAAACGGCCAGAATGACTACAAGAATCTGAACGTCAAAGGCAAAATTGTTGCGGTTCTGTTTGGATTTCCCAAAGGTACGCCAAGCGACGTGGGCGCGCATTACGGGCGGTCGAAGGCAAAAATGGCCGAAGCGCGCGGCGCGATTGGCGTACTTACTATCCGCACATTGGAACGCGAGCGCACGCGGCCATGGGCGCGCGAAAGCGAAGGCCCGCAGCACCCGACGATGAGCTGGGCGCAAGCCGACGGCCAGATGTTTGTCGATGCGCCCGGCATCCGTTTTTCGGCCACGCTGGCAGACAAAGCTGCCGAAGCCTTGTTCACGGGTACCCCAAAGTCCTTGAAGGCGATATTGATAGAGGCCGACAAGCAAGGCGGACGCCCGAAAGGCTTTGCCCTGAAACCGGTAGCCAAAATTGAACGGACGACCGGCTCAACCACCGTCAACAGCCCCAATGTCATCGGAATGATCCCGGGATCGGATCCGGTTCTTGCCAATGAATATGTGCTGTTGATGGCGCATCTCGACCATAATGGCGTCGACGCTACCAAGACCGGCGACAAGATTTATAACGGCGCGATGGACAATGCGTCGGGAACCGCAACATTGCTTGAAGCCGCAAAGGCGCTCGCCAGCGGCCCGCGCCCGCGCCGGTCGGTTATTTTCGCTGCGGTCACAGCAGAGGAACGCGGATTGCTCGGATCGGACTATCTGGCCCACAACCCGGTGACAGCAAATGGTAAAGTGGTCAGCGTGGTCAATCTGGACATGCCAGTACTGCTATATGATTTTCAGGACGTGGTAGCATTTGGCGCAGAACACTCGACGATGGGCGAAGCCGTTGCGCGCGCCGCTGCGTCACAGGGGATCAGCCTGTCGCCCGATCCGCTTCCCTCCGAGGGACTGTTCACGCGGTCGGATCATTACAGCTTCGTCAAACAAGGCGTGCCTTCGGTTTTCCTGATGACCGGTTTTAAAAATGGCGGCGACAAGCAGTTTCAGGACTTTTTGAAAACGCATTATCACAAAGTCAGCGATGATCTGGCTTTGCCCTTTGACTGGAACGCTGCGGCGAAATTCGCGCGCCTAAACACAGCGATAGCGATGGAGATCGCCAACGCCCCGACAGCGCCTGCCTGGTATGCGGACAGCTTTTTCGGGAAGACCTTTGCGCCGGGTGCAACCAAGGCTGTGCGTCCAGCTGCCGGAAAAAACTGAACGCCAAACCCTTGTGTGGCAAAAATGCAACATTACATGTTTGCCAGGCGCTTCCTAAATCACTGACGGGGAAGCATTTGATAAAGATGGACTGAGAGCATGAATCTCGAAAAATTCACCGACCGCGCCAAGGGCTTCCTGCAAAGCGCGCAAACCGTAGCAATCCGCATGAGTCACCAGCGGATTTCGACCGAGCATCTGCTGAAGGCGTTGCTGGAAGACGACCAGGGCATGGCGTCTGGCCTCATCAAGGCAGCGGGCGGCGAAGCAGCGGCTGCATTGCGCGAAACCGATGCAGCTCTCGCAAAGGTGCCAGCGGTTTCGGGTGGCGGGGCCCAGCAGACTCCCGGGCTCGACAATGATGCGGTCCGCGTGCTCGATTCCGCCGAGCAGGTCGCGCAAAAGGCTGGTGATAGCTATGTCAGCGTCCAGACCATCTTGCTCGCGCTCACTTTGGCCTCCGGAACGGCTGCGGGCAAGGCGCTTGCCGCTGCCGGGGCAAAGCCCGAGGCACTGAATGCCGCAATCAAGGACCTGACCGGTGGACGCACTGCGGACACGGCCGGGGCTGAAGACCGTTACGACGCGCTCAAGAAATTCGCCCGCGACCTCACCGAAGTTGCGCGCGCGGGCAAGCTTGATCCGGTCATCGGTCGCGACGAGGAAATCCGGAGGACGATCCAGATTCTGGCGCGACGCACCAAGAACAACCCCGTCCTGATCGGCGAAGCAGGCGTGGGCAAGACCGCGATTGCCGAGGGCCTGGCCATTCGAATTGCCAATGGCGACGTCCCCGACAGCCTCAAGGGCCGCAAATTGCTATCGCTCGACATGGGGGCGCTGATCGCGGGCGCCAAATATCGCGGCGAGTTCGAAGAACGGCTGAAGGGCGTACTCGACGAGGTCAAGCAGGCCGAGGGCGATATTGTCCTGTTCATCGACGAGATGCACACGCTCGTTGGCGCAGGCAAGGGCGAAGGCGCGATGGATGCCGCGAACCTGATCAAACCTGCATTATCGCGCGGCGAATTGCACTGCATCGGCGCGACTACCCTCGACGAATATCAGAAGCATGTCGAAAAAGACCCGGCGCTGCAACGCCGGTTCCAACCGGTATTTGTGGGCGAGCCCACCGTCGAGGATACAATCTCGATCCTGCGCGGGCTGAAAGAAAAATACGAGTTGCACCACGGCGTCCGCATAACCGACGGCGCGCTGGTAAGCGCGGCGACGCTGTCCCACCGTTATATTGCTGACCGATTTCTGCCCGATAAGGCCATCGATCTGATGGACGAGGCAGCGTCGCGGCTGCGCATGGAAGTCGAGTCCAAGCCAGAGGAAATCGAAACACTTGATCGACGGATTATCCAGCTCAAGATCGAACGCGAAGCGCTTGGTAAGGAAACCGACACCGCGTCTAAAGACCGGTTGGCAGCGCTTGAGGGCGAACTCGCCAATCTCGAACAGCAGTCCACCGAACTGACGCAGAAATGGCAGGCCGAAAAAGACAAGATTTCCGCCGAAGCGAAGATCATGGAGCAACTCGACGCCGCACGGATCGAGCTCGATCAGGCGCAACGCGGCGGCGACCTCGCCAAGGCGGGCGAGCTCCAATATGGCACGATTCCCGGCCTCGAAAAACAATTGGCTGACGCGCAGGCTGCGGCAGGAAACGCCATGCTCCGCGAAGAAGTGACCGCGCAGGACATCGCATCGGTCGTCAGTCGCTGGACCGGCATTCCGGTCGACAAGATGCTCGAAGGCGAGCGCGATAAATTGCTCAAGATGGAAGAGCTGATCGGCGCGCGCGTCATTGGCCAAAAGGACGCGGTCGAGGCGGTGTCGAAAGCCGTGCGCCGCTCACGCGCTGGCTTGCAGGACCCCAACCGGCCGTTAGGCAGCTTCCTGTTCCTCGGGCCAACGGGCGTCGGTAAAACCGAACTTACCAAGGCGCTCGCCTCGTTCCTGTTCGATGACGACAATGCGATGGTCCGTATCGACATGTCGGAATTTATGGAGAAGCACAGCGTTGCCCGCCTCGTCGGCGCGCCTCCGGGCTATGTCGGTTATGAAGAGGGCGGGGTGCTGACCGAAGCCGTGCGGCGGCGGCCCTATCAGGTCGTTTTGTTCGACGAGGTCGAAAAGGCCCACTCGGATGTGTTCAACATCTTGCTGCAAGTGCTTGACGACGGTCGTTTAACCGACGGACAGGGCCGTACGGTCGATTTCTCGAACACGTTGATCATCCTGACCTCGAACCTTGGCAGCCAATATCTGGCGGGCCTTGAGGATGGGCAGGATGTGAAAGAGGTCGAGCCGCAGGTCATGGAAATCGTTCGCGGGCATTTCCGCCCCGAATTCCTGAACCGGCTTGATGAGGTTATTCTTTTCCACCGGTTGGCCGCCGAACATATGGCTCCGATTGTCGAAATTCAGGTCAAGCGCGTGCAGAAACTGCTCAAAGACCGGAAGATCGAATTGGCATTGTCAGATAAGGCAAAGGCTTGGTTGGGCCGCGTCGGTTATGACCCCGTTTATGGCGCAAGGCCGCTTAAACGGGCAATCCAGCGTTATCTGCAGGATCCGCTGGCCGACAAGCTATTGCGCGGTGAAATTCCCGACGGGTCAACGGTGAAGGTGGAAGAAGGCGACGGGCAGCTGGAACTTGGAGCACTTCCCGACCAATCTGGATCACCGGGATTGCCATAGGAAGCGATCTCGGCAAGGAGCGTTGCGCCGGGCGGGCTGGTGGCCCGTCCAAGCAAGGCGACGCTGTCCGAGGGGCTTCCTATCGCAACCGCGAAGCGGCGGGCCGCCGTTTCGGCCGGTTGCCATAGGAAGTCTCTCGGTCAGCGTCGCTACTGGACAGGCCATAGCTCCGCTCCGGCGATCCTTGCACTCGGCCAAAATCGGCTCCGTGGCAGCCGGTGATCCAGATTGGTCGAAAAGTGCTCTAAGGTGTAAATGTCATTCTGGCGCGTCTGGCGGTTCATAACCGCGGCAGTCGCCGCCGGAACATACATTTTCGCCGACAATGTAGCGCGCTGCGTCATTGCCTGCCTGCGCCGCCTTGCGCCATTCCGCAATCGTCCGGCACATCTTGATCTTGCGCACCAGCGAACCTGGCGCGAGATATTTGCGGCACTTGATTTTTTGATCGGGGTCGGTGGCTTCCGCGGTTGTGGCTTGCCAGCCGATGGCTGGCGTAGCCGCCGGACCGACACTGACAGAAGCTGCCAGCAAAACAAGCGCAGCTCTAACCGCCACGCGCATTGTCAGTTGCCGTTGCCGCAGTCACCGCCAGAGCAGATGTTGCCGCTTTCGGCGATCAATCGGGCGGTGCGGTTGCCGTTTGCCTGGATCTCTTTCCATTCGGCAATAGTCCGGCAGACCTTGCCCTTCTTGACGAGCGAACCAGTGACTTCGACTTTCCGGCATTTGATTGCCTGATCGGGATCGGAAGCAGCCGTCTTTGCCGACTCATTAGCCATTGCCGGAATGATTGGGTTTCCAGCAAAAACCAGGCCCGCCGCGAGAAAAAGTGCAGTTTTGGATTTCATAACATACCCCTAAATTGAAACTTCAGTTACCGCCGCATTGCCCGGCACAAATCTGACCGCTCTCGACAATAGCCCTGGCGGTGCGGTTGCCATTGCTCTGAATTATCTTCCATTCAGCAACCGTTTTGCAAACACGACCTTTTTTAATCAATGAACCGCTCACTTCGACCTTGCGGCATTTGATTTGCTGGTCGGGGTCGGTAGCCGCAGGTTTCGCGGTGCCTCCATCAGCTGACGCCGGCAAACCCGACAGGGATGCGGTAAACGCGATAGCAATCAAGAGGTAACGCATCAGACAAGCTCCCTTTTTTCAGTTGGTTGGCTTTGCGCCTTCCAGCACCACGGCCCGGGCCGTCCTGTTGCCATTTTCAATTATTCGCTTCCACTCTGCCACGGTTTTACAAACTTTTCCCTTTTTTACATGGGAACCGGTGACATCAACCCGGCGGCATTTCACTGCCTGATCTGGATCTGATGCTGCCGTTTTGTTGCTCGCTGCATCGGCGAAAGCTGGCGTGACAGCGATTAATGGCGTCAACGCGGCGGCAAACAGGACAAGACGCATATAGTTTAATTTCCCACGGATGCTATCGACATAATGTATCACGCCAAATAGTGGCTCGCAATCGTCGGTAAATGTCGTTTATCGAATGCAATCGTTGTCATCGAGCCGGATTGAGACCTGTACTGTCTGCCGCACCGAAGTATCCCGTAATCAACTGCTGTTCCGAATCGGTTAGATGCGGGTTCCAGACGTCGAAAATCAGCACTGCGCGTATTTCATCACTGTCGTTCCAGGCCTCATGCTCAATGGTATCATCAAATGCGAAGGCCTTGCCTTCAACCCATTCTCGCGTTTCACCGCCGACACGGAAGCGACAGGAGGGCGGTACGATAAGTGGCAAATGGATGATGGCACGGGTGTTGGTAACGCCGGTATGTGCAGGAATGTGCGTTTTGGCCTTCAATATCGAGAAAAAGGCGCTGGGCGAACGACCCGGGATATGCGCGGACGGCAGAGCCGCGAGCGCTGCGGCCGTTTTCGGACAACGGTCAAGCACCGGCTGGTTCGGCTGGCCATATTCCCATAGGAAGCAGGCGCCCCAGTCAAGCGAATGGTCGAGCCCTGACCATTTGTTGTCAGGCAAGCCCTTGTCCATTCGGACATAGGGTCGCAGGGCTTCACCAGGATCGGCAAGGAGTGCTTCGAGTTCCCGCCGGATGTCGGCAGTCGCAGCCTCGATCTCGGGCATCCAATCAAAGTGCCTCCGGTCGAAAAATTCATCGGCGGGGAGGAAGGGATAATAGAGCCCCTCGCATTCGTTGAAATAAACGCGGCGGCGGCCCATCGCCAAGTCTACAAAAGCCGCACTGCGCCGCTTTTCAGTCTCATCCATACTCGATTGTACCGGGGAAAGTTGAGCCTCCACCGCGCTTGCTATCTTTGCCATGGCGGCAGCGACAAAATCGCGCCCTGCCCGCAATGCAGTATCGATTTCCGGCGGCACGTCGCCCGCCTGCGCGGCGAGTTGCAACACGCCCTGCCACGCGGCCAGCGCTTCGCCCTCGTTCCCTGTCCGCTGGTGCAATTCGGCCTTGCGCAGCCAAGCCATAAAATCGCGCCGGTCTGCATCGATTGCCGCGTTCAGGGCCTGCAATTCGCCCGCATCATTGCCTTGCGCCCGTCGCGCCGACGCGACGTTACGCCACAGCGCACTTGCCTTTGCATCATGCGCCGTCGCGGCAACAAAAAGCCGCTCGGCCTCGGCAAAGCTTTGCGCGCGCAAGGCGAGCATCCCCTGGCTGTTCAGGCGGGCGGCTTCGGCGGGCGGGGCGTTCTCACTCATTGCCGTGTTGCTTGCCATTTACCGGCACAAACGGCAAGGTCCGGCGCAATATGACGCAACAAACCGATAATATCCTGGCCAATGGCGAATGGCTCGCGCATCGCTACGATGCCGAGGCCGATGCCTATCAGATGCGGTTTTTGTCGCGCGAAGCGCATGACGCAGCAACCTTCATCACCGACGAGTATCTGGGCGTCGAAAAAAGTCCTGCGGTAATCGGGCGTCCTGACGCGATGCAATCTGTGGCCAAGGACAACGGCCTGCACTTCATCCTGCACTCGGCCTTTTGTGCATCGACGATGTTCGCGCGCGGATTTAACCTGCCGGGCGTATCAATGGGGTTGAAAGAGCCGGTGCTTCTGAACGACATTGTCGGCTGGCGGCGACGCGGCGCTGCGCCCGCAGCTGTCGCTGAACGGCTTGACCACGGTCTGCATATGCTGGCGCGGCCGTTTTCCGGAGACGCTGCTGTTATTGTGAAGCCGTCGAATGTCTTCAATACACTGGCACCCCTCGCGCTCGCAATGCGTCCTGCGACCAAGGCGGTCCTGCTCTATGCGCCGCTCCCGGTTTTCCTGATTTCCGTGGCGCGCAAAGGGCTATGGTGCCGGTTGTGGGTGCGCGAGTTACTGGAAGGGTTGATGACCGACGGGATTGTCGATCTCGGGTTTGAACCGCGCGACTATTTCCGGCAATCGGACCTGCAAGTCGCTGCGGTCGGCTGGCTCGCGCAACACCGGCTGTTCCAGCAATTGACCGACACATATGGCGCGGAGCGAATTGTGACGCTGGACAGCGAAACGCTGACGGCGGACCCGGCGAGTGCCGTCAAGGCGGCAGCGAAGCATTTCGGGCTCGATGTGCGCGATTCCGCTATCGAAGGGCACTCCGCCTTCTCAACGCATAGTAAATTCGGCGGCAGCTTCCGCACCGACGACCGGCGTGCGGAATATGAGCTGGCGCAGCAGGCCCATAATGATGAAATCGAGAAAGTGCTGGTCTGGGCGGAGGCTGTTGCCAAGGGCACAGGCATTTCGCTCGACCTGTCCGCGCGGTCGTTAGCGGCTCAATCGTAACCGAATTTGTCGATCCAAGGTTGCAGGATCGGGATCACAGGCTTCAGATATTCGGCATAGCGTTCCCATTGCCGTGTTCCGTCATACAGTCCGCGTGTCACTTGCCCGACGCTAGCGGTTGTTACGCCCCGACGCGCGGCTGTTCGGTCGAAATCGCGCACCGCGTCGGTCCATTCCAGCCCAGCGAATTCACACATGGCGCGCGTTTCAGCGTCAAAATCTTGAACCAAAAGATGATATTGGATGATGTGGACTTTAACTGGCAAGCGTTCGACTGCCAATTCGGTCAACCGCATCAGTGCGTCGTAATGCCGGGCAGCGCGCTCCAATGAGGTATATTCGAGCGTTCCGCTGCTCATCGCGAAGTTTGTACGGAAACAGCTCCAGACAACATCGCGCGGATCGCGGCGCATAACCAGTATCCGCGCCTTGGGGAAAAGACGGGCGATGAACGGCAGTCGCGTGCCTTTGAGCGGGTCCATATCGACGAAGCAGGGGGTGTTGGCGCTAACGCCCGACTCCACAACCTTGTCCCAATAGGCCCGCCGATAGTGTTCCAGATTTTTTGCCTGCAGCCGGGAAAAGCGTTTCACGCCATCGACAATGTCATCGCGATCACCTGATAGGAATTCGCGGTCGGCTTCGAACAACGTCGGGCGTTCTTCCAGAGCTGAAACGCCGGGAAGAGAGGCAAGGATATTTTCAACCAGCGTGGTGCCCGAACGCGGATAACCGATCAGGAACAGGTGATTATCGGCGGCATTGGCTGGACGTACGCCGGGTGCCGATTGCCATGCCCCGCAGTCGACTTCCGCCAATGCATCCTCGATAGCCTCGACAAAGGCACGGTTATCCAGTTGTCCCGAAGCCGCTGGTGCGTTTATGGCCGCAAAGTCACCGTTGGCGGCCGAATAATAACCGAATGCCGCTTCATATTCCGAACGACGATGGCATGCGTCAGCCAATAGCGAAAAGGCCAGGCTGCGCTCGTTACTGGGAGCGTGCAACCGCGCAAGTAGCGGTTCAAGCAAAGCGCGCGCCTTTTCGGGATCGCCGGACGTCAGACTGGCGCTCGCCAGGGCGTTGGTTGCGACGGCATTGGCTGGATCGATGGTTAATGCGCTATTGGCATGACGAACTGCCAAGGCCGTATTGCCTTCGCGTGCAGCGAGTGCGGCAAGGCCGGCATGTGCCGCTGCGCTCTGCGGGGACAGTATAACGGCTTTGGCGAAGCTGGCGCGCGCCGCTTCGCTTGATCCGCCCGAGGCAAGAATAGCGCCGCGTTCGAGCCATGCATCGGGATAGTCGGGATAACCGCGTATGGCTTCATCGCATGACAGCAGGGCATCGCGGATACGGCCCTGGTTGCGGTAATGGACCGCAAGACTGGTCAGCGTCGATGGATTGCCTGGTTCGAGCGCCAGGGCGAGCTGGAACAACGCATCGGCCCCAGAGAAATCGCTTTGTGCCGAGCGGGCTAGCGCGACTATCGCATAGTCATAGGCGTCGGCTTCCCCCCGGGCGATGGCGGCTTGCGATACTTTGGCTGCGGCTTCGAGGTCAGGCGTGATCACACCGCGACTAGGGGGAATGACGGCAATCTTGTCAAGTCAGTGGGCCGGACAAACAAAAGGGGCAGGCATCGCTGCCCGCCCCTTTCGATATTTTGTGCTTGACCGATTAGAAGGTCAGCTTGGCTGCGACACCAAATCGACGGCCCAGCGCGTCGTAAGTCGACGGGAAGGTATTACCGCTGTTGAAGGTGGTCGAACCAATGGTGTTGCCCACGACCTTCGGCTGATTGTTCAGCAGGTTTTGCACGGTGAAGGTGAACGAGAAGTTGTCGCTTGCCTTCCAACGTGCGGTCAGGTCAAAATAATGCTCGGCACCGATCCTGCGGAACTGTTCCTGCACCGTAGCGGCAGGACCACCATCGGCGATGATCTGCAATGGTTCGAACTGAACGGCATCGATCCAGCGCCACAAGAACGACAGGTCAACATCGCCAACACCGAAGGTTGCACGGGTCGAAGTCTGGAATTCAGGCTGGATCGAACCGGTGAACGAACAGTTGACCGAGTAATAGCCAACGCATTCGCGATCCACCGGAGCGGCACTGTTCGGGTTTGCATTGAACTTCGACGAACGCGTCCAGTTGCCGACAAAGGCGAGCGACAGGTCGGCAAAGCCGATATCGCCCTTCCAGTTGGCGAGCAGGTCGAAACCGTTGGTCTTCAGAATGCCAAGGTTGTTGGTTGGACCAAACAGACCGCCAGAAAGCGAAGGGTCACCGTCAAGGCCGCCGGTGAATGGATTCCGGCTGAAGCTCGTGCAGTTCGGATCAGTTGCACTTGCTGCGGTCAAATTACCGAAGCAGGCAGCGATGATGTCACCCGGCAGAGCGGTTCCGATCACGTCGACGATCTTGATGTTGTAATAATCGAGCGACATGTTGAAACCGGGAATGAAGTCCGGCTGGAACACGAAACCGAGTGTCCAAGTATTCGCCTTTTCCGGAGCCAGATTCAAGTTGCCGCCAACCGTGATAAGGGCCTGAGCCGCCGTCGGGTTGGTGATTGAGCCGATGCTGCCGACCGGCGCACCCTGTGCAAGACAGACTGCACGCAGGTTGGCGTTGGTTGTCGGCGCTGCACCAGCGCAAGGATCCACACCGAGATTGGTCAAACCAACGGTTTGCGGGGTGAACAGTTCGCCGATGTTCGGCGCACGAACTGCACGGCTGTAGTTACCGCGAATCTTTAGCGATTCAACAGGCTCCCAGCTGCCGCCAGCTTTCCAGGTCGTTGTCTTGTTCTGCTGAGCCGCACCGGGAACGGTGTAAGACGAGTAACGAATACCCGCTTCCAGCGTCAAGCTATGGAAAAATGGCTTGTCGGTAATGATCGGCGCGATGACTTCGCCGAACGCTTCGTACACATTGTAGCTTCCGTCGATGTTCGGAGCAGCGCCGCCAGCACCACCCAGTTCGCCGGGAGTCTGCGCGAGCAGGTCGGATGACTGGGTTGCACCATATTCACGGAATTCGCCACCGATTGCAAAACCGACCTGCTCTTCCGCCCAAGGCGAGGCAAAACCGGCGTCGCCCGAGATCGTGCCGCGAACCTGCGCAAGCGTGGTGCGAACGATCGTCGTCAATTCAGCATTCAGGAACGCCGCCATCGCTGGCGTAATCGAACCTTCAGGGCCGAACAGATTGATTGGAACGCAACCATTTGTTGCGGTCTGACAGGTCGTGGTGTTGTTAGCCAGCGTAGCCTGACGGAAACGCGACTGCAACGTGTAGCCCTTGATCGTCTGGAGATTTTCAGACTCGCCATAAGCACCGCTGATGTCCCAATCGATCGAATCGGTTATCGCACCACGTGCACCAAGACGAAGATCGAAAATGGTCGTGACATAGTTTGAAATACGCGAGCCAACTTCAGTCGTACGACGGTTAAGCGTCACGGTCGTTTCGCGGTAGTTTGGATCGGTACGTCCTGTTGCCGTTGCTGCGGCAGCACACTCGGCAGGCGTAAAACGCGGCGTATACAGGCCAGAGGCCGGTGTTGCCGTGTTGAAAGCGCAGAACTGGTTACGAAGTGTGCTTGGCAGATACGGGTTGTTCAGGTTGATCGTGACCGTGCCACCGAACGAGCCCGAAGGCGCGATGATGGTATCGACGGTATTCTTCGAGAACATGCCGCGCGAATAAACTTCGACCGCATCCGAAACTTCATAATTGCCCTGAGCGAACAGGTTGAAGCGCTTGAACGGTGTCTGGAAGACGTTGAACGGATTGAAGTTGAAGGTCGCAAAAGTACCAACTGCCTGACCTGCCGCATTGACCTGACGCACACCGCCATTGGCGACGGTCGGATCGGTGCTCGGGGTGTTCGTTCCCGCGATCAGCGGACGAGTGCCCGAGAAACGCGATGGAATAGACGTACCCGAACCTGCTGCACCACCGGTGTAGCTGCTGATCTGGACGTTCGAGAAATCGCGAGCGCCCTGATAGACGGGATCAGCCTGCTGGTAACCGATCGACAGCACGGCGTTACCGCGGCCATCGTCGAAATTCGCACCGATGGTGGCATCGACACGGATTGTGTGGCCATCGCCCTTTTCAGTAAGCTGGGTCGCTGCCGACATTTCAAAACCGGCAAAATCCTTGCGGGTGATGAAGTTGACAACGCCCGTGATAGCATCTGCACCATAAGTGGTCACAGCTGCACCGGTCAGTGCGTCAACGCGCTCGACAAGTGCCAGCGGGATGTTGTTCAAATCGACGCGTCCGGCAAGGCCCGAAGGTGCGATGCGCTGGCCGTCAAGCAGAACGATGTTGCGGATCGAACCGAGACCACGAAGATCGACGAAAGACGCGCCGCCGTTGCCGTTGTTCACGGCCGAACCGATGCTTGGGACAACGCCAGGCAATTCGCGCAAGACTTCTTCGGCAACGTTCGACTGCAAAAGGTCGATTTCGTCGGCGGTCGTCGCGTTGACCGGAGTCGACTGGACGAGGTTAGGGTTCTGGATGAGCGAGCCGGTAACGACGATTTCGCTGCCTGGCTCTTCTTCTTCGTCAGCTGCTTCTTGCGCGAATGACGGCGTCGAAAGCAACGCCAAGCCGATCGCAAGCGGCGCTGCGGCATATTTGAATTTGCTGATACGTGTAGTTTTCACGATATAGCCCCTTAAGCTTTTACGGTCGGACAGCCGATAAAACGGCAATCACAACCCAGTTAAACTCCCCAGCATTTCTGCGCCTATTGGGCATGACAAGCACGCGCGCAAAGGTACGGATTCCCTCCGGGTTGCATCTGCTTTGGCGGAAAAGCATAAGCCGCGCAAAGAAATTGCTTGAACGCGACATGAAAAATTGTGAGCTGTTACCATTATGCAACAGTTTTGTTACAGCCGATTTGCGCTGCATCGATCGACGACATACGCATTTCATTCATGACAGCGACAGCGCGCCTCGCTAAGAGACCGCCAATCATCTTCTGGAGTTATCTGTCCCGATGCGTCTTCCGTCTTTCTTTGCCCGTTCCTTTGCGGCGATAGCCATTGCAGCGGCGGCTTTTGCGCCATCTGGTGTAGTGGCGCAGGAGGCAGCGGCAGCGCCCGCTGCCGTTCCGGTCGCGCCGTCGGCAGCATTGCCTGAAAATATCTTGCATCTGGACCTGTCCACCGGCGGACGGGTGACGATCCAGCTTTATCCTGAAGTTGCGCCTGGCCATATCGATCGGATCAAGACGCTCACCCGGCAGGGCTTCTACAATGGAGTCATCTTTCACCGCGTTATCGATGGCTTCATGGCGCAAACCGGCGACCCCAAAGGCACCGGACAGGGCGGATCCGAACTGCCCGATCTCAAGGCCGAATTCAGCAAGCTGCCGCATTTGCGCGGGACAGTGTCGATGGCACGCACCAATGAACCCGATACCGCAAACAGCCAGTTTTTCATTGTCTTCCAACCGCGCTTTGCCCTCGATAACAAATATACCGTGTTCGGGCGGGTGATGTCAGGCATGCAATTTGTCGATGCCATCGAACGCGGCGAGCCACCCGCAAGCCCAAGCCGGGTTGTGCAGGCGTCGATCGCCGCCGACAATGTGCCGCCGCCTGCTTTTACACCCGTTGCCGCGCCCGTAGCACCGACAGAAGCGCCGATCACCGTCGACCAGCTCAGCGGAAACTGAATTTTCAATCCGTTCGTGTCGAGCGAAGTCGAGACACCGTGAAGGCAGGCGCGCCCGATGGGCCTCTCGTCTTCGCTCGAGGCGAACGGCAGTTGGGTGACATCATCAGACCATGCGCGTTGACCTTTTCGACTTCAACCTGCCGCCTGAGCGGATAGCGCTTCGGCCTGTCGTGCCGCGCGATGCCGCTCGGATGCTGTGCGTGAGCGGCGATGGCCATTTGGACGACCGATATGTGCGCGACCTGCCGTCGCTGCTGCGCAAGGGCGATTGCCTGATCTTCAATGACACCCGCGTCATTCCGGCGCAGCTGGAAGGGCGACGTGGCGACGCCAGGATCGGCGCAACGCTGCACAAGCGGATCGGTCCTGAGCTTGTCGAAGGGCGGCGATGGCAGGCCTTCATCCGCAACGCCAAGCGGCTTCATGTGGGCGAGCAGGTCGATTTTGGCTCCAATGTAACAGCGGTTGCCGAGGTACGGCATGAGGATGGCAGCTTCACGCTGTGCTTCGAAGGCGACGAACCGGTCGAAATACTGCTCGAACGCGCGGGCACCATGCCGCTGCCGCCCTATATTGCAGGCAAGCGCCCGACCGATGCCCAAGACCGAAGCGACTATCAGACGATGTTTGCGCAGAAAGACGGCGCGGTCGCGGCGCCCACGGCATCTTTGCATTTCACGCGCGAACTGATGAGGGCGATTACCGAAGCAGGCATCGAAACCGCCACGTTGACCCTGCACGTTGGCGCAGGCACTTTTTTGCCAGTAAAGGCAGAGGACACCTCTGACCATAAAATGCATAGCGAATGGGGCAGCATCGATGCAGCCACGGCCGACCGGCTCAACGCGATAAATGCCGCAGGCGGACGGTTGATTGCGGTTGGCACAACGTCGTTGCGCCTGATCGAAAGCGCGGCAGGTGACGATGGCATCATCCACCCATTCACAGGCGATACCGACATCTTCATCACGCCCGGCTACCGGTTCAAGGCCATCGGCGGTCTGATCACAAACTTCCATTTGCCTAAATCAACGCTGTTCATGCTGGTCAGCGCCCTTATGGGCCGCGAGACTATGCAGGCGGCATATGCCCATGCGATCGCCAACGATTATCGCTTTTACTCTTACGGCGACAGCAGCCTTTTATTGCCTTAGCGCCCCTTAAGCTCGTCTCCGGTCAGCCGGACAATGTGCAACACATTGGTCGATCCCGGAGTCCCGAACGGCACACCTGCCATGATGATGATCCGACCCCCGGCCTGCCCCAGATGATAGCGCAGCGCCATACGCTTGCCCTTGGCGACCATTTCCTCGAATGAACCGATATCTTTGGTGCGCACCGAAAAAGCGCCCCAGAGCAGCCCCTGTCTGCGCGCCGTTTCCATGCTGGCCGTCAACACCAAAAGCGGCACCGATGGGCGTTCGCGCGAGATACGGCGCGCGGTCGAACCCGAGGAGGTGAAGCACACGATGGCGCTCGTATCGACTGTATCGACAATCCGCCCGCTGGCCTCGGCAAGCGCATCGGCCGTGGTTGCGTCGGCGGGGGTTTCGGTAAAGTGGATGCGTTTGTAGAAATCGGGATCGCTTTCGACCTGCTGCGCAATCCGGTCCATGATGGAGACTGCTTCAATCGGCCATGCACCAGCCGCGGTTTCGGCGGACAGCATGACCGCGTCGGCCCCATCGTAAATCGCCGTTGCCACATCTGATACTTCGGCGCGCGTCGGCGATGGCGAGGTAATCATCGATTCAAGCATCTGCGTCGCCACCACGACAGGTTTACCCATGCGCCGAGCGGTCGAGACGATCTTCTTCTGCAGCGGTGGCACCTGTTCGGGCGGCAACTCGACGCCGAGGTCGCCACGCGCCACCATTACGCCGTCGGCCAGTTCGAGTATTTCTTCGAGGCGACCGATGGCAGCCGGCTTTTCGATTTTGGCGAGCAAGGCGGCTTTGTTACCGATCAGCTTCTTGCCCTCGGCCACATCTTCGGGCCGCTGAACAAAGGACATCGCGATCCAGTCAACGCCCTGTTCGAGCGCGAAAGCCAGGTCCGAGCGGTCCTTTTCGGTCAGCGCCGCAATCGGCACGACGACATCGGGAACATTCAGCCCCTTGCGGTTCGACAAAGCATCCGCCAACTTCGACGTTGGTATTAATATGGTCAGCACCAATCTCGGTGACGCGAAGCACAAGTTTGCCGTCGTCAAGTAGTAACCGCGCACCAACCTCCAGCGCTGCAAAAATCTCAGGGTGGGGCAAGAAAACGCGGCTCTCATCACCGGGCGTATCGTTGGTATCGAGCCCGAATGTCTCGCCGGTTTTCAGTTCCACCTTACCCTCGGCGAACGTCCCGACCCGCAACTTTGGCCCCTGCAGATCAACCAAAATCGTCGTCGGCCGGTTATAAGCCTTTTCGAGCGCACGAATGTTGGCGATCAACTGCACCTTATCCGCCTGTTCGCCGTGGCTCATATTCACGCGAAAGGCATCGGCCCCTGCGCGGAACAGCTTTTCGATCATCTCGGGCGTGTCGCTTGCCGGACCCAGCGTGGCGAGAATACGAACCTTGCGCATACGCGGCTTGTGATATTGCATTGGGAAGGCTCCGCTCGCTGGATTTCTCGTCTCGACCTCCCCATAACGAGGCGAGCCGCATATCGAAAGGGCGCATAGCTATGCACAATGATAAACAGATTTCAGACGCCGCCGCAGCCGCTGCCTTCCGCCGCCTCATCGCGCATCTGCAGCACCGGCACGATGCCGAGAATATCGACCTGATGGGCCTCGCCGGATTCTGCCGTAACTGCCTTGCCGACTGGGTGATGGAGGCCGATGGCGAGCTGACCAAAGACGAAGCGCGCGAACTCATCCACGGAATGCCCGCTGCAGAATGGAAGGCGAAATATCAGAGCGAAGCGACGCCCGAAAAGCTACAGCGCATGAAGGAAAGCGTGGCGAAGAATGCAGCCATCCACTAAGGCGCTGTCATCTTGATTCGGGGCTGACCGCCTCATCCAACATAACAGGAGAATATCATGGCCGAAGGTGCCGTATCGAACGATCAATTGCGCCTGTTCATTGAACGTATCGAACGTCTTGAGGAAGAGAAAAAGGGCGTCGCCGATGATGTGCGCGATGTTTATTCCGAAGCCAAGAGCCAAGGCTATGATGCTAAAATTATGCGACAGATCGTACGCCTACGTAAGATGTCAAACGACGATCGGGCGGAAATGGAAGCGTTGCTGGATACTTACAAATCGGCGCTTGGTCTGGCATAATTTGACCTGAAATGGAGAGCATTATGTTGATGACCACCACCACCGCTGTCGAAGGGCAGCCTGTCCGCGATTATCTCGGCGTTGTCACGGGCGAGTGCATTGTCGGCGCGAATATCTTCAAGGATCTGTTCGCCGGTATCCGTGATATCGTAGGTGGACGTGCTGGTGCTTATGAAAACAGCTTGCGCGATGCTCGCCAGACCGCTTTGGCCGAACTCGCCGAAGAAGCCCGCAACCTCGGTGCCGACGGCGTGATTGGCATTGATCTCGATTACGAGGTTCTTGGCAAAGAAGGTTCAATGTTGATGGTCACAGCTTCGGGGACGGCGGTAAAGCTGGGCTAAAGCAGACGGCTTGCCGAAGGCTACGCGCTTGCTGTAAGGGCGCGCCTTCACTTTCCGCTTAAGAAAAGAAAAGAGCCATGGCAGGCCATAGTAAATTCAAGAATATCCAGCACCGCAAAGGCGCGCAGGACAAGAAGCGTTCGGCGCAATTTTCCAAGCTGAGCCGCGAAATCACCGTCGCAGCGAAAATGGGCATGCCCGATGTCGATATGAACCCGCGGCTGCGGCTCGCGGTCAACGCGGCCAAAGCGCAGTCGATGCCGAAGGATAATATCCAGCGCGCCATCGACAAGGCGAGCGGCGGCGATGCCGAAAATTATGACGAAATGCGCTATGAAGGCTATGGCCCCGGCGGCGTTGCGATCATCGTCGAAGCGCTGACCGATAACCGCAACCGCACCGCGACCAATGTCCGCACGGCATTCAGCAAAAACGGCGGCAATCTTGGGGCATCGGGTGCGGTGAGCCACGGGTTCGACCGGATGGGGCTGATCACCTATCCGGCAAGCGTCGGCGATGCCGACAGCGTATTCGAAGCCGCACTCGAAGCAGGCGCAGAGGATGTGGAATCGGGCGAAGACGAGCACGAAATCTGGACCAGCATGGACGCGTTGCACGAGGTCGCCAAGGCGCTCGAATCGTCACTGGGCGAAGCCGAAAGCGCCAAGCTAGCGTGGAAACCGCAATTGCTGGTCGAGGTCGATGAAGCCAATGCCGCGACTTTGCTCAAGATGATCGACGCGCTTGAGGAGGATGACGACGTCCAGACCGTCTGGGGCAATTACGATGTGTCCGACGAGGTGATGGCGAAACTGGGATGATTATATTGGGCTTGGACCCCGGCCTCGGTACAACCGGCTGGGGGGTTATCCGCAAGGAAGGCAATCGCCTTAGCCACATCGACAATGGCGAAATCGCAACTGACGCGAAACTGCCGCTGGCGAACCGCTTGCTCATCCTCGACGCGAAACTCAGCGCCGTGATTGACGAATTCCGCCCCGACGCGGTCGCGGTCGAGGAGGTGTTCGTGAACAAGAACCCGCAATCGACGCTAAAGCTGGGGCAAGCGCGCGGCGTCGTGTTGCTCGGCGCGGCCAAAGCGCGGGTGATCGTCACCGAATATGCCGCGCGACTGGTCAAGAAATCAGTGGTCGGCACGGGCAAGGCCGATAAGGAACAGATTGCCGCGATGCTCCGCGATATTGTTGCCGGGGCTGAAACTGGCGGGCGAGGATGCGGCCGATGCTTTGGCGGTCGCGATTACGCACGCGCACCATATGCGGGGCTAGACCTTGCTGGAATTTGGAAAGTCACACTAAGGTCTCACCTTAAACGCCTGAAATTCTGCCGCTGACCGGGAATTTATATGAACGAACCCAACGGTCCGATTGTCAAAGAGCGAATCAATAGTCCGGCATCAAATCCTACATTGCAAGCATAAAGTTCACGTCCTGTTCTCTTTCCCTTGCCCTTGAGTCCAGTGCGCGCTAACCCTGACCCATGAAGGGGCGGACATGATCGCAAAGCTGTATGGCCGGATTGACGAAACCGGCGCCGACCATCTGGTGATCGACGTCAACGGCGTCGGCTATCTGGTGCAGGCGAGCGCGCGGACATTGGCGGCACTTGGGCAAGACCGACGATTTCGCCACGGTCTTCACCGAAATGCAGGTCAGCGAAAACGACATGCGCCTGATCGGCTTTGCCACCAAAGAAGAACGCGACTGGTTCCGCCTGCTGACCGGCGTGCAGGGCGTGGGCGGCAAGGTCGGGCTTGGCAATACTCTCCGCGATTGAACCGGCAGATCTGGCGCTCGCCATCGGCAGCGGCGACGCGGCGATGGTCGCGCGGGCAAACGGCGTCGGGACCGAAACTTGCCAGCAGAATCGTCAACGAACTGAAAGACAAGGTCGGCGCGCTGGCGGGCATCGGCGGCGGCGCGAAATTGATGTCGGCGGCCAGCGGCAGTCACGCCAGCGACGCGATGTCGGCACTCGCCAATCTGGGCTTCAAGCCCGGCGAGGCGGGGAGCGCGGTGGCGCAGGCGGTCGAGGAACTGGGGCCGGATGCGACTTTGGATGCGCTGGTGCGGTTGGCGTTGAAGAGGGCGGCGAAGTGAAAGCCACCCAATCAACCCCTCACCTCCGTCACCCTGAACTCGTTTCAGGGTCCATCGGGAAGTTAGCCCTGCCCAATCGGCGGCAAGCCCAACCCCACCGCCAGATCGGTCCAATGCGGATTTTCGGCATTGATAAGATTGATTTTCCATTGACGATGCCAGTTTTTCAACTGCTTCTCGCGTGCAATCGCGGCTTCCATCGTGCTGAACAGTTCAAAATGAACGAGCCAATAAATCGAATATCTGGAAGTGTGTCCCGGCGTCAAATGGCCGCGATGTTGCGACAATCGCTTCAACAGGTCGGAGGTAACGCCGATGTAAAGCGAGCCGTAAAGCTTGCTGGCGAGAATATACACGCAAGGTTGCTTTTCCTGTCTCATCGGTGGGGCATAGCTGCAAAATGGACCCTGAAACAAGTTCAGGGTGACGGAACGGGGAGGTTGGCAGCGTGACAAGCGACAGAACCGCCACCTGCCGCTGCGGCCAGCTTTCGGTCACCTGCGCTGGCGAGCCTGTCCGCATCTCGGTTTGCCATTGCTATGATTGCCAGAAACGCAGCGGGTCGGCTTTTGCGGCGCAGGCGTTCTTTCCAGCCGATGCGGTGACGATCAGCGGTGAATATAAAATCTATGAGCATATGTCCGATAGCGGCGGTCTGGCCGATTTTTATTTCTGCCCCGGTTGCGGAGCATCGCTCTGGTTCCAGCGGCATCTGGCCCGCGACCGCGTTGGCATCCCCATCGGCAATTTTGCGCGACAAGGACTTTCCCGCGCCACGCTTTTCCATCTATGAAAATCGCAAACATGATTGGGTTGAGATAGCCGGCGATGGTATCGAGCATTGATTAGGGAGCTGCAATGAGCTTTTCGGTGGTCTGGGAATTCCATGTGCCCGAAGCCAATCGGCCAGCGTTCGAGCGCGCTTATGGCAGCGACGGGCCGTGGGTCGATTTGTTCGCGGAAGCCGACGGATTCCTTGGCACATGGCTGCTGCGCGACAAGGAGCATCCGGGCAAATATCTGAGCCACGACCGATGGCAGAGCCGCGATGCCTATGAGGAATTCAAGCGCCGCTTTGCCGACCGCTATCAGGCAATGGATGATGAAATGGACGGGCTGGCGACGCGCGAAAATTATGTCGGCACGTTCGACGAGGTGACGGGGTGAGCGACGACGACCGCCTCACCACCCCCGACAAACGGCCCGAGGACATCGACGCCGCGCTGCGTCCGAAATCGCTGGCCGAATTTATCGGACAGGCGGCGGCGCGCGATAATTTGCGGGTGTTTATCGAGGCCGCCAAGGGTCGCGGCCAGCCGCTCGACCATGTGCTGTTCTTTGGCCCGCCGGGGCTTGGCAAGACCACGCTGGCGCAGATTGTCGCCAAGGAAATGGGCGTCGGTTTCCGCGCCACCTCCGGCCCGGTCATCGCCAAATCGGGCGACCTTGCGGCGCTGCTGACCAATCTTGAGGACGGCGACGTCCTGTTCATTGACGAAATCCACCGGCTCAGCCCCGTGGTGGAGGAAATCCTCTACCCCGCGATGGAGGACCGCGCGCTTGATATCATGATCGGCGAAGGCCCGTCGGCGCGGTCGGTGCGGATCGATTTGCCTGCGTTCACGCTGGTCGGCGCGACCACGCGGCAGGGGTTGCTGACCACGCCCTTGCGCGACCGTTTCGGCATTCCGGTGCGGCTGAATTTCTATACCCATGCCGAACTCGAACTTGTCGTCACCCGCGCCGCGCGGTTGCTCGACCTCGGCATTGCGCCCGACGGCGCGAACGAAATCGCCAAACGCGCGCGCGGCACCCCGCGTATCGCCGGACGGCTGCTGCGCCGTGTGCGCGATTTTGCCAATGTCGCGGGCGAAGCCGACCGTCACCGCCAAAATCGCCGATGCGCGCTCAACCGGCTGGAGGTCGATGCACTCGGCCTCGACGCGATGGACCGGCGCTATCTGCACATGATCGCCGACATCTATCGCGGCGGGCCAGTCGGGGTCGAGGCGCTTGCGGCGGGGCTGTCGCGAACCGCGCGACACCATCGAGGATGTGGTCGAGCCATATTTGCTGCAATTGGGCCTCATCGCCCGCACCGCGCGCGGCCGCTGCCTCAATGCGCCGGGATGGAAGCATCTGGGATTGAACCCACCAGCCGGTTCGCAGGACGGACTGTTCGACAAATAGCTGCGACGAACCGAGTTTTTATTCGCGCCACCCCCTTCCCGCCGGAGTCCAACACGGTTAAGCATTCCGCCAATGTCGGTCCCCACCCCCTATCAAGGCCAGTTTGACGAATTCTGGAAAGGGGTTGGCGGCACTTATTCGCGGTGCGTGTGTATTTCGAGGACACCGACTTTTCGGGCGTGGTCTATCATGCCCGCTATCTGCATTTCATGGAGCGGGCACGCTCGGACATGCTGGCGCGTGTCGGTATCGACCAGCGTGTGGTGCAGGAAGCGGGCATTGGCGCTTATGCGGTGACCGAAATGAACATCAAATACCGCCGCCCCGCCAAGTTCGACGATGCGCTTGTTGTCATCAGCACCGTCGAGGCGGTGCGCGCCGCGAGTTGTGATATTCATCAGACAGTCATGCGCGGCGACGATATACTCACCGAGGCGCGGGTCACCGCCGCTTTTGTCTCGCCCGACGGCAAACCACGCCGCCAGCCCGCGCATTGGGTTGCGGCGTTCCAGCCGATACTTAATCGAACCGCAGAATAAGGACTTCCATGCACTTCCTCATCTTGACCCAAGGTGCGAGCTTCTCTCCCATCGAATTGTTCCTGCAGGCCGATTGGGTCGTGAAGGCCGTCATCATCGGCCTTGCGCTCGCCAGCATCTGGGCGTGGACGATCATAGTCAGCTTCATGCTGAAGATGGGCCGCATCAACCGCGAAAGCGACAAATTCGAACGCGAATTCTGGGCGAGCAACGATATTGATGGCTTCTATGGCGGCTATGGCAAGAGTGAATTGCCCGTCGCGCGGGTCTTTGCTGCGGGGGTCGCCGAATGGCGGCGCTCGACCAATGGCAAGAGCATCGACCGCGCTGGCACGCGCGAGCGGCTGGCAACGGCGATGGACGCGACAATTGCGGCGGAGACCGATAAGCTTGCCAATCGGCTGAACTTCCTCGCCACCACCGGTTCGGTCGCACCCTTTGTCGGGTTGTTCGGCACTGTCTGGGGCATCATGCGCAGTTTCGCCGCGATTGCCGCCGAGCAAAATTCGTCGCTTGCCGTGGTTGCGCCGGGTATTGCCGAAGCCTTGTTCGCCACCGCCATCGGCCTGTTCGCGGCTATTCCAGCAGTCATCGCCTATAACCGCTTCTCGCACCGTCTGAACCAGTACGAGGCGCGCATGGGCCGCTTTGCCGATGGTTTCCACGGCACGCTGAGCCGCGAGCTGGAGCGGGAAGGCTAATTTATGGCCATGAACCTCTCTTCCGGCGGCGGGCGACGCAGCAGGCGCGGATCGCGCCGTGCGCCAATGGCCGAAATCAACGTCACGCCATTGGTCGACGTCATGCTCGTTCTGCTCATCATCTTCATGGTCACCGCGCCGTTGCTTGTAACGGGCGTTCCGGTCGAGCTGCCCGAAAGCCGCGCCAATGCGCTCGACCAGAAAGACGAGCCAGTCGAGATCGCCATCGACAAGGAAGGCGCAACTTTTATCGATGGTACCGAGGTGCCGCCGTCCGAACTGCCCGCGCGTCTTGGGGAGATTGCCGCCGCGCAAGATGCCGATAATCCTAAGCAGATCATGCTGCGCGGCGACACCGCGATCAGTTACGGCCAGATGATGCGCGTGATGGGCGAACTGAACCGTGCAGGGCTGAACAGCGTCAGCTTGGTCACCACAGGTTCAGGGAACGAAAACTAACCAGATGGCGATGGACCGGGCGGAAAAACTGGGACTCGGCGCTGCGGTCGGCGGCCATGTCGTCCTGCTGGGCGCGATGGCGCTTGGCCTGTTGATATCCGACGAGCCGATTAAAAAGCCCGAGGCGATATCGGTCTCGCTGGTTGGCGAGATCGCCGAAGTCTCCACCGCGCCCGATGCGATCCAAGAGGAATCCGCGCCGCCAGCGCCTGCCGAGGCCGAGCCTGCAGAACCGCCGCCTGCGCCCGTGATGCAAATCGAAAAGCCGGTGGAGAAGCAACAGGCCAAGCCGGTGCCAAAGCCGCTTGTCCGCGAAACCCCGCCGCCTGCCAAAACTGCGGCGAAAAAGGTCGCGGTAAAACAGCCGCCGGCCAAGACTGCAACCGCTCCTGCCAAGTCTGGCAAAGGCACGACGCCTGCCAAGCCCGGCGGCCTAAGCAAGAGCTTCGAAGACAGTATCAGCAATATCGGCAAAGCCCCTGGCGCGGGCAAGGCCGTCGGCACGCCAGCAGCCAAATCTGCCGCGGAGGTCAAGCGTTCGGTTAGCGTAAGTCTCGCCGGCCAGATCCGCAGCCGCGTTCGTGCCTGTGCGCCATCGGGGGTCGATATCAACAAGATCGAGACCTTTGTGACCTTGAGCCTCGATTCGTCGGGCCGCCTCAATTCGGTCCGTTTCGACAAACAGGTCGGCATCAACGACAGCAACCAGCCGCAGGCAGGGCCGCTCAAGGATTGCATTTTGCAGGCCGTCCGCGCCGCTTCGCCCTATGAAGGGCTCGATTCCGAATATTATGACGTCTGGAAAAACCATGCGCTGCGCCTACGCGCAACGGGATAAGGAATGAATATGTCACCACGCTCACTCATCGCTGCGTTGCTCGCGCTGCTATTGCCATTGGCAGCGCAGGCGCAGACCGTTGCGCCGCCCCCGATCCCCGAGGCCGACGAACCAGAATTGGTTGAATTCGATACCTCTAAAACGCGCTCGATTGCCGTCCCCGCCTTGGTTGCTCCTTCCCCCGCCGACACAGCCGCAGGCAATAGCGCCGCCTTGGGCCGCCAGATCGCCGAAGTCATTTCCTCCGACTTGCGCGCCTCGGGCGTGTTCGAGACGCAAGGGCCAAACGGCCTACGCGCGATCAGCATCGGTGAAGTTACCGCCCCAGCCTTTGCCGAATGGAAAGCGCGCCCGGTCGAGCAACTGGTACAGGGCTTCGTCCGTGTCGGCGGCGACGGCAACCTGACCGTCGGCTGCTATCTTTATGATGTCGGCTTTGGCAATGAGACCACGCGTTTGGGCTTCAACGTCCCGCCGCGCGAATGGCGTCGTGCCGCGCATAAATGTGCCGACGCGATCTATTCGAAACTTACCGGCGAACTGCCCTTTTTCGACAGCCGCATCGCTTACATTGCCGAGACTGGCCCCAAGGGCAAACGCGTCAAACGCCTCGCGATCATGGATTCGGACGGTGCGAATCACCGTTTCATCACCAACGGTCAATCGACCGCTTTGACCCCGCGTTTCTCGCCAAACTATAAGTCGATCCTGTATCTGTCCTATGTAGATGGCAATCCGCGCATTTATGTCTATGACATCGACGCCGGACGGCAGCGGCTGATTACGCAATCGAAAAACGCGACTTTCGCGCCGCGCTGGTCGCCCGACGGCCAGACGATCCTGTATTCGATGGCGATTGCAGGAAATACCGACATCTATAAGATTTCGGCCACCGGCAGCGGCACGCCGGTCAAGCTCACCAGCTCGCCCGGCATTGATATCGGCGGCAGCTTTTCACCCGACGGTCGGCAAGTGGTGTTCGAAAGTGATCGTTCGGGCAGCCAGCAAATCTATGTGATGAATGCGGACGGCAGCAACCAGCGCCGGATCAGCTTCGGTTCGGGCCGTTACGCCACGCCCGAATGGAGCCCGCGTAACGACCTGATTGCCTACACCCGCATCGCCGGCGACTTCCGAGTTGGCACAATGCGCCCCGATGGCTCAGGAGAGCGCTTGCTGACCGATAGCTGGCAGGACGAGGCCCCGACTTGGGCGCCGAATGGCCGCGTCATCCAGTTCTTCCGCACCGCCAAAGGAAGCGGCAAGACCAGCATCTGGCAAGTCGACCTGACCGGTGCGAACGAACGCAAGCTGGCGACGCCGGTTGATGGTTCCGACCCGGCATGGGGACCGATTTTGCCGTAATCAAGTTTATCCGTTAATGTGGGGCCAGACCTAAGGAGAATCGCCATGAAAAACAGCATCAAGATGGCCGCAATATTGCTGGCATCGACTGCGCTCGTCGCGGGTTGCGGCAAGAAGAAGGTTGAAGAACTGCCGCCCGTTGCCGAAGGCACAGAAGGCCAACCTGTAACCGACCCGAATGGAGGCATGGGACAGATCGTGCCCGGCAGTCAGGAAGATTTTCTGCAAACCGTCGGCCAATATGGCGACCGCATTTTCTTCGACACCGACCGCTTCAACGTCGATACCGAGGACCAAGCGACCTTGCAGCGGCAGGCGCAGTGGCTGGCGCGTTATCCCAATGTGCGCGTTACCGTCGAAGGCCATGCCGACGAACGCGGCACGCGCGAATATAATCTTGCGCTGGGCGAACGCCGCGCCAATTCGGCGAAAAACTACCTCGGCTCGCTGGGCGTCGATGCCAGCCGTGTCCAGACCGTGAGCTATGGCAAGGAACGCCCGCAAGCGCTTGGTTCGGACGAGCAGTCATGGGCTCAGAACCGCCGCGCAGTGACGATGACGGTTCAGTAAATCTTTGGGCGGCGCGCTTTCATCGAAGCGCGTCGCCATTTCACACCCAGTTTTCTTGACAGCACCCGCCCCTTCCGCGCATCATTCCCGCACGTAATTGGGGGCGACACATAAATGAGCGAGGACCTAAGCCAGCGCCACAGCGCGTTTCGTTTCCACGGGACATGGCAGGAATTTGCCGGGATAGCCTTTCCCAATCTGCTGCTGACCATCGTCACGCTCGGCATCTACCGCTTCTGGGCAACCACGCGTGAACGCGAATATCTGTGGGGCAAGACCGATTTTATCGACGAGCGGCTGGAATGGACCGGGCGCGGGATCGAGCTGTTTATCGGCTTCATCATGGTGTTTTTCCTGATCGGCCTACCGTTGATCGTGATCCAGCTCATCTCGCAGGGACTGATCTTTCGGGGAGAGACAATCATTGCGGGCGTGGTCACATTAGTAATGTTCGTATTGCTGTTTTATCTTGGCGGAGTCGCCTATTTCCGCGCGCTGCGGTACCGGTTGAGCCGCACCTATTGGCGCGGGATTCGTGGCGGTAGCGACGACCCGGGGTTCCAATATGGCCTGTCCTATATGTGGAAGAGCTTCGTCGGGCTGGCTTCCAATTTTCCTGATGGTGCCATGGTCGATGATTTCGCTGTGGAACGAACGCTGGAACGCGATGAGCTTTGGCCCGCACCGCTTTGTCGCGACCGCCGACTGGAAACCGCTGATGAAGCGCTATCTGCTCTTCTATCTTGTGCCGTTCCTCATTTTCGTTGGCGCGGTCGTTTTTGGGATAGCTGTTGCAGCGTCGGGCAACAGCCCGGATGCGCTTAGCGGAACGGGGATGGCAATTGGCGGCATATTGCTGATCGTCGCTCTACTTGCCATGTACATCATCCTGCCGCTGGCCGCTTTCGCGTTTTACAGCAAATATTTCCGCATCGCCGTCGGCGGGCTTCGCCTGCACAATCTCGAATTCGAATTCCGCGCCCGCGCGCCCGACTGGATCCTGTTCTTTCTCGCCAACATGGCGATCATATTCTGCACGCTGGGCATCGGCTATATCTTCATGCCCTATCGCAACTGGAAGTTCTTCGTCGACCATATGGAAGCCTATGGCGAGATCAATATCGACGAGTTGACGCAATCCGAAACCATTGTCTCGAAACATGGCGAAGGCCTGCTCGATGCGTTTGATGTAGGCGCGATATGACAACTTTTTTCGACGCCTGGCATTATGACGGCAAAAGCGCGGTGCGGCGCAAGGTCGAGGTACAGACCATCGGCGGCCAATTTTTCCTGCTTGAAACCGAGCGGCGACATGGACCGTTCGCCTTTGCCGACGTCGAATATGTCCAGCATAAGGGAGAGGTCGATGTTTACGGCCTTGTCGGCGAAGATGGCTGGCGGTTGATGCTATCAGGGCCGGTGCCCGAAGAACTGGTCGATAAATTGCCTGCCCGCCGCCGTTATGGCGGCTGGGTGGACCGGCTCGGCCTTGGCAAGGCAACGATCACCTTCACGCTCGCCAGCGCCGCTGCAGTTGCGGTCGTGCTGCTCAGCCCGCAATGGCTTGCGCCGCTGATTCCTGCAAGCGTGGACAAGAAGCTTGGCGATGCACTTGTGGGCGATTTTGGCGGCCGCTTTTGCAGTACGCCTGCGGGTGACGCTGCGCTAAATAAACTTGTTGTGTCGCTCGATACCAACCCCGGCGACCTTCAGGTCGAAGTCGCCAAGATCGATATGATCAATGCGGTCGCCTTGCCTGGCGGGAAAGTCATATTGTTCGACGGCCTCGTCAAGCAAGCGCGTTCGCCCGACGAGGTTGCAGGCGTTCTTGCCCATGAAATCGGCCATGTCCGCGAAAAGCATGTGATGCAGGCGCTGCTGCGGCAAATGGGTCTCGCGGTGGTGCTGGGCGGGGTCGACGGCAACAGCGGCGCGCTCGTCAACAATATGCTGGCGATGAGCTACAGCCGCGAATCCGAGGCCGAAGCCGACGCGCATTCGATGAAGGTGCTGGGCAATGCCGCGATTTCTCCGGTTGCCACAGCATCTTTCTTCGAGCGCCTCTCCGAACTGGACGGCAGCGCGCGTAGCGGCGATAAAGGCCAGGGCATCGCAGGCTATATGTCGAGCCATCCCTTGTCACGCGAGCGCAAAAAGGCGTTTGAAAAGAGCATCGTCAAGGGCAAGGACTACAAGCCTGCATTGACCTCCGCCGAATGGACCGAACTCAAAACCATGTGCACGCAGGACCGCAAGGCGAAATCCGGCTTCGGCTTTGATTTTGAGTGACTCCCGCGTTATGGGGACCGCAAAGGAGTAAGCACCTATGTTTCGTCGCCTGTTTGTCGATCATCCCAAAAGCGTTGATGAAAATTATCTCGAACATTTCGGCGTTGCCGGCCGCTTCGGTGTCACGATGATTTATGGTGGGCTTTGCGCACTGGTGCATGCCTTCGTTCCTGGCTGGTGCATCACGTCGGCAAGCGACACGGTGAAACGGCTCAACCATATCATGGTCGAACAGCGCCGTGCCAAGGGTGAGGCAGTGACCGAAATGCTCACCGTAGACTGGGTTATTTGACGCTGAGATAGCGTGGTCAAGAATTTGACGGGGATATTTACGGCCATTGCTCGTCTTATCCTAACTAAATGATTTAAATACATATTATTATAAATGGCACAGCATTTGCTGTGTTCCTTTCGTTCGCGCCTGTGGGCGCATATCGGAAAGGAACGGCCATGCCGTCGATAGATAATCTGTTTGGCATCCATGCCACCGCGCTGAAATTGCGCGAGCAACGCATGTCGATGCTTGCCTCGAACATCGCCAACGCGGCGACACCCGGATACAAGGCGCGCGATATCGATTTTTCTTCGGCGTTGCAGATGGCCGAAGGCGGCGGGTCGCCCGAAGCCGCGATCCGTTACCGCGTACCTGTGCAACCGTCACTCGACGGCAACACGGTTGAACTTGCGACCGAACAAACCGCCTTCGCCGAAAATGCGCTGGCGTACCGGTCAAGCCTGTCGTTCCTGCAAGGCCGCATCGGCACAATCACTCGAGCGCTCAAGGGAGAATGAGGATGGCTGACAATCTTTCGATATTCGACATCAGCGGTCGGGCGATGGCGGCGCAACTGGTGCGCCTGAACACCACAGCATCGAACCTTGCCAACGCAGGCACTGTATCAGGCAGCGAAGGCACCGCCTTTCGCCCGATGAAGCCGGTTTTCCGCACCATAATGGGCGAGGCTGGCCAAGCGACGGTTCAGGTTGATCGCATCGACACCAGCACGACCGCGCCTGTCAAACGCTACGAACCCAATCACCCGCTCGCCGACCAGGATGGCAATATCTGGGAAGCGGCGGTCGATAGCGCAGCGGAGATGGTCGAGATGCTCGAAACGTCGCGGCAATACCAAAACAACGTGCAGGTGCTGGCGACTGCCAAGGGCCTGATCAGCGAAACCTTGAGATTAGGACAATAAATATGACAAGCCTCTCCGCCGTCAATTCTAAGAACCTGCCCGTGCTGTCAAAGGACGTGGCGCAAAAGCAACTCGGTCAAACCGATTTTCTGCGTTTGATGACCACGCAGCTCAAACAGCAAGATCCGCTCGATCCCGTCGATAACCAGGCGATGGTCGCGCAAATGGCGCAGTTTTCTTCCGTTGCCGGGATTTCAGAGATGAATGTCTCGCTGAAGTCCATCGCGCAGCAGATTTCCGCGCAAACCGCATTGCTCGCCGACATCAAGGCGGCGTCCACCCCATCGGTACAAGGAGAATAAGCCATGTCATTCTACACCTCATTATCCGGCCTTAAAGGCGCGCAGACCGATTTATCGGTAATCTCAAACAACCTCGCCAATGTGGGCAGCACCGGTTTCAAGAAAAGTCGTGCGCAGTTCGGCGATCTGTTCGCCAGCGCGCCAACTCAGACAACCAAGATGATCGCGGGCCAGGGCACGCGGCTGAACGCCGTCGTCCAGCAATTCACGCAAGGTACGTTGGAAGCGTCCGACAAAACACTTGATCTCGCCATCGCCGGCGAAGGCTTTTTCGTGACGCAAGGTGACCCGCCCCGTGCTGCGGTAACCTATACCCGCAACGGCGCTTTTCAGGTGAATGGGAACCGGCAGGTGGTCGATACCATCGGTTCGACGCTGCAACTGTTGCCGGTCGACGCGGCGGGCAACGTTACCTCTACTGCGCTTGCGAGCGCCACTGACTTTGTCCTGCCCAGCGGCTCGCCTGCAGACCCCAATGTTGCTTTGGTCAATGTATCGGTTGGCATCGACGGGCTGGTTACGGCGACCTATGCCGATGGCTCCGACCAGCTGCTTGGCAAGGTTGCGATGGCCAGCTTTACGGCGCAGGAAGGCCTTCGCCCTGTAGGCGACAGCCATTGGCAATCGACCGGTGATAGCGGCCAACCCTCGATCAACGCCGCCACGAACGGGCCTCTAGGCACTATCCGCTCGGGCGCTTTGGAACGCGCGAACGTCGATGTAACCGAGGAACTGGTCGCTTTGATCTCGGCGCAACGCAATTTTCAGGCGAATGCCAAAGCAATCGAGACTGCGTCGAACATGACGCAGGCTATTGTGAGCATACGGTAATCTGAAATGGACCGCCTGATCTACACCAGCCTGACCGCGATGCGCGGTGCGATGGCGCGGCAAACCGCGATTGCGAATAACCTCGCCAACGCGAACACCCCCGGCTTTCGCGCTGATGTGGCCGAGGCACAGTCGCTTTGGCTCAATGGTCAGAAGCTCGATACCCGCGCCTTTGCTTCGGAGGAGGTATTGGCCGCAGACATGGCGGCGGGAACGATTACCGCTACAGGCCGTGATCTCGACATTGCAATGTCAGGTGACGCGATGCTCGGCGTTCAGGCCGAAAATGGCGAGATCGGCTATACAAAACGCGGCGACCTGATGCTGTCGGCAACCGGATTGCTCACCACCGGCGATGGCCGTCCGGCGCAGGGCAGCCAAGGACCGATCACATTGCCGCCCGCCGATGCAATCAATATCGACGAGCAAGGCCGCATCTGGATCGTCCCGCAAGGCGGCGAAGCAAGTCAGCCGCAGCAGGTCGATCAGCTTCAGCTTGTGTCCCCCACAGGCTCCGATGTCGTCAAAGGCACCGATGGGCTATTTCGCGTTCGTGGCGGCGGTATCCTGCCCGACGACCCCGACGCACGAGTCACCACCCGAAGCCTCGAAAGCTCCAACGTCAGCGCGACCGAAGCTTTGGTCAGGATGATCGAGGCCAGCCGGTCGTGGGACACCCAACTCAAACTACTCGGCGACGCGCGCGATATGGATGCCGCCACCGCCGAACTCATGTCACTTCCTCAATAAGGAACCACTAACATGTCCAATGGAGCCCTCCACGTCGCCCGCACCGGGCTTGATGCGCAGAATATGCGGATGCAAGTGATCGCCAACAACCTCGCCAACGTCAACACCACCGGGTTCAAGCGCGACCGCGCGAGTTTCGAAACTTTGGCCTATCAGGCGATGACGATTGCCGGATCGGCCTCGTCTGCCGAAAATAAATACGCCATCGGCACGAACCTGGGCACTGGTGTACAGATCAACGGCACCGCACGGATCGATACGCAGGGTACCCTGACCACTACAGGGAACAGCCTCGATCTCGCCATCGAAGGCGCGGGCTATTTTCAGGTGCAGATGCCCGATGGCCGCACCGGCTATACTCGCGCGGGCGATTTCAACCTGTCAGCAGAAGGCACATTGGTGACGAGCGACGGAATGCCGGTCCAGCCGCAAATCCAGATCCCCGAAGGCGCGACGGCGGTGTCGATTGGCAATGACGGCACCGTGTCCGTGCAGGTCGCCGGAGCGTCCGAACTTGACCGAGCTTGGCCGTATCGAAATCGCGCGTTTCACCAATTCCGCAGGGCTTCAGTCGATCGGCAGTAACCTGTTGCTCGAAACTCCAGCCTCGGGCGCGCCGCAAGTCGGCGGCGCGGGCGAGGAAGGTCGCGGCGCGCTGCGTTCCGGCGCGCTTGAGGCGAGTAACGTCAATGTTGTCGAGGAACTGGTCGACATGATCGAAACCCAGCGCGCCTATGAGGTCAACAGCAAGATGATTCAGGCGACTGACGAAATGATGCGCAATGCCACACAGAATTTGTAAGATCGCGATTCTAGCCTTTCTTGCCCTGCCTTTCGCCGTTCAGGCGAAGAAGGAGAAGGCTGTGCCGGAGCGCTTTGCGCCGACCGCGCCCGCTGCCCACGCAGCCGCCCCAACCAATGGCGCAATCTTTCAGGCGGAAAATTACTCACCCCTGACATCGGGTTCGCGTGCCAGCCGCGTCGGCGACATCCTGACTATCGTCCTTGTCGAACGGATGAGTGCGACCAAGAGCACTAGCGCCACCACCGGGCGCAACGGCAGCGTCGGCCTGACACCACCCGCAACGGGGCCTCTGAACCTGTTTAACCCCACCGACATAAACATGGGCGGCGATCAGTCGTTTAAGGGCAAGGGCGACGCCGCCCAATCGAATGCCTTATCCGGAGAAGTCAGTGTGACCGTTGCCGCCGTCTATCCCAATGGCACTTTGCTGGTGAGGGGCGAAAAGCTCGTCACGCTTAATCGCGGCGATGAGGTTGTGCAGTTTTCCGGCCTTGTCCGCATTGCCGATGTCAGCACCGACAACCGCGTCCCCTCCACCCGCGTTGCCGACGCCCGCATCCGCTATACCGGCAAGGGCGAAATCGCGCGGGCTAGCAAGCAGGGATGGCTGCAAAGTTTCTTCTCGAAGATAAGCCCCTTCTGATGCGCGCGTTGTTTATCCTGATCGCGCTGATCTTCGCGCCCGCCCTCCATGCCGAACGCATCAAGGACATGGGCCAATTCCAGGGCCTGCGCGCCAACCAACTGACTGGCTACGGCGTCGTGGTTGGATTAGCGGGAACCGGCGATGACAGCCTTGATTACGCCACCCAGGGCGTGAAAGGCGCGGTTTCGCGTTTTGGCATCAACTTGCCCGCTGGCATCAACCCGGCCCTCAAAAATGCGGCGGCCGTACTCATTACCGCTGAATTGCCGCCTTTTGCAAAACCCGGCCAGCGTCTTGACGTCACCGTCTCAGCCATAGGCAAGGCCAAATCCTTACGCGGCGGAACGCTCATCATGGCTCCCTTGCTTGGCGCGAACGGGCAAATTTATGCGATGGCGCAAGGCAATCTCGTCGTTGGCGGCCTCGGCGTCGATGCCGCCGATGGCTCTAAGCTCTCGGTCAACATCCCGTCGGCTGGCCGCATCGGCGGCGGCGCAACGGTTGAACGCAGCGTCGATACCGGCTTTGCCAGTTCCGAAAGCCTGACCTTCAACCTGGCGCAGCAGGATATCAGCAATGCAGGCCTTGTCGCCGATGCGATCAACCGGCAACTGGGCGCTGGCACCGCGCAAGCGGTGGACGGTGCGTCGATCCGCATCAACGCACCAGTCGGCGGCGAAAGCCGCATCCGGATGATGGGTCTGATCGAGAATATCGAGATCAAGAAAGCGCAGCCTCCTGCCCGCGTGATCGTAAACGCCCGCACCGGCACTGTGGTCATCAACGGCGCTGTCCGCGTCGGCCCCGCAGCAGTGAGCCACGGCAAACTTACCGTAAAGGTCGACGAGAACCCCAGCGTCGTCCAGCCCGCCCCATTCAGTCGCGGCCAGACCGCTCTCGAACCGTCGAGTGACATTGCTGTCGAGGAGGCCCGCAACCCAGCCTTCCTGTGGGACAGGGGCGCGTCGCTCTCTGACATCGTCAAAGCCATTAACAAGCTCAACGTCTCGCCCGGTGACCTCGTGGCGATATTGGAGGCCCTATCGCAGGCAGGCGCACTGAGCGGCGAATTGGTGGTGATATGATTAGGGTCCAACCAACCGCCACCGGACCGGCACCCAAGCGCGATCCCGAACTCCGCAAGGCCGCCGAAGCATTCGAAGCCGTTATCCTCCGCCAGATGATGGCGAGCATGCGCAAAGCCAAACTCGGCGACGAAATGTTCGGTTCAAGCGCCACCCATAATTTCCGCGAAATGGCCGATGCAAAGCTTGCCGATAACATATCAGCTATGCGCCAGTTCGGCATTGCCGATCTGGTTGAAAAACAATTGGCTGGCATTCCCAAACCGTTCGCATCGAGCCCTTCGACAAGCTCAGGATTCGAGATGCCTATCCGCAACACGCTTACTCCCGGTGTCTCGACTTCGCTCGACACGAACGGAGAGGATAGGTGAGTGACCTTCTCGCCATCGGTGCATCGGGCATCAAGGCTTACAGCCGCGCTTTGTCGGTTGTGGGCGACAATATCGCCAACGCGCAGACCGAGGGCTATGTTCGCCGCACTGTCCGGCTGGAGGAAGCGCCGTCAGCAGGCGATATCGTGCTGTCGCGCAACAGCATCCGCCCCGGCGGCGTGCTCGCAGCAGGCGTTTCGCGAGCTGTCGATCAATGGCTATCGGACGATGCCCGCACGGCTGGCGGAGAAGCATCGCGGCAGGCGGCAAGGCTTGACTGGATTTCAGCGACCGAACGTGCGCTCGATGACGGCGCGGACGGCATCGGTAGCAGCGTCACCGCTATTTTCACCTCAGCGGATCAGCTGAGCGCCAACCCCGGTGACGATACGCTTCGCCGCCAATTCCTTTTAGCAGTTGACCAAAGCGCTACTGCTTTTCGCCGCACAGCGACATCGCTTAGTTCGGCAGCAGCGGGGGTTGCGACCCAGGCGCAGGGGACTGTCGGTCAGCTCAATACCGACCTGTCGGCTTTATCGCGAGTCAACGATGGTATCCGCCGCGCTCGCCCCGGATCGAGCAACGAGGCCACCCTGCTCGATGAACGTGACCGGCTGGTCGGCAATATCGCAGGCGCGACCGATGTTGCGGTCAGCTATGATGCAAGAGGTGCAGCAATTGTTCGCACTCCGGCTGGTGATGCGCTGGTCGATGGGTCAATCACTGCCACTATAACGCTAGCCATTGCCGCAAATGGGCAAATTTCATTCGGCATCGCACCCAGTACGCCGCTGGTCCCGGCATCTGGCACGCTTGCGGGCCTGACCGATGCGTCGGCGCATATTTCCGCACAGCGCACGGCGCTTGATACGCTTGCCGGGCACCTGGCAACGGACCTGAATACTGCACATCAAGCCGGGCTGGATGCCAACGGCAATGCTGGCGCCGCTTTGCTTAATTTTGGCGGCAGCGCGGCAATGCTTACGGCAGCAGCGCTTTTGCCATCGGATGTTGCCACCGCTGATAGTTCCGGCAGCAACGGCAATATGCTGGCCTTCAACAATTTGCGTGGAACCACAGGCATCGAACAAAATGTCGCCGCGATGATCGCCAGCCAAGCGCAAGCCACCGCCGCCGCCCGCGCCCAAGAGGCCGCAGCCAGCACCCGCCGCGACGGCGCATTCGCCGCGCGCGATGCGATCGGTGCGGTCGATCTGGACCGCGAAGCAGCCGAACTTTTGCGTTTTCAGCAAGCATATGAGGCTGCCGCTCGCACGATCCAGGTCGCGCGGGAAACCATGCAGACCATGCTCAACATCTTTTAGAAGGCGCGCGCGATGATCAACGCAACCGGCAACCGGATGACCCAGGAAATCGCGCGGCAATCGCGCATGGCATCGAACATTGCGGCCAAGCAGGCGCAAGTGTCTACCGGCAAGCGCCTGCAACGCGCATCCGACGATCCGGTTGCCACTTCGCGGCTGGCTAATCTTAAGCGCGCGCAGGCGAATGACACGGCGCGGGCGTCGAACATCAATCTGGGGATTACGCTTACAGCGCAGGCGGATGGGCAAATGCGGACAATGTCCAACCTGCTGGCGCGCACGAAAGAGCTGACCATAGCAGGGGCAAGCGCCAGCCTGTCGCCAGCCGACAGAGTCAGCATCGCTGCTGAAATCAGCGTCATGGCCGATGAAATCGACGCGATGGCTCGGGCGAAGTCGCCGACCGGTCAGCCACTTTTCGTGACTAGCGGCAACCTTTCCATCAGATTTGATGACGATATAATGTTCGCGCCGGTACCGACACGGGTCGAGGTTTTTGAGACCGGCGGCGTTGCAATCAGCCAAATCATGCGCGACGCAGCGTCGGCGATTTCTGCGAACGATACTGTGCAAATCAATGCGGGGCTGACGTCAGTGGAAAGCGCGATCAACCACGCTGCCGACGTCACCGCCAAAATCGGCCTTAACGCCGCCCGGCTCGACCGGTTGCAGGAAAGTCGCGAATTGCGTGCGATCAGCATCAGCGAAGAGCGTTCCAAGCTTGAAGACACCGATCTCAGCTCGGCAATCGCAGAACTGAACGGGACGACATTGACACTGGAAGCAGCGCAGGCCGCGTTTGCCCGTATCAACCGTCGGACATTGATGGATTTTCTGAACTAACAGCCGCAATTTTCAATAGCCGCTGCCGTTTACCATCGTTGTGAAGCGCAAATCGCGCGGACAACAAAAGGGGCCAGTTCATCCATGTTCGCCATTATCGGTATCATTGTCCTGCTCGTCATGGTGTTTGGCGGTTTTGCGCTGACCGGCGGCAATCTCGGCCCGGTGATGCACGCGCTGCCGCACGAAATGCTAATCATCGGCGGTGCCTGCATGGGCGCGTTGATTATCGGCAATTCGGGCAAGGAGTTGAAGGCGCTGGGCGGCGGGCTAGGCAAGGTGTTCAAGGGGGCCAAATACAACAAGCAGGACTATCTCGACTGCATTTTCCTCGTGTCGAAACTGATGAAAATGCTGAAGGCCGAAGGGCCTGTCGCAGTCGAACCACATATCGAAGATCCATCCAGTTCGGCAATATTCAGCGAATATCCCAAGCTACTTAAAGACCAGACGTTAGTTCACCTGATCTGTGATACGCTGCGGCTGGTGGTCGTGTCCTCTGGCACGCTCGACCCGCACGCGGTGGAAGAAGTGATGGATAATGCCATCAAGAACCATCATCATCACAGCATCAAACCTGCTGAGGGCCTGCAGGGCCTTGCCGATGCGCTCCCCGCGTTGGGTATCGTGGCTGCCGTTCTGGGTGTGGTCAAAACAATGGGTTCGATTGACAAACCGCCCGCTATTCTCGGAGGTATGATCGGTTCGGCACTGGTCGGCACCTTTCTTGGCGTGCTGCTTGCCTATGGCTTGGTCGGGCCGTTCGCCAACCGTGCCAAGCAAGTGATCGAATCCGACGCCGCGATCTACCATGTGGTTAAACAGATGATCATCGCCTCACTTCACGGCCACCCGCAGCCGCTGGTAATCGAGGCTGCACGGTCAGGCATAGAACATTCCAATCAGCCGAGCTTTGCCGAGGTATTTGACGGTATGCGGGGCCGCTAATGGCTAAAGCAACCGAACCTGTCCGCCCGGTCATCGTCAAGAAAATCTATGAGGCGCCCGCATGCCGGGCATCACGGCGGCGCGTGGAAGGTTGCCTATGCGGATTTCGTGACCGCGATGATGGCATTCTTCCTTTTGATGTGGCTGCTGGGTGCAACCACCGAAAAGCAGCGCAAGGCGCTTGCCGACTATTTTTCGCCGACTTTGGTTGCGAGCAAACAGGACAGCGCAGGTTCAACCAGCTTCTTCGGCGGAGATTCCATTACCTCAGTTGACAAATATCCGCACGCCGCGGGACAAACGGGCACGCGCAGCATGACAATCCCGCGCGACGCCAGCGGAGGTCCCAAAGAAGCATCTGGCATCGGCAAGGACCGGGCAAAATTTCAGGACCTGCGCGCCCGCCTATTGCAGAAAATCCAGTCCGACAAAGCGATGAAGCGCTTCGCCCGCAACTTGCGCTTTACCGAAACGCGCGAAGGGCTGCGCATCGATATGGTCGATGAGGCCGATTTCTCGATGTTCGTTTCGGGCACTGACATATTAACCCCCGATGCGGTGCAGCTGTTAAACCGGGTTGCCGATACAATCCGCGAACTGCCCAATGGCATCATCGTTCGCGGTCACACCGATGCTCAGCCAGTATCGCGCGGGCTGGGGGTCAATAACTGGCAATTGTCCGCCGCGCGCGCCGAAGCAACGCGCGCGCATCTCGTCCGGTCGGCACTGCCCCCACGCCAGTTCGTGCGGATCGAGGGGGTCGCCGAACGCGAACCTTATGTTCCGGACAATCCTTACGACCCAAAAAACCGCCGGATGTCGATCACTTTGGGATGGCGGACAGTAGCCGAATAGCACCCATTTCGGGTGAAAAACCTCAAAACGCCCGGTGCGGAATTGCACTTTTTGGTCAGCTCTAATCCCATTCGGACCAGTCATCGCTTGGTCGCCAATCCGTTTATATTCTGTTTACCATATTCGCCAAAACGTCGGCTCAACGACATCTCCTGACGGGAAATTGACATGAGCCTGAGCACTATAACCGAACGCATAAACAGCATAGAAGACACGCTGATCGGCAATAGCGCGCCTATGGTCGCACTGCGCAATATGGTCCAGCGCGTCGCCCGGTCATCAGCCTCGGTAATGATCTGCGGCGCTTCAGGCTCTGGCAAGGAAGTTGTTGCCCGCGCCATTCATTCCTTTAGTCCCCGCGCAGCCAAACCCTATATAGCGCTCAACTGCGGTGCGATTCCCGCCGAGCTGATCGAATCCGAACTGTTTGGCCATGAAAAAGGCGCTTTCACCGGCGCACAGAACCGCCGCACCGGACATTTCGAAAACGCCGATAAGGGCACGCTTTTCCTCGATGAAATCGGCGACATGCGTTTCGACATGCAGGTGAAGTTGCTGCGCGTCTTGGAGGATGGTTTGGTATCGCGCGTCGGCGGCAACAGCGCGCTGCCGGTCGATGTCCGGATCATCTCGGCCACGCACCAGAATATCGACACCGCCATCGCCGATGGCCGTTTCCGTGAAGACCTGTTTTTCCGGCTGGGGGTAATTGTGTTGCAGGTTCCCTCGCTGGCTGCACGCGTCGAAGATATTTCGTTGCTTGTGGCTCATTTCCAGAAGGGAAAGGCGGCCCATGCAATCTGTCGCTTCGATCAAAGCGCATTGCAGCGGCTGACGACGCATGACTGGCCGGGTAATGTCCGCGAACTTCGCAATATCATCGAACGCGCCAATGTGCTGTTCTGCGGCGAGACCGTCGATGCTTTCGGCGTCGACCAACTACTCGGACGCGCGGCACCGAAACTGATCATTGTCCCGCCAGTTCCCCCACATGTAAAAGTCGAAACCAACGCGCCAATAGACCTGAAGGCGCAGATTGAACAGATGGAGCTAGAGCGCATTCAAACTGCATTGGCATATGCCGATGGCGTTATTTCCGAAGCGGCACGCATGCTGACGCTAAAGCGAACGACCTTGATTGAAAAAATGCGCAAATACCGGCTTGAGAAAATCGCAGCCTAAAAGAACTCGACCAATGGCATTGCCTCGCGCTGCCGGTATTGGCGGTCGGCAGATTGTCGGTCTTGGGAATCGACTGGCGCTGAAACGCGTTCCAGCCGGATAATCTGCACCGTTGCTGTGGCAACGCGGCTAACGCGTGTAGATGTCGCATCGGGGGCGACGGGCGTAGCGGCAAGCAGCAAGGGCAGGAGCGCGATCATTGCCAACGGTAAACGCCGCTTTAACCATGCCGGACAAGGTGGAATGAGGGTTAATGGGCCGCGCATTGCCAACAATAAACGGCCGAGCACCGCATTTGTTGAGGGCTGTGCCGAAACGCGACAAACCGCTCGACAAGAATGAACCGATAAAGGCAGTTGCGCCCCAGCGGAGGCTTTGCTAGTGGCGCGCTCCTACTTGTCTAGGCAAATGCGGCCATGGCGGAATTGGTAGACGCGCAACGTTGAGGTCGTTGTGGGCGAAAGCCCGTGGAAGTTCGAGTCTTCTTGGCCGCACCAGACAGTTTGATTAAGCTTTCGCTTTCAAGCTTTCGGCAACCTTTATGCCGTGTCGCTCCAGCGCCTCGACAATCTTGCCTGCCCCTTCGAGGTCACCCCAGAACATCGGGCCGCCGCGATAGATTGGCCAGCCATAACCAAAGATCCAGACAACATCGATGTCAGACGCGCGCTGCGCTTTGCCCTCTTCGAGAATCTTATACCCTTCATTGACCATTGGGTAGAGTGTGCGCTCGACGATTTCCTGATCGGTGACTTCGCGTTTCGGCAAGTTCGACGTTGCGCGAAATTCTTCGATAATGGCCAGCGCTTCGGGGCTAGGCGTACCCACACGCCGTTCGTCATAATCGTAAAAGCCCTTGCCGTTCTTTTGCCCGAAACGGCCCGCTGCGCACAGGGCATCCCGGATCGTTTCAATGCGCGATGGATCGCGGTGCCAGCCGATGTCGAGCCCTGCCAGATCGCTCATCTGGAACGGTCCCATCGGCATCCCGAATTCGGTATGGACCTTGTCGATCTGCGTGGGCGTTGCGCCCTCCAACAACAATTGCATTGCAGGCTGCTGACGCGTTGAGAGCATCCGGTTGCCGATAAAGCCATGGCAAACGCCAGCAACCACCGCGACCTTGCCGATTTTCTTGCCTACCGCCATCGCCGTTGCCAGCACATCGTCGGCGGTCTTTTCGCCGCGCACAACCTCAAGCAATTTCATCACATTGGCGGGCGAGAAGAAGTGCATTCCCACGACATCCTGCGGCCGGTTCGTCGATGCAGCGATTTCGTCGATGTCCAGATAGGAGGTGTTCGATGCCAATATCGCACCCGGCTTGCAGATGGCGTCGAGCTTGCCGAAAACCTCTTTTTTGACGTCCATGCTCTCATACACGGCCTCGATCACCAGATCGCAATCGGCCAGCGTGTCGAAGCTGAGCGAAGGCGTCAGCGCACGCATCATCGCCTCGACCTGCTCGGTCGTAAACCGCCCCTTGGCTGCGCTCGCCTCGTAATTCTTGCGAATGACGCCGACGCCGCGGTCAAGATTTTCCTGCACCATCTCGATTATGGTCACCGGGATTCCTTTGGTCAGGAAGTTCATCGAAATCCCGCCGCCCATCGTGCCGGCACCGATAACGCCGACCTTTTTGATGTCGCGCAGCGGCAAGTCCTTTGGCAGACCATCGATCTTCGCCGCCTGACGCTCTGCAAAGAACATATGCCGCTGTGCTGCCGATTGCGATCCGCCCATGAGCTTCAGGAATTCGGTGCGCTCGAACTTCAAGCCTTCATCAAACGGCAACCGTGTGGCCGCCTCGACACAGGCGAGGTTCGCATAAGGCGCATCGAAGCCCTTCCACTTTTTCGCGTTGGCCATTTTCAGTTGCTCGATCACCGCCGGATCACCGGCTACCGGGCGTTCGCGCGTCGGACGCGGCCCAACGGTAATCAACTCGCGGGCATAGGCAATAGCGTCATCGGCAAGGCTCGTTTCGCCAGCCAACCGATCTACCAGCCCCATGGCCTCCGCCTTGGCCGCCGGAACCGGTTCCCCCAGCGAGCACATCGTTGCAGCGGCCTCAACGCCCACAACGCGCGGCAAACGCTGTGTCCCGCCCGCGCCGGGCAGCAGGCCAAGCTTGACTTCAGGCACGCCAAGTTTTGCCGATGGCACAGCGATACGATAGTGGCAGACCAACGCCGTCTCCAGACCGCCGCCCAATGCTGTACCGTGAATGGCCGCCACGACCGGCTTGGACGCCCCCTCGATCATGTTCAGAACCACGTTAAAATCGGGCCCCTGCGGTGGTTTGCCGAATTCGGTGATGTCTGCGCCTGCAATGAATGTCGAACCGTCGCAGCGCAGGACAATTGCATTAACCGCATTATCGGCCAGAGCCGTGTTGAAGCTGTCCTGCAGGCCGTGCCGGACATGCCACGAGAGCGCATTGACTGGCGCGTTATCGACGACAATCACGGCGACATCATTATGGATTTGCAGGGTTACGGATTGCATCGGCTGGCTCCTGAAGACTCGGGTCGCAGCCCGCAATGCCCTGTATCGCTATTCCGGCCATATTCGCAATGCGCAGATGCTCGCGTTAACCAGTTTTCTCTTGCGGATTATTAGGGATTTTACACGATTGACGCTATTATGATTTTGCGTTCTGAACATATCCGGGAAGCTGATGGTGACAGCGGGGCAAGCATGAATGACGGCGACGAAGCTGATCGGCGGCAGCATGCACGCAATATGCGGGTCATGCGCGTTGCCCGTCTGGCGGCTCCCGATCTGCATACCGAAGGTCTTGGCATGGTCCGCGACGTTTCGCCGGGCGGCATGATGATCGATGCGCATTTCGATCTGCAACTCGGTCAGACGGTATCGATTGCATTGCTGGACGATCAGGAACTTACCGGGACAGTTGTCTGGAAAGAAGGCAGCATGATCGGTGTCAGTTTTGCCCACGAAGTGCCGGTGGACCAGATTCTCGCCAAACCCTCGGCCCAGCCCGATGGCAAACGCGCCCGTCTGCCGCGTTTTACGGTGCAAAGGCTGGTTCAGCTTAAGCTGGATGCTGCAATGGTCGATGCCATGTTGCACGACGTGTCGCAGCGCGGCGCGAAGTTGCAATGCGAAGGAAAATTACGCGTGCACAACAATATTCTTGTCCGTGCAGATGGCCTGCGCGCGGTCGCTGCCACGGTAAAATGGCGCGCGGGCGACATGCTCGGCGTCGAGTTCCACCGTCTGCTACCGGTCAGCGAGTTGGAGCAGTGGTTGAAGCCTTAGGCTTTCAATTCCTTGATAATCGCTGAAAAATCGAGACCGCCAGAACCGGCATCGGCAAAGGCCTGATACAGTTCCGCTGCGCGTTTGCCCATCGGGGTGTCGGCACCGACCGATTGCGCCGCCTCCATCGCCAGTTTCAAATCCTTGAGCATCAAGGCCGTTGCAAAGCCGCCCTGATAGTCATTGTCGGCGGGCGAGGTCGGTCCGACACCGGGCACCGGGCAATAGCTCGTCATCGACCAGTTCTGCCCCGAAGCCTTGGATGAGATGTCGTAAAATGTCTGGAGGTCGAGCCCGAGCTTCTCGGCCATCGCAAAGGTCTCGCACGTGGCGATCATTGATGCGCCGAGCAGCATGTTGTTGCAAATTTTTGCTGCCTGTCCGGCTCCCGACGCACCGGCATGAATGACCGCCTTGCCCATCGCGGACAAGATAGGTTCGGCACGAGAAAATGCCGCATCCGTACCGCCCACCATGAAGGTCAGCGTGCCACCGTTGGCCGCCGCAATGCCGCCCGATACCGGCGCATCGACCATCTCGTAGCCCGCCTTGGCCGCGTCTGCAGTCACCTTGCGCGCGGTATCGACATCGATTGTGGAACAATCGAGCAAAAGCGCGTCGTTTGGTGCATGGCCGAGAACATCGGTTTCGAATACGTCGGCGACAATCTTACCATTGGGCAGCATCGCGACTACCGCTTCTGAACCCGCGACCGCCTCGCGAACCGACGTGAACGTCGCGCAACCATTGTCCCTGGCGCGTGCCAAGGCGTCAGGCGAAAGATCGAAGGCATTCACTGCATGCCCCGCCTTGACCAAATTCGCGGCCATCCCGCCGCCCATATTGCCAAGCCCGATAAAAGCGATTTTCATTTGCTTTACCCCATTGTCGGAATAACGAAGGCATTCCCGCCGTCTGGCGAACCGTCAGGCCAGCGCTGGGTGATCGTCTTGACCTTGGTCCAGAACTTCACGCCTTCCATGCCATGCTGGTTGGTGTCGCCGAACGCAGAACGCTTCCACCCGCCGAAGCTGTGATAGGCCACCGGCACCGGGATCGGCACATTGATGCCCACCATGCCGACATTGACTCGCGCGGCAAATTCGCGCGCGGCATGACCGTTGCGCGTGAAGATCGCGACGCCATTGCCATATTGATGTTCGCTCGGCAGACGGAGCGCAGTCTCGAAATCGGGCGCGCGGACGATTTGCAGGACGGGGCCGAAGATCTCTTCCTTATACGCCTGCATGTCGGTGGTGACATGGTCGAACAAGGTGGGGCCAACGAAGAAGCCTTCCTCATGACCCTGAAGCGTAAAGCCGCGTCCGTCGACCACAAGCTCTGCGCCTTCATCGACACCGGTCTGGATCCAGCCTTCGACCTTCGCCTTGTGCGCGGCGGTGATCACCGGTCCGTAATGCGCCTCGGCATCGGTCGATACACCGACCCGGAGTTTTTCGATTGCGGGGATGAGCTTTTCGCGAAGGCGGTTGGCGGTGTCGTCGCCCACCGGCACCACGACTGGCAACGCCATGCAGCGTTCGCCCGCACTGCCGAATGCCGCGCCGCTCAGATCGTTGACGACCTGATCGAGATCGGCGTCGGGCATGACGATACCGTGGTTCTTCGCGCCGCCCATCGCCTGCACGCGTTTGCCGTTGGCAACGCCGCGATTGTAGACATAATGCGCGATGTCAGAGCTTCCAACGAAGCTCACCGCACCGATGGCTGGATGATCGAGAATCGCATCGACCATTTCCTTATCGCCATGGACGACTTGGCAGATACCTGCCGGAAGGCCAGCCTCGAGGAACAGTTCGGCCAGCCGCACCGGTACGCTCGGGTCGCGTTCGCTGGGCTTGATGATGAAGGCATTGCCGGTCGCGATTGCGACACCGGACATCCACAAGGGAATCATCGCCGGGAAGTTGAACGGGGTTATGCCAGCACCAATACCGATCGGCTGGCGCATCGAGTATACGTCGATGCCCGGCCCTGCGCCTTGGGTATATTCCCCCTTCAGGACATGCGGGATGCCACAGCAAAACTCGATAACCTCAAGCCCGCGCTGGATATCGCCCTTACTGTCAGCGATTACCTTGCCATGTTCCGACGACAGCATATGTGCCAGCGCATCCATATTGGCCTCGACCAGCCGCTTGAACTCGAACATCACTCTCGCCCGCCGCTGCGGGTTGGTCATCGCCCAAGCCGGTTGCGCGGTCAGTGCGGCATCGACCGCACGTTGCAGTACAGCGGCATCGCCTAACGGCACCTGCGCCTGAACGCTGCCATTATTGGGGTCCATGATATCCGCAAAACGCGTGGCCGTGGGGCCCGCGTCGCCTGAAATGAAGTGATCAATCTGCCGCATATTCGCCTCTCTGATTCGATGCGGAGTTCCTGCGCCAAGGGCGGTTGGTTTGCAACTGTCGCATATTGGGCTGTTACAAATGATAGCGCGCTAACGGGATATTCCGTGCGAACCGATGCAGCGCCGCTGCGGCCCAAACCTTCCCCACTTGCCAGCCATCGGTCGGCGCTTTACGCCAAAGAAATGGGCGGGACCGGGAAATTGCGGGGACAGGCGCGTGCATGGTCGCGAGAGCCGCTCCTGCATTTTATCGCAATCGGCTTGGTGATCTTCGTCCTGTCGGCGTGGCGCGATGATCCGGCGGATCCGGCGAGCCGGACAATCACTATCGACGAAGCGCAGGTGGCGCGACTTTCGGCCGGTTGGCAGCAGGCATGGCGTCGCCCGCCCAGCCCGAGCGAGATCGACGCGCTGATCCGCGAACATATCAAGGAAGAGGTCTATTACCGCGAGGCAATGCGGCTGGGCCTCGAAGACGACGACAGCGTCATCCGCCGCCGCCTGCGCTCGAAGATGGAATATCTTGCCCGCGCGCAAGTCGAAAGCGCACGACCCGACGATGCAGCAATGGAGGCCTGGCTCGCGCGATATCCCGCACGTTTCGCAGCCGACGCGGCCTACAGCTTCGATCAGATATATCTTGGGCCTGACGGCGATAGCCAGGTTGTCCGACGAGCAATCGCCGCCGGCGCAGATTGGACCGAGCAAGGCAAAGCGATATCTCTACCCAAGTCACTTGAAAACGAACCGAAAAGTGCGGTCGAACGGCAATTCGGATCAAATTTCGTCACCTCAATTGCAGCGCTTCCGCCAGGCAAATGGCAAGGGCCGGTGAATTCCGGCTTCGGCCAGCATCTTGTGCGTGTCCGCAAGGTTAATCTGCCGTCCAAGCCACTCCTTGCCGAGGTGCGCCAGGCAGTCGAGAATGACTGGCGCGCGGCTACCGCAAAACAACGCGAGGCCGCAGCCTATCAAGCACTGCTCAACGGTTATACGATAAGAATTGCGAAGCCATGATCCGCGTTATTTTGGTGGCGCTGCTTTTCGTGCTCGCGGGTCCGGTTCGGGCCGACGAATTGCGCCCGGGTTATATGGAGTTCACGCAGACCTCGGCCAACCACTGGACGCTCGTTTGGAAATCGCCGATAAAAAGCGGGTTTACGCCATTTACCAAGCCGTTACTGCCTTCCGGCTGCTCGGTCGATGGCCCGCAATCGCGCATCATTGCTGGTGGTTCGTCAGTCACGACATCGAAAGTCGTGTGTAGCAGAGACGTCGCGGGCCGTTTCATCGGTCTCCAAGATTTCGCTGCAACGCAGTCGGACGTTCTGGTTCGCGTCGCGCCGCTTGGCCGACCGGTGCAGGCGCTTCGCCTGACGACCGCGCAACCCCGCGCAATGATTATCGCAAAGCCCGACCGCTGGCAGGTCGCGCGCGCCTATTTCGTCGTCGGCATCGACCATATTGTCTTCGGCTATGACCATCTTCTGTTCGTAGTGGCGCTGGTGCTGTTGCTTTCGGGTTTCGGGACGATTTTCAAGGCCGTGACCGCCTTCACCATTGCCCATTCATTGACGCTGATCGGCACTACGCTTGGTTTCGTCGGCCTGCCGCAGCGTCCAGTGGAAAGTGTGATTGCCCTTTCGATCCTTTTCCTCGCGGTGGAAATCTCCAATCGCAAGCCCGGCGAACCAAGATTGTCCGAGCGCATTCCATGGCTTGTGGCCTTTGTTTTCGGACTGTTGCACGGCTTTGGCTTTGCCGGGGCCTTGGCCGAGATCGGTTTGCCCGAAAGCGATGTTCCTACCGCGCTTTTGACCTTCAACCTGGGCGTCGAGGTCGGGCAGCTGGCGATTGTCGGGGCCACTACCGGGCTATTGACTATTTCAAAGGCAAAATTCGCGTCTGCACAGGCGATGATTGTTAAACTCGTCACCTATGCGATCGGCATTACTGCGAGTTTCTGGTTGATCGAACGCACATTATCCTGAGAAAATCGGCTTCTGGCAAAAGCAGTTGTTTTCGCCTTCGTTTACCATTCCGAAACAGGCCCTTGTTAAACAGGATGGTGGACAGATTGGATCGAATAGCGAGATGACCGCAAGAAAGTTTCCGTGGGGGGCTTCGGGGGATGATAGTTCATCGCCTGCGGACTCACGTGGCTTTTTTGGCAAGATTTCCGGGCTTGGCGCACCGGCGCCAAGCGCATCAGCGCCCGGTTCATCCCCGACATCGTCGAGGCAGGCGTTACTGCTGCTTCAGAATTTCGAAGAAAGTGGTCGTGGCTGGTTCTGGTCCACAGACGATGAAGGCCGGATAACCTATTTGAGCGATTCGGTTTGCGAAGTTCTCGGGCGGCCTGCCTCGGCCCTTATTGGTTCGCCATTTACCGATCTGTTCGGTCAGGGTGAAGAAGCAGCAAGCCACCAACGCACGTTGCCCTTCATTCTTACAAAGCAGTCGAAATTCGATGATTTGCCGCTGCAGGCTGCAACATCGGGCGAGGACGAAATCTGGTGGGCGGTTTCGGGCAAGCCATTTTTCCAATCAGGCAAGCAATTTGCCGGCTATCGAGGTAGCGGCACCGACATCACGACGCAGCGCCGCACTGCCAGCGATACTTCGCGTCTCGCCACTTATGATACGCTCACCGGCCTGCTGAACCGGTTCCGCATGTCAAAACTTTTGGAAACGACGCTGTCGGCGTTCAAGGTACAGAAACGCGCGTGCTCAATCATGCTCATCGATCTCGACCGGTTCAAGCATGTCAACGATACGCTGGGCCATCCGGCAGGTGACGCGCTGCTCAAACAAGTGGCCGAGCGGCTTGTCAAGGTCGTGGGCGACCGCGAGAAAATCAGCCGTCTGGGCGGCGATGAATTCCAGATCATCCTGCAGGATGTCGACGACCGCGGCGCGTTGGGCGAAATGGCCGAACGGATTATCAAAAGCCTGTCACATCCCTATATGGTCGATGGCAGCCGCTGCATCATCGGCGCATCGGTCGGGGTCGCGGTCAGCCCGTTCGACGGGCAAAGCAGCGAAGACCTGATCCGCAATGCCGATCTTGCGCTTTACGCCGCAAAAGCGGGAGGGCGTGGGCGTTTCCGCTTTTATTCGAGCGACTTGTTGCAGGCTGCAGAAGACCGACGCGTCCTTGAAGACGATTTGCGCGACGCACTTGCAAAGAACGAGATATGGCTTGCCTACCAGCCAGTCGTCGACGCCAAGACCAACATAGTCACCGGCTTCGAAGCATTGATTCGGTGGAACCATCCCGAACGCGGGGCCATTTCGCCGGCGCTTTTCATTCCCATTGCCGAGGAAGCCAATCTGATTGGCGACCTGGGAGAATGGGCGTTAAACAAAGCGTGCGAGCAGGCCGCAAAATGGCCTGGCAAGATGAAGGTTGCCGTCAACGTCTCGCCCATCCAGTTCGCTAATGACCTGCTGCCAAAAGTCGTCGAGAGCGCGCTTTCGGCTTCGGGCCTGCCTGCGCATTTGCTCGAACTTGAAATAACCGAAGGCGTGTTCCTTCAGGAAACTGCCGATACCGACAGCATGTTCAAGGCGCTGAAAAAAATCGGCGTCAGGCTGGCGCTCGACGATTTCGGAACCGGCTATTCTTCACTTGGCTATCTGAAAACTGCGCCGTTCGACAAGATCAAGATCGACCAGAGCTTCGTGCGCGGCGCGACCGAACCAGAATCGCGTAATGGTGCAATTATCGCCGCCATCGTCGCGCTGGCCCAAGCGCTGGATATGGAAACTACGGCTGAAGGTATCGAATCGCTCGACCAGCTCGACCTCATCCGCGAGCTCAATGTCAGCCATGTCCAAGGCTATGTCTACAGCCAGGCCGTCGCAAACGATGTTTTGCTCGAACGCTGCCAAACCGGCGATTGGGCGATCACCCCGTCGGGTCCTGCGGTAACGCGCGGCGACCGTCTGTCGATGTACCGCAAGATCGGTGCGATCCATGAAAATCATTGTTATAATGTCGTGCTACGTAATCTGTCGGTCACCGGCGCATTGATCGAGGGCATTGTCGATGTCCCAAAAGGCTCCAAATTCGTGCTGGATTTCGGCGACGGCCAGCTTGCCGTATCGACGGTGACGCGCTCGATGGGGCATCAACAAGGCTTGGAATTCGAAGAGCGGCTGGTGAATGACGGCAATGGCGGGCTTTGCACAAGCCGCCGCATTTCGCCGTATATGATGGCCGCCGCAGGCATGCCGATAGCGCAATTGCCTCCCGGCTATTACAACGCTTCCGAAGCCGAACAGCGCGCGAAAAGCCTGCCGGCGTTCAGCACGATCGGCGACTGGAAATCCGCTTGAGGCAATAGGCATTGCAGATACAGGCTTTTGCTTGTTAAACCTTCTGCTCTATCAATCGAAGAGGGTTTGTGATGCGGAAAATTGGGCCATTGCTAATGGCGGGCGGAATCCTGCTGACCTGCACTGCCGTTTTTGGCCAGAAGGACAGGCTGACACAATCGCGTCCGCCGGTGTTCGAAGAGCTGGTCAATTGCCGAAGCATCGCTGACCCTTCGGCGCGGCTCGCCTGTTATGATACTAAGGTCGCGGCTATCGATGAGGCCGAGAAGAAGGACGAGCTGGTCCTTGCCGACAAAAACGCCATGAAAGAAGCGCGCAAGGGGCTGTTCGGTTTCTCGATCCCCAAGCTCAAGATTTTCGGCAATGACGGCAAGGAAGACGAAAAGTTTGAACTCGTTGCCAAAATCGATTCGGCCTATCAGGCAAGCTACGGCAAATGGACCATCGTTCTCGATGACGGCGCGCGTTGGGTGCAGATCGACACGCAGGTCCTTCGCAAGGACCCGGCGCGGGGCATGGAAATCAAAATCCGGGCAGCGTCGATGGGTAGCTATTTCGCCAATATCGATGGTGCACGGGCAATCAGGATGCGTCGGGTCAATTAGCCGGAATCAGCAGCTTCGGGTCGATCCGCGCAGCATTCCATTTCATGCCCCAATGCAGATGCGGGCCGCTGGCGCGTCCGGTCATGCCTACCTTGCCGATAGCCTGACCCTGTTTGACGATGTCGCCTTCTTTCACCAGCAATTCCGAACTGTGCAGGAACGCGCTGTTCAGGCCCATCCCATGGTCGATCATCAGCAAATGACCTTCGAGGGTAAAGGCATCGGCAGCGGCGAGCGTGACCACGCCATCGGCAGGCGCGACAAAGATAGTGCCGCTCGGCGCGGCGATGTCCATGCCGCTATGATAGCTGCCCGGCGTGCCGTTATAGATGCGCTGCGCGCCGAACAGCCCCGAAATGCGGCCTGCCACCGGGCGCATAAATTCCTGACGCCAGCCAGTGCTGTCACCACGAGCGCTTCGCGCCGCGTTGATCCGCGCAAGCTCGGGCCCACGCCTCGCTTGGAATTCGGCGCTGGTTTTGGCACCGCCGGTCGGGTTGGCGGCAACATTTTCGATGCGCCAGTTGCCGGGTGAAACAGGCAGATACCGCTCGGTACGGCGACCGTCGGAAAAGACAGCAACAAGGCTGGCGCTATTCTCGGCATCGCGGTCAAAACCCATCAGGAAGAAACCGTCTGCGGTCAGCGGCAGTTCGGTGCCGTTCAGCAAAACCGAACGCGCGCCGCGCGGGGCTTGTCCGGTTATCAGGCCGCCTTGCACTGGCGTTCCCGAAAACCAGAAATCGGCGGGGCGGGTTTCGGACGCGATATCGACGATCAGGCGCGGCGAGGATTCGACCGGGAGCTGGGGCAAACGGGCGGGCGCAGCGACCATTGGCGGAGTCGCGGTGCAACTGCCAATCGCGGCCAGCATCGCCAGTCAATATCGACGCCCCGCTTCGCATGCTTCAGCGCTTACCCAGCGCCGCCCGCGTGGAAATTTCGGCGCTGGCATATGGCTCCTGCCGCAGCACGCTCCAATAGCGCAGCTCGCCGAGCGGGATCGCCTGTCCGGTGACCGCACACAGCACATGGTCACCGGGGCTAAGCAGGCGGAACTGGTTCGCCATATAATGCAGGCGGGCAATCTTGTTCTTGTTCATCATCAACATGGGTGCATTATGCCGCAAAGTGGGTGAACGGGCAATGACGGGGTTAGCCGTCGAACAGATTGCCCTGATTTGGGGCGGGTTTTGCCGATTTTGTTGCGGGTGTGCGGGGCGTCGGCGCGCTCCCCTGCACAGTCGCACCGACTTCGCCATCGGCAAAACGAAGGCCGACTTCGCCAGCTTTGACCGCCGCATCGCGCGACATGATCGTCCTGCCACTGGCATCAGTGACGCGCGCAAAACCGCGCTTGAGCGGTGCTTCGGGATGCAGGCTGCCCGCAAGCCTTGCCAGTGCGTCCAGCCGTTGCTGGCCTTGCTCGACGCGCCGGACCAGCAGGCGCGGGTGGAGCATCTGCGCCGGGCCAGAAAATGCAAGTTCGGCCTTGCCGACACGCGTGCGCAGCGATTGCCGCAGCCGCTCTGCAAGCTCGTCGGTGCGTTGCTGGTGCGGTGCGGCGAGGTCGCCAAGCTTTGGCATCAAGCGCCGTTGTGCCTCAAGCCGCTCGGCGGCGCGGTCGATATGTCGCCGCACCGCGCCCGACATCCGCAGCGTAATCTGTCCAAGCCGTTGCAGCAGCTCGCTGCGCACTGGCACGGCAATTTCGGCCGCAGCCGTCGGCGTGGGCGCGCGGAGATCAGCGGCGAAGTCGCACAGGGTGGTATCGGTTTCATGGCCCACGGCGGAGATGATCGGGATGCTGCAATCTGCCACCGCGCGGACCACAGCCTCTTCATTGAACGCCCAAAGGTCTTCGATGGAACCGCCGCCGCGCGCGACGATGACCAGATCGGGTCGCGATGTCGCCTCGACATCGCCGAAAAACCGTTCACCGCCCGCGCAATCTGCGCCGCCGCGCCATCTCCCTGCACCAGCACCGGCCAGACGATGACGTGGCTGGGGAAGCGGTCTGCCAGGCGGTGGAGGATGTCGCGGATGACCGCGCCGGTCGGCGAAGTCACGACGCCGATGATGCGCGGCAATGAGGGCAGCGTCTTTTTGCGCTCGGGCGCGAACAGCCCTTCCGCCGCCAGCCGTGCTTTCAGCTTCTCGAACAAAAGCATCATCGCGCCTTCGCCTGCGACCTCAAGCGCTTCGACAACGATCTGATAATTGGACCGCCCGGCATACGTCGTGAGCTTGCCGGTGGCGACCACTTCGAGCCCGTCCTCTGGCGCAAACGGCAAGCGGGCAGCGCCGCCCTTCCACATCACCGCGTCGAGCCGCGCATTTTCGTCTTTCAGCGAAAAATAGATATGCCCCGACGCGGCGCGCTTGAAGCCCGAAATCTCGCCCGCGCACGCGGACATGGCCGAAGCGGTCCTCGACTGTCCGCTTCAACGCCGACGACAATTCGGACACGCTCATGGCCTGGGCATTGTCGCCGGGGCGTTCGTTCGCTAACAGGCGCGCAGGGTCGGTCATCATAGGGGTCGTTATCGGACATGAATATCTTGCTCATCGGATCGGGCGGACGCGAACATGCGCTGGCGTGGAAGCTCGCGCAATCGCCTTTATGCGATACATTGTTCGCCGCGCCCGGCAACCCCGGGATTGCCGAAGAGGCCGAACTGGTCGAACTGAACATCGCCGACCATGCCGCTGTCATCGCCTTTTGCGCTGGCCATGATATCGGCTTGGTGGTGGTTGGACCCGAGGCGCCTTTGGTTGACGGTTTGGGCGATAGCTTGCGTGACGCGGGCGTCCCGGTGTTCGGTCCCAACAGACAAGCTGCACAACTCGAAGGCTCGAAGGGCTTCACCAAGGATATGTGCGCCGCTGCGGATGTCCCGACCGCAGGCTACAAGCGACACGACAGCAAGGCATCGGCGCTGGCTGGCCTCGCAGATTTCCAGCCACCCTATGTCATCAAAGCTGACGGTCTGGCTGCGGGCAAAGGCGTGATCATCGCTGAAACCCGCGCCGAAGCGGAAGCCGCCATCGAGGATATGTTCGGCGGCGGGTTCGGCGATGCGGGGGCTTGCGTGGTGATCGAAGAATTTATGACCGGTGAGGAAGCGAGCTTTTTCGCATTGACCGACGGCAGCCACGTCGTTGCCTTTGGATCGGCACAGGATCACAAGCGGGTCGGCGACGGCGATACCGGCCCCAATACCGGCGGTATGGGCGCTTATTCGCCTGCGTCGGTGCTGACGCCTGAATTGCAGGCCGAAGTGATGGAGCGGATCATCGAGCCGACGGTGGCCTATATGGCGGCGCAGGGAATGCCCTATTCGGGCGTGCTGTTTGCTGGACTGATGCTGACCAGACGAAGGCCCGAAGCTGATCGAATATAATGCGCGCTTCGGCGACCCCGAATGCCAGGTGCTGATGACTCGCTTCACCGGCGATCTCGTAGCGTTAATGCTGGCGGTGGCGACGGGCAGGCTCGCCCAAGCCGATACGCCTACATTCTCGCCCGCAACCGCGCTGACGGTTGTGATGGCGGCGAATGGCTATCCCGGCACGCCCGAAAAAGGTGGCGCGATTTCGCTCGATCGCGTCGCGGGCGCAAAAGTTTTCCACGCAGGCACAACTGAGAAGGACGGCAAGCTGGTCGCCAATGGTGGCCGCGTGCTTAGCGTTACCGCGACCGGCCCAACCGTCACTGAAGCCCAAAAACTGGCCTATACTGCAGTCGATGCCATCGACTTTCCAACCGGCTTTTGCCGCCGCGATATCGGCTGGCGCGAAGTCGAACGTGAGGCAGTTGGCACCCGAGATTAACGCTTTCGCTCTGCGCAAAATTTCCCTAGTCCTGCGCGGGAGTTGAGGGATTTCTGGGGAAACAAGCATGACCGCGTATTTGCCGATTATCATCATTGCAATTGTCATTTTCACCGCTTTGATGTGGTGGTTGCTGGCGCGGGGTTCGGTTAAGAAGGGTGAGTCGTTAAGCGATGTTGCCCCGCCCAAAGCTGTGCCTGCGCCGCCCGTCGCCGCCGCGCCGCCGCCTGCTGCGCCCAAGGCAACCGCGCCTGCGAAACTGATGGATGACCCCAAACCCGCGTCCAAAACCGCTCCGCCCAAGGCGCAAGCTCCGCTAAAAGCCGCTGCCACCAAGGCCGCACCGGCTAAGGCACCCGCCAAGGCCGCCAAGCCTGCGGCCAAAAAAGCGGCAGCGCCGAAAGCCGCAGCGCCCAAAGCCGTTGTAGCCAAGGTTGCCGCTGCCAAGCCCGCAGCCAAAGCAGCGGTCAAGCCAAAGGCCGACCCCGTTCCGAAGGCCAAGCCCGCAGCGAAAGCTGCACCTGCACCAAAGGCTGCATCCAAGCCCAAGGCTGCACCGAAGCCGAAGGCTGCACGAAGCCGAAGGCTGCACCGAAGCCGAAGGCGGTCGCCAAGCCAGTCATTCCGGACAATCTTGAATTGCTCAAGGGCGTCGGTCCGAAACTCAACACTTTGCTCAAGTCTTTGGGGATCAGCAGCTTCGACCAGGTGGCCAACTGGTCACCGGCGGACATTACCGAGATCGATTCGAAACTCGGCACCTTTGCGGGTCGCATTGCCCGCGACAATTGGGTTGATCAGGCCAAGTTATTGGTCGCAGGCGACGTCGCAGGCTTCGAAAAGAAATATGGCGCGCTGGGGAGCGAAGTCGCCAAGGGCTAGGTCAGAGCTGACGCTACAAGCAAACATTCCGTCGTCCCAGCGTAGGCTGGGACCCGTCACGTCTGTCCGCATAAACTGAAAGGCGAGATAGGCTCCAGCCTACGCTGGAGCGACGGATTTTTGATTTCTATTTCAAAGTTCTCTGCGGCCTTTGCTGAAGGTCGCCGCCGCAATTGGGGCAGCGGCCTTCGAGCGGGCCGGTGACGCAGGGCACGCAAAAAGTGCATTCGTAAGAGCAGATCATGGCGTCGCCGCTATCCATGGGCAGCGGTGTTTCGCAGCGTTCGCATTGCCCTCGCATTTCCAGCATCTTTTCCCTCCTCTATCGCCCAACCCGTTGCAAGCCGGTACCGTGCATCTTCAGCCAGCGGTCGGCGGCCTTACGGTCGCCTTCATATAGCTCATCGAGCCACCGGTAAAAGGCGGGGCTGTGGTCCATATGCCGCATATGCGCGACCTCGTGCGCGATCACCGAGCGGCGGACGTACGAAGGTGCCATGATCAGTCGCCAGCTAAGCGAAATTGTGCCGCGCGTCGAGCAACTGCCCCAGCGGCTGCGCGGGTCGCCTAACGACAAGCGCGGCACGGCCTCGCCCGCCTTTTTGCAATAATGCTGGATTTCGGTGGTGTAGACCCGGCGCGCTTCGGCCTTTAGCCAACGCAGGACACGCGCTTCTACAGAAGCTTCCGGCCCGCCCAGACGCAGCAGCCCTTCGCCGCATCTGATACTCCTTGGCCATTCCTCGCGCCACTCAATCAAGTGCGCCTCACCCTCGACCGCAATTTCGCTGCCCGGCGCAATTGGTGCGGCATCGGGTGCGCTTTGCAGGCGGGCGGCGATCCATTCGCGCTTCTTGGCGACGAAATCGAGCGCGACATTTGTCGGTGTGTAACTGGGCATGGTTATGCGGATTTCGCGGGCAACCGCATCGGCGCGCATGGAAATCCGCCGCACACGGGGGTTGCGCCGGATACGCACCGGCACGCTTTCGCCCTCGATATCTACCTCCGGATCAGAGAGGCCATTCTCAAAGAGGTTGGTCGACAATATGGTTTTCAAGCGGCCCAGCATGGAGTTCGGATATTGCCCGACCTTTCAGCGACATGCCAGCGTTATGAATGGTCTCGCGGCTGCCGCTTACCAAATAATGCCATTCGGGCAGTGGTTTTCCCGCGGAACGAAGGACATATGCACATGTCGATGGCAACCAGACGAAATTGTCGATGTCGCGCGGCGTCAGGCGCAGGCATTCGGGCACGATTGCCTTGCGATGACGGTAATCGGCACACCGACAGCTTGTCAGATCAAGCAATTTGCACGCGACGTTGGTGGGATAGATACGGCCGGTATCCTCGTCCTCGACCTTGTTCAGGCAACATTTGCCGCAGCCATCACACAACGCTTCCCACTGCGCGCGGTCGAGGGATTCGATCGGGGCTTCCCAGAAATTCGCTTGGTCGGTCACCGCACCCATTTGGCAAGGTCCGCCGCGACAAGATCGGGCGCGCCTTCATTGGTGTCGGTCTTCGGGATATCAGCAGGCAGGATCGTCAGCGGCATGCCATCGGGCCCCATCAGATAGGGCGTCTGGCTGTGGCTCATCAGATAGGCATCGGGCGCGGAGCCCGCCTGTTTTTCGAAAAATACCGCAAATTTCTTCGCTGCATCGGCAATTTCGGTCTCGCTGCCGGTCAAGCCGATGGCGCGGGGGTGGAATGCACTTACGAATTGCTTGAGAACCGCCGAGGTATCACGTTTGGGATCGACGGTGATGAAGATCGGCTGGAGTTTTGCGGCTGCGTCGGGGCTGGCCTTCTCGAAAGCCTTCAAGCCTGCCATCAAATTCTGCATGTCGGGGGTGCAGATATCGGGGCAATTGGTATAGCCGAAATAGACAATTCGATATTGCCCCTTAAATTCTGTCCATGTCCGTTTTTTCCCATCCTGATCGGTCAGCGAAAAATCCCCGCCGATTGCGGCCCCGGCGAGCGGCGCGGCGGATAATGGGGGTTGTGCGGGCTCGCTGTCGCAAGCGACAAGCAGAAACACGGTGGCGGCAATTGTCGTGAAGTGGGCAGTCAGGAGCTTTTTGTTCATGGCGGGGCCAGACATGGTCTGCTAATGCGCGGATATCAAGCAGGTTAGGTTGAAAAATGGGGCACGTTTCCGTGAAATCTAAATTTTTCCTCGCAAGCGTCGCCGCCGCGATGCTGGCGACGTCGCCGGTCGCGGCACAATTTTCTGACAGCTATAATTTCCTCAAAGCCGTCAAGGAACGCAAGGGCGAGGAGGCCGAGAAATTCCTCGCCGAACCCGGCACCGTCATCATCAACACCCGCGACAGCACGAGCGGTGAGACTGCGCTGCACATCGTCACCCAGCGCCGCGATGCAACTTGGCTAGGTTACTTGCTGCAAAAGGGCGCGAACCCTAACCTCGCCGACAAAAAGGGTACAACACCGCTGATGCTGGCCACGCAATTGGGCTATGTCGAGGGCATTGAAACGCTCGTGCGCCGCAAAGCTACGGTCGATCAAGCCAACCGGTCGGGCGAAACCGCGCTGATATTGGCGGTGCAGTTGCGTAATACCGAAGCGGTGCGGGCCTTATTGAAGGCGGGTGCCAACCCCGACAAGAAAGACAGCCGTGCCGGCTATTCGGCACGCGACTATGCCAAACAGGATGCGCGCGCTGGCACCATCGCCTCGATTATCGAAAATCACGGAAAGACCGCCGCAACGCCTAAGCCCGCCGATCTCGACTTTTCAGGGATCGGCGAGAAAAAGCCGAACTAGCCCGCAACAAATTTCATCGCTACCCCGTTCATGCAGTACCGCTTGCCCGTAGGTTTCGGGCCGTCGTCAAAGACATGCCCCAGATGCCCGCCGCAACGGGCGCAATGGACTTCGGTGCGGGGCAAGCCGATCTTGTAATCGGTCTTGGTGCCCACGCCGCCGTTGAGCGGTTGATAAAAACTCGGCCAGCCGGTGCCGCTGTCGAACTTGGTTGAGGACGAAAACAGCCGCTGGCTGCACCCTGCACACACGAACATGCCTTTGCGCTTTTCCTTGTCGAGAGGGCTGGTGTAGGGCCGCTCGGTGTCCTCCTGCCGCAACACCCGATAAGCGGCGGGCGACAGGCGTTTTTTCCATTCGGCGTCACTGAAGGTAACGGCATATTTCGCCTTCGCAGCCGCTTCCTGACCGCAACCGAAGATGAAGGCCGCAGCACCGACGCTGGTGAGTGACAGAAACTGGCGTTTCGAAAATTGCATGGCGGAAATCCTCTGTCTGATGCCAGATAAATACGCAGCCAAGCCCCAAAAGGTTTCAGTAGCGAGTCAATTCAACCATCATTTTTTTGTAACCATGGACGAAACAGGCCGCAACGCGGTCGGGTTCGCCAATGACATTGGGCCGCAAACGCCGCTTTGCCATTTCCTCTAGCAATATGCGGATTTGCAGTTCGGCAAGCCGCGCGCCGACGCAGCGGTGGATGCCGTAACCGAACGACAGATGCCGCCGCGCATTTTCGCGATCAACGATCAGCTTGTCGGGATTTTCGAACACGCTCTCGTCGCGATTGGCGGACAGATACCACATCGCCAGCTTGTCGCCTTTCTTGATCGGCGCACCGAACAGGTCGTGGTCCTGCAACGCCGTGCGCCGCATATGCGCGAGCGGCGTCTGCCAGCGGATGATTTCCGAAACCGCATTGGGGATGAACTCAGGGTTCTTTTCCAGTTTCTCGCGCTCGTCGGGAAAGGCGTTCAGACCATAGGCATAGCCCGACATCGAATTGCGCGTCGTGTCATTGCCGCCGACGATCAGCAGGATCAGGTTCCCATAATATTCAAACGGGGTCATATCCTTCATCGGCGAATGGATCATGCGGCTGATCAGATCGGGCGCTTCGCCCCGGTCCTTGCGCTCGTCCCATAGCCGCTGGAAATAGCCGCCCATTTCATATAATTTTTCCAACCGCTTCTTGCGCGTTTCCTCTGTTCGTAACAATTCGACATCGCCCGCCCAGTCGGACCATTCGGTCAGCAAACGACGGTCCTCCCAAGGGAAATCGAAAAGCAAAGCCAGCATTCCTGTGGTCAATTCGATCGAAACGAGATCGACCCAATCGAACGCTTTGCCGACGGGCAGGCTATCCAAAACTTCACCGGTGCGCGCGCGGATTTCGTCCGACATCCGTCGCCATTTCGGCAGGGGTAAAGGCAGGCGCGACCACGCGGCGTTCTTCGGTGTGCTTGGGCCTGTCCATCGCGATGAACATCGGCATGACGATGCGCTGGTCCTCGGGAATCTCATCGATAAAATCATCATCGGAAACGATGGTAATGCCGCCATGTTCGAATGATGAGGAATAGATGTCCGGCAACGCCTCGACATGCTGGATCGGCTTCAGCGTGGTGATATTCCAGTAATCGTTGAAATCGCTGCCCGTGATCTTGTTGATCGGCGCCTGCTCGCGCATCTGCTTGAAGATGGGTTGCCAACGATCCTCGGCATAGATTTCCGGGCGCGATACGTCCCATTCATGCGGGGCAGCGTTCACCTCCCAAGGCAAAGCATCGCTTTCGAAAACGGGGGCAGTGGCCATATCATCAACTCCTCTAGGAGGGGAAACTGCCACTACTTACAAATATGTCAATCCCGTTTCGATATGCAACTGGATTGCTGCTACATTAGCCCCGCACCGTGATCAGCCCGAACAGCTTGCGCTTGCCATCACCTTTGATGCGGCCTGCGCTGCCCGATTTCATTACGTTTTTCTTGAACAGGTAAACGCCGACACGAAGCAGCAGGATCGCAAAGAAAATCTGCCCGATAATCGCGACCGCATGATGCCAAAGCGTTGGTTCGAGCGCGGCACGACCGATCATTGCAAAGGGCGAACTGAATGGGAAGACCGAGGCGAAGACCTCGATGGGCTGACCGGTTTTCGTCAGCGCATAGGACGCAAAGAAGAAGTTGATGAGCTGCGCCATCGTCACCGGCATAGAGATCGTCTGCACCTCGCGCACTGTCGCCGCCATCGCGCCAATGCCCAGGAACAGCGCACCAAGCATCAGATAGGCCATAATGAAATAGGTGAAGCAGAGCGTCACGAAGATCGGCCATCCGACCGCAGGCGTGGGGAAGCTCGGCATATTCTGACCGAGCGCGGCAATGCCGATCAGCCCGACACTGGTCCACACCGCAATGCCCAGCAACGCCATTCCGAGCATCGCGAACAGCTTACCGAGGAACACCGATTCCATCGGGATTGAGGCGGCGAGAATTTCGATAATCTTGTTCGATTTTTCCTCGACAAGGTTCGACAGCACCATGCCAGCAAGCAACATCGTCAGGAAAAATACCAATATCTGCCCACCTTGCGCCGTTACCGTGCGCAATTGCTTGTCGTTATTCGCAGTCTCGGCGACGATGTCAGGCGTAGCTTCAGGCAGGCTGACAAGGTCCGGATTTCGGGCATGGGCAGCGAGCAATTCGATATCGGGGCTTTCGCGATCAACCGAACGTTTGGTGCCGGTAATGATTGGCTGGACGAGCGTACCGGTGACGACAACGCTGAGGTTGTCTTCTTTTCTTTTCAGTAAATCCTGCGGGTTTTTAGTACTGTCTTTTGCTGCATCGCCGACGATTTTCATCTCGGTGAAATAGCGTTCGCCCATATTGACCGCTAGCGTATCGCGCGCCGCGATCATCTTTTCGGAATCGGCTTGGCTCATCGCAAGACCGACCACCGGTCGCGCGGATTCGCGTGCAATCTGGCCGCCAAGGCTGCCTGCCGCAATGCCGACCAATATCGGGAAGAATGGCCCTAAGAGGAAAAAGATGAAGGCTTTGGAGTAAATGATCGCGGTAAAATCGCGACGGGCGATGACGAAAGCGGCGCGGATTATTTCTTTCACAGCAATTCTCCTGCCACAGGCTCGTCCATTTCGGCGGCGACTGCCTCACCCGCAATCGCAACAAAGGCATCGTGCAACCCGGGGCGCTCGATGGAGAGCGATTTGATACCTGCCTTGCCTTCGACCAGAGCGATCAGCAACGGTTCGACACCGCTGGTCGGCAGCGTGAAGTGCCACCAATTGCCTTCGGCCTTGGTATCGGCGGGTAAAGCGCTGCGCCACGGACCGTCGAGCGTCTCGGTTTCCAGATGCACTTGCGGGCGCAACCGGTCGCGCGCTTCGGACACGAGCCCGTCAAAACTGATCTTGCCCTTGGCGATAATAGCGATCCGCTCACACAACCGTTCGGCATGGGCGATGACATGGGTCGAGAAAATGATCGTCACGCCCTTGGCCGCCTGCGCCCGGATCATCTTTTCAAGCTTAGCCTGATTGAGCGCGTCAAGCCCCGAAAAAGGCTCGTCGAGCACAATCAGTTTCGGATCGTGGACGATGGTGCCCATCAGTTGAACGGTTTGCGCCATGCCTTTCGACAGCTGACGGATTTGCCGGTCGGCGGCATAACCGAGGCCCGCTTCTTCCAGTAACGCCCGGCCCTTTTCCGCGCCTTCTTTCAACGAAAGCCCGCGCAGCGCCCCCATGAAGGCAATGGTATCGACCGCGCGCATCGACTGATAAAGACCCCGCTCTTCAGGCAAATAGCCGACATTGCGTGATTGCGTGATAGGCCGGTCGGAGCCAAGAAGCACCCGCTCGCCTTCATCGGGGTCGATGATGCCGAGCAACGTACGCAGCATCGTCGTTTTGCCCGCACCATTCGGCCCCAGGATACCGTAAATGCTGCCTTGCGGAACTTTCAGGTCGACACCATCGACTGCGCGAAAGCCGTCGAATTGCTTTACCAGACCCTTTGCCTCTATTGCGTACATGAAAAATTGCGCCCCGAAACGATCAAGGTGCTGAATAGGGTTGGCGTGTGAAAAGACACAAGACAAATTTGGTTAATGCCCTGAAGGAAAAGGCGGCGGCAGAGGGCTTTGTCGCTTTCGGCGTTGCGCCGGGCAGCCTTGCGCCGGTGGCGGGCGAGCGATTGCAGCAATGGCTGACCGATGGCCGCCATGGCGAAATGCTATGGATGGAAAGCCGCGCCGACCAGCGCGCCAGCCCCGATGCACTTTGGCCAGAAGTGAAGTCGGTGATCATGCTGGGCATGAGCTATGCGCCTGCCAACGACCCGATAATGCTGGCCGATCATCCTGATCGTGCACGAATCTCGGTCTATGCGCAGGGCCGCGATTACCATGATGTCGTCAAGGGCGCGCTCAAACGGCTGGCCGGATGGCTGGCGCATGAAGCGGGGGCAGACGTGAAGGTCTTTGTCGATACCGCACCGGTGATGGAAAAGGCACTGGCCGAGGCCGCGGGGCTTGGCTGGCAGGGCAAGCACAGCAATGTTGTCAGCCGCGAGCATGGTAGCTGGCTGTTCCTCGGCGCGATTTACACCACCGCCGAACTGGAGCCCGATGCGCCCGCAAGCGATAGTTGCGGATCATGCCGCGCCTGTCAGGATATCTGCCCGACCGATGCCTTCCCTGCACCGTACCAAGTCGATGCGCGCCGGTGCATTTCCTATCTGACCATCGAGCATAAAGGATCAATCGACCGAGATCTCCGCCCACTGATCGGCAACCACATCTATGGCTGCGACGATTGCCTTGCGGTTTGTCCTTGGAACAAATTTGCCGAGAGCGCGGCGGCCAACAAGGCATTTCTGCCCCGCGCCGAACTGGTCGCGCCGCGTCTGGCCGATCTGCTGGCGCTGGATGACGCAAGCTTCCGCGCGCTGTTTTCAGGGTCGCCGATCAAGCGCATCGGGCGTAATCGCTTCGTTCGAAACGTTGCGATTGCTGCGGGGAATAGCGGCGACCAGACGCTGATACCTTATTTGGCTGCTCTGCTCGATGATCCGGACGACGTTGTTCGAGACGCCGTGCTATGGGCCATCGACGAGCTTGGCAACTAACGCCGCGTCAGCGCATCCACACAAGCCGCACGATCTACCGCCGCGCCGTCGCTCCTGCCGTGCGTCGACATGGGTAACGATTTCCGCGCCGCCCTTGCCATCGGGATAGAGGAAGGCATCGAGCACGCAGGCCTTGCCCGTGAACTGCAATTTGCGGCCCACAACTTCGACGACATCGAGCCGGGGTTCGCCGAACAGCCGTTTGAGCGTACCGACATCCTTGCCCATCACGGCTTCCAGCCCGCGCTTGTCAAGGACCGGGCGGACAGGATAGGCCGCAGCGGTACGTTCGGGAGGGGCGGCGGGGCGCGGTGCTGGCGCGGGTGTCGTCGCGCAGCCTGCCAGCAATAGCGTCGCCAGTATAGCCGAATATCTCATAATTTGCTCACCCCCGAATGCGCCATATGCACTGCCGCTGCAGTCGCCAGCACTGGCACAATCAGGTTGAAAAAGGGAACCATCATTCCGACCGTTCCGGTCAGACCGAGCAACAGGCGCGGCAGCTTGCGCATAGACCCATGCTCCTTGCCGTGACGGGCGACGAGCATGTCCTCCAGATCGCGGCCCAACAAAAGCGCGTTGACCAGCAGGAACGCTATGGCGGTGCCGATACCCGTGAAGAGCAGCAACAGATAGATGGGCAACGCCAGCAGATTATAGCCGATAACCCTGGCGACCGAGCGCAGCGCCATTCCTGCTCCGCTCGCAAGGCCGGGGCGTTTGCCGGTCATCGCATGTTTGGGATAATGCCGGTCCTCGACCGCATCGATAATATCATCGGCAAAAATCCAGGTTACCGAGACCGCAACGACACGAAACAGCAGTAGCGTCGAAAATGCTGTCGCGGCAACCGCAAGAAACGCCCCGAAAACCGAAGCATCGTCGGCGCTGACCCCGATGCGGTCGAGGCCAATCCAGCTCAGGCCTGCGCCCATCACCCACCAAAGGGCAAAGCCGAGGACCAGGAAGGCAAGCAAGGTCAGCAAGATCACGCGGAGCAGCAGCCGTTGTACACGGCGGTCGGAGAGGCTTTTGAAAGCCAGGGAAATCGCTTGGATCATCTCGCCAAAATAGGAGGTGTGTTACTCATGTCAATCACCTTATTGTCTTGCCCGCCGCGCGCTTGCCGACTAGGGCGCGCGAAACTTTTTCTGCAGGAAACCCAATGACCGACACCCGCTTCGACGTTCTCGCCATCGGCAACGCTATCGTCGACATCATTGCCGATACCAATGATGCGTTCATCGCCAGCGAGGGCCTGACCAAGGGCAGCATGCAGTTGATCGACGAAGACCGGGCAAAGGCGCTCTATGACCATATGGGGCCTGCGCGTGAAATCAGCGGCGGCTCTGCGGCAAACACGCTCGCGGGCCTGGCCCGGCTCGGACATAAAACGGCTTTCATCGGGCAGGTTGCCAACGACCAGCTCGGCGGCGTGTTCGCGCATGATATCCGTGCAGGCGGCATCCATTACGACATTCCGGCACGCGACGGTGCGCCTGCCACCGCATGCTGCTATATATTGGTCACGCCCGATGCGCAGCGGACAATGAACACCTTCCTCGGCGCATCGCAGTTCCTGCCCGCGCGCGTGATCGACAAGGAACTGATCGAAAGCGCCGCGATCCTCTATCTCGAAGGCTATCTGTGGGACCCCGAGGAACCGCGTGCCGCAATGCGCACCGCCATCGACGTCGCCCGCGCCGCCGGACGCAAGGTTGCGCTGACATTGTCCGATGCGTTCGTGATTTCGCGCCATGGACCCGATTTCCTTGCCGAAATGGACGCTGGACGCATCGACATATTGTTTTCGAACGAAGTCGAAATCTGCGCGTTGAACAATAGCGACGATTTCGAAGCATCGGTCGCAGCGATCGCCGCCAAGGTGCCATTGCTGGTCTGCACGCGCGGTGAGCATGGCGCGATTGCTATCGAAAATGGCGTTCGGACCGAGGTTCCAGCCGAACCGGTGTCACAACTGGTCGATACCACCGGGGCGGGCGACTTGTTTGCAGCGGGTGTCTTCGCCGGGCATCGCGCAAGGCCGTTCGATGGCCGAATGCCTGACGATGGGCGCAGTTTGCGCCGCCGAAATCATCTCGCATTATGGCGCGCGGCCCGAAGCCGACATCGCCGAGTTGGTCAAGGCTCGTCTGGGCTAGGCGCCTTTTTGAACAGGATGCGGTCTTCAGGGCCAAAGCCCCAGCGCCAGATTATCCAGCTGTAGAGCGCCAGGATCGCGGGCGCACCGATGGCCAGCTCGATCCATTCAAAGCGGGCCGGCAGGCTGACAACCAGAACGCCCAGCATTGCGGCTGCGACGACGGCGAAGACTAATGCGCTGCGCCAGATGCTGATCGGCGCGCCGAGCAACCGGCTCAGGAATCGGGCCTTGATCAACGAGCCGACACCCAGCGACAGCATCAGGCCGCAGGCGACCGCCGCTGCCTGATACAGCCCGACAAAGCCGGGCTTCACCGGCAGATACGGGATCAGCATGATGAGGCCTATGCTGACCAACGCCTGCACGCCAAGCATCGCGATCGAGATCAGCAAATTGCGATGGCGAGCCATGTAAACCAGCGCCGATTCGCTGACTACTGCAGTCGCTGCCGCCACCTCGGCGGCAAGCAGGAACGCGAGCGCGCCAGTGCCACCGACAAATTCGGGGCCGACCAAACCCATAACCGCTTCGCCCGGTATGCCGAGAGCCAACGCAATCCCCGCCTGCGCGGCGATGATCCAGAATCCGACCTGACCCACCTGTCTGGCGATCTCGGCGTAATTTTTTGTCTGGAGATTGCGCGTGATAACCGGCCCCAAGATCGGATCGAAACTGGTTTTCAGCTTCTGCGGAAGGCTCGCGACTTGCTGCGCGACATAATAAATCCCGACCACCGCAGGCGATGCGAACAGGCCCAGTATCGCGAGGTCGAGCCGTCGGCTGCCCCATTCGGCCGCATCGGCCGCCGCCAAAGGCAGGTTGCGCCGCGCGATTGCATAAGAACGGGACAGGCTAGGCCTCCACCCCCATGGCAAGCCATAGCTTCTCCACAACGGCCACAAAGCGAATGCCAATGCGGCGACCAATGACGCGACATAAGCGAGGATCAGACCATCGCGCGCCGAATAAAAATAAAGCGCACCGGCAGCGATACTGATTGTCCACGGTTCGACGATCGCGCGGGCGCGGACGGTCGAGGCGATGTCGAAACGGTAAGCGAGCGCCGACAGCGATATGTCGGTGGCGACGATGGCAAAGATTACCAGTGGCAGGAAACGGTCGAGACCGTTGATGCCACTATTGGGGAACATGATTTGCGGCAGTGCAATCAGCACAGCCGCTCCGCCCGCCGCCGCGACCATCGCCGCCAGCATCGCATCGGCAATCATCTGTATGTGCTGGCGTTCGTCGCGCGACAGCAATTCGGCCAACCCGCGCCGCAGTCCGAGCGATGCAAGCTGGGCGACAAATTCGACGATCAATAAGGCATAGGCAAAGCGTCCGAGCGCCTCTGGCCCGTAAAGCCGCCCGGCGATAAACAGGAAGGGAATCCGCGCGGCGAGCCGCAAGAGAAAGCCAAAGACATTGGTGCGCCCGCCCTTGGCCAGCGCCGCAATATCGTCTTCGTCGGTTCTGGCAGCCGTCAAATCCACACCCCTGTTTGGCAAAGCTAGCGCAATCGTCGCGCGCGTTACCAGCTTTCGGGCTTCAGCGGGCGGGCAAGCAACGCCGCCGTCACTTCGGCTACGTTGGCGCTGCCGTCGAGCAAGGCGCAAACTGCTGCGACAATCGGCATATCGACACCAAGCTTTTGCGCCGATTGCAGGAGAACCGGCGCTGTGAATGCGCCTTCCGCGACCGTCCGCCGGTCGGCGAGCATCTCGGCAGCGGGCGTGCCCTGTCCGAGCCCGCGCCCCAGCGAAAAGTTACGCGAATTTTCCGATGAGCAGGTCAGCACCAGATCGCCTAGTCCCGACAGGCCCGCCAGCGTTTCGGCCCTGCGCACCGCGCGCCAAGCCGTAACGCTGCATTTCGGCAAAGCCGCGCGCGATGAGAGCGGCGCGGGCATTCAGACCCAGGCCCGCGCCATCGACAACGCCGCAGCCGATGGCGAGCACATTCTTGACCGCGCCACCGATTTCGGCGCCGATCACATCGTCGGACCAATAGGGTCTGAAATGCGGCGCGGCGACGAGGCGCATAAGGGCCGAACCAAGCGCTTGGTTGGCGGTGGCAAGCGTTATCGCCGTAGGCTTTCCGGCTGCCACTTCATGCGCAAAAGTAGGGCCAGAAAGCACCGCCAGCGGATTGTCGGGCCTGACTTCGGCGGCAATGTCGGACACAAGTAATTGCGTTTCGGCCTCAATGCCCTTCGCGCACAGCAATAAGGGAACCGTCGAATGCGGTAAGGCCGCCAGCGTGGCGCGCACATGCTGCGCAGGCGTGACAATCAGCAACGCGCCGCAATCGCCCATCTGCTGCAAATTACCCGTCGCTCGAATTTTTGGCGACAGTTTCAAACCGGCCAGAAAGGTCGCATTTTCGTGGGCATCATTGATTCCAGCAACAACCTCGCCCTCGCGCGCCCAGATCAGCACCTCGTCATGGATCTGCGCCATCACCGCTGCCAGCGCGGTTCCCCATGCACCGCCACCGATGACGCCGACCGGATATTTTGGATTGCTCATGCTTTCACTCCTGCACCCCTTGCGGGTGCCGCATTTGGATCGAGCGGCCAGCGTGGGCGGGCCACGAAATCGAGGCCGTCGGTTAGGCCTGCGGCAAATCGCTCGGCTCCTGCCCAAGCGATCATCGCGCCATTGTCGGTGCATAGCCACAAAGGCGGCGCGACGAAGCGCATGCCTCGCTCCTCGGATAAGTTTTTCAAGCATCTGCGCGTATCGCCATGTTCGCCGCAACGCCGCCTGCGACCACCAAAGCGGCGAGCGGCTCAATACGGTCAAGCGTATAGGTCAGTCGGTCAGATAGACACTCGACAACGGCCTGCTGAAATGACGCGGCGATGTCTTCGACTTTATACATTCCGGATTCGTGAGCACGCACGACGGCGCTTTTCAATCCTGCGAACGAAAAATGCGGCTCGTCGGCCCCTTTGAGTGGCCGAGGCAGCGGCACCGCCTTCGCATCGCCACTGGCCGCCGCGCGTTCGACCGCCGGCCCGCCCGGAAAGCCCAAACCCAATATCTTCGCGGTTTTGTCGAAAGCCTCACCCACGGCATCGTCGATTGTCGTCGCCAGCCGGTCGTAATCGCCAACCCCGTTTACCCGAAGCAATTGGCAATGCCCGCCCGATACCAGCAGCAACAAATATGGAAAATCTAGGTCCGCATCAACCAAGCGCGGCGACAGCGCATGGCCTTCCAGATGATTGACGGCGATCAACGGCTTGCCCGCCGCCATGGCCAGTGCCTTGGCGGTCACCAGCCCGACCATAACGCCACCTATCAGACCCGGTCCGGCGGTCGCGGCGATGGCATCGACGTCATCCAAAGTCATGCCTGCATCGGCCAAGGCGGTTTCGACCAAAGGCATCATCAACTCGCTGTGTGCGCGCGCAGCGATTTCGGGCACGACGCCGCCAAATGCGCGGTGATGGTCGTCCTGTCCGGCCAGCGCATGGCTCAAAACCGTTCGGTCGCTGCGGACGATGGCAGCCGCCGTCTCGTCACAGCTCGATTCAAGACCCAATATAATCGCCATTGCGCTTGCCATAGGTGTCTGCCACCCTATCGACAAGCTGCATGACCGTTCCGCATTTCACTCACCTCAAGCCACTGCGCATCGGCACCCGCCGTTCACCGCTCGCATTGGCGCAGGCTGAGATGGCCGCAACAGCGATCAGAGCTGCATATGGGCTTGCGGAAGAGGCCGTCATCCTCGTCCCCATGCTGTCGAGCGGCGACAAGATGCAGGATCGCCCGCTTGCCGAAATCGGCGGCAAGGCATTGTGGACCAAAGAGCTCGAACGCGCGCTGATCGAGGATGACATCGACATCGGTGTGCATTCGATGAAGGACGTCGAAACCGTCCGTCCGCCACAGTTCCGATTGTCGGCAATGCTGCCGCGCGCCGATGTCCGCGACCGGCTGGTCGGCGCGGCCAGCGTCGAGGCGTTGCCGCGACACGCGCATGTTGGCACCTCCAGCCCACGCCGCTCCGCGCAATTGAAGGCGCTGCGCCCTGACCTGCGGATTTCACCGATTAGAGGCAATGTCGCAACGCGGCTGGCGCAGATCGAGGCAGGCGATTTCGACGCGACGATGCTCGCGGCGGCAGGGCTGGACCGGCTAGGCATGGGCGATATCGGGACAAGCCTGTCCATCGAGACTATGCTTCCCGCTTCGGCGCAGGGGGCGATTGGCATCGATCATCTTTCGGCGCGCGGCGAGTTGGCAATTTTCCTCGCGGCCATCAATGACGAAGCGACCTTCGCGGCGGTTATGGTCGAACGCGCTTTCCTCGAAGCATTGGGCGGCAACTGCCATTCGCCGGTGGCGGCGCACGCAACTATCAACGGCGCAGAAATATCTCTTCGCGGCGAGCTATTGAGCGAGGACGGCGGTGAGCGGCTCGCCGGAGCGCTGACCTTCGCTGCCTCGGACGCCACTGGACCGTCACGGCTGGCAACTGAATTAATGGGCAAGGCTAGCGAAGGCTTGCGCGCCCTGTTCGCAACATGAAGCTGCTCGTCATCCGCCCGCAACCGGGGGCGGATGCAACAGCCGCGCGGATAGCAAAGGCCGGGTACAAAGCTCAACTGATGCCACTTTTTGCGGTGGAGCCGGTCGCGTGGGAACGACCTTCTCCCCAAGACTATGACGCTATCCTTTTGACCAGCGCCAATGCGGTCCGTGAAGCTGGTGCGCAGCTCGATGCCTTTGCCCATTTGCCTGCCTATGCGGTTGGTGAAGTGACGGCGGCGGCGGCGGAACAGGCGGGACTTCGCGTCAGGCATAGCGGCACGGCCGGTGCCGAGGAACTCGTGAGCGGCCTAAAGGATATCCGTTTGCTCTGGCTGGCGGGGGAGGACCATAATGCGTTCGCTGCCCCCGCGTCGGTCGAGATCGAGCTGCGCGTCGTTTACCGCAGCGCCGCATTGCCCATTCCGTCGGACTTTAGCGACGTCACAAGGCAGGCCGATTATGTACTGCTGCATTCGGCGCGGGCTGCCGAGCGTTTCTCCATACTCGTCGCCGAGCAAGGCCTTGATCGCGCGGACATTTCCATTGCCGCTTTGTCGGAAAATATCGCGGTTGCAGCGGGCGGTGGCTGGAAATCGGTCCATGTCGCAGGCGAGCCTACCGACGCGGCGCTCTTGTCTTGCCTGTGAAGGCGCTTTACATAAGAACCGAGCGACCCCTAACTGATATCGGGAACAAGGGGATAGAATGACAGATTTTTCGACCAGCGCCGCACCAGCGCGTAGCGGGATGCGCTTCAAGCATATCTTGCTGTTGTCGGTTATCGCCTTTGGTGGCGGCATTGGCGCAAGCTGGTGGCTTGCGGACAGTTATGGCTGGCTTGGATCGGATGCGTCGTTGGCAAGTGCAGCACCCGTACCCGCCAAGGCTGATCCGACACTCGCGCCAGCCGCCCAAGTGGTGATGCCGCTTGCGCCGCCCAGCGCGGATTCGGCCATGGTTGCGGGCAATGCAGCGCGTGCCGAAGGGTTGCTGGTTGCAATGGCGGCGCGGCGTGCGATCGACAATGGCACACCGCTCGGATATCTGACCGACCAGTTGCGCCTGCGTTTCGGCAGCAGCCAGCCGCAAGCAGTCATAACCATATTGCAGGCGTCGCAGGCTCCGGTCACGGCGCAGGCGCTTCAGGCCGAGCTAACGGGGATTGAAAACCTGCTGGTAACCGGTACGCGCGAAGAAACCTTATGGGCGACAATCCAGCGCGAATTTTCCGAGCTATTCGTTCTGCGCAAGTCGGATTCGCCGTCACCTGCACCGACGCAGCGTATGCTTCGCACCCATGCTTTCGTCGAATCGGGCAACATGAGCGGCGCGATTGCCGAAATATCCGCGATGCCGGGCGCTGCGGCTCCGGCTGTGCAAGTCTGGCTAGGCCGGGCAAAAGCATATGACCAGACGCGCAGGGCGCTCGATACGTTGGAGCGAAGCGCGCTCGCCGCGCCGCCGATAATGGCTGCTCCTCCGGCCCCTGCTGCGCCCCAGCCCCAGCACATAATAATTCCGGAATAGTATCGTCATAAATCTTTCATAAATCTCCGACCGCCATATAAGGGCGGCTATGGCAACGCGCTTCTCCTCGATTTTTGGATCGACCAGTGTCGCACCGGCACAGTCTGGCGCACCCGCGCTCACGCTTCTGGCGCGCGAGGCGCTGTCGTTTGCCTATATGCGCACCAGCGCTGCTTTTGCCGCGACTGTGCCGCTCGAATGCACCGGTGACGGGCAACCCGTCATGGTGTTGCCCGGTTTCATGGCGTCGGACCAGACAACGTCGCGATTGCGCCGGTCGTTGTGCGATGCCGGTTTCGACGCAGTTGGCTGGGGCTTGGGTCGTAACAAGGGAATTAAAGCCGATATTTTCGAACGGCTCGACGATCGGATGGATGCATTCCCATGCGCTGCGCCGCTGACCCTTGTCGGCTGGAGCCTCGGCGGTCTGATCGCGCGCGAATATGCCAAATATGCACCGCACCGCGTGGCCAAGGTGGTAACGCTGGGCAGTCCCTTTTCGGGCAACCCGCGTTCGAACAATGCCTGGCGGATTTATGAATTTGTCGCGGGCCACAAGGTCGACGCGCCGCCCATCGAAGTCACGCTGTCGGAAAAGCCGCCGGTATCGACCTGTGCCTTCTGGTCCTCTAACGATGGCGTTGTCGCACCGCATTCAGCGCGCGGGCAGCGGCATGAATCGGATCATCAGATCGAGCTCGACTGTACGCATATGGCCTTTGTCGCCCGCCCCGATGCGATCCGGGCAATTGCGAAAGCGATAATCGGCCAAACATAACTGGCACGATGGTTGCTCTGCTTTGGAAGTCTAACTTTCAAAGGATATGCCATGTACCAATTGCTTTTGCTCGCTGCCGCACTTCCGGCAACGTTTGAAGATCTCGAAATTCTCGATGAGCGTGTGCAGGCCGTCGCCCCGCAGGCGGGTGCCATCGACAAGCGCCTGAAACTGGCGGAATGCCCCGACGACCCCATCGTCGCGCCACCTGTGGGCGGCTCTGTCACTGTCCGTTGCCCCGCTTTGGGCTGGCGCGTGCGGGTGCTGATGAAGCAATCCCCGGTCTCTGCTGAGAGCGGGGAAACGGTCATTCGCAAAGGCGAAATGGTCGAATGCGTCTCGGGCGGGCCGGGCTTTGCGGTCTCGACGATGATGCTTGCACTCGACGATGCCGCAGCGGGCCAGCCGGTGCGCGTCAAATCGCCGACATCGCCGATTGTCGTCACGGCAATGGCCAAGGCGCGCGGTTTGGTGTCGTTCTAACCCTAAACATCCGGACGCACCTGCCGTTTTTGCATCCATAATGGCTGTCGGGTTTCCGACGGTCCTTTGGAAAAGGAGCAGAACATGGTAGATTCCGTATCATTCGGACCGGCCAGACCGGTTCCCGGCTTGCGCGTCCCGGCCGTCAAACAAGAAGTGCGGCAGCGCGAGGCAGGCGTCGGCAAGGCCGCGCCGCAAAGTCTCAGCCTTGCCGCCGCGCTCGCGCAATTGGGGCCGCCCTATGACGCCGAAAAGGTTGCGGCGCTTAAAGGCCGCGATTGCCAGCGGGGATTACCGCATTCATCTCGGTAATATTGCCGATGGCATTATCCGCTTCGGTGGCGGCGATCTGGGCTGAGCAATTGAGTTTCCAAGCCGTTCTCGATTGTCAGGCCAGACTGATCGCGGCGCTCGATGCAAGCGATACCGATGCTATCCAGTCGGCCAGCTCGGCTTTGGCGGTGGCGATGGAAGAGTTACGCCTCGATCGCGGCAGCATCGACAGATCGCTGCTCGAACTTGGTCTCAAACAGGCCGAAGCAGCGCGAATCCGGGTCAAATATCTGACGGCCTGGAACCGCCAGAAAATTGACCGGCTCGCCGAACTGCGCGGCCAGTCGAGCGGGAATATCTACGCAAAGCCGCGCAGAAAGCGTCTAATCCGGCTTTTGGCACGGTGGTTGCAAATCACCGGCCATGATCGACCGCACCGATAATCGAACAGCGACCGCGCAACGCGTCACGTCCGCGATTGCCAACGCCTCGGCGCGCACTGGCGTGCCGTTCGACTATCTGATGGATCAGGCGCGCGATTGAAAGCGGAATGCGTCCCGATGCCCGCGCCAGCACCTCAAGCGCGACCGGGTTATACCAGTTCACCAAGCAGACGTGGCTGGGCACCGTGAAGCAGCATGGCGCAGCGCACGGGCTGGGCTGGGCCGCCGAAGCGATATCGCCGAATGCCGACGGGACGTTTTCGGTTCCGATACGGCACAATGCGCGATGCGATACTCGACCTGCGCAATAACCCCGAAGCGGCAGCCGCGATGGCCGCCGAGTTCGCTGCCGATAATGGAGCGCATCTTCAGGCGCGGCTGGGCGACAATCCAGAACCTGTCGATCTGTATCTCGCTCATTTTCTCGGTGCGGAGGGAGCGACACGGTTCCTCAGTGCCTATCGCGATGATCCCGAACAGCCAGCCGCATCGTTGTTCGCGGCAGCGGCCAGCGCCAATCGCTCGATCTTCTACCGCGACGGTGGAGCGCCGCGCACCCTCGCCGAGATACGCCGCAACTTTTCAGCGAAGCTGGGCAATGCACCGAGCGAGCCTGGCCCGTCGCTGCAAATATAGCCCGCAACTAGCGTTCGTTCGGCCAGCCAACAAAGCGCACCGCTCGACATAAAGCTCATAGAACCGATGCCCAAAAAGCTCGATCTTGATTTCGCCCGCAATGCCTATCGCCGCCTGTCGGGGCTTTCGGCATGATGCAGCGGTTGAACCTGTCGATATGGCTGGACACCATTAAAGGCGGCGCGCTGCCTGTTGCGATCTTGCTGCTCGTCATGCTGATGATCGTGCCAGTCCCCGCGATGCTGCTCGATGTCGGCTTCATCCTCAATATCATGATCAGCCTTGCGGTGCTGATGGTCGCGATGAACGTCGCCAAGCCACTCGATTTCTCGGCCTTCCCGACTGTGCTTTTGCTCGCCACATTGTTCCGTCTGGCGCTCAATGTCGCCTCGACCCGCGTTGTGCTGGTCGACGGGCATCTGGGCGCTGCGGCGGCGGGGCATGTCATCGAAGCGTTCGGTGCGGTGCTGATCGGCGGCGACTATATCGTCGGGCTGTTCGTCTTTGCCGTGCTGATGATCATCAACCTCGTGGTCATTACCAAGGGTGCGGGCCGCGTGTCCGAGGTTTCGGCGCGCTTCACGCTCGATGCACTCCCGGGCAAGCAAATGGCCATCGATGCCGACCTGAATGCAGGCCTTGTCACCCCCGATGAGGCCAAGGCACGGCGGCAGGAAGTGGCGACCGAGGCCGATTTCTACGGCTCGATGGATGGCGCGTCCAAATTCGTAAAGGGCGACGCGGTTGCAGGGCTGCTCATCCTGTTCGTCAACATCTTTGGCGGATTGATCCTTGGCGTGGTCAGCCATGACTTAAGCTTTGGCGAAGCGGCGCAGACCTATATCATGCTCGCCATCGGCGACGCTCTGGTAGCGCAGGTGCCTGCATTGTTGCTGTCGATTGCCGCCGCCGCCATCGTCACGCGCGTCTCGTCCCCGCTCGACTTGTCGGGCCAGATTTCAAGCCAGTTCGGCCATGCCAAAGCGTGGGGTCCGGTCGCCGGAATCCTGACGCTGCTCGGGCTGGTCCCGTCGATGCCGCAGCTTGTGGTGTTACCCGCTGCGGCCTTGGCTGGCGGCATTTGGTGGCTCCTGCGCAAGAACGAGAAGACTCCGCCCGTGCCAGCCCAAACAATCACCGACGCCGCCCCCGGCCATGTCATCGAGTGGCACGAAATCGCCGAAACCGCGCCGATTACGCTGGAACTTGGCTACGGCCTTGTTGGACTTGTCGACGAACGGAAGGGCGCCCCGCTCATGGGCCGAGTCACCGCGATCCGCCGCCAATTATCTCGTGAGTTTGGTTTCGTGCTGCCGATGGTCAAGGTCGCAGACGACCTGTCGCTACCCGGCAACGCCTATCAGATCCGGATATCAGGCGTATTGGTCGGCGAGGACAGCGCCTTTGCAAACGAGCTGCTCGCTTTGGACTCTGGCGATGTTCTCGAAGGCATTACCGGCCGCGCAGTCAAAGACCCCAGCTTCGGCCTCGACGCCTTATGGATCGCCGAGCGCGACCGCACCGACGCCGTCGCTGCGGGCTATACCGTGGTCGATCCGGCCACCGTTATCGCGACACATTTGAACCAGCTCGCCGCCGCATCCGCCGCCGAATTGTTCGGTATGGACGATGCGCAGGCGTTGATCGAAAATCTGAAGGACAGCTATCCGCAACTGGCCGGTGGGCTGTCCCCTGCGCCTTACTCGCTCGCCGCTATTACTGCGCTTTGCCGCGCTTTGCTCGCCGAACGCGTTCCCTTGCGCGATTTCCGCCGCGTCGCTGAGGCAATGGTCGATCTCGCGCCACGTGGGCTGGACGCCGCCGACCTGGTCGAGGCGGTCCGGCAAAGACTTAGTGCTCTCATTGTCCAGACCATCGTCCCGGTCAAAATGCCGCTGCCCGCGATCACCTTTGAACACGAACTCGAAAGCCTGCTCGTCCAGTCGGTGCAGACGGGGCCACAGGCAAGCTGGCCGTTTGAGCCTGCGCTTGCCCGCCGGATCATCGCTGCGGTCGATGAGGCCGTTCAGCCAATGCTGATCGCCGCGCGCAGCTTTGCCGTCATCACCTCGCCGCTCTGCCGCGCGGCGGTCGCTCGCCTTTTGCGCGCACAATTCAGCGATGTCGCGGTGCTGTCATTCCTCGAAATCCCCGAAACCAAAAAGGTCGATGTGATCGCCGTCGTCGGCGGCGCGCCCCGCCTTGAAGATGCAAGCCAGGACATTGGAGAAACTTATGTTAAATGAAGCCCGCACTGCCTACGCCCGCCCCGAAACAGTCACGCCAAAGCGGCTGATCGAGACGCACAGCGCGCTTGTCCGCCGTATTGCCTGGCATGTGCACAGCCGGATGTCGACGGCCATCGAGGTCGAGGACCTGATCCAGATCGGCCTTGTCGCCTTGGTCGAGGCCGCGCAGAATTTCGAGGATCGCGGATTGGCCTTCGCACCTTATGCCCAGACACGAATTCGCGGTGCAATGGTCGATGCGCTGCGCCGCGATGCGCGCATGGGAAGGGCAGGCATGGCGAACCGGCGCACTCTGGCGGGCATCCGGGCAAGGCTCGAACAGGAATATATGCGCCGACCCAGCGATGCCGAAATGGCCGAGGCGGCAGGGCTTGAGCCTGCGGCTTATTATGCGATGTCGGCCTCGACGGTCCCTGTCGGGCAGGAGTCCATCGATGAAAGCTATTCGGACCATGACATGTGGTTTGCCGACCTTGCCGACAGCGCCGACACCGCGCTCGAAAAAGCGCAATTGCGTGGAGCGCTGGTCGCCAATCTGGCCAAATTGGCCGAGCGCGAGGCGATGATCTTGCAGCTTTATTTTGTCGAGGAGCTGAACCTCGATGAAATCGGCGAAACTCTGGGCGTCGGCGCAGCGCGGGTGTGCCAGATCAAAAAGGCGGCGCTCGACAAGATGCGTTCAATGATGGCGGATTAGACGGTGATGGCCACCTGAACTGCATCACCTGCCACCAGCCTCTCGGCCTTGCGCACCGCTGCCTTGACGGGCAGCAACCAGCCGCCGCTGGATTTATCGGGGAAGATAGATGTTTCCCATTCGGTGTCCCCGATATTGGCCCGCACCTTCATCGCACCCCAGCCCCGCCGCCGCCCGCTCTCCAACCGCCGCATCAGTGCAAGCGCGTGGATGGCTTCTGCCGTTTCGCCTTCGATGGTCAGGAAATGCCAGCTCGCCGGGGCCTTGTCGCTGGTCCAGATCCACAGCTTGGCGGTGACTATGTGGGTTTCTCGGATATGAAGCGTTATCAGCTTGCTGATTACGCACAGTTGGTGAGGGGTACTGCGCTATCGACAGGGCAGAACCCCTCACCCAGCTTCGACTAGCAAGCAAGCTTGCAAGTCTGCGCAACCCTTCCCATTGGGAGGGGGTCATTACTTCGCCTTCCTTCTTACCGGCACCGGAATGTTGCAGATGTCCGCGCCGCCCGCTGGAACATTGAAAAACGGGTCGCGGCGGTTGGCGCGGGCGTCGGCATAAGCAGCGAAGCTGGCGCTTTCGGTCGAGAGATATTCAAACGCGGGAACGTCTTTCGCTTCATTGCCGATCCGCACGGAGACGATGGGCGTGCGCTCCGCCTCACTCTCGTAAAAACCAAGCCCACCCGTTCCGCGCGGCAGGCTGGAGAGATGCTCGATCCCCTCGATCACGCGGCCCACCAGCGCAATATTGCGATCAAGATGGCGCGGCGCATGGCCGATGACGGTGTAGAGTTCTGCTCCGGTGCCGGTATCGGGCGAGAGGTTGCGACCCACCCCGACCATGGCGTAGCAGTGGGTTGGCCAAACATGATTGTGACCGTCTGACGCCAAAGGCCATCCCAACAAGGCTTGAGTCACAAAGTGGATACGCGTCCGTTTGGGCTCCTTGGTAATCTCGGATCAGCCGCATCTGCCAGTATGTCGTTCACATCTTGCGTTGAAGACGCATGCTTGACCCCGCGAAATCGGGGCCGTGATATACTCACTCTCCGGCACCACCGCCAACCCCTCGGGCAAAGCCTTCTTCTCGGTCGCATCGCCCCATTGCACGACATAATTGTCCTGCACGCGGTTGACGCTGGTGCCGTCCCAGAATTTGGCCGCCGCCAGCGTGCGGATGTTGCCGACCCAGCCTTGGCTGAACGGTGCAGGCATTAGCTGGATGACCACGCGGCGCGGTTTGCCTTCGCGTCGGGCGCAAGGTCCATCACCATCAGGTCCGACGACGCTATCGCAACCCACTCCTCCGCCTTCGCCGCCGCGACGATTTCGCCGGGTGCCGGAAAAACTTTCTTGGCCTCCTGGGCGGAAAGCGGGAGCGCAGCGAACGAGGCGGCGCAGGCGAGCAGGAATAGCTTTTTCATAAGCGCGGTTATTGCAAATCCCTCACCCTTGCGAAAGCGCAAACGAGCGGCTAGGGGCCTCACGTCCCCAAGGGGATATGCGGAGACGTGGCCGAGTGGTCGAAGGCGCACGCCTGGAAAGTGTGTATAGGGGTGACTCTATCGTGGGTTCGAATCCCACCGTCTCCGCCACAAACCGTCGGGTGCCATTCCCGGACAGGAACAAGCTTTTATTAACCTTGTTTCCCTAGCCTGTTCATGATTTAACAGACGGGACCACTGGGCATGGAAGCAATTATGGCGGGTATTCGCAAAACGCTGTATACCAAAAGCATCGCCGCCGTTGCGCTGCTCGAAAAGTCGTTGCCGCAAATCATGCTCGGCTGGGTGGCGTTTGTGACGCTGGCGGGCGTATTGCGAACGATATTTGCGGTTTCGCCGATCAATAGCGGCGTCAGCTTCCTGCAGACGATAACGCCTTATATCCTGCTCGGCGGTGCGCCGATTGCCGGTTACGTCATCGCCAACCAGCTCTTTCCGCGCGGCGCTTTGCTGCAGCAGCCTGAAATCCGGCTGGCGCGTTATGGCAAGTGGCGTTCGGTCAACGTGCTCGACGCGCGGAGGCATCCGATGTTCGGGCCGACCGGCATGATGGCATCGTTGCTGATCGGGATGCTCCTGAACGTACCGGTGCGCAGCCTAGAGTTTCTGGCGGCGATCCCCGCGATGAACGGCAACGCGCCGTTGTGGGGTCAGGTGTTGTTTGCATCGATGACCGCCGATGTCGTGCTCATGAACTTCCTTTATGTGATATGCTTCGTCGCTGCGCTGCGCTGCGTGCCTTGGTTCCCGAGGCTGCTGGTGGCGGCATGGTGTCTCGACATTACCTCGCAACTGGCGATGGCGCAGGTTGTTGGCGGGGTAAGCGGCCTGCCGCATGGCGTGGGCGAGCAATTCGGCACGCTGCTCGGCGCAAATATCCAGAAGGTCATGATCAGCATGACGATCTGGATGCCCTATCTGATTTTGTCCGAACGCGTGAACCTGACCTATCGCAGCCGCCTCGCGCGGGAGAGCGCTGCTTGATCATGCCCGCACGCGACCGGGATGTCGTCATCCTGGTGGCTGTGATTATTGCGATATTTTCCGCTTGCCTTGCAATGCAGGAGGTCCGGGTGTTCCGGATCGATTCCTATCTCGGCAATCTTGTATTCTATGGCTATGTCATTTTTCTGTTTGCCGCGTTCCGGATAGTCAGGCTGGCTGTCGTCGACCGGCCCGACCAATTAACGAAAGCCATTATCGAGCGTGAACTGAATGCCGAGCGGAGGCAGCTGCTTTATGCCGCCATCCCCGCGCTGATCTGCCTGATCATCTTTACGCCCGCATTTTCCGGAATGAAAAGCGCGATACCCTTATTCACCGAATTCACCTGGGACCCGTATTTCATCGCGCTGGACCGGCAGATTCACGGGACCGACCCCTGGCGGTTGCTGCAACCCGTGTTCGGCTATCCGATCATCACTTCGCTGTTGTCGATGGCCTATCATTTCTGGGTGCTGCTGCTCTATGCCTTCGGGCTGTATTTCGCATTCCGCTCGTCCGATCAGGCATTGAGGCAGCGAGCCTTTATCGCGTATTTCCTGTGCTGGGCGGTTGTCGGGGTGCTGATGGCGACAGGTCTGGCGTCCGCAGGCCCCTGCTTTGCCGAGCCGATTGCGGGGCGAAGCGACTTCCTGCCGCTGCTGGACTATCTGGAAAGCGCCAATAGCCAATATCCGGTCATGGTGCTTGAAGTGCAGGCGTCCTTGCTCGAAGGCTATCGCACGGGCAATTACGGTCTTGGGCGCGGGATTACCGCGATGCCGTCGATGCACGTCAGCATTGCGTTTCTGTTTTTCCTGACGATGCGGCATGTATCGAAGGCGGCGGCTCGGGTGGCGGGGATATTCTGTGTCATTATCATGATCGGGTCGGTGCATCTGGCCTATCATTATGCGGTAGACGGCTATGTCGCGATCCTGGTCACGGCTTTAATCTGGAAGGCCGCAGGCTATTGGAGCAGCAGCAGCCGCTACGCCGACACCGCCCCGATGGGAACACCGGCAACCGCCACGTAAGATTGCGGCGAATAACGACGCGGCAACAAACCTTTGCAGCGAAGCCCGCAGAAAACCGATATATCCCTTAACCTAACGGGGTTATATAACTTTAGTAAGATATTGTGATTCGGTGCTTTTTTGGCGAAATGATGCAAATCTGCACCATGGTTAACAAAATCCTAATGCAAAACACTGTAAACAAAGGGTAAATTTTACCCGTTGACGATGACCCCCTGTTTGACGGACTTTCCATGTGTCCCGGGGGGGACCATCGCGAAATTGAACCGGACGCGAGTTCGGTTACAAAAAAATAACAGGGTCGCGTCTGGTTTCAAAATCGCCCCACCTCGGAACAGTTCCTGACCGGCCGGATGCCGGAATGGAGATTGCTAACTTTCGAACAAGGGGTTTGATTATGGTTAAATTTGTTAAGTCGTTCATGATGGACGAAAGCGGTGCTTCGGCAGCGGAATATGCTTTGATCCTCGCGATCATCGGTTCGCTGATTGCGCTTGCAGCAATCGGTCTTGGTGGCGAAGTCCAGGAAGCACTGGTCCGCGCTGAAAGCGAACTGAACACTGCAAACACTGCTGCGAAAGCGGGTTACACACCTGACTAATTGACTGAAAATCAACCCGCTGCATCGGGCGACGATGCGGCGGGTCGATCATTTGTTGGTATTCAGGGGGCAAGATTGCAATGCTGGGAAACCGGAATCTATTGATAGTGGCAATCGCTGCGTTGATCGGCATATTTGCCGTTATCATCGCCAACAGCTATTTGTCGGGCGTCGAAACGCGGCAGGAAAATGCCGCCGAACAAGGTCGGCTGGTGCAAATCGCGGTTGCGCGCGTGCCGCTTGAATATGGCGTTGCGTTATCCTCCGAAAATATCCGTATGGTCAGCTGGCCATCGACTTCGGTCCCGGCTGGTGCCTTCCAGTCGCAAAAAGGCCTTTATGGTGGTGAGCCGCGCATTGTGCTGCGCCCCATCGAAGCAGGCGAACCGATATTACCGGGCAAGATCACAGGCTTTGGCGGCAGAGCCAGCCTGTCCGAACTGCTCGAAACCGACATGCGCGCCATTTCGATCAGTGTTGGTCCATGTAGCCGGCGTTGCAGGCTTTGTCCTCCCCGGCGACCGCGTCGATGTCCTTTTGACCCGCACGCCCAAGCTTGATGGCGAGGTCGGGGAACTCGACCCCGTAACCGACATGCTGCTGCAAAATGTCCGCGTGATCGCGGTCGACCAGCGCGCGAGCGAAAAGAACAACGAAACCAAGGTCAGCAAGACGGCAACGCTCTCGGTTGACCAGCAAAGCGCGCAGAAACTGGTGCTGGCCGGACAGGTCGGCTCGCTATCGCTGGCGCTGCGCAATGGCGCGAACATGGACGAATTTGCCTCATACACCGTTGGCACCCGTGACCTAGGCCCCGGTAATACCGGACCGAGCCTGTATGCAGGTGCGGGGCGGCGCGCGGTGAGGCACCTGCCTTTGCCGCCAATCCGTTCCCGTTCCCGATGGTTCCGGGCGCCGCCGGGCCACGCGCCGCCGTGGTTGCAGCCCGCCCGCCGCGTCCGGCCAATTCGGTTGCGGTCGAAATCGTCCGCGGCACGACCAGTTCATCATATGATGTTAAGCGCCACAGGGGGTATTGAGCGCATGAAAAGCAAAACCATCATGACAATCGCGGCGCTTGGACTTTGCGCAACGCTGTCGGTGGCAATGGCCCCCGCCGCTTTGGCGCAGGGCTATTCGACCTCGTCCGACGCGGGGCTGCTCGCGGGGCAACTCGATGTGCCGCTGAACAAAAGCCAGGTCGTCACCGTTGACCGCCCATTCGGCAAGGCAATGGTCGGCAATCAGGAAATCGCCGATATCGTGCCGATCACCAACCGCTCGCTTTATGTGCTCGGCAAGAAAATGGGCACGACCAGCCTGACGATTTACGACAATAACAATATCGTCATTTCGGTGGTCGATGTTGCGGTCGGTCCGGACATCGTCTCGCTGCGGCGGCAAATGGCCGAACTGATCCCGAGCGAACAGATCGGCGCGCGGATTTCGAACGATGCGGTGGTGCTGACCGGCATCGTGTCGAACGGCCCCGCCGTGGACCGCGCGATGGAACTCGCCAAATCCTATGCGGGTGACAAGGTCATCAACATGATGTCCATCGGCGCCAGCCAGCAGGTGATGCTGGAGGTGCGCTTTTCCGAAATCAACCGCCAGACCGGCAAGCAGATCGGCTTTAGCGGCTTTACCGGCAGCGAAGGCGGCACCTTTGGTTCGGCGACCGGCAATGGCGCAGGGCTGGTGCCCGAACGCCAATACCGGCGACGGCATATTGCGGCTGAATTCGATCACGAACAGCTTTGGCGTGTTCCGCAAGGCGTTCGGCGCGTTGGGACTTGAACATCAATGCGACGCTCGATGCGCTGGAACGCAAGGGGCTGGTCAAGACGCTGGCGGAACCGACTCTGGTCGCGCTTTCGGGCGAAACGGCGTCGTTCCTGGCGGGTGGTGAATTTCCCATCCCGGTTGCAGCAGAATAGCAGCGGTGGTGGCGGCGGCGGCGGAAACGGCGGCGGCATTACCGTTGAATTCAAGCCGTTCGGCGTCAGCCTTGCCTTCACGCCGACCGTGCTTGCCGATGGCGTGATCAACCTTCAGGTCGAACCCGAAGTCAGCTCGATTGATCCCAGCGCGTCGATTACCGTCAATGGCCTGACCGTTCCCGGCCTGCAAACGCGCCGCGCCAAACGACCGTGCTTGAACTGCGCGACGGCGAATCCTTTGCGCTGGCCGGGCTGATCCGCAAGGATTTCTGCGACCACCGTGCGTCAGGTGCCGTTGTTGGGATCGATCCCGATTATCGGCTCGCTGTTCCGCTCGTCGGGCTTCACCAAAGGCGAAACCGAACTGGTCATCGTCGTCACGCCGCGCATCGTGCAGCCGGTGAAGGCGGGCCAGATCCAGCTTGCCCACCGACCGGGTGGACAACCCCAACGAAGGCGAGCTATTCCTGATGGGGCGGACCGACAAGGCGGTGGGCATGAACCCGCTCGACCCCAACGCGCCGCCACCCGAAGGCAAGAAATCCACCGCAACCAAAAAGGGCGGCGATTATGACTATTAAGCGCATCATTGCTGTCGCGATTTCGGCACTTGCGGTTTCGGCCTGCACACCCAACGATATCGGGCTGGGCGATGCGGCAAAGGCCAACTACGCCGCGCATATCGTCGAACCCGACCCCGCCTATGACGGCCGCAGGTCGCCAATGGCGACCAGACCGCAGCGGCACAGGAACGCTATCGCAAGGGCACGGTCAAAAAACCAAGGGGCGTCCGGACCACGACCGGCTCAAGCAATTAACAGGTATAGGAGGTTTGTTTTCCCATGAGGTCATCGGCTAAGAGCTTGTTGAGCGACGAAAGCGGGGCAATTGCGCCGCTCTACGCGCTCTGCTGCCTGTGCTTATCATGTCGGGGGGCATCGCGTTCGACTATGCGCGGCTGGCCGCGATGGACACCGAAATGCAGAATGCGGCAGATCAGGCCGCGCTTGCGGCCGCAAGCCAGCTTGACGGTCAGACCGGTGCATGCGACCGCGCAATCAACGCCGCGCGCAACCTGCTGCGCAGCGACGCGCTGGTCGAAGGCGACAGCGGCAATTTCACCGTTTTCTCGAACGCCGGAACCGGCCCTTCGGTGACGATTGGCGATCAGGGTGGCGGATGTGCGGCTGCCGACACTGATCCTATCCGTTTCTACACCACCGCCGACGGCAGTGACTTGGCGACCAATGACGAGGCTGCGAAGTTCGTCGAAATCACCGTCGCGGCGCGGACCGCACGCTATGCGCTGACGCCAATCGGTTCGCTGGTCAATCCCGATGGCGTCGCCGATGGCACAGCGCGCGCAGGACTGGGCAGCGCGGTCTGCAAGGTTCCGCCATTGATGATCTGCAACCCCGACCCGACGCAGCCGTTTAACGCAGACGGCCGGCGCGGCTGGGGCATCATGGTCACCGGGCACGGCAATGACCGTTCAGGACCGGGCGGTAATATCAGCGCCTGGGCACCCGGCGATTTCGGGTTTCTCGAGGCCGGAACCGGCAACAATGCAGACCTTTTAAAGGCGCTTGCCTTCCAAAATCCCGCGATCACTTGCCAGCAGACCGAAACAGGCGAGGTAAATACCGGCAACCCGCAAGGCCTGTACGACGCCATTAACACGCGTTTTGATATTTACGATTTTTCGTCGGGTAACGGTACCACGCTCAATCCCTGTTTTTCCGGATCATGCCCGGCTGCACCGAATGTCACCAAAGATCTGGTGCGAGGTAGCTCGGGTGGAGGCGGTGGAGGCGGTGGGGGCGGCGGCGGCGGTGGCAATCCCAACGCCTGCAAAATCCACAACAACGGATGGAAGCTGCCGACTAACCAGTTTGTGCCAGGCCTGGCGGGTGCTGGCGGCAGGTTCGATGCCAATGGCGTGGATGCAATGGGGCTTCCACGCGATAACTGCCATTATGCCAGCTTCAGAACCGCTGGTGGTTCTGAGTGTAACAATGATGCTGCCGACCGCTTCGGCAACGGCAGCTGGGCCAGGGCCGATTATTTCTTCAAATATCATAATACGCGGACGGTCAGTTACACGTTCGACGACCCGGTTTCCGGGACCGAGATCACCGAAACTTCGTCCAACATCACGCGCTACAACACATATTTGTGGGAACTTGCCAATAGCTATATTCCCAACAACGTTTCTGCTGGCGGCAGCCTGAGGCAATATGGCCTCCCGGTTTGTTCGACCGGTGCCATCGAACCCGGACAGGATCGCCGCGTGTTGTCGGTTGCCGTCGTCGATAACTGCGCTGCACTGAGCGGCGGTTCACGTGCTGCCGTCATCGGCGAGTGGGTAGACATGTTCCTCGTCGAACCGACGATGGACACACGCGGCAACGGGTCAACGCGCGACCAGATCTACATGGAAATCATCGGCAAGTCGCGCGCGGCGGGCAATGGTTCGGTCGATGCGCAAACCTATTACCGCTCCTCTCCGTTTCTGGTGCGCTGAGATGTTTGGCCCGCTCCTCAACAGATTGCGCAAAAGCGAAAGCGGTGCGGCGGCGGTCGAAATGGCGCTTATGCTGCCGTTGGTCATGACCATCATGTTCGGCGGCTATGAAATGGGCCATTATTTCTGGAACCAGCATATCGTGGTGAAAAGCGTGCGCGACGGTGCGCGTTATGCCGCGCGCCTGCCGTTCAGCAAGTTCGATTGCGACAATGCCGATTTGCTGATCGGCAATGACGACCCGGCCAATGCGGGCAATGTCGATAACGATACAATCGCGCAGATCAAATTGCTGACTCGCACTGGCCAGATTGCCGATCCTGACGCTGCGCCGAAAATCGATTATTGGGGCGACGATACGGTAACCGTGGCCATTTCCTGCCCGACCACGGATTTTGCCACCGGGCTGTACGACAATTTGCCGAATGCGCCGCGAGTCACCGTTTCGGTGTCCAACCTGACCTATCCGTCGCTGTTTTCGACGCTCGGTTTCGACACCAGCACGGTGACGCTCGAAGCGTCCTCGCGCGCGGCGGTGATGGGGCTATGAAAATGCTGCGCGCCTTCTGGAATGACGATGCGGGTGGTCCGGCGGCGGAATTCGCTTTGGTGCTGCCCATCGCTTTGATGTTCCTGTTCGGCATCATCGATACCGGGCGCTATATGTGGGAAGTCAGCCGCGCCGAAAAAGCGACGCAAATGGGCGCACGCTATGCAGTCGCGACGCAATCGGTGGCCACTGGCCTGACCGATTATGACTTTGCCATCGAATGCGACATTCCCGGCGGCAACAAGGTCGGGCCCGATGAATTTCCCGGAATGGTGTGCACCGCCAGCGGCAGCGCCGATGCGCCGACGGCAACGTGTGTTGCAGCGGCCAGTACCTGCGCGACCGACCTTGATGAGACTGTCGGCGCCGACGGCAATCTAGCTCTGGAGAATATCCTGGCCCGGATGCGGATGTTCAAGAACGATATCGAGCCGTCGAATGTGACGATCCGTTATGCCTATTCGGGCCTTGGCTACGCGGGCGACCCCAACGGCATGGACGTCGCCCCAATCGTGACCGTGCAAGTCCAGAACCTGCAATTTAATCCGCTACTCCTTCGGCTTTTCGGCGGCTCCGCCAATTTCCCAACTCTTAGCTACTCGCTCACGATGGAAGACGGCGCCGGCTCGGTTTCAAATTAGGTAATATGAATATGGGCTTTTCCGAACAACTGCACGCTTTACCGGAGGACTGGGTTTTGGATCTCGATCGGCATTCTGTACTCTTGGTCCTGTCCGAAGCCGAGATGAGTGCGGCGCAGCTTGATGCGGTCGATGCGGGGAGTATGCCTATCCTGCTGAATACTTTGGCCGTCGATGCCGAGATTCCCGCGCCCACGCTTGCCAGCGCGAGCATGTTGGTGCTCGAAGTGTCGCCCGGCTATCCCGCCTCGCTCGAACGGCTTGCGGCGGTGCGCGACCTGTATCCGCAGCTTCCGGTGATCGCCGCGGTACGCGATGCGAATCTTCCGCTGGTCCGCACACTGCTGAAACAGGGCGTTCGCGACGTCGTCGGCCTGCCATTGCCCCACGCCGAGCTCGTCGAAATACTTAAGGAAATTTCCGCCGAGCTGCAGGCCGAATTGTCCTCCGACGTCGCGCAGGGGCAGCTGGTCACGATCATGAAAAGCATCGGCGGCGTCGGCGCGACGACGGTTGCAACGCATCTCGCCAGCGAACTTGCCGCGCGCAATACCGGGCGCGGCGTGTGCGTGTTCGACCTCGACCTGCAATTCGGCGATGCCGCATCCTATCTCGGCCTGTCGAACCAGCTTTCGATTGCCGACCTGCTCGAAGCCGGTTCGCGTATTGACGGTGACCTGCTGCGCTCGGTCGTATCGACCACGCCGCAAGGGCTGAACGTGATTGCGGCGCCCGCCGACATGATGCCGATCGAGGCGGTAAATGCTGACCAGATATTGCGGATTATCGATCTCGCGCGGCAGGAATACGATTATGTCGTTATCGACCTGCCGACCAACTGGACCAACTGGGCGTTGTCTCTGGTTGCGCGTTCAACTGCGATTTTCCTGATTGTCGAGCTGTCGGTGGCAAGTCTGCGTCAGGCCAAGCGCCAGCTCCAACTGCTGGCCAATCAGGGCATTAGCGGTAGCCATATAAACATCGTTGCCAACCGCGTCGAAAAGCGCATGTTCCGCACAATTGACCTGGATTCGGCGGCGCAGGCGCTTGGTCATCCTGTCGAGCTCAGCATCCACAATGATTATCCACTTGTCCGTGCCGCGCACGATCAGGGCGTGTTGATCCAGCAAATTCGCGCAAAGAGCAAGATAGTCGGCGACATCGCCAATTTCCTGCCCCGCCTTGGTGTGGAGGCTTAAGCCATGTGGCAGATCAGAAAAGGTGACGAAACGGCCAAACAGGCGTCGGCAGTCCGAGGTCGCCAACGATCTGCGCTCCGACACGCTCGATTATATCAATCTGAAGGTCGAGCTGCACCGGCGCTTGCTCGATCTGATCAATCTGTCGGCGCTGGAAAAAATGACCCGGCCGCAGATCGAGACCGAAATTGGCGAGTTGGTGCATGAGCAATTGGCGCTGCAAAAACATGCGCTCAACCAGGAAGAGCGCAAGCGGCTTGTTGCCGACATATTGGACGAGTTGCTCGGGCTTGGGCCGTTGGAACCGCTGCTGCAGGACCATTCGATTACCGACATTCTGGTCAACGGTCATGACGTTGTGTTTGTCGAACGTAGCGGCGTCCTCGAACGGGTCGAAACCCGTTTCAAGGACGAACGGCACCTGCTGCGCATCATCCAGAAGATCGTCAGCGCAGTTGGCAGGCGGGTCGATGAATCCTCGCCGTTTGTCGATGCGCGATTGCCCGATGGCTCGCGCGTCAATGCTATCGTTCCGCCGCTGGCGGTCGATGGCTCGCTGCTCTCGATTCGTAAATTCGCCAAGATCCCGATCAGCATGGCAAAGCTCGCCGAGTTTGGCAGCGTCCCGCCCGCGATTGCCGAGGTACTCAAGGGGATCGTTCAGGCGCGGCGCAACGTGCTGATTTCGGGCGGTACCGGCTCGGGCAAAACGACGCTGCTCAACGCGATGTCGTCGTTCATCGACGAGCGCGAACGCATCGTTACCATTGAAGACTCGGCCGAACTTCAACTGCAGCAGATTCACGTTGCACGGCTCGAAACCCGCCCGCCCAATATCGAAGGCAAAGGCGAAATCGGCCAGCGCGATCTGGTCAAGAACGCGCTGCGTATGCGTCCTGACCGGATTATCGTCGGCGAAGTGCGCGCCGGCGAGGCGTTCGACATGCTGCAGGCGATGAATACCGGCCATGACGGCTCGATGACCACAGTCCACGCCAATACAGCGCGCGATGCGCTGTCGCGTATCGAACAGATGATCGGCATGAGCGGGATCGAAATTTCGCCACGTTCGGCGCGCGCGCAGATTGCATCGGCGCTGCACGTCGTGGTCCAGATCGGGCGTTTGTCCGACGGTCGTCGCCGTCTGCTCAGCCTGTCGGAAATTGTCGGCATGGAAGGCGAAGTCGTCACCATGCAGGAAATATTCCGCTTCAAGATGCAGGGCCGCGACGACAATAATCAGGTTATCGGGCATTTTGAGGCAACGGGCATCCGGCCAAAGCTGATGGATGAATTGTCGGCGCATGGCATTAGCCTGTCGCCCGACCTCTTCCGTCCGGACAGGAAGATCGACTGATGAACCCGACGGTCACCCGCTTGATAGTGCTGATTCTCGTCTTCGTGGCGGTGTTCCTGATCGCCGAGTTTGGCATTTCTGCGTGGCGTCGGCGATCGACCGGCTCGCGCGCGGTTAACAAGCGACTGCGGATGATCGAAGGCGGTATGGACCGCGAAATTGTTACATCGAAACTACGCAAATCGCAGCCCATGGATTTCGCGAGTGGCAACGGACTTATCAGCAAAATGCTGCAAAGCATCCAGCAGTCTGTGATTGCCAGCGGTGTAGCGATGCCTGCGCACCAGATCATGCTAGCAATGGCGCTGGGTTCGGCGCTCATAGCTGTTTTGGTCATCATCGGTGCCGCTGTCGTAGGATATGCGGTCAACTTCGGCGTTGTGCAAATGGCGGTCGCTGTTGGCCTTTGCATCGGCCTGGGCATGCCTCTCATTATCCTGTCGCGCATGGCGTCAAAGCGACGACAGAAGATGCAGGAACAATTCCCGGTTGCGCTAGACATTTTTATTCGTGGTTTGCGCTCCGGGCATCCGGTCTCGTCGGCGCTGGATCTGCTGACAAAGGAAATGGAAGACCCGTTGGGTTCCGAATTCGGCCTGGTGCTTGATGAGGTAGCTTATGGCGCTGACGTGCGCGACGCATTGCAATCGATGGCGAACCGCTGGGGGCTGGAGGACATCCAGATGTTCGTGGTTTCGCTGTCGGTGCAGAATGAAACTGGCGGGAATCTGGCCGAAATTTTGGCAAATTTTGCTTCGGTTATCCGTGAGCGCGCGAGCATGTATATGAAGGTTCGTGCGCTGAGTTCGGAAGGGCGAATGACGGCTTTGATGCTGACCGCACTGCCCATCATGACTTTCTCAGGGCTGTTTTTGCTAACCCGTCATTTTATCTCGATGTGGCTCAAGATCCTATTTTTGTTCCCGGTTTCATTGGCTTGGTGGTCATGTATTTCATCGGATTTTTTACGATCCGCCGCATGATAGATTTGAAGGTCTGATATGCTCGACGGATTGACCCTTAGCGGACCTTTGCGGCTGGCCCTGCTCGCATTGGTTTTCATCATTGTCGTAGCGATGGTAATGCTGTTGACTAACACAGTCGGCAGGCGGACGGCCACCCGGGCTCGTCTCGAAGAAGTGCGAGGCCAGCAAACCAGTTTGACCGCCACCAGCAGCCTGCGCGGCGATACCCTGTCCAAGGGCTGGCACAAGCTGACCGAGTTTATCGAGAACTCGGGTATCTCACTGGTCGATACACAAGGCGAAACTTTGCGCGCGCGACTTATTGCCGCTGGCTACAACTCGCCGATTGCGCCAAAACTGTTCACTGCAATTCGGTTGGGCTTGCTTGTTTTGCTTCCGGCAATGTTCGTGGGTGCGATCTTCCTCGGCGGTACTCAGGTTTCGCCGTTCAGGCTTTACCTGATTGGCGTCGCGCTGGCCATTTTCGGGCTTGTACGCGCCAAACCTGTTTATCTCCGCCAAGGCAGACAGGCGCGTAGGCTATCGTCAACGGCTTTCCTGACAGCCTAGATCTTATGCTCGTTTGCGTCGAAGCAGGGCTTGGGATGGAAGCAGCGTTCGACCGTGTGGGGCGGGAAATGCTGAATTCGCATCCACTAGTCGCGCAGATGCTCTCGATTGTCACGCTTGAACTGCGAGCAGGTTCGACGCGCGAAGAGGCTTTGCGCAACATGGCCAACCGGACCCAAGTTTCCGAAATTCGGTCGTTCTCGACATTGCTAATCCAATCCGACAAACTTGGGTCCAGCGTCGGTGAAACGCTTCGGGTCTACGCTGCCGAAATGCGCGAAAAGCGGCGGATGCGGGCCGAAGAAAAAGCTCATAAACTGCCGGTATTGCTGTCTGTGCCGCTGGTAGCCTGTATGTTGCCAGTGATGATCGGCGTACTGATGCTACCGGCGATTATTAGGGTAATACGCGAGATGCTGCCGGCAATGCATGGAGGATGATGAAGATGCAAACTTCGATCAGGAAATATGCGTTATTGGGCTGTGTGACGGTCATGGTCGGCGGATGCGCCGCGCAGCAAACTGCACCCGAATATCGGCTATCATCGTCAGCAGCCGTCGCCGTGCCAGGGGCGTCGATGTTGCAACGCGGCCGTGCGCAGCTCGATGCCGGGCTCGACGCGCTTGCTATTGAATCGTTCCGGGCAGAAATCCGGGCGAACCCGGAGAGCGCCGATGCGTATAATGGACTTGCTGTCGCCTATGGCCGCATAGGCCGGGGCGACTGGCGCAGCGCTATTTTGAAACGGCGCTGGCTAAAGATCCGGACAATGGCAAGGCTCAAGCTAATCTGTCAAAGTTTCTTACAGGCGATGATGGTTGGCGGTGCAATTGGCAGCAGTCGCTTTACCGGTTGCAGACCAAGTGATCCGGTATCGGTGGGGGATATCCACGACCGAAGCTGATCCTATCGGAGCAGATTTTGGACAGTATTGAAATGCCGGTTTTGGCTTCTTCGGTGGTCAATACCCGCGGTAGGATCGACGATCAAGTGGTGGCACCGACATATGCGCTGGCGAGGCAAGGCGTACTTTCAACCCGTTTTGCGGTTGCGCCGGCTCGTTTTGCAACGACGGGCAATTGCCGGCGTAAACCCATCCAACCGCCTGCATTTGCCGGAACCATCGCTGCCTCGCCTGCAAATCTCCCTGCGGATTATCACGCAACAGGAACCCGTCTGGTAAGGGTGTCATTAGGTGAAGTGCATTTGCTGACGCGACCCGAGGCTGGGGTGAAGACAGCCCAAAGTAAGAAGGCAGCAAATTCAAATCGTTCGGTGATCGTCTTGCGGTCTGGTTGCCTCAGTCTATTGCCGCCGAACAGACTAGCGCAGTACGGAGCATGAAAATGGTGACGCCGTCCTGATGGCCGCCATTGATCGTGCTGTGCACGATCGAGAAATTGGCAAAAGCGAGTGACGATAAAGTTTTGCCGGAACTGCCCGAATTCGCCTATCTGTTTTTCGCCGACGGTGATGCTGCAGGCAAACGTTTGATCGGTGTATGTAGTGTCGCCCATTACTTTTTGTTACCGTTGATGATGACGGCTTCGACAGCTGTGTAGCGCAAGACACAGAAAGCGTCAGTTGTTGATCAGGCGCTATATTTGCAACAGGCCGATGTTGCTCTTCGCGAAGGTCGATTGACGCAAGCTGGAGAAATGATCGCATGGCTTGACAAGCAACGGCGAGCAGGAATTTAGGTGATGATGTCGCGTTGCTGAGGGCTGAGCATGCGATCGCGGATCGCGAGTAGAGTGTCGGCGGCCGCAGCTCGGGTATCAGCAAGTTGGCAGCAGGAACATATGCCGCCTGCAAACCGCAAAGGGCTGGGTTTCGGCAAATCCGGGCCTATGACGATGCCATTGTGGCGCTTGCCAAAGCAGGGGGCGCTTGCCCAGAGGATGCGGAGTATGGAACCTGCTCGGCCTAGCCCTGATCCGCAAGGGCGAAAGCGAGGCGGCGGGTGAGGCATTCGGGCGGGCCTGATGCTGGCACCGAACGATGCCGGCATCTTGAATAATCATGCGCTGGTCCATTTGCAAAAGGGCGATCTTGAATTCGCGGTCAAGCAACTCGAGTTGCCGCTGGCATGTCGCCAACCAATCGTACGATCAATGCGAATAGAGATTAGTTTCGGGGATGCTTGGTTTGACACCTGACCGTGAACCTAAGGGCGGCGACGAGGCCTGGAGTGTGCGCTGGTCAATTTTGCCCAAGGCGCAAAGGCGGCGACCAGAACTCCAAGCCGATGCGCTGTTTTCACGCGCGCTGTTGACGATCGACCATTTCGACCAGAGTGTCTGGTCGAAGCTCAGCTAAGGAAGGCCAGCCCTGATGCAGCCACATTATATTAATCGCGGATTCTGGGTAGTGACTCTTTGCGCCGCGGCCATATCCGACCTGCGTTCGTTCCGCATTCCCAATGTTTTTCCGGCAATCCTGATATTGTTGTTCGTTGTCCCGTACAGCTTGGGCGGATTTTCCGAGCACTGTGGGAGAATGTGTTTCATTTCCTGTCGGCGCTTATTGTTGGCATGGCACTTTTCAGCCGGGCTGGATTGGCGGTGGCGATGCCAAGTTTATGCGGCGGCGGCATTATGGTTCAACTGGGGCGCGGTGACATTGATCTTTGCTGACGGCGTTGCTGGGCTCTTGCTTGCTTCGTTATTGCGGCCAGGATCAGGCTTGCGTAAAAATGTACCCAAGGAGGACCGCCGAATTCCTTACGGCGTTGCGATCGCGGCCGGCGCAATCATGACCGCATGGAGCGGCTGGGCGCTATATTCCCGCCTTCAGTTAATCGCGGGCGACTTCCGTTTGGCCGAGCGCATGCCTTCGCGGTTCACGATCAACTCTGCGCGCGAAGCGACGCCCAACTTGCGGTAGATGCTGTTCAAATGGATTTTGACGGTTCCTTCTGTCAAGTCGCAACGGTCGGCAATCTGCCGGTTACGAAGGCCAAGACAAACCAGATCGACAATTTCCATGCTCGCGTTTCGTGAGCAAGTCGTCCGACCGGACTGTCCCCGAAGGCTTTTCGATGGAATATTGCAAGTGCCGGTTCGGTGACGCCGCTGTCGAACCATTTGCCACCGGCCAGCACGGCGTTGATGCCCTCGATGATGATGTCCGGATCGCTGTCCTTCAGCGCGATGCCCTTGATACCCAAGGCGCATCGCTTCGATGGTTTGTTCGGGGTCGATATGGACCGTCAGAAACATCGCTGGCACATTGGGATAATGCAGCCGAAGATAGCGCAGCACGCGAATCCGCCGCCGCCGTGCATCGTCACGTCAAGCATCGCCAAATCGGGACGCGCGACGTCAATTTTGCTGATTGCCTCATCGACCGACAGCGCAGTATCCACATCGAACTCGTTTGTATCGCCAAGATACTGACTGAATCCGTGCAGAGAAAAACGGATGGTCGTCGACCACCAAAATATTATGCATCATCCACCTGTTGCATGGGAATTCGGACCGATAACAGCGTTCCTTTCCCAACCCCTCTGCATATGCCTCGCCGCTAACGAGTCGCAACCGGTCGCGCAGCGAAGCAGATTTCAATGTTAATGCAGGTTTTTCAAATCCCTGCAGCCCCTCAGTTGACGGGTTCAAATCGATCACCGCCATCATCAGCGCATCCTGCTTGAGCGACAGCGATACTGTCAAGGATTTGCTTTGCGCGTGGCGTACCGCATTGGCGATAACTTCGCGCAACAGATGCTCGATATTGAACGAAGATTCAGCATCGACCGGAATTGCCGGTTCATCGGACTGGAGCGCGACATCGATGTCCCATTGCAGCGAAATGCTGCGCACACAGATATCGAGTTGCGAGACCAGATTGACGGTATGGTCGGCGCTTTCGCTATTCTCGAGGAACCCCGCAGCGGGATTGTTCCAGCGTAACAATGTCGACGGTTTTACGTATCTCCAGCTCGACCGGCGTTTTCGGCGACGTCCTTGCGTTTGCAGCAGCAGCAAACGCATGCGGAGCGCGGCCAATGACTGCAGCACGCCATCGTGAAGATCGCGGCGAGCGACGTCATGGGCATCGGCAATGAAATTCCGCTCGGCAGTTGCAATCCGGCTCAGGAAGTCGGTCATTTCCGTACATGACGGCCAAGGTGAAACGCTTCGGCTATTTTGACCGCGTCGATGGGCCTTTCAATCGCACAGACCACACCGCCCCGCGAACGGTCTATCTGCATGGGTTGAACCATGCCGCTGAAATATTCGCCCGGTTCAGAACGCGCGCTATCCGTTGTTCCGCTTCATCAAAAGCCCTGAAGCGACCAGCGCCGGGCGGATACGACCTGGTTTTGCTCGCAGTCGAGCAGGCTGCACCCGGGAGGGAGGTTACGAAAGCCTGCCATCAGTTCCTCGCGATCCTTGTCATTCTGCCAAACAGGCAGGTTGCAATGATAATAGCGACTAGGAACATTTTGTGCGGGCGATGCCATCAGGCGGCTGCCCGGTCAGGCCCGAAGAGCGACGCCAATGCATCTGTCCAGACCTGCAAATCAAACTCGAACGACCGTTCGAGCGAAAGCATGCGCAGCGACGAGAAATCATTGCTGAATTTCTCGACTATATATCTCCGGTTGGCCCATATTATCAGTGTAAAAACGGCCAATATCTGCAGCGCTGCAGTGATAATTTCCGTAGCGCCCGCACGGACAAAGGCCGCTTTTGGAGTAATAGTGACAAAAAACAATGCGAAGGGATCGCGCAAAACAAGTGCGAGCGGAGCGATCATCAGCGTGGCGAATATTAGCTTCCGGCCGATGCGAAGCCCCAGTGCAAAGACGGTTGCCGACAAAGCAAAGGCAATTGTTGCGCACCTTCCTCTCCGCGTAATATCGCGATCAACGCAACCGCCATCACCGCGTCGATCCAAAACGACGAACCGGCGGGGCCCATTTGCAGCGGCTGTCCCGCAAATGCTCCAAATGTCGTCGCTGCGGTCCAGGCGAGCCATACCCGTAGAAAAGCGCTGTAATATCGCAAGGTGAGCCGAACCTTGGGCGGCCGAAGGTATGGATAAATAAAGCAAACCGCACATCAGCATTCTGGCCAAAGGCATCGCCCAGAAGACAGCCTGACCGGCTGATGCACTAAGCCATCGCCCCAAGCTACTGTTCCGCGTCTCCACACAATCCTTTTCATATATCTTAAGATATAGTACTAACGTTATATATCTGCATTATGTTGGTAAATTTTCGTTAACAAACTTGCGAATCGATTGAGGATGGTGGTTACTAAGGCAGTAACAAATCGGTTTTCACCATTCTAGGGTCGCCCACTGGAATGGCAAACCTGACCGGCTGAAAATTCAGGCGGCAGTTTTGCGCAAGAGGGATCAGGGGCACCATGTTTACAGCTAAGGGTCTGAAATCAGACACGACATTAATGGTCGGAACGCAAGTTTCGGTCCTCACGCTCGCGCGATTTTCAAATTTCACAAGCCAACATTCGGCTGCGCCAACTCCGCGCCAGCGCGTCATTTTGCATAGGAACGCATCATGGACTTCAAGAACAGCGATATCAACAGCGGCCCGGTCATTTCCGACCTCAATGGCGCTGAAGCAGCAGTGGCGCTCGAGGCAGCCGCCACGCTAGCGGTGGCAATGCAAGCGGGCAACGTCCTGCCGCTGACGGCGGACGGTCAGCTTGTCCTCCCCGCTGGCGTTGGCCTTGACGACATCAAGGTTGTCGGGCGCGATCTGGTAATCCAGATGCCCGACGGTACGCAGATGATTGTTCCCGATGGCGCAATTTTCGTACCTCAAATCGTTGTCGATGGTGTGGCCGTTCCTCCACTTAACATCGCGGCTTTGCTGATCGGTCAGGAACCACAACCTGCTGCTGGACGCACGCAAAGCTCTGGCGGCAATTTTGCCGATCCGGTCGGCGATATCGGCGATCCGTTCGGCCTGGGCGATTTGTTGCCACCGACCCAGCTTGCCTTCCCCGAGCCGGAAGAGCGCGAAATCATGCCTGGGCTGAATGATGAGGAACCGACAACTATTATCGTCACACCGACCAGACCGGCAGGTTCGATCAACGCAACCGCATCGGTCAGGAAGCCGCGCTTGCCGCACGCGGCAGCGAGCCGTCGAGGTTCCGATCATCTACATAAAGGCGCCGAAACCACAACGGGCAGTATCGTGTTCGACGCGCCCGATGGCTTGGCTCGATTACGCTAAACGGGTGGCTGTTACAGCTGTTGGCCAGACATTTGTGACGCCGCTCGGAACGCTCACCATTACGAGCATGCGGCGGGCAATATCGGTTACAGCTATACGCTGACAGACAATACGACCGCCGCGGCACTTCAAACGATATTTTCGCTGCGGTGGTCACCGATAGCGACGGCGACACAGCATCGGCGAATCTAACGATCAACATCGTCGATGACGCGCCGACCGCACGTAACGATACCGATGGCGTTGCTGCGGGAACCTACGGTCCGCAGACAGGCAATGTAATCACCGGAGCGGGAACCACAAGCGGAGCATGCTGGCGCCGACACCGCCGGTGCAGACGGCGCAGCCGTATCGGGCGTTCGCGCCGGAAAGAACAGGAGAATTTGCCGGCATGGTACGGTCAACAACGGCCAATATGGCACGCTGACCATCTCTGCCGACGGCAGCTATAGCTATACCCGCAACCCGGACGCCTGGCGGCGTAAACGACATTTTCACCTATCAGATAACCGATGGTGATGGCGACACTTCCACCGCAACGCTGACAATCGCGATAGCCGACAGCCCGGTCACCATTACCTTCGTTCCTACCGTGGCGAAGGCACAGTTGTCAGAAGTCGGCTGCCCCGCGTGGTACTGAACCTCCCGGTTCGAACGCCAGCTATCAGTAGAGGCTACCAGCGGCACGATTAACGTTATCGCGCCTGATGGTCCTGCGACTGTCCAAATCAATGGTGTGACAATCACTGCGTCAGGCCAGGCTATTACGACACCAACCTGCTTTCCTGACCGTCACCAGCGTTCATCAGGCGTCGGGTGCCATCGGCTACACCTTCACCCTGACCGACAACACTACTGGCAACGCCACAAGCCAGACATTCACTGTTACAGTCACCGATGTGGATGGCGATGCCGCGAGCGCCCGGTTGTAATCACGATTATCGATGATGCGCCAACCGCACGCGATGATGCCCGAACCCAAGCAACCGAAAACGCTCCCGTAACGATCAATGTTTTTGCCAATGATACGCAAGGTGCCGACGGCGTAAGCTTGACGTCCGGCGTTGCATTGGTGGCTGGCTCGCTGAGCGGACCGGTACGCTTGCCTATAATGTAGCGACGGCACATTCACCTATACACCCGCAGCCGGTGAAAAGGCACGGTTAAATTTCAAATATGCCATTACCGACGGTGACGGCGACGTTTCAACAGCTACTGCAACTGTCGCGCTGCTGAAGATTCAGCCGGCTATCGATGTCACGGGCGACTAGGGCGTCAGCGAATGGGGCCTTCAGCGCGCGGCTGAAGAAGCTGATGGCTCAGCCGCGCCAAAGCGAAATTGCCAACGGCAAAATTACCTCGACAGGTGGCGATAGCATTGCGTCGTTGGTTATCAATGGCACTAACGTAACGGCAGGCGGAACGCTAGCAACTGCAACCGGCACTTTGGTCATCGCACTTTCGGGCGGTGCTTATAGCTATAGCTATACCCTGAATGATAATACGTCGGGCGATGCAACCACGAAGACAGCTTTAACGTTGCGTTGACCGATAGCGACGGCGACGTTGCACTGCGATCTAGTGATCGCAATTGCAGATGACGTGCCAACGGCGGTTGCCGACACCGACAGCGTTGCAGCGGGCAGCTATGCACCGGCGACTGGCAATGTCATCACCGACAGCGAAGTCGATGGCGGCAAAGATGTTCAAGGCGCGGACGGCGTTACTGTAACCAATGTTACCGGATTTGGAGGCTCGGGCGCCGCCGGAAACGAAGTAAATGGCCAATATGGTGTTCTGACAATCGACGCCAATGGCGGCTACAGCTATGTCCGCAATGCAGGCACGTCTGGCGGCGTATCTGATATGTTTAGCTACACCATCACCGACGGCGACGGCGATACATCGACCACAACGCTGACCATCAGCATTGCCGAAAGCCCGACAAGCTTAGACCTACCTGTCAAGGCGAAGCAGGCACGTCGGTCAATGAAGCCGGCCTGTCCGCCGGTTCGGACGTCACTTCGAACAGCGAAACAACTGCTGGCACTATCGGTTATGTGGCGGCTGATGGCCCACGACCGTCACCATCGACGGCGTAGCTGTTGCCACAGTTGGCCAGACTTTTGCCGGTGCATTTGGCACCATTACCATCACCAGCATCGCCAATGGTGCGGTTACAGCTACACCTTGACCACCAACACATCGGGCGACACGACGTTTGACGACTTTGCCGTTGTCGTTACCGATCAGGACGGCGACAATACATCCGGGACATTAGTCATAGATATCGTCGATGACGTGCCAACCGCGCGCGCCGATGTCGATAGCGTTACAGAAGACGTTCAAGCGGGGGCCGTGAACTTGTCGGCAGACGGTAATGTCATTACCGGTGGGGGCGGCAGCGATGCCAACACCACAGACGGCGTCGCCGACACCAAGGGTGCTGATGGCGCGGTAGTAACGGCAGTCACGTTCGGAGTCAGTATTCGGGTGGACTATAATGACGGCGGAGCCTATGGCCAACTGACGCTGAACGCCAATGGCAGCTATTCCTATGTGCTGGATAATTTCAACCCTGGTGCATGGTGTTGACGGCAACGACACGCTAACGGAAATCTTCACCTATACGCTGACAGATGGCGACGGCGATGCACGGGAAACTACGCTGACCGTTACAATCAATGGTTCGGATGATCCAATTCTGATCAGCGGCCTCAACGTTGGAGGCCCTGAACTGGTTGTCGAGGACGATGATTTGCCCGATGGCTCGCACCGAAAGCGCGCGCTGACCAAAACAGGAAGCTTTACCGTAACGGCAATGACGGGATCACCTCGATCAAGGTTGGTGGCACCGAAGTCTTCGTTGGCCAGACGATCACGACAGCCAGCGGAACGTTCACGATTACGGCGATTTCGTCGCCAGCCGATGGCAATGCGAACAGCATCACGATCAGCTACAGCTTCAACTCAACGACAACACCGCGCACCCCATTGGCGGCGGCGAAAATTCAATTACCGAAAGTTTCGAGGTTGTCGTAACCGACAGCGACGGATCGACCGACACCGACTTAATCGATGTCCGCATTATCGACGATGTTCCGACGGCAGTGAACGATACCGACTCTATTGCCGCAGGCGAATTCGGTCCTGCAACGGGCAATGTCATCACCGACGCTGAAGGTCGATGGCGGTGCGGATAGACGCGGTGCCGATGGCGCGAGCGTAACCGCGATTGTCGGCGGGCAGCCGGAACCGTTGGCGGCACCACCGCCGGGCTTTATGGCGTGCTCACGCTTAATGCCGACGGCAGCTACAGCTATGTGCGCAACGCCGGAACACCCGGCGGCTTCAGCGACGTTTTCACGTACACGATCACTGATAGTGACGGCGATACCTCGACCGCGACGCTGACCATAGCAATTGCCGATGCGAAGCCTGTGACAGCGCCAAACGCCGCAGTGCTGCTCGACGATGATGCGTTGACCGGCGGCAATGCCGATGGCACCGGCGACGATGTCGATGCAGCCAACCTGACCGGCACGCTCGCCGCTTCGGGTGGCGACGGTCCGCTCAGTTGGGCC
>CAWFCI010000002.1:0-606906 GCA_963814305.1 uncultured Alphaproteobacteria bacterium
ATTTTTGGTGACAGGTGCAATGCCGGTGAAGACCTGAACCTGCAGATCGCTATATTTGGTAAGGAAGGCCGCGCCGTTGAGCGTAAGCTGGCCGTCGAGCAAAACGGGATTTCAATCCCAATTCAAAAGCTTCGGCCTTTTCCGAATTAAACTGCGGTACTTCCGCCCGTGGCGGAAAAACGCGTTGCACAAAGCCGCCGCTTTTGAAGCCCTTTGAAAAAGACGCGTAGGTCATTACATCGCCACTTATCTTCCAGGCAATATTGACACTCGGCGTAAGAGAATCCTCTTTCAACCTCACCATTGCGAACGGCAAAATGCGTGTTTGCGGCGAGTTCGGGCTGGCCGCGATCAGTGCGCCGCCGGTCTTGTTCCTCGACGAGAATTTCCGTGTCAGGCAGAAAGGACTTGTCATCCTGCGTAAAGCGAAGGCCCACACTCAGGTCGATTTTATCCAATGCTGTCCAGGTGGCCTGCCCAAAGGCGGCGTAACTTTCCGTCTTGAACCGACCGCCGGAGCGGAATGTCACCGGGGTGAAGTCCAGCGAATTGATATTGTTGCCCGTTTCCTTGAAGAAATAAAGGCCCATGACGTATTTGAGCCTGTCGTCCGCCGTTGCGCCGGCACTGCAATTCCTGACTGAACTGGTTCTGTGTCAGGATGTCGGCAATGTTGAAGATGGCGAACGGGGAATGGTCGCCGTCGCGCGCAAAGGCTCCGTCAATCTCGCGGTATGCGGTGATGGACTTGAGCTGGACCGCTTCCATATCCCAGTCGATCACCATTTGCGCACCCCACAGATCATTTCGTGCAAATTGGGGTCCAGTGCCCGCGTCCGAGTTGCGGCCTGTGATGAACCGGTTGCTGTAACAGGGGGCTGCGTCGCCTTGCGGGCTGTATGGCGAAAAGCCAAGACAAGGCTGGCCGCCAAGCAACGCCGCGAAATAGTTGTGCAGCAGGACGAAGTTGTCAGTCGGCGCATCAAACGGCGGGTTGAGCACGTAGGCGCCGGGCGTTGCCGGGCTGCCCGGAGGTAAAAGCGGAATACTGTTGGGGTTCAACAGCGCGAGCTGTAATCCACGTCGGCAAGCACAAATGCGGGCCCGTTGGAACGGTCACGCGTTCCCTCCACCGCGAGGTTCACCTCTAAATTGTCGGTAGCAAGCCAGCGCAGGTCGAGGCGACCGGTCAGCGTATTCACGTCGCCCAGATCGCGCCCATCGACGAGGTGGCGCACATAGCCGTCGCGGTTAAACCATGCTACCGCGACCTTAAATAAGACTGTCAGAGAGCGGCAAATTGGCCACCGCTTTGACATCGACCCTGCTGAAATTGCCGGTCGTTGCCTGAATGCTCCCGTACGGATACCGTCCGGCTTACGCGAAGTAATGCTAATCGCCCCGCCAATGGTGTTGCGACCGAACAGCGTTCCCTGTGGCCCACGCAGTATCTCGACGCGCTCGATATCGACAAGGTCGAGCAGCGCGCCAACGGAACGTGCGATATAGACGCCATCGACATAGACACCTACCCCCGGCTCGGTGGTAGGCAAAAACTCCTTCTGACCGATCCCACGGATGTAGATCGCTGCGGACGATCCAGCCCCGCCAAAGCCAGGGTTATTCTGGAAGGTCAGGTTGGGGGTAAAGCTCGCAACGCCATCGATCTTCTGCACGCCGCGAGCCTCGATCGCCTCGCCTGAGAAGGCGGAGATGGCCATCGGAATGGACTGCGCCAATTCCTGGCGCTTGCGCGCGGTGACGACGATTTCGTCCGTGAACACATTCGTGCCGTCTTCCTGGCTAACAGCATTCGCTCTGTCACTGGCCCCGCTGCTCGTCTGGGCATCGGCTGCGTACGGCAAAGCAGTAAAGGCAAACAGCGCCGTTATCAGCGCAGCACCAAACCGGCCCGAAATTATGCCGACCATATATTCCCCCCTTATTGGGTCCCTCGTTTGTCAGTCGTCGGGACATTTGGCACAACTCGCGGCTCAGATTAGCGGAGTGGGTCTCCATCTCGACCTTGATATTACGCTGCGAGCTTGCGGTTTTGCAAGCGCCGGTACTCAATGGTTTGTCGCTTGATCCTTTCGCGTTACTGGATGACGGCCTGCGCCCCGCGGAAGTAACCATCGGCAGGCGTCACGTTGTCTAGGTTCTCGTGCTAGCTTAGTAGTTGTGGTGCTCGACGAAGGCCTTGATCTGAACCTCAATGTCGCCGAACAGGCGAGAGATTACTATTTGAGATCAAGGCGATAAGTACCCTTCGCCTAGCCGAAGCGGGTCGCGTCCCTACGCAAGAAATGGCGGCGGAAAAAATGTCCGTTTCCAGCCGAACATTGGCTCCCCAACTACGGGATCAAGGATCGACATATAAGTCAATCACAGATGGTTTCTTGAAAACAAGATGTCACGAACTGCTAGACCAGCAGCACTTGTCAATCGCTATCATCTCGGACCGCCTGGTCTTTGCTGATCCAACGCGCTCTTACCGCAGTTCTCGACGGTGGACCCAAACGACGCTCAGTCCGCCTAGGAAAATGACGAGTTTGGGAAGTAGATGAAAATTGTTGGCGCTAGCGACTGCGCAAATCGAAACTAATTGACTGTATGAATGTCTGCTCGGGTGATTTGAGAATCCAATACAAGACTTTCCGGATCGTCCAATGAAGCTGCCAAATGGGGGTAAGTAAACGTAGGCAGGTTACCGTCTTATTCCCTTCAATAGCTGCCTGTCCGGCATTCCACAACATTTCAGTAATTAGGACCCGTTAAGCTGGTCCACAGAAGCACTCGTAGGCAGTCGGAAAAGCGAGTTCAACGAATGGCAGGTTTTGCAAAAGGCAAAAGGCTTAACGAACGTCTTAAAAATTAGCGGAACCCGTTGGCGGTTTCAGTCGCTGATTCCCGCCACGCTGATAGTTGTCTAGCCGTCTCAATTCGTGCCATCTTGAACGGCATCGGCAAGAGATGCAAAACGACCTGTCTCGATCATGTTCTGAGAATCGGTGGAAATTACGCCCCCTCGCACTCCGATAAAATTTCCGAGCCATCGTCAAGTTGCAGAGGAACAAGCATGGCTACTAAATATTCCTTTTTCCATTGATGACCGCAACGCGACCACCGGTAAGCGTGCGTCTAAACACGTTTTTTTTTGACAGTGCCCGAATGAGTGCCAATATTTGGTCCGCTTTGAATGCGGTGTTCGAGTCGAGGATCAAATGGCGAGTGACGACATCTATGACGTGATCATCGTTGGCTCGGGCGCTGCGGGTGGATGGCTGCATACGAACTATGCGAGGCCGGCCTCAGCGTCCTGATGGTAGAGGCAGGGCGTGATTATGATCCGCAGACAGAAACTCCCATGTTTCACACGCCAGAGGCTGCGCCACTACGGGCGGCAGGTACTCCGGACAAGGAAATTGGTTACTACAACGCTACTGTTGACGGCGGCTGGCAGATACCTGGCGAGCCTTATAGCAGCAATTGAAGCCGACATACAGCAACTCACCTTAAGTATGCCGATTTAGGGAAACCCACCAGTGATAAACGTAGGGCGGCTTTTGGCGCGTCGAATTGACTAAGCAAACGGCCGCATTGTTAGCAATTATCTTCGTCAGCGCGGCTACAAAACCCGTCACGGCTAATTCGGGGACAGAGACTTTGGGCTGAAACGGCCGCAAATCCTCCTATTTCCGTCTTAGCAGAGACCGTCATGGAGGCCAGTAACAGCCCGAAACGCTCGGAATTCCGCCGAGTTTCGGAGCAGTTGCGTGAAGGGTTTTATGTGATATTTTTGTTGGAGGCCCGAGCCGGAATCGAACCGGCGTGCAAGGATTTGCAGTCCTCTGCGTCACCACTCCGCCATCGGGCCTCGAAGCAACAGATATGCCGTCAACAGCAATTCTGAATGTGGTGGAGGCGGGCATCTAGCGAACAGGTCGCTCCATTGCAACCGGCAATCGGAAACATGTGGTTCAGTTGCCACAAGCCATGGAAAAAATTGCCGTTTGCATGATCATATGACGCGTTCGTCCGAATCCCGCTTGGCGTTTTGGGTAACGCTGGCTAGAAACTGAATCAAGCGCTGTATTGTCATTGCAATACAGTTGTGCCAATGGGCGCTCAAGTAACTGGAAGTGTTTCGATGCAATCAGCCGATTTCAACAATATGCGCCGTTTTATGGTCGAAAGCCAGTTGCGCACGAGCGGTGTGACCGATGCGTGGGTGCTGGCGGCGATGGGCGATTTGCCGCGCGAGGATTTTGTCCCTGCGGCACTGCGTGATGTTGCCTATAATGACCGTTCGATTGCACTTGAAAACGGTGCAATCCTGAACCCGCCCGTGGCAACGGCGCTGATGCTTCAGGCGGCTGAAGTTCATCCCGGCGACGACATATTGTTTATCGGGACACCCGAAAGCTATGCTGCAACATTGCTGGCGAGACGTGCCAAAGTGACTGTTTCAGACGGGCGGGATGGTGTTGCAGGCACCGGCTACTCGCTGGTCTTCATCGACGGCGCGATGGAGGAACTGCCTGACAGCATTGTCGCTGCGGCGCAAGAAGGCGCGCGCGTCGTCACCGGTCTGGTTGATCGCGGCGTGACCAGCCTTGCGTCTGGCATCGTGCGCGGTGGCAAGGTTGCATTGCGGCGCTTTGCCGATAGCGAGATCGCGGCACTGCCCGCATTTGCACGCAAACCGGAATTCGTGTTTTGAGCCCGCGTCGTTCGGTTCTCGCCGCGCTGCTGGTGTCGGCAGCATTGGCTTCGCCTGCTACAGCCGATACGCTTCGCGACGCTCTGGTCGCGGCGTATGAAACCAATCCAAACCTGACTGCCGCGCGCGAGGGGCAAAAAGCAACCAACGAGGGCGTGCCGCTGGCAAAGGCCAATGGCCGGCCCGACGTCGTTGCCCAGCCCACCTATTTTGAGAATATCATGCAGGACGGCGGATCTTCGGTATCGCAGGCACGCGGGTTTAGCATCAACGGCACTATTTCAGCGCCTATCTATGCAGGCGGCGGAATCAGGAACGCGGTGCGCGCAGCCGAAAACCGGGTAGAGGCCGGATTTGCCAATCTGCGTGGCACCGAAAGCGCGATTTTTTCTGCCGTCGTCGGCGCGTATATGGACGTCATTCGCGACGAGGCGATTGTCGAACTCAACCGCGCGCAAGTCGGCGTGTTGTCTGTCAATCTGGAGGCAACACGAGACCGGTTTGAAATCGGCGATTTGACACGAACCGACGTTGCGCAATCCGAAGCGCGATTGGCGTTGCAGACGAGTACGCTTGAATCGGCACGGGCGCAGCTCATCCGCTCCAAGGAAATCTACATCCAGCTTGTGGGACGTGAGCCGGGCAAGCTTGAGGCACCTCCGCCGTTGCCCAACCTTCCGGTAACGCCCGATGCTGCGGTCAATGTCGCGCTGGACAGCAATCCAGACCTGATTGCCGCGCGCGAAAGCCGCGAAGCCGCAGGCTTCGACCGCCGCGCCGCCAACGCATCGCGGTTGCCGACGGTCAGCGTTTTTACTTCGCCGTCGTACAGCAATGCGTTGAATTCGATTTCGTCCAACATCCCCGGCTTTGCGGCAGATAACAGCTCGTTTACCGCACAAGCCGGTGTGCGCGCGTCGATCCCGCTTTATCAGGGTGGTCAGCCAGCAGCGCAAATCCGGCAGGCACAGGCGCGGCTGGGACAGGCGCAGGAACTCGAAATTGCCGCAGAGCGCGAGGCAATCGCCCAAACCCGTGCGTCATATGCCAGCTGGAAAGCATCGCAGGATGTTATTACCGCGTCCGAACGCGCGGTTTCCGCCAATGCCTTGTCGCTCGAGGGCACGCGTGCCGAAAACAGCGTCGGCAACCGCACGATTCTCGACATATTGAACGCCGAGCAGGAACTGCTGAACAGTCAGGTGCAATTGGTCACAGCGCGACGTAACGCCTATGTTGCAGGGTTCTCGTTGCTCGCCGCGATGGGCCGCGCCGAAGCACGCGATCTGGGGCTTGAAGGCGGAACGCTGTACGATGCCGTTGCCGAATATGAAAAGGTCGACGATGCATGGAACGACTGGTCCTCGCAGCCCGATCCGGCGACCAAATCGACCCGCACCGTTGACACGCCAGCACAAAAGGCAGAAATAGAGCCGATTCCGGAATATCGACCGGCGATCAGGCAATAGCAACAGCGGGGGCTGGGACCATGGCAGAGGGCCGGAACGAACCATCGATGGACGAGATTCTCTCCTCGATCAAACGAATCATTGCCGATGATGAGCGGATTCGCCCGGCGGCGAAGCGCGTCGCCAAGCCAGCACCTGTCGCCGATGAAGACGACGAAATCCTGGAACTAACCAATGGTGAAGCAGACGAGAGCGAAGAGGTGTTGCTCGACGACAATAAGGCGCAGAGCCTGCGCCACAGCTTCTCCGCGTTGCAGACATTGGCCGAACCCGGTGTAGCGCCGCAAATCGTTCGTTCGGGCGAAACGTCGCTCGAAGGACTGACGCGCGACCTGCTCCGCCCGATGCTGAAGGATTGGCTCGACAATAATCTGCCGCCGATTGTCGAGGCGATGGTCGAACGCGAAATCACCCGCATCACCAAAAAGGGGTGAGGCGCAGCGGCCTGATTGCCGCGCTGCTGCTGGCCATCGCGCCAGCGCCGTTGATCGCCAGAAACCTCTATGTCGAAACCGGCAGGCTGGTCGATGTCGTCCAAGGCAAGATGCTGTCCGGCCAGTGCATCAGCGTAACAAACGACAAAATCACCGCAGTTGCGCCTTGCCGCGCAACGCCATCGGGGGCTGAGCGGATCGACTGGTCGGCTTACACCGTCCTGCCCGGCTTGATCGACCTCCACACCCACCTTGCCGATGCAGGCCAAAGCGCCGACCTCGCCCTGCCAATCAAGACCTCGCCCGCTGCGACCGCATTGATCGGGGCGCATAACGCCAGGCTGACGCTTGAGGCTGGCTTCACCACGGTGCGCGATGTCGGCACCTATCGCGGGCTGACCGATGTGGCCTTGCGGGATGCCATCAATGCGGGCCATGTGCCGGGACCGCGGATGTTTGTCGCAGGTGCCTATATCACCATCCCCAAGGGCGGTGGCGAGCTGAACGGTGTGGTGCCGAACGAGCAATTGCCAGCCGACATGCGGCTTGGCGTTGCCAGCACACCTGAAGAGGCCGCGGAGAAAACGGCTTTCCTCATCGATAACGGCGCGGACTTCATCAAGATGATCGCCACCGGCGCTGTGCTTGCCATCGGCACCGAACCGGGCGAACCCGAACTGACCGAGACGCAAATGCGCGTATGTTGTCCAATCCGCAACGGCGAAGGGCATTTTCGTCACCGCCCATGCCCACGGCGCAATCGGCATCAAGAACGCCATCCGCGCAGGCGTGCGATCTATCGAACATGCCAGCCTGATCGACGACGAGGCGCTCGCGAATGGCCAAGGCGAGCGGCACTTGGCTGGTGATGGACATCTATAATGGCGACTATATCGACGATGTCGGCACCAAGGAGAAATGGCCCGAAGAATATCTGCGCAAGAACCGCGAGACCACCGATGTCCAGCGCGAAGGTTTCACCAAGGCGGTGAAGATGGGCGTCAAACTCGCCTATGGCACCGACAGCGGCGTCTATCCGCACGGAGGCAATGCCAGGCAATTCGCTTATATGGTCCGCTACGGCATGACGCCGATGCAGGCGATCCAGTCAGCGACCATCCGCGCGGCGGAGTTGCTGGGCAAGGAGAGCGAAATGGGCAGCATCGCGCCGGGACGCTTTGCCGATTTGGTTGCGGTGGAGGGGGATCCGCTCGCCGACGTGCGTGTGCTGGAAGAGTGTCGCCCATGTGATGAAGAGTGGAGTTTTAGCGAAATAACCCGCATAAACAAAAGGGCGGGGAATTAACCCGCCCGTCCGTTGCTTGTAATTAGGGACAGTCCCTAATTAGAATTGGTCAGACAATCGTGACCGAGAAAAGCGCCGCGCTGAGCGCGAGTGCGCCGATAAAGCTGGCCAGTTTCTGCATGTTTCATTCCTTCAATGTGCCGCACAGCCCCTGTTAGATGGCCGGGTCGTCGCTTAGAAGACATCCTTTATGTTCTCGTTATGCCGCGTAGTTGGGCGTCGGATCGGTAAAACTCAATTCAATTAGTAGACAATGTAGTTGCATTATTTGCAACTCGCTTGATGAGCCCTCTCTCCTTTAGGGGAGAGGAGCGAGACTTGGCAGCTTGCTGCCTAGTCGCAGCGGAGAGGGGCTCGGCGGTGAAGTTCGCTCTCTGCCTCCCCCTCTCCACTACGGCTAACTGCCACTGGCAGTAAGCCTTCGTACCTCTCCCCTGAAGGGGAGAGGGGACTCGGCTATTACTGCGCGCCGCAATTATCTTGCGCGGCATTGCCTGCCCGATTAGCGTCGGCGAACCAGGGAGAAAATAATGACCGACATCGCCACCAGCGTCGCAACCGACATTAGCGGCGGCGCAGAGCTCAGCCGCAGCCTGAAATCGCGCCATGTCTCGATGATCGCCATCGGCGGCATCATCGGCGCGGGGCTGTTTGTCGGCTCTTCGACCACGATCAGTCAGGCCGGGCCAGCCGCGGTCTTCTCCTTCGCGATTGCCGGGTTCATCATCCTGCTGGTTATGCGAATGATTTCCGAAATGGCGATTGCGGTCGATGGCGTGCAGACCTTCCCCGATTTCGCACGCGCAGGTCTCGGCCATCTGGCGGGCTTTTTGTCGGGCTGGCTTTACTGGTATTTCTGGGTCGTCGTCGTTGCGATCGAGGCAATCGCTGGCGCGCAGATCATTCACGGCTGGTTTCCGGCGATCCCCGAACTCGGCATCGGCATCGGGCTGATGGCGATACTCACGGCGGTCAACCTGATGTCGGCGCGCGCGTATGGCGAGTTCGAGTTCTGGTTTTCGTCGATCAAAGTCGCGGCGATTATCGTCTTCATATTGCTTTGCGCGGCATGGGCCTTCGGTTTCACCTCGCCTGAGGGCGCGACATTCGGCAACCTTACGCAGCATGGCGGCTTCGTCCCCAATGGCTGGGGCGTCGTGCTGGCCGCCGCAACCTCGACCATCTTCAGCCTCGTCGGCGCGGAAATCGCCACCATCGCCGCCGCCGAATCCGAAGAACCGGCCAAGGTCATCAGCCGCATGACGGTGTCGGTCACTTTGCGTATCCTGATCTTCTACATCCTCTCGATCTTCCTCATCGTCGCGGTCGTACCGTGGACCGAGATCGTGCCCAAGGTTTCGCCCTTTGCGGCGACACTTGGTTACATGGGCATCCCGGCGGGCAAGCTCATCATGGAGGCGGTGGTGCTGGTCGCGGTGCTGTCGTGCCTCAACTCCGGCCTCTACGTCACCTCGCGCGCTTTGTTCGGCCTTGCCAAGCATGAAGACGCGCCGCAGTGGCTGGTGCAGGTCAACAAGCGCAAGGTGCCCGCCCGCGCCATCCTGATCGCCAGTCTGTTCAGCTATTTCGCCCTCGCCGCCGACGCGGTGTCGCGCGATGTCGTGTTCAGTTTCCTCATTAATAGCTGCGGCGTGACGATGTTGCTGCTCTATCTGATGACCGCTGGCGCGCAGCTCAAATTGCGCAACAAATATGAAGCCGAAGAGCCTGCGCGGTTGCAGATCAAGATGTGGTTCCACCCCTTTGGCACCTACATCGCCATCGCCGCGATGCTGGTGATATTGATCGCCAAGGGCCTCGACCCGGCTGCGTCGAAGGAACTGTGGCTGAGCCTTGTGGTGGCAGGTGCGTTCGTCGGAGGGTTCTTCGTCTTCAGGCGCAGCGCTGCCTAAAGCGCCAGAGGCCTTATCGGGTAGGCCGTGCCAGGTTTTTGGTTAGAAGAAATAAGAAAAAGAAGAAAAAAGCTACTCGGTTCACGCGCTATGGCTTAAATTGCACGCAACCCCTTTTTTCTTTTTGTCCTTCTTTCTTCTAACGAATCAAATTGCATGACGTTGCCGCACAAATTGCCGCTGGCGTGACAAGCCGCGGCGAAAACCTTGCCCAATCGCGCATCCGCTGGCATGGGCAACCCCCATGACCATCGACAAGACTTTCGACCCCGCCGCGATTGAGGCGAAATGGTATTCCCATTGGGAATGCACCGGCGCGTTCCGTCCCGAACGCCCCGACGCCGAGCCCTATACGATCGTCAACCCGCCGCCCAATGTGACGGGCAGCCTGCACATCGGCCACGCGCTCGACAACACGTTGCAGGATATCCTCATCCGCCATGCGCGGTTGCAGGGCAAGGATGCGTTGTGGGTGGTCGGCATGGACCATGCCGGCATCGCGACACAGATGGTGGTCGAACGGCAAATGGCCGAACGCCAACAGAAGCGCACCGATTTCACCCGCGACGAATTCGTTGCCAAGGTGTGGGAGTGGAAGGAGACAAGCGGCGGCGCGATCACCGGCCAGCTTCGCCGTCTCGGCTGCTCGATGGACTGGGCAAATGAACGCTTCACGATGGATCGAGGGCTTTTCCAAGGCCGTCATCAAGGTGTTCGTCGATCTCTACAATCAAGGCCTGCTCTACCGCGACAAACGCCTCGTCAACTGGGACCCGCATTTCAAATCGGCGATCTCCGACCTCGAGGTCGAAACCCGCGAAGTGAACGGCCATATGTGGCACTTCAAATATCCGCTCGCGGGCGGCGAGACCTACACCTATGTCGAGCGCGACGCCGACGGCAATGTCACGCTCACCGAGGAACGCGACTATATCGCCATCGCCACCACGCGCCCCGAAACGATGCTCGGCGACGGCGCGGTTGCGGTGCATCCGGGCGACGAACGCTACAAGCCCATCGTCGGCAAGCTCTGCGAAATCCCCGTCGGCCCCAAGGAACATCGCCGCCTGATCCCGATCATCACCGACGAATATCCCGACCCCGATTTCGGCTCGGGCGCGGTCAAGATTACCGGCGCGCACGACCAGAACGACTATGGCGTGGCGCAGCGCAACAATATCCCGATGTACCGCCTGATGGACGAAGTTGCGGCGATGCGCACCGACGGCGCGCCTTATGCGGAGGCTGCCGCGCAGGCGCAGGCGATCATCGACGGGGCAATGGACCGCCGCCGAAATCGACGCACTCAACCTCGTCCCCGATGCCTATCGCGGCCTCGACCGTTATGAAGCGCGTAAGCGCGTCGTCGCCGACATCGACGCCGACGGCCTGATGATTGCGGTCGAGGCCAAGGCCATCCAGCAACCCTTCGGCGACCGCTCTGGCGTCGTCATCGAGCCGATGCTGACCGACCAATGGTATGTCGATGCAGCAACGCTCGCAAAGCCAGCAATCGAGGCGGCGCGCAAGGGCGCAGCGAATGGCGGTTTCGACATCGTGCCGAAGTCGTGGGAAAAAACCTACTTCAACTGGATGGAGAATATCCAGCCATGGTGCGTTTCGCGGCAGCTTTGGTGGGGACATCGGATTCCGGCTTGGTTCGACGCCGACGGGAAAATCTACGTTGCCGAAGATGAGGCAGGTGCGCAAAAGCTGGCTGGCGAAGGCGTCGCACTTACCCGCGACCCGGACGTCCTCGACACATGGTTCTCCTCCGCGCTCTGGCCATTCGGCACGTTGGGCTGGCCCGAGGGGGGAAACCAAAATCAACCAAACCCGTTCGTGTCGAGCCCAGTCGAGACACCCATCGGTGGTGCGCAACCTCACGGTGTCTCGACGATGCTCGACACGAACGGAGAGGGGGGTGCTGCTCCTGCTTCCAAGCTCACCCGCCATTACCCCAATGACGTCCTCGTCTCGGGCTTCGACATATTGTTCTTCTGGGACGCCCGCATGGCGATGCAGGGCATTCACTTCATGAAGGAAGTGCCGTGGAAGACGCTGTACCTCCACGGCCTCGTCCGCGCCGCCGATGGCAGCAAGATGTCGAAGTCGAAGGGCAATACCGTCGATCCGCTCGGCCTGATCGACCAATATGGCGCCGACGCGCTGCGCTTCTTCATGGCGGCGATGGAGAGCCAGGGCCGCGACATCAAGATGGATGAAAGCCGCGTCGCCGGATATCGCAATTTCGCGACCAAGCTGTGGAACGCGGCGCGCTTTGCGCAATCGAACGGCATCGGCGGATCGCACTCGATTAGCGCCCCCAAAGCCGAACTCGCGGTCAACCGCTGGATCATCGGCGAGGTGGTCGAGACCGTCGAGAAGCTCAACAAAGCCTTCGCCGAATTCCGCTTCGATGGCATGGCCGACGCGATCTATCACTTCGTCTGGGACCAGTTCTGCGACTGGTATCTGGAACTGATCAAACCCGCCTTCGTCGATGGCGAAAAGCAGGACATGGACGCGGAGTCCAAGACCGTCGCGGGTTGGGTGCTCGACCAGATATTGGTGATGCTGCATCCGTTCATGCCGTTTATCACCGAAGAGCTTTGGCACTCGATGGGTGAGCGGAAAGTATGACCTCATCCATGCAAAATGGCCGGAGCCGAAGGCTGAGGTTGATGCTGCGGCGAAGGAAGAAATCCAATGGACGATTGGTTTCATCCAGCAAGTGAGATCAGTGTCACTAACGATTGACGTGCCAGCAGCCAAGTTTCCGCCGTTGGATGATACGCAGGCATACGCAAAAGCAGGAGCATCGCTTTACAACATATTGGCAAGCAGTTCGACGCATGACCGAAGCTGACAAACTCGTCTGGCTGAAGCAGCCAATCGCTACCGAAGGTCAGATTGAAGAGATTGAAGTTGCTCAAGGCGAGCAAAGTACAATTCCTATTATGACGGAATGTATGGCGTATTTTGAACTTGAAGGGCTTGATCGACCTAGACGCCGAACGCACCCGCATCACCAAAGCCATCGAAGCCGCCACCAAGGAACGCGACTCGCTCGCAGGCCGCCTCTCCAACGCCGCCTTTGTCGAAAAGGCCAAACCCGAAGCCGTCGAAAAAGCCCGCGCCGACCATGCCGAAAAGGCTGCCGAGGCGGAGCGTTTGCAGGCGGCGCTGGCGCGGTTGGGGTAAGCACTCCCCTCTCTCCTTTAGGGGAGAGGATAGGAAGGCTTGCGAACTTGTTCGCTAGCCGGACTTGGAGAGGGGCTTGAACGGTTAACCCGTGCACCGCCGCCCCCCTCTCCGCTGCGACTAGGCGACAAGTCGCCAAGTCTCGCTCCTCTCCCCTGAACGAGAGAGGGTGGGAACGGCCATCTTCGCGCGAAATAAAAAAGCACTGTCCTACAGACCCCCAACTCCGGTAAGTGCTGCGCCATGAAAATGCGTGCGCTTATCCTGTTGCTGATCGGCCTGTTCCTGCTCCCGTCGGCCCACGCCCAGCTCCCCGGCGCGCCGCAGAATGTCCGCGCCTCTATCGAGGCCGAGACCAGTACCCCCGCTCCCGGCGATACCGTCACCGTTGCCATCATCATGGACCCCAAGCCCGGCTGGCATGATTACTGGCTGAACCCCGGCGATGCGGGGACTCCGCTTGAGCTGGAATGGCAGCTGCCCCCCGGCGTTTCCGCTGGCCCAATCCGCGCGCCTGTGCCCGAAACGCTGATCGTCAGCGGCTTCATGAACCATATCTACAAGGAAAAGCACGCTTTCCTTATAGACCTGAAAATCGCCCCCAGCGTTCAGCCACGTCAACAAATGGACATCAAAGTCAATGCGCGTTGGTCGGCCTGTTCGGACACCGTGTGCGTGCCGGAGGGCAGCACGCTAGTCGTGCCATTGACCATCGGCGACGGTGCGATAGCCGATGCCCAGCGCAGCCGCTTTGATAACTGGCGCAGCGCGTTGCCGGTGCCGTTGGACGCGCAAGCACGTTACGCAATAGACGGCAAACGCATCTCCATCGCCATTCCTTATCCGGAAGGCGCAGCCGCAGAGAAGGTCTGGTTCTTTGCGCAAACCGAGAATGTGTTCCGCTATGCCGCGCCACAATCGGCAAGCCGCACTGGAAACTGGCTGGTGGTCACTGGCGAGATCGACAAGGCTTTCAATGGACGCATCGAGGGCCTTCTTCGCTTCAATGATGGGCAAGGGTTGGAGGTGCGCGCTCTGCCGGGCGAGATACCCACAGGCGGCGATATGGTGTCTGTTTTGGGCGACATCAACGGACCCGATAATTTCCAGAGCAATATCAGCTTCGGCTGGATTCTGGGCTTTTCGGTCCTCGGCGGGTTGCTGCTCAACCTCATGCCGTGCGTGTTTCCCATCCTTGGCCTGAAGGCGCTGGCGATAGCCAAAGCTGGCGGCGATGAAGGCGACGCGCGGCGCGATGCGCTCGCTTATACTGCTGGCATAATCTTGAGTTGCCTTGCCTTGGGCGCGGTGATGCTCGCCTTGCGCGCAGGCGGCGAGGAAATCGGCTGGGCGTTCCAGTTGCAAGACCCGACCATCGTCCTGCTGCTGTTACTGTTGATGGTTGCGATCACCGCAAATCTTGGCGGACTATTCGAAGTCGGCGGCATCGGTGCTGGCGACCGCCTGACGCGTCAGGGCGGAATAATGGGATCGTTCTGGACCGGCGTACTGGCTGCGGTCGTTGCCACACCCTGCACTGGCCCGTTTATGGCAGCCGCTATGGGTGCGGCGTTACTGTTGCCGGTGGCGCAAGCGTTGCTGATTTTCGCTGGGCTGGGTTTCGGGCTTGCCCTGCCCTTCCTTGCCATTGCCTATATCCCTGCCTTGCGCCGCCGGATACCGAAGCCGGGGCCGTGGATGGACAAATTCCGCAAGATTATGGCGGTGCCAATGGCGCTAACCGCACTGGCTTTATGGTGGTTGCTGGCCCAATTGGTAGGTGGGACCGGATGGCTGATTGGCGGCGTGGCGACCGCCGCTCTGCTGGCTGGAATATTCATCATCGTCCGTCAGAAGGCGCCCCTCTGGTCCATTCTCGGGATTGCGATGGTAATTTTTGCAGGCGGCTATCTGACGCTGGATCGATTGCCCACGACTACATCCAATGGTGTAAATGAAGGCAAATTGGGCGGGCAGGTTTTCAACGAGCACAAGCTTGCCAAATTGCGCGCGGAGGGCAAGCCGGTCTTCCTCTATTTCACGGCCGATTGGTGCGTGACCTGCAAGGTCAACGAAGCGGCGGCCATCGACCGGGAGGAAACAGCGAAAGCCTTCGCCAAGGCGGGCATCGTCACGATGGTGGGCGACTATACGCGGCGCGATCCGGCGATCACCCGCTTCCTTGCCAAGCATGGCCGGTCGGGTGTGCCTTTGTATCTCTATTATCCGAAGGGCGGCGAGGCGCAAATATTGCCGCAGGTGTTGACGGTCGATACGCTGACAAAGCTGGCGAAATGAGCGCGCGCTGCACAACGAGTGCGGGGACAGGAAGGGGTGCTTCCTGTCCCGCGCGACCCAACCGACAAGTTGCGACCCGATCAGGACTCGCCGGAAACTTCGATCCTTTTGACCTGGTTAGCCCCGATCACGGTGATCCCCCGAACACCCGTGATCCCGGTCAGCGGGACCGAACGCTCGAATATGAGCGTTTCGTCTGCGCCACCGGTATCGTTTGCCGGTTCTGGCGCGTGAATGACCGCCACTTCGATGCCCCAATATTCCGGGCGGTCGTGATAGATACGGGGGGCCAGTCTGGCTTCGAAACCGATCCCCGGGAGGCTCCCCCTCACCCAGAGATACAGGCCGTCCTGAAAGGGCAGCTTGCGCAATTCGGCATGCTCGAAGTCGATTATCCGCCCGTTTGGCACGCTCGAGAGCGAACCGCTGGAGGAGCTGTTCATGTAAATTCCTAATCCGCGAAATATTATGTCACAAATGCGTTTTTATAAACGTCACCTGACTAACTATATTTCAAGTTATACAGCAAGGTACCTGCACGTAAAGTGAATGGCGTAGTAAAAGGATGTAACGCACTGTATCTCACGGAAAGATGGTCGATATTTTGCCATGCATACGTATGCTCCACTGGCCCTCACGCAAAGGAATGCAGAATTCGGCGTACTGCCGTCGCCGAATCATGACAGACGTTGCATCAACAGCACGCCATCCCCACATTCGGAAGAGCTGTCTGCCAAAGCCCTTTATTTCCGGCGCATATGGCGGTAAGGGCAGCGCCAATGTAACTTCAGGAGTATCGACTATCGCAACCCCGCCGACCCGGCGCGCCATGACGCCACCAGTAAAGAGTGGCCCGCGCTTTAATAATCTTATCACTGCGGAAAAAGTCCGTGTCATCGACGACGATGGCGAAAATCTGGGGGTTCTCTACACCCGCGAAGCGATAGCGCAGGCAGCCGAAGTCGGCCTCGACCTCGTTGAAGTATCCCCCAACGCCGATCCCCCCGTGTGCAAATTCCTCGACATCGGCAAATTCAAATATGAGGCCCAGAAAAAGGCCAACCTTGCCCGCAAGAGCCAGAAGACGCAGGAAATCAAAGAAATCAAGATGCGTCCGAACATCGATGACCATGACTATATGGTGAAGATGAAGAAGGTGAACGAGTTCATCGACGAGGGTGACAAGGTCAAGGTAACGCTTCGCTTCCGCGGTCGTGAACTGGCGCATCAACAACTGGGCATGAACCTGTTGCAGCGCGTCCAGGCAGATACAGCTGAAACCGCGAAGGTCGAAGCCTATCCGCGTATGGAAGGCCGCCAGATGCTGATGGTGCTGTCGCCTAAATAGCGGCTTTGTTACGTTTGCGCAGGGCCAGCACATAGATGATGGCGGCGGCGGCGGCGAAAATGAACCACTGGATTGCATAAAGCAGGTGGTTGTTGGGAATCTGGTCGGGCGATGGCGCGGCCAGGCGCTTTAGTCCCGGCGCCGCGTCGCTCAATACCAGCTTAATGAGTTGCGGCTTATCAGGCGCGATGATGCCATTGACCGGGCCACCCTGCCACGTCGGATCCTCGGGTCGCGGCGACCAGCCAACGGCAACTTTCGCGCCGGGTCCCTCCGCCCCGCCAGTCTGGCAAGACGCAACATGCGCGAAACCAGCCTTGCCCGCTGCGTTGGTTCCGGACACTGATTGCCAGCCAACAACCTTGATGCACATCAATGAAGACTTGCGGAAGAGTGGAAGATTATCCGGATCGGGCACCGAAGGCCAAGCAACCGCCGGAAGTCCGGCGGCGGACTCATAGCGCGCCAGCAACGCTTCCTTCTCGCCCTTGCGCTGTAATTGCCAGATGCCGAGGCCCATCATCGTCGCTACCGCGAGCGCAACCAGCATCGTCGGGATCAGCGGCCAGTTCTTCACGACATGTCGTCCATGCCAGCTTCGCCCGCCTTGTTACGATATTCTGCCGCCAGCAACGCTGCCTTGGCCGCGCGCAACGATATGACAGTCAGCGCGACCGTAAACGGAATCCAGATTAGCGCCTGCACCCAAAACGGCGGGTTGAATGCGACATCGATCATCACTGCGAGCACAATGACCAGCGCGCCAATGACGAGCGTCAGCAAGGCGGCAGGACCGTCGCCGACATTGAAGCTGCTATAATCCAGACCGCAACCGCTGCAACGATCGGCAAATTTTGCCGGCCCCGCGAACAGCGTTTTAGCGCCGCATTGCGGGCATAAACCGGAAAGGGCGACCTGCATGATGCCCGGCCGCCCTTCGGAGTTTTGCGATTGCGTCATGCGCTTATCAATGGACCGGCGCGCCCCAACCGCCCCAGACGTAGATGACGATGAAGAGGAACAGCCAGACGACATCGACGAAATGCCAATACCATGCCGCCGCCTCGAAACCGAAATGCTGCTTGGGGGTGAAGTGCCCTTTATAGGCCCGCACAAGGCAGACGATCAGGAAGATGGTACCCACGATGACGTGGAAGCCGTGGAAGCCGGTCGCCATGTAAAAATTGGTGCCGTAATTCAATCCGCCGAACGGAATCGGCGCGACCGAATATTCATAAGCTTGGATCGAACTGAACAGCAGCCCGAGCAAGATCGTCAGCCACAGTCCCTTTTTCAGACCATCATTCTCGCCAACGCCGATCATGCCCCACAGGCCCTTCATTTCGCCGCCGCGCTGTCCGTGGATCAGCGCATGATGCGCCCAAGTTACCGTGGTGCCCGAACAAAGCAGGATGAGCGTGTTGAGCAAGGGCAACTTCATCGCATCGAGCACTTCGAGGCCCTTGGGTGGCCATTGCATGAGCGCCGCCGCACCCTCCTGTCCGATCAGATTCGCCACGGAAAAGCCGTGGCCGTCCTCGGCAGCGGTAAGCTCAAGCGGCACCGGAAACAGCGAGTAATCGAACCATGCCCAGAACCAGCCGACGAAAAACATGACTTCGGAGGCAATGAAACAGGATCATGCCGTACCGCAGATGGAGCTGCACGACAGGCGTGTGATCGCCGGCATGTGCCTCGTTCACGACATCCGCCCACCAGGCGTAGAAGGTATAAAGCACGCCAATCGCGCCAAGCCCGAAAACCAGGCTGCCATAGCTGAAATATTCGGCGTTCATCCACATGACGAGGCCGAAGAACATCGTCAGCGCCGAGAATGAGCCCACGAGCGGCGTGATGCTCGGCGGCAGGATATGGTAATCATGGTTCTTGGCACCGGACATGGCTTATTCCCTGTGGTCTTGTCGTTATTCGGCTCTTAGCTGCCTGTACCCTGCTGGTCCACCGTCTTCGGGTTTTCCACCGGGTAAAAAGTATAGCTAAGCGTGATTTCTTCGATGTCCTTCGTTTCCGGATCGGTCATGATCTTCGGGTCGACATAATAAAGCACCGGCATACGCACTTGCTCGCCGGGTTTCAGCGTCTGTTCGGTGAAGCAGAAGCACTGGATCTTGCTGAAATATTTGCCCGCCTGTTGCGGTGTGACGTTGAACGTCGCGGTACCAGTCACGGATTCGTCGGACAGGTTTTTGGCGATGAAGATCGACATGTCCTTGGCACCGATGCTGACGGTATCGGTCGGACGTTCGGGTTTGAATTCCCACGGCAGGTCGCTGCGGTGGTTGGCATCGAAGCGGATGACGATTGGTTTGTTCGTTGCAACAATGGTGGCTGCAACAGCCTCGTCAACGCGCATCGTGGTGCCACCGAAACCCGTGACCTGACAGAATATCTTGTAGAGCGGGACAGCGGCAAAGCCGACGCCGACCATCGACACCGCCATGGCTGCGGCCATGAAACCGACGCGGGTGTTGGCGGCTATAGTCATCCCCAGACACCGATCTTGACGATGGTGATGAGGAAAAACAAAATGCACAGGGCAACGAGAACGAGGCCCATTATCTTCGACCGTGCTGCCTGCCGCGCCCGGATGATGCGGGTTTCGTCGGCGGTGTAGATTTGCGGTTCGGGTCGGGTCATGCCATCACTATCCGGTCAAAAGCGAACAAGCCAAAGAGCAGGAAGAGATACAGGATCGAAAAGCCGAACAACTTCTTTTCAGGCTTCATCGCCGACGCTTCAACGGCCTCATTGCGCCATACGTTAAAGGCGAGTGCAAGGAAGATGAGGTTGAGCACTATCGAAGAGATGCCATAAAGCCAGCCGCTTTCGCCAAGCGCAAAGGGCGCAATCGCCACCGCTGCCATCGGGAAGCTGTAGGCGAAAATCTGGTTGCGCGTGACTCGCTGCCCCGAAACATTGGGCAGCATCGGAATACCGGCCGCGCCATAATCGGTCTTCATAAAGAGCGCGAGCGCCCAGAAATGCGGCGGCGTCCACAGGAAGATGATCGCGAACAGCAGGATCGGAAGCAGCGTCACATCGCCGGTCACCGCTGCCCAGCCGATGACCGGCGGGAATGCCCCCGCCGCGCCGCCTATGACAATATTCTGCGGCGTGTTGGGTTTGAGCCAGATGGTATAGACCACCGCATAGAAGAAGATCGAGAAGGCCAGCAATCCAGCCGACAGCCAGTTGACCGCAACGCCCATGATGCCGACCGAAAAAGCAGCAAGCCCGATGCCGAAATGCAATGCAGCCTCACGATCCATCCGGCCCGCAGGCAATGGCCGCTTTGCCGTGCGCGCCATTTTGGCATCGACGTCGGCCTCATAATACTGGTTCAGCGCCCCACACGCGCCCGCACCCAACGCGAGGCACAGGATTGCGGTGAAACCGATAACCGGATGGATATCGCCCGGTGCCGCCAGCAATCCGCAAAGCGCCGTGAAAACGACGAGCGACATCACCCGGGGCTTGGTCAAAGCCCAGAAATCGCGCCATTCGGCTGGCATCATGATATCGCGTGTTGCGGTCGTCATATATTGTTCCTCCCCTCCCCCCTTCGACAAGCTCAGAAATGGGAGGGGTCGGGGTTGGCTGCCGATCAGTGAATTTCGGGCAGCGTTTCGAACTGGTGATAGGGCGGCGGGCTCGACAGCGTCCATTCGAGCGTTGTCGCACCTTCACCCCAATAATTATCCTCTGCCCGGCGGCCTGCGGCCAGCGACCAGAAGACGTTGATGAAGAAGATGATCACGCCCACGCCCATAATCGCATAACCCAACGAGGCAACGCCATTCCAATAGGCGAAAGCTTCGGGATAATCAGGGTAACGACGCGGCATGCCGGAGTTACCCAGGAAGTGCATCGGGAAGAACAATACGTTCACGCCGATGAAGAAAATCCAGAAATGCAGGTGGCCGAGGAATTCGTTGAGGTGACGCCCCGACATCTTGCCAAACCAGTAATAAAAACCGGCAAAGAGCGAGAACACCGCACCCAGCGACAGCACATAATGGAAGTGGGCAACGACATAATAAGTGTCATGCAGGTTGTCGTCGAGGCCGCCATTGGCGAGCACGACGCCGGTCACGCCACCGACGGTGAACATGAAAATGAAGCCCATCGCCCAGACCATCGGCGTCTTGAAGCTGACCGAACCGCCCCACATCGTTGCAATCCAGCTGAAGATCTTGATGCCGGTTGGCACCGCGATCACCATCGTTGCGGCGGTGAAGTACATCTTCATGTCGACGCTCATGCCCACGGTGAACATGTGGTGCGCCCAGACGACGAAACCGACGACGCCAATCGCGACCATCGCATAGGCCATACCGAGATAGCCGAAGACCGGCTTGCGGCTGAAGGTCGCGACGATCTGGCTGATGATGCCGAAGCCCGGCAGGATCATGATATACACTTCGGGGTGGCCGAAGAACCAGAACAGATGCTGGTAGAGGACGGGATCGCCGCCGCCAGCAGCATCAAAGAACGCCCCACCGAAGTTTCGGTCGACGAGCAGCATCGTGATCGCCGCCGCCAAGACTGGCAAAGCGAGGAGTAGCAGGAATGCGGTCACGAGTACCGACCAGACGAACAATGGCATTTTGTGCAGCGTCATTCCCGGGGCGCGCATGTTGAAGATCGTGGTGATGAAATTGATCGCACCCAAAATCGACGCGGCACCGGCCATATGCAGCGAGAAGATCGCCATATCGACCGCAGGCCCGACCGAGCCAGAGGTCGAGAGCGGCGCATAGACCGTCCAGCCCGTGCCAGCGCCCAAACCTGTGCCGCCGGGCACGAAGCTCGACCCAAGCAGCATGATGAACGCCACCACGGTCAGCCAGAACGAAATATTGTTCATTCGCGGGAACGCCATGTCGGGCGCACCGATCATCAAGGGTACGAACCAGTTGCCAAAACCGCCGATAATCGCTGGCATGACCATGAAAAAGACCATGATCAGGCCGTGCGCGGTGATCAGCACGTTCCACATATGATAGGCTTCGTCCATCGAGGCTTCTTTACCGGCCATCATCGATGCCCAGCCTTGCAGATACTGGATGCCGGGTTCGGCCAGCTCAAGCCGCATCAGGCCCGAAATGCCGCCGCCGATGATCCCTGCGCAAATCGCGAAGATCAGATAGAGCGTACCGATATCCTTGTGGTTGGTCGACATGAACCAGCGGGCGAAAAAGCCCGGCTTGTGGTCCGCATCATGATGGTCATGCGCGTGGAGGTCTCCAGCGGTGGCAGCGATTGTGGTCATGACAGTCGGCCTTCTTACTTGGTTGCTGCGGCAGTTGCCGCGATTTCGGTTGTTGCAGGAGCGGCAGGCGCGGCGGCAGTCTCACTCGGCATTGCCGCACCGCCTTGCGCTTTCACCCATGCCGCAAATTGCGCCGGCGGAAGCGCTTCGACAGCAATCGGCATGAATCCATGCCGCGCGCCGCAAAGCTCGGAACATTGTCCGAAGTAAACACCCGGTTTGGTGATGGTCAGCGATTTTTCGTTTAGGCGTCCGGGTACGGCATCAAGCTTGAACCAGAGCGATGGCACGGCAAAGGCGTGGATCACGTCAGACGCGGTGGTCTGGATACGGATCGGCACACCGGCTGGTACAACCATCCGGTTATCGACCGCAAGCTGGCCGGGACCGTCATTGTCGGTCCGGAAGCGCTCGCCCGCCGCAACGTCGTTCTTTTCCTTGAGCATGTTCGAAACCACTTCGAAACCGCCATGGTCAGGATAGGTGTAGCCCCAATACCATTGGTAGCCAGTGACCTTGACGGTGACGGCGTCCCTGGGCGCAGGCTCGAACTGCCGCGCGAGCAGAGTCAGCGACGGATAGGCGATACCGAGCAGAACCAGCACCGGAATCAATGTCCAGGCAATTTCGATCGCAGTGTTATGCGTGGTCTTGTCGGGCGTGGGATTGGCGCGGCGGTTGAAGCGAACGATGACCCAAAGCAGCAAGCCAAGTACGAACAACGAGATAATGGTGATGACCGGAAGCAGGATCGCGTTGTTGAGCCATTTGGCATATTGGCCGTTTTCGGTGAACTGCTCCTGAAAATCGATTTCCTTGGCCTTGGGCATGCCAACGCTGTTCTCGTAATCGGGACGCATCGGGGTATAACCGGGGAGCGAGCCGTCCATCGATTTTGGCGCAGCAGGCGCGGCGGCTTGAGCGGGCACCGCTGCACTGGCAGGTGCAGTCGCGGCTGGCGTTGCCACGACAGGCGCAGCCACCTCTTTTGCCACCGGAGCAGGCGAGGGAGTAGCGGTTTGCGCGACTGCCCCGGAAATTCCCAATGACGGTATCGTCAATGCAGCAAGGACGATCAGCATTTTCTTCAACATATTCATCAACTTGGCCCCGTAATCTTGGTGCGGCGCAGGGAGTGTGCGCAGGTCCGACGCTGGCTTGGCCGGCCGGACTCGCGCGACCTATAGGCGCGCTTTTCGGAAGCCTCAAGCGGTGGATACAGAATTTTTAGCATTTATTTGCGCCACTTTTCCACCTATTTGCGTTGCAATCCGCTAAGCGGGACATGCAAAACAGAACAAGCGCCAGCGAGGAACATTCTCCCCATCATGACCGAAGATGAAATCCTGTCAGAATTCCGTAACGTCGAAGCGCTGCTTGAAGGGCATTTCCTGCTCTCGTCAGGCCGCCATAGCGCGCATTATCTGCAATGCGCCCGGCTGCTGATGAACCCAGAGCGCGCAGGTCGCATCGCAATGGCGATCGCGCAAAAAATCCCTCGCGAAGTTCGCAGCGAGATACAGACCGTAATCTCGCCAGCGATGGGCGGCCTTATCATCGGCCATGAAATGGGCCGCGCCCTGGGCGTCGATGCAATGTTCCTTGAAAGGCCAGAGGGCGTTTTCGGCTTGCGCCGTGGTTTCTCGGTTGAAAAAGGGGCAAAGGTACTGATGATGGAAGATATCGTCACAACGGGTTTGTCATCGCGCGAGGCAATTAAGGCAATCGAGGACGCAGGCGGAAACGTAATCGCTGCTGGCGCGATCGTTGACCGCTCGGCAGGCAGTGCTGATCTGGGCGTACCGTTCTTCCCCCTGATCGAGCTCAACTTTCCAACCTATGCGCCCGATGAATTACCGCCTGAACTCGCCGCGACTGAAGCGGTCAAGCCGGGCAGCCGCGCAGTACCGTGACCAACCGCCTGCGCCTCGGGGTCAATATCGACCATGTCGCAACGATCCGCAACGCACGCGGCGGGGAGCATCCTGACCCGGTGCGTGCCGCAGAGATCGTCGCGCATGTCGGCGGCGACGGCATCACCGCGCATCTGCGCGAAGACCGGCGGCATATCCGCGACAGCGACCTGAAGCGCATTCAAGAGGCGACCAGCCTGCCGCTCAACCTCGAAATGGCGGCGACCGAAGAGATGATCGAAATCGCGCTACGCCACCGCCCGCACGCCGCCTGCATCGTCCCCGAGCGACGCGAGGAGCGCACCACCGAGGGCGGGCTTGATGCCGCAGGGCAGCACAATCATCTCGCGCCTCTGGTGTCGCAGCTGCTCGACGCCGATATTCGCGTCAGCCTGTTCATCGAACCCGATCCGCGCCAGATCGAAGCGGCCATCCGGCTAAAGGTGCCAGTGGTCGAATTCCACACTGGCAAATATGCCCATTGCATCGACGACGCGCAGGTTGCCGAATTGCAGCGCATCGCTGACGCTGCGGCGCTGGCCGCCAAGAACGGTATCGAACCCCATGCAGGCCACGGCCTGACCTTCGAAAATGTCCAGCCAATCGCCGCGATCCCGCAAATCGCCGAGCTCAATATCGGCCATTATTTGATCGGCGAGGCGATTTTCATCGGGCTGGAAGAAAGCGTGCGCAAGATGCGGACGCTGATGGATATGGCGCGTTGAGGCCTTCAGAAGAATATTGTTCACACGCAGACGCGGAGGCGCGGAGAGTCATGCCTTCGAAAACTCTGCGTTCTCTGCGACCTCTGCGTGAAATATTTTCTTTTGGTTCACGCAGAGGCCGCAGTGAACGCAGAGGAGAATTTGCAAATCTCCGCGTCTCCGCGTCTCCGCGTGAACCCATTCAAGTTCAACATTCATGATCATCGGCCTTGGCTCCGACCTGTGCAACATCGAGCGCATTGCGCATTCGCTCGAACGCTTCGGCGAACGTTTCGAAAAACGCGTGTTCACCGATGTCGAACGTGCCAAGGCCGCGCGCCGCCCCTATACAAGCGCAGGCACCTACGCCAAGCGCTTCGCCGCCAAAGAGGCATTTTCGAAAGCCGTCGGTACCGGCTTCAAGCGCGGCGTGTTCATGAAAGACATCGGCGTAGTCAACGCTCCCTCGGGCGCGCCCACCCTCGCGCTGACAGGCGGGGCAAAAGCGCGGCTCGACGCGATGATTCCTTCGGGCTATGAGGCGCATATTCACCTGACGCTCACCGATGATCATCCATGGGCGCAGGCATTTGTAATCATTGAGGCGTTGCCCGAGCAGAAAGTATGACCAGTTTGACTTCCAACGACAGCAACCCAGCCAACCCCGCCCGCCGCAACACCAGAAAAGCGCGGATTGGGCCGCTGCGGCATGGGCCGAAATCAAGGGCATGTTCTGGCTGCTGGTGGCGGTGCTCGCCTTCCACAGCTTCATCGCCAAGCCATTCTATATTCCGTCGATCTCGATGATGCCGACCTTGCTGGTCGGCGACCGGCTGTTCGTATCCAAATATCCCTATGGCTGGAGCCATGTATCGCCAACAATTCCCAATCCGGTGGCAATCTTCCGCTGGCTGGTGCTGCGCGAAGAGGTCGAGGCGCTGGCGGTGCCGTTACCCGAAAGCAGCAACCGCATCTGGGGCGCAATGCCCAAGCGCGGGGATATCGTTATCCTTACGCCGAAAGGCCGTTACGAGGACTGGATCAAGCGCGTTATCGGCCTTCCGGGCGAAACCATCGAACTGCGCGATGGCCAGATTTTTCTCAACGGCAAAGCGGTGAAGCAGGATACGCAGCCCAATTTGATCTTGCCGGTCGATGCCAATAACCCGTGCAATGATTATGATTTCCCGGGCGCGCTGACCCGCGCGCAGGATGGCACGCTGACCTGTCATTTACCGGTCATCCGCGAAACGCTTCCGAACGGCGTACAGTTTGACACGATTGACGCGCGCCGCCGCGATACCGATGATATGGCACCGGTCAAAATCCCGGCAGGTCATGTCTTCCTGATGGGTGACAATCGCGATAACAGTTCGGACAGCCGCGTTTCGACCGACCTTGGCGGTCTGGGCGGTCCTGTATCCTGGGACCGGCTGGGCGGCAGGGCCGAAATCATTACCTTCTCGGTCGATGGCAGCACCGGGCTCAATCCCGCGACTTGGATAAGTTCCTTGCGCGGCGACCGCGCCGGCACCAGCTTGCGACCGAAACAGGTGACCGCCAATGAATGACGCCGTCGCCGCGAAACCGCGCAAAGCGCGTGCTGCGAAAGCCAAACCCGAAGTAAAGGAAGAGCCCTTCCGCGAGGAAATGGGGCCGACCGAACTCACCGATCCGCTGATCCGTACCGAACTAAAAAAGGCATCGGTGTGGATTGGTTTGGCAACCTTGGTTGTCGCTTTGGTCTGGCTGGCGCAACCGATATTGCTGATCATCGGCGGGCTGGTGCTCGCCGCGATGTTCGACGGCGGCGCGCGCCTGCTGGGCCGGGTCCTGCCGATCCCGCGCGGCTTCCGGCTGACCATCGTCGTGCTCGGGGTGTTCGGCTTCATCTATTGGACATTTGTTTTTACAGGGTCCGAACTCGCCGCGCAGGCCGCTACGCTGCAGGCCGTCGTCGAAGCGCAGATCGATACGATTGGCAACCAGATCGCGGCTGCGGGCTTCAACATATCTGCTGAAGACGTCAAAGGCTTTGGCACTCAGATCCTGAATTCGGTCGGCAGGGTCACCGCCGCCGTCACCTCGGTCGTTGGGACGCTCACCAATATGGCGATGATGCTGGTGCTTGCCATCTTCATCGCCGCCGAACCACGCATGTACGAACGCGGAGTCGCGTGGATGTTGCCGCTCGCCGAGCGCGAACATTTTTACGGAACCGCTGAAAAGATCGGCCGCGTGCTGCGCCGCCTGATGGCGGGGCGGCTGCTCGGCATGGCAGTCGAAGGTTTCGGCACATGGATATTGCTCAGTCTTGGCGGTGTGCCGATGGCCGCCTTGCTCGGCATATTGACCGGCTTGCTTGCCTTCCTGCCCAATATCGGGGCGATCGTATCGGGTGCGCTCATAATCCTGGTCGGCTTTTCGGCTGGGGTCGATGTCGGGCTTTACGCCGTGTTTGTCTATCTGGTGGTGCAGATGGTCGACGGCTATCTGATCGTCCCGATGGTCGCCAAACGCGCGGTCGATCTGGCTCCCGCACTGGTGCTCGGTGCGCAGATATTGCTGGGCGCGTTGTTCGGCATCTTGGGACTTGCGCTGGCCGACCCGATCATCGCGATGATCAAGGTCGCGCTCGAACGGCAATCCGAACGCAACGAAGCGCGGGCCATCCGTAGAGGGCCATAGGCCTCAATCATGCTGGTCGTTTTCTGCTTTTTCATGGGCATCGCCAATTTCGCGATGCACAAGGCAGTGGCTGAATCGGGGCATCCTTTTGTCGAGGACACCAAGCGCTATTTCGGAAAACATTTCAGCCCGTACGGCAGCTATGCCATCGAACTCGCTTTGCTGATCGGTGCGATGCTGTTCGCGCATGATGGATCGATGTGGGTAATGCTGTTTTATTGGGGCTACACCGCCATGAACGGCATTGCCACATGGCTATTGCTGTCGGGCCGCGCCTGAAGAAGCTTTGTAGATGTCGCTAACCTTCCTATATCGCGCCTGTGCCGCCTGAAATCTCCAACGCCCGATACCAAACCAGACTTCGCCGTAATGGCGAGGTTCCTGCCCTATTTGTGGCCGAAGGATCAGGTCGGGCTTCGCGTGCGCATCATCATGGCCTTGTTGCTCGTTGTCATGTCAAAGCTCGTCGTGCTCAGCATGGCATGGCTTTACGGCAAGGCGGTCGACCGGATGGTTCCAGGGATGGAAGACGGTGTTACCATCGCCATCGCACTGGTCGCGGCCTATGCCGGCGCACGCTTTGGCGGAGTCGTGTTCGATAATATGCGCAATGTCGTGTTCGAGCGTGTCGGACAGGATGCGACGCGGCGGCTGGCGGAAAATGTCTTCGGCCATCTCCATAATCTGTCGATGCGCTTTCATATGAACCGTCGCACTGGCGCGGTCACAAAGGTTATCGAACGAGGGACCAAGAGCATCGACATCATGCTCTATTTTCTTTTGTTCAACATCGCCCCGACCTTGCTCGAGCTTCTGCTGGTATCGACCTATTTCCAGATCGAATTCGGCTGGGGCATCGTCGCCGCGACGTGGGTGATGGTTGTCGCATACATTGCCTACACCGCCATCGTCACCAACTGGCGCAACAAATTGCGCGAGGAGATGAACGAACTCGATACGCAAACCGTGGCGAAATCGGTCGACAGCTTGCTGAATTACGAGACGGTCAAATATTTCAACGCCGAAAAACGCGAGGCGGCGCGCTACAACCATGTCGTCAGCCAATGGGCCGACGCCGCGGTCAAATCGGAAAACAGCCTTGCGGCGCTTAACATCGGGCAGTCGCTGATCACCAATCTGATGATGGCGGGCGCGATGGGCTATGTCGTCTGGGGATGGTCGAAGGGGCAATTTACTACTGGCGATGTGGTGACAGTCAACACGCTGTTGGCGCAGCTCTTCCGGCCGCTCGACATGCTCGGCATGGTCTACCGCACCATAAGGCAGGGCCTGACCGATATGGCCGCGATGTTCGAGCTTATCGATACTGCACCCGAGATTGTCGACAAGCCGAACGCAGCGGCGCTGGCGATCAGCGGCGGCGCGCTGGCGTTTGAGGACGTGCGCTTTGGTTACGATCCTGATCGGCAGATATTGAACGGCGTCAACTTCGCGATTCCACCGGGCGGCACGCTCGCCGTGGTCGGGCCGTCAGGCGCGGGCAAATCAACCATCGCGCGTTTGTTGTATCGCTTTTACGATGTCACCGGCGGACGCATCACCATCGACGGGCAGGATGTGCGCGACGTAACGCAAAGCTCGCTGCGCGCACAAATTGGCATCGTCCCGCAGGACACCGTATTGTTCAACGACACCATAGGCTACAATATCGCTTATGGTCGCGAAGGCGCGCAGCAGCCCGAAGTCGAGGAAGCAGCACGCGGCGCTGCGATCCACGGATTTATCGCGTCGCTTCCCGAGCAATATAAAGCAAAGGTCGGTGAGCGCGGGCTGAAACTGTCGGGCGGCGAAAAGCAGCGTGTGGCGATTGCCCGCACGCTCCTGAAGAACCCCCCCATCCTGATCCTCGACGAAGCCACCAGCGCTCTCGACAGCCGAACCGAAGCAGAAATCCAGGACACGCTCGACCGCATTTCGGAACGACGGACAACGATTATCATCGCACACCGCCTGTCCACCATCGTCGACGCCGACCGGATATTGGTGCTGGAGGCGGGCCAGGTCGCCGAAGAAGGCACGCATAGCGACTTGCTGCGTAAACAGGGCCTCTACGCCGAAATGTGGGCGCGCCAGCAGGCGGAGGTCGATGAGGAAGAGGAGACGGTAGGATGAGCCGTCTGCGACGGGCGGACACTATATCGGAGAAAATGATTAAGGTCGATCATGCGGGCGAGAATGGCGCGGTAAACATCTATCGGGGACAAAACGCAATTGCGCGTCTGTTCAATCGCCAGATTAGGAGCCAGTTGTCCGAATTTCAGGCGCACGAAGAAGAGCACCGGGAAATTTTTCGCATATATCTGGCCAACAACAACGTCCGGCGCTGCGTCAGTTATCATGTTTGCGGTCTTGGCGGGCTGGCATTGGGCATCGTGACTGGCTTGGGTGGGCAGCGAGCAATTGCGGCCACGACTTATGCCGTCGAACATGTCGTGCTTGCGCATCTGGCCGACCAGATTGTCCATCTGCGCAAGGCCGATGCCGCCGCACTCGGCTGCGTTTTGCGCATCTATAACGATGAGAAAGAGCATCATGACCTTGCAGAAGCACAGATCGGTGCACGAGATTGGCTCACCCGCCTTCTGATCGGTGTTGTCAAATTTTCCACCGAAGCTGTGATCCGGTTTGGGATGCGCTGACTGAGACGATCTCCAACGCTATTGCCAGCAAGTTATGTTCTATTTATGTTCAAGTACAACTCGGACTTTCCACAGAGGAGTCGTCGATGTTGCAAGAGCGGTCTATTCTTGACGATATTGCAGGGCTAGGGCCGGAAGCGATGGCTTTAGCTGCTGAAACCCTTGCCCCTGCCGATGTCCTGCACCGCGTTTTCGGCTTTGCCGAATTTCGGGGAACGCAAGAGCAGGTGGTGGAACGTGTGCTCGCGGGTAAACGCACGCTTGCGGTGATGCCGACCGGCGCGGGCAAGTCATTATGTTACCAGCTTCCGGCTTTGATGATGGACGGCACATGCATCGTTATTTCGCCTTTGATCGCATTGATGCACGACCAGATGCGCGCAGCGGACGCAGTCGGGATACGCGCCGCAACATTGACCAGCGCCGACGATAATCGGGCGGAGACCATGGAACGGTTCAGGGCAGGCGCGCTCGACCTGCTTTATGTCGCGCCGGAGCGGGCTTCGGGGCAAGAGTTTCGCGGGTTGTTGCGCGAAGCGAAGATAGCACTGTTCGCCATAGACGAGGCGCACTGCGTTTCCGAATGGGGGCATGATTTCCGGCCCGATTACCGGTTGCTGCGCCCGCTGATGGACGATTTTGCGCTTGTCCCCCGCATCGCGCTGACCGCAACCGCCGACGCGCACACCCGCGCTGATATCGCCGAACAACTCGGCATCGCCGCCGACGGCGTGATCGTATCGGGCTTCGACCGGCCCAATATCCGTTATGCGATGACCGGCGGCAACAAAAGCGGGGTCGCCGGACTCGTCCGGACATTGAGCGGCGCTGGCATTGTCTATGCCCAGACCCGCGACCGTACCGAGAAAATCGCCGCCCAAATCGCTGCCACAGGCCGCACCGCGCGTTTTTATCACGCGGGCATGGAGCCGAGCGCGCGCGCGAAGGCGCAAGCCGAATTTGTCGCATCCGAAGATATGGTGATGGTCGCAACGGTCGCCTTCGGCATGGGCATCGACAAACCAGATGTCCGCTTTGTTGTGCATGCAGGCCTGACCAAATCGATCGAATCCTATTATCAGGAAAGCGGCCGCGCTGGCCGTGATGGTGACCCGGCGGTGGCGCATATGCTCTGGTCGCCCGGAGACTTTACCCGCGCACGCGAACGTCTGGCTGAATTGCCCCAAGAACGGCGCGAAGCCGAGCAAGGACGGATCGCGGCGCTGTCGCGGCTGGTTGAGACACCGGGGTGCAGGCGCGCGGTATTGCTGACCCATTTCGGCGAGCATCCGCCCGAAAATTGCGGCAATTGCGACAACTGCCTTGACGCGCCGGGGGTGCACGACGCGACCGAGCTGTCGCGCAAGCTGCTCTCCGCTGCTTACCGCACCGGCCAGATGTTCGGCGTCGGCCATCTCGAAAAGGTACTGACGGGTAGCGGCGACGAGCGCATTTTCAAATTCGGCCATGACCAACTCACCGTGTTCGGTATTGTCGATGCGGACGAGGCGCGCGTGATCAAGCCGCTTGCCCGTGCCTTGCAGGCGCGCGGGAGCTTGGTTGCAAACGAGCATGGCGGGTTGAAACTGGCGGGCGACGCGCGCGCAATCATGCGCGGCGAACAAAAGGTCGAAATCGCCTTGGTGCCTCAGGGTCGCAAACGCCGCGAGCGAGGTGGTGCAAACCCGGTCGACGATCCGTTATTTGAAGCACTACGCGCAAAACGCCGCGAACTTGCCGACGCAGCGGGCGTGCCGCCTTATGTCATTTTTCATGACGCAACCTTGCGCGAAATGGTCGAGACCAAGCCCGACAGCCTGTCGGCGCTATCGGCCATAACAGGCGTCGGCGCGCGCAAGCTCGATGCTTATGGCGACGCCTTTCTTGCGGTTTTGCGTTCTTCAGGCTAGCAATTGTGGCTATGTTCAGAAAACTCACCGACCGCATATTCGTTGCGCCGCAAATAGACATTGAAGCCATGAAGGCGGCAAGGGACTTAGGCGTGACCTTAGTCATCAACAACCGCCCCGAGGACGAGAGCGCCGACCAGACACCAGGGCCGGATATCGAGGCCGCAGCGACTGTAGCCGGGATGGATTATATCGCCATCCCCGTCACTCATGCCGGTTTTGCCGAATGGCAAGTAACCGCGATGGCCGATGCGCTCGAAAGCGCCGACGGCAAAATATTGGCCTATTGCCGCTCTGGCACGCGCTCGACGCTGCTTTGGGCATTAGCACGCGCGTCGAAAGGCGAGCATCCGGCGGTTCTCGCCGAAAAAGCCGCCGATGCGGGATATGATATCAGCCCGGTTACAGCCATGATGGATATCGTTCGCGGGCGGGCGTCTTGACGGCGGAATTGCTCAAACTCGCAGGCTCGGTCGTCGCGATCCTGTTCTTATGGTGGCTGGCACGCCATTGGCAGCTGGGCGGCGACGCACGAATCCGCAGCGAGGATGATGCCCGCGCAATCGCCGACGAAATAATCGGCGGCTTCGATGCAACCGATGTCGCCATCGACAGGGCAGGCATTGGCGCGCTTCTGCGCGATGCCAGAGGGCGCCATTTGCTCGTCCGTCGCCACGGGGCGTTATGGGCCGGGCGCCTGCTCGACGGCCATAGTGAAACCCGGCTCGACCAGAATTTCCTGACCGTCGGCACAGGCGAAAGCAGCTTTGGCAAGGTCACGCTGAACCTAGGCGAAAAGGCGCAATACTGGGCCGCCGGTTTGCGCCATTTGCAGGTCTGATATGCCCGAATTGTTCAGCCCGGTCGATTATGCGATCCCTGCTTTCGTCATTCTCGTCATCGCCGAGATGCTATGGGCTCGGCGCAAGGCACCAGAGAAATACGAACCCAAGGACACGCTGACGTCGCTCGCTCTCGGCACGGGCAGCACGGTGGCAGGCGCGCTCACCGGTGCGTTCGTCTTTACGCTCGCAATGTGGCTTTACGAGCACCGGCTGTTCGAAATCGGCTGGGCGTGGTGGGCATTCGTCCTCTGCTTCATTGCCGACGATTTCGCTTATTATTGGGCGCACCGCACCGGCCACCGCGTCCGCTGGTTTTGGGCAAGCCACGTCAATCATCATTCGAGCCAGCATTACAATCTCTCGACCGCACTACGACAGACATGGACGGGATTTTTCGCGCTCGGTTTCATCTTCCGCATCCCGCTGGCGCTCATCGGTTTTCATCCGGCAATGCTGCTGTTCGTCGGCGCGATCAACCTGATCTACCAGTTCTGGATTCACACCGAAGCCATCGGAAAATTGCCGCGCTGGTTCGAGGCGGTGATGAACACCCCGTCACACCACCGCGTCCACCACGCCACCAACCCGCGCTATCTTGACCGCAATTATGCAGGCACTTTCATCGTCTGGGACAAGATGTTCGGCACTTTTACCGAAGAGGTGGAGGGTGAAAAAATCCGCTATGGGATCGTCAAGCAACTCGGCACCTTCAACCTGTTATGGAGCGTGTTTCACGAATGGATAGGGATCGCGCGCGATGTCTGGTCGGCACCGTGGAAGCACAAATTCTCTTATCTATGGCGACCGCCCGGCTGGAGCCATGATAACAGCCGCGACACGTCGGACAGCATTCGCGCGCGGTGGCGTGAAAGGCATGAAGTAGAGGCGGCGGAATAATCCTGCTTACATGCTTGCAAGCAGTTAATCGCGCGATTAAACCCTCCTCGCGGAGGAGAGCATATGGACGAATTCGACATCATCGTCATCGGCGGCGGGTCGGCGGGCAGCGCGGCGGCGGGCAGGCTGGCCCAAAGCGGCAAGTTTAAGGTCTGCCTTGTCGAGGCGGGCGGCAAGAATGATGATATGTTCGTTCGTACGCCCGGCCTGCTCGCGTTTATGCCGAAGCGAAGCAATTGGGCTTTTGATACCGAACCCATGGCAGGACTCGGCGGACGTATCGGTTATCAACCACGCGGGCGCGGGCTGGGCGGAACGAGCGCAATCAATGGCATGGTCTATATTAGAGGCAACGCCTGGGATTATGACAATTGGGCAGCCTTGGGTTGCACCGGCTGGGCGTGGGACGACGTCTTTCCCGTGTTCCGCAGGCAAGAAGATAATGCGCGTGGCGCTGATGAATTCCATGGCAAAGGCGGGCCGCTCCATGTCAACGAACAGATTTCACCTAGCCCGATAGGTGAGGCTTTTGTCGAAGCCGCGACCCGCCTGCAACTGCCGCGCAACAACGATTTCAACGGCGCAAAGCAGGAAGGTTTCGGCCTTTATCAGGTGACCCAACATAATGGCGAACGCTGGTCTGCGGCACGCGCCTTCATCGATCCGCTGAAGGGCAATCCGAACCTGGAGGTCCGCACCAACGCGCTGGTTGAAAAGATCATTATCGAGGACGGGCGTGCCACGGGGGTGGCCGTCCGCTTTGGTCAAAGGCGCGAAGTGCTGTGCGCAAAGGCAGGGGTCATCCTGTCGGCAGGCGCCTTTGGCAGCCCGCAGATCATGATGCTGTCGGGCATCGGACCCGGCGCGCATTTGCAGGAACATGGCGTTGAAACGCTGGTCGACAAGGCTGCCGTCGGCGCGGACTTGCAGGACCATTGCGATTATTTGGTCGGCTATGATCTTAACGATCTTTCGCTTTTCGGCGGATCGCTGCGCGGCATGTTCGCTGTTGCAAAGGCGTTTGTCGAGCACCGGCTGCGTCGCACCGGGATGTTGACCACGAACTTTGCCGAGAGCGGCGGGTTTGTGAAACTGCGCGAAGACGCGCCGGCACCCGATATCCAATATCACTTCATGCGCGCGATCATCCAGAATCACGGCCGCGACAAGCTGAAGGAGCATGGCTTTTCGCTCCACGCCTGCGTGTTGCGTCCCGAAAGCCGGGGCTGGGTTAAGCTCAAATCACCCGATCCGGCGATGGCGCCCGCGATCAACCCCAATTTCCTGAGCGACGAGCGCGACCTCACCCTTCTGCGCGATGCTGCGCGATTGATGTACCGGATTGCAGAAACGCCGCCGCTATCGGATATGGGCGCGCGTGACCGTTCGCCTGTCAACTATGATGACGATGCCGCGCTGGAAGCACGCCTTCGCGAAGTATCTGACACCATTTACCACCCGGTTGGCACCTGCCGGATGGGGCCGGATGCGGACGCCGTGGTCGATCCGCGCCTCAAATATCGCGGGCTGGATGGCCTTTACATCGCCGATGCCAGCATCATGCCGCGCCTGATATCGGGTAATACCAATGCAGCCAGCATCATGATCGGCGAACGATGTGCCGATTTTGTAAGGGCTGACCTGCAATAATCTTGCAGGAGTGCGCCTGCGTCGCTAACGGCGGGCGCGACATGGGCGACAATCGGACAACATATATCAGCACGCGCGGTAACGCAGACATGCTGGACTTCGCAGGCGCAACGCTGACCGGCCTCGCCCGCGATGGTGGACTTTATGTGCCGCGTGAATGGCCGCGATTTACGCCTGAGCATATCGCAGCGATGCGCGGGCTTGATTATGTCGAACTCGCTGCACGAGTGATGGCACCGTTCACCGCTGGCGTGCTGGACGAGAATGAACTGAAAAGCCTTTGCAAGGCAGCTTACGGATCGTTCGCGCATGTGGCGGTCACCCCGCTCACGCAACTCGATCACCAGCACTTCTTGCTCGAACTGTTCCACGGCCCGACGCTCGCATTCAAGGATGTAGCGCTGCAACTGCTGGGGCAGCTGTTCGAGCGTTTCCTGAGCGGCACTGACAAGAAAATCACTATCGTCGGGGCGACCTCGGGCGATACCGGTTCGGCAGCGATTGATGCCGTCGCGGGCCGAGAGCAGATCGAGATTTTTATGCTCCATCCGCACGACCGTGTGTCGGACGTGCAGCGGCGGCAGATGACGACGATCCTTGCGCCAAACGTCCACAACATCGCGATTCAGGGCAGCTTTGACGACGCGCAAGCAATGGTCAAACGCATGTTCGGCGACCGCGAAGTCAACGGCCCGCTCACGCTCTCGGCGGTCAACTCGATCAATTGGGCGCGGTTGATGGCGCAGGTGGTCTATTATTTCTATGCTGCGCTTCGCCTTGGCGGCCCCGAACGCCCCGTCGCCTTTTCAGTGCCAACGGGCAATTTCGGCGATGTCTTTGCAGGTTATGTCGCCGCACAAATGGGGCTGCCTATCGAGCGGTTGATTGTCGCGACCAACGTCAACGACATCCTCCATCGCGCTTTGTCGAAGGGCGATTATTCGGTGTCAGGTGTCACACCCACCGCCGCGCCGTCGATGGACATTCAGGTGTCGAGCAATTTCGAACGGTTGTTGTTCGACATGGAAGGCCGCGACGGATCGACCACCGGCGCTCGGATGAAATGGTTCGAACAGATGGGCAAGATGGTGTTGTCATCTGACATGCGGCGCAAGGCGTCGCTGTTTGCCAGCGCGCGCGCTGATGCTGACGAAATGGCGTTGGCGATGCGTTGGGCGCACGAATATTGCGGCGAAGTAATTGACCCGCACACCGCCATCGCACTCCACGCGGCGCGTGTCGCCGGTGTTTCACCCGAGGTTCCCGTCGTGACGCTGGCAACGGCGCACCCTGCCAAATTCCCCGATGCCGTCGAGCGCGCCACTGGCGTGCGCCCGAACCTGCCACAACGGCTCGGCAATCTGTTCGAGCGCGAAGAGCGGTTCGACGTCCTGCCCGGCAATTACGATGCCGTGCGCGATTATGTGCTGGCGCGCGCCGTTCGCTAACATGGACGCCAGCTTCGTTACTCTGGTCAGCGAACCGCGCGAGGATTATACACTGATCGATAGCGGCAATGGCCGCAAATATGAAAGCTACGGCGACCGCCGCTTCATCCGCCCCGAACCGCAGGCGATGTGGGCACCGGCCCAGGATGACTGGGATGCAGATGCCGAGTTCGTTCCGGGTTCTGATGAAGACGGCGGCGGGCGGTGGTATAACAACCGCCCCGTGCCGATGGACGGCTGGCCGCTCAAATGGAATGATGAGGTGAGCTTCACTGCATCGTGCACGCCGTTCCGACATCTGGGATTTTTCCCCGACATGGACCCGGTCTGGCGCTGGATGCGGGGAGAGATTGCTGGTGTTGCCGAGCCGGTCGCGATGAACCTGTTCGGCTATACCGGCGTCGGCACGCTGGCGTTGTCGGCAGCGGGCGCGAATATGGTGCATGTCGACGCGTCGAAAAAGTCGGTCGCGCAGGCGCGTGTCAATGCGGAATTGTCCGGCATGGCAGAGCGCCCGATCCGCTGGATCGTCGATGACGCCGCAAAGTTCGTCGCGCGCGAAGTGCGACGCGAAAAGCGGTACGACGGCATCTTGCTCGACCCACCCAAATATGGCCGCGGACCCGATGGCGAAGTCTGGCATCTCGAACAGGACCTCGCCCCCCTGATCACCAATTGCCGCAAGCTGCTCGATGCCAATTCGCGTTTTCTGTTTTTGACCGTTTATGCGGTGCGGATGTCGGCGCTGGCTTTCGGCGCATTGCTCGAATCGCATTTCGGCGATTTGCCGGGTAAAGTGGAATTCGGCGAACTGGCGGTGCGGGAAAAATCGCGCGGCTTGCTCCTGCCGACCGCTATTTTCGCGCGCTGGTCGCAGTAAGGAACCCAATGACCGATAGCTTAATCCTTGAAGTCCACGACCTTGTCGTCAATGTCCTGACCGGCATTTACAGCCAGGAAACCCACCTGCCGCAGCCATTGAAAATCTCGATCAGCGCGACGCTCGATATGGCCGATCATTACACGCCCGACACGCCGCTTCGCGCTTCAAAGAACTACATGACGCTGAAGGAGGCAGCGACGCATTTGCCCGAGGGCGTGCATTTCACGCTGATCGAGGCGGTCGCCGACCATATCATCGACACGCTTTTTGCCGACGACACACGAATCACCAGTATCTCGCGTCAAGATCGTCAAGCTGGCCATTGCCGAAGACGGTGAAGCCATTGGCATAACAATGGCGCGGAGCCGCAAATGAGCGCCGCACCGCTGGCCATCGTCACCGGCGGCAAAAGGCGGCTTGGTGCTGAAATTGCGGCAAGACTGGCAAAGGCAGGCTATGCGCTCGCGCTGGTCAGCCATCTCGACAAGGAACCCGAAGCATCGCTTCTCGCGGTGATGGAAGGGCAAGAAAGCGAGTGGCAGCCATTTACCCACGATCTTTCGGAACCTGCGGCTTCCGCTTCGTTGATCGATGCCATTACCGCCCATTTCGGCCGCGCGCCTGACTTGCTGGTCAATAATGCCGCGATGTTCGGGCAGGATGATTGGGCCGCGATGACCGCCGAAACACTCGACGCGCATTTCCGCCTGAACCTGTTTACGCCGCTGTTGCTGGCGCAGGCATTGGTCAAGGCTGCGGGCGATGGAAAACAACCGGCAATCGTCAATATCCTCGACCAGCGAGTGACCAACCCGCATCGTGACCAGTTGAGCTACACTCTGTCCAAACAGGCGCTCGCCGCGTCGGTTCGTTCGATGGCTTCTGCATTTGGCGCGCGCGCGCGGGTTAATGGCGTCGCCCCGGGGCTGGTCATTTCAACCGATGATTATGATGCCGACACAGGAGGAGCGGCTTGCCGCAATGATGCCGCTGGGCGTGCTGCCCTCACCATCGGGGGTTGCCGATGCGGTGCTGTATCTGGCCGGGGCCAGTGACGTTACCGGGCAGACGATCTTTGTCGATGGCGGCGCGAACCTCAAAAGCTTCGACCGCGATTTCATGCATCTTTAACGGACTCGCCAGACCCTGATACCTTCACCCCGGTCGGGCAGCGGAGCGAGCCAGCCAGGAACATTGCCCTTCTTCACCTGCGCCCACAGACCGTTCGGATCCTTCTTTTCATAAAAGCCGAGTTCGGCCTCGGTCTCACAAACCGCGAGATAGTCGATAGCCCGCTTTTGCAACAACTGGTGCGATGCGTCGGGAGCCATGCGGAATATCTGGATATGGTCGCGCATCGCCGCTTCGTTACGATGATGGCTGCTGGCGAGTATCTTGTGCGGGGTTTGCGCCAAAATCATCGGCCCCATATCGAAGGGCGCAACAAAGGTTCCCTTGGGCAGAGCGGACAGCGCGCGCACCGACAGCGCCGACTGGCAGTCGCCATTCGTTGATGCGGTGCCTGCTGCCGGCTTCTGCTTCGGACTGTTCCGGTGCCGGTGCCTCGCGAGTCAAAGACGAAACCGCGGCACCCGGCACCAGCAGGACAAGCATCGATGCGACCAACGCCACGCGTTGAACCGGGCTTCTTCGACTGGCGATAGCGTTGGAACAGATAAGCGATCAGCACCGCCGTCACCGGGATCGCATAAGCCGTCGCAACCGAAACGGTGCGCATGACGAAAATCGACAGCAGCAATCCATAGAACAGGAAAAAGCCGATGGCGTCTAGTTTGCGCCGGTCTTCGCGTTTCAGCTTGCCGCGCAATATCAGCCAGCTGACCGCGCCGCACAGCAGGCCAGCGCCCAGGTTGACCGACGTCCGCCACGACTGGTGCCATACTGGCAGGCCTTCACTGACTTTCGAATACCAATATTCGCGCACTACCGGGTCCAGATTGCCGAACGCGCCGCCCACGCATTGCGGCGCGGCGACGAAGATTAGGGCAAGCGCGCCGCCACCCGCGACCGCCACCGCCGCAAGCCGCATCCGCCAGTCGTCAGGCAAGAAACGGATCGCGGGCAGCATCACGAGCGTCGCAAAGCCTATCGCGCCGATATGCGGCGGCGAGATCGTGTCACACCAGGTTGGCGCTGCAAGTCCGTTCGCCTGCGTGCCGAAGAACAGCAGCAATGATGCGAGTAGCGAAGCTGCGACTGTCCACGAAAGCCGTGCGCCTTCGCGCGCATCGCGGACCCAGCGCAACCCGAGCAACAGGAAAAAAGCCGCCGTCATCGGTGCGCCTTCGAGGCTGATATGCAACCAGACCGCAAGCGCGACGCCCAACACCAGGCCAGCCTTGCGGACATCGCTCCAGAATATCGTCGACAGCGCCAGCACCGCCATGGCCAGTTGCCAGCCATGATGGTCGATCCGCATCGGTCGCAGCTGGATCAGCAATGCGCCCGACGACAAAGTGATAAGCGCCGCCGCTACCCCTGCTTCGCGCGAGGAGAGCCGCGTTGCGATCCGCGACAGCATCCATGCAATCCAGCCGAGAAGCAGCAACGGCACCGCGCTTCCGGCGATCATTTCCGCCGCTGGTTGGCCAAATATCGGGCGCAGCAGCAAGATCAGGGCGGCCAGCGGTAGCTCGATCAACCGCGACCAGTGCATCGGTGCGCCGTCGGGCGGGTTCATGCGATATTGGGTGGTGTCGAACCAGCTTTGTCCAGCAAGGAAATCGCGCAGCTGCGCCAGCCGCAAGGCGTCGTCGGGGTCCCATCCCGAAAGCGTGGTGATTTCGGTCCAGCCCGACCAGATCAGGCCAGCCGATATCAAGAGCCACAACGCGCCCAGCAATTGAACCGGAACGCCATTACGCCCGTCACGCACATTTTCAATCATCCCCGCCCCCTGCGCGTTGCTTTAGCGTGCGACTACGGCGTTGTCTGCATTATCCTTGCGGCGCAAATAGAGCCACGGCACATGCTCGGGGTCGAACTGCGTGCGGTGATGCCGGTCGAAGTAAGGCGGCATATGATCGCCGACCAGCAGGATGTCCGCGTCGGGGAAATCGGCGGCGGAAATCTCGCTTGCAAGCGCAATCTGGATGTCGTGATAAATCGCAAACTGGCGGCAAATTTGCGGGAATTCCGCCTTGAGCAAAGGCGAAACGCGCTCGCAATTATCGGCGTTGAGGTTGAGCCCGGACGGCACCGGCAGATGCGAGTTGAGCGTCAGCCAATAGAGGAATGTCGGTTTTTCAGCAGCCTTGAGCTTCGCCGCAATCTGCGCAGGGATCTGCCGGTCGCACGCGCCGGGGAACACCCCGCCGCATTGTTCGGCGCCCGATTTCATCATGTCCTTGCCGAACTCGCGTTTGGCAAATCCGATATTGGGATACCAGTCCTCGCGCTTGAAGAAGGAGCCGGTGAAGCTGTGCATCGCCAGCGTGTCATAGCCCTTGTTCGCCAATGTCGTCGGCAGGCAGCCCGTATCCTTGCGGTCGACAAGGTCATAATAGTCGCCCCACCGCCCGCACAGTTCGCGAATTTCGCCCGCTGTGGTGCTGTTGTAATAAGGGACCGTGCCGCGCTTGAAATCATAACGCGCCGTCACCGCCGCATTGTCCATCAAAGGCGCGAACAGCAGCTTCGACATTTCAGGATTGCCTTTGGGCACGCCCATCGCTTCGACCACGATCAGCACAAGATGCCTTTTGCCATCGGCCCGGGCTGCAAAACCGCTATCGCCAGTCGCAGAGCCGAACACCGCGCCAGCAGGTGCTGCACGGAAATAATGGCCGCGCATGTCCTTACCCATATAAACATCAACGCCGGCCAGCATGACCGAAAGCCCCGCTGCGCCCGCAATCAACAAGGGCCGCGAAAAATTTGTGTCGCGTTTCAAAAGCTTCCACGCGAGAGCCATCATGCCCAATATGGCGACAGCAGCAGCGATATAATCGATGGAATTGCCCGGCTTGATCTCGGCGAAAAATTGCAGCGAGTAAACCAGCGACGACAAATCCAGATTGAACAGCCCGCCGATGAAGATCAGCGCCGAATAGACCGTGATACCGACGAAGGCGAGAAACTGGATGATCTGCGGGAAGCGTTTTACCACCAGGCCGATGAGACCTGCGTAAACAATTTCCAGATGCCGCGGCGGCGCGCCGGAAAACCATAACGCCATGAAACCCGCATTGGCCAGCACTACCCAGACGAGCAGCCAGTTGCCGAACTTTTTCAATTCTGCATCGACGCCCCAGAAGGCGGTCCGCTCGAGATGTGCTGCGATTGCCGTCACCGGAATACCCCCCATTTGCGTAATCCATAGACCGCAACAAAACTGATTCCGATCGCAACGCCCTTCGACGGAATCGGATGAACGCCGATGCGCCCCAATAGCTCGACCGTGGCTACGGTGATGCCAAGGCCAACCAGCGCCGAGCCGGCAAATAATGCCCGCTGGATATGCAGCGCAGCGCCATCACGCGTTTTGCCGGTAAAGACGATGTTAGCGCTCGCCAGCCAGTGAACGACAATCCCTGCGCAATAACCCGCTGCCGAAGCAATCGTCGGGTCGATGCCGAGCGCCACAAGGCTGGCGAACAGGGCGACGTCAAAGGCCAGCGCAACGATGCTCGCCGCCAGATAGCGCGTGATCGTGAACCGGTGCCACAAGACCAGCGCGGAAGCGACGGCGCGGTCCATATCGCTTAAGCGGCCTTGCGGGGTGCTTCACCCTTTTCGATCCGCCCCTTTTCAATTCTTTGCGGCACATCGCGCTCGGACGTCAGGCTGCAGCCTGATCTTCGCTGACCTTTGCCGCAATGACCTGCTGCTCGCCCTCGTCGCCAGCCTCATGATATTCGGCGTCTTCGTTGACGTTCCAGATATTGTAGACGCGCGCACCCGCAACGATATTTTCGACCGTCAGCATCGACGTCATCATCGCGTGATCCTGATTGTTGTAACGGTGCATCCCGTTGCGGCCGACCATGTGCAGCGTCGGGTAACTTGCCTTCCAGTTCGGCACGCATCGCCTCGACATTGGCGGCATAATCGTCGTCATAGACGGGATAGGCCTTTTCCTGACGAACCACAGCGCCGCCGACAACATCTTCGGGTTTGCACAGGCCGAGGATGCCCATTTCCTTTTTGGCGAGTTCGATCAGGTCGGCATCGCTCGATGCCCACAGATTGTCATTTTCGAAGCAGAAATATTCAAGGCCGACGCAGGCGATCGAAGGATCAGGCACCATTTCGGGCGACCAGCTGCGGAAATTCTGTACGCGGCCAACCTGCACCTTGCTGTCGTGGATATAGATCCAGTTGTCGGGGAACAGATCGTCCGACTTGATCATCAATGCGACGGTCAGGAAGTCGCGGTAGCGCAGATTGTTCGCCTGCAACGATGTCTGCGGCAACGGATGGATACGTGCCGACAGTTCGCGCATCGGCGCGCTGCTGATAACATGCTTTGCGGTAATCACGGCTTCGCTGCCATCGGCTTTGGTTGCCGACATGCGCCAGTTGCCATCGGCATCCTGCGCCAATTGCTTGAAGCTATGGCCCATCAGAACCGTGTTACCCTTGGCGACAACAAAATCGCGCGCGGCATCCCACATCATGCCCGGCCCAAGCCGCGGATAGCGGAAGGTTTCGAGCAGGGTTTTGGTTTCCATGCCGTCATTGGGTTTCTTGTTCATGCCCGAACGAGCGCTTCAAGCCCGTCAAGCACCGCTGCGCCAAGGCTCAGGCCCTTGATGCGCTGCGCCGCCCAGTCTGCCGACATTTCGTCGCACGGCATGCCCCAGACTTTTTCGGTATAGGTTTTGAAGAAGATCGAGAATAATTTGTGGCCGAACTGGTTGACGGTCCAGTCCTGAAAGCTGCGGACATTCTTGTTCGGGAAGACCTTGGCCTTGGCATAGCTTGCCATGCACAAGGTCGAGCGGATGATGCCCAGATTGAACAACGCCTCGAACGCGCGCAGCGGGTAGCTGTAGAATTTGCCTTCATAATAGATGCGGCTCATGCGCGGGCGCTGGATGAAATCGTCGGGCAGAATTTCGTTCCAGAGGTCGACGACCTCTTTCGATTTCGAGAAAAAGCGGTGGCCGCCAATGTCGAAGCGATAGCCGTCGACCTCCACGGTGCGGCTGATGCCGCCGACATAGCGTTCGTCTTTTTCGATAACGGTGACGCTATAGCCTTTTTTGGTCAGCAAATAGGCAGCGGTTAAGCCCGCAGGCCCCGCGCCAATAATCGCCACATCAACCGATATTTTGCCCCTGAACCATCATAATTTCCCCCAGCGAATTGCCTTGGAGAAATCTGTGAACGAAATGCCCTAATAGATGGTTAACAAGAGGTTGCGGATTTGTTCGAGCACATAGCGCGACATAAAGTTGCTGCGCTGCACAAATAACTTGCTTTTCTTGCACTTCACGGCCATATGGCCAGCCAAGCGCATGAGGCGAGCGGACAAGACCGCCGCAGTATTGGCAGCGTGAGGGCCGCAGATGGTGGCCTCGCCAATCGAACAAGATGCGTAAGCTTAGAGGCTTCCCATATCACGCAGGGTTGTTTCCAACGGGTCGGCATAAGCTGCTCCCGAACACCTGCTGTTGCGCCCGTGCGGTCCTGATTAAAGGACGCGCATCATCGGGCTGTGACGACCATATTGAAAGTATATTTATGTCTTTTTTCCAAGACCTGGGCCTTGCCCAACCTATCCTGAAGGCGCTTGAAGCCGCTGGATATGATACCCCTACCCCCATCCAGCAACAGGCGATCCCGTCGTTGCTGCAGGGCCGCGACCTGTGCGGTATCGCGCAGACCGGCACCGGCAAGACGGCGGCATTTGCGTTGCCCTCGCTCCATCATTTCGCGACCAAGCCCAAAGCGCGCCAGCAATATAGCTGCCGCATGCTGGTGCTGTCGCCAACCCGCGAACTTGCCGCACAAATCGCCGACAGCTTCCGCACTTATGGCAAATTTCTTGGCCTCAAGGTCGATTGCGTTTTCGGCGGCATGCCGATTTTCAGCCAGAAGAAGCGCCTTGCAGGCGGCGTCGATATCCTCGTTGCCACACCGGGCCGTTTGATCGATCTGATCGAACAGCGTGCGGTGACGCTTGAAGGACGTTGAAATCTTCGTCCTCGACGAAGCCGACCAGATGATGGACCTGGGCTTCATCCACGCATTGAAGCGCATCGACCAGTTGCTGCCAAAGCAGCGCCAGACTCTGTTCTTCTCGGCGACGATGCCAAAGGCGATTGCCGAATTGGGCAACCGCTTCCTCAACAATCCCGTCCGCGTATCGGTTGCGCCTGCGGCGACCACCGCAGAGCGCGTCGAGCAGTTTGTGACCTTTGTCGAGCAGCGCGAAAAGCAGACTTTGCTGACGCTCAAGCTGCAAAGCGAAGAGATCGACCGCGCGTTGGTCTTCACCCGCACCAAGCATGGCGCCGACCGCGTCGTGCGCGGGCTTGCAGGTGCTGGCATCCAGTCCGCTGCGATCCACGGCAACAAGTCACAGGGCCAGCGTACTGCTGCGCTGCAAGCATTCCGTGACGGCAAGATCAAGATCCTGGTCGCAACCGACATTGCGGCACGCGGCATCGACGTCCCCGGCGTCAGCCATGTGTTCAATTTCGAACTGCCCAATGTGCCCGAACAATATGTCCACCGCATCGGCCGCACCGCGCGTGCGGGCCGTGAAGGCGTCGCGATGAGCTTCGTTGCCGGTGACGAACGTGGTTACATGAAAGATATCGAGCGCCTGACCGGCGTGCGCGCCATGACGCTTGGCCTGCCCGAAGGCTTCCGCGCAGCGGTCGCAGCCTTGCCGCCGCCAGCCGCCGATAAGAAAGACCGAAGGCAGCGCGCGGCGGTCGCGGTGGCGGTCATCCCGGCGGCGGACGCACCAATTATGCGGGCAAGAAACTCGGCGGCAACAATGGCGGCACCGGTCGCAACGGCGAAACCCGCCAGCGCACCCACGCCCCGCAAGGCGGCTGGTCACCTGCTGTCGGCCCGCGTGACGGAAGCCGTGAAGGCGGCCCGGCGCCGCGTCCGCGCAACGACAATGCGCCAAGCGGTGATCGTCGTCCAACCGCTGATCGCGCCTTTGCCGCCCGCAGCGAAAACCGCCGCGATCCCGGCGCACCTGCGCGCAATTATGGCCCCAAAAAGGGCGGTAATGGTAATTTCAGGGGCCCGGTCAAGCGGGCTGGGTAACCGGCCAACTATCGTCATCCTGAACTTGTTTCAGGATAACGCGGTACCGTTTGTTTGTTATCCTGAAACAAGTTCAGGATGACGAACGGCGGGGCTTAATGCCTAAAATGCCGCATGCCGGTGAAGACCATGGCGAGGCCAGCTTCATCGGCGGCGGCGATGACTTCGTCGTCGCGCATCGACCGCCCGGTTGGATGACCGCCGTTGCGCCTGCTTCGGCGGCGGCGAGCAGGCCGTCAGCGAACGGGAAGAAGGCGTCCGAAGCCACCGCTGAACCAACGGTGCGGGCCTCGCCCCATCCATAGGTTTCAGCCGCTTCCTTCGCCTTGATCGCAGCAATCCGCGCGCTGTCGCGGCGGTTCATCTGGCCTGCGCCAATGCCCGCCGTCGCACCATCCTTGGCATAGACAATCGCGTTCGATTTCACATGCTTGGCGACGGTCCACGCAAAGCGGCAATCGGCCAGTTCCTGCGCGCTTGGCGCGCGCTTTGTCACGACCTTGAACTCGCTGTCGGCGACATGACCGTTGTCGCGCGATTGCACGAGCAGCCCGCCGGTAATCGGCTTGATCGCCAGCCCGCCACGCTTTGGATCGGGCAGATCGCCGGTCAGCAACAGCCGCAAATTCTTCTTCTTCGCAAACACCGCTTTGGCCGCATCATCGGCAGACGGCGCCGCTACGACCTCGGTGAAAATCTCGGTAATCGCCTCGGCAGTCGCGCCATCCAAAGGCCGGTTGACCGCAACAATGCCGCCAAAGGCCGAAACGCTGTCGCATTCAAGCGCCGCGCGATAGGCGTCGATCAGCGTCTCGCCGGTCGCCACGCCGCACGGATTGGCGTGCTTGACGATAACCACCGTCGGCGGGCCATCGCGAAATTCGCTGACCAGCTCGAGCGCGGCATCGGCGTCGTTATAATTGTTATACGACAGCTCCTTGCCCTGCACCTGTTCGGCCTGCGCAATGCCCGATCCATGCGGCCCAACCGGCACATAAAGCGCCGCGCGCTGATGCGGGTTTTCGCCATAGCGCAGTTCGTCGACGCGGTTGCCATTGACCGCGAGCATGTCGGGAAACAGCTGCTGCTGGTCGGCAAAGGCGAACCACTGGCTGATCATGCTGTCATAAGCAGCGGTCGCCGAATAGGCCTTGGCCGCGCATTTGCGGCGGAAGTCGTAGGATGTCTTGCCGTCGCTTTCCTCCAGCTCGGCAATCAGATTGTCATAGTCGGCAGGATCGGTGACGATGGTCACAAAGGCATGGTTCTTGGCCGCACTGCGCACCATCGACGGGCCGCCAATGTCGATATTCTCGATAATCTCGTCGCGGCTTGCACCCTTCATGACGGTCTGCGCAAAGGGATAAAGATTGACCACAACAAGATCGATCGCGCCGATTTCATGCTCCTTCATCGAAGCCACATGCTCGGCATTGTCGCGCACCGCGAGCAGTCCGCCATGCACCTTGGGATGCAAGGTCTTCACCCGGCCGTCCATCATTTCGGGAAATCCGGTAAGCTCGCTGATATCCTTCACCTGCAACCCAGCATCGCGCAGCGTCTTCGCCGTTCCGCCGGTCGATACCAATTCGACATGCCGCGCCGCCAGCGCATGGCCCAGCTCGACCAATCCGGCCTTGTCCGAGACCGACAACAGGGCCCGTTTGATAACGACGTCTTGCATGATATTTATCCTAAATGGCGTAGCTGCCAGCCGATGGTGAGGCCGCCTTTACCAGTGTCGGCGGCAATCACAAGCTGGCGTGTCGGGTGCGGGCGACCTTCTTCGTCGACCCACAGGCTGTCATCAATCGAGAGTGCGCCGCCCGCCGCGGCAAACGCCCAGTTGCTGCCATCGGCCATGCGCAGCAACGCGGTTTGTGTGTTGTCGGTCGGCGTGATTTCGATATCCGCGCCCAAGGTGAAAACGCACATGCACCGGCGTCCCGTCCTTGGGCTTGCCCTGCGGCACCAGCGTATCCTCGCCGCGCAATTCCATGCCGTCCGAGCGCAGGATAAGCAGCCGCGAATGATTATAGCCGAAACCGCGCACATAGCCGTCATGGCTCGCCTCGATACGCGTCGCCAGAATCGACATCGCGGCGATCAAGCCCGACCTCGGCAACGCCCTTGCCAAGCTGCCCGCCTTGCAGGATCGCGGTCGAGTTGGTGTCGTTGATGCACAAGGTCGAATGTGCCGCGGTGGTGCGAAGTCCACGTGCCAAGGCCGCCGGAATAGCAGCCCCGACCAGAGCAGCGCCACCGCAATTGACAATGATCCGCTGCGCACCGTGCGACTGAGTTCGAAGGCCAATGTCGAGGCACAGCCCGATGCCGACTGCCGCGCCAGCGGCGGCGGCCCTGCGTCGAGCAGCAATACCGATTTGCCCGCCGAAACACGCTGATAACCCCAATCGAGCGCCTGCCGGTGCGGCCGCGCGCGCACTTCGCTGGCGGCGACTAGCGCCTCGATTCGCTCCGCGCCGATATGCGCCGAACCCTGCCAGGCGCCAAGCCCGCCATCGGCATGCGTCAGGCCCAACAAAGCGGGCACCGCACGTCCCAACGCATCGGCCAGAAATAGCCGGCTACGATTTCGTCGCGCGCATCGTAGCATTGCTTGAGCAGGCTCAGCAGCCCGATCAGTTCCATCAACTGCACCGGCGAACGCGACACAACGCCGCCATCGGGGAAGATCGTCGCGCGCAACGCTTCCGCCAAGCCCGTTCTCGCCAACCGCCCGCCGCGCTTTGCCCTCGGGCAGCAGCAACGAAGCCGCGACCACGCCCGCCCAGCCGACGCTTTTGGCAAAATGGCTCTGCGCGCGCGGTGCGGACTGGTCGAGATGCCGCGCGAGGCGGGCAAAATGGTTGATGACACGCGACCGGTAAACGGGATCAGCGCTGGTCAGCAAAAACGGCGAACCCGCCGCCATATTGAGCAGCCGCCACGCGCAGTTATCGACCCGCCAGGCAGGCTCGCGCGTCTTCATGCCGTTGGCAACCAGCCAATCATCGGCGATTTGCGCCGCAATCGGAGCGCCCTCACCGCGATTGGTCGCCGCCGCCAGATCGCGCAGCCAGTCGAAGCGGTGGATATAATCGGTCAGCGCCGGCGGAAGCGCCAGCTTCTGATAATCGAGGCCTTCAAAGGCCTGTTCAAATCCCTGAATATGGAATTTGCCCATGCGCAGCGACTGCCCACGCGCCACATTGCCCTTCAAAGGGTCTTCGGGAACCGCCAGCAGCCGCAACGGCACTTTGCCCTTGAGCCGCCCGCTGTGCAGCGGCGTGCGCCATGTTAACTTGTAAAATTGTAAGGATAATCGTTCGAGAAGATTCTGGCCCGCGCCTTTGGGCCTGACGATCAATGCCGCCTGCCGCTGTTCACCGTCGCCTTCATCACTGCCCGTCATCCACCCCTCAGCGCCCGGATATTGGCGGCATAAGTGATCCGGCCCGCCCTTAAAGGTTGCGGTCCCTGCAACGAGCGTATCCGCGCCTGCCGAAATCGCCAAGGGCGCGGTTTCGACCGTGATGCCGCCATCGACTTCCAGCCTGATATCGCGACCGGTCTTTTCGATCATCTTGCGGATGGCTTCGATCTTGCGCAGCTGGCTCGAAATAAAGCTCTGCCCGCCAAAGCCGGGGTTGACGCTCATCACCAGCACCAGATCGATATCCTCGATCAGATAATCGAGCATTTTCGCAGGCGTTGCCGGATTGAGAACAACGCCCGCCATTTTACCCAAGCGACTTGATAAGCTGCACCGTGCGGTGCGGATGCGGACCAGCCTCGGGATGGAAGGAAATGATATCCGCGCCCGCGTCGGCGAAATCCTTCACATATTGGTCGACCGGCGCAATCATCAGATGGACGTCGAAGATTTTGGCGCTGTGCGGGCGGAGCGCTTTTACAACCGCCGGGCCGATGGTGATATTCGGCACAAAATGCCCGTCCATCACATCGACATGAATCCAGTCGCAGCCAGCTTCGTCAATCGCGCGCACTTCTTCGCCCAGCCTGGCAAAATCGGCTGACAAGATGGAGGGCGCAATGCGGACGGCGCTTGACATAGAAAGCGCTTAGCCGCGCATATTCGCCGGAGCAACCCGGGCAGCGGCGTTATGCACAGCTTATCGGCCAGTCAGCGCGACCGGTCACGGCGGTAAATGAACAGTTCACCCATCACATCATGCGATTCGGCAAATTTCGCGAAGCCCAGCTTGGTCGCGACATTATGCGAGGCCGCATTGCCGGGGTCGATGATGCAGCGGATTTCGCCCAGCATCGCAGTGTCCGCCCATTCCAATATCGCAGCCATTGCTTCGGTCGCATAGCCCTTGCCCCACGCGTCGGGGGCGAACGCCCAGCCCGCTTCAGGAAAGCCATCAAGTTCGGGAATCCCGCGTTCGAATTGCGCGAGCCCGCCATTGCCGATGAACTTACCGCTCTCGCGCTCAACAAATGACCAATAGCCATAGCCGAAAAGCGACCATAGCCCCATGCCTTGCAGAAACTTGCCCCAGCTTGTGTTGCGATTGCGCGGTTCGCCGCCGATAAATTCGGTCATACGCGGGTCAGCCCAGGCGGCGGCATAGTCCTCCCAATGGGCGAGCGCCATCGGTTCTATGGAGAGGCGTTCGGTGGTGAGTATGGGGGCAACGGTTATCATTCATTCCTCGTCGCCCCAGCGCAGGCTGGGGCCTATTCCGTCTATCGTTCAAGCTCAACGTCAGCCAGTCCAAAAACACGCGATAGGCTCCAGCCTGACCTTCGGTCAGTTTATCCTGAGCGCCTGACTTGCAGGCAGTCGAAGGGGTGGAGCGACGCAGTTTGGATATTATGCGTTCCTTACAAACCTCGCCACGAAAAATCCGTCGAGGCCGCCTTGCTCTGCCAGCATCGGTGGCATCGTGCGGACATGGCCTTGGGCGTTGGCATTCGATGCCCGCCGGCAATTCTTCGGCAGTGGCGGGCTGCGTTGCATAATTCCGGATGCTCGCGCAAGAAACGCCTCGGCCTGCGCCTCGCCCTCATGCGGTTCGAGCGAGCAGGTGGCAAACACCAGCGACCCGCCGGGCTTCACCCACTCTGCCGCACGGTCGAGCATCGCGCTCTGGATTGCTGCCAGGTTATTGATCGGCCTTGATATCGATCCGCTGCAACACATCGGGATGGCGGCGCATCGTGCCGGTCGCGCTGCATGGCGCGTCGAGCAAGATCGCGTCATATTGCTGCCTGGGTTGCCACTCCATGACATCGGCGTTCACGCGCTCGGCATTCAGCCGGGTGCGTTCGAGATTGCGCATCAGCCGGTCCATCCGGCGCGCGCTGTTATCGAGCGCGGTGACGGTGAAGCCTGCTGCCGATAAGCTGCATGGTCTTGCCGCCCGGTGCCGCGCACAGGTCAAGCGCGCGCTTGCCCTCGCCGTCGCCCAGCAACCGCGCGGGCAGGCTGGCCGCCAGATCCTGCACCCACCATGCGCCCTCGTCATAGCCGTCGAGTTCCTCGACCGCCGTGCCGCGCGGCAGGCGGACATGGCCCGGCATCAGGCTGATGCCACCTAATCGTTCGGCCCACTCGGCCGTTACCGAGGGATCGCGCAAAGCCAGATCAAGCGGCGGCGGTTCGGCCAGTGCGGCCTGCGCACCTGCAATCATGTCGTCGCCCCATGCCGGATGCCAGCGCATCATCACAGTCTCTGGCAGCGAGGGCGTTTCGGGCAGTCTGGCCTCGGCCCGCAGCAGCGAACCCAGCACGCCATGCACCAGCCGCCTCGGCCCGCCATCGACCAACGGCAGCGCGGTCGCAATCGCCGCATGCGCTGGTGTCCCAAGCCGCAATATCTGCGCCAGCGCAAGCCGCAGCACCATCCGCGCTTTGGCGTCGTCGGGCAGCGGCTGCTTGGTCTGGCTGTCGATCAGCACATCAAGGTCGACCGTCCAGCGCAAAGTCTCCTGCGCAATCGCAATCGCCAGCGCGCGGTCGGGCGGCGACAGGCCCTTGGTCGCGTTTGCCGTCGCCTGATCCATCGGTGTGCCCATCCGCATCACGGTATCGAGCAAGCGTAATGCCGCGCGGCGGGTGGGCAGGCCGGAAATTTCGTCGTTCATGGGAATGCGCGCTAGGCGGACGGGCGATGATTTGCACAAGTGTCAGCTTGCAAAACCTCGCGCCAAAGCGCCAATCTTGACGAGCAGCATCGAAGGAACACATCATGGGTAAACCGCCCACCTCACGTCAAAGCGCCCGAATATCTGTCGAAAAGCCCGCCCGTGCCCGAACCTAAAGCGTCGGCCGCGAGCCCGAGCCCGACCCCGAACGGCTCGACCCGGTGCGCTATGGTGATTGGGAATTGAAAGGGCGTCGCGGTCGACTTCTAGACCGGTCGCACTGCCCATAAATTGTGCAGGTGCGAAGTCGCTTGTTCTCTGCACTTTTTTTGTGCAGACAAAGCCGTAATGGCAACAAAACCGCCCTGTTTCGACGAAATGCTGAACGAAGACGGGACGCCGCGCGCCGCTTATGCAGCCTATCATAAATGGTTCGCCGGACAGGATAGTCACCCACCTCAAGCAAAAGGCACGCGATGCCGAAGAGTTCTTCCGCCGCACCGGCATCACCTTTGCCGTCTATGGCGATGAAGATGCCGAAGAGCGGCTGATCCCCTTCGATATCATCCCGCGCATCGTCACCGCGCGCGCAATGGGCGAAGGTCTCGCGCGGCATCGAGCAACGCGTCCGCGCGATCAACGCGTTCCTGCAGGATATCTACCACCGGCAGGAAATCGTTCGCGCCGGGCGCTTGCCGGTCGAACTGCTCGAAAAGAACGAGGCCTTTGTTAGCCCAGATGATCGGCTTCACGCCGCCGGGCGGGGTGTACACGCATATCGTCGGCATCGACCTTGTCCGCACCGGTGCCGACGAATTCATGGTGCTGGAGGACAATGCGCGCACGCCGTCGGGCGTGTCTTACATGCTCGAAAACCGCGAGACGATGATGAACATGTTCCCCGAACTGTTCAGCAGCATCCGCGTCCGCAATGTCAGCGATTATCCCAAGAATTTGCGCGCATCGCTTAAGCCGCGTTGCACCGGCCGCCTGCACCGGCGAACCGGTAATCGCCGTGCTGACCCCGGGCATCCATAACAGCGCCTATTTCGAACATGCGTTTCCTCGCCGACCAGATGGGCGCGGAGCTGGTCGAAGGCCATGACATCCGCATCGTCGATGGCCGCGTCGCGATGCGGACCACGCGAGGCTATCAGCCGATTGATGTGCTCTACCGCCGCCTCGATGACGATTATCTCGACCCGCTGATTTTCAAGCCGGAATTCGGTGCTGGGCATCCCCGGCATTTTCGACCTGTATCGTGCTGGCAAAATCACGATTGCCAACGCGCCCGGCACGGGTATCGCCGACGACAAGGCGATTTACAGCTACATGCCCGACATCGTCGAATTCTACACCGGCGAGAAGCCGATACTGAAAAATGTCGATACCTGGCGTTGTTCGGAAAAGGATTCGCTGGCCTATGTGCTCGACCATCTGTCCGAACTGGTGGTCAAGGAAGTGCACGGTTCGGGCGGCTATGGCATGTTGATCGGCCCCGCCGCCAGCAAGCGCGAGCTCGCCGATTTCCGTGCCAAGCTGATTGCCAAGCCCGCCAATTATATCGCGCAACCGACACTGGCGCTGTCTACCATCCCGATTTTTGCCAACAGCGGCCTTGCCGCCCCGCCATGTCGATTTGCGGCCCTTCGTTTTGGTCTCGCCCGACAAGATCGACATCACGCCGGGCGGCCTCACCCGCGTGGCCTTGCGCAAAGGGTCGCTGGTGGTCAATTCAAGCCAGGGCGGCGGCACCAAGGACAGCTGGGTGATCGAGGATGATTGAGGCGCGCTTATCATGCTAGGCAAGACCGCCTCGGGCATCTTCTGGCTGTTCCGCTATCTGGAACGCGCGGAGAATATCGCGCGGCTGATCGAGACCGGCCACCGCTTCACGCTCACCCGCAACAGCGGGCGGCAGGACGAATGGCGCTCGATCCTGAGCGCGCTCGGCATGGACGCCGCCTATCGCGCCACCCACGCCGATTATAACGCGGCGCAGGTCGTCGATTATCTGCTGCGCGACAAGACCAACCCCGGCAATTTGCGCAACCTGATCGACAATGCGCGACAGAATGCGCGAACCACGCGCACCGCGATTACCCGCGAATTCTGGGAAGCGGTGAACGAATGCTGGATCTGCGTCAATGACGGGCTGAAACGGCAAGTGCGCGAGGCCGAGCTGCCCGCGACCATAGACCTGATCGAACGCCAGACCGCGCAGGTGCGCGGCGCATTGGAAAACACCATGCTGCGCAACGACGGCTATAATTTCAGCCGCGTCGGCAATTTCATCGAACGCGCCGACAGCATGGCGCGACAGATCGACGTCAAATATTATGTGCTGCTGCCGTCGGTGTCGTTCGTTGGCTCTTCGCTCGACAATATCCAGTGGGAAACGATCCTGCGCTCGACCTCAGCCTATAGCGCCTATCGCTGGCTCTATCCCGGGCGGGCGAGCGCGTTGGGCATTGCCGATTTCCTCATCCTCGACCGCCGTTTCCCGCGCAGTCTGGCGTTCTGCTATGGCAAGCTCACCGACAATCTGCGCAATCTGGCGATGTCCTATGGCGTGCAGTCGGCCAGCCTGACCGAGGCCGAGCGCATTTATGCGAGCTTCGCCTCGCTGACCGCTGCGTCAATCCTGGAGGACGGATTGCACGAATTCCTGATCGAATTCCTCGCGCAAAACCGCAATCTCGCCGCGATGGTCGAGCAGGAATACAGGTTCAACCACTGATGCTTTTGTCGATCCAGCACATCACCGAATATCAGTTCGACCGGCCCGTGCATTATGCGCTCCAGCGGCTGAAGCTGCGGCCCAAGGACGGCGCTGGGCAGACGATCCACCACTGGCAGCTGGTATCGACGGCGGCAAGGTCGAGGCCGAGCATGACGACCCGCACAACAATCATGTGACTTTGATTTCCATCGAGGAAGGCCGCACCGCGATCACGATCAATTGTCAGGGACAGGTCGAGACCGAGGACAATCACGGCATCTTGGGCAGGCATCGAAGCCATGTGCCTTTGTGGGCTTATTGCCGCCCGACCCGGCTGACGACGGCAGCGCGCGGCGTGCAGAAATTGCTCGTAGGCATCGACCGCGACGCCGAGGACAAGATCGGCGATGCTGCACGAACTGTCGAGCGCACATCATTGGGCGTCGGTCGAATATCGCGGCGGCGCGACCAGTGTCGATAGCAGCGCCGAGCAGGCGATTACCGCAGGGGCAGGCGTCTGTCAGGACCATGCGCATATCTTCATCGCCGCGTGCCGTTCCATGGCGATCCCGGCGCGTTATGTCTCGGGCTATCTGATGATGGACGGCCGGATCGAACAGACCGCAAGCCATGCCTGGGCCGAGGCGCATATCGACCATATCGGCTGGGTTGGCTTCGATATCTCGAACGGCATCAGCCCCGATGGCCGCTATGTCCGCGTCGCAACCGGCTTCGATTATCGCGACGCCGCGCCCGTCGCCGGCATGTCATTTGGCGCAAGGGACAAAAGCATGGTTGTCAGTTTGCGGGTCGAACAATAGGGTATAGCAAATCAGGGCGGGGGCCTTTCGGGTTAAGATGACTTATTGCGTAGGAATGTTGCTGGACAAGGGCATGGCGTTCATGTCGGACACGCGCACCAATTCGGGCGTCGACAATATCTCGACCTTCCGGAAAATGTTTCACTGGGAAGTCCCCGGAGAGCGGTTCATCAGCATCATGACCGCGGGCAACCTTGCCACGACGCAGGCGCTGATCAGCCAGCTGGAAGAACGCACCAAGGCCCCGAGCGAGCGCAAGCCATCGATCCTTGCCGCGCCGACGATGTTCCAGGTCGCCAATATCATCGGCCAGACGCTGCGCGATACCATCGTTGCGCGCGCGATAACGGGAGACGAGGCGGCGACGCCCAACGCCCCCAATTTCAAGGCCAGCGTGATATTGGGCGGGCAGATAAAGGGCATGGAGCCCCGGCTTTACCTCATCTACCCCGAAGGCAATTTCATCGAGGCCAGCCCCGAGACGCCCTTCTTCCAGATCGGCGAAACCAAATATGGGCGGCCGATACTGGTGCGCGGGTTCGAATCGCATATGTCCTTTGCGGACATCACCAAATTGCTGATGGTGTCGTTCGATTCCACGCTGAAGGCCAATCTGTCGGTCGGCCTGCCGCTCGACCTGATGCTTTACAGGAACGACGATTTCGCACCCTTCCACGAACGCCGGATAACTGCCGAAGATCCCTATTTCGATAGCATTTCGGAAGGCTGGAGCCAGGCGTTGCGCGATGCTTTCCACTCGTTGCCGGATTATGAGCTGAGCGAGTAACCCTCTCTCTCCTTTAGGGGAGAGATACGAAGCCTTGCTGCACTTGCAGCTAGGCGAAGTTGAGAGGGGGGAAGAGGTCTAGTACCTCACCGTCAAGCCCCTCTCCGCTGCGACTAGCAAACAATTCGCAAGTCTCGCTCCTCTCCCCTTAAGGAGAGAGGGTTTATGACATAAACGGCGCAGCAATTTCTGGCCGAACACGGGCCAGTCGTCCGCTCGCCTTATCGATCATGGCCCAAGTCGTATTGGCCCGCACGATGACCTTGCCTGCGGCATCGACAAAATCCACCCGCCGGTCGAACTGCGCGCCCTTGGGTTGGCTCTCGATCCACGTCCGCCCCGTACACTCTCCCCCGCCGCAATGTTGCCGCGATAATCGATCTCGTGCCGCGTCACGACCCAGATAATAGGCCGCGATATGCTCAGGCGTCGGCAACCGCCTGCCAGTGCGAAGTCGCCATATCCTGAATCCACCGCACCCAAACCGCATTGTTGACATGGCCGAGCTCGTCGATGTCGGCCGGGGTGGCGGTGAAGGTTAGGGTGAAAGGCGTCAATGCCGCATCTCGATTTCATTGACGTCACGGCATTGGGGTCAATGAAAAGCGCTGCGACGCTGACGTCTTGACATATTAACATCGGCATATGATATTGCGTCTAGCATGAAACTGGATCAATCGAGATATTGACGCGAATGGGGGCGGTTATACGAAGACAAGCTAAGTGCAACAGCGACTGCTTATGAACGCGCCTTGCGAAGCGTTGAAATGCTGCTTTTGACCAGATTGGCTGATCGAGTACTGAAGTTGATGAAGGCCCGGCCAAAGCATCTGCGCCTCGTCGCTGACGATAGCAGATGTCGACATCTGCTGCACTCGCATTGCGCGCATCGCACATCAGGTCCAGCTCGATTCCTGCCGCCGATGTAACGCGACCCGGATGACGAATGGTTCTGGAAACGCTGGACATGGTGGAGCCGATGCGACTGTGTCTTCCTTGTGTACGATTGCGTCGATGAGACGAGCATTGGAATAGAAATTCCTCGTCGAGGCCAGCAGGCCATCCGCGCAATGCTGCGCGCTGAATCAGGAATAGCAAATCCTTCTTCGGATGCGGCACTACGACAACCGCCGAACCTTTGCGGAACTTGTGATGCGATCGCCTTAACGGCTACTCGCTCAAAGCCTTCGGCTAGCAACCGTTTCACAATACGCTTGCTGTCGCGTTCCATTTTAGAATGATAGAGAGGCTTGAAATAGAATGTCAATTGTTGTGTATTTATCTGACACATTATGGGTTCGTTTTCAAAGGCAATCGCCATGGTAACATCTGGTCAGGAGCATTGCCCAGATCACTAGCGGCAAGCAGAGCGGCGGTACCAGTATCAACAGCCACCAGCGTCTCGTGCGGTAGAAGTCAAAACCGACCATTCCCATTCCGGCTATCTGCAATGGCCAGCTCATCAAGAATAGTAAGCCCTCCAGCCAACGCGAAAAATATAAGATACGCTGTCACAGCAACTATCAGGATGGCCCAAAGAGTAGGTCAACCCGGTTTTTGCTCAATCACTTAACCATCCCCAACTGCCACAGCAAAAACGCCGCTTCCTCGGCATTTTCGCGCAACCGTTCGAACCGCCCCGACTTGCCGCCATGGCCTGCGCCCATGTTGATTTTCATCAGCAGCAGATTGTCGTCGGTCTTCATCGCGCGCAGTTTGGCGACCATCTTCGCGGGTTCCCAATAGGTCACGCGCGGGTCGTTCAGGCCGCCGGTGTAGAGCATCGGCGGATAGGCTTTGGCTTCGACATTGTCGTACGGGCTGTAGCTGCGCAGCAGTTCGAACGCGGCCTTGTCCTTGATCGGGTTGCCCCATTCGGGCCATTCGCCGGGGGTCAACGGCAGGCTTTCGTCGAGCATCGTGTTGAGCACATCGACGAACGGCACATGCGCCGCGATCGCGCCGAACAGTTCGGGTGCCTGATTGACCACCGCGCCCATCAGCTCGCCGCCCGCGCTGCCGCCGCTTGCGGTCAGCTTGCCCTTCGACGTGTAGCCCTGCTCGATCAGCGCGCGGCCGACATCGACGAAATCGTTGAAGGTGTTGGTGCGTTTTTCGAGCTTGCCGTCGAGATACCATTGATAGCCGAGGTCATCGCCGCCGCGGATATGCGCGATGGCGTAGGCGAAGCCGCGGTCGAGCAGCGACAGCCGCGTTGTCGAGAAATTCGGGCGGCGTCGCGTAACCATAAGCGCCATAAGCATAGAGATGAAGCGGCTGGCTGCCGTCTTTCTTGAAGCCCTTTTTGTAGACGCACCGACACCGGCACCATCGCCCCGTCGCGGGCTTTCACCATCAGTCGCTCGGTCACATATTGCGCTGTGTCATAGCCGCTGACGGGATTTCCTGAACCTTCAACGTCGTGAATTTGTTGGTCGGCGACATCATAGTCGAACACCGTGTCGGGCGTGACCATCGAATTCATAGCCGAGCCGCAAGCTTGGTCACATCATATTCGGGATTGTCACCTAGCCCCGCGTCATAGCTCGCCTCGGGAAATGGGATCGGCTGAACCTTGGTCGCGTCGGCATAATCGCGGATTTCGATCTGATCCAGACCGTCGATCCGGCCCTCGGTCACATAGAAATTCTTGAACAGGTCGATGCCCGTCAGATAATGCTGGTCCGACCCCGCGATCAGCGTTTTCCACTCGTCCGGGCTTCTCCATGCGAGGCGGTCGCGACGCGGAAATTCACATGATCGTCATTGGTCAAGATGTAGAGTGTGCCGTCGCGCACATCGACCGAATATTGCCGTTCCGACCTGGCGCGGCGATACCATGATCGGCGTCGCGGTCGGGTCGTTCGCTGGCACCAGCCGGATTTCGCGGTCGCATTGTCGCCGGTCGCGATGACGATCCAGTCCTCCTGCGCCGTCAGGCCGACGCCGACGCCGAAACCGATATCCGGCTTCCTTATAGAGCAACTTCGCCTTGGCCGGATCGTCGCCCAGCTTGTGATAATGCGCATTGTCGGTCCGCCAGTTTTCGTTGGCGAGGCCGTAGACAAAGCCCTTGCTGTCGCTGGTCCAGACGATGCTCGACAGCGTGCCGGGGATGACATCCGGCAATTCCGCGCCGGTCGTCAAATCGCGGACATGCGCCTCGAACCGTTCGCAGCCATTGTCGTCATAGGCATAAGCCATCAGACGTGCCATCGGGGCTGATCGACAGCACGCCCAAGCCGGAAATATTCCTTGCCCTTGGCGAGCACATTTTCATCGAGGATCAACTGGTCCGCGCCACCCGCAGACGGGTTTGCGGTAATGCTTCTTATACTGCGCGCCTTCGTCGAATTTCGACCAGTAGATATAGTCGCCATCCTTTTGCGGGACCGACGAATCATCTTCCTTCATCCGCCCCTTCATCTCCTGAAAAATCGTTTCGGTCAGCGGCTGCCTGCGGCGCCATTTGCGCTTCGAAATAGGCATTTTCGGCCTTCAGATGGGCGAGCACATCCTTGTCATCGACCGTCGGATAGCCCTGATCCTTCAGCCAGTAATAATCGTCGGTCAGCGTGATGCCGTGATGGGTCGATTGATGCGGACGTTTGTCGGCGACGGGCGGCGTCGGCACATTTTCTGTGGTCATATTTTCTTTCTGGGCAAATGCTGGCGAGGATAATTGCGGTAATCGCAAAAAACAGGGGCAGCAGTGCTTTCATGAAGAGGCCTTCCTCGCTTATATCGACTGCAACCTTATGAACGGGAGTGTCCGATGTCCACCTATGAAGCCCGCCTCGAACGCCCTCCGCGCCCAACTCAAGAAAGACCATCTCGACGGATTTCGTCGTGCCGATTTGCGATGAGCATATGTCCGAATATGTCGGCGATTATGCGCAGCGGCTTGGCTGGCTGACCGGCTTTGGCGGATCGGCGGGGAGCGCGGTGGTGCTTGTCGCGAGGAGGCCGCGATCTTCACCGATGGGCGCTACACGCTTGCAGGTGCGCGAGCAGGTCGATGGCAACAACTGGCAATATGTCGGCGTCCCGCAGACGAGCATTTCGGACTGGCTGAAGGAACATGCCCCGCAAGGCGCGCGCATTGGCTATGACGCATGGGTCCACACCAAGGGCTGGGTCGAAAGCGCGACCAAGGCGCTTGCCGGCCAAGGGCGCAGAACTGGTCGCGGTGAAGAGCAACCCCATCGACGCGGTCTGGGCCGACCAGCCCGACAAGAGCGACGCGATGCTGATGGTCCACAGCGACCAATATGCCGGACAGAACAGCGCCGAAAAACGCGCCGCCGTTGCCGAATGGCTGACCGCGAACAAGCTCGACAGCACGGTGATTTCGGCGCTCGATTCGGTCGCGTGGCTGCTCAACGTGCGCGGCAAGGATGTGTCGAACACGCCGGTCGCCTTGAGCTTCGTTCTCGCCCATGCCGACGGCACCGCCGACCTGTTCGTCGCGCCCGAAAAGGTCGGCGACGATGTCGCGCGCGCATCTGGGCAATGCCGTCCGCTTGCGCACGCCGCAGGAGTTCGTGCCCGAACTGAAAGCGATGAGCGGCAAGCGCATCGCGGTCGACCCCGACCGTGCGGTGTCGGCGATCTTCGGCGCGCTGAAGGACGGCGGCGCGACCATCGTCGAAGCGCGCGACCCGACGATCCTGCCCAAGGCGGTCAAGAACCCCATCGAACAATCGGGCCACCGCGCCGCGCAAGCCCGCGACGGTGCCGCGCTCAGCCGCTATCTGCACTGGCTTTCGCCAAGAGGCGCACAAGGGCGAGCTGACCGAACTCTCCGCCGCCGCCAAGCTGCGCGAATATCGCGAAGCCACCGGCATGCTCAAGGACCTGAGCTTCGACACGATCTCCGCCGCCGGACCCAATGGCGCGTCGCCCGCATTACAAGGTCGATGAAAAATCGAACCGGCGGATCGAGCCGAACAGCGTCTATCTGTGCGACAGCGGCGGGCAATATCTCGACGGCACCACCGACGTCACCCGCACCATCTGGGTCGGCCCGGGCGAGCCAACCGCAGAAATGAAGGACCGCTTCACCCGCGTGCTCAAGGGCCATATCGCGCTGGCACTGGCGGTCTTCCCCGAAGGCACCAGAGGCGCGCAACTCGACACGCTGGCGCGCGCGTCCTTGTGGCAAGCAGGCGTCGATTACGCCCACGGCACCGGCCACGGCGTCGGCAGCTTCCTCGCCGTCCACGAAGGCCCGCAACGCATCGCGAAATTCTCCGGCGGTCAGGCAGGCGCGGACGAGCCGCTGCACGCCGGCATGATCCTGTCGAACGAGCCCGGCTATTACAAGCAAGGCGAATATGGCATCCGAATCGAAAATCTGGTGCTGGTCGAGGAGCGCGAGATTGCCGGGGCGGAGGGGCGCTATTTCGGGTTCGAAACTTTGACCTTCGCGCCGATTGACAAGACGTTGGTGGATACGAGCCTGCTCAACCGCGACGAATTGCGCTGGTGGGATGCGTATCACGCCAAGGTGCTGGAGGTGGTCGGGCCGCAGTTGGACGGCGAGGCGCTGGCTTGGGTGACGGAGGCTTGTGCGCCATTAGCATAGAAGTTGAACAACTGCTGAAAGATTTCGTCCCTGAATTTCATAAATCTGATGTCACTCAATGTCCTTCGGAGGTTCAAGCTGACGAACAATCTAACGAGTGCAGGGAACGGTACCTTGCGCGGTGTAGCGACTTGGCACCTATCCTCGAGACGTGCGCGGCTTCATCGGCAGAGCCAGCGATCTGAAGGGCTACAAAGCACGATGTTGGACATATAACCGACAGCTGCCAATGGAAAGAGTTAAAGGACGCATCATTGACGCACAGATCCGGAAGTGGATGCAGATTACGCTGCGATATGAACCAGCATAGCCGGAGCGCGAATTTCGGCATCAATGTGCAAAAGCTGCAAGCGTGCCGTGAAATGCAGAGCGGATGCAGACATGCTCAGTGTCAGATGGAGAAACAGTGATTGAGATACATTGCTGCCATGCGCTAACCGAAAAGGTTGTTCTTATTGATGATAGTTTCGCGGTCTAAGTCGGGGAACGGTAAAGCGCGTCCGCCGAATGTCGCATGCCATGCGATGTGTCTCTGCGAATCGAAATGACAGTCGAAAGCTCGAAATCATGAATGCTCAGACGAGGTGCACGAAGAAATCGAGAAGGCTAATCATATTCTGACTTGAGAGAGTGATAGGAGTTCTCGGAGGACGCTGAATTAGCGGACGTTGGTGAGGTGACTATGTCTATTTTGATGATCGCCTGCTCCTCACCAGCTGGCGACAAGCGATATGAGAGTCGCAAATGATACTCAGCTGCAACTGTCCGGACAGGAGTTGTAAGGGGTTGTGTGACTGATCTGACAGGACACAACCCCTCACCCAGCTACAGCTAGGCAACAAGTTGCCAAGCTTACGCAACCCTCTCCCAGTGGAGAGGGATTGGTGCTAAGCATCTATTATGAAACGGCTTACTCCTGTGGCACGCAATACTTCGGCGGGATCGGACTGAGGCTGAGGCGCGAGCTTTGGCGCTATTTGCGTAACCGGCAGATGGAAGGTGCGAAGTTTCGCTTTCAGGCTCCGGTCGGGCCTTATGTATGCGGATTTTTTGTGTGTCGAGGTGAAGCTGATTGTCGAACTGGACGGCGGTGCAGCATGGGGATGCAGATAGAGAAGGACGCCGCGCGAACCGGGGCGCTGGAGGCGGCGTGGCTACACGGTGATCCGGTTCTGGAATAACGATGTGCTGGCGAATACCGAAGGGGTGATTGGAGACAATCACGGCTGGTCTGTGTTGAACGCGAAGGGCGGCGGTAAATCCCTCTCCCGTTGGGAGAGGGTTGGCAGACTTGCAACTTGTTTGCTAGTCGTAGCTGGGTGAGGGGTTGTGCGTGATCGATAGGGCGAAGCTCACCAACTTGCCTAACTGCAAGCACTAAGGCTTCGTATCCTTCCAAGGAGAGGGTGGTCGGCACCGGGTGGCGTATGTACATCGCTGGTTTACCGTAACGGGTTACAAGAATGTCTCACCAAGCCTGAACGCTCGCAGATTTTCAGAAACTGTCGTCGAGCAGCGGTCGAGAAATGGTTTGACCATTCAAAGTTTAACTAAGTTGCTGGCTATCGCAATCACCTCAAACCTTATGATGCGCCCCCAAACTCGCCCTGATCCGGTCGAGCGTTCCCTTGCGGATCGACTTCTTGTTCCACGCATAGGCTTTGCCGGGAAGCTGCGCCAACTGGCCTGCGACCGCCAGCGCCTTGGCCTCGACCTTGTCCGCCTCGGCCAGCATATCGAGATAGCCTGCCTCGACCGCGCCTTCGGGGTTATAGATAAAGCCCTGAACCATCGCGCGGGTCAGGTGCTGCGGGTTTAGCCGGTCGCGGGCGAGTTCCATCGCGAAGATCGGCAGGTTCATCCCCGTAATCGCCTCGTTCGCGCCGATCTTATACTCGCCCGCCGCGCCAACCCGCGTATCGCAGGCGTTGAGGATGAACACCCCCATCGCAATCGCATGGCCGGTGCACGCGGCGACCACGGGCAGCGGCCCGCCATAGAGCCGCAGCAACAATTCCGCGCCCGCATCGAGCAATTTATACACGCCGTCCGCGCCAAGGCTGGCAAAGGCATTGAGGTCGAACCCGCCCGAAAAGCGCCCGTCGCGTCCGGCCAGCACAATCGCCTTCGCCCCGGCCTCAGCCGTGTCTAGCGCGGCGTTCAGTGCGGTTATCATCTCGAAATTGATCGCATTGGCCTTGCCATCGTCCATTCGAATCAGGGCAATGTCGTTGGTGATTTCGACGGTGGCGGACATATTGGCTCTCCCTTGATTTAATCACGCGATTAAGAGCCAAATTGACGTTTACGTCAACCGCAAATTTTTCGTTCTTTGGAAGGCGGCGATTGACATTTGTCGATGTTCTTGTAATGTTCTTAATTCATTTGGAGGAGTGATTCGATGATCGGTTACGTTACTTTGGGAACCAATGATCTGCCGCGTGCAGCTGCCTTTTATGACGCGATTGCCGCAGAAATGGATACGCCGCGGATGATGGATTTCGAAACTTTCATCGCTTGGGGCAAGCCTGACGGACCTGCGGGCGTGGCGGTCACCAAACCGCATGACGGCAATGCAGCGAGCGTCGGCAACGGCGTGATGGTGGCATTTGAGGCGAAGGACAAGGATCAGGTCAAGCGGCTCTACGACATCGCACTTGCCAATGGCGGTAGCGATGAAGGCCCTCCCGGACCACGCGGCGAAGGATTCTACGCCGGCTATTTCCGCGACCCAGATGGCAACAAATTGAACGCTTTCGTGATGGGGCCAGCGGCGGCCTGAAACAGCCGTTTAAGGTGAGAACTTAGTGTGACCTTTGGCCGGAAAGGACAAATGCGTGATGCCTAACCTGCTCGAAAATCCGCTGCATCTCGGTCTCGGCGCGACCGCGATAGCGCAACCGCCCTTTACCGGCATGGAATGGTATCACGGCCTATGGCGAACGCCATGATTCTGACGGCGCGGAGGGGCGGCTGGTATCGATGCACCGCTTTTCAGCGAGTTGGGATATGTGGGAAATGCACCCGCTGGGCGACGAAGTGGTGCTTTGCCTGTCGGGTAGCATGACGCTGCATCAGGAACATGCCGATGGCTCGACCGATATCGTCACCATCGGCGAAAACGAATATGCGATCAACCCGCCCGGCACTTGGCACACCGCCGACGTCAATGGTGAGGCGACCGCTTTGTTCATCACGGCAGGCATGGGAACCGAGCATCGCCCGCGCTAGAAGCGTGACGGGCGTCACGCCGACGCTTGCGCAATAATACCTAGTAAAGAGAAGCGACCCGAGGGCTTCTCACTTCAGGAGAGTCGTCCTCTCCTGAAGAGCTTGGCCGGATGCACTCCCGGCCAAGCTCTATTTTCCCGGGCATTCAAATTTGATTTAACGACACAGAGTGGAGCGTGAACTCCGTCCCCGTCTGGCTGCTGCCGCCTGCCAATTGCAAGACCAGCATTTGATAGGGGCAATCGGCATCGAATATCAGTCTTGCGAACTGACAGACGGCCCTTTCACGACCCGGTCGGTCGTTGAACCACTGCCCCGAAGCATCGCCGCCGCGCAGACATTGCAGATCCCAGCGTATCTCTGCATCCGGGGACGCGTCCAAGGCGCTATAGCTCGCCCGAAACTGGTATTGACCGGGTTTCAGGAACAGATATTTCCGCATCATAACGCCGCGTTCGCCCGACCCGGCAAAGGCTGTAAGCGCCTGCGCGCCGCTTGTACCCGTTGCCGAAAAGCTGCCGCCGATCGCCGGGTTATCCGCGAACTGCCAACCCGCGACCGAATAACGCAAATTGACTGTATCCGCATTCAAGCTGGCTGACTGTCAGCGTAGCGGAGCGGGTGCCGGGAAGGCTGAGATAATATTGCCGGAATGCAGGCAATTTGTCCTTTGCCGCGAGCTGCGCAAGCAATGCATTCGACAGATTCCGATAATCTTCATTATCAGGAAGCCGCCCGGCTTTCACCAATATATCCGCAACATTCGCCGGATTCTCGCTCGTCGCTGATGGCCTCTGTAAGAAAGCCCAGCAGCCATTCGGGTGCCCGGCGTATATAAGGAACCACCCCCTGTCGCACTTCGGGATCGGTGAGCGCGCCGGTCAATGTCGGGAACAAGATGGCGTGGCCACTGGTCGTGGTCCGCATCGCGATGTCATAATGATAGAGCGCTTTTTTCTTGTCGTTCCGCGCAACCGCGTCTTCGATCAACCACAATTGCGTGCCGAAATCCCGGCGGGAAACCTTGTGCGAAAGCAGCATCAGTTCGCGCGCTTTTTTACGGTCGCCGCGAACATCGGCGACATAGCCCAAAAGCCGGATGGCGACAGGATTAAGCGCACCGCCGCGCAACGACTGTTTCGCCATGGCCTCCACCTTGGCCAGCGTTGCCGGGTCCTGCTTCTCGGCAAACAGCTCGTCGGCTTTACGCGACAACGCCAAAGGATGGTCGGGAACAAAGCGCAACGCCATGTCGGGATTTTGCTGCCACGTCACATTGGCAAGCGCATGGATGAACGATAGCCACGCGACATAACCGACAAGTGAAAACCACGCGGCAAACTTCACCCAGAAAACCGGTGGCTTTGCCCTGAGCGCGGCAAATCGCCCGTTACCTTTACGCTTTCTGGACATATATCGCGCGGTCTCACCTGAAGGACGGGCCACAAACTGGCGGAGACGGAGGGATTCGAACCCTCGGTACCGGATTTACCAGTACGACGGTTTAGCAAACCGTTGGTTTCAGCCACTCACCCACGTCTCCTGCGCGCTTGGCATCGGCGGCCTATAGCGGCGCATTTCGGGGGCTGCAACGGTTATTGACAGGGCTGGCTATCGATATGCCGAAATGACGGCCAAAAGATTCGTCCTCGGCGCAAATATGACTCGGGCTGTCGCCCGTTCATTGTGCGCTCATCCGCAGGATTCATAACGCAGTCGGGATTTTTCGGGAGAAATGCGTGATGCGCATATCGGCTATTTGAGCAGGGTTTCCGGTCGATTGTGCGAAACGGGCACTCGCTTGTGATTGCCGCCAGCGCGCTTGTCGCTGCCCCAGGCGGCGCGCAAATCACACTGTTGATCCCAATGATGTGATCGATTCCGATCTTGGCACGCCGCCTCCGGTCGCCAATCCGCCCGCCGCTAAGAACATGTACGGTGCAGGACGGCGTGCCAACCGATGGCGCAGCTTCGCAACGCAGCACGACAACCACCGCGTCCCGTTACACCATCGGACCAGAACACCTATCAGGAAGATGATTTGATCGGCGCGGCTGAAGGCGTGTTTGGCAAAGGCGCGCAAGGCCTTGGCAAGCTGATCGAGGATATCTTGAAGAAGCAGGGCCGTCCAAATGGCATATATTGTCGGGCGTGAAGGCGGCGGGGCATTTGTCGTCGGGCTGCGCTATGGCTCGGGAACGCTCAATCACAAGGTCGAAGGGCGAAAAGCCGGTCTACTGGACGGGGCCGTCTATCGGGCTTGATGCAGGTGCCAATGCCGGCAGCACCTTCGTGCTGGTCTATAATCTGTATGACACCGAGGATATCTACAAACGTTTCCCCTCGGGCGAAGGCGTGGCCTATCTGGTCGGCGGCTTCAATGCCAGTTACCTGCGGCGCGGCGACGTCGTGCTGATCCCGATCCGCGTTGGCGCCGGGCTTCGGCTGGGCGCCAATGTCGGTTATATGAAATTCTCGAAAAAGCAGCGTTGGTTGCCGTTCTAGGCCGCGCGCAATTCTTCCATCCGCTTGAGATAACGCGCGAGAACATCGATTTCGAGATTGACTTCGCGCCCGACTGCCAACGTCATCTAGCGTCGTCATTGCTGCCGTGTGCGGGATGATATTGAGCATGAAATGCAGCGTGCCATCGGCCTGATCGGCGACTTCGTTGACGGTCAGCGACACGCCATCGACGGTAATCGAGCCCTTTGCGGCAATATAAGCCGCGAGCGTCGCGGGCGCGGCAACGGTAACTTTCCAGCTATCGCCAACCTGTTCGCTTGCGACAATCTGTCCAACGCCATCGACATGGCCAGTGACGATATGGCCGCCAAGTTCATCACCGACCTTTAGTGCCCGTTCGAGATTGAGCCGTGTTGCCCGCCATGCCACATCCCCGAAGCGGTGCGCGATACGGTTTCAGCCGAAGCATCGACCGCAAACCAGCCATCAGCTTTCTCCACGACGGTCAGGCATACGCCCGAACAGGCAATCGATGCGCCGATGGCGACACTGTCCATGTCATAGCCGCATGCCAATGACCAGCCGCAGATCGCCGCGCTGTTCGGCCGAAGTGATCGTGCCAATGTCGGTGATGATGCCAGTGAACATGACGCCTGTGCCCTTGGTTAGTTGGCTGTTTCGTAGACTTCGAGCCGGTCTTTGCCAAGCTGGCGCGTATCCGCAAGTCGCCATTGCCCGTGCGCGTCATCAAGGCTGCCAGAGTCCGATGTCGCCAAGGCACGGCCTTGCCCGCACCGATCAGTATCGGCGCGCGGTAGAGCAGCAGGCGATCGACGAGATCCGGCTCTGCAGGAAAGGCGACGCGGTCATCGCGCCGCCCTCGACCAGCAAGTTGTTGCAATCGAGCGAGGCAATTTCGTGCGGGGGTACGGATCGCTTCCCATCCGTCTGGCACATCACCGCTGCCTAACATGACCCGGCGCGGGCTGCGGTCCTGCAAGCCCTGGCGAGACGCACATCAAGCGCTGGGTTGTCAGCGCGATAAGTTCCAGCCCCGACCAGAATCGCATCGCACGGGCGCGTTCAACATGCGCATGGGCGCGCGCTGCTTCGCCAGTGATCCAGCGGCTGCTGCCATCGGCCATCGCAATCATGCCGTCGAGCGACGTTGCCAGCTTCAACGTCACAAAGGGACGGTGTCTTCCGATCCGGCTGAAAAATCCGGAGAGTGTCCGCGTGGCTTCTGCGCCGCCGATGCCCGACTCGAACTTCAATTCCAGCTGCTTGGAGTGTGGCGAATCCTTTGCCGGCGGTTCGGGGATCGGGGTCAGTGGTCGCGACTATAATTTGCGGCCACACCTGCTTCGACAAGAAGGTTCGCACAACTCGGCCCGCGTTCCGACACATGCGCGCAAGGCTCGAGGGTGACATAAACAGTCGAGCCGATCGCATTTGTCGCCAGCCTGCCCAGCGCCATCGCCTCGGCATGCGGGCGACCGCCATTTTGGGTCCAGCCGCGCCCGACGACCATCCCGTCTTTGACAATAACGCAGCCCACCGACGGATTATTGCCGGTCCGGCCTACCCCACGTTCAGCAAGCGCAACTGCCGCCGCCATGAAGCGTCGATGATCCGCAGGCAGTGCTATTTTGTCCCCCCTTTCGCCGCGCGCGCGGCTGCTGCTTCGCGCTCGATTCGCTCGACATCCATACCGACGGCGCGCCCGAAAGCCTTATAGGCGTCTTTCTCGCGCTGGCGGAATTCGTCCTTCTTCTTTTGACGCTCGGCAATCCATGATTTCGATTCTTCGATTGACCTGCTGGCGGGCCAGCTTTCGAAATAGGTTACTGTCGGCGGCGGCGGCTTGGCCTTGTCGAGGCTGTCTTGGTAAAACATCCAGATGATGAGCGCTGTCGGCACACACGCGGCGACGAATAAGCCCGGATTATGCTGGCCCGAGCGCAGGAAACCGATCAGGTCAGAACCCGCACTGCGCAACGAGATATCTTTGAAAAAGGACATACTCCTTCAATAGGCCGGGGACGGTGCGATTTCCAGTGTCCTAATCGCACCGCCTTCGCGCATCAGTTTATGTCGAACCGCACTGTCAGCGTCTGCCAGTCCTCGACCGGCATACCGTCGCGCGTCGCTGGCTTGAAACGCCATGCTTTCAGGGCCTGCTTTTCGGTCGCTTTTGCAAAATCGGGATCGCTTGCGCGGATGACCTGGACCTGCCGGACCCTACCATCGGTTCCCACCAGCACTCTGACAGTCGCGCTGCCTTCGATTTCGAGCCGCAATTTGCCCACGGGATATTCGGGCTGAAAATCGCGGGCAAAGCGCGGGTCCCGGAACGCTGCCTTGAAGATCGGCACCGGCGGCTTTGGCAGTTCGCGGACGATTTCGGCAAAATCATCGCCGCCGGTGCCATCGATTATCGTATCGGTACTTGTTTCGGTAGTGGTCGTAGTCAAGCCGGTATCGACTGACGTTTTGGTGTCGACCTTACGGTCGGGTGTGAAAATCGGATCTGCCTTTTTCGCCTGCTGCTTTTCCACCGGTTTGTCAGGTGCCGGGGGCGGGCGGTCTTCGATGTTCCTGCCGGTGATGATCGTAGGCGTTGGCACATATTCCGCGACGATCGGCGATAGCGCCACCGCCAATATGATCGAGCCGTTGACCAATATCGCCGCGCCCATGGTTGCAGGGTTGGCGCGCGATGTTTCGCTAGCATAACTCATTTCGGGTCTCCTCTCTCCCGGTTGCGAGACAGAGAGCCTTCAGTCGCCCGATAGCCTCAGGAGTTATGATATATTATCACATAGTTATGTCAACATCGGTTGTTGAGATATATTCTAGCCGCTCCGGAACGCGTTGGTGATGGGATAGCGGCGGTCGCGTCCGAAGTTGCGCGTGCCCAGTTTGACCCCGGGCGGGGCCTGCCGCCTTTTATATTCGGCGATGTAGAGCAGCCGCTCGATTCGCGTCACTTCGGCCCGGTCGAAGCCGCGCGCGACGACTTCATCGACCGACAGTTCCTCCTCGACCAAAGCATGGAGCATCTTGTCGAGAACCGGATAATCGGGAAGCGAATCGCTGTCCTTCTGGTCGGGGCGTAATTCGGCGCTGGGCGGCTTCGAGATAATCTGCTGCGGAATGACCGGCCCATCAGGTCCGAGCCCGATGCGCGGGCGATGTTTATTACGCCATTCCGAAATCGCGAACACCGTCATTTTATAGGCATCCTTCAGCGGATTATAGCCGCCCGCCATATCGCCATAAATCGTCGCATAGCCGACACTCATCTCGCTCTTGTTGCCCGTGGTCAGCAGCATGTGGCCGAACTTGTTCGACAGCGCCATCAAGGTCACACCGCGAATCCGGCTCTGGACATTCTCCTCGGTGATATCGACTTCGCGGTCGGCAAAGCTGCCCGACAGCATGACGTCAAATGCTTCGACTGCTGGCGAAATCGGGATAGTATCGAGTTTGCAGCCGATCATGGCGGCGCATTCCGCCGCATCGTCGAGGCTCGACTGGCTGGTGTAGCGGCTGGGCAGCATTACGCACCAGACCCGGTCCGGCCCCAAAGCATCGGCGGCAATCGCAGCGCAGATCGCGCTGTCGATCCCGCCCGAAAGCCCGAGCACTACGCCGGGGAAGCGGTTGCTGTTCACATAATCGCGCAGGCCCACAACCATCGCGCTGTAAATATCGGCAGGATGGTCTTCCCACAACGCTTTGCGGCCATCGGCACAGAACCAGCCCGACGGCGTCCGGCTTCCATTGCGTGATTCGCAGATGTTCTTCGTCCAGTCTGGCAGCCGGTGGGCGGCGCTGCCATCGGAGTTGAGCACGAACGAGCAGCCATCGAACACCAGCTCATCCTGACCGCCGACGCGGTTGAGGAACAGCAACGGAAGCCGGGTATCGCGAACGCGCGCCGCGAACACTTCCTCGAGCCGCCGGTCGTCTTTGTCGATTTCATAGGGGCTGCCGTTTGACCGAAATGAGCAATTCAGCCCCGCGCTCCGTCAGATGCAGACAGACATCGGGGAAGCCAGCCATCTTCACAAATCGGAACGCCCAGGCGTACCCCGCGAAACTCGACCGGCTCAGGCAACGGCCCTGCGGCAAATATCCGCTTTTCGTCAAAGGTGCCGTAATTGGGCAGCTCATGCTTGTACCGGACAGCCGCCACACGGCCGCCATCGAGCAACGCAACGCCATTATACAGCGCGCCGCCCTCGGCGAAGATCGAGCCGACAAGCATCGCCGGTCCGCCATCACCGGTTGCCTTGGCAAGCTCAGCCAACTGCGCCGCCGCCTGCGCGGCAAATACCGGCTTCAGGACAAGGTCCTCAGCAGGATAGCCAATGAGTTGCTGCTCGGGAAAAATAATCAGGTCCGCACCCGGTGCTTTCGCGCGCCATTCGAGCATCGCCTTTGCGTTACCGGCAAGGTCGCCAACCCGCTGGTTGAGTTGCGCCATCGCTATTGTCAGTTGGTCGGTCATATCAACGACCCTATTGTCCACAACGCAGCGCCGCAACCCGATTGTCAGGTGAAAGATGCCTCGCTAGAGGGGCTGGCGAATCTGGTGGTGGGATTTCGGGGAAGACACGCATGAAATTGATGACGGGCAACGGCAATCTGCCTCTGGCAAAAGGCATTGCGGATTATATGGGCCTGCCGCTGACCGATGCCAGCGTTCGCCGTTTCGCCGACAACGAGATTTTCGTCGAGATCCACGAGAATGTCCGTGGCGAGGATATGTTCGTTATCCAGTCGACCAGCCATCCCGCGAACGACAATCTGATGGAATTGCTGATCATGATCGACGCGCTGCGCCGCGCGTCGGCCAAGCGAATCACCGCTGTCCTTCCCTATTTCGGCTATGCAAGGCAGGATCGCAAACCCGGCCCGCGCACGCCGATTTCGGCCAAGCTGGTGGCGAACCTGATCACCGAAGCCGGTGCCGACCGCGTGCTGACCGTTGACCTCCACGCTGGCCAGATACAGGGCTTTTTCGACATCCCGACCGATAACCTCTACGGTGCACCAGTGATGAGCGCTGACATATTATCGCGGCATCCTGGCAAGAATATCACCGTGGTTTCGCCCGACGTCGGCGGCGTGGTGCGCGCCCGCGCGCTGGCAAAGCGCCTCGAAGACGCGCCGCTCGCAATCGTCGACAAGCGCCGCGAGAAAGCAGGCGTGTCGGAAGTCATGAACATCATCGGCGATGTAAAGGACCGTTTCTGCATCCTGATCGACGACATCGCCGACAGCGCAGGCACATTGTGCAACGCAGCCGATGCCCTGAAGGCACAGGGCGCATCGGATGTCGTCGCCTATATCACCCACGGCGTATTGTCGGGCGAAGCGGTAAACCGGGTCAACGCCTCATCCCTGCGCAAGCTGGTCATTACCGATTCGATTCAGGCATCCGACGCTGCGATGGACAGCCCCAAAATCCGCCAACTGCCGATTGCGCCGTTGCTCGGCGAGGCAATCAAGCGGATTGCCGATGAAAGTTCGGTCAGCTCGCTGTTCGATTGATGCGACCGCAGGATATCAGCCTTGCCAATCGCCTGGCCGATGCGGCGGGCGGCGCAGTCAGGCCGTTTTTCCGGTCAAATTTCAGCCATGAAGCAAAAAGCGACGCGTCGCCTGTCACCGAAGCCGACCGCGCAGCAGAGGCGGCGATCCGTTCTATTCTCGATGCCGAATGCCCTCATGACGCCATCATCGGCGAGGAATATGGCGAAAAGCCGGGAACTTCGGGCCGGACATGGGTACTCGATCCGATCGACGGCACGGTCAGCTTCATGGCAGGCCGACCCATTTTCGGGACGTTGATTGCTTTGCTCGACGATGGCTGGCCGGTCTTGGGGGTCATCGACCAGTGCATCAGTGGTGAACGCTGGGTTGGCGTTGCGGGCAAGGAAACGACATTGAACGGCAAAGCTGTCCGCACCCGTTCCTGCCGTTCGCTTGGCGAGGCCACTTTGGCGAGCACCGGCCCGCAATATTTCGGCGAGCATGATGCCGAGCCACTTTATGGCGCTGGCGGCGAAGACCGCACACAAAAGAATGCTGTGGGGCGGTGACTGCTATAATTACGGCCTGCTCGCCGCCGGCCAGATCGACCTGGTTGTTGAAGCAGGATTGAAACTGCATGATTTTGCTGCTTTAGTTCCGATAATAGAAGGGTCGGGTGGCTTAATGTGTGACTGGACGGGCGAACCGCTGCACGCAGTATCGGATGGGCATATCATTGCTCTGGGTGATTCCGCACGACTCGAAGACGTGCTGGAATCGCTCGCATGTCACCATTAGAGCACAACGCCCCGGTCCACTTCATCATGCCTGCGCAGCCATTGTTGCGCTATGTGTCGACCTATTATTTCTTCCGGATCGACACGGGCGAGGATGAGGAGCAGGAGGATTTGCTCCACCCCGAATGGAGCAGCGCACATTTTACGCTTTCCGGAAGCTCGCGCGGCAATATCGTAACAGAGCCGCCGTTTCCGACTCCGCAAGCCAATGTAACCGGACCGACTGGTAAGGCGTCGCGGATATTCTGCAAATCGATGTCGCTGGCAGGAATCGGGATATTGCCGCTGGGCTGGCACCGTCTGGTCAAGGCACCGGCGGATCGCTGGGCCAATCGCGTCGGCGATCTCGATCACCCCGAATTCGTCCACTTCCGGAAAATATGGGAAGCGCTTCAGGGATTCGTGGACCCCGAAGAGATCGCCGCCCTGTTCGACGGCATGTTGTTACGCCTGATCGACCGGGCCGGACCCGCTAGAAACGGATATCGAAAATATTCACGAGGCGCTTGCCGATCCGAATATCAGCAGCGTCGCCGATCTCGCCGCGAAGAGCGGCATCAGCCAGCAACGACTGGAACGGCTATGCCGCCGCATATTCGGCTTTCCGCCCAAAAGGCTATTGCGGCGACAACGTTTCCTTCGGACTTTGGGCAACGTGATGCTCGACCCTGACCTCAAATGGACCGCCGCGCTCGACAGCCAATATTTCGACCAGGCGCATTTCAACCGCGATTTCCAGGAATTCATGGGGATGTCGCCGCGCCAGTATCTCGCTATGCCACGGCCTATCAGCATACCCGCAACGCTGGCCCGCGCGGCGCAGGTCGGCCATCCGTTGCAAGCGTTGCAAGGTCCGGGGCTGTCCGGATAGGCAGAAGCGCTTCTACGCTTGCGTTTGGCCGCGAATCCCGCTAGGCGCGCGCCTTCCGAATGAACACGGCTGGCTAAAAGGGCTGCCATGCCGGTTCGAAACGGACTCATCAAAGGAGACCAAAATGCCCAAGCTAAAGACCAAAAGCGGTGTGAAGAAGCGATTCAAGATCACTGCAACCGGCAAGATCAAGCATGGCGTCGTTGGAAAACGGCACCGTTTGAGCAGCCATAATGCGAAATATATCCGCCAGAACCGTGGCACCAGCGTGATCTCTGATCCCGATGCCAAGACGATCAAAAAATGGGCTCCTTACGGTCTTTGACCGTTAGCTGCATCATCTGAAAGGATATAGATTATGGCACGCGTCAAACGGGGTGTTACCACCCACGCCAAACACAAAAGAATATTGGAGCAAGCGAAGGGCTTTCGTGGCCGTCGCAAAAATACCATCCGCGTCGCGCGGCAGGCCGTCGAAAAGGCCGGCCAATATGCGTATCGCGACCGCAAGGTAAACAAGCGCAACTTCCGCGCTCTGTGGATCCAGCGAATCAACGCCGCTGTCCGCGCCGAAGGCATGACCTACGGCGTGTTCATGCACGGCGTAAAGCTGGCGGGCATCGAACTTGACCGCAAGATCATGGCCGACATGGCGATGAACGAAGCGGCGATGTTTAGCACGATCATTGCGCAATCGAAGGCGGCTCTCGAAAAGGCAGCGTAAACGCTGCGGGGGCTAAAGCAGCTTAAGCTTCCACCTTTGTAGAATGCGCAAAAGGGCGTGGGCGGCACTTGCCGTTCGCGCCCTTTTGCTTATGCAGGCGAACGATCCATCCTTGGTTCATCATCCCCGCGAAGGCGGGGACCCATCTCCGGAGGAAAAATTTCAACGGCGGGTGATGATTCCCGCCTTCACGGGAATGACGAAGATGTAAGATCGAAATTTGAAGTCGAACTTGCTGGACGCCATCGATTCCGCCGACACCGCCGATGCGCTCGAAGCGGTGCGCATATCTGCGCTGGGCAAGCAGGGCAGCGTCTCCGCGCTGCTCAAGACGATGGGTGCGATGTCGCCCGATGAGCGGCAGGTGCAAGGGCCGGTCATCAACGGCCTGCGCGAAACAGTGACGGCGGCGCTGGCGGCCAAGAAGGCGGCGCTGGAAACGGCAGCGCTCAACGAACGGCTGGCGACCGAGCGGCTGGATATGACGCTGCCTGCACCCGAACTCCCGCGCGGTTCGGTACATCCGGTCAGCCAGGTGATGGACGAACTGGCCGAAATCTTCGCCGACATGGGCTTCGCCGTTGCCGAAGGGCCGGAGATCGAGGATCAGTGGCATAATTTCACCGCGCTCAACATGCCCGAAACGCATCCGGCGCGGGCGATGCATGATACCTTCTATATGCAGGCAGCCGATGGCGACGGAAGCCAAGGTGCTGAGAACGCACACTTCTCCGGTACAAATCCGCACCATGACGTCACAGAAGCCGCCGATCCGCATCATCGCGCCGGGGCGCGTCTATCGCAGCGACAGCGACGCGACGCACACGCCGATGTTCCACCAGATCGAGGGTCTGGTGATCGACAAGGGCATCCATCTTGGGCATCTCAAATGGACGCTGGAGACTTTCCTGAAGGCCTTTTTCGAACGCGACGACCTGACGATCCGCCTTCGCCCCAGTTACTTCCCGTTCACCGAGCCGTCGGCCGAAGTCGATGTCAGTTTCTCTATCGAGAACGGCAAACGCGTCCTTGGCGGAACCGGCGGCTGGATGGAATTGCTTGGCAGCGGCATGGTGCATCCCAAGGTCATCGCGAACTGCGGGCTCGATCCCGATCGTTTATCAGGGCTTTGCCTTCGGCGTCGGCGTCGACCGGCTGGCAATGCTCAAATATGGCATGGACGATCTGCGCGCCTTCTTCGACGGTGACCTGCGCTGGCTCAAACATTACGGCTTCGGCGCGCTCGATGTCCCCACGCTTAGCGGGGGAGTGGGCGCATGAAATTCTCGCTGAGCTGGCTCAAGGAGCATCTCGATACCGATGCCGATGTCGCACGCGGTTGCCGACGCGCTCAACCGCATCGGCCTCGAAGTCGAGGGCATCGAAAATCCCGCTGAAAAACTCGCAGCCTTCCGCATCGCCAAGGTGCTGACCGCCGCGCCGCATCCGCAAGCCGACAAGTTGCAGGTGCTGACCATCGATGCAGGTGGAGATCCCTTGCAGGTCGTCTGCGGCGCACCGAATGCGCGCGCCGGGTATGCTCGGCGTTTTCGGTCCGGCGGGCGCGACAGTGCCGTCGAACGGCATGGTGCTGAAGGTCGCAGCGATCCGCGGCGTCGAATCGAACGGCATGATGTGCTCGATTGCCGAGCTGGAGCTTGGCGACGATCATGATGGCATCATCGAGCTGGCCGGCGACGCGCCGGTGGGACAGGTCTATGCCGATTGGGCCGGGCTTGACGATGCCGTGCTCGATATCAGCGTCACTCCTAACCGGCAGGATTGCATGGGCGTGCGCGGCATCGCCCGCGATCTGGCGGCGGTAGGGCTGGGGACGCTGCGTCCTCTGGCCGAAGTCTACCGCATGGCCGAACTGGCTCCCGTTGCAGGCAGCGATCCGGCGCCCGATGTCGCAACGCTCGACGCCGAAGGTTGCCCTGCATTCTACGCGCAGGCCGTCTCGGGCGTCACCAACGGTGCCTCGCCCGAATGGATGCAGGCCAGAGCTGAAAGCCATCGGCCAGAAACCGATTTCGCTGCTCGTCGATATCACCAACTTCATCTCGATCGATTTGGGTCGGCCGCTTGCACGTCTATGACCGTGCAAAACTGTCGGGTCCGCTCGTCGCGCGCAAGGCGAAGGACGGCGAAGCAGGTCGAGGCGCTCAACGGCAAGACCTATACGCTCGATGCAAGCATGACCGTCATCGCTGATGACGCGATGGTCCACGATATCGGCGGCATCATGGGCGGTCGAGCATTCGGGGGTATCCGATACGACCACAGACGTGCTGATCGAATGCGCCTATTTCACGCCCGAGCATATTGCGCGCACCGGACAAAAGCTCGCGCTGACAAGCGATGCGCGGCAACGCTTCGAACGAGGCGTCGACCCGGCGTTTCTTGACGACGGCCTTGCGATTGCGACCAAGCTCGTGCTCGAACACGCTGGTGGGACGGCAAGCGCCATCACCCGCGCTGGTGAGCCGCCAGTTGCGCCGCGCAACATTTCCTATGATACTGGCCATTGCTTGCGGCTCGGCGGCATCGATGTAGCGCCCGAAAAGCAGCGCGAAATCATTGAAAGCCTAGGCTTTGCAGTGACGCCAGACTGGCAGGTGACCCCGCCCAGCTGGCGTCGTGACGTCGAGGGCAGTGCCGATCTGGTTGAGGAGGTCGTTCGCATGGTCGGGCTGGACCACGTCCCTTCAACCGCGCTCCCGCGCGCGGATGGCGTCGCCAACCCGACGGCGACACCATTGCAAAAACTCGAGCGCAAGGTTCGGCGGACTGCCGCAGCTTTGGGGCTGAACGAAGCAATCAACTGGTCGTTCATTTCCGAAGAGGATGCCGATGCCGTCGGTGGAGGTGCATGGGCACTCGCCAATCCGATCAGCGAGGACATGAAGGTGATGCGGCCGTCGCTGCTGCCCGGCCTGTTATCCGCCACGCAGCGCAATCTGGATCGTGGGGCTTCCTCGGTGCGCCTGTTTGAAATCGGGCGACGTTATCTCGCCGATGGAGAGCATCCAAGCCTGACCTTTGTTCTGGCCGGCGAACGTCTGGTGCGGGGCTGGCAGACCGGCAAGGCGCAAGGATTTGATGCCTTCGACGCCAAAGCCATTTGCCTCGCGCTGCTGGAAGCTGCGGGCGCACCTGTTGGCAACTTGCAAGTAATGGGCGAGGCGGGCGACCATGTATCACCCTGGCCAGTCGGCAACGCTGCGGCTTGGGCCCCAAGAACCAGATCGCCAGTTTCGGCATGGTTCACCCCTCGATCGTAAAAGCTTTCGGCATTAATAGTCCGGTATTTGCTGGCGGAATTCATCTCGATGCAATCCCGTTAAAAAAGGCATCTAGCTTCATGCGCACGGCGTTCACGCCGCCCGCGCTGCAAGCCCTCACGCGCGACTTCGCCTTTCTTGTGCCAGCCGATTTGCCCGGCGGCGATCTGGTGCGCGCGATTAAAGGAAGCGACAAGGACAATATCGTTGCGGTTCGCCTGTTCGACCAGTTCACCGGTGCAGGGCGTTCCCGAAGGTCAGCAAGTCGCTCGCCGTCGAAGTAACGTTACAGCCCACTGAGAAAAGCTACAGCGACGACGAGATCAAGGCGATTTCTGAGAGGGTCGTTGCGGCGGCGACTAAACTGGGAGGCAACTTGCGTGGCTGACAGCTTCACGATTTCGTCAGGTGATCTGGCGGCGTCGATTAATGTTCTGGGTGCCGAACTGCAAAGCCTGAAAGACGCGCACGGGCGTGAGTTGATGACCGATGCCAATCCGGCTTATTGGTCGGGTCGCGCGCCTTTGCTGTTTCCGATTGTGGGTCGCCTCAACAACGATATGCTCCGCGTGAATGGCCGGGAATATGCGATGCAAAAGCACGGCTTTGCCCGCAAATCGATGTTCGATGTGATCGAAGCTTTAGCGGCAGAGGTCCACTTCCGGCTTGCTGACAGCGCGGAAACCCGGGCGCAATATCCATTTGCCTTCGAACTCGATGCGCATTTCCGCGTCGAGGGCGCAACGCTTCACCAGACCGTGACCGTTCGCAACACAAGCGAAGCCGAGATGCCCTTCAGCTTTGGTTATCACCCGGCGTTCGCATGGCCGCTGCCGTTTGGCGGTGAACGAGAGGACCATGTCATCCGCTTCGAACAGGATGAGCCTGCTAGCTTGGCCCGCGTGACACCATATGGCACCATCGCGCCCGATGCCGTGCCAACGCCGGTCGCTGGAAAGAGTTTGGCGCTACACGACGCATTGTTCGAAGATGACGCGCTGGTCTGGCGGGAGCTGGACAGCCACCGCCTTGTATATGGAAGGCCCGGCACCCCCTCACTTGACATCGCGTTTCCCGATACCTCGATGCTCGGCATCTGGACCAAGCCGGGCGCAGCGTTTGTCTGCGTTGAACCATGGGCAGGGACCGCTGACCCCGAGGGATATGAAGGCGATTTTACGCAGAAGCCGGGCATTATATCACTGCCGCCGGGCGAAGCGCGATGCTTCCGGATGGACATCACTCTGCAAAAATAACGGGCCGGAACATCGCTGTCCCGGCCCGTCGTATCATCTGTTGCGGACGAACCTTAGAACTTGACGCCTGCGGTTACGAATACCTGACGCGGGTTGCCGTAGAATGCGGTCAGCGTGCCTTCGCGGCCAAGCGATGCGATCGGCAGGCCATTGCCGCCCAGCGTCGGGACGCCAGTCGTCGCGTTGCCTGCGATAAAGCTGTACCCTGACGTCTTATACTCCTTGTCGGTCAGGTTTTTGCCGTGCAGGCCGATGCTCCATCTGTCGTCGGGCGAGGTATAAACGATGCTCGCGTCGAGCAACGCATAGCCCGACTGGTCGATATACGGATTGGGAATTTCGAACTGGTTGGTGCTGCTGCGGTAGGACAATGTCGTTCCCAGATTCAATCGGCCAGCGCCAACCGGCGTCATATAGGCAAGCGTCGCGCTCGCGGTCCATTCCGGGGTGTTCTGGATTTGGCGGAAGTCTGCAACATCGGTCGGCACGCTCGCAATATTAGTGATATACTCGTCGAACTGGGCGTCGATATAGCCGACCGCGCCGAACAGGTTGAACCTGTCACCGTCGGTCGCAATGCTCTCGCCAAGCCGTGCGTTGAACTCAAGCTCGACGCCCTTGAACGTCGCCTTGCCCGCGTTGGAAGTAACCCCGCAGAATGACGGCAGTCCGCCAACGATGCAGGCAACCGAGCCCGGAATCTGGACATCCTTGTAATCGGCATAGAAACCCGCGAGCGCGAATGTCAGGCCGCCATCGAACAGATTGCCCTTGTAACCGACTTCATAGCTGGTGACATTTTCCGGGCGAAAGCTCAGGAACGCGGCAACCTCGTCATTTTCGCCGCGGATGCCATTGCCATTAAGGTCGGGCGCGTTGGTGCCGACGCCGCGCGGATCAAAACCGCCGCCTTTGAAGCCCTGGCTGTAGCTTGCGTAGATATTATGATCCGGGGTCGGCTTGAAGCTGATCGAGGCGCGCGGCGTGAATTTCTTGAAGCTGCGCTTTCCGGTAAAGTTGGTGCTGGCCGCACCGAACGGCACGCCTGCCCCGCCGAAGAACGGCGAGCCGCCGCCCAGGTAATTCTGGCGCAGGATATTCGCGGTGCGCTCGTCCCATGTATAGCGCCCGCCAAGCGAAACGCTGAACTGGTCGGAGAAGTCATAGGTGAAATCGCCAAACACCGCATAGGTTTCGGTATCGACCGCTGCGTTGGTGAACGCGGTCAGACCATTTAACGTCGTGAACAAACGAACGTCGAACAATGTGTCGGCGGTCGCATCGAGATAGTAAGCGCCGATCATGCCGTTCAGCGGCCCTGCATCGACCAGAAGCTGCACTTCCTGACTGATCTGTTCATTGAAATAGCCGCCCGGAACATCGACATCGACTGCCGGTAGCGCGTCGAAATCGATCGGCGTAAACGTGCTATCCTTGCGCCAGGCGCTGATCGAGCGAAGCGTCAGGCTATCCGACAAATCGACCGCGATGTTCATCGCCAATCCGTAAGCCTCGATATCCTGCTCAGGGTCGACAAGGCCGCCACGCGTGTCGTACACGTTGTCAAGCACCGGTGCGCCCGATAGCAGCCCCGGAATCAGGCGATGGCCGCCGCGCGGGTCGCTCTTGTCGCGGCTGTAATCGCCGCTGATGCGGATCGATACCGGCTCGCCATAGCCGCCGAGTTCGACCGTACCGCGTGCTGCCCAGACATCCTTGTTGTAGTTTTCAAGACCGGTAGTCAGATTATCGCCGAAGCCGCCACGCGAAAGTCGTGCGACGCTACCGCCGACGCGGACGATGTCCCCAATCGGAGCCGAAGCGGTGATAACGCCCTCGGCCTGATTATATGTGCCGTACGTGCCGCGAACCTTGACCGATACTTCCTGCGGCAACCGCTTGGTCACATATTTGACCGCGCCGCCGATGGTGTTGCGGCCGTAAAGCGTACCCTGCGGCCCGCGCAGCACTTCGATGCGTTCGACATCGTAAATGTCGAGCACAGCCGCTTGCGGGCGGTTCAGGTAAACATCGTCAAGATAGATGCCGACGCCGGGTTCGAAGCCCGAAACCGGATCCTGCTGCCCGATGCCGCGAATGAAGGCGGACAATGTCGAGTTGCTGCCGCGCGAGGTTTCAAGCGTGGTGTTCGGGGTGATATTACCGATATCGGTCAGATCGAGCGCGCCGCGCTGTTCGAGCGCTTCGCCCGAAAACGCGCTGACCGCGATTGGCACATCGAGCAAATTTTCCTCACGGCGGCGCGCGGTGACGACGATTGCGCCATCGTCTTCGGCGTCGGCGGCTTCATCCTGAGCCATCAACAGGCGCGGCGAATCGTCATGCCCGATGCGGCGATACTCGCCAGCAACAGGCCACGGAAGATGCTGATTTTAGGGGATTTCATTGGTCGCTCTCCTGCAAAAATGACGGGGCTTTACCCGTTGTTGGAAAAGCGCTATAGTGAAAGTTGAACCATGTTTCAACTTTAGTTAAGAGGATGCTGGAGAATGACCACACAACGTGGCATATCGGCAACAATGACACCCGCCGCCAAAACCCCGCGCACCGAACGCGGGCGCAAGACCTTGCGCCTGCTGCTCGACGCGGCAGCAGCCGAGTTCGGCGAAAAAGGGTTTCCACGAAAGCTCGGTCGTCAGCATAACGCAGCGCGCAGGCGTCGCGCTTGGCAGCTTTTACACGTATTTCGATTCGAAGGATTCGCTCTTCCGCGCGCTGGTGCAAGGACATGTCGGCGCAGGTGCGCAACACCGTCGGTCCGGTGATGGCGGCCGAGACCGACCGGCTCGAAGGCGAACGCAAGGGACTGGCCGAATTTCTGTCGTTCGTCCGCCAGCATAAAGAGCTGTACCGCATCATCGACGAAGCCGAATTTGTCGATCCGCCAAGCTACCGCGCGCATTATGAAAACACCGTCGCCGGATATGTCGCCAGCCTGAAAGACGCCGCCGACAAGGGGCAGGTGCGCGCCGATGTCGAGGAAGTCCATGCGTGGGCGATCGTTGGAATGAACGTGTTTCTGGGGCTGCGATACGGCGTGTTGGGCGAGGACCGCGATGTCGAACGATGTCGCCAACATCGCCGTCCGACCTGCTGACAAACGGGTTGAAGCGCTAACGCTATCACCCGTAAGCGCGCGACATGACGCTGAACCGCCGCACTTTCGCTATTATTTCGCATCCCGACGCGGGTAAGACGACGCTAACCGAAAAGCTGTTGCTTCAGGGCGGCGCGATCCATCTTGCCGGTGAGGTCAAGGCACGCGGGCAGGCCCGGCGGGCACGGTCGGACTGGATGAAGATCGAACAGCAGCGCGGCATTTCGGTGACTTCCTCGGTGATGACCTTTGCCAAGGACGGCATCATCTTCAACCTGCTCGATACGCCGGGGCATGAGGATTTTTCGGAAGACACCTACCGAACGCTGACCGCCGTCGATAGCGCGATCATGGTCATCGACGCCGCCAAGGGCATCGAGCCGCAGACGCTGAAACTGTTCGAGGTCTGCCGCCTGCGTTCGGTACCGATCATCACTTTCGTCAACAAGGTCGACCGCGAAGGGCGCGAATGCTTCGACATTCTTGACGAGGTCGCCGACAAACTGGCCCTCGACGTCTGCCCGATGAGCTGGCCGATCGGCATGGGCGGCGAGTTCGAGGGCATCTACGATTTTGCCCGCAACCGGCTGATGCAACCGTCGGGGCCGTCCAAGGAATTTGAAGGCAAAGCGAGCCAGCACACCGGCTTGGATGATCCGACGCTTGCCGATCATCTGTCCGAACGCGGCCTCAAAAAATTTCGCGAAGAAGCCGAACTCGCGCAGGCGGGTTATGCGTCATTCGATATCGAAGCCTATCGAAACGGCGATCTGACGCCGGTCTATTTTGGCTCGGCGCTGAAGGAATTCGGCATCGCCGAAATGATCGGTGCTATTGCCGAACATGCCCCCTCACCGCGTCCGCAGCCGAGCAGCATCGGCACCATTGACCCATCGGGCAAGGACGTGACCGGCTTCATCTTCAAGGTGCAGGCCAATATGGACCCGCAGCACCGCGACCGAATCGCCTTCATGCGGTTATGCTCGGGGACGTTCAAGCGCGGCATGAAGCTGATCCCGTCTGGCCACGGCAAACCCGTATCCATCCATTCGCCCATCCTGTTTTTCGCGCAGGACCGGGAGATTGCCGACAGCGCCGAACCCGGTGATATCATCGGCATTCCCAATCACGGCACGCTCCGGGTCGGCGACACGATGAGCGAGCGCAACGAGCTGCGCTTCACCGGCCTGCCCAATTTCGCGCCGGAAATATTGCGCCGCGTTATCCTGCGCGATCCCACAAAGACCAAGCAACTGCGCAAGGCGCTCGACGACCTGAGCGAAGAGGGCGTGATCCAGGTTTTCTATCCCGAAATCGGATCGAACTGGGTGATCGGCGTGGTCGGGCAGTTGCAGCTCGAAGTGCTGATTTCGCGGCTGGAGGCCGAGTATAAGGTCGATGCCTATCTCGAGCCCGCGCCTTATGACACCGCGCGCTGGCTAATCGGCGAGAGACGCGGCACTCACGCCAATTCGCTTCGTTCAATGGCGGCAATATGGCGAAGGACCGCGACGGCCATCCGGTGTTTATGGCGCGCTCATCATGGGATGTCGGCTATCAGCAGGAAAAGCATCCCGACCTGAAATTCAGCGCCACCAAGGAACGCTAAATAATCTCACACGAAGCCACAAAGGCGCAAAGATAAGCTTTTTGTGGCTTCGTGTCTTTGTGTGAGATTAATCAGACCGACCGCCAGACTGCGACGCCATAAGGTTCGATTTCGGAGCTGCCGATGACGTAACTTGCACCTCCGGGCGCCGGTGCGGACACAGCTTCTCCGGCAAGGTTGAAGGCAAAGGTCAGGTCGCCGCGGCGGCGTAGGCGGAGTGTCGGTGGCAAGGGCGTGATTGCGATATTTGCCTCGGCGCAGAGATCGACGATCAGGCTTTTCAGGAAATCGTCGTCGGTAAGCGTCGCGAGATAGAGCTCCGACCCGAGCGAACAGCGGCGGGCGCGCCGTCTTCGTAGGTCGCCAGAACATCGCATGTCGCCCGCCTCGATGGTCTCGCGCCATCGTGCCGCTTTCGTGATGTTCGCCTTTATAGTCGATGCCTTCATTGCAATCGGGACGAAGCGTTTCGACGGCAATGACCTTGATCGGAGATGAAGTCGCGCAGCGCCCCAGGCGGCAGGCCATCGCTGATCGCAAATTCCTGCGTCTTTGCGCCCGAGCGTGGGCCGAACAGGATAAGGCCGTTGCTGGCGTTGAGCGCGTTCACCGTCGCCGCGTCCGGCATAGCGAGGCACGGCGCAACGATCAGACGGTAGCCGTCCAGCTTCGCCTCACCCGCCGAGACAAAATCGACATCGACCCCGAGCGAACGCAGCGCACGATAATATTGGAACACGACTGCCGGATAACGATAGCCCGCACCTTGCCTTTCGATGTCATCCACGAGTGCCGAAGCCGGGTCGATGATGAGCGCAACGGGTGCCTTTTCCGGAACCGCCGACAGGTCGCCGAGCAACTTTATCTCAGCCGCAACCTGCTCGACCTCTGCCCAAGCTGGCGACGGCATATCGTCGGGCCGCAGCAATCCAGCGTGCATCTGCTCCTGCGCAAACGGAACCTGACGCCAGCGGAAATAGGCGACGCACGCCGCGCCATGGGCAAAGGCCTGCAAGGTCCAGTGGCGGATCATCCCAGGCGCGGGGCGTGGATTGTGCGGCGCCCAGTTTACCGGCCCCGGCTGCTGCTCCATCACCCACCAGGCGTCCTTGGACAGCCCGCGCACCGAATCGAAATTGAGCGCGGCAAGGTCTGGGTGCCCGGTGCGCATGAATGGCTGCCATTCCTCGGCCGTGGCGTCCGCCATCAACTGATCGGAAAAGCCCAACGGGTAATTATCATAGCTCACAAAATCGAGCTGACGGGTCAGCGCCGCGTTATCGACGCCCGTAGTTGCAGGCGGAATGATATTATGCGTCACCCATTGGTCGGGCCGGGCATGACGGCGGATCGCCGAAATCATGACGTCATGAAAGCGCACCACCTGATCCGAGGCAAAACGGCGGTAAGCCAGCCGGTGCGCGGGGTTGGTTTCGCACACGGTAAAGAAGGGCAGATCTATCTGGTCGAAGCTGTCATATTCCATCGACCAGAACACGTTGCCCCATGCGGTGTTGAGCGCATCGATGCTGCCGTAACGCGCTTCGCACCACGCACGGAACTTGTCGCGTGCGGCGGGCGAAGCGCTCAGCGTTGTATCGTGGCAGCATAGCTCATTATCCGTCTGCCATCCGGCGACATGCGGGTTACTCCCATAGCGCTCCGCCATTGCCGCCGTAATCCGTTCGGCCTGCACCAGATAGGTTTCGCTCGAAAAATCATAATGCCGCCGCGAACCGAAACCGCGCGTGATGCCGGTGTGGATATCGACGGGCAGGATCTCGGGATATTTCACGCATAGCCATTTGGGCAGGGTCGCGGTCGGCGTGCCGAGCACCACCTTTAGACCAGCCGAACCCAGCGTTTCAATCGCGCGGTCCATCCACTCCCACGAGAAACTGCCCTCGCTTTTCTCAATGCGCCCCCAGGCAAATTCGCCGATGCGCACATAGGTCAGCCCAAGATCGCGCATCCGCTGCGCATCGCGCGGCCACATTTTCTTCGGGCCAATGTTCGGGATAGTAACAGACGCCTAGCATGAGTGAGGTGTTACCGGACCGACCGTCGATGGCAAGCCTATCGCGGTACTTCGACATCAAAGGCGATGGTCAGCCGCTCGCCCGCCTCGAACGGAAAGGTGCTGTGCCACATCGTCGAGGGGAAGAGCACCAGCCGTCCCGGCTTTGGCTCGACGGTCGCAGTCGCCTTCAAATCCAGATCCAGTTCGGGCGGCGGCGTCCCTAGCGCGAACCAGCCCGATGGCTCCGGCCCGGCCTGCTCGGGCAAGGCGACATAGAATGCCGAGCTGATCCAGCCCATCACGTGCTGTGGCTGGCATGATAGCCCTTGTCCTTCAGCCGCACCGACCAACTACCTTCGAACCGGATTTCATTGCGGCGCGGGGCCAGAAGCGGATGCGTTGGGTCGGGTGCGGGTAGCGCGTTGATATAGTTCTGCACGGCTACGGTGATTTTGCTTCGCGCCGACTGGATCGCTGGATCGGGGTTGAAGAACAAGGGCCGGTCGGTCTGCGTCCCTCCTCGCACCGATTGTTCAGGATAAGGTGCACTCAATATATGCAGCTTGCGCAATGTCTCGGCCAGCGTTTCGATTTCGCCAGTGGAGAATTCGAGATCGGTCACCGACATTATAGGCGGCGCGCCATCGAGCCATAGCGGCGCGCTCGTGTTCCGGTCAACCGCCAAATCAACGACAGATAGGGCCAGAACATATTGGCCGCTGCCGTGCCGATATGGCGATTGGCGCATGTTTCGGCAGCGGCGTAATCCCCACGCCGCAGATGGAGGCGGACGCGGCACAGATCGAGGCCGGGATCGATGATGTCGGCAACTTCTGCCAGCCGCGCATCGACTGTCGCGTCGTCCCTGGACTCGCTCGCGAGATAGAATCGCGCCGACGCCAAGGCGCGTTGCCCGGGGAAATCCCGCTCCGCTGCTTTGAGAATATAGCCGACCTTATCCCAATCCTTGGCGATGGCTGCGTTGTGAAACCATGCCAGCCAAAGCGCCAGATTTTCCGGATTGCGTTCGCTGGCTTCGGCGTAGCTTCGGTCATGACCTTCATGCTCACCGCTGGTCGCGCGAATGCGTGACAATATGGCATGGCCGTCCAGCCAGTCGGGTCGCGTCAGCCAGATGCCGCTCGAGCAAGCTCTGCGCTGCGGCGGCGTCACCTTCTGATGTCAGCGCCAGCGCTTGGTTGCGCAATAGTTGCAGGTCATCAGGATTGAGCGCTGCGGCCTCGGCAAATAGCGCCGAAGCTGGCCGCCAGCTTTCATAATGCAGTTGCGCACGGACGGCAGCGATTTGTGGGTGGTTAGGCGCTGCCTTGGCGGCAAGGTCTATCGCCTCGATTGCGGCCTCAACATCCTGCTTCTGCCGCTTTGCTATCGCCGTCCTGAACAGCGCGGCTGCATCCACGGCTCAGTCGCCTGCCTTGCAATGCTGGTCGATAAATTGCTGATGCGTCGGCTGGCGCGATGCTTCCGACGTCATGGCGGCGCGCAATTTGCCCAGCCATTCGCGCCCGTCAATGCCGCGATAGTCGAACAGCGGATCAACCGCTTCAGGGATATTGCCCTGCCCGATATGCACCGCGAGCCAGCTTGGTTGGCCGAACAAATCCATGTCGCGCGCGATGTGGCGGCCATAACTTTTGAAATGGTCGATCTTGAACTGCAGGCTGTCGGGAATGTCCATGTTCGCGCAATAGCGCCACAGCTCGCTGTCGTCGCGCGTGGTCAGCTTGTAATGCAGGATGATGAAATCGCGGATGCGCTCGAATTCGGTGGCCGCGATATGGTTATATTCGTCGATCACCAGCGGGTTGAAATCCTTGTCGGGAAACAGCGCCAGCAGCTTCGATATGCCCGCCTGAATCAAATGCAGGCTGGTCAATTCGAGCGGCTCCATGAACCCGCTCGACAGGCCGATGGCGATGACATTTTTGTTCCAGAATTTGCGGCGCCGCCCGGTGGTGAAGCGCAGCCGGTTCGGTCCCGCCAGCGGCTCGCCATCAAGATTAGCGCGCAACGTTGCCTCTGCCTCGTCATCCGAGATGAACTGGCTGCAATAGACATAGCCATTGCCCGTGCGGTGCTGCAGCGGAATGCGCCATTGCCAGCCCGCCTCACGCGCGGTCGAGCGCGTGTAAGGCGTGAACTCGCCAGCCTTGGCACACGGCATGGCCACCGCGCGGTCGCAGGGCAGCCAGTGCGTCCAGTCCTCATAACCCGAGGCCAGCGCGCCTTCGATCAGCAGCCCGCGAAAGCCCGAGCAATCAATGAACAGGTCGGCCTCGAAACTGCGTCCGTCCTCCAGCGTCACGCTTTCGACAAAGCCGCTCGTCGCATTTTGCTGAACCGAAGCGATTTTGCCCTCGATGCGCGCAACGCCCCGCTCCTCGGAGTAGCGCGCGCAGATATTTCGCGTATAATCCTGCATCGAAATGATAGGCATAATCGAACGTCGACAGCACATTGCGCGGGTCTTGCCCGGGCCGGGTGAAGCGACCGGCCTTTGCCATCGCCCACGCCATGCTGTGGTCGTCGAAAGCTGGCAGTCTCTCCTGCCTCGCGCGCCTTCAGCCAATAATGGTGAAGCCCGACGATATCGAATGGCCGCCCATGCGGGCCGAAGGGATGGAAATAGCGGTTGCCGACGCTGCCCCAATCGACAAATTCGATGCCGAGCTTGAACGATCCTTGAGTCGCCTTCACAAATTCGCGTTCATCGATGCCGAGCATTTCGTTGAAGGTGCGGATCGGTGGAATCGTTGCCTCGCCGACGCCGACGGTGCCGATCTCTTCCGATTCGATCAGGATGATCTTGCAGTTGTGCCGCAAGCGTGTTCGACAGCGCCGCAGCGGTCATCCAGCCGGCCGAGCCGCCGCCCGCAATGACAATCGATTCTATCCGCTCACCCATGTCTGCTCCGTAACGCCTGGTTTACTGCTTTACCAATAAAAGCGGGTCCGATGACTTTCGCCGCCGGACCCGCCTGTTCCCCCGAATTGGAGCGACCCTAAGGGGAATATCTTCCCGCTTTAGAAGCTCAGACGCACCGAGCCGGTCAATGTCCGTCCGATGACCGGCGTGCCGGTGATGCCGCCACCAAAGGTGCCGTTGCCGTTGCCGCGTGTGTCATAGGTGTTGAACAGGTTGTAGACGTTCAAACCGAGTTCGAGATTCTCCATCGGGTTGACCCGCAAATTGGTGTTGAACACCGTCTTGCCGGGATAGGTCAGTGCGCCGTCAAAGGTACCCGACTGCCCGACTGCGGTCACGCCGACCGAAGCGATTTCGGCAATGTCGTAATTGGCCGACAGCGAGTAGCTGAGGTCCGGAATGTTCAAAGCGCGGCCAAAGTTGGCTGCCCCCGCCACGACTGCGTGCCATTGCGCGTCGAAGTGAACTTCTGCTTCGCCTTGGTGTAGGTGGCGTTTGCAATGAAGTTGAAACCGCCCATCCGCAACGTGGCAAAGAATTCTGCACCCTGCGTCTTGAAGCTGTTGTCGATGATGCAGCCGCCGCCGGGGCAGATGCCCGTGGTCGTCGGTTCAAAATCGCTGCGCTTGAAATCGCCCTTAAGCAGGGTGAGTTCCACCGTGTACCGGCCGTCACCGATATTGCCACGGTTCTTGACGCCGATTTCATACTGGTTGACGAAGTCGACTGATGGCGTGACGCCGTCGGTGCAGGCCAAAGCGGTTGCCTGTGCACGGGTGCAGAGGCTGCCATCGGCGTTGAACTTGCCGCTGACGGTCTGACGGTCGCTGTTGAAGCGGCCACCCTTCGAAGCGCGTCCGAACAGCGACAGATCCGGCGTCGCTTTCCACAACGCACCAGCGGTCCAGCTGGTGTAGCTACGGCTGTAATCGAGCACTTCACGCCGTCCATTGGCGGTCATTGTCGGAATGAGCACGCCGCTCGAGTTGACGTTGAACTCCGGCGCCGCCTGCAATGGTCGAAGCCCGATGCCTTGACCTTTTCAAAACGGACGCTGCCGTCGAGGTTGAACGTGTCGTTGTCGAGCACCAGTTGCGCATAAGGCGCGGTGTTGGTGTAGGACAGGTCATAATCGCGCGCACAGCAATCGCCCCAGTTATTGTTGTAACCGGAGATGCCTTCCTGCGTGATCTTGTTCGCCGCTGCCGTTGCGGTCGGGCTATCATACAGATCAAGCTGCGAGGGGCTGTTGCCGCTCAATTCGCGCAGCGATTTGTTGACGTGCCAGTCCATCGCAATGGTCTGATCCATGTAGAAATAGCCGACACGCGCGGTCAGGTCGGCAAAGCCGGTGTCGAACTTGCCCGCAAGGGTCAGGTCGTTGACGAAGCTGCCGAGGCTCGCGGATGTTGGTTTTGACGTTGACGTTATTGTCGACATAGGTGCCGGTATAAAGCTGTCCGGCATTGGGTCCGCTGGCGTAGCGGATGGCTTGAACGGTGCGACCGTTGACGACCGAACCGACGATGCCGGCGCGCGTCCCGATGCCGAGGAAAGGCGAGGCAAATCCGCCGCTGATGTCCGAATAGCGGGCGTTATTGTCGACGGTGATATTGTCGGTGAGTTCATAATGGAGCGCCGCACCAATCGACTTCTGATTGGTGGTGATCCCGTCCATCTTCACGCGTTCCAACGCGCCTTCGCGATTATAGATCAGGAAGCTCTGATTATATTTCGAGTAATTGGTGTCGGTGCGGCCATCAAAGCCCGGGAAGGCTTTGACGCCCGACACTTTGCCGCCGCTGATCGTGGCCAGTGCAGGTGCGCCGGTGTAATTGGGTTCTGCCGTATCGGCATATTTGAACAGCAGGCGGAAATAGCCTTTGCCGTCGCCAAATTCCTTGGTGACGTTGGCCTTTACCTGAATGCTGTCGCGCAAGATTGTAGCCGGCATTCAGCGGGCCGCGGCCGCGCTTGAAATAGCCGCCGACATGGAAGTTCATGCTGTCGGTCAGCGCGCCGCCATAGCGGAAATCGAGCTGGGTCTGGTTGTAATCGATGCCCTTTTTCAGCTCGATATAGCCGCCCTCTTTGCTGCCATAATTGCTGATATAGTTGATGACCGCGCCGGGTGCCTGCGAGGCAAAGGTCGTGGCCGAACCACCGCGAACAGCTTCGATATTGGCAACCGAAGGGTCGAAACGCGTGAAATAGTCGTTGTTGCCGAACTGGATGTCGCCGAACAGCACGACCGGCAGGCCGTCTTCCTGAAGCTGAACAAACGGCGCGCCGCCGGTTGCAACCGGAAGACCGCGCACCGCGATGTTCGAGTTACCGCCAGGGCCGGAAGTGCCGGGAACCTGAATACCGGGAAGCAGCTTGAAGACTTCGGCTTCGGAGCTTGGCTGGAAATCCTGAATCAGGTCGGCATCGATGCTGGTGACCGAAATCGAGCTTTCGATTTTCGTCTGGTCACGGCCCGATGCGGTTACCACGATTTCATCGAGCGAAGAGGGCTCTTCTTCGGCTGCTGCTTCGTCCTGCGCGTAAGCTGGAATGGCGATAAATGCTGTGCACAGCGCAAGCGCCGATACATGCTTGTTAAAACGGGATATTTTCATATCATCCTCCCCTTGAATTTCAAAAACGGGCACGCATTATTGAGTGCTTCCGCGACTGCGTGATAGGCTTTTGGAAATCGTTTGCAAGAATTTTTGCGCAAACCTTTGCATAATATTTCGATTTGGCCTCATTGTGTTGCAAATTTCTGACACACAGTGCGGTGTTCGCGTATCATTCTAACTGTTTGAGCTATGCCGACCCAAGTTCGTCATCGCGCACGCGCATAACCGCAATCGCGGCGCAAACCAGCAAGACTCCGGCCAGCATCAGCGCGTTGCGCGCATCGCCGCCGAGCCATGGTTCATAATAGAACGGGAATGTGGCGGCATTGAGCAGCATCGGGATAACGATCATCATGTTGAAAATGCCCATATAGACGCCGGTGCGTCGCGGCGGGATGCAGCTTGCCAGCATCACATATGGCGTCCCCATGATGCTGCCCCAGCAAATGCCGACACCGATCGCTGCCGGGAACAGCCACGCTGTCTGCGGTCATTTGCGGAATTGCAACCATCCCGATGCCGCCCGCCACCAAGCGCCAGTGCATGCACTTTGCGCGGCCCAATCTTGCGGATTAGCGGCATCATCCCGAGTGCTGCAACAAAGGCGACGGCATTATAGAACGCTCCCATCGTGCCGTTGGTCAGAACCGCACTGCGGAAGCCGTCGCTTACCGGTTCGCTGGTATTATAGACCGAGCGCGCAATCGAATAGGTCACATAGGTCCAGTAAATCCCCATCGCATACCATTGGAACAGCATCATCACGCCGAGCTTGCGCATCGGCGTCGGCATTTCGCGAATCGCATCCCAGATTTCCCTGAAGGTCGCCGCTACGGTCTTCGGCTGTGCAGCAATTTCGGCCTGCTGGGTCGCGGTCAGCGGCAGTTCGGGCACCCGGATCACCGACCATAATATCGTCGACAGCGACAGCACCGCCCCGATGGTGAAAACGATATAGACCGTGTCGGGAATGTTGTTCGCGCCAATCGCGTCTTTGTTGATGCCGAACAGCCCGACCAGCAACGCAGGCGTCCCCAACGCCAGACATTGCGCAAGGCCAGTAAACGCGCTTTGCGTCAGGAAGCCGACATTGTGCTGGTCCTCGTTCAGCCGGTCGCTGACATAGGCGCGATAGGGTTCCATCGTGATGTTATTGCCCGCATCCAGTATCCAGAGCAGGCTCGCCGCCATCAATATGCTTTGTGACAGCGGCATGAAGAGCAGCCCCAACGAGCACATGATCGCGCCAATAATGAAATACGGCGTCCGCCGTCCCCATTTGGAATTGGTCCGGTCGCTCATTGCGCCGATAATCGGCTGCACGACAAGCCCGGTGATCGGCCCCGCGAGCTGCAGTATCGGCAGCGATGCTTCTTCAGCACCCAGATAGGAATAGATCGGCGCCATATTGCCTTGTTGCAGCCCGAAACTGAATTGCAGCCCCAGAAATCCCAGATTCATCTGCAATATCTTCGATAGCGACAAATGCGGCTTGGTGGCGACCTCGCTCATATTTCCTCTCCCGGACGGAACAATCCGCCTCTATTGGGATTAGATGCTAATGCGTAAGGGGAATAATGCAACAAACGATTGCATTGCATGGGGGCGCAACATTCCTTTCCCCTTGCCATGCGGGCAAATCGTCCGCAATATGTGGGTGCAAGGAGCGAAATGGACGATCAGGGGCGGGTCCGCAATATTACGGATCTTAGCGCGGTTGGCGGGCGTTTCGCCCGGGACGGTATCGCGTGCGCTGGCCAATTCTCCATTGATTGCGAAGAAAACACGCGAGCAAATTCAGGAACTGGCGCGCGAACATGATTTTCGCCCGAATGTCATGGCGCGCAATTTGCGCATCAAGCGCGCTGGCGCGATTGGCGTGTTGATCCCATTGGGCCATGAAACCGGCCAGCATATTTCCGACCCGTTTTTCATGACGATGCTTGGCCATCTCGCCGATGCTTTGACCGAACGCGGGCATGACTTTTGCTGTCGCGCGTGATCCCGAAGGATCCGCACTGGCTGAACCGGGTGGTCGATTCAGGCCGTGTCGACGGCGTCATCCTGATCGGACAATCGGACCAGCTCGAGGTAATCGACAAAGTTGCCGAGCGCTATTTGCCGCTTGGTTGCATGGGGAGCAAATCTGCCCGGACAGGTGCATTGCTCGGTCGGTTCCGACAACCGCAAGGGCGGCGAAATTGCGACGCGGCATCTGATCGACACGCGGTTGCCGTAATTTTGCATTTTTCGGCGACCCCATCGCGCCCGAAATCGCCGAGCGGCTGGAAGGCGTGCGCGTCGGCGCTGGCCGAAGCGGCATGGCTGATGCTCTGAGCATATTGCCTGCGCACCTCACCGCAGAAACCGCGCATCCGGCGATCAGCAAATGGCTGGACGAGACCAAATCCATTCCCAATGGCATCATTGCCGCATCCGACGTGATCGCGATGAGCGCGCTACGGGCATTGTCCGAACATGGGGTCGCGGTTCCGGGCGAAGTGCATGTCGTCGGCTATGACGATCTGCCCTTTGCCAACCAGACCGTGCCGCCGCTGTCCACTATTCGTCAGGATCTGGCTGGCTGGCGCGGCGCATCTGGTCGACCTGCTGTTCCGCCGGATTGCCGGAGAGAAAACCGACTCGGTTGTGCTCGAACCCGAACTGGTCGTGCGCCAGTCGAGCTGAGGCCTAGCTCACATGTCCTGCGCCAAGCGCAAGGCCGCCAAGCAGACCGGCCTTGTCTCCAAGTGCGGGCGGCACGATAATGTCGTCCGGCATTGCCCCGAAAATAGCCGCTGCCGAGCGACGTGCGTCTGCTGCTGGACGCGCTCGATCAACCCGGGCGTGCCATCACGCCGCCGCCCAATATCATCCGCCCCGGTTCCATGATCGACTGCAGCGTCGACCACCAGTCTGCGCCAGATAACAAGCAATGATGTCATGCCCGGGATGATCAGCGGGAAGCTCAGAAAGCGACACGCCCCATCGCGCTTTGATTGCCGGGCCGCTGGCCAAACCCTCAAGACAGTCGCCGTGAAACGGGCAGATCCCCGGCAAAGCCCAAATCATCGGGATGCCGTTGCGGCCGGATATGCCCCATTTCCGGATGCGACAATCCGTGTAGCGGCTTGCCGTCAACAATCGCGCCGCCGCCAATGCCGGTGCCGATCGTGATATAGACGCTGACCGCCTGCCCCTGCCCCGCCCCCCAGCGCGCCTCGGCGAGCGCCGCGCCATTGACGTCGGTGTCAAAGCCCACCGGCAAGCCCAAGTTCCGCGCGACACGCGCCCGCCAAAGTCGCTATGGCTCCAATCCGGCTTTTGTGGTGGCGGTGATATGGCCCCAATTTGCCGCTGTGCCGGTCGAGTTCAAGCGGCCCGAAACTGGCGATTCCGACGGCGCGCAATGCGCCATGCCGCAGCTTGCGCCTCGCTGCAGCCATGCGATGTAGCCCCGATGGTTTCATCAGGGCTGATCGTATCAAAGCGCGCTGTTTCGCGAATATCATCGGGCGCACGCGACGATGCCCACGACAAATTTCGTGCCGCCCGCCTCGATGCAGCCGAACAGCGGCTCGCTCATGCGCAGCCCCAACAAGCGGTCGTGTTGCCCTCGATTTCGATTTTCAGCATCGGCGCAATCGTGCCGCCGAATTGGCTGCCGTTGCAAGTCCGGTTCGGCAAAAATATCGCGGCCGTGCAGGCCCCAATGGTCGACGAAGCTAATCACCTCCAGCGTATCCAGCACCTGCCAGCAATAGCCCTGACGCGGCTCGGCGGCAGGATTGGCAATGACAAGGCCGGTGCCGTTCAACGGCTCGTACGGTCCGTGCAGCGAAGGCGCGACCATGCCATAAAGCCCGGTCGGGCCTTTGCGGGCCATCGGGCGCGAACACGCTATTTTGGCGACGACCAGAAGAGATAATAAAGCCCGTCTCTGGATGACCAGATGCGGGCGTTCCATTTCGTTGCAAACGCCGTCGGCGCTGATGATCGGCGGCAGCAGCTCGAACCAGATTCGCCATCGCCGGAATCGCCCGCGCAATGCCCGACCACGCCATTATGGCTATGCGGCGAACCGGCTTGCGATCCGGTGAACAATATATACGCCTGCCCGTCGGCAGGATCGCGAAGCCAATAGGGATCGCGAAAGCCGCTGATATTGCCCGGCACGCCTTGGTCGATGGCGACGTCGACATAAATGCTGCCGTCATTACCGACCAACGGCTTCGGCCGGCGTCCAGTCGGTGATCTGCGGAAGTCGCGCCGGACAGATCGAGCAACCCGGTGGTCTGAAACAGCCTTTGCTCAAAACTACGCCCGTGCTTCTCCGCGCCTGCCTGCAGCGGTAAAATAGGCGGTGACGCTGTTGTGTCGGCATCATAACGTGCCGCGCCCGACCATTCGCGCGATCCCGGATTCAGATCATCAGGAAACAGCAAGCCGCAATCGTGCCACACCCCGTCTTGGCGGAACAGCAAACGCGTGCGCGCTACATCGTGCCGCATATCCGGGATCGTCCATGTCGCGGGGCGGACAATATCATCCACAGTTCGCCGCCTGCAATTTCGGCAACGCTGCCATCGGGATTTTGCAGGGGCCAGAGATCCCAAAGATCATGCCCGGCCAATAACTGGACGCAACATCGGCGGCCGTGATTATCGGTGCTTCGGGCACCGGTTTAGCGGCAATTCGGGCGACATGCTCCGCCAGTCCAGCGCGAGGCCGAATAGGCAACGCCGTGCTGACGCAAGTTTTTTGGCAGAAATCGACATCCGACGCCTGCGGTCCCCTTGGTTGAAGCCGTCCCTATCGCGGCCTCCATACAAAACACAACAAACGATTGCATAAATCAGGCTATGCGGAAACATCGGCCACAATTCGCCGTTTTTGCCATGATATCGCCACGACTAATGCCTATCTGGCAGGCAACCGTAGATTTATCATAAAGTGATCTGAAATGACTGAAATGACGTTCTCCCCGCATGATGCGGCGACCGATGCATCCCGCCGATAATGACCTTGCGGCGAAAGCAGCACGGCTGAAACGTGCGCCCGACGATATGGCGATGATGCGTGCGGCGGCCGAGCTGACGCGCGATCTGAATACGCGCAAGTCCGCGCATTTACTGGGCCGATTTCCTGGCTTCGGCGCTGATCGGCTATGCCGCGCTCGCCGTTGCAATATCTGGCAGCGCCGTTTTGGATACAAGTTGCATTGCGGGCATCGTTTCGGTGCTGGCGCTTTACCGCGCAGGCAGCTTCATCCACGAAGTCACCCATATCAAGCATTCAGCGCTGTTCCGGGTTTCCGCTTTGGCTTTAACGCCGTCATCGGCGTGCCCATGCTGGTGCCGTCCTACATGTACGAGGGCGTCCACAATCTGCACCATGCCCGCACGCGTTACGGCACCGATCAGGACCCCGAATATCTGCCGCTCGGCTTTGATGAAGCCGTGGACGCTGCCGGTGTTCATTTTCGTGTCGCTGCTGGCGCCCATTGCCTTGCTGTTCCGCAATGCGGTGCTCGCACCGTTGTCGCTTGTTCATCCCGCCGCTGCGCAGGCTGGTGGTCGAGCGTTATTCGGGCCTCGTCATCAACCCCGCCTTCCGCCGCCGTCCGGCCGAAGGCGAAGCGCGCCGCAACTGGATCATGGCAGGAAACCGCCGCCAGCATCTGGGCGATTGCATTGCTCACCGGCGTATTCACCGGCGTCATCCCGCTTACCGGCGTTTCTGATTTTCCTCGCCATCGTCGTCGGGCGTTGCCGTGCTCAATCAGGTCCGCACATTGGTCGCGCATCTGTGGGAGAATGACGGCGAGCCGTTGAATGTCACCGCGCAATTTCTCGATAGCGTCAACGTGCCGCCGCCGGGCATTGCTACCGGCATTATGGGCACCCGTCGGCCTGCGCTATCACGCGCATCCACCATCTGCTGCCAGGCGTACCCTATCATGCTCTCGCGTGAAGCCCATCGCCGGATCAGCGCAGCGCTTGGCCGCGGATTCGGCCTATCACCGCGCCAATTACAACGGGCTGCCCGGCCTCGCCGCCCGGCTTGGCCAAAAGCACGATGGTACGCGCGCGCCTAAGCGCAACGATCGTTTCGGATTGAAGAAAAACTGGAGCGGGCGAAGGGATTCGAACCCTCGACCCCAACCTTGGCAAGGTTGTGCTCTACCCCTGAGCTACGCCCGCTCTGGCGGCTGGAAGATGGAATGATTCCCGACAGGTGAGGCGCGCCGTTAGCATGGGGTATATCCCCCCGCAACCCCCAAATGATCGCGCTTTTTGCCGTATGCAGGCGATTGCCTGTCTTGTGAAATCGCCCCGCTTTGCCCACATAGGGGCAGACACGAATCCGATTATATGCATGGAGAATGAGCATTGGCGACGATGGGCCTGACCACCGACGAACAAAAAGCAGTCGAGCAATTCCGCAACGATGTTGTCACCCCGTCGATGGACAAGTTGGTCATCGTCGATTTCTGGGCCGAATGGTGCGGGCCGTGCAAACAGCTGACGCCGATCCTCGAAAAAGTCGCGGCCGATTATGCCGACAAGGGCGTCGTTGCTGGCCAAGGTCAATGTCGACGAGAACAAGTTCATCGCCGCGCAATTCCAGGTGCGCTCGATTCCGACGGTTTACGCGATTTTTCAGGGCCAGCCGGTTGCCGACCTGACCGCCTGCGCGCACCGAGCCGCAGATTGCATGCAGATGCTCGACCAGCTGCTTGAAAAGCTGCCGGTCAAGGCGGGTGATAGCGCGCCCGATCCCGCTGGCCGAGTCGCGCCGTTGCTGGAGGCGGGCGAAGAACTTGCTTGAGCATGACGGCGCGGAGCAGGCATATGGTCTTTTCGCCGATGCACTGGCGCTGTCGTCCGGACCATCCGCCGGCATTATCGGGGATGATCCGCGCGCTTGCTGCACTGGGTCGTCAGCGAAGAAGCTCAGGCGATATTTGACAGCCTGGACGACGACATCCGCAGCGATCCGGTGATGGAGAAGGCTGGGTCGGTGTCTGAGCATCGCCGCAGCCGCCGTTGCGCCAGATGAACTTGATGCGCTCAAGGCCGCAGTCGAAGCGCACCCCGACGACCATGCAAAGCGGATCGACCTGGCCAATGCCTTGATGGCCGCTGGCGAGCGCGATGCCGCTGCCGACGCGTTGCTGTACATCATTGCCAGCCGACCGTGAATAGAATGACGGCGCTGCCAAAGCCACGATTGCTTGAGATCTTCGCGATGATCGGGCTGGAAGATCCATGGGTTGCGGCGACACGGCGCAAATTGTCGGCGATATTGTTCGGATGACCAAACGGCGAATCTCGCTATTTCCGCTCGACCGGCGCAATCCTTTTCCCCGGAATGCAGTTGCCGCTGCACATATTCGAGCCACGTTACCGTGACGCTGGTCGGCGATTCCTGGCGCGCGACCGGATGATCGGGATGGTCCAGCCCAAGGGCCAGGACAATGGCGGCAATCCGCCCTTGTTCGACGTCGGCTGTCTCGGCCGGATCGGCGATGTCGAAGCAATGGACGACGGTCGCTACAATATCATCCTCGAGGGCCTTCAGCGATTTGCCATCATTAAGCGAACTGGAAGTCACCACCGACGTTCCGGCAGGTCGAAGCCGAGTTGTGGGAAGAAGACGAGGCCGGCGACGCGCTGTCGATTGCCGAGCGCGCCATCGCTCGAAATCGAATCGCGCCGCTTTGCCGATGCGCAGGGCTATGCCGTTGACTGGAAGGCGGTCGGCCAGCTGGACGATTATTCTTTGGTCAATGCCATCGCGCAGATCGCGCCGTTTGATTATGCCGCGAAACAGGCCTTGCTGGAGGCACGCGGGCTATCGATGCGCGCCGACCTGATTGTTCAGCTGATGCAGTTTTTCGGGCGGCATGACGGGTCGGAGGACCGGGTTACGCTCAGTAATCAGAAAAACTGGCGCGCAGGCCGTCGATCACGAATTGCGCTGCAAGCGCCGCAAGTAGCACGCCCAACAACCGCGTAATCACCGCCTCGGCCTTGTCGACCCAGCACGCGCATGATCGGCCCTGCCGCCATCAACGCCAAGCAGCGTCAAGACGCAGCACGGCGCCAAGCGCAGCCAAAATGATACCTGCCCGGTCAATGCCTTCATTCTGTGACATCAGCAGCATGACCGACGCAATCGAACCCGGCCCGGCAATCATTGGCATCGCCATCGGAAAGACCGAAACATCCTCTATTTCGGGCGTGTCGATAATTTTCTGCGCGCGTTCCTCACGGCGTTCGGTGCGTTTTTCAAACACCATATCGATGGCGATCAGGAACAGCATGATGCCGCCTGCAATGCGGAAGCTGTTCAATTCGATATGAAGCGCGCCGAGCAATTGTTCGCCGAACAATGCGAAGACGAACAAGTGATACCGGCGGCCACTACGGTTGCGCGGATGGCCATATTGCGCCGCTGCGCCGCTGTCGCGCCTTTGGTGAGGCTGGCGTAAATCGGCGCACAGCCCGGCGGGTCGATGACACGAAAAAGGTAATGAAGGCCGAGAGGAACAGGTCGATCATTTCTGAGCGGCTACCTTGTCCAGCAAAACGGTGTCGGATGCTTCGCCGTTCCACAGCTTTACCTCGAGCGGTGCGCGCGCCATCGGGTTGGACGACCCACGTATAGCTCAGAGACTGGTCGCGCGATAGCCCGCCTTCATTTTTGCGCCTTCGGGCGGCGCGACCAGTGCGGCGGGTGCCGCGGCCTTTGCAGCTGGCGACTTTGGTTTCGATCATTTCATTGGTGCTGGCGCGGCGCGGTCTAATGAAGTCGCCATGATCGAGCACCCATTTCCATTCGCCGTCGCCGTTCGGCGCATTCTTCAGACAACTGCCAGACGGTGGTGAAATAGCCATTGCGCCATCGGGCCATTGCCCGCGCCGGTGGTAACACCGGTCTTGCCGTCGCACGACATGAAGGCTTTGTGCGGTTGCCATTTCACCGAAACGGGCGGGTCGGCCTTGCCCTTCAGCCAGTCCTGCGCGAGCGTCGGCTGCGGCACGAACATCATCGCATCTTTGGCCGCCGTTTCGCGAAACGCCGTCCATTGGCCCTTTTCCTGCGCCAGCCGGTTGAAGGCAATTTCGGCAGCGATGATCGCGCTTGGGATTGGCGAGTCTTTGGCTGGAAACCGCGCTGGCCGCGAAGGTCCGCCCGCACAAGCCGAAAGCGACATGAGCAAGCATAGCTACGGCAAGACGTTTCATGGCATCATAATTCCTTCGGGCGCAGCCAGCCCGGCCCGGCGGCAGGCAGCGACCAAAGTGTTGCGGAGCAGACAGGCGATGGTCATCGGCCCGACGCCGCCCGGCACCGGTGTGATCGCGGCAACATGGCCGAGCGCTTCGTCAAAGGCAACATCGCCGACAAGGCGGCCTTTGGTTTCACCGTCGGCAGGCGCGAGGCGGTTGATGCCGACATCGATGACGACTGCGCCATCCTTCAACCAGTCGCCCTTGACCATTTCGGCACGACCCACAGCGGCAACAACGATATCGGCGCGGCGGACGACATCGGCCAGATCGTGCGTGCGGCTGTGCGCGATGGTCACCGTGCAATTTTCAGCCAGCAGCAACTGCGCCATCGGTTTGCCGACGATGTTCGACCGGCCGATGACAACGGCGTTCTTGCCCGACAGATCGCCCAATCGGTCCTTCAGCAGCATCAGGCACCCCAAGCGGCGTGCACGGCACGAACGCCTCCTCGCCCACTGCCAAGCCGTCCGGCGTTGACGACGTGAAAGCCATCGACGTCCTTGGCGGGATCAATGGCGGCAATTACCGCCTTGTCGTCGATATGCGGCGGCAGCGGCAACTGGACAAGGATGCCGTCCACGGCATCGTCGGCGTTCAGGCGCTCGACCAAGCGCAATCAGTTCGGCTTTGCGAAATGTCATCGGCCAAGCGATGCTCGAAGCTCGCCATTCCGGCCTCGACCGTCGCCTTTTTCTTCGAGCCGACATAGACCTGGCTCGCCGGATCATCGCCGACCAGCACAACGGCTAGCCCCGGCTTACGCCCGGTCGCTGCGACAAAGTCGGGAACAGCAGCAGCTACTCGTGCGCGCAATCCGGCAGCAAACGCCTTGCCGTCAATGATATCGCGGCGTTACTCACATGCCCGCCGCGGCGATGTCATTGGCCAGGCCCATCAGCAGCATTTGCAAGATGCGCAGACCGATCAGCAACACCATCGGCGAGAAATCGATCATCCCGGTGTCGGGCATGATCTTGCGGATGGGCTTCAGGAACGGGTCGAGGATCATGTTGAGCGCATGCCAGATCGACGCGACGATATTGTTCGACAGGCTGACGACGTTGAACGCGATGAGCAGGCTGAGGATGAACTGGACGATGACGACCGTCGACAGGATCGTCATCAAATAGCCGATGATCGAAATAAGCGCGAGAAGCATGGATTTCTCCGGAGATGGACAGGCTTGTCGCGATTAGCCGAGGCGCGGCGCTGTATCAACACCATAAAACAGCTTATGCGTGAATCAGCGTGCCTGCGCCTTGGTCGGTGAACATTTCGATGAGCATCGCATGGGCCACGCGGCCATCGAGAATGACCGCCGCATCGACGCCAGCGCCGACCGCTGAAACGCAGGTTTCGATTTTGGGGATCATCCCGCCGCTGATCGTTCCGTCGGCTTGCAGCGCGGCAATGGCCTTTGGATCGAGGTCGGTCAACAAGCTGCCCCGATTTGTCGAGCACGCCCGCGACATCGGTCAGCAGGAACAGCCGCGACGCGCCAAGCGCTCCGGCAATCGCGCCTGCCATCGTGTCGGCATTGATGTTATAGGTATGGCCATCGTCGCCGACGCCAATCGGCGCAATTACCGGAATCATCCCCGCCGCCGCTGATCGTGTCGATGACGCTGCGGTCGACATGCTGCGGCTCGCCGACAAAGCCCAAGTCGATGCTGCGTTCGATATTGCTGTCGGGGTCTTTTTGCGTGCGCTCGACTTTGCTCGCGGTGACGAAATTGCCGTCCTTGCCCGAAATGCCCAGCGCCTTGCCGCCCGCCGCGTTGATCCAGCCGACCAGTTCCTTGTTGATCGCACCCGACAGCACCATTTCGGCGACCTTGGCGGTTTCGGCATCGGTGACGCGCAGCCCGTCGACAAATTCGCTCTCGACGCCCAGTTTCTTCAGCATCGCGCCGATTTGCGGCCCGCCGCCGTGGACGACCACCGGATTGATGCCGACCGCCTTCAGCAGCACGATGTCAGCGGCAAAATCCTGCGCCAGCGCGGCATCGCCCATCGCGTGGCCGCCATATTTGACGACAAAGGTCTTGCCCGCATAACGCTGCAAATAAGGCAGCGCCTCGGTTAGCGTTTCGGCCTTGGCGAGATTGATGGGGTCGATGGTCATGCTGGTTCGCTATCCAGATGTGCGGCCAGCGCAACCAGTCCCTTGATCACAAACGGTATGACGAGCAGCGACAGCACGACCTTCGCCAGCATCTGCCCCGCCATCAGTTCGGCAATCGGGAAGACGCCGTAGAAGGATATGGTGATGAACAATAAGGTATCGACAATCTGGCGATAAGCGCGCTGGCAATCGCGCCGCGCACTGCGAGGCCTTTGGTGAGGCCAGTCTCGCCAGGCTTGCCGCGCAGCATCGAGAATATGGTGACATTCAGGAACTGCGATGTGCCGTAGGACACGATCCCCGCCGCCATCAATCGCGGGCTTTGCCCGAGGATCATTTCGAATGCGGCGAGCCGGTCGGGCTGCATGTCTTTGGCGGCGGGCAGTACCAACACCAAGATGATGAACAGCATCGACGATATCAAAGGAATGAAGCCGAACATGACGAGCTTGTTCGCGGTCTCGCGGCTGAAATATTCGGCGACCGCGCTCGACAGTGCGACCAGCATCAGGAACGGGAAAATCCCCGCCTCGACCGCCAAGCGGCCCCAGCGCCACCTGCTTGTTGCCAAGCACACCGGCCAGCACGGTCATGCCGCCATAGAGCAGCGCAAAAATGAATAAAGAGCGGGGAATGGCGGCCTTTGCTGCGCCTGATATGGTCTGGTCAGTCATGCACGCTGATTAGCGGCTATTTTCATTGGCGCAAGACCAACGGGGCGGCTAACACTCTTGCCAATATCGTCATCCCCGCGCAGGCGGGGATCTCAGGCCATTGTGCACTAACGCCCGAGATTCCCGCTTTCGCGGGAATGACGAATGAGAGCTTTGAGGGGACACCGGGTAAATGCAGATTTTGATGAGCCTTGCAGGCATGGTCGTGATTTTGGCGGTTGCGGTTTTGCTTTCGTCGAACCGCCGCGCGATCAGGTTCCGTGTCGTCGGCGCGGCGTTCGCCTTGCAGGCCAGCCTTGCTGCACTCGTGCTGTATGTGCCTTGGGGCAAGACGGTACTCGCAGTTCATGTCCAGCGGCGTGTCCAATCTGCTCGGCTACGCCGGAGAAGGCACAAAGTTCATCTTCGGGCCGCTGGCATCGCCCGAAATCGGCGGCAACAGTTTCGCCATTGCAGCGCTCCCCGTCATCATCTTCTTCGCCTCGCTGATCTCGATCCTCTATTATCTGGGCATCATGCAATATGTCATCCGCTGGATCGGCGGCGGATTGCAGAAAGTCACCGGCATTTCCAAGGTCGAAAGCCTGTGCGCGGCTGCCAACATTTTCGTCGGCCAGTCGGAATCGCCTTTGGTAATCCGACCCTATCTTGCAGGCCTCAAACCAGAGCAACTCTTCTGCGTCATGACCGTCGGCATGGCAGGGGTCGCCGGAACCATCCTTGCCGCCTACGCCTCGATGGGAATCCGTATCGATTATCTGCTCGCCGCAGCCTTTATGTCTGCGCCGGGCGGCATCTTGATGGCCAAGCTGATGATGCCCGACGTGCCGCCCGCGCCGGTCGGCGAAGGCGACCCCGCGCTTACCAACCCGCATCCCGACGATGAACCGGTAATCGTCGCATGACGACGGCGAGGAAAAGCCTGCCAATATTATCATGGCCGCCACGCAAGGTGCGCAGACCGGCGTGAAGCTTGCGGTCGCGGTCGGCGCAATGGTGCTGGCGTTCGTCGCTCTGGTGGCATTGGCCAACGGCATATTGGGCGGCATCGGCGGCTGGTTCGGCCAACCCGACCTTAGCTTCCAGCAAATCGTCGGCTATGTGTTTGCGCCGCTAATGTTTCTTCTGGGCGTGCCGTGGAACGAAGCCATTCAGGCGGGCGGGCTATTCGGTACAAAGATTGTGCTAAATGAATTTGTCGCGTTCATCGATCTCGGGGCAGCGAAGACGTTGTCGGCATCGACCGTGGCCATCGTCACTTTCGCGCTCTGCGGATTTGCCAATATCCTGTCGGTTGCCATCCAGATCGCGATAACCGGCGGCCTCGCGCCAAACCAGCGCCCGATGATCGCCAAGCTTGGGTTGAAGGCACTGGCGGCGGGTTCGCTCTCCAACCTGATGAGCGCGGCGTTGGCAGGGCTGTTTTTGTCGCTGGCCTGAGAAACGTAAAAACGGCGAGACGAAAAGACGGGGTAAATGCCAGAACGGCCCCCGTATTTTCGTCTCGCCGTTTTTACAATCAAATTGCGACTGGTTCAGTCTTCGGCCAACCCTTTCAACTCATACAGCAAATCCAGCGCCTGCCTTGGGCTCAGCGCGTCAAGGTCGGTGTCCGTCAGCCTTTCCCGCACGGCATCGACTTTGGCCTCTGCCGCATCGAGCGCGGCGCTGAATAATGGCAAGTCGCCTAGCCCTGCCGCCAGCCCGCCGGTTTCTGCACGGCCCTTTTCGAGCTTTTCCAATACCGTCTTTGCCCGCGCCACGACTTGTGGTGGCAGACCTGCCAGTTTCGCCACCGCAATGCCGTAGCTTCGGTCGGCTGGGCCGTCAGCAAGTTCGTGGAGCAGGACGAGGTCGCCTTTATATTCCTTCGCCCGGACATGGTGGAGCGAGAGCGCATCGAGGCTGTCGGCCAATCGCGTCAGTTCGTGATAATGTGTCGCGAACAGACATCGGCAGCGGTTTGCTTCGTGGATTCCCTCGACCACTGCCCACGCAATCGCAAGACCATCATAGGTCGATGTCCCACGCCCGACTTCGTCCAGTATAACAAAGCTACGTTCGGTCGCCTGCGCCATAATCGCCGCGGTCTCGACCATTTCGACCATGAAGGTCGAACGGCCCCGCGCCAGATTGTCCGACGCACCGACCCGGCTGAACAGACGATCGACCAAGCCCAAGACGTGCCGATGGTCGCAGGCACATAGCTACCCGCCTGCGCCAGCAGGACAATCAGCGCATTTTGCCGCAGGAACGTCGATTTGCCGCCCATATTGGGGCCGCTGACCAGCCACAGCCGTCGGTCGGGGGCCAGATTGCAGTCGTTCGAAATGAAACGGTCGCCCGATTTCGCCAGCGCGCTTTCGACGACCGGATGCCGCCCGCCCTTGATATGCAGTCACGGGTGCGTCGGCAAAGGATGGACTGGCACCAGCCGCCCTCTGCCGCGCGTTCGGCGAGCGCCGCCGCAACATCTATCCGCGCCAGCGTGTCAGCACTCGCCGCAATCGCATCGCGGCGCTCCAACACATGCGCGATCAGTTCCTCCAGATGCGAAGCCTCAGCCGCCAGCGCATGGCCGCCCGCCTGCGTGATTCGGATCGCTTCCTCGTGCAGCTCGGGCGAGTTGAAACGCACCGCACCCGCCATCGTTTGCCGGTGGGTAAAGCCCGATCCTTCGACCATCAGCGCAGTCGCCATTTCTCGCGGGCACTTCGACAAAATAGCCCAGCACGCCGTTATGGCGAATCTTCAGTGCAGCCACGCCGGTCGCATCGCGATACCGCGCCTCAAGCTGCGCAATCGCCTGCCGCCCGTCCCGCCCCGCCGAGCGCAGCGAATCAAGCGCAGCGTCATAGCCTTCGGCATATGTAGCCGCCCTGCCCGGTTTCGGTTGGCGGTGAAGCCACCAAAGCGCGCTGAAATAGATCGACCATCGCGCCGTGCCCGTCCAGCGTAGGCAAAAGCCGGTCGAGCAATTCGGGCCTGTCCGCCATTGCCCCCAGCCGTTCGCGCAACGCCCGCGCGCCGTCCAGCCCGTCGCGGATTTGTCCGACATCACGCGGGCTGCCACGTCCGGCGACCACGCGACCCAGCGCACGGGCTATGTCGGGCAATTGGCGGAGCGCCGTCCGTACCGCCTCGCGCAACAAAGGCGCATCGTGGAACCATTGCACCAGCGAAAGCCGCGCTTCAATCTTGCGCCTTGTCCATCAAAGGCGCAGCCAGATCCGCCGCCAGTTGCCGTGCACCCGCCCCGGTAATCGTCCGGTCAACCTCGGCCAATAACGATCCGGCGCGCCCGCCTTTGCTCGCGGAGTTAATCTCCAGGCTGTCGCGCGTCGCTTGATCGATCAGCAGATGCTCATGGACCTCGCGCCGCACTGGCAACTTCAGGAACGGCATACTTGCCTTGGCCGGCATGCGCCAGATACGCAATCAGTCCACCCGCCGCCGCCAGTTCTGCACGCGACAGTGGCCCGATTGCATCCAGCGTCGAAAGTGCGAAATGTTGCTTGAGCGCCGCCTCGCCCTTCGTGCTTTCAAAATCGGACTTGGGGCGGATGATCGAACCAAAGGGCGCTTCGGCAAAGGCGTCATGTGTCACAACCTCGCTGGCCGACAGCCGCGCCAGTTCAGCCTCAAGCGAACCTGCCGACACGCTCACCAGTTCAAAATAACCCGTCGAAATATCAGCCGCAGCAACGCCAATCGCATCTCCGACCGGAGCCAGAGCCACCAGCATGTTCGATGCCCAGCTATCAAGCAGGCTGTCCTCGGTCAACGTGCCTGCGGTTACAAAACGAACGATGTCGCGCGCCACCAATGTCTTCGATCCGCCCCGCGCTTTGGCCGCCTCGGGGCTTTCGGTCTGCTCGGCAATCGCGACTCTGTGACCGCCTTTGATCAGCCGCGCGAGATAGCCCTCCGCGCTGTGCACCGGCACGCCGCACATCGGTATCGGCCGCCCGTCATGCTCGCCCCGCGACGTCAGAGCAATATCCAGCGTTGCAGCCGCCGCCCGTGCATCGTCGAAAAACAGCTCGAAAAAATCACCCATCCGGTAGAAGAGCAGGCAATCGCCCGCCTTGGCCTTCAGGCCTAAATATTGCACCATCATTGGTGTCGGTGTGCTGTCCCCCGCCATAGTCGCAAAGCGTTAGCGAAGCATTTCGGGCGGGGCAATGCTTGCCCTTACGGCAGCACCGCGTTAGGGGCGCATAAATTGATGATAACCGGTCAGGGTCCAAAATGAACGATAGCGACGTCCAATTCACCGCGCAGGAAGCCCTCGATTTCCACTCGCAAGGGCGTCCTGGCAAGATCGAAATCGTCGCGACCAAGCCGATGGCAACGCAACGCGATCTCAGCCTTGCCTATTCGCCCGGCGTCGCGGTTCCGGTGCAGGCGATCTACGACGACCCCGCCACCGCCTATGATTATACCGCAAAGGGCAATCTGGTCGCGGTCATCTCCAACGGCACCGCGATCCTCGGCATGGGCAATCTGGGCGCGCTGGCATCGAAACCGGTGATGGAAGGCAAGGCCGTCCTGTTCAAGCGCTTTGCCGACGTCGACAGCATCGACATCGAAGTGAAGACCGAAGATGCGCAACGCTTCATCGACGCGGTCGAGCTGCTTGAACCGACATTTGGCGGCATCAATCTGGAAGACATTGCCGCCCCCGACTGCTTCATGATCGAGCAGACCTTGAAAGAGCGGATGAACATTCCGGTGTTTCATGACGATCAGCATGGCACAGCGATCATCGCCGCTGCAGGGCTGATCAATGCCTGCCTTCTGACCAATCGCTCGCTCAAGGACGTAAAAGTCGTCTGCAACGGCGCGGGTGCGGCGGCAATTGCCTGCACCGAACTCATCAAGGCGATGGGTGTGCCGCACGGCAATGTCATCATGTGCGACCGCAAGGGCGTGATCTATCAGGGCCGCCAGGAGGGCATGGATCAGTGGAAGTCGGCGCACGCCGTTCCGACCGAGACGCGCAATCTGGCCGAGGCTATTGTTGGCGCCGACGTGTTCCTTGGACTGTCCGCCGCCAATTCTCTCAGTCCCGAGATGGTCAAGAGCATGGCCGCAGAGCCGATTATTTTCGCGATGGCCAACCCCGATCCCGAGATTTCGCCTCCCGTTGCCCGCGCCGCACGCCCAGATGCGATCATCGCCACCGGACGGTCTGATTTCCCCAACCAGGTCAATAATGTCCTGTGCTTCCCGTTCCTGTTCAGGGGCGCGCTCGACGTTCGCGCGACCACGATCAACGAACCGATGAAGATTGCCGCTGCCAATGCGCTGGCGCAACTGGCGCGCGAAACTGTGCCCGAGGAAGTGGCGGCGGCCTATGGCGGGCTCGTCCACAAATTCGGACGCGACTATATCATCCCGTCACCATTCGACCCGCGCCTGATGGAAATCGTGGCATCTGCGGTCGCCAAGGCAGCAATGGAATCGGGCGTCGCGCAAAAGCCGATCGAAGACATGTTCGCCTATCGGGCGGAATTGCGCGCCAGACTTAATCCCACGACTTCGGTGCTGACTCAGGTTTACGAAGCCGCGCGGGCAAAACCGAAACGAGTCATTTTTGCCGAAGCCGAAGAGGACGTCGTTTTGCGCGCCGCGGTTCAGTTCAAGAATGACGGCTATGGCATCCCCGTCCTTGTCGGCCGCGACGCGGCGGTCACCGAAAAGCTGCGCGAGCTGGGTGCCGATCCCGATACCTACGAAATCCACAACAGCGTCACCAGCAACCTGGTCGAGCGCATGGTCGAAAAGCTTTATGTCCGGTTGCAACGCCGCGGATATTTGCGGCGCGACATCGTGCGTATGGTCAACCGCGACCGTAATATTTTTGGCGCGATGCTGCTCAAGATGGATCAGGCCGACGCGATGATTACCGGGGTAACCCGCCCGTTTGCCGACACGATGCGTGAATTACGCCGCGTCCTCGACCCGAAAAAGGGCCAGACTCCGTTCGGCGTGCATGTCATGGTCGGCAAAAGCCATACCGTGTTCATTGCCGATACAACGGTCAATGAACGGCCTTCTGCCGAAGAACTCGCTGATATTGCTGAACAAACTGCCATGGTTGCCCGCCGGATGGGGCATGTGCCGCGTGTCGCCTTCCTCTCCTTCTCGACCTTCGGCAATCCGCACGGCAATTGGCTCGACAATATCCGTGGTGCGGTGGCGCAACTCGACGAACGCAAACCCAATTTCGAATATGAAGGCGATATCCCGCCCGATGTCGCGCTCAATCCTGCGATGATGGCGCGTTATCCGTTCTGCCGACTGTCGGGCCCGGCAAATGTGCTGGTCATGCCGGGTCTGCAATCGGCCAACCTCTCGGCAAAGCTGCTCCGCGAGCTTGGCGGCGATCAGGTGATCGGGCCGATGCTGGTCGGTATCGAACGCCCGGTGCAGATCGCAACGATGGCATCAAGCGCCAGCGATCTGGTTACGCTGGCGGTGCTGGCGGCGGCAGGAGTCGTCGAATAATCAGTTCGGGCTGTTCGGCGTCGCGCCTTGGCCGCCACCAGCACCGACCGAGCCAATATTGCCGAAGATTTCTTCGAAAAAGCTCTTGTTGCGGCCCAAGGTCGGTGTCTTGTCACCTTCGGGGCTGATCTTTGAAATCAATTCCTTGCCGGTCTGCGTGACCGAGGCGACATTGCCGGCAGGATCGAAACGCACTTTCAGCACATATTGCTCCGCAGCCTTGGGCTGAGAAAAGGCAAGCTGCTTGGTCTGGCGCGAATAATAATACCAGTCATTCTGGTCGAACTGCCCGACAAAGGTAGGCCGCCCAAGCGACGCCTGCACCGACGCCTTGTTATCGACGCCCGCCTGCACCGATGACAGCAAGGTCGCGTCGCCGACATAGCCCTGCTGTCCGCGCAACCGGGTACAGCCTGAGGTCAGGACCAATGCAGCAGCGATGGCGGTCAGACTGGCAATTTGCGACGCGCGCATAGACTTCTCCGGTAATATACGAAACTAAGGCTTTGCCATTGCATCCTTGGCCCGCAATATCAATATGCAAAGCCAGATGAACGCGGCATTAGCCGGTTGGAAGCGAGATTCCCATGTCCCTGTTGAAACGCCTGTTCGGCAATAACGAACCAGATCCCAAATTGAAGCTGCGTGCCACTCTATAACCAGATCGTTGCCAAGGCGCGCGAACCGCATTGGTATGTCGAAGGGCAGGTGCCTGACAGCGATCGATGGCCGTTTCGACATGGTTGCGGGCATTTTGACATTGGTGATCTTGCGGCTTGAGGACGATCAAAGCCATGCGCAGGATATGGCGCTATCTGACCGAAGTCTTTGTTGATGACATGGACGGGCAATTGCGCGAGGTCGGGATTGGCGACATGATTGTCGGCAAACATATGGGACGCATCATGGGCGCGCTTGGCGGGCGGTTGGGGGCGTTTCGCGAAGCGATGGCGGATAACGCAAAGCTCGACGATGCGATCTTGCGTAATATCTACCGCAGTGAAACCGCCGATGCTGACGCGCTCGCGCATGTGCGCCAGGGGCTGCTCGATGTCGAACGCGCGCTGGCATCGCAATTGCCCGAGATGATCATCGAAGGCACCGCCTTATGGTGAGTGCAAATGAATTCATTTATGTCGTCAAACTGTACGAGGTCGGGAATCTTAGCCGCAATATCCATCTGGTTGCCGACGAAGCAGCGCGATCGGGTTTGATGGCACGGTTCGACCTTGCATCTCTCGATTCGCTCGAAGCCGACATTGCGCTTCAAACCGAAGCTGCAGATGTGATCGCCACGGGACGCTTCACCGCTCGGCTTGCGCAATATTGCATTGCCAGCAACGACCCTGTGCCAGCCGTTCTGGACGAACTTATCCATATTCGTTTCATTCCCGAACCGACGGTCGGAGGCGAACTGGAACTCGAAGCCGACGAATGCGAAACGATGTTTCACGACGGCCTGACGATAGATCTCGGCGAAGCCGTAGCACAATCGCTTGGCCTCGCGCTCGATCCCTATCCGCGCAGTCCCGAAGCCGAAGCTATCTTGAAAGCGGCAGGCGTCAAATCGGAGGAAGAGGCAGCCCCGCTGGGCGCGCTGGCTTCGCTCAAGGATTTACTGGCGAAAAAATGACACAAGCCGCCGATGTTTGACGCCGCGCTTCGCCGCATGATCGACCCGCCGCTCAATCATGGCGCGCACTGGCTGGCAAAGTCGGGCGTTTCGGCAAATGCATTGACGATCATTGGCGCTTCCATCGGTGTGGGTGCCGCGTTCGCAATCAGCCAGCAACAATTCGCCGCCGGGCTGGCACTCGTGCTGCTTAACCGTATCTTTGATGGAGTCGACGGCGCGGTGGCCCGAATCAACGGGCCGACCGAATTTGGCGGTTATCTCGATACGCTCGCCGATTTCCTGTTCTATGTGTCGGTGCCGTTAGCCTTTGGACTTGCGATTGCGGCGAACCAGATCCCGCGCTGATGCTCGTCGCCAGCTTCACGCTGACCGCCGTCAGCTTCCTCGGCTTTGCCGCGATTGCTGCCCGAAACGGCGAAGACGATGGCGCGCATGGCCCGAAGGCGTTCATCTACTCGACCGGGTTGATGGAAGGCGGCGAGACGATTGCCTTCTTCATGCTGTTCTGCCTGTTTCCGGATTATTTCCCGAACTGGCGTTATTGTTTGCCGTGTTATGCGTCCTGACCGTTGCGCAACGCATAATGCTCGCCGCCAAGACCTTCCGCTAACCCCGCTGCCAGCGGAACCAGCGTTCGGCCCATTTCAGCAAAGCCTCGGGTTTGCGCGCAAGGCCATATTGCCCGGCTGCATATTTGTTCGCCTCGGCCCAGGTCGGATAGGGATGGATGGTTTGCAGGATTTTCCGCAGACCCATCTTGTGCTTCATCGCAAAGGTCACTTCGGCCAGTATCTCGCCTGCATGTTGGCCGACAATCGTCGCGCCCAATATCTTGTCGCTGCCTTTTGCGGTCAGGATTTTGACGAAGCCATGCGCCTCGCTCTCGGCAATCGCGCGGTCCAGATCGTCGAGATCGTAGCGCGTTACATCAAATGCCAACCCTTGCGCGCTCGCGTCGGCATCGGTCAAACCCACTGCTGCCAGTTCTGGCTCGGTATAGGTCACGCGCGGCAACACGCGATAATCGGCACGATATTTTTTGAACGGTCGGGCAAGCGCGTTGACGCTGGCATACCAGGCCTCATGACTGCCGCCGTGGGTCAGCTGTTGCTTCCCCGCAACGTCGCCTGCGCACAATATATGCGGCATGTTGGTGCGCAGGAAATCGTCATTTTCCAAGCTTGCCGTCAACGACAAGCCCCAGCTCTTCGAGGCCAAAACCAGCAACCCGCGGTTTGCGCCCGACCGCGATGATGATGTCGTCAAAGGCAATCTGCCTTCTCGCCATCCGGCCCCACGACCGTCACCGATTTGCCCTCGAAACGCAAGCGCCTTGTGCCGCGTCAGCACCGAAACGCCCTCGCTCTGCAGCTGCGCGGTCACCAAGGCCGCAGCGTCAGCGTCTTCCTTCAGCAGCAAGCGTTCGGCCATTTCGATTATCGTCACTTGGCTTCCCAGCCGCTGAAACGCTTGCGCCAGTTCGCAACCGATGGGCCCGCCGCCCAATATCACCAGCCGCTTCGGCGCGGCGTCGCGCGTCGCCATTTCGTCCCACAGGGTTTCGCTGGTGAGATAGCCGCTTTCCTCCACGCCCGGCAGTGGCGGGATCAGCGGCGCGGCCCCAGTTGCGATGATGAAGGCCTTCGCGGTCAGCCGCCGTTCGCCATCGATTTCGACCGTCCACGGATCGACGAAGCGCGCATAGCCCTTGACGCAATCGACACCGAGGCCGGTAAAGCGCTCGACGCTGTCATGTGGTTCGATGGCGGTTATGACGTCGCGTATGCGGCGCATCACGGCGGGGAAATCGACGGTAGCGGTTGGCGCATTGATACCGAAGCGTTTGGCGTCGGCAATCTGGTGCGCGACCTTGGCGCTTTTGATCAAAGCCTTGGACGGCACGCAGCCGGTGTTGAGGCAATCGCCGCCCATTTCGTGCGCTTCGATCAGCGTGACCTTGGCCTTGACCATCGCTGCGATATAGGCCGACACCAGCCCCGCCGAACCCGCACCGATGACGATCAGGTTGCGGTCGAAGCGCTTCGGCTTTTTATGCACGGCGGCGATTCACAAAAGCGATAATCCACTTAGCGACCCACGGGAAAAGCGCGAGCGAGGACAAACGAGCCGATCAGCATCGGGGAGAGCAACCCAGCGGTCGATTCGATCCGGCTGATCTGTGTACCGGCATTCACAAACACAGCAGTCGCGGCGAGCATCCCCAGCTGGCTGACCCAGAAAAATGTGAATGTCTTGATCCGTGTCAGACCCATCAACAGGTTGATGACAAAAAACGGAAAAACCGGAATCAACCGAAGCGTGAACAGGTAAAATGCCCCGTCCTTTTCAAGACCTTCATCGATGGCGCGCAGCCGAGTACCGAATTTGCCTTGCACCCAGTCACGCAACACATAGCGCGAACTGAGAAACGCCAAGGTCGCACCGATGGTCGAAGCGAAGGAAACGATGACGGTTCCCAGCACCAGCCCGAACAACGCGCCTGCGACAAGGCTCATGATCGCTGCGCCGGGAATCGATAGCCCGGTGATGGCGACATAAAGCAGGAAGAAACCTGCCACATAAAGCGCGGGGTTGGCATCTTTCGCCGCGACAATCTCAGCCTGCTGCGCCTTGAAATTTTCAAGCGTCAGAACCTGTCCGAGGTCGAAAAAGAAATAAGCGGCAATCGCGCCGACAAGAATCAGGACCAGAATCGCTTTTTTCATCTCGGCCCCTATTCGCTCCGTTTCGCTTGCGTGGTTACCGATCAAAACGGAACGTCGTCGTCCAGATCATTGTCGAAATCACCGCCGCCAAAGCCCGATGATCCGCCCTGCCAGTTGCTACCGCCCCCTCCTGACGAGCCACCGCCGCCGCCGCTTGGCGCACCGCCGCCCGACGAGCCACCGCTCCAGCCGTCATTGCCGCCACCGCCAGAACCACCGCGCGCGCCGTCGAGCATCACCAGCTTGCCGTCGAAACCGGCAACCGAAACTTCGGTCGAATAACGGTCATTGCCCGAAGCGTCCTGCCATTTGCGCGTGCGCAGGCTGCCTTCGATATAGACCTTGCTGCCCTTTTTCAGGAAGCGTTCGGCAACACCAACCAGGCCGTCCGAGTTGAGCACGACCGTGTGCCACTCGGTGCGCTCTTTTTTCTCGCCGGTGTTCTTGTCTTTCCAGTCCTCCGACGTCGCAATCCGCAAATTGCAGATGCGTCCGCCATTTTGGAACGACTTGACCTCCGGGTCTGCGCCCAGATTGCCGACGATGATTACCTTGTTGACGCTACCCGCCATGTTCCGCCCTTCGTTATGAATTATTGGTGTTGGCTATAACCCGAAGGCGGTCGCTGTCCAGTAGGTTATGCCTGCCGCGATATAGGCAAGCGCAAACAAATAGCCGACCATGACCGCTGGCCATTTCCAGCCGTTCGTCTCTCGCCGTGCCACCGCAATCGTCGAGATGCATTGCGGCGCAAAGACGAACCACGCGAGGAACGCCAAAGCCGTCGCCAGCGACCATTTGTTCGCCAGCCGGTCGCCCAGACTTTGCGCAACCTGTTCTTCATCATCGCCATCTATCGAATAAGTCGTCGCTAGTGCCGCCACCGCAACTTCGCGCGCGGCCATGGCGGGAATCAGCGCCAGCGCAATCTCATGGTTGAAGCCGATGGGTGCGACCACGACTTCCAAGCCCATCGGCAATCCGTCCCGCGACCGAATATTCGGACTGCGTCATATCGCTGCCGACCGGCACCTTGGGGAAGCTGAGCAAGGCCCAAAGGATGATACTCGACACAAAAATGATCGTGCCCGCACGGCGCAGGAACAGCCACGCGCGTTGCCACAGGCCAATGACGATATCGCGCAGCAACGGCCATTGGTAGCGCGGCATTTCGATAAGGAAGCTGCTGCCCCCGCCCTTCGCAACACTCTTGCGGAGCAGCAACGCCGCCAGCATCGCGCCGATAATTCCAGCAAGATACAGCGCAAACAGTACCGTGCCCTGCAAGGCCGATGCCGGGGCCGATGCTGCGTGCCGGAATGAATGCGCCGATGATGACAGTATATACCGGCAGCCGCGCCGAGCAGGTCATCAGCGGCGCGATCAATATCGTCGTCAGCCGGTCCTTCTGGTCCATGATCGTCCGCGTCGCCATGATGCCGGGAATCGCGCAGGCGAAGGACGACAAAAGCGGGATGAAGCTGTGCCCCGACAGACCAACGCCAGCCATCATCCGGTCCATCACGAACGCAGCTCGGGTCATATAGCCGGTCGATTCAAGGATCAGGATGAACAGGAAAAGGATCAAAATCTGCGGCAGGAAGACCACCACCGATCCGACACCTGCGATCACCCCGTCGATCAGAAAGGAGCGGACAAAGCCCGTCGGGTACGACGCTGACAATCGCATCAGACAAAGCCGCGAATAAGCCCTCGATCCAGCCGATGGGCGCTTCGGACCAAGCAAAGACGCCTTGGAACATCACGAACAAAAGCCCGAACAATATGACCGGTCCGGCGACCGGATGCAGCAGCACCGAGTCGAAAATCCGCGTCCATTGCCGTGTCTTCGTTTCGCCGACCACGGCCTTGCGCGCAATGGCATGGGCGCGCGGGGTGACGACGCTGCGGTCGGTAGTCACGCGCGCCGCAAGTTCATCGGGCGTTTCGTTCGACTTGGTCCGCAGCGCACTGTCGAGCGCCGCCGATAACGCATCAAGCCCGCGCTTGCGCACCGCGACGGTCGGTACCACCGGAACGCCAAGTTCTTTCGCCAGTAACTCGGCATCAATTGTCAAACCATCACGCTCGGCCAGATCGACCATGTTGAGCGCAATCACGATGGGCAGCTTCAGCGCAATCAGTTCGAGCGCAAAGCGCAAATGATTGTCGAGATTGGCGGCATCGACCACCACCACCAATGCGTCAGGACGCCGCTGGCCCTCCTGCATCCCAAGCACGACATTACGCGTGACCTGCTCGTCAAGGCTATCGGGAATCAGGCTATAGGTGCCGGGCAGATCGACCAGCTCGACCGGCCTGCCATCGGCCAGCGCCATCCGTCCAGATTTGCGCTCGACGGTCACGCCGGGATAATTGGCAATCTTTTGCCGCGCACCGGTCAGCGCATTGAATAAAGCGCTTTTGCCTGCATTGGGGTTGCCGACCAACGCGACCAAAGGCATCATTTCGGTCATGCCGATAACTCGCAGGTGATCGCCGCGGCAACCTTGCGGCGCAGCGCAATCGTCATCCGCCCGACGCGCACCGCAATCGGGTCTTTCCAGAACAATATGCCCCGATGCAATGCCTCGATGCCAACGCCTTCCTCAAGCCCGAGCGAACGAAGCCGGTGGCCTTCGCTTTCGGGCATCGCGGTCCAATCGATGGCGCGCACGGTCGCGATTTTGTTCAGGGGAATCTGGTCGAGTTGCACGCCGCCCATTTGCAACCGATTCGCAATAACATCAAGTGTAGATTGTTTGGGGCAGGCCCTTCGGCCCTGCAAGACGCAAAGGCCAAAGGCGCTTGCGCTTTCCGGAAACCAGCATTGTGTCAGGCTAAGCTGAGCCAGCAATTTTAAACCGGCTTAGCCGGGTTGCCTGACTTCTTCGTGTCTTTGCGCCTTGCGTCGTCCAACCGACGGCGCGCCCAAATTCTACTTTGCAGGGTAGCGCAAACGCCCGATGAAGCGCGAGAAACTTGGCACATATTCGCGCCGGGCCTTGGCCTGTGCTTTCACTTTTTCGAACTGCATGACATTATCGATACGGCGGTCGAGGAAGGCGCGGGCTTCGGCGAAATCCTCGCTCTCATCGTTGACGAACACTACCAGCAAGCTGCCGTAAACCGCCGAAAGCGTCATCCGCTTGGTATAATGGTTGAAGTCGCTCGCGGTGTCGCCCGCCAGCCGCCACATCCGGTCCGCCGAGCGCCAGCCGATCTTCGTCGCTTTCGCCAAATTCTGCGGCATCGCCATGATTGCCATTGCGCGGCGCAGCGCCTCACGGTCGGGCGCCATGATTTCCATGCGCGTTGCCAGCAAGGCGGTAATCCGCGCGCGGATTTTCATCGCGTTGAGCTTTTCGGGCGGCAAGCGGCGCGCAAGTTCCAGATCGATGCCGTCGATCCACGCATCGATCAGCGTCATCGCGTTGCCTTTGACCGCAAGCGCGGCAACGTCCGGGTCAACGCCGATTTCATTTGCCGCAGCTGTGACCGCCGCCGGAGTCCAGCCGTCGAATGCGGCATTGCGCCCGATGGCAGGCGCAAGCGCCAAGCGGATTTCGTCAAGCGTTGGGTCGGCGGGGAGTGTAGCGGTGGCCATGACTGCAATCTAGGCGCGATCGCGGGCCGTTTCGGCAAGCCGGACCATCACGAGCGCAGCGGCAATCAACAGAGCCCCCGCCGCATCAACCGGCCCCAATGTTTCGCCATATTGCAACCAACCGATCGCTGCCGACACGACCGGCTGCGTCAACAAGCGCAAGCCAAACAGCAACGGCGTGACCTTGCCGAGCACATAGACCATCAACCCCTGCCCGATGAGCTGGCTGACCACCGCCAACGCAATCACCGGCGTCCAGTTTACCGGCATGATCTGTTCGCCCAAGGCCGAGGGCAATCAGCAGCAATGGCGGGGCAGTGGCAAGCGTTGACCAAGCGAGCAAAGTCCAGCTTTGCAGCTCGTCACGCGCTTTCATCACCACGATCAAATAGCCAGTATAGAATATCCCCGCCGCCAGACACAGCAGATCGCCGATCAATGTTTCGCGCGACAGTTCGGCAGAGCGTCCGAGCAGGAGCGATAGTCCCCGCAACCGCGAGAGCAAAGGCGAAGCCCTCGCGCCGCCCCGGCCAGCTGCGCGCGATCACATATCCCCATAAACGGGAAAAACAGGCTGGCGGCGTTGGCAAACAAGGTCGCGTTGGCAAGTTTGGTCTTGAGGATGCCGATATGCCATGCGGCCAGATCGGCGGCGAAAAACGCGCCTGACAGGATCATCGTCCAATACAGCGCCTTGCGCGATAGCCTGAGCGGCTGTTTCGTCCGTGCCGCGATCAGGAACAGGAACGGTATCGCCAGCGCCATGCGCCAGAAGGCGGACGCGCTCGGCCCGACATCGGCGCTGCGTACCAGCCACGGACCGAAAGCAAGCGCCAGATTTCCACCCAGCAACGCCATCAGGACATAAGGGGTCGGACGGGGAAAGAGATTCTTGTCAGTCATAAACCCCCGTTGCAATTTGTGGGCTTCATCCGCATCTTCGCACTCAAACCTAAAGCCCTAATGACAGGATGATTTATGACTGCAAGTTTGTTCGAACCTATCCAGCTCGGCGCGATCCATGCGCCCAACCGGATATTGATGTCGCCGCTGACGCGCGGTCGCAGCAGCGCTGACCATGTGCCGATCTCTGAATTGAAAGCCGAATATTATGGCCAGCGTGCAAGCGCCGGACTGATCATCGCCGAAGGCACCGGCATCAGCCAGGAAGGGTTGGGCTGGCCCTATGCTCCGGGCATCTGGAACGACGCGCAGGTCGCGGCGTGGCAGCCGGTCACCCAAGAAGTCCATGCGCGCGGCGGGCGGATCATTTCGCAATTGTGGCATATGGGGCGCCTTGTGCACCCCGATTTCATTGGCGGCGAGCAGCCTGTATCCGCGTCCGCCACCACAGCGCCGGGTGCGGGTTATACGATGACGGGCAAGCAGGAATATGCCGAAGCGCGCGCACTCGAAACCTCTGAAATTCCCCGCGTAATCGCTGACTATGTCCATGCGGCAAAGAGCGCAATGGCCGCCGGGTTTGACGGGGTGCAAATTCACGGTGCCAATGGCTATCTGATCGACCAGTTCCTGCGCGACAATTCGAACTTCCGCACCGACCAATATGGTGGCTCAATCGAAAACCGAATCCGCCTGCTCCGCGAAGTCACGCAGGCGGTCGCCGATGCCGTTGGCGCTGACCGCACGTCGGTGCGGCTCTCCCCTAATGGCGAGACGCAAGGCGTGGAGGATTCCAACCCCGTAGCCCTGTTCACCGCCGCTGCCGAAGCGCTACAAGACATCGGCATCGCGTTTCTGGAACTGCGCGAAATCAAGACATTCGGCAATTTCGGGCGAACCGACGTGCCCCGCGTGTCGCCTCATATCCGGAAAGTATTTACCAATCCATTGGTGTTGAACCAGGAATATACCCGCGAGAGCGCCGATGAAGACCTAGCGTCAGGCCTTGCCGATGCGATCAGTTTCGGTCGGCCTTTCATCAGTAACCCCGATCTTGTCGAACGGCTGCGGAACCGAGCGGAATTGACCGACGGAAATTTCAAAACTTACTATTCGCAAGGAGCGGAAGGATACACCGACTATCCGATTCTTGCAGAGCGTGGACGCATAATGAGATGATCGAGGCGGGGCTTGGCATTTGGGCGATTGCCATCCCCGCCATTTGGTTCGCGATATTGGCGGCTGCCGAAGCCATATGGCCCCGCCGGAAACTTGTGCTGGGACGCTATCCGCGTTGGCTAACCCACGCACTTGTTTTTCCTGAGCAACGCTGTCGTCGGACGGCTGCTTGCTTTCATCGTGGTGGTGGGCGTCGCCGCAAACTGGGCCGCGCAGAACCGCTTTGGGCTGTTCAACCTGACCGATTGGCCATGGTGGCTGGAGGCAGCATCGGCCTTCATCATCCTCGACTTCGCGGTTTGGCTTCAGCACGTCGCGATGCACAAATGGCCTTTGCTCTGGCGGATGCACGCCGTCCATCATAGCGACCGCGATCTTGATGCGACGACGGCGTTGCGCTTCCATCCGTTCGAGCTGATCGTCTCGACTTTCTACAAGTCCGCGTGGGTGGCGCTGCTCGGCGTGCCCGTCCTGATCGTACTTGCCTTCGAACTCTGGCTCAACGCCAATGCGCTGTTCAACCACAGCAATATCAAGCTGCCAGCCCGCGCCGACACGTTGCTCCGCAGGGTGCTAGTCACGCCCGACATGCACCTCGTTCATCACAGCATACATCCCGTCAGACCAGCACCATAATTATGGCTTCGCGCTGACAATCTGGGACCGGATATTCGGCACCTATGCCGCCTATCAAAGCGTTCAGCCAATTGGTCTGGCAAGCGCGCAGGACGGCCGCCCGGGCGATGCGGGCTGGAGCATGTTATTGCCGTTCCGCAAATTTAACTGAGCGATTGACACTGCCCTGAACTCGGCGCAACTTTTCGCCGGAGAATAGGGGGAGAGGAAACCGATGCGTCGGATTTCATATGTCTTGGCCGCAAGCGCGCTGGCCTTGCTGGTCACAGGATGCGACCGTGAAAATGGCGGTTCGGTTTTTGGCGGCAAAGACAAGATCAAGGTGGTCGAAACCGCCTATCCCGAAAATGTCTATTTCGGCGACACCCATCTGCATACCGCCAATTCGTCCGATGCCTTTGCATTCGGGGTTCGTCTCGACCCCGAAGAGGCATTGCGCTTTGCCAGCGGCGAGGAAGTCACCGCAACGATGGGCCTGAAGGCGAAGCTTTCGCGCCCGCTCGATTTCCTCGTCATCGCCGACCATTCAGACGGGCTTGCTGCATTAAAGGCCATCCACGATGGCCCGCGATTTCATGTTACGTGATCCGTTGCTGGAACGCTGGCATGATGAATTGCAGAAAGGACCGGAGGCATCGGCGCGTGTTGCCCGCGAGCTGATCGACCGCTTTGCCCAGCGAACACTCCCCGCAGCGTTGATGGACCCCAAGGCCAATGCCGAGCGTACCGGCGATGTCTGGAGCGACCATGTTTCCATCGTCGAACGCTATAACCAGCCAGGCAAATTCACCGCGTTCATGGGCTTCGAATATACGCTGACCCCCAAGGGCGATAATCTGCACCGCGTCGTCATCCTGCGCGATGGAAAGGACAAGGCAAAGAAAGTTCTGCCCTATAGCTCGCTGGTCGGCACCAGCGCCGACATGCTGTGGGATTATATGGATGCCTATGAGAAGGACACCGGCGGCAAGATGCTGGCGATCCCGCACAACAGCAATCTTTCCAACGGCCTGATGTTCCAGCTTACCATGCCGGACGGCGGCCCGATGACGGCGGACTATGCCCGACGCCGGTCGGCACGCGAACCGATTGTCGAGGCCACGCAGATCAAGGGCGACAGCGAATCGCACCCCTTCCTGTCGCCCAACGACGAATTTGCGAGCTATGGCGACGCCGGTTGGGACATCGGCAATCTCGATAATTCGGTCAAGAAGGCCAACGACATGCTCGCTGGCGATTATGTCCGTGAGGCGCTGAAGCGCGGCTTGCTGATTGAGCAAAAAACTGGCGTAAACCCGTACAAGCTTGGCGTGATCGGCTCGACCGACAGCCACACTGGCCTTGCCACCGGCGACGAGGATAATTTCTTCGGCAAATTTTCGATGAACGAGCCTAATGCGACACGGGCGTCGGCTCCGCAAACCCTGGGAACGCAAAAGGCGGAGCGGTTTGGCTGGAATTATCTGGCCGGCGGATACGCAGCCGTCTGGGCGACCGCCAACACCCGCGAGGCGATTTTCGACGCGATGATGCGGCGCGAGGTCTATGCAACCACGGGGCCGCGCATGACGGTACGCTTTTTCGGCGGCTGGGATTTTTCGGACGCCGACCTGAAGGGTAATCTGGCCAAGGCCGGATATGAACGCGGCGTGCCGATGGGGGGCGACCTGAAGGCAGGGAACGGCTCACCCAAATTCATGCTGTCAGCACTCAAGGATCCGATGGGAGCCAATCTTGACCGCGTGCAGGTGATCAAGGGATGGGTCGATGTCTCGGGCAAGCTTCAGGAAAAAGTCTTCGATGTCGTGTGGGGCGACGCTAATAAGCGACAGCGAGCCGCGAACGGTAAAATTCCCGCAGTGGGCGACACGGTCGATATCGCAAAAGCGAGTTACACCAACAGCATCGGCGATCCCGAGCTGAAAACTGTGTGGGCCGACCCCGAATTCAACCCCGACATCAGGGCATTTTACTATCTGCGCGTTCTGGAAATCCCGACTCCGCGCTGGGTGCTGTACGACGCGTTGCGTTATGGAGCCAAGCTATTGCCTGATACCCAGATCAAGGCACAAGAGCGGGCATATTCGTCGCCAATCTGGTATAATCCCAAAGGATAGAATCATCTAAAACTCTGCGGTTTCTGCACCCTCTGCGTGAAATAATTTTGGTTCACGCAGAGGGCGCAGAGACCACAGAGAGAATTGACCAGTTTATTCTGCCTCGATCTCGGCCAATATCGGATCGGGATCGGCAATCCCCATTAACCGACGCATCGCCAGCCGCGCCAGCCGCTGCGTTTCGGTCTTGCGCCGCGCCGCGGCTAGCGGAACCAAAGCCGCCGGACGCGCGATTTCGGCATCATAGGCATCGGCGATGATCAATCCGGCGCGTTCGGGCATGAACGCTTCACCGTGCAATGGCCCGATGTCGAACCCGGCTGGCACCGCCCAGAAGAAACGGTCGCAATAATCGAGATATTCGGGCCATTTCTGGTCGCCAAGCAAGTCGGCGCGCGCGCATTTGATTTCGACGATGATAATTTCGCCCTTGGCATTGATCCCCATCAAATCGGCACGGCGGTGATTGCGCAGACCGACCTCTGGCTGGACCATGATCTGGTTGCGCAGAAACAAGCGCGAGACGCCGCGTGCAACTGCTGGTGCGCCACAATAGGAATCGACAGGAGCAAGGGAGGCCATGCCCAGTGCCTAGAACATCATGCGAACAAAATAAAGGCCCCATAAAGGGGCCTTTATTCAATTTACGTTTGGCGGTTCGATCAACGATAAAAAATATGGTTGTCGATGCTGCCAAGCCGAGTCAGTCTCCAGCCCGGCGAAACATGGCGCGCGTGAAAGAATAATGCGCCTTCGACGGGGCTTTTCCAGCTGCCGTCGAGCGCAATCTTGCTAATCGCGACGGCATTGCGCCAGTTATTGCTGCTTGTTGCGATCGGTGGCATCCCGCCGCCACGCACGAAGGAGAACTGGCTTTTCTGGTAAACAACGCCGCACAAGGTCGAAGGAAAACGGCCCGAATTGGCGCGCGCCATCACGACGCGGGCAACCGCCAGCTGTCCACTCAACGATTCGCCTTTTGATTCGAAATAGACTGCCCCTGCGAGGCAGCGTTCTTCGGCACTCAAGGGTCCGCTGGAGTCATGCGCGCGGACGAGTTCGGCGAGCGACGAAGCTGATATTTTGGCAGGTTCTGCTTCTTCGGAGACCGGAGCCTCGGGTGCCATGGCAGGTGCACCGCCATTGCCAGGAACGAAAATAATGTCGCCATTGTCGGCGAGCGTTGCCGTCACCTTGCCTTGCTTGGCAAGTTCAGCGTTTTGGGCGTCGGCCTGCAATTGCGCAGCATCAATGACGATGCTGGATGCGCCGAGCGCGGTGCTTTGGTCATTACCGAAAGCAAAACCTGCATCTGCGGTCAAAACGGCAGAAATCAGGGTAAGCGAAATGGCCGCAACAGAGGCAGCCCGAACAATTTTCAACATGTAACGTACAATAAAGCGGCGGCACCAGCGAACGAACCTTTAATACTATGTTTTGGTTCGTTTTTTGTTGCATCCGACTCGCGTGTTTGTCCGGTCACCCCTATTGTGTCCCGCGTGACAACCTTCGCTCTTCGTTAATCTGCCATTTATTGTGCGGTGCAGCAAAGTCAAGTGCGGGTTGCCAGAAGTAGGGCCAACCGTTCTGTCGATGCGACGTCCAGTTCAAGCACCCACAAATCGGGGTCTCTGGCTGCCCGTTTTTGCCAATAGCTGACAACTTCTGCTTCATTTTCATCGATTTGCAGCGGTGACCGGTTCCCACATTGCTTCGCCTTCAAGCGAGGGAAAGCGTTCGAAAAGTACCGGATTCCGGCCCCTGATCTGGCCAATCAGCAAGATCGCACCCGATGTCAGGTCGCCCTTGCGCAAGACCGTCGCAAAATCGCCGCCGACTTCGGCCAGTCGCTTCAGCGCGGAAACCTGAATGTCGCTGGTGAGCCGTGGCTCGATCAAGCAGCGTCACGCTCTTCGGTCAGTGTCAGCAACGCGTACATCGCCGCCTGAATCGGCTGCACCGCGCAATTGCGTGCGGAACTTCTCGTCACGGAACAGGCGCGAAATCTCGGCCAAGCGCGCGCAAATGCGACGCGCCATCCTGCGCAGGCGACACCAAAGCGCACACGAGGTCAACCGGCTCATCATCGACCGCGTCATAGTCGACCGGTTTCGCCAATCGTGCGAAAACCGCGACCGGCATGTCGATACCAGCGACCTTGCAATGCGGAATCGCGGTGCCACCGCCAAAGCCAGTCGGCCCCAGACGCTCGCGCTCGACGAGTCCGTCATGCACGGCGCCCGCATCAAGCACATAATTTTCAGCGGCTATGCCCGAAAGGCGAGCCAGCAGATCGGATTTGCCTGTGCAAACCAGATTCGCGGCGACTGCTCCCTCGACGAGCCTTGTGGAAATTCGAATCATTTTATCGTTTCATCGCGCCCGGTTGCGACCCCGGAAACAAGCCCCAAATATTTGAAAGAGTTTACATTTTTTCTTGGATAAGACCGAATTCTAAGGTGCAGATTTTGGTTCAACCCACCCGATCGTGCCATCTTCGCGGCGGTAAACCATATTATGTCTGCCGGTTCCAGTGTTTTTGAACAGCAATGCCGGCGTGTTGCGCAAATCCATCAGCATGACGGCGTCCGAAACCGTCGATTCGGGAATATCGACGCTCATTTCGGCGACGATCACAGGCGATTCAGGCGGCGCGTCTTCTTCGCCCACGCCATTGGCGTCGAAAACCGTATAGGCCGCTTCTTCTTCACGCAACGCATGGGCCGATTGGCTGTGCCGGTCCTGCAACCGTCGCATGTAGCGACGCAGTTGTTTCTCGATGCGGTCCGCCGCCTGGTCCAAGGCAATATGCGCATCTTGCGCCTCGCCGCGGCCCTTCAAGACCAGCCCCTGCATCACATGCATGACAATGTCGCTGGTAAAGCGCTTCATGCGGCCCACGGCCGAACGTGGCATGCGATGACAATGCTTTGGAAAAATATTTGTCAGCGATGGAAGAAAGGCGCTTTTCGACATGACCTTGCAACGCTGCACCGGTTTCGACCTGGTGTCCTGAAACCCTGATATCCATAGCCTGTCTCCTTATTATATGTTCATACTAATTCAGCGCTCCGCGATCATTCCACAGTGCATCGGGGATAGAAGCAACAAAGGTGCCATGTCGTTCCAGCTCTTCCGCAGAGGCGCTATGTGGACGCGGTTCGCGATAAGGACGATCGACCGAAGCATGGCTAGCACCGCTGGTCGAGAAAACCGGTTCGTCGCTCGCAAGCCCAAGCCCGATTTGCCGCCCGCCGGTCAGTTCGATGTAAAGATGTGCCAACAACTCGGCATCCAGCAAAGCGCCATGTTTGACCCGGTGGCTACGGTCGATGCCATAGCGCGTACACAATGCGTCCAGTGACAGCTTGGCGCCGGGATGCCGCACCCGGGCAAGCGCAACCGTGTCGATCATCCGCTCCATCGACACCGCAACACGCCCGCAACGCTCAAGCTCCATGTTGAGAAAGCCGAAATCGAAACTGGCATTGTGCGCAACCAAAGGCGAATCGCCGATAAATGCGAGGAGGTCGTCAACCTTGTGGGCAAACAGCAGTTTTGTCCGAAAGGAAGCGGTCCGAAAGACCGTGCACCTGCTCGGCCGCGGAGGGCATCGCGCGTTCGGGGTTGAAATAGGCGTGGTAGGTATTTCCGGTCATGATCCGGCCGACCATTTCGATGCATCCTATTTCCACCATCCGGTCCCCGGTCTGGGGATCAAAGCCTGTGGTTTCGGTATCGAAGATAATCTCGCGCATTCTATTGGGGAATGTGAGCCTGTTTTGACGGTTATGCAAGGCCCGCGCGCAGCTTTTTGACAAGGGCCCGGACATCCCGACGTGTAGCGTCCATCGACTGGCCGGTATCGATGACATGATCGGCCAGCGCGCGCTTGTCGGCATCGTTCATTTGCAAAGCCAGGATATGTTCGAATTTTTGGGCTGTCATCCCGGGCCGGGCAAGCACGCGCTCGTCGCTGCACGCAATCCCGGTGCCGATACAACGACCGTCGCATCAACCGTTTCATGCCCGCCCTTTTCAAACAGCAAGGGGATATCGAATACGACCATATCGGCATCGGCGTGCTCTTTCAGAAACACCGCCCGATGCCGCGCCACCGCCGGGTGGATGAGCGCCTCCAACTGCGCCAGCCGGTCGCGATCGCCAAGGACCGCTGCGCCCGAGTGCTTTGCGGTCCACACCAGCAGGTCCCGTTGTCCCGTTGAAAAGCGCCTCGATTTCGGCAACCAGCTCGCCGCCTGCGGCTTGCATAATGTGGACCGCGGCATCGGCATCGAACACCGGAATATCTTCATCTGCAAACATCGCCGCAACGGTCGATTTTCCCATGCCAATGGAGCCTGTCAGGCCAATGATCAACGGTTTTTCATGCCAGCAGCCGCGCGCGCAACTCATCTTCGCCATCGTCGGGCGGGGCAGCGCCGAAGAAGAGTTCAAACGCGACCGCCGCCTGGCCGACGAGCATTTCGAGGCCGTCGACCATTTCCAGTTCGCGCGCTTTGCGCCGCTTTTAAAAGCGGCGTCTCAATCGGCGCATAGACAAGATCGTACACCAAAGCATGTTCAGCCAATGGCGACAGGTCGATCTCGAGCGCTTCCTGCCCTTTCATTCCCAGCGGACTGGCATTGACCAGCAAAGCGGCTTCGCGGAAGCCTTGCATCGAGCGGCAGGACTTGCCCCTTCAGACCGAAATGCGCCAGCAGCGCCGCCGCCTTCAAACCGTTGCGCGCGAGGATGACAACTTCGCCGATATCAGCCTGCGCCAGCGCAAACAACACCGCCCGCGCCGCGCCGCCAGCGCCAATAACAATAGCGGTCTCGCCCGCCAATGGCAGATCGGCAATCGGCCCGTAAAATCCGGCGGCGTCGGTGTTGGTCCCAATCAATGCGCCCTTTCAGTCGCGAAACACGGTGTTGATCGCGCCGATAGAGCCGCGCACGTCGCCGGGGTCGGTGACAAAATCGAGCGCCGCGATCTTGTGCGGGATGGTGATATTGCACCCGCGCCAATCAGGGTCGTCGGCAGCATTGCTGCAAAATAGGCACCGAGATTTTCCGGCAGCACATCTCGCGCCCGATAGTCCGCGACTATCCCCAACCGCTCCAGCCAGAAACGGTGGATCAACGGCGATTTCGAATGCGCTATCGGATGTCCGATGACTTCGGCGTACTTGGTCATGTCCGGCAAAAGACCGCGTCATCCGCAAATAGTCAAGCACGGGAAGCAAGGGCAGGCCGATGATCGTGAACTGGCTGCCCGACACGCTCGCAAACAACTGCGCGCCTTCGGCCTCGATCCGGTAGCAGCCGACGCAGTGGCGGATATGCTCCCAATGTGCGCGCAACATAGTCTTCAATGAACGCAGCCGACTAACGACCGCATCGTCATCTGCGCGGTATCGACGATGCGCCAGACGGGTTCGCCATTTTCGCAGATCACCGCCGCGCTGATCAGCCGGTGCGTCGTGCCCGACAGCATCGCAAGCTGCGCCTTGCGCTTCGTCGGGATTTCGGCTTTATCCAGCAACTGCCCATCGGCGGTCACCAATATCTGGTCGCAGCCGAGCACCAAGCGACGTCGGAAATTTCCGCGACACTTTGCGCGCTTTGGCCTCGGCCAGCGCATCGGCAATGTCGCGCGGCTTTGGCGCCCTCGGCAAGCATTGCCTGCTTGATGCTATCCTCATCGACCAGCAGACGCATGCGCCTCGACCTCGACCCCCGCCGCACGCAGCATTGTCGACCCTGCCGAACTTTGCGACGCCAATATTAGGGTCACGCCGCATGGCACCTGTGCCAGTTCGCGCTCGTTGAACAGGTTGATGATCGCCGCCGCCGTTTCCTCGATCGACCGCCGTGTGACATCGAGCACCGGCCAACCATTATCGGCAAACATCCGCCGCGCATGCGCGACCTCTGCCTTCACCTTTTCCTCGTCGACATAGTCGGTATCGGGCGACTGGTTCAACGAGAGCAACCGGTTCCGTCGCACCTGAATCAGCCGGTCGGCGCTGGTCACCAAGCCCAACGACCATCGGATGTTGAAGCGTAAACAGGTATCGGCGGTGGCGGCGCTTCGGGAACGATCGGGATATTTGCAGTCTTGTACCCGCGGTTGGCGAGATAGATGCTCGTCGGCGTCTTCGATGTGCGCGACACGCCGGCAAGCACAATATCCGCCTCTTCCCAGTTCTGCGAATTGATCCCGTCATCATGCGCGATGGTGAACTGGATGGCATCGACACGCGCGAAATAGGCGGCGTCCATGGCATGCTGCCGACCCGGGCGGGCCTGCGCTTCCTGCCCGAGCATATTCGACATCGCGTCGCTGACCGCATCAAGCGCCGCCACCGCAGGCAGGCCCAAAGCACGGCAGCGGTTTTCCAGCTTGCGCCTGGTGTCGCGATTGACCAAAGTAAACAGGACCAGCCCCGGATTGGCCGCAACATCGACCAATATCCGCTCAAGATGGCTTTCGGAACGAACCATCGGCCAGAAATGCTTGACCACATTTTCCGCACCGTCAAACTGCGCAAGTGCGGCCTTGGCGATATTTTCCAGCGTCTCGCCGGTGGAGTCCGACAACAGATGGAGATGAAAACGCTGGCTCATGGCTGACAGTCTTGTTGGCAGGCTGGGGATAAATCAAGGGACAAATATCGGCGGCGCGATTGCTTCCCCGCTGCCAGCAATTCACCGCTCGATTCGGGCACAGCCTGTCCACATGGGCAAAGCGCTATCCACAGGCTGTGAATAATGGGGACGGGTCACGCGAATCGTGCGAGCTCAGTGCCGAGCAAGCGATTTCGTCAGCTGTTGGCAATTTCCGCAAAAGCTTTTAGAGCGCGGCTTATCCACCGTCCCATCATCTTTCATCATCCTATTTAATAAATATATATTTTGATTGGATTCGCGCCTCGATGTCAGCGCCGACCCCGAAGAAATTGCTAAACGTCCTGAAAGGCAATCAGGAGGCAGTTCCGCCCGTCTGGCTCATGCGTCAGGCAGGGCGCTATCTTGCCCGAATATCGCGCATTGCGCGCAGAAAAGGGCGGGTTTCTCGAACTGGCTTATGACAGCGACTGTGCCGCCGAAATCACGTTGCAGCCGATCCGCCGTTTCGGCTTTGACGGTGCAATCCTGTTTTCCGACATCCTCGTTATCCCGCATGCGATGGGCCAGGATCTGTGGTTCGAAACCGGCGAAGGACCAAGGCTCGCGCCACCGCTTGTCGGGTCATGATTTCGAGAAACTGGTGCCAGCGCCCGAACGCTTGAATCCGGTATTTGAAACCGTGCGGAAGGTTAGCGCAGCGCTGTCACCCGAAACCACCTTCCTGGGCTTTGCTGGAAGCCCGTGGACGGTCGCTACCTATATGGTCGCAGGCCAAGGCAGCAAGGACCAGGCCGAAGCCCGCCGCATGGCCTATGGGGAGCCAGAGCGCTTTGGCGCATTGATCGACGCGGATCATCGCGGCAACCGTCGATTATCTTTCGGGCCAGATCGAAGCGGGCGTCGACGCCGTGCAATTGTTCGACAGCTGGGCCGGGTCGTTGTCGCCTGCGCAATTCGAGCAATGGGTGATTGCGCCCAACGCGAAAATCGTCTGCAGCGTTGAAGGCACGCCATCCCGATACGCCGATCATCGGCTTTCCCAAAGGCGCTGGCGGCAAGCTGCCTGCTTATGCCCGCGAAACCGGCGTTGATGCGGTCGGTGTCGATGAAACCGTCGATCCGGTCTGGGCGAACGAGACGCTGCCCGAAGGGTATGCCGGTGCAGGGCAATCTCGATCCGCTGGCGTTGATCGCGGGTGGCGCGGCGCTGGAAAGCGCGGTGCGGCGCATACTCGACCGCCTTTGCCGACCGCCCGCATATCTTCAACCTCGGCCACGGCATCTTGCCCGACACCCCCATTGAACATGTTGAAAAGCTGCTTACTCTGGTCCGCAAGGGATAAACCAAAGAAGGCCGCCATAATGACGGAAACCATCGCTGTGCTCTATTACTGGCTTAAATCGGCCCATATCATTTTCGTGATTTTCTGGATGGCCGGTCTGTTCATGCTGCCGCGTTTTTTTGTTTATCATCAGGAAAGCGCACGGTTCCGAAGAAGCAGCAAAATGGGTCGATCGCGAAGCCAAACTTATCAAGATCATCCTCAATCCGTCGATCATCGTGGTGTGGGTAGTGGGGCTTGCCCTGGCATGGCATATCGGCGCGATGCAGGATGGCTGGTTCCATGCCAAGCTACTCTTCGTGCTTGGGCTATCGGCCTATCATGGCTGGATGATCGGTTATTCGAAAAAACTGGCCGAGGCGAACGAACACTGACCGGCAAGCAATTGCGGTTGTTTAACGAAGTGCCGGGAATTGCGGCGGCGATTATCGTCGTGTTGGTGGTCGCCAAGCCTTTTACTGCCGCTTACCCTGCTTAACATTGCTTTAAAGATGCACGACAAAGAATATTAAATATACAATTAGATAATTGTAAATGTCATTTTATGCTGCCTACATTCTGGATCGATTATAAGATAGGAAAATCCGGTCTGTCGTTGTTCATATCGACAGTGAAAGGAGCGCTACTAAGCACAAGTTGCATTTCCCTGCCAACTGAGCTAAAAATGTCGATTTCGCGTCAATGTCAAAATCGCAGAAAGATGTGACCGACTCTGCGGTGCGCAAACTTGACTGTGCCGCTGAGCGCTTATCGCATTGCCAAGCCCGTCCTGGGCGTGAGGCGCGACTTATCACAACAACCGCGCCACCGACCTTACCATCTCCCGCCGGTTGCCTTTCTGAAACCGGCTGTCATTTCGGGCCAGAGGTCCATCCAACGGAATAAATTTATGCATTTGAAAGAGCTGAAAAGCAAAAATCCAGCCGACCTCGTGTCGATGGCCGAAGAACTGGGCGTCGAGGGCGCATCGACGCTGCGCAAGCAGGATCTGATGTTCGCGATCCTGAAAGAACTCGCCGAAGATGGCGAGCAGATCATGGGTCTCGGCACGATCGAGGTTTTGCCCGACAGTTTCGGCTTCCTGCGTTCGCCCGAAGCCAACTATCTGGCCGGTCCCGACGATATTTACGTCTCGCCCAACATGGTGCGCCAGTTCGGCCTGCGCACCGGCGACACGGTCGAAGGCGAAATCCGCGCGCCCAAGGATGGCGAGCGTTATTTTGCCCTGACCAAGGTCATGAAGATCAACTTCGACGACCCCGACGCCGTTCGTCACCGCGTCAATTTCGATAACCTCACGCCGCTTTATCCCGACGAGAAACTGACGCTCGATTCGCTTGATCCGACGGTCAAGGACAAGTCGGCGCGCGTCATCGACATCGTCAGCCCGCAGGGCAAGGGCCAGCGCGCGCTGATCGTCGCGCCGCCGCGCACCGGTAAAACCGTGCTGCTGCAGAATATTGCGCAAGGCGATTACCGACAACCATCCCGAGGTTTTCCTGATCGTTCTGCTGATCGACGAACGGCCCGAGGAAGTTACCGACATGCAGCGTTCGGTGAAGGGCGAGGTTGTTTCCTCGACCTTCGACGAGCCCGCCACCCGCCACGTCCAGGTCGCCGAAATGGTGATCGAAAAGGCCAAGCGCCTGGTCGAGCACAAGCATGATGTCGTCATCTTGCTCGACTCGATCACGCGTCTGGGTCGCGCCTACAACACCGTCGTTCCGTCATCAGGCAAGGTGCTGACCGGCGGTGTCGATGCCAACGCGCTGCAACGTCCGAAGCGCTTCTTCGGTGCGGCGCGGAACATCGAGGAAGGCGGCTCGTTGTCGATCATCGCAACCGCTTTGATCGACACCGGCAGCCGCATGGATGAAGTTATCTTCGAAGAATTCAAGGGTACGGGTAACTCCGAAATCGTGCTCGACCGCAAGGTTTCCGACAAGCGTATCTTCCCCTCGCTCGACGTCGGCAAGTCCGGCACGCGCAAGGAAGAGTTGCTGGTCGAGGAAGGCAAGCTCAAGAAAATGTGGGTGCTTCGCCGCATCCTCATGCAGATGGGCACCGTCGATGCGATGGAGTTCCTGCTCGACAAGATGAAGGATTCGAAGACCAACGAAGATTTCTTCGATTCGATGAACCAGTAAGCATAACAGGGTTAGATTATGTTCGATTTTATTCTGGCCACAGCGGCCACCGCAACGTCGCTTGGCGGACCTGCCGAGATGTGGCAGGCGATCATCACAGATTTCTCCAACATTACGCAGCCTTCTGCGATGGCGGCATTTGTTCAGGTGTTGTTGATCGATCTGGTGCTGGCAGGCGATAATGCCATTGTCGTCGGTGCGCTCGCCGCCGGGCTTCCCGCCGAACAGCGGCGCAAGGTCATCATAATCGGCGTTCTGGCGGCGCTCGTGCTGCGCATCGCCTTTGCTTTGGTAGTTTCCCAATTGCTTCAGGTCATCGGCCTGATCTTCATCGGCGGTCTGTTGTTAATCTGGGTCGCCTGGAAAATGTGGCGCGAGCTGCACCACGCCGGCCAGTCAGCGGGTTCACCCGAGGTCGAAGGCGATGAAAGCTCGGGCCTGCGTTCGGCCAAGAGCTTTGCAGGGGCGGCTTGGGCAGTGGCCATTGCCGATGTCAGCATGAGCCTCGACAATGTCCTCGCCGTGGCCGGTGCATCGCGCGATCACCCAGGCATCATGATCGTTGGCTTGATCTTCGCGGTTCTGCTCATGGGCGTTGCAGCGAATATCATCGCCAAATATATCGAGCGCTATCGCTGGATTGCCTATGTCGGGCTGGCGGTGATCGTCTATGTGGCCGGCAAGATGATTTATGACGGTTGGGTCGATCCCGCTGTCGGGATTGGAACTTTGTTCGGCTGATTTGCCAATAATTTTGGGCCGGACGTCGTTCCGGCCCATTTTATGTCAGGCAAGATGCTCAGCAAAAAACGCCGCGGTTCGCGAGTCTGCCAGCGCCGCACCCGCATCGTCTCTCCGGTCGCCCATCTCGGTGGCAAAGCCGTGGTCGAGGCCTTCATAATCGTGCAGCGTCACCTTCGGGTGGCTGTCCAGTCCGGCATGGATCGCCGCCTGCGCCTCCGGTCCGACGAAATGGTCGGCGGTGGGGATGTGGAGCATCAGCGGATTGGCGATGGCGTGGCTTTCATTGAGCATCTGGTCGATCATCACGCCGTAATAGCCGACCGAGGCGCTGATATCGGTGCGCGTGGCGGCCATGTACGCTAGCCTGCCGCCCAGACAATAGCCGACGCAGCCAACCTTTTGGACCGGCGCCTGCCCGGCCAGCCCGCCACGAATGGCGTGGATGACCGCTTCGATATCCTTCACCCCGTCATTCGCGTCATATTGGCCGAAATAGCCGAATGCCTGCTGTAATTCTGCCTCAACGTCAGGGTTGAGTTCGACCCCGGGGGCAAAGCGCCAGAAGATATCGGGCGCGACGGCGAGATAGCCGTCGGCTGCCAACCGGTCGCATTTCTGCCGGATGCCGGGATTGACGCCAAAGATTTCGGGGATGACGATGATTGCAGCCTTGGGCGCGGTCCGCTGGCGTTGCCATATAGGCTGGAAACAGGGCGTCCTCACCCAGTGCGTTGATTTTGACCATCTCACCCATGTTCCGGCTCCTTTGTCAGCAATTGCTTGATTCGGTTATCGCATTATAGTGCGCCGAATAGCACGGCAAAGAGGAGGGCGTGACCCATGAAGATGAATATCGAGATCGATTGTTCGCCCGAAGAGGCGCGCGCTTTGTTGGGCCTGCCCGATGTGACCAAGGCGAACGAGGCCTATGTCGAAAACGTCACCAAGCTGATGAAGGGTGCTGGCGGGATCGAGCAGTTGCAGGAAATCGGCAAGCAGATCGCGCCGATGGGGCAGATGGGGCTTCAATTGTTCCAGCAACTCATCGAAACCGGCGCAAAAGCGGCGATGTCGGGGATGAGCCCGAAGGACAAGAAATAAGCCGAATCTATGAGCACCGCTGACACGATCTTCGCGCTGTCGAGCGGTGCGCCCCCAGCGGCGATTGCGATAATCCGGATCAGCGGGCCTGCCGCATTCGACGCGGTGCAAAGCGCTGGCCGGACGCGTGCCTGTCGCCGCGCCGCGCGTCGCTTGCTGATTCTCAAGCATCCCGAAGGCGGCGAGGTTCTCGACCATGCGTTGGTTTTGACCTTTCCGGGCCCTGATACCGCCAGCGGAGAGGATCTTGCAGAGCTGCACTTCATGGCGGACGTGCGGTGGTGCGGGCGGTTGAAGCGTGTTCTGGCGGGGTTGCCGGGACTTCGCCGCGCTGAACCGGGCGAGTTTACACGCCGCGCCTTTCTGAACGGACGGATCGATTTGAACGAGGCTGAAGGGTCTGGCCGATTTGCTATCCGCCGAAACCGAATGGCAGCGCCGGGCGGCGAGTGCGATGATGGGCGGGGCGTTCAGTGCGGCGGTCGAGGAATGGCGGCAGGAGGTCTTGCGGCTGTCGGCGCTGACCGAGGCTGAGCTTGATTTTTCCGATGAAGGGGATGTTGGCGATCAAGATAATAATCTAATATCAAATGGTTGTTCGCAACTTCATGACGTCATTAGCCGCAATGGTGGCGGCGCCTGCAGCAGAGAAATTGCGCGACGGATTGCGGGTCGTGCTGGGCGGGCCGCCGAATAGTGGCAAGTCGACCTTGCTCAACGCCCTTGTAGCACGCGACGCGGCGATCGTTTCGGATATCGCTGGAACGACGCGTGACATGATCGAGGTGCCGGTCGCGCTCGAGGGAATTCCCTTGCTGTTTATCGACACCGCAGGATTGCGCGACGGCAGCTGAGGACGAGATTGAGACGATCGGGATTGGAACGGACACGTGCAGGCACTGCGAGATGCCGACATCATATTGTGGCTTGGTGACGAGGGTGAGGCACCGGATCACACACAAATTATTGAAATAGAAGCGAAAGATTGACGATCCGGGTCATGTAGAGAAAAGCGAATCGGCCTTTCGCGTTTCGGCCTTGAGCGGCGAGGGGATATCGGCGCTGGTAAGTGAGATCATTGACAGCGCAAAGACACTGCTGCCACCGCCCGACCAGTTTGCCGTCAACCAAAGACAGCGGGCGTTGCTGGCGGAATGCGCGACGGCTTTGTCCGATGCTGCGGCAAGCCAAGGACTGGCTCATCGTCGCCGAGCATCTCCGGCAAGCGCGGCTGTCGCTCGATGCGCTGACCGGGCAGGGCGCATACCGAGGATATGCTCGATATGCTGTTCGGTCGTTTCTGCGTGGGCAAATAGCTGCACTCGCCTCGTTTCACGTGAAACACATCGGCTCGGCTTTGACCACAGCACCGGCTTTGCGCTATGCGCGCGGCATGAGTCAGGACTTTGACATCATTGTTGTTGGCGGCGGACATGCCGGGACAGAGGCGGCGGCGGTTGCCGCTCGGATGGGCGCGCGTGTGGCGCTGGTCAGCTTTGACTCGTGAGACCATTGGCGCGATGTCGTGCAATCCGGCGATTGGCGGATTGGGCAAGGGCCATCTCGTTCGCGAAGTCGATGCGTTCGATGGGCTGATCGCGAAAGCGGCCGATGATGCGGCAATCCATTACCGGATGCTCAACGCCTCGAAGGGCGCGGCGGTGCAGGGGCCTCGCATGCAGGCCGACCGCCGACTGTTCAAGGCTTCGATCCAGACGGCAGTTGGGCCGCCATGCCAACCTTAGTATCGTCCAAGGCGAAGCGGCTGCGCTGCGCTTTGACGCTGCTGGCGACACCCGGATATCCGGTTTGGAGCTAGCGGATGGCACGCTACTGTCTTGCCGCCGCTGTTATACTCGCAACTGGCACTTTTCTGGGCGGCAAACTATTTCGCGGGGAAGAGCGTCTTGTTGGAGGGCGCATTGGGGAATCAGCGGCGCTTAAACTCGCCCAGCAGATCCGCGGCGCTGGTTTACCCATGGCAAGGCTCAAGACCGGAACGCCGCCTCGGCTCGATGGGCGAACAATCGATTGGGCACGGCTAGAAGTTCAGCCTTCGGACGAAATGGGCTGGACGATGTCGGCCATGCGTTCGCGTCGATCAGTGCCGCAGCTCTTCTGTGCCATCAGCCGGACCAATAGTCATACGCACGATATCATCCGCAGCGGTCTCGATCGCTCGCCTTTATTTGGTGGAGACATCGCAGGGCAGGGGCCACGTTATTGTCCGTCCATCGAGGACAAGATTTTCCGCTTCGGTGATCGCGACGGACATCAGGTGTTTCTGGAGCCTGAGGGCTTGGACAGCCATTTGGTTTATCCGAACGGGATATCCACGTCGCTGCCGACCGATATTCAGGGGGCCATGGTTCGCTCGATGGTGGGGCTGGAAAGCTGCGAAATTGTCGTACCGGGCTATGCCGTCGAATATGACCATATCGACCCGCGCGCACTCGACTCGACGCTGGCGGTACGCGGGTTTGAGGGCCTGTATTGCGCAGGGCAGATCAACGGCACTACCGGTTACGAAGAGGCCGCTGCGCAAGGCTTGATCGCCGGAATGGGAGCGGCGTCGCGGATTTTGGGGCGCGAAATGCCGGCTATCGATCGAACGAACAGTTATCTGGCCGTGATGGTCGACGATCTTACCCTCCAGGGCGTAACCGAGCCATACCGTATGCTCACCGCGCGTGCCGAGTATCGATTGCGTTTGCGGGCAGACAATGCCGCGACCCGGCTGACGCCTTTGGCGATACAGATGGGTGCAGTTGGGTCGGAACGTACGATTATGTTTGAGAATAATGCCATCGCGAAAGCAGCGCTTGAGAATGAACTTGCGGGGTCGGCCAGCGCCGATGAGCTGTTGAAGCATGGCATCGACGTGAAACGCGATGCTGGCCGCATGGCGCTGGCCGATTGGCTGCGATACCCGACGGTCGGCATGGAGGACGTGCTAACAGTTTCACGTGGAACGATGCCGCTCCACGGTGGCGAGCGATGGCCTGAAGGATTGTTGAAGGAGGTCGAGGAGGATTGTCGCTACGCCCCATATCTCGAACGACAGGAGGCTGAAATCAGGGACATCGCGATGAACGAGCGGATCGCACTGGCCGATACGTTGGATTATCGATCTATCCCCGGGCTGTCGAACGAGATGGTCGAACGACTTGATACGGCGAGGCCCGAAACACTTGCCGCGGCTGGCGAGGGTTCGGGGTATCACACCTGCAGCGCTGGCGGCGATATTGGTTCATGCGAAACGCGCCCATGCAGCGTCCAGCATCGCGGCATGAATGAGGCAGAGGCCCAAGACTGGCTGCGCTCTAATTTTGATGTTTCACGTGAAACACAGGAGCAATTATTGGCATTTGTCGCATTCCTGAAGCGCGAGGCCGAAAGCCAAAATCTCATTGCCGCCTCGACGCTGGAGCACATCTGGAGCCGGCATGTCGTCGATAGCGCGCAGCTGCTCAATTTGGTTTCTGAACGGACTGCTGGAAGGACATGGATCGATCTGGGTTCGGGTGCGGGCTTTCCCGGAATAATCATCGCACTGTTGAGCGACTTTGACGTGACTTTGGTCGAATCGCGCGCGCGCCGGATCGATTATCTCGAACGTGCTGTGCAAATGCTCGATTTGGGAAAGCGGGTGCGCGTTGCAGGTGTGGCGCTCGAGCGGATGGAAACTGCCCCATATTCGGTCATCAGCGCACGGGCCTTCGCACCTTTGCCGCGCCTGTTCGATCTCGCCGCTCGATTTTCCACAGATAAGACTTTATGGTTGTTACCAAAGGGGCGTAATGCCGCTAAGGAATGGGAAGAGGTCAAGCTCAACTGGACCGGCGAATTTCGCATCGAGCCGAGCGTTACCGATGCTGAAGCAGGAATATTGGTCGGGCATCTGTCTGCAAAGAGGCAACAAGCGCAATGATTCGCATTGCCATAGCAAATCAGAAGGGTGGGGTCGGCAAGACCACTACTGCTATCAATCTTGCCACGGCACTCGCCGCAAGCGGCTGGCGCTGCGTACTGGTTGACCTTGATCCGCAGGGGAATGCATCGACTGGACTGGGTTTGAAGCAAGTGGACCGGGTGCATAGCAGTTATGACCTGCTGCTGGGCGACGCCTCGCTTAAAGATGCGGCGATTCCGACGATGATTCCCAATCTGGACCTTGTGCCTGCAACGGTTGATCTGTCGGGAGCCGAGATCGAACTGGTGGAATATGAGGATCGAACTGGCCGGTTGAAGGCAGCGTTCGACAAGTCCGATTCCAATTGGGATATCTGCCTGATCGATTGTCCGCCGTCGCTCGGGTTGCTGACGATCAACTCGCTCGTTGCGGTCGATTCGATACTGGTGCCGCTGCAATGCGAATTTTTCGCGCTTGAGGGATTAAGTCAATTATTACAGACAGTTGAACGGATCCAGAAGCGATTTAATCCGTCGCTTTCAATCATGGGAGTCGCGCTCACAATGTTTGATCGCCGTAATCGCCTGACCGACCAGGTCGCAGACGATGTGCGTAGCTGCCTTGGCAATCTCGTCTTTGAAACTGTTATTCCGCGCAATGTTCGTTTGTCCGAGGCACCTAGTCATGGTCTTCCGGCGCTCGTGTATGACCATAAATGCAGTGGCTCCGAAGCCTATATGAAACTGGCACGCGAGTTGATCGGTCGCTTGCCCGCTCGGGAGATGGCAGCGTGAGTCCTGACGAATCGGCTGACAAAGTCCCGCTGCGCAAGAAAGATGGGCTTAGGTCGCGGCCTGGATGCGTTGCTTGGTGAAGCGATTCGCGGTGATTCGGCGCCACAGGCTGTCCCTTCGCCAGACTTCGGGGCAGGGGATTGCCAATATCGCGGTTGGCGATATCCATCCCAATCCCGACCAGCCCCGTCGCCATTTTGCCGATGAGGCACTCGAAGAGCTGGCTGCTAGCATTAAGCGCCACGGCATTATCCAGCCCATCGTCGTCCGCCCGCATGGAGGAAGTTATCAGATCGTCGCCGGTGAGCGACGGTGGCGCGCGGCGCAAAGAGCGCAAATTCACGAGATTCCAGCGATTATCCGGAGTTTTGATGATGCCGAAACGCTGGAAATTGCTCTTATCGAGAACATCCAGCGGCAGGATCTGAACCCGATCGAAGAGGCGGAGACTTACAGGCGAGCTTTGTGACGAGTTCGGGCACAGCGCGGCAGCTTTGGCCGATCTGGTGCATAAATCGCGCAGCCATGTCGCCAATATGATCCGCTTGCTGGACCTTCCGCCAACGATTCGCGACCTGGTCATCGAAGGTAAGCTGAGCATGGGCCATGCCCGGGCCTTGCTAGGCAGCGATGATTCGGTCCGCCTCGCAATGGTTGTCATCAAGCAGGGACTGTCAGTGCGTGCCACCGAGGCCCTCGTCAAAAAAGGGCGCGCGCAAACGACAAAACCTTCGGGACTGCGCGATGCATCTGCCAATTCTGACATTCATGCGGTCGAAACGCATCTGGGCGATCTTCTCGGCCTCAGGGTCAGGATCAACCAGAAGAACGCAACCGGCGCGGGTTCGGTAACTTTTGAATATGGCAGCCTCGATCAACTCGACATGCTGTGTCAGCGTTTGACCGGCGAGAAATTCTGACCAAATCCGGGGCGTCTGCCCCTTGTTTCACAGAGCCGGTTAAGGTTTGGGAACGGGATCACCCCATGAAAACTCCCGGATTTCGCCAAGTCTGAACAAATTTACCATTTACGCAAATCATCTGACAGGATGGGTTGTTAACCATGTCGGCAAGCAAAACCTTATGATTCGCCGTGCATAAGCGAGAAAGAATGCAGTGGGGCATTCCGAAATCTGCTTTTTGTCACGAAGGACCAGTTTATGTTGAACAAAAAAATCGCGCTGTTGGGCGCAGCCGCTGCTGCCATGGTTTCGACCGGCGCGAACGCCGCAACCGTTTCGGCCACCGCTGAAGTCGATATCCTTGCACCTGTAACCTTGGCGCAGACCGCCGGTCTCGACTTCGGTATCGTTGCTGCTGCTGGCACTGCCGGAACCGTCGTCATTCCGAATAACTCTGATGCCCGCACCTGCTCGGTCGGCCTCGCATGCGTTGGCGCAGCCAACCGCGGCGCGTTCTCGGTTGTCGGTGCAAGCACTTACAACGTTGTAATCACCGTTGCAGCCTCGACCACTTTGACCGGTGCGGGTGCTCCGATGACATTGACGCTCGATCCGTCGGTCACGTCGCTTCATTGCTACGGGCACCGCGCAGACATTCCACGTCGGCGGCACGCTTGAACGTCGGTGCAGCTCAAGCGGCTGGTACTTATACTGGTCAGTATACCGTTTCGGCTGACTATCAGTAAGCAAATGTGAGCGCACTTATCGTGCGCTGATCTGCAAAGGCCTCCGGTTGCTTCGCGCTACCGGGGGCTTTTTGCTGTTTCCGAAGGCAGCGTTAGCCGGATGGTAACCATCTTCTGGCACGCATGTGAGGTGGACCAGTGTGGCGGACCGACCAGGCCGCTGCGTATTAAAGTGGATGGGAACTAACATGCGCGAACTGCTTGGAAAAGCATGTCGGGGCGTCGCCGCCCGAGTCGTCATAGGTGCGACATTGCTTGCAGCATTGCCGCTGGCACCTGTCGATGCGGCAGGCGATTTGCTGATCGCGCCGACGCGGGTCGTGTTCGACGGCCGACGTGGCACTGAGGTCATACTGAACAACATCGGTATCGAAGAAGCGACTTATCGGATAACGCTCGAGCTGCGCCGGATGAACGACCAAGGCCGACTTGATGACGTCGGTCAGGCCGAAGCGAACGAAAAGGAAAAGGCGGCGCTGGGTGTGATCCGCTTTGCGCCGCGCCGCGTGACCTTGCCACCAAACCAACCGCAATCGATCCGTGTCGGGATGCAGGCCGCCGAAGATCTGCCAGACGGCGAATATCGTGCGCACATGCTGTTCCGTGCAATCCCCAAAACCCCTGCTGCCGATGCTGCGCAGGAAGTAGGTAATGGTCTGAAAATACAGATTATTCCTATCTATGGCATCAGCATTCCGATTATCGTGCGCAAAGGCAATCTGCAGGCGACGGCGGCGATGTCCAACGTCCGCATGACCACGGATAATGAAGGCCCAGCACTCGAATTCGACCTTAGCCGCAAGGGCGACAAATCGGTATTCGGCGAAATCCATGTCACCAAACCTGGCGTTGCCGAACCGCTCAGCATTGCCAAGGGAATCGCCATCTATCCCGAAGTCGCGACCCGGAGCGTATCGTTGCCAATGCCGCCAGAAGTTGCTGCGAAGATGCACGGTGAGGTCGTGATTTCTTATTATGAAGCGCCCGAGGCAGGCGGCGGTCTGATCACCCAATTGCGGCAGGTTCTTCCCTAAGCAATCCGGTCAGCCCCTGACCTGAACCAAGTATGCGCAATTTCTTCCATAAGGCCGCAAAGGCAGCGACGGCATTGGCCGTAGCGATCGGGGTCGTCACGATTCCGGTCGCTTCTGCGTTTGCGTCTGAATGGCAAGCTACGGATGATGATGCGCTGCTGTTCGATGTGCGCGTCGGCCAATGGCGAGTCGGCGATGGCGTGCGTGGTTACCAAACCGACAGCGGCGTTTGCGTCGATCTCGCCGATATCATCATCGCATTCGACCTTCCGGTTCGACTGGACAAGAAGTCGCGCCGCGCAACTGGGTGGTTGTTCGAGGAAAGCCGGACATTCACCCTCGACCGCGAAGCCGGTATAGTACAAATCGTGAACAAAAATCAGTCGCTCGCCACAACAGATATTCGTGACGTTCCCGAAGGCTGGTGCGTCGATACCAATGTGCTGGCGCGGTGGCTGAACGTCGAGGTCAAGCCCGACCTGTCCAATGCTTTGCTGATCCTGAAGGCAGACCGCAAGCTGCCCTTCGAACTGGCTGAGGAACGCAAGGCGCGCGTCGGCAAATTCCGCCCGGTGAAGGAATTCGACCTTTCAAGCCTACCACAAGCACGCGACCCATATAAAGCTTTCCGGCTGCCATCGGTTGACGTCGTGGCGTCAGTCGGGATGATCCGCGACAAAAAGGCGGGCAACCGGCTCGACGCACGTTATGAAATTTACGCCAGTGGTGAGATCGCCGGAGCATCTTTCGATGCCCGCCTCGCTTCCGATCAGCGTGGCCGGCCTGAAAGCCTGCGGTTAAGGGGCTATCGCACCGATCCGGAAGGTGAATTGCTGGGGCCACTGAACGCGACGCATTTTGCCTTGGGCGATGTTTCGACCAATCCCACCCCTTTGGGCGTGCAGACCACTGTCGGGCGCGGGGCATTTGTCACCAATCGCCCGCTCAACCGTCCGGCAAGTTTCGACCGTACCAATTTTCGTGGCGAACTGCCCGATGGTTGGGATGCCGAGCTCTACCGCAACGAGCAACTGATCGGCTATGTGCAAAGCCGGGGCGACGGCCGTTATGAATTCATCGACGTCCAGCTGCAATATGGCCAAAACCGGTTCGAGGTGGTGCTCTACGGCCCGCAAGGGCAAGTCCGCCGCGATGTGAAGATGATTCCCGTCGGTCTCGATTCGATCCCGCCGCGCGAAACCTATTATTGGGCAACGGTGCAGGATGCCGGACGCGACCTCGTCAATCTCGATGGTGTCGAGTTCAATGAATTTCTCGGCTGGCGCGGCGGCTTCGGCCTTGAACGCGGCATTGACCCCAAGACGTCAGTTGCCGCCTCGTGGTTTACTTCGGTATTGCGCGGACAGCGCCAGCATTATCTCGAAGGATCGGTGCGCCGCGCTATCGGCCCGACGTTGGTTGAGCTCGCCAGCGCGGCTAATCTGGCCGGCGGCTACGCAGTGCGCGGGCAAGTTCTCGCGCAAGTCGGGCAGACGTTGGTGAGCGGTGAAAGCGCCTGGTTGTCCGGTGGCTATCAAAGCGAGCGGTACGACCGAGACGTCCGCCGTTTCAACGCTCTGTCGATCGACCACAGTTTCCGCATCGGACGCAATTACCTGCCGATCCGTGCAGAGCTGCGCTATATCGACCGCATCGACGGTGGCAGTCGCATCGAAGCGGGTGGTAGATTATCATTTAATATCAATCAGATAAATGCAAGCGCCGAACTGGAGTGGGTGAAAGACCGCTTGCCGGGCAATATCGACCCGCCGTCAAGGCTAGATGCCTCGCTTCGGCTGTCGGGCCGTGTCGGCGGGTTGCGGCTGCGTGGCGAAGCGACTTTTGCGCTCGCGGGGGATAGCGGTTTTCGTGAATCGAAGATCACCGGCGAGTGGCGCGCAGGCGAAAAGTCCGATTGGAAGGTTGATCTGGCTTATACCAACTCCGACAAACGCGGGCGGCTTGCATTCGGACACACCCGCCGCTTCACACATTTCGCGCTGACTGGCCAAATCGAGGCCGCAACCGATGGATCGGTTGCGGCGGGCCTCAATCTCGCCTTCAGCCTGGGTCCCGATCCACATAATGGCGGCATCCGGGTGGCATCGGACAAGCTGGCATCGTCCGGCCAGGCCTTTGCACTCGTCTTTCAGGATGAAAATGCGGACGGTGTGCGGCAACCGAACGAGCCGGTGCAGAAGGAGGTTGAGCTGACCGCCGGAACCACCGGGCGCGGGCTGCCGACCGATGCCGAAGGCCGCACGGTCATCGACGGGTTGCAACCTTATGAACCGATATTGATCGGCATCGATGCCTCCAGCCTGCCCGATCCGTTCGTCCAGCCTGCCACGACGGGCGTCGTAGTCGTGCCGCGCCCGGGAATACCGCTGACCATCGAACTGCCTTTGGTCTCGGCGGGCGAAATATCGGGCAATCTGCAGCGCGAAGGCGGAAAGACGCTTAGCGGCGTCGATATCGAACTGCTCGACAAGGCGGGCCGAGTCGTCAAAACCACACGCAGCGAATATGACGGCTTCTTCTTGTTCGAATTTGTCGCTTATGGCAGCTACAAATTGCGCGTCGCGGCGCTTGCGGCCAATGTTGTCGGGGTCGAGCCGACGCTTCCCGGGCTGGCCGAACTCGGCAAAGCCAGCGGTAGCGTCGATCTGGGGATTGTAACCGCAAAAGCGTCCCAACGGATCGCCAGTGTGGCCAACCCGCAAGGTCCATAGCGTTGAGCGGGCTGTAGTCACGCTGTAACTTTAACCCTGTTCGTACCGAACTTCCTCTGGCAGCATGTTTTGCGAGACATAGGGAGCGCTTGCGTGGAACGGATAGCATTGAAACCGGGCGATGTGATTAAGCGGCACAGGCTGTCCACGCGGTTGTGGCATTGGGTCAATGCGCTGACTCTGCTCGTGATGCTGATGAGCGGGCTGATGATTTTCAACGCGCATTCGCGGCTTTATTGGGGCGAATATGGCGCGAATGACGATTATGCCTGGCTGGTGATCGACGATGTCGGCGACACTGGCTTTGTCGAGTTCGCTGGCGTTCGCGTCGAAACAACCGGCGTGCTCGGTATCTGGAAAGATTCCGAAGGCGAGGTCAAGCGACGCGCGTTTCCGCACTGGATCACCATTCCGTCGGGCTATGATTTGCAGGCCGCGCGGCGTTGGCACTTTACTTTTGCCTGGATATTGGCCGTGGCATTGACGCTCTATATGCTGCGGTCGCTATGGAACGGCCATGTTTTTCGCGACCTGCATATCCGCAGATGGGAGTGGTCGCCGCGCCATATCTGGCATGATATTACCGAGCACGCGCGGTTACGCTTTCCCACCGGGGAAGCGGCGAAGAACTATAATATATTACAGAAAATCAGTTACATAGGAGTCATATTCGGCCTGCTCCCGCTGATCATCTTCACCGGCCTGACGATGTCTCCGGCGATGAATGCGGCATGGCCGATACTGCTTGATATCTTCGGCGGACGGCAATCGGCGCGGTCGCTGCACTTCATTGCGGCATTCCTGCTAGTCGCGTTTTTCCTTGTCCACATTGCGATGGTATTGCTGGCAGGCCCGATCAACGAAGTCCGCTCGATGATAACCGGCAAGTATAAATTGCCCGGTAAAGCCGAGCCCCAACCCGCACCGGAGCCCGAACCCGAACTGCCGCAAGGAGAACCGGTATGACCGATTCCAGGCTGGTTTTGCCGCGTCGCAAATTTCTGACCGGCGCAGCTTTGGGCGGCAGCGCGCTGATGTTGGCCGGATGCGACGCACTTACCGAAAATGCGGGCTTTCGTCATTTCCTGCGCAGCGGCGAGGCGCTCAACATAGGCGCGCAAAGGCTGATCATGGACCGCGCCGCGCTTGCGCCGGAGTTTAGCGCAAGCGACATTTCGCCGACCTTCAAAGCCAATGGCTCGATCAGCGGCGATACGCCCGAATATAAGGCCCATGTTGCCGACAAATTCGCTCGCTGGCAGCTGCGGATTGACGGCATGGTGCGCAATCCGCTGTCGCTCAGCCTTGCACAGCTTATGGCGATGCCCGCGCGCGAACAGATTACCCGGCATGATTGCGTCGAAGGTTGGAGTGCCATCGGCAAATGGCGCGGCACGCCGTTGGGGCTGCTGTTGAAACAGGCAGGCCTGTCCACCAAGGCGCGCTATATTGTTTTCCATTGCGCCGACATGTGGGCGCCGAACGTGCCTTATTATGAATCGGTCGATTTGATCGACGCCTTTCACCCGCAAACGATATTGGCGTGGAGCATGAATGATAATGTTCTGCCGGTGCGTCACGGTGCGCCGCTGCGGCTGCGCGTGGAGCGGCAACTTGGCTATAAGCAGGCCAAATATGTCATGCGTGTCGAGGCGACGGATGACCTCAAAAAATTCTACGGTGGCAATGGTGGCTATTGGGAAGATGCGCATGACTATGACTGGTATGCTGGAATCTAGGCTTGCACGTTTGGCCGGATGATGGTGAAAGCCTTGGCGCAAGATCAAGGAGAAACCCCCGATGAAGACCCGTGCCGCCGTTGCCTTTGAAGCGAAGAAACCGCTCGAGATTGTCGAACTCGATCTGGAAGGTCCGAGGTCGGGCGAAGTGCTGGTCGAGATCATGGCGACGGGGATTTGCCATACTGACGCCTACACGCTCGACGGCTTTGACAGCGAGGGGATTTTCCCCAGCGTGCTGGGCCATGAAGGCGCCGGCATTGTCCGCGAGGTTGGCGCTGGCGTTACAAGCGTGAAGCCCGGCGACCATGTGATCCCGCTCTACACGCCGGAATGTCGCCAGTGCAAAAGCTGCCTCTCGGGCAAGACTAACCTGTGCACCGCAATCCGCGCCACGCAGGGCAAAGGCCTGATGCCCGACGGGACATCGCGCTTCTCGTACAAGGGCCAGACCATTTTCCATTATATGGGCTGCTCGACTTTCTCGAACTTCACCGTGCTGCCCGAGATTGCGGTTGCCAAAATCCGCGAGGATGCGCCCTTTAACAGCGCCTGCTACATCGGTTGCGGCGTGACGACTGGCGTCGGCGCCGTCACCAATACGGCAAAGGTCCAGCCCGGCGACAATGTCATCATCTTCGGTCTGGGGGGCATCGGCCTCAACGTGCTGCAAGGCGCAAAGATGGCTGGGGCGAACATGATCGTCGGTGTCGACATCAATCCCGACCGCGAAGAATGGGGCAAGAAGTTCGGGATGACGCATTTCGTCAACCCTAGGCAAGTCGATGGCGATATCGTCGCGCATCTCGTCGCGCTCACCGATGGCGGCGCGGAATATACGTTCGACTGCACCGGCAACACGACGGTTATGCGCCAAGCGCTCGAGGCCTGCCACCGCGGCTGGGGCACCAGCATCATCATTGGCGTAGCCGAGGCGGGCAAGGAAATCAGCACGCGGCCGTTCCAGCTGGTGACCGGCCGCAACTGGCGCGGCACCGCTTTCGGCGGCGCGAAGGGTCGCACCGATGTGCCGAAAATCGTCGATCTCTATATGGACGGCACGATCCAGATCGACCCGATGATCACGCATGTGCTGAGCTTGGACGAGATCAACAAAGGTTTCGACCTGATGCACGCAGGCGAAAGCATCAGGAGCGTCGTCGTCTATTGACGCTCGGGGATAGGCGCGCAATACGTAGCAAATCAAAACTTAAATAGGAGCGGAACTATGTACAGCCATATGATGGTCGGTTCGAACGACATAGCCAGATCGAAGAAATTCTACGATGCGACCTTCACAGCAATGGGTGGGCGTGCCGGTTCGCAAGACCCGAAGGGGAGGCTGATCTACATCCACAACGGCTCGATGTTTCTGGTTACTCCGCCAATCGACGGCGAACCTGCGACTCACGGCAATGGCTGCACCGTCGGTTTTGCGATGACGCCCGAGCAAGCCGATGCATGGCACGAAGCCGGTGTCGCAAATGGCGGGACCGCGATTGAGGATCCCCCCGGCGTACGCGAAGGTGCGGGCATGAAGCTTTACCTCGCATATTTGCGCGATCCCGACGGCAACAAGCTCTGCGCGCTTCATCGCGTCGCTTCATAAGGAGATATAAGATGTTTACCCATATGTTTGTCGGCTCGAACGACATCGAAAAATCACGCGCCTTTTATGACGCCGCATTGGGCGCACTGGGCCACAGCAATGTAATGCCTGCCGATGCGCCGCGTCTGGTTTATCCCGGCGCTGGCGGCTCGTTCATTGTCGGTGCGCCGGGCGATGGCAACGCCGCAACTTATTATAACGGCTTTACCGCCGGCTTTGCTGCGGCCGATATAGCGGCGGTCGACGCGTTTCATGCTGCTGGCGTTGCCAATGGTGGCACCGATGAAGGCGCGCCTGGCCACCGTCCGCAAGCTCCCGGCAAAGCCTATGGTGCTTATCTTCGCGATCCCGACGGGCACAAGGTTTGCGCCTTCTGCCAGATGCCCGACTAAACCAGCATGGCTTTGGAAACCCTCTCGACCAACATGGCCTTCGGCGGTGTCCAGGGTGTTTATAAGCATAGTTCGACGGCGACGGGGACGGAGATGACATTCTCGGTCTTCGTGCCGCCGCATGCGCCGGGCGCGAAGCTGCCGGTGGTGTGGTATCTTTCGGGCCTGACCTGCACGCATGCCAACGTCACCGACAAGGGCGAGTTTCGCAAAGCCTGTGCAGAGTTGGGTCTGATCTTCGTGGCACCCGATACCAGCCCGCGCGGCGAGGACGTGCCCGACGACCCGGACCGTGCGTATGATTTCGGATTGGGCGCGGGTTTCTATGTCGATGCGACCGAAGCGCCGTTTGCGAAAAGCTATTGGATGCGAACCTACATCGAGCACGAGCTAACCGCGTTGATTGCGGAGAACTTTCCAGCCGACATGAACGCCCAAGGCATCATGGGGCATTCGATGGGCGGGCACGGCGCGCTGACCATCAGTCTGCGGAACCCGGGGCGGTATAAAGCAACCTCTGCTTTTGCGCCGATCGTATCGCCAATGAATTGCCCTTGGGGGCATAAAGCATTGGGTGGATATCTCGGGGCCGACCAATCCCGCTGGGTCGAATATGATGCCTGCGCGTTGATCGCCGGCGGTGCGCGCCTGCCTGATCTGTTGGTCGATCAGGGTGAGGCCGACAATTTCCTGACCGATCAGCTGAAAACGCATCTGCTCAAGGAAGCCTGCGAGGCTGCGGGCCAAAAGGCAACCATCCGGATGCAGCCCGGTTACGACCATAGCTATTATTTCATCTCGACCTTCATGGCCGATCATCTCGCGTGGCACGCCGAGCGGTTAAAGGCCTAGCCAAGCCTTTGCGCTCACGATATTGGCCTTTGCGTCAAGCGGGTGTAGCTCAATGGCAGAGCTTTTGCTTCCCAAGCAAGTGACGAGGGTTCGATTCCCTTCACCCGCTCCAAAAACTCCTCCACCGCAGTCCATCCGCGTCCAGAAAACGTCTGTTTCTGGGGTATTATTGTGATATATGCTCCACATCAATACACAGCTATCCCGATACATCCGCAAAATCTGAGGGTATATCGCTGGTCGATGATCGAGCGATACCCTCATGGGACTACCGGCATTAGCAATCAAGGCTGCCAAAGGCCGTAACAAGCAGTATAAACTAGCCGATTACGGCGGGCTATATCTGCTCGTTTTACCGTTAGGCCAACGCTACTGGCGGATGAACTACCGGCACCAAGAAAAATATAAGACATTGGCGTTTGGGGTTTGGCCGGATGTCGAGCTTGCTGATGCAAGAGCCAAGCGAGACGAAGCACGGCGTGTTTTAGCTCGAGGCATCGATCCATCCGGCCAAATGAAACTGGACAAGATCACCGCAAGCGTGTCGGCGGCCAATACGTTCAGGGCAGTAGCCGAGGAATGGTATGCAAAGTCCGAGAAGGAAGGGCTGGCTCCGGCGACGCTCAACAAAGTGCGCTGGCTGCTCACCTTTGCTTACGCGTCGTTTGGTAACCGGCCAATTGCAGAAATTCTCCCGCACGAACTACTTGTACCGCTCCGTAAAATTGAAGCGCGCGGGAAACATGAATCTGCCAGGCGCCTTCGCAGCACCTGCGGGCCGCGGCGCGAAGCGCAGCAACACGGTCCGCATGAGTGCGGGTTGCAGGCCTGTCCGTGTTCGGTCAGGGGCATGGTTCAGTTTAGAAAAAGGGGATGTACCTTTGGGCGGCGGCAACTTCGATCCATTGGCAAAAATCGAGAGCAATGCTTGCCATTCAGTTGGCTTGATATCGTGCCCTATGCTTTAGCCAGTCGTTCGCATTGTCCCGCTGCCTACGACTGTTTCTGTGGACCAGCGCAAGGGGTGCTAATGGCTGGAGTGTTGTGGAGTCCAGAATGTCAGGTCTGAGTTTGAGAAACCGTTAGAGCGGAAGCCAATCAAAACGCTTGCGAAGTTCTTGGGACGCGTTTTCCCGAAACCACTCACCATGGGAAATAATGGCTTGAGCCGCACCCCATTCTAGCATCGCGTTCACCGCACGAGCGCCAGATACCTTATCGCGCATGCCAAGACGGTAAAGAAGCGGCGTTCGACCACCGGGATATGCGACACCTTCGATGCGCGCAACGAGGCGTCCAATTCTCGATTGATTTTCGAGGCGGAGATTTACGATCAAATCTGTGAGTATCGCTGTTCGTGATGCGCGGTGGAAAAATACATGCTCGTCGAACGCACGGCTACCTGTGAAAACAACCCGATCAATCTCATCCGACCACGGGTCTTGTTCCAATTCATCAAGCACGAGTGAGAACGAAAGATCGGGGCGTTTAAAAGGTAAGCCGTGCGGCCCGACAAGCTGCGCATCTGGGTAACGTTCCTGCCACTCTCTCAGGAAAAAGTGATGATAGACGTTAGGTGCAACCAAATACCGAATTGGTCCGATCCGCTCAATCTCACGCGCAAGCTCGGTGTCGAAAGCAATCGGCGAGTGTATCCATACGCTTCCGTCGACGAGACGAACAATCGTCGTGCGAGTTCCCAAGAGCAACCCTAGAAACTTAATTTCTGTTCCGTTCGCAACCCATATATCTGGGCCGATCGATTCCAGTTTCATTGCCCTTCCTTCCGCCTTAATGCTGGACTATATCGCTCCACTCTTAGGTCAGGTTTCAAGCGTCTGTAACCGCAAGGCGCTTGACGCTAAGCCGCTATCTCCATATCACGTTATATAACCTGACATGGAGATAGCAATGCGTGATGTTATTGCCGATATGGGGCCATCGTTTCTGGGTAGCAGGTTGAAGCGGCTGGCCGAACGAATGCAGGCCGGTGCGATGAAATCAATCGTCAATGCTGGGCTACCGTTCCAGTCAGGCCACATGGCCGTGTTGGCGGCGCTGCGCGGCGGAGCCATGACGATCGGACAACTCGCAGAGGCGATCGGAATCAGCCAACCCGGCGTTACGCGCAGCGTTGGCCAGATGGCAAAGCTGGGGATGCTCGCCGATGTCCGCGCCACCGATCAACGCACGCGGCTTGTCGAACTTACTGCTGCCGGGCACGCCGCAGCCAAGCAGGCCGCGACTGACTTGTGGCCGCGCATCGGCATGGCTGCAGAGGAGCTTATGGGCGGTTTTGCGAGCAATTTTATGGCCCAGATTGCCGTGATCGAACGTGAATTGGACAAAGCCACGATAGCAGAGCGTGCCGCACTGGCGCAGCCGGGCGGTCTCGGATTACGCGAGTTCGACGACGGGTTGGCGCGGGACTTCCACGACATCAACGCCCAATGGATTAGTTCAATGTTCACGCTGGAAGCGACTGACCGCGAAGTGCTGGAAAACCCTCGCGCACGGATCGTCGAGCCCGGTGGCGCGATTCTCTTCGTCGAATCCCCGGGCCTCGGCGTGGTCGGGACTTGCGCATTGCAAAAGACCGGCGATTCCAGCTTTGAGCTAACCAAAATGGGCGTCCGCGAAAGCGCGCGCGGACTAAAGGCCGGGGAATTCCTGTTGGATGCCATGATCGACCGGGCATATGCCATGGGTTCCGAGCAACTCTACCTACTCACCAACAAAAAATGCGCGGCGGCAATTCACCTTTACGAGAAACGGGGCTTTGTCCATGATCCGGAGATCATGGCCCGATATGGCGCGCGGTACGAGCGATGCAATGTGGCGATGCTTCATGTTGGCGACGGACGTTAAGGTAGGCATATCCAGAACGCTTCCAGAAATGGCGCATGAACCAAGGGCGGGTTCAAGCGAGCGCTTTGGGGTAGTGGAGGTCGCGTTTATTGTCGAGAGCTGGCATGCCGGTTTTTAAAGACTGCCCATAGGCTTAGGCGACCCTAACGTTGGGGGGAACTGACTGTCCGGAATTAACGAGCGAAGCCCAATAGCTGCCATTACCGAAGTGCAAGCCCGAGGAACGACGTTCCCGGCAATGGATTGAATGAAATCGGATCAGCAGGCGCGAAACCCAGAAATTCATAAATCGCGCGCGCCTTTTCAAATTCGGCGAGCACATCAAGTCTCATTTCAGCATAGCCCGCTTCGATAGCGTCTGCGATCAAGCGTCTTGTCAATTGCAAGCCAAGGCCAAGGCCTCGCCCTTCAGGCCTAACATATAATCGCTTCATCTCGCAGATGTCAGAGTTGACCTTACGAAATGCGATGCAGCCAACAAGCTTGCTATGGAGTTCGGCGACCAACACTCGGCCTTCTGGTGCGGCATACTTACCCGGCAAGTTAGCAAATTCTTCTTCGTTTCCCTGATAGTCGAGGCTCACACTGGGGCTGCCTACAAATTCGCGCCAAATGTCCAAAACTGCTGCGCCATCTTGCGGAAATTCAGCTTGCCGAATTGTAACCATGAATACAGCTTCTAATCGCGAATTATGGCAGCAATTGGGACGCCGTGGTACTCGTCGTAACGACCACTTTCTTGTCGTTAGCTGTCACTCTATCGCCCAAACTGAAATCCCCATCTTCCGGGCTTAATCGAAAAGGTTGGCATTGATGCCAATGTCCGGAGATGCAACCTCAGCCTCGGGCAACATTTCAAGCAACCAATTGTTGCAGTGGAATGGGGCTGTCTTTTTGAATCGGTGCCCGTTGGGCGGGAGCCGGACGTGAGCGCGGCTGTCGTTATTGCTGATGACCGGGCTGTCTCGGATTTGGAACACTGTCATTCAGGCGCGTTGATTTATAGTTCCGGTTTGGAACTAACGGTCGTAATTAAACTCCTACGTTTGCATCGGAGTCTGATACCATGTCTTCAAATGGAGCCAAAACAAAAGGGATCGATCATGTCGGCCTAACAGTGTCGTCCCTCACCCAATCGCTGGATTTTTTCGTCAATGCGCTGGGCTTCACGGAAATTGGCGGTAAACCTGACTATCCGGCGGCCTATGTCAGCGACGGAACTGCGACGCTGACGCTTTGGCAGACATCTGATCCGGGTGACTACACAGAATTTGATCGGCGTCGGAACATCGGCCTTCACCATTTGGCGCTTGCTGTCACGAGTTCAGAGGAATTGGACGATCTGTTTGAAAAGGTCGGTGCGTGGAAAGGGGTCAAAGTCGAGTTCGGGCCAGAGTATTCAGGGTCGGGGCCCAAACGTCATTTTATGATCAGCGAGCCTGGGGGGAATCGCATCGAGTTTTCGTGGGATCCCCGCAAAAGCTGAGTCAGCATGAGGGCCAGTTTGGTAGTCGCACGCGCGTGATCGAACTGCGGGTGAAGCCGACGGGAGTTATCAACCGGTTCGACTCTCCGTTAATTCCTTCACCATCCGCGCGACGGCTTGCACATAGCCTGACGCTTCAAAACGGAATGGCCCCAACCCCTGATAGTCGCGAGCCTCGCGATAGGGATTATAAAAGTCGCGCCATTCATATGCGTCGGGCAGTTCAACGACTCTGCCGATCAAGGGCCAACAACCCACCTCTCCACATTCGCAGCCTAGCATATATTGCGTACCCTCGGCTTGGCGGCACGGCGAATTGCCACGTCCCAGAAAATAATCGTCCAAAGGTCCATACCGCATATAGTCCGGCACAAGCCCGCCATAGCCGCCCGCAGGGTCATTATAGCCGCGCGTGATTTCATATGCGTTGGCCAGATCGCTCAGGGCAGTTCCGTCAATGCAGGGCATGACTGCTGTGGCTCCGCCGCTTAGAAGAGTAAATTGAAAAGAAAGTTTGTGAAAAGCGGCCATAGGTTCAAAGTTGGCAGCGCGTTTAGCGACGACGCGCCCGGAACTGTCTCTCAGCCTGGCCCACGGCGTTGGTTAGTTGCGCTACCGTGGTTTTGCCGGCAAAGGTCCGCCCGTCGTTCCAGCGCACGCCTGTTGCTAAATCGGGCACGATGCCGTTGACTTCATTGCTGCCGTCTTTGCGAAACCGTGCACAATTTGGCAGCTCCAATAGCCCTCCGCTGTTGGTCAATGTGATTGGCTCATTTCCGTTGATATGACCACAACCCGCGCCGCCAGTGCGCTCGCCCATGATCACCGCCGCTCCATTGTCGCGCAACACGGCGGCAAATTGTTCGGCAGCCGACCAGGTCTGACCGTCGACAAGCACGATAACGGGACCATGCCAGACAGCGTCGCGATAGGGAAATTGGGCGGGGCTAAAAACGCTTGCGGCCCAGGCCTTGCCGCTGAACGCGCTGGCTGGCCATTCTGACAAAAGGCCGCTGGCGTGAGCGGCAGAGACCAAAAGCGCGCATTTTGAATCTCCACACGGACGCAGAGCCTGTGCAATCGCATCGGCTTTGTCGGCGTATCCCAACAGGGCGGACCGGTCTGCTGGCAGCGAGGTCAGCGCCTCCTTTCGCAGCGTCTCTGACAATTCACGCCAATAGCGCACCTGCTTCTCGCTGCGGACGACTCTGACGGGAGCTGATCGCAGGGGAACTGGTGACACAATCCGTGCTGCGGCTTCGGCCCACTCCGATCCCCCGCCATTGCGCGTGATATCGATCAAAAGCGACGTTGCTCCTGCCACGCGCAACTTTTCTATGGCCTCGATGAAGCTGCGTGTCATCTGCGCATAGGCTTGGTTTGACAGGCGATCTGCGCAAGCATCGTTGCACGGCTGGTCAATCACGATACGTAAACTCGCCACAGCCTGTTCACAAAAAACGGGATAGCCCTGCGCGGAAAACACGCCGATCCGGATGACGCCAACCAAACTACCTTTTGACCGGACAAGACCAGCGGCAAAAGGTCCGCTCGCTTCAATGTTTTGATAGCCCGGTAAAGCTGAGGCTGTTCCGACCGTGACTTGCCCGGCATCAAAGCCATTGGCGGCACAGAATGCGGCGACGGTCACTGGTATATCGGGGGTAATTGTGTTGGGCGTCTGTTTTGGGCTGGACGGCCAGCGCAAGGAAACATGTCCATCTGCAAACCGCTCCACAAGGCGGCTCAAGATGATGCGCGCGGCCGCATCGCTATCACTCCCTTCGAGCGCAGATTCGGCCCGGCCAAACTCTCGATCAAGCGAGATCTCGCGTTGTTCAATCAACCAGTCTCGGTTCGGATATTGGCTTTCAACCGCAGCACGAATTTGGTTCAGATCGTCAATCCAGGGGGCTACGTTCCATGGCGCGGTCGCTCCAAGAGGTACGGCGAAAGCCATTGTGAGCAAAATGGCTTGAACGATTCGCGATCCGACCATTTGTGTTTCCCTTCGCCTGCTTTACTGCACGCATCTCAATCACGGCTTCTAACTTAGCTTCACTCTGTCTATGTGGCGAGGACATATAGCACTGTTGCTAACTACAAGGTGATCCGATGACCGATCTCGTAAAACTGCGAATTGACGCTGCCATACGTGGGAAGTGGAACATCGGTTTTTTCGCAGCGGGTGGGGTATTTTGGCTCGCAGCTACGGTCATTGGCAACACTGTCACTTTAGAACAAGCATGCATTTTTTGGATTGTCGGCACGTTTTTGATCCTGCCTGTGGCGGTGATATTTTCGCGATTGTTTGGCGCCGACCCATTTACAAAAGGAAACGTGCTCGGCGAACTGGTCGGCTACACGCACATGAGCGTGATCGCTATGACGTTCCCGATCTTAATCGCTACAGCCTTGTTCATGCCGGAAGCGTTGCTGCTGGTCATGGCCATTGTCTACTGCCTTGATTTCTTTGTGATGAGCTGGGCCTTCGGAAGCCGCTTGTTCGGTATCCATGCCGCCATTCGGGTGATCACGGTCAGTTTGATCTGGTTTACCCTCCCCGAATGGCGCTTGACGATTATGCCCGCTTTCGTCGCGTTGCTCTATGTCGGAACGGTAGCTGTTATCCCTTCGCTGCGCCGGCGATGGCTACTCGAACAGCAAGGCAAAGCGCATGCGTAGCGGTTTTTTTGCATCAGATAGTGTGCGATGCCACCAATATCGCAATCAGCTTGCTGGCTGAAAAATCAGAGGAAGGAAAACATGGGGCAAGCTGAAACCACTCTGGATGGCGGTCTATCGCTATCACTGCACAATGAATTTGCGACGTTGGTTCCGATTGCCGAGGAGCATCGTCAAGCCTTGCGGGAAGCAGGGTCCGATCCAGCAATCTGGACGCTGCAGCCGTTCAACATAGCCGAAGGTTTTGACGCCTATTTCGATTGGCTTCTCGCCGAACAGGAAAGCGGCAAATGGATACCCTTTGGGGTCCAGAATCCTCATGGCAAGGTCGTCGGCCAGACATGCTATCTTGACATTCGTTACGAGGATTACGGCCTCGAGATCGGCGGAACCTGGTACTCGCCAGACGCGCAGGGAACAGCAATCAATCCTGCTGCCAAGCTACTACTTCTCGACAATGCGTTTTCCGCAGGAATGGTAAGGGTTCAACTGAAGACTGACTGCCTTAACAAGCGCTCTCAAGCAGCGATCCAGAAGCTGGGAGCCAAATTCGAAGGCGTGTTCCGCAAACACAAACCAAGACCTGATGGAACATGGCGCGATTCAGTCTTCTATTCGATCACCGACGAGGAATGGCCGAGTGTCCGAGAAGGCTTGCTAAAAAGGCTATATCCTGCGGACGTAGTTGTCTCATAAGGCAAGTCTGTGGGACTGCGCTGTTCCATTCTATCCGCTGTGAAATGATGATACCTTCGGGACAAGCCCTTCGCCAAAACGACAGCTTTGCGATGTAGATGAATGATACCTCTTTGGCTGAACCTGGCGGCATATGGTACCAATCCATGCTCGAATTGCGCCCGCCGTCTTACTACGCCAACAAAGCCGCCATTCCGTCGCCCGAGAGGGCTCCCTGAAAGCGGTCATTCATTCAGCAATGCGCGTCGGTCGCATGGTCAAATTCGAAGTGGTCCGTTATGCGACGATGGATTTAGATCCGGACTGCGGAATCTTCGGCCGTACCTTTGATGCTTTGCAGTACGCGCGTGACGTTCATCCTTATGGCCCAGCGCGCGAGCGGCTCCCAGTAAAGTGCTGGATCGATGCGCAGCCGATGCGTTGCTTGGGCCACAAGACGCGTCCCGCCCGACGATAGCGGCTTCAATTCGAAGCTTGTCGTATCCGTTTCAAAATAGCCGTTTAGATGTGGCGCATGCACGCGCCGATAGGGGCTCATCTCCTCCATCATAGCTGGCTGATGAATGAGAACGAACGCAAGGCTCCTATCAGGCTTCCATGACGTAACGCGCTCGCGTGCTGTTCCCGTGGAAAACTCACCCAGACGAATAGCTCCCACGCCGTGTCCCAACAACCGACCCCGAATAGGATATGCAAATCCTGCCAGCGCCACGAGCTGAGGTTGTCCGGCGATTGGTGCGTCACTGATAAGCGCTCGCCAGACAGTAGACGGTGACGCCGCGATGTCTATGCTCTCTTGTGTGGTGATCGTCACCGAGGGCGGGACCGCCGCCTCGACCAAGAAGACGAGCGGAAGAATGGCGACGCTCAGCAACGGTCGGCCGCGTTGATGCCCGATGTCAGCCAGCTTGCGCCCAATCACGCCGCCAAGCGCTGCCACCAGCGAACCGAGCGGCACAATGAGAATGATGCACATGAAGCCCTCGAGCGCGAACATCAAAAGCGCCAGCACACCGAGCCCGGCGGCTAGCAGCACCAACGGTAATGTCTTGCCTGACGGAAGTGCCACGTCGCGGTTGACCAAATAGGCCGTCGTCAGACCAACGAAAAACGGCGTCGCAACGAACAGTCCCCACCCATAAGATCCAAATGTTACCGCCGACAATAGGACCGCGAAAACGATGATCGCCATACCAGCCAGCACACCCTGCAGCACATGTGCCATGTTCACGCCGGATGGCGGCGGTAAACTGTCTACTGCACGCGCGGGCAGAACGATTAAACCGACCACTGCTGCAAGCTGCACGCCGGGAATGATCGAGAGCCCAGCAAGCGTGTAGCCGATGCCCGACTGACCTGCGCGACGATAAGACAAGACTGCCAGGCCCCAAGCAACGAATAGGCTAAATGCAAAGGTCAGCGCCGATGCCCAAGGGTTTATGGTCGGTAGCTCGATCAACCGTCGCAGCGGAAGCAACCAAAACATAGGATCGGTTCGAAGCGAAGCGCCTGCGAACCTAAACAGTGAAGCTACGATCAGGTGCTGTGAAAACAACAATGTAAGCGCGAGGACGGCATATTTTTGCACAGTGATAGGTCCGCTGAGCGGAAGCAATCGCCGAATCATTGGGCCAACTCCGGTTGGTCGTGCGTGCGCGGTCTGGTGTCGACCCCATGTCCCAGCCACTGGAGTTCGCGACGGTCGGGCAGGTCGATAGGCAGAACAATATTCCAGACGAGCCCAACGCGCTCCAGCATCCTAATTAACACATAGCCCCAGTCGTGCTGCCCCGGGTAGAGGCCAATGCGAGCCGATCCAGGAAATGCGTGGTGATTATTATGCCAGGCCTCGCCCATCGTCGGAATGGCTGCCCAAGGTACGTCGTGAGCCTGAACACCCGCGCCGTCGACGAGCCATGACTGAGGGCCAACGCGATGCGCGAGGTGACCGATGAACCAGTGCCCGGTCACTGAAACCGCTACACGGACGCATACGCCCCAGATCACCCAGCTCCACCCCCCGATCAAATACAATACAAGTGCAACGGGCAGTTGCTGGATCATCCATGTCCGTTCGAGGAAGTGGTAGAACCTGTCGCGGCCAGTATCGCCGAGATCGAACTGGGGCGGATGGTTCAGGTCCAACCGACAGTGCAACTGCCACCATGCGTCGATTATCATCGGTCTGCGATGGGCGAGATAGTCATGACAACGATCTTGCCGCTGCGCCCAATCTCTAAGGTCATGTGTCCGAATCATACGAAACGGCCCACTCATGCCTACCAGCGTTCCGAACCACACCAGTATGCGTTCGAGCCAACGTGGGCATTCAAAGCTGCGGTGGATCAGCCGTCTGTGGAAACCGACGCTGTGACCTAACAAAAGTGTCGCACCGGTCAGCAGAAGGAAAATAACGAATGCCGACCAGCTGAGCGTAATCGGGCCGAGGATCACTGCGAGGAGCAACATGCTGCCGTTCCAAAGTGAGTGGATAGGATCCCATCGGACTTGACCCGAAAGTGGGCTACAATCAGACTCTTCGACGAGCGTGTTGACCGCGTTTCTGGTCGAATGAGACATCAAGCCCTCTCAATTAGACGATTAAGACATTGCTTAAATAATGTGCCGCGACCTGCATGCCCTTGTCAAGTGGTTAGCTTACTCCTTAAATAAGCACCATGCAGAAGATTTTTGAAGCGCTAGCATCCACGCAACGGCGAAAAATGCTCGCCTATCTGGCGCACGCAGAGTTGAGCGCTGGGGAGATAGCGTCGCGCTTTGAAATCTCAAAACCTGCGGTGTCGCAGCATCTTGCGGTTCTCGAGAACGCTGGTCTCGTCAAGAGCGAAAAGCGCGGACAGTTTGTGTTCTACCAGCTTGTCCCCGACAATTTAACGAACGCCTTGCACGGCTATGCCCAAGAGGTTTGTCCCGTGTCGCGTCCGTTGAAAGCCGAGAGCGCAGCAATCGCAAAAACGCGATCATCGGATAAGGCGAGCAAAAAGATCTAGTTCAACGTCGCTAACAAATCAGTCATTCGAAAGGTCAAATATGGGCTCTTATACCAGTCATTCGTTCACATAAGCTCAAGTTCAGCCAGGTTCGGCTTTCAGCATAGCCTGCAACTTGCGCCGCGCACGCGTGCCGCCCGCATCTATCCCCAGCGAGAGCGGCTTGGCTTCCCAGAAATCCTGCCCATCCAAATTTTCAAAAGCGGCCTTGATCATTGGTTTATCCTCTTCGTCGAACGCTTGCCCGAAGAGCTGGAGCAAAAACCCGTCGACTTCTGCCGAGTCTAAATCGTGCGTACGCGTCGAAGCCCAGAAATAATGCCCTGTGGTCGCATTTGCCGGCGTCACAATATGGCATTGCTGCACGATGAGGCCTTCGCTGCGCGCTGAGCCTGCAGGGGTTGCGCCGATTTCAAGGTGCATCGATGCCGGTGCATCCCAGCGCATGTCGAGCCAGTGGTCGCAGATCAGGTCAGGAGGATAGACACCGGCAGTATGCGAAGGTGCTTTTACGCCCGGCATCCACCAGTTTGATCGAAGGGTGTCTCCTTCTTCGATGACCTGATGCGTGCCCGCGAAGATCACGCCTGCACCAGCGAAGCTACCCTTATGGACAAATTCTATGTGCGAGAGGTCCATCAGGTTATCGGTCGCAAATTCATATGGCGCTTCAATCAGCGTGTAGCCGTGGACTGCTTTTACCGTGCCGCTGTTTGTAATCATGCTGAAATCAGGGATCAACGCTTGGTCCGCATTGACGGGATCTCCGCCCCACAGCCAGATGATGTCATGGCGTTCGACTACGGCCCAGCTTTGCACTTTGGCGGCGGGGATTTTGTCGGAGAAAGGGTTGTGGACGCACTGGCCGGTGCCGTCGAAGGCCAGCCCGTGATAGCCACATTGAACTGTGTCGCCGATTTTTGAACCAAGGCTGAGCGGCGCAAAGCGGTGCGGACAGCGATCAACCAGCGCCGCAACAGATCCGTCGGCTTTGCGGTAGAGCAGGATGGGTTGATCAAACAGGCGGCGCGGCAGGAGCTGTTCGCCCAGCTCGTCGCTCCAGCCTGCCATATACCAGACATTTTTCAAATATGTCATAGCGTCATTCCTCTTTGTGTTTGCGAGAAGAGTCCGCGCTCATGGCTTGTCTTCGGGCAGGGCTTGGCCATCATGCATATAGGCTGGCGCTTCGATCAGCACGAAGGCAACACGGGCATATTCGCTTTGGCTGGGGTTGCGCCATTTGTGATTGGTTCCGCGCTGGATGATGATCGTGTGGGGTCCGGCGGTAGTCTTGATTCCATCTTCCAACTCCAGCTCAATCTCGCCGGAGAGGATAATGCCATAATCGATGCTGTTGGTGCGGTGCATAGGTGACGTACCGCCGGGTAGAAAATCCACAATGCGGATTACCGAGCCGTTGTTAAGTGTAAGCCCTGCGTCGCGAGTGCGGCCGTCGGTTTCGTCATTATTGTCCGCCGGAACCGTCGCTGTCGTCCAGAGCAAGGCGAACTGGGCACCGCCAATCGCGATTGGCTCGCTTGGGAAGCACTCATCCGATTTGATGATGGCGCGCGCGTCCGCATTATGCCCAGTCACAATCCGGCGGATGGGAGGAAAGGGATTCTCGCTCATGCTTTTACGATCCTCTGATCAATCGCACCGAACAGCGTTGCATTGCTGTGCGTTCGTGCTTCCATTCTGATCCTGTCGCCGAAGCGCATGAAAGGCGTGCTTGGCGCCCCCTCATCGACCAATTCGATCGCGCGCCGCTCCGCGATGCAGGATGATCCAATTTCACGGTAGTTCGGGTTGGATATGGTGCCCGATCCGATAATCGTTCCGGCCGGAAGTGCGCGGGTGCGGGCAGCGTGAGCCACAAGCTCGTGAAATCCGTAGGCCATGGGTTCGCCATTGGGGTTGCCAAAGCGCTTCCCGTTCCAGTCGACGGCCAAATCGAGACAAACGCGTCCGTCGCGCCAATCATCGCCGATTTCGTCAGGGGTCACAGCAAAAGGGGCTACGCTGCAGGCTGGTTTTGCCTGAACCCAGCCGAACCCGGTTTTCATTTCAACGGGTGCCAGTGTGCGAAGCGACCAGTCATTGATCTGAATGATCAGCTTGATATGCCCCATCGCCGCTGCCGACGTCACTCCCATCGGCACAGCATCGACGATCACCCCGAACTCGCCTTCAAAATCAATCCCGAGTTCCTCATCTGTCATCAGGATATCATCGTTGGGGCCGTAAAACTTGTCCGAGAGACCTTGGTACATGAGCGGTCGGTCTGTGGGGACCGGATCCATACCGAATGCAATCTGCATCAACTCACCATGGCTCTCGAATGCCGAACCATCGAGCCACTGCCATGAACGGGGCAGTGGTGCGCGCAGCCGAGCCCCACCAAGCGGTTCGCCTTGTCCTGCGGCAAGTCGCTGCGAAAGGACTGCGAGTGCTGGCAAACAATGGGACCAGCTTTCCAGCGCAGCCTGCATCGTCGGAGCGACGCCTGCGGCATCAAGGAAGCAGAGTCCGTCCGTCGACATGACGACAAGCCGGCCATCCGGTGATCCGTTTTCGAGTGTGGCGAGTTTCATTTCCGGCCTTTCAAGCAAGAGTGAGAAGGGCAGATGCGACCAGCGTATCGATGCTGCCGTCATTGGTAAAGCCCAGAGCCTCGGCTGTTGATGTGCGCAATGGAGGCTGCCTCCCGAACCCGGCTTCAAGCGCTATGTCTGGGGCATATGTCACTAAGGCGGGATCGGTCTGAGTTGCTCGGGCAATCGCCTGCACGAGATCGCGCATCGACGTCCGGATTGCCGGCAATGTGCAAGTGCCCGTCGCTTCGATTTGCAGCGCGTGAACCAAGTTGGCCGCGATCTGTCGCAGAGACATGAGCCACATAGTTGCCTCTGGCGAGACTGGCAATTCAATAGGCAGGCGTGCGACCAACGCGTGGAACACATCGCTCATGAACGCAGATTTCATGTCTGACGGTCCCTTTGGTCGCGCAACGACACCGGGAAGACGCAATGAAAGCCCCGCAATCGAACCGCGCCGTGTTTGCGTCTCGATCCAGGTTTCCATCATGGCCTTGTGCGCGCCATAGACCATAGTTGGCGCTATGGCTGTCGTATCCTCGACCAAAGGCGGTAGGGGATCACCAAACACAGCAATGCTGCTGGCGAAAATAAACCTCGGTGTGCTGCCAGTTCTTGCGGCAGCGTCGATCAGCGCCATAGTGGCATCAACATTCGCTTGCTTTGCCAGTAAAGGATCCAATTCTGCAGCCCCCCTGGCACAGTTGCCAAATGGATCACAGCGTCGCATCCTCTGGCGAACGCACTGTCGAGCACCGCAGGGTCGCATAGGTCGCCCTCAACCCCGCTTTTTCCGTGGAGCAGGCGATCGATTGCCACCACATCATGATGGCCTTCAAGGACCAAGCGAACCTCGCTACCGATAAAGCCGCTAGCGCCCGTTAATATGATCCTCACGACGCCACCTCGTGTTGGTCGACTTGATCAATCATCGATGATTGCCACAGCGCGTGTCCAGCCAGCCGAAGCGCCTTTGATTTTGTGCGGAAAGCAGCAGACAGTGAAGCCTTGATCTGGCAGTGCTTCGAGGTTGTGAAGCTTTTCCAGATGGCAGTAGCCGATATCCCGTCCGGCCTTGTGGCCTTCCCAAATCAAAGAGGTATCGCCGGTTTCTTTCACCTTGGCGGCTGTGTAGCTGAACGGCGCGTCCCAGCTCCACGCGTCGGTTCCTGTCACACGCACGCCGCGCGATGTCAGGTACATGGTTGCCTCGTAACCCATGCCGCAGCCGATATCGACGAAGTTGGGATTGCCTAACGCCAATCCGGCAGCAGTATTGACCAGCACGATATCAAGCGGCTGCAAATTGCAACCGATCCGTTCGAGTTCCTTCTCCACATCATCGGCCGTTACGACATAGCCATCGGGGAAATGGCGAAAATCCAGTTTTACGCCGGGCCGGAAGCACCAATCCAGCGGTACTTCGTCAATTGTCATCGCAGGTCGGCCACCATCCTGCGTCGGATGGAAATGCCAAGGTGCATCAAGATGCGTTCCGTTGTGCGTGGATAGAGTTATCACTTCCGCTGCTGCGAAGCCTTCCCCACCGGGCACTTCCTCCGCTGACACGCCTGGGAAAAAATGCCCCATCTCCGACATAGTTTCGCGGTGCCCGACATATTCTATCTTCGGCCGCATGAACGGCGGGTCGGTAATCACTTCGTTTTCGAGAAGGATCGAGAGATCGATGAAGCGTCGAGTCATGGCGTTCCTTAAGCGGGTATGAGTTCGAGAGGGAGCGATTTGAGTGCATGCAGGGTGTTATTAAGGCGGCGCACAGGGTTTCCCGATATGCGAAATGTTGAAACGCGCGGGATCAGCGCCTCAAGCAGCACTTCGCTCTCCATCCGCGCGACCATCTGGCCGAGGCATTGATGGATGCCGAAGCCGAGGCCGACATGGCCGCTGGTGGCGCGTTCGATATTGAATTGCTCAGGCTGGTCCCATTTGCGTGGATCGCGATTGGCCGCTCCCAGAAACAGCACGACCTTGGCACCTTCTGGGATCGTCACACCGCCCACATGCGCATCACAGGCAGTCGTGCGGAAGAATGTCTGCGCGGTTGAATCCCAGCGCAAGCTCTCATCCAATGCGCGCTTGGCGAGTTCCGGGCGGGCGCGAAGCTTATCCCACTGATCGGGGAATGTGGCGAAGGCCAGCAATAGATGGCCGATGCCATTCACGGTCGTGTCAAGCCCCGCCGAGAGGAAAGAGCGCACCAGCCGTGCTGCCTCTTCCTCGGTACATTCGCCGCGATCAGCGGCGGCATAGGTTGCCATGCCCCAGCCTCCGGGTTTCAGGCTGGCGCGCTCGCAGGCCTTGGCGACCCACGCAATGGTTGGGGCAGCTGTGGCGTTGGTGCTTTCAAACAGCGCGTTGCGCGGACCAAAGGCGTTGAAGGTTGCCATGCCATAAGGGAGCAAATGTTCGCGGCCTTCGTCCATCAGACCAATCAGATCGGGAAAGACCGACAACGGAAAAACTTCAGCAAGGTCGGTGACGGCATCGAAGGTGCGGCGAGCAACGAGTTCATCCGCCAGCGCCTCCGCCGTCTTGAGCCAGGCTGGCCGCACGTCTCGCAGCGAGGCCAGCGTTGCTACCTTGTTCATCAGCCCGCGTGTCCGATCATGCACTGGCGGATCGGTTTCAAGCAGCAGTGACGGCGGACGCCAGGGTTCTTCTTTCGAAAAATCGGCAAGGCCGACGCCGCGCCCTGAAACAAAGGTTTCATGGTCTTTGAGCACGGACTGCACCTCGGCATGGCGGGCCATCCCGAAGCACTGCCGCGCTTCAAGCCAGACCACCGGCCCGGCATCGCGCAGGGCATCATGGTGCGCATAGGGATCGGCCAGAAAGGCTTCGTCGAACGGATCGAGCGTTAGCGTGGGGGTCATCCGGTTTCCCTTTCCATCCACCGTTCGACGATCCGGCGGGCCTGAATACCCGGCGCATCGGACTTGACGCTGATCTCCGGTGCTGATGCCCCCCGTGGGTCGCGCGACATCATGGCTTGTACGGCCTCGATCATCGCCTCGTCCTCAGCGAAGCCTATTTCGGAACCCTTGAGCAAGTCCGCCATCTCGGTCTCTGAAGTGCCATGATCGCGGCCGATAACATAGAAATAATACATGCTGGTCGCGTCAATCGGCGTGGTGGCATGGCTCACCCGAAATTTGCCCCGGATGGTGCCATTTTCAGGATCGACGAAATCAACGGCGCCGATCTGGAGCGCTGGTGAGACGAAAGACCCGTAATTTTCGCGGTCATAAGGGGTTCCCGCCGCAAGGCCCAGCGGATCGGCAAAGATGGGGGGCAAGGGGCTGCGCACAAAGCTCTTGTGATAGCTCGTGACATCGCCATCGGTCGATGAACGCGGTGGATCGATCCAGTCGCTGATCCCGAAGCTTTTGGCGTGGACATAGCCAAAATGCGTGAGATCAAGCACATTCTCTTTGAGCAACATATAGTTGGCTTTGACGTCCATCCGCCCCTGAACGAACGCGAAAGCCGGGTCGTCCACCCATTCAAGATCGTGCGGGGGCGGCACCCCGTCCACCTTGGCGGGGTCGCCCAGATAGACCCAGACAAAGGCATTTTGTTCGATGACAGGAAATGACTTGATCGTGGCAGCGGGCACTGCTGTGCCCATGGACGGCGCATCAATGCACGCGCCATCTGGCGCAAAGGTAAAGCCATGATAGCCGCACTGGACATTGTCGCCCTTCAGGCAGCCGAGCGATAGCGGTGCGGCCCGGTGCGGGCAGCGGTTTTCCATGGCGACGGCGCGGCCATCCTCGGTGCGGTACAAGAGCACGGGTGTATCAAGCATCCAACGGCCAAGCAGATCACGGCCAACCTCAGATGAAAGCGCGGCCACCCACCAGCAATTATAGGGATAATTGCGGGCCTCCCGCGGCGTTGGTGCGCGCCAATTCTGGGTTTCGCTCTTCGACATTCTTCTCTCCCAATAAGTAGGATAGTCAGGCTGGTATTATCCGGGAAATCATTATAGCAGAGCCGTTCTATCGATTTTACCGATAAGGGAGTCGGCAATGAGGTTTGACCGCCTTGATCTCAACCTTCTCGTCGCATTTGACGTGCTGGGTCATGAGCAAAATGTTTCAGCGGCAGCCCGCACGCTCAACCTCAGCCAGTCAGCGGTGAGCGGAGCGCTCAACCGTCTACGTGATTATTTCGGCGATGAATTGCTTGTTCCCAGCGGTCGCCGCATGATCCTGACGCCCAAGGCACAGCAATTGGTGGAGCCCGTTCGCCAAGCCCTGCTGATGATCCGGTCTAACATCACCACACCGGCAATATTCGATCCGGCCAGGGCCGAAAGACGCTTTGTTATCGTGGCATCCGACTATGCTTATAATGTCTTTCTGGCGGATGCGCTCAAGGTAGCAGGACGAGAAGCGCCCGGCACTTCATTTGATGTGATCCCCCCGGATGTAGGGGCCTTTGAGCGACTGGAGAGTGGCGAAGTTGACCTGCTGCTGACGATTGAAAGCTATCTGGCGCGCGGCCATCCTCAGGAGCTCTTATGCGTAGATGAACATGCCGTTGTGGCGTGGGACCAGAACCCACATTGCAAAAATGGCCTCGACAAGGCGGTGTTTGAACGCCTCGGCCACGCGATCACCTTTTTTGGACCAGAGCGCTTTCCGGCGTTTTCAGAGACGCTTTTTGAAGAGATGGGTGTTTCGCGCCGGATCGAAATGCGCGTCTCGACATTCGCCGCAATCCCTCAAAGTGTCATTGGCACCGAACGCATCGCCACCATGCACCGCCGCCATGCCGAATATTTTGCGCGCATCATGCCAATTCGCATTTTTGACATGCCCTACACGCTTCCGCAGGTTCGCGAATGCATTCAGTGGCACCGGATTCGTCAAGCTGACGAAGGTCTGAAATGGTTGGCCGATCATATCAAAACCGCAAGTCTGCTATCACTGTAGGCGATAGGTCTAAACAATCATATTGATTCGATGTTTAGGTAGTCGCGGCCTAGTCTCTCTCAAAATGGCGCATAATGCTATTTGCAAAAGGGGAGGATCACATGAAAAAGAAACTGCTGATAACCAGCTGCATTGTATCGCTGGGCTTGGGGGTTGCTCCCGCCTTTGCGCAAACAGCTGCACCCGAGGCGAGCGCCGAAGACGAAAACGCGGGTATTACCGATATCATCGTAACCGCTCAACGCCGAGAGGAAAATCTTCAGAAAGCTGCCGTAGCGGTTTCTGCTGTGTCATCCGATCAGCTTGTCCAGGGCGGCGTCAACGATCCTACCCAACTCACCAATCTTGTGCCGTCGCTGCAAATCGCCAAAGCGGCTGGTCCTTATGCGCTGTTCTATCTGCGCGGTGTCGGCAATTTCAACGCCAACGCGCTTTCCGATTCAGCGATTGCGTTCAATGTTGACGGCGTGTTCGTGGCGCGTCCTTCTTCAACCGGTGGTGTGCTCTATGACATCGACCGGATCGAAGTCCTGAAAGGGCCGCAAGGCACCCTTTATGGCCGCAACGCAACCGGCGGTGCGATCAACATCATCACCCGCAAGCCGGAACTGGGCAAGTTCGGCGGCGACGCGTCGGTCTCGTATGGCAATTATGATGCGATCCAGTTCAACGGCGCATTGAACGCGCCACTTGGCGAGCGCGCGGCTGTCCGCGTTGCCGGGCAATATGTGAAGCATGACGGATACATGACTGATGGTACCAGCGATCAGGATGATCTGGCAGGCCGCATCCAGCTCAAATTTGAAGCGAGCGACACGATCACGATCAATCTTGGTGGCGATTATTACCGGCAAAAGGGCAAAGGCGTAGGTTCAACGGTTCTGACAGATGCGGTAAGCAACCGCCGCGTCGGAAACACAGACCCGCTTTCGCGCCCGGCCTTTAATGGCGTTTATTTCTTCCCTTCGGGCAACATCCTTCAACTGCCGCCAAACGATGGGTTTCTCGATAACAACAGCTGGGGTGTTTACGCTTCGCTGGATGCCGATTTGGGATTTGCCGATCTGACAGTGATCCCATCCTATCGTGGAGCCAGCATTAACTACCGCGCGACGACGCCAAGTTTCCTCATCAACCAGCGCGAAAGGGACAAACAGTTCACGCTTGAAACGCGGTTGGCGAGCAAGTCTGACGGTCCGTTCGAATGGCTGCTGGGTGCGTTCTACATCAAGGAAAATATCGACGTTCCGCTGGCCTCCTATAATCAGCAGGTGAGTGGGTCGGTTCAAAGCTACTTCCCGACGACCGAAAGCTATGCGGGTTTCGCACGAGCAACCTACAAACTGACTGACACATTCCGCATAACGGGCGGCGTCCGCTATACGCATGAGCAGAAGACATTTGACGGGACGTTCACGACCGCGACGATCCTGTGCGGAGGGACCGTCTTGAGGCCGACAGGCGCACCAGTGACCAACTGTTTTGGCGCGCCGTTGCTCGCCAATACGCCGACTCTGGGCATACCGTTGCTGCCCACCGGAGCACCAGTGCCATTCTCTGCCAATGGTCTGGGCGCTCCATTCCCGGGTGGCCCGGCGACGACGCCGACGTTCATCAGTGCAACTCAATTCAAGAACAATAATCGCGACAGCTTCAACAAGGTGACTTGGCGCGCTGGCGTGGAATATGACGTTGGCGAGCGTTCGCTGGTCTATGCTTCCTATGAAACCGGGTTCAAATCGGGCGGCTTTTTCTTCACGACCGACAACCCGGCCTATGATCCCGAAACGATAAAGGCGTGGACGGTTGGATCGAAGAACCGGTTCCTCGACAATCGCCTGCAACTCAATGTCGAGCTTTTCCATTGGAAGTATCGCGACCAGCAAGTGAGTTCGGCAACGCGCGACAGCAGGGGCAATGTTGTCTTTGCGACCCGCAACGTCGGTGCCTCGACCAACAAGGGGTTCGAGGTGGAAGCAATTGCGAAGCCCGGGCGCAACACGCAGGTCTCGATGAACCTGCAATATCTTGACGCGAAATATGACAGCTTTGTCTACACAACGCCGAACAACTCCCCGCAGGTGCCCGGCTTGCTGACCTCTGTCCCGCCGACGGCCAATTGCCCATTCACGCTGGGCAATCCCGCAACGGTGTATGTTCAGGATTGTTCAGGCAAACGCCCGGCAAATGCGCCCGAATGGGTCGCCTCCTTTGGCGTCCAGCAGACGGTTCCGCTCGGTGACTGGAAGCTTGTTCTGAATGCCTCGACCCGGTTCCAGTCGGACGTGTTCACGGGCCTCGAATATCTCCCGACGCAAAACCAGGACGGATATTCAACATCGGACGCCTCGATCACTCTGGCTCAGGCTGATGATCGCTACTTCGTGACGGCCTATGTCAACAATATCGAGAATAACGACATCATCGGTAACAGCTTCCCCAATCCGTTCGGCGGTGCCGGTCTGGTCGTGGGGTCTCTCCGTCCGCCGCGTACATACGGAATCCGGGCGGGCGTGAAGTTCTGATCTTCAGATTGAAGGACCGGTTGGGTGACAGTTGAAAGCCAAGTTCTGGCCGCAGAGCGGTCTCGTCGCGATGTGCTTGTTGCCGATGACATGGACGCCTTTGCCTTGCTGATTGCGGATGATGTGACGCATGTTCACACCACCGGGATCGTGCAGGGCAAAACGGCTTTGCTGGGCCATGCCGGAGGATTTCTGCGCTTCATTAACATCGAGCGTCATGACTTGAAGGTTCGAGTGATCGATGAAAACCATGCGATCATGACCGGAGGCATGAGCAACACTGTGGCGCGGCGCGGCCATGATGAGCGAGTCGAGGTGCAAGCCTTTGTTACGCAGGTCTGGCAGCGACGCGATGGTCGCTGGCAAATTGTCAATTTTCATGCGACGCGACTGCCTCCCCCTCAGGAGACTTAAATGGCTGTTGTCGTTCAAACCGATTTCGCCTGGCCCGATGTCAGCATCGAACGTTCTGTTATTGAAGGCGCGGGGCACATACTACATTGCCGGCCCCTCGACCCCCATGCCGGAACAAAAGGTCGACGCCCTGATCGCGGCGCATAATCCGCAGGCGATCATGACCTGTTGGGCCCAGGTTTCTGCCAAAGCGATTTCCACACCAACAGTGTTGAAGATCGTTCAGCGCATTGGCGTTGGACTTGACAATATCGCCCTCCCGGCAGCGACTTCGCGCGGTGCTTGGGTCGCCAATGTCCCAGATTATTGCGTGGGCGAGGTCGCCGATCATGCCGTGGCGCTGCTGCTCGATTGGGCGCGCGGGACAGTCGGCTTTGATCGCTCGGTTAAAGGCGGAGCATGGGATCCAGCGGCGGCGAAGCTTCGTCGGGTTTCTGGTCTGACGGTCGGCATCATTGGAGTTGGCCGGATTGGCGCGGCAACGGCGCAGCGGCTGGTCGCTTTTGGATGTCATGTTCTGGGATATTCGCCCTCGGGGCGCGGGGCAGCGGGTGTCGAAATGATGGCGCTTGATGCCCTGATCACACAAAGTGACGCCATCATCATCCACGCGCCGCTGACCGAGGCTTCCCATCATCTGATCAACGCCGGACGGATCGCTGCGATGAAGCCGGGCGCGTATCTGATCAACGTCAGTCGCGGGCCGCTGGTTGATACCGAGGCCCTGATCGCGGCGCTTGAGCGCGGACATTTGTCAGGTGCCGGGCTGGACGTTGTCGAAGGCGAACCCGATCCGCCGCGCGCCTTGGTGGACCGCGCCGACGTGATCGTCACGCCACATATCGCCTTTTCATCCGAAGCTTCGCTCGCCGAACTCCGCCGCCGTTCTGCCGAAGAGGTGGTCCGCGTGCTGGCCGGTGAGAAGCCGCATTTTCCCTGCAACGCGCCAGAAGTGAAGACATGACCAGAATAGCAAGCATCAAGGGCCGCCAGATTCTCGACAGCCGGGGCCGTCCGACGGTCGAAGCTGAGATATGGCTCGATGATGGCCGCATGGCGCGCGCATCGGTTCCCTCCGGCGCGTCAACCGGCAAGGCGGAGGCGGTCGAACTGCGAGATGGCGGCGAGGCTTGGGGCGGTCTTGGAGTAACAGCGGGCGGTGGCCAATGTGACGGGCGAGATCGCAGCGTCGCTCAAAGGTCATGACGTGTCCGATCAAGCTGGCCTTGATGCACGGATGCGCGAACTTGACGGGACGGATAATTTGTCACGGCTTGGCGGCAATGCGACGCTCGCCGTCAGCCTTGCCGCTGTTCGCGCGAGCGCTTTGGTAACCGGGCAGCCGCTCTTCCGTCGAATTGCTGAACTTGCGGGCGTTACGCCGACCATGCCGATGCCGATGGTCAACATCCTCTCGGGCGGGCTGCACGCCGGACGGGGGATGGATGTGCAGGACTTCCTGATGATCCCGCTGGGCGCGAAGAGCTATGCTCAGGCGTTGGACTGGGTGTGCCGCGTGCGCACCTCGGCAACGGTGCTGTGCGCCGAAGCTGGCATTACCACCTTACTCGCCGATGAAGGTGGTCTGTCACCCGGCTTCGAGACGTCTGAGGAAGCGCTGACGCTGATGGTCAAAGCGTTTGAACGCGCAGGGCTTGAACCGGGCAAGGACGCCGCCATCGCGCTCGATATTGCATCATCATCGCTGGTGAATGATGCTGGCGACTATCCCTTCACTCGGGCGGGCCGAACCTATTCAGCGGCTGAAATGATCGCTTTGCAGCAGGCTTGGGTGGCGAACTTTCCCATTATTTCCATCGAAGACGGATTGGGCGAGGATGACTGGGGCAACTGGCCCGCGATGACGAATGCGCTCGGCAATATCCAGCTTGTCGGCGACGATCTCTTCGCGACCCAGCCCGCGCGGATTGACCGCGCCGTCGCGGCGGGCATCTGCAATGCCGCGCTGATCAAAGTCAACCAGAACGGCACGTTTTCGGGCACGCTCGATGCGATCAGCAGCGCGCGCGCCGGGGGTTATGCCACCGTCATCTCAGCACGTTCGGGCGAGACAGAAGATGATTTCCTCGCCGATCTCGCCGTCGGCGTTGCAGGCGGGCAGATCAAGATCGGCTCGGTGCGCAATTCCGAACGCTTGCCAAATATAACCAGTTGCTGCGGCTGGATGAGGAAGGGCTGGACTGGTCAGGCGCGTCCGGCATCGCGCCGCTTTGAGCGCGCCAGAGCCTGCGCTGGACGAATTTCTGGTCGATGCCGAGTTGATCGCGCGTGGCGATAAAACCAATTGGACACCACTGACCGGCGGCGTCTCATCCGACATCTGGCGGGTCGATGCGGGCGACAAAAGCTGGTGCGTCAAGCGGGCGCTGGCGCAGTTGAAAGTTGCCGCTGAGTGGAAAGCGCCGGTCGGGCGCAATGCATTCGAATGGGACTATATGCAGGTGGCGAACGCGATAGCGCCCGGGCATGTGCCGACGCCCATCGCCCACGACAAGCCACGAGGCCTGTTCGCGATGGCATGGCTGGCGCCGGATCAGCACCGGTTATGGAAGAGCGAGTTGCTCGCTGGCCGGGTCGATGTGGGCGACGCCGCCGCGATGGGCGATCTGCTCGGGCGCATTCACGCGGCCACCGCGCTCGATTCTACACTCCGAGCGCGCTTTGCCACCGACGCCAGCTTCCACGCGCTCCGCATCGACGCCTATCTCCTGGCCACCGCCCGCGCGCATCCGGACCTTGCGCCGTTGATCGAACCGATTGCCGAACAAACCGCCCAGACCAAGCGCGTGCTGGTCCACGGCGATGTCAGCCCGAAGAACATCATGCTCGGCCCCGATGGCCCGATCCTGCTCGACGCCGAATGCGCGTGGTTCGGCGACCCCGCCTTCGATCTGGCGTTCTGCCTCAATCATTTGCTGATCAAGCGACTATTGGTGAAAGGCGCGGAGGCCGCGCTCGCAGCCTCGTTCGATGCGCTCGCCAGCGCCTATCTAGCCCATGTCAATTGGGAACTGGTCGAGGCTGTCGAAGCCCGCGCCGCCGCGCTGCTGCCCGTTCTGGCGCTCGCCCGCGTCGATGGAAAATCGCCGGTCGAGTATCTGGACGAAACCCAACGCGCCGCGCTTCGGGCGGCAGCCCGCAGAACGATCAAAGCGCATCCAACGACGATTGGCAGCTTTGTACACTCAATGTTTGCAGTCTAGCCCCAATAGCCCGCAGGCATTCCCCCCCATGATCTTCGCCTTGTCCGCGTCTGCAAGGTGCGCGTGAAAGCCGACTGGGTCAGGCTCTGCCATATCGAAGGGATAGTCGGTGCCGAGGCACAATCGGTCCGCACCGTGGCTGGCGACAAGGTGGTCGAGTTCGGTGCGGTCAAAGACCAACGTGTCGAGCCAGACTTGGCGGAGATAGCTCGAGGGCGCGCGGGTGATGTGCTGGCGGCAGTCTTCGCGGGCGCGCCAGGCGTGGTCCATCCGGCCCCAATAGCCCGGCAGATATCCGCCGCCATGCGCCACGCAGAGCTTGAGGCCGGGGTGACTGTCGAGCACGCCTTCAAAGATCAAATGGCTGAGCGCGATGGTCGATTCAATCGGGTTGCCGATGATGTTGTTGAGATAATGCTCCGACAGGCGCTGGCCGTGGGTGAAGCCGAGCGGGTGGAGGAAGAGCAATATGCCGAGTTCTTCTGCGGCAGCAAAGAAGGGCCGGAATTCCGGCGCGGCGAGTTCCTTGCCGTTCACGTGGCTGCTGATCTCGATCCCGCGCAGGCCAAGGTCGTTCACGCAGCGCCGCATTTCGGCGATGGCCATTTCGGGCGCTTGCAGCGGCACAGTGCCCATGCCGACGAGCCGGTCTGGGTGCGCAGCGCAGGCCGCTGCGATGCCGTCGTTGATCATGCGGCTGGTTTCGCGGCCAATCTCTGGTGGTGCGAAGTAGAAATACTGCCCCGGTGACGGGCTGATCGCCTGCACATCGACGCCAAGCCGGTCCATATCCGCCAACCGCGCTTCGACGCCGTTGAGCTTGGGGCCGATTGCGGCAAACAGAGCACCGTTGACCTTGTCAGACGCTGGCGAGGAAAAGGGCAGAGCGGCGGGCGCATCTGGCATCGCCGCCCGAACAATTGCATCGGCGGCGGGGATACCGAGGTGGCAATGAATATCGACGACAAGATGCTGCCCGCGCGCCGAAACTGGGATTAGTTTGCGCTCAGGGCCGCAGGTCGTGATGGTTCCGGTCATCGTCAAATCTCCGCAAATAGCGCGTGCAGCGCCTTGCCCATCATCATGCCGATCTGGTCCGCCGGGGCGTGGCCAATCTGGGCATCCCCAATCGCGACGCTCGAATCGACAACCAGTTTGCACCGTTCAAAGCGCCGCGCGGTGAACGCCACGAACCCGGCTTCGATATCGCCGCCGCACGCGGCCAGTTCTTCGCGCAGCACCAGCGCATCCTCGACGGCGATACCGGCACCGCTTGCCAGATGCGGCGTGGTGGCATGGGCCGCATCGCCGATCAGCAAGATGCGACCCTTGTGCCAAGGTGGCGGCTGGAGCGCGCTTTCAAGTGGGCGATAAACCACCGACGTCTCGGCTGTAACCGCGTTACGAATTTTCGCCAGATTTCCGCCGAAATCAGCAAGCAGCCCGCGCACGGTTTCGGGGAAATCTTCGGGTTCAATCCATGTCCGGTCTGGATCGATGTTGAGCATGAAGACATAGCATTGCGTAGGCGAACAGGCCGTTAACCCCGCCAAATTGCGGTGGCCGAGGTATATCTCTGTGCGGTCAAAATCGGCTGGCCGGTCACACAAGATGCGCCAGCTTGATTGTCCGGTGAAGCGCGGCTTGACGGCTGCCGGGAACAGCATGTCACGGACCTTGGAAAATATACCGTCCGCGCCGATGACAAAATCATAGCGGCCATTGCCACCGTCGCTAAAGCACACGTTAACGCCGCTCGCATCGCTGTCGAGCGCGTCCACCGTCAGGCCCAGCCGGACGGATACACCCAGTTCGCGCACGCGGGCAGACATGAGCGTGTGGAGATCAGGCCGCAGTATTCCGCCGGTTGCTGGCAATCCATCTTCGATCAGCGGCTCATCCATCTCATGAATAAGAGCGCCTGAGAAATGGAGCAGCTTTGTGCCGTTGGTGACTGCGCCAACCGCCTTGATTTGATCGAGCAGGCCAAGCCGCTTGTAGGCGCGCAAGGTGGGGCCCGTGATCGTAATACCCGCGCCATAAACCCGCCATTCCGGATCGAGGTCGATCAGGTCAACCGCAACGCCCGCTTCCGCAAGCTGGATCGCGGTTGCCATCCCGCCGATACCGCCGCCGACGATTAGAATTTTATCGATGCCCTTCAAATCCGCTCTCCTCACACAAGCTGAATAGGCCTTTGCATGAATTAGGAAAACGGATTCGAACAATTTATACTATCGGTTTGGGCGATAACTGGATGCGTAAATCTCCATTCGGCAAATGCGCGTGGAAGCCGTAACAACCGCATATGGATATATATGCATTGGGAACGCTTTCAAGCGATGGGGCCGCGCCTTTCCGGCGGTAGTGCGGGACGGGCAGGCTCTCCCGCTCGCGCTGCTATTGGGCGATGCACCTGCTGATCTGGGTGCGGTATTCGCCGATTGGCAGCGATACGGCGCGCAGATTGACACAGCAATGGCGTCGCCTCCTACAGCAGGTTGGCGACCAGAATCAGACTTCGCCGTGCACTTGCCCTTCATGCCCGGCCAATTGTTTGGGGCAGGCGCGAATTATCGTCGGCACGTGATTGATCTCATCGTCGCCAAAGGCAGCGGCGGCGCGGAGCATTTGTCTCCCGAAGAACGCCGCGTTTGGGGCACGGAATTCATGGATCGGCGCGCGGCGACTGGTCTTCCCTTCATTTGGGTCGGATCTGCACAGCGCGATTGCAGGATCGCATGACACGCTGATCCTTCCCAAGGATGTGGCGCAGCCTGACTGGGAGCTGGAGCTTGCCGTTGTGATCGGCAAGGCGGCACGGCGTGTTGCGCTTGCTGATGCGCTCGATCATGTAGCGGGCTACACCATCGCCAATGATGTCACCGCGCGTGAACTGGTAGATCGGCCCGATATTCCGCAAATGGGGATGGACTGGATGCGGTGCAAAAGCGCGCCGGGGTTCAATATCCTTGGTCCCTATATCACGCCCGCGCGCTTTGTCGCTGATCCGCAAAAGCTCCACATCAAGCTGTCGCTCAACGGCCAGGTGATGCAGGATGAGGGCACTGACGATATGATTTTCGGCGTTGCACGGTTGATCGAATTCGCCTCTGCCCACACGCAGCTTAATCCCGGCGACATCATCATGACCGGATCGCCTTCGGGCAATGGCATTCATCATGGGCGCTTGCTGCAGGATGGCGACATCATGACCGGCGAGATTCTGGGGCTGGCGGGGCGTCAGATAACGCCGTGCAAAGCCGAAATATAGGAGAGCAGGAATTGAGCGCACCCAATGGCATCAACGGCATCGAAACGGTCATTTATGGCGTGGAGGACATGGCAACCTGCACGCGCTATTTTGACGATTTCGGCTTGCCGCTTGTGGAAGCGAGCGACGCCGAGGCGCTGTTTGAACTGACGGCAAGGCTACTCGATCATCTTGCGGCCATTGGCTGACACGGTGACAGCTGGGCAAAAGCTGATGGGCATCGGCGTTCAGAAAGTCATCTGGGGCGTGCCGGATCAAAAGCATTTTGACCGCGCTGTGAAGCGCCTGCGCAGCGGGACCGACGTGACAATCGATGAGAGCGGTACCGCGCATTTCATCGATTGCGACGGCATTGCGATGGGCCTGCGCATCTGGAACCGCGTCACGGTGATGGGCGCCCCGGAACCGATGAACAGCTATGACAATGTCAATCGCCTCAATTCGCAGCGCAAATGGTTGCTCAAGGCGTGTCCCAAGACCATCGAACATATTGTTTATCAGGTGCCTGATCCCGATGCGAGCTGGGCTTGGTATCAGAAATATCTCGATTTCCGCCTGTCCGACATTCAACAGGGCTTCGGCATTTTTGCGCGCGCGCCGGGTTGTACAGAGCATCACAGCATCTATTGGCTCAAAGCCAGTCTGCCCTTTCCCGGTTTCGACAATGAAGTCCGCTTCAATCACGTCAATTACGGCGTCGAGGATTTTGAAGAAGCAATGGTTGGCGCCAATTACATGGAACGGCGCGGCTGGCCAAAATCGATCTGGGGTCTTGGTCGCCACCGCATTGCCAGCTCGATCTTCCTCTATCTGCCCTGTCCGGCAGGCGGTGAAGCCGAATATGGCGCGGACAGCGATCATATGGACGATAGCTGGGTGCCGCGGGTGTGGAACGCGAGCTTCGGTACGATGACCTTCATGCACAACATCCAGCCGTGGATATTTGATGAAGCGCCATGGGAGGTTTCCTATCTCGAAGGAGCTACACCTGCGCGCAAACCGAGGGATCCCTGAGGAGAGGCCGTTGACCGTCATCAAAATCGAGATTCTGCCGGGCAGCGTGACCGGGTGACCGGGTGACCGGCGATATTCTGATCGTTGGCGGGGGTATCGCCGGGCTGACAGCGGCGACGGCGCTGGCCCGCAAGGGGATCAACACCGTTCTGATCGAACGCAAAGATAGGCTTGCTGACGAAGGTGGTATTGGCCTCTCGCTTCTCGCCAACGCAATGCGCGCCCTTGATACCATTGGCGTTGCCGAACGCTGCGTCGCGGCGGGTATGCCCGGTGACAGCCTGCTGATGTGCAAGCCCGACGGGTCGCTGCATTTCAAAAATCCAATCGCACGGATTGATGGTCTGGATTGGCCTGGCGCAACGGGCATCAGCCGCTCTGCCTTTCATGCCATATTGGCAGAGTCAGCGCTCAATGCAGGCGTCGACATTCGTTGCGGCCTGACGGTCAAGGCGTGGGAGGAACAAGAGAACGCCCTCGCTGTGACCTTTTCAGACGGAAGCGCAGATCACTTTGCCCTTATGGTGGGCGCGGACGGCCTCTATTCCGGGACGCGCGCCAGTCTCTTTCCTGACTGTCGACCCATGGCAACCGGACAAGCCGCGTGGCGCGGTGCCTGTGTCCGCCCGGCAGGTGCTGACCTCACGCATCTCTATTTCGGCGGCAGACACGGCGTCGTCGGCGTCAATCCGGTCTCTCCGTCACTGGCCTATATCTACATCGTCGAAAATGCGTTGGACGGCGCGCGTCCTGATCCGGCCACTCTCCATACGCAGATGCGCGAGAAACTAGAGGGTTATGGCGGACTCGCAGCACAGCTTGCAGCGACGCTCGATGATCCTGCCAAAGTCAGTTACCGCCCGCTCGAATGGCTGCTTGCGCCCAATCCCTGGAGCAAGGGCCGCGTCGTCCTGATCGGAGATGCGGCGCATGCCAATCCGCCGGTGCTGGCTCAAGGAGCCGCCATGGGCATCGAGGATGCGATTGTTCTGGCCGAGGAAGTGGCCGCAGAAGGCCCGGTCGAGGCCGCCTTGGCGCGCTTTGCCAGCCGCCGGTATGACCGCGTGAAGTTTATCGTCGAGACCTCGGTTCAGCTCGCCCAATGGGAGGTTGATCATACGCCGGGCGTTGATGTGCCCGGTGTGATGCGCGCTGCTTCGACGCGGCTTGCTGAACCAATCTGAGGGGAGGAGATAAGGATGGGTAAGGTTTTCACGACGATCTGCGCAGCGTTGGCTTTGGCAACACTGCAACATGGGCCCGCAGTTGCGGAAGCGGATGCTGGCCAGCCACCGGTCTGGATCACTCTGGGGACAATTGGCGGGCCATTATCCTCACCAGCCAGGTCTCAGCCCGCGAACATGCTACGCTATCAGGATCAGGTGGTGCTGATCGACGTTGGCGATGGCACGGTCCAGCAAATGGCTAAATCCGGGGTCCCTGTGGGTCGCGTGAACGCCGTATTTCTGAGCCATCTGCATTTCGATCATACCGGCGGACTGGCTGCTTTGCTGGGGTTACGCTACCAGAACTCTGCTCCGAACAGACTTGCAATATACGGCCCGCCCGGCACGCGCGCGCTGGTTGCCGGATTGCTGGCATCGATGAAACCGGCTGCCGAAGCCGGTTATGGCATTCCGGGTGCGGTGAAAGTCGATCCGCAATCAATGGTCAAAGTGCATGAGCTAAAGGATGGGGAAACTGCGGCTCTGCCGGGCGCAACGATCCGTGTCGCCCAGAACAGCCATTACAGCTTCAAGCCGGGCAGTCGTCAGGATCGGCTTTTCAAATCCTTTTCGTACCGCTTTAACGTTGGCGGCCGGTCCATTGTCTATACCGGCGATACCGGGCCGAGCACCAATGTCGAAAATATGGGCAAGGGAGCGGATATGTTGATCAGCGAGATGATCGATGTCCCCGCAACAATTTCTGCCGTTCGGCGATTTGGCAATCTCGATGCCGCGACACTAGCGACGATGGAAGAGCATCTCTCCCATCATCACCTCACGCCAGAGCAAGTTGGAGAGATGGCGTCACGCATGGGCGTGAAATCAGTGGTCGTGACCCATTTGGCGGGGCAATCACCAGATCGTGACCAAGCTGCCAACTATAGCGGGGCTATCAAAACCCGGTTCGGTGGGACTGTCGTAATCGCCAATGATCTGGATAGATTCTGAAAGGAAATACACGATGTACCCACTGAAAGACGGTCCACTCTGGCCGCGCAACCAATGGTATATTGCAGGCTGGTCGGGCGAGTTTGGCGAGGCGCCGATTGAGCGAACAATTCTTGGCGAACGCGTGCTGCTGTTCCGCAGCGAGAGCGGAACCCCGACTGTTCTCGCAGGCCTTTGCCCGCACCGCTTCATGCCGCTGGTGAAAGGCGCACGAACCGGCGACAGCATCGAATGCGCCTATCACGGCATGACATTTGACGGCGAAGGCCTGTGCACCAAAGGTCCGGCAGGGTCGCCACCGGGCGGCGCGGCGCGCCTCAAACGCTTTGCGACGATCGAGCAAGGCCCGCTCGTCTGGGTCTGGATGGGCGATAGTGTCGCCGATCCGGCCAAAATGCCGGATACCAGCCGCTGCGGCATTGCAACCGACGGCTGGCGCGCGGACGCCAATGGTACGATGCATTTTGCTGCACGTTACATGCTGATCGTCGATAATCTGTTCGATCTCAGCCATATCGCCTGGGTCCATGCCAGCCTGCTTGGCAATCCGCCCATCTGCGCGGAGCACGCCATCGTTTCGAGGGAGAATTGCCTGCTGCGCGCAGACCGCAATGACATTGGACCTGTCGATGATTTTTCGCGGTTCCTGTTCCCCGAAAGTGTCGGCCCTATTCAGCAGACGCTGGGGACCGAATTTCTCGGCCCCGGATTGATCACCGCCGTTGGCCCGTGGGCGCGCGAAGCAGAGGGCAGTCCGCTCGCGGGCAAGGATTGGGGACAAATCCATTTCGTGCATGGCATCACGCCGGAGACCGCGACTACGACCAACGTCTATTCGCTCGTCACGCGCAACTTCACGCTCGACGATGAGGCGCTTTCGGCTGCACTCTGCGGACAGAATAAGGCGGTTCTGGCGCAGGACTGCGAACTTGCTGGGCTGATCGAGGCTGGGTTGGGTGAAGCCGACACCGCTTCCGAACTTTCGTTCCGCAGCGACCATGGCGGCATCGAAGCCCGCCGACTGATCCAGTCGCTGATTGATGCCGAAGAATAATCCCTATGAAAGGCAATGCAATATGACCGCGATCAAGCTCTTCATCGCGCCTGGCAGTTGCGCCCGCGTGCCGACTATCCTGCTCGAAGAAATCGGACTGCCTTACACAACCGAGCTGGTCCGCTTCATGAAGGGCGAGCATAAGTCCCCCGCCTACAAAGCTCATAACCCCAAGGGCAAGGTGCCAGCCATACTCATCGACGGCGAAGCGCTGACCGAAAATGTCGCCATCATCACGCATCTGAGCGAGCTTTTCCCGGATTCTGGCCTTCTCCCCAAGGCGGGCTATTCGATGGCAAGGGCGCGGCAGCTCGCCGATCTGTGCTTTTGCGCCGCCACGCTCCACCCGATCGTCACGCGCATCCGGATGCCGCAATTTTTTGCACCAGCCGAAGTGGCGCGCGCCGTTTGGGATATGGGGCGCACGGCCATGCACGAATATTTTCAACTGATCGAAGACCGGCTGGCACATGGACCCTATTGGTATGGCGCGGATTGGAGCGCGTTGGATGCTTATCTGTACTGGATATTCTGGCGCGTCGAAGGGGCCAATTTTAATGCGACGCCCTATCCGCGCTTCACCGCGCACGCACGCCAGATGGAGCAGCGACCTTCGGTGATACGGGCACTCGCGATTGAGCAACAAGCGCTGGCTACGCTCGCACAAGAAGGCCTGAATTTTGCGCCGCCCTCTTTTTCAGACTGAGCGTGCCGCTGATTCTGGGTCAATTGCGAGCGGCTTTTAAGATGTTTGCTTTCGGCAGGTAACGTTAGCATTTTGGCTTGAAGCTGACGAATTCGTGCCACCTGAACGAACGGCGATTGAACGCGATGGCGCTCTCTCAAGCGGACAGCCAGGACTGTCCAACTATCCGGACCTAGAGATCGCATGCATAACTTTCCGTGGGCGAGGTTAATTTGGTTTGTGCGCATATTTTCTAACCAACCGCCATCAACCGTTCGACCGCATTCCCGATCTACTGCGCTTCTTCGAGCAGATGCTCGTCATCCAGATGCGCATAACGCGCCGTTGATTGATGGTTCGCATGACCGAGCAGACGTCCGATCATCGGCAGGGTTTCTTTGTTCATCGCAGCATGGCTCGCAAAAGTGTGCCGCAAGTCGTGGATGCGCAATTTGCCTAGGCCAGCCTCTTGGCGAATGGGATTGGTGTTCTCCAGCCGGTAGCCCCAGGTTTCTGCTTTGTTGAACATGTGTTTGAGGATTTCGAGGGTGCGGTTGGCAGCCCCCGGACTGGTGCGGTTATTGAGGTCGGCAACCCATTTGGTCAGATGCTCCTCATTAAGCTCGTCGATGAACAGTCCTTGGAATGCGTTGTCGAGATACTGGCGGCGATAACCGTCATGCGTTTCAAGCGTCGAAGCCTTTCATTGCGGCGACCACCGTGTCCAATATTCTTCCAGGAAGTCGTCGAACCTTGGTGCTGCGCGGATACGCTGTCGCTCTGACGCCGGATCATGCCCGACCTGGGCGTAAGCGATCACACGCCGCGCCACCATCTGCGCCTGATGGCGTGTCAGCACCGATGCCGGACCAAGGGTTACCGTCCGCAGACGTCCGGCCATTCTGGTCTGGACGATGTAGACATTGCGACCGCTGGCATAATGGCGAATGCCAAAACCATGCTCGACGCCTAGCCATGTCGTCGTCCGGACTTTACCGCGTGGGATTAGGGCGAAGTTTATATTCGCGCCAACCTCGGCCAGCGCCTCTTCGACAATGCGCTTAAGACTAAGGGTGGTCATGTTGGCAGCCCAATGGTCTTGGCAAGCACCGACGATATCCGGTCTGCTGCATCGCCGATTACATCATCGGAAAGATGCGCGTATTTTGCGGTCGTTTCAGGAAGGACATGGCCAAGCAGGCGGCCAATGGTTGCCAGCGGCACATTGTCCATAATCGCGGTCGACGCGAAGCTATGGCGCAAATCGTGGACGCGCACATCGGGGATTGCGCAGCGCCTGCGAAACGGTAGCCACCAGTTTTCCAGAATGACCGGGTTGGTGCAACTAAGATTTGGAAATACAAACGGACAGTCCTCCCGTCGCTCGATACCTCCAATCACTTCGAGTGCCTGACTGTTGAGCCAGCTGGTCTTTGGCCCTGTCTTGCTGTCGGGCAGCACCAGTCGCGGTGGTTGTACCCATTCCCACCTCAGGTTCTGTACTTCTCCGACGCGAGCGCCGGTGAACAACAACAACCGGATGATCGCCACTTGCGCAGGATGGGTTTCTGCATCCTCGCGTAGTGCCTTGCCAATCCGCCGATACTCAAGCGGTGTGAGATAGCGCTCGCGCGGCGGACGCTTATAGCGCGGCATGCCGCGACACGCATCGCCTGCGCCGGCAGAGCTCTGCATATTGAGCAACGAGACGGAGAGCGTGATTGCTCATGGGTCCAGCGCAGCAGGATAATGCAGGTGGATATAAGAAGATGTCCGAATGCAGGCCTGAGATACAGTCGCCACGCCGATTGGTTCCGGTTCGCAGTTGACGCCTTCCAGTGGCGCGCCAAATCCTCCCAATAGGTCTCGACAAAATTGGAGAGGGTCGGCGTCGCTTTTACTACGACGCGCTTCGGCAAACCGTCTAACGCAACTTCTGCTAACAACCGACGGGCTTGCGCGTGAGCAACGCTCGCATCAAGCTCCTCTGCCCGCCCCAATGTAATCCGCCGGCGCTTGCCGCGATGCCGCAGCCGCACAAACCAGTAATAGTTTCCAGTTGGCCTGACCCTAAGCCCAAAGCCAGCAAGCTCGGTGTCCCAGATGCAATACTCACTCGCCCGCAATATCAGCCTACGCCGTGCGAAATTGCCATCGAGCAGTGCCCGGCGACCGGGCTTTTGCCGGTTGGGGACCATATGGCCATTGTCGTTAGCAGAACTGCTCTCGAAAGTCGCAGAAAACCGCGCATCTGCGGGGACCAACGGGCCATCATCAGCACCCGCACTCCGAAGTCTTTCAAGCATCTCCTGAGCTGATTTTAAAGCATTTTTTCCCATAGCATGGGCGGTTTACCGCGTAGGGTGTGCCTTAAAGTTTCCTGCTGCTAGGCTTCGATCCAGCGTTTTCCTTGGCTCGGATTATAGCTCATGAGGCAAGGCTTTTTGCGGCGCTTTCGCAGCATTTCAGGCGACTGAAATCCAGCTCGTCGGGCCAAGATAGGGCGTTTTGTGGGGGATGCAGAATTGCAATTGGTGTTCAATGACGTTTGTCGCGTCATTGGTGGAAAAAGCAGATTTTTTCTAGCGATTCAGTCGCGCTAGGCGTTCTTTTCATCGGCGGGAATAATTAGCATATCGTACAATAAAGCTGCATGCGCCTCGATAAATGCCGGATCGTCGACGTCTTCGCCTGACATCAGCTTCACTTCCTCCGCCGACGCGAACACCGCTGCGGTTGAAACAAGGAAGTAATAGAGGTTGAGCACGGGGCCGGGGCGGACGATGCCGTGTGCTTGGCCTTCGCGGATTAACATGGTCCAGACGTCATAAAACGGGCGAGTGTGGCGTTCGGTGTACCAGATCGCGGCCTCGTGCTCGGCTTGGTTATTACTGAACAAAATCTGCAACACATTTGCATTCTCGCTTGCCCATTGCACGTAATGGCGCAGGGCAAAGCGATAGAAACTACGATCTTCGGGATCTTTGAGCTCTGCCATCCGGTCGGCAAAGGCATTGCGGTATTTGGCCAGTGCCTGATCGACAGCCGCGCGCCACAGCGCCTGCTTTGATCCAAAGTAATAGGTGACTAGCCCCTGATTAACCTCGGCGGCATCGGCAATTTCGCGGGTGCTGGCACCGCTATATCCACTCTGCGCAAAAATGGTGATGGCAACATCCAGGATGCGGGCGCGGCTCTGGCGGCTGCGGTCTTGCCGCGCCTTGCCATGGTCTGCTTCGAAACGAATGCGTTCAATCAGTTCACTAAACAAGGTTCACTTTGCTCCTTCAATTCGGGGATTGGCCCACTGCGCGATGGCTGTCCACCCGCTTTTCTGATGCGAAATAAAATATTATTGGTCAATTGAATAAATTTTGCTATCAAGCGAGTCGAGAGTTGGCAAAGTCCTGTTCAAATGGACGCCGCGAGAGGACCCTTATGCAGGACATATACATTGCAGGCGTGGGCATGACCCAGTTTGGTCGGCACCTGGATAAGCAGGTATGGGAATTGGGGGCTGAGGCCATTGGCCTTGCTTTGGCCGATGCGGGCGCGGCGCAATCAGACATTGAACATGTCTACTACGGCACCGGCACACAAGGCGCGTTGCAACAACAATATGCCATTCCGGGGCAGGTTATCCTCAACCGCATCGGGCTGGGCGGCATTCCGGTTTACAATATCGAAAATGCCTGTGCGACGGGGACGAGTGCGTTCCAGCTTGCGGTGCAGGCCATCCGTGCTGGTGCGTGCGACATTGCCCTCGCCGTCGGTGCCGAGAAAATGAACATTGCTGACAAAGCCCGCACCATGGCGATGTTCGATGGCGGCTGGGATGTCAGCCGGGCCGACGAAAATGCGGCCCGCCTGCTTGCCCTTGGCGAGGGCATTGCGGTTCCCGAAGGCAGCGAGTCCGACAAGCCCTATAGCCGCTTTATGGCTATTTACGCCGCACAGTGCCGCCACTGGATGAAAACCTTCGGCACGACTCAGCGACAGATTGCGGCGATCTCATCCAAGAACCATATGCACTCGGTCGACAATCCACTGTCGCAGTTCCGAAAACCGTTCACAATTGACGAAGTGATGGCCTCCGCGCCGATTACCTATCCGCTGACAATCGCCATGTGCGCGCCGATGACCGATGGCGGCGCGGCGGTTGTCGTCGCCAACGAAAAGGGGCTGGCGCGGATGCAGGGCAGCCGGAGCCGCGCGATCAAGGTGGCCGCAACCGCCATCGCAACCGCCACGGATCGCGGGCCGCTGGACTTTGACAAGGCCGTGTGCCGCCGCGCCGCCGATATGGCCTATGAACGCGCTGGGTTGGGGCCGCAGGATGTCTCGGTTGTCGAAGTGCATGACGCCACCGCTGTCGGCGAACTGATGGCCGTCGATTATTTGCGCCTGACCGAAATGGGTGGGTCTGGCCCGGCTGCGGAACGCGGTGAGCTTTCCATCGGCGGGCGCGTGCCGGTCAATCCTTCGGGCGGGCTGGAGTGCAAGGGCCACCCGATTGGCGCGACCGGCCTTGGCCAGATTACCGAGCTGATCACGCAGCTTCGTGGCGAAGCCGGACTACGTCAGGTCGAGGGCGCAAAGGTTGCGCTTCAGGAAAATGGCGGTGGCTCCATTGGTTACGAAGAGGGCGTCGTCGCGGTCAACATATTCACACGATGAACGAGGAAACAGGAATGGAAATTCCGCATGATGTGCCGCTGCCCGTGACCGGTCTGGCTGGTTTTGATGCCGATCTGAGCGAGGAAGAGCTTGGCGCACAAGATGCCGCGCACCGCTTCGCCCGCGACGTGATGCGCCCCATCGGGCGCGAACTTGACAAGATGACGGCTGAAGACGTTTGCGCGCCGGGCTCGCCGCTGTGGGACTTCCACGGTGAGATCGAGAAGATGGGCTTTGGTCCCGAAGGTCTGGTTGGGCTGCCTCCTGCTGTCGCTGCGCGGTTTGAAGGGCTGATCGTTCAAGAACTCGCTTGGGGTGACGCAGGCCTCGCAACATCAGCGGGCGCGGGGGGTGTCCCGCATTTGCTGGCGGCAACCAGCGGCAGCCAGGAACTGATCGACCTGTGCGCAGGCAAGCTTGGCGCATGGATTGCGACCCAGCCGGATCGCGGATCGGACGGCCTCAACCTCTATGCCGCCGAACGCCCCGCGGGCGTCAAGGCGAACAAGGGCAATTTGCAGGCGCGCTTTGTCGGCGATGAAATCATCATCAACGGGCAAAGCTCCGCCTGGGTGTCCAATGGCGCGGTCGCGCAAGTCGGCTTGCTCGACATCGTGGCCGACTATGGCGACGGATATTGGGACAAGGATGGCAACACCTTTGGCTGCAACATCATCGTCCCGCTCGACATCAAGGGCGTGTCCAAGGGCAAGCCGCTGGAAAAGTTGGGTAAACGCGCTTTGCCGCAGGGCGGGTCGTTCTTCGACAATGTCCGCGTGCCCAAGCGTTTCGCGCTCGCCACGCGTGACGATTATGAATTCAAACATGCCCAGATGTGGGCGCATGCCGGGACCAATCTAAACCATCTGGCGGTCGGGTTGGCGCGCGCTGCGTATGAGCTGACGCTTGGCTATATCAACGAACGCAAGCAGGGCGGCGCGCTGCTGTCTGAATTGCAGCTCACCCAGTTCCGAATTGGCGGGATTGGCATGAAATATGAGGCCATCAAGGCGATGGCGCGGCACGTGGCGATGTACACCAAATGCTCCCCCATGCCGCATCCCTATTTTACCGGGGCGGGCAAATCCTATTGCAACACCGAGGCGCTAAACGTCGTCCGTGAATGCATGACCTTGTTCGGCGGCAATGGACTGACCCGCGAATACCCTATCGAGAAACTGCTGCGCGATGCGCAGGCGCAGCAGATCGAGGATGGCGAAAACAACCTGCTCCAGATGCATTATGGCTATCTCGTCAGCCGCCTGAACCGCGAAACCCAATACGGCCACGCCTGAGCCGCAGCCCCCATTTCAGCAGAGGACTATACTGACATGACATCCGAATATCCCGTCGTCGTTTACGGAGCCAGCGGCTACACCGGGCGCATGGTGATGGAGCATTTGCGCGACCTGAGCGTGCCCTTCATCGCCGCCGGACGTAATCGTGCGCGGATCGAAGAAGCGCTGAAAATTGTGCCGGGTATCGAGAATGCTGTTTATGAAATCGCTGAAGTCGATGACTGTGTCGAGGCACTGACCAAGCTGTTCACGGGCCGCAAAGTGGTGTGCAACACCGTTGGCCCGTTCATGCGCTTTGGGCCGCCAGTGGTTGAAGCAGCATTGCGGGCGGGCATCCATTATCTCGACACAACAGGCGAGCAACATTGGGTGATCAAGCTGCGCAACGAATATGGCAAAGAGTTCGCCAAGGCGGGCCTCGCGCTCATCCCATCGACAGCCTGCATGTATGGCCTGAGCGAAATCGGCGCGCGCTACTGCATGGAAACGCCCGGTGTGGACTCGCTCGACATGACCGAAGTGGCGCAGGCAGTGCCAACCGTCGCGTCGGCGCAGACCATTCTTGATGCCGTGCGCTATTCGTCGTTCCATCTGCAGGACAATGAATTGGTCCGTTATCCCGGCATTGAAACCAGCGACATTGTGACACCAACAAATCGCGTGCTGAAGGCCTCTCAATGGGGCGGCACATCGCTTCCAATCTGGTTCGCGGGCGACGGACGCGTGCGCAATTGCCGCATGTCGGTCGCGATGTGGAATCAGGAGCTTTACAAGAAGGAGCTTGAGCTGGAGCGCGCCTATAAGGTTCAGCTTCAATGGATTCCCGACGAGCATCTTTATCCGCTGCTGGACCAAATGGCGCTCGACATCACGCCGGGGACGCCGCCGCGCGAACGGCGTCAGGTTCACCGCTCTATCGATACCTGTGTGGGCATCGGCAATAATGTGATGGTCAAAAGCACGATGATCGCCACCGGCGGCTATTTCACTACGGGGCTGTTGCAGGCTTATGCCGCGTCGCGGCTGTCGCGTGAAACGCCGCGTCTTACCGGTTTCCGCTCACCCAGCGAAGTCTTTGGCCACCGCGACCTGATGGGGGCGCTGCAAAGCTATGGCTATGCCGCCATCAAGGTCGAGGCCCTCGTATAAACTGCTCAGAAGGAATTGAACGATGAACTTTGAAACATTCACCCTGAGCAAAGCCGATGGCGTTCTGACGATCAGCCTTGCCAATCCGCCGATCAATTTAATGAGCGGCAAGATGGTCGAGGAGCTGTTCCAGTTGACCGGTGGCCTGCGCCAAGACCCAGAGGTGCGCGTGATCGTGATCGAGAGTGCCGACCCAGACTTCTTCATCGCCCATTTTGATCTCGACGATATGGTCGCGGCAGAAACCGACCCCAGCAAGGCGAGCCGCTACCCGGATATGAACGTGCTGCAATCGCTGGGCCTTGCCTGGCAAGCGTTGCCGCAGGTGAAGATCGCCAAGATCGACGGACGTTGTCGGGGTGGTGGGCTGGAGTTCGCACTCGCACTCGATATGCGCTTTGCCTCGCGGCGGTCGCTGTTCTGCTTCCCCGAGGCTTCGGGTGGCTTTTTGGCAGCTGGCGGCGGCGCGACCCGCACGATGATGGCGGCGGGGCCTTCGCGCGGCATGGAATTTCTGCTCAGCGCGCGGGATTTTAGCGCCGAGGAGGCAGAGCGTTACGGCCTGATCAATCGCGCGCTGGATGACGGCGCGCTGGATGCCTATGTCGCCGATTTGGCCGCGCGGATAGCGCTGCGCTCTCCCGCAGTCGTCGCCGTGCACCGCGAGGTCTCTGCCCGCGCCTTCTCACCGATGGTTGAGCCGCTCTTTGCTGGCCTTGCAGCGGAAAATGAAGGAATGCGTGGCGGAATGGCCGGTGCCGAAATGCAAGACATCGTCAAACAGCACCTGCAAGCCGGGCAAACCCGCGATCTGGAGCTGGACCTGCCCGCGACGATGGCCGGGTTCATCGCCAAGACGATCCGGCCAATAGCGATGGCGCTGATCGACTTTTTTGATCGGGGAGCCCTGCTTAACCGCGATGGCGTCGCCTTCTCGATGGGGGAGCGCACATGGACGTTTGCGGAGTCCCACGCCCTTACCTGCCGCGTGGCCAATGGCCTGCTGATGCGCGGCATTGGCAAGGGGCAGCATGGCGCGGTTTTGGCGGGGAATGATCCTGCGGCATGGCTCTGCGTGCTGGGTTTCTGGCGCGCCGGGCTCGCCTGGGTGCCTCTCAATCCGCGCAGTTCGGCGGCGGAATCGGTCAGCCTGATTGACGGGTTTGATGTTGATACTTTATTTTTCCAGAAAGGTGTTCGCGCCGGTCGTTGCCGAAATCCGCGCCTCCTGCCCCAGCCTCGCGCATCTGGTGTGCATCGATGGCGAAGCGGAGGGCGCGATGTCGCTCGAAGAACTGACCGCCGTGGCTGCCCCGACGCCTCCGGCTTTCGTTTCAGAACCGGAGGATGTGATCGCACTGATGCCCACCGGCGGCACAACTGGTCTGCCCAAGGGCGTGATGCAGACCAACCGCAACCTCAGCCTGTCGATCCTCAACGGCGTGATCAATTCGCCCTATGCGCCGGGTGAGGCAATCGTGAACCTTGCAGCGGCTCCGATGACGCACTCGGCGGGGTTCCTGTCGATCTCGGCAACGGCGCGCGGTGGCAAGGTCGTTGTTCTGACCAAGCCCGATCCGCTCTCACTGCTCGACGCCATCGAGCGTGAACGTGTGACTGAGCTTTTCCTGCCACCGACCGTCATCTACGCTCTGCTGGAAGTGCCAGGCATCGAAAGTCGCGACTTCTCGTCATTGCGCTACATCATGTACGGGGCAGCCCCGATGTCGCTCGACAAATTGCGCCGCGCCATCGAAGTGTTTGGTCCGGTGATGCACCAGGGGTACGGCCAGACCGAGGCCCCCGGCTCCATCGCCTTCCTGCGCCCCGGCGATCACTTCGTCGATGGCAAGATTGCGCCCGACAGCCGACTTTCGGCGTGCGGTCTGCCCGCCATCACCAACGCCATCTCGATCCAGAACGACCAGAACGAGCATCTGCCCCAAGGCGAGAGCGGCGAAATCTGCGTGCATGGCGATATTGTGATGAAGGGCTATTACAAGCAGCCCGACAAGACCGCCGAGACTATCATCGATGGCTGGCTGCACACCGGCGATGTCGGGCATCTGGACGCCGAGGGTTTCCTCCACATCACCGACCGCAAAAAAGACCTGATCATAACCGGCGGCTTCAACGTTTATCCGAGCGAAGTCGAACAGGTGATCTGGTCGCACCCCGCCGTGCTCGATTGCGCCGTCATCGGCGTCCCCGATGAAAAATGGGGCGAGGCTGTGAAGGCTGTCATCGAGCTCAAGCCCGGCGCATCGGCTGATCCTGCCGAGATCGTCGCGCTCTGCAAAGACCGGCTTGGTTCGGTCAAGACGCCCAAGAGCGTCGACTTCATCGACTCCTTGCCACGTAGCCCGGTCGGCAAGGTGCTCAAGAAAGACATCCGGGTTTCCTATTGGAACCAATCGCGAACGAAAAATCTAAATTTTATCACAAATAATCAACAAGATCATAGGTGGAGGATATTATGAAAAAGGGAACGAAAACACTATTGCTGATTTCGGTATCTGTGTGGACCTTGGCCAGTGCGCCTGCGTTCGCACAAGAGGCAGTATCCGATGAATATTCAGGCGAGGAAATCATCGTCACTGCGCAGAAAAAGAGTGAAAATCTACAAGATGTGCCAATTGCGGTTTCGGCTTTCTCGCAAGACAACCTGGAAAAACGCGGCCTGACGGGTGGGGCCGACTTGCAGAATGCCATCCCCAACGTCACCTTTGGCGCGACCGGTTTTGGCCGATATAATTTCCAGATTCGTGGCATCGGTGCCCAAATTCTGGGGGCTGCGGCAGATACGGGCGTCGGCATTCACCAGAACAATATCCCGCTAACGGTGAATCGTCTGGCCCAAGCCGAATTCTATGACATCGAACGCGTCGAAGTGCTGCGCGGACCGCAAGGTACGCTCTATGGCCGCAACGCGACAGGTGGCGTCGTCAACACGATTACCGCCACACCTAAGGACAGTTTTTCCGGCGAGGTCACTGCTGAATATGGCCGTTTCAACCGTGTCAAGCTGACCGGCTATGTCAACCTTCCGTTGAGCGATACTTTGGCGGTTCGTGTTGCGGGGATTATGGCCAAACGCGACGGCAACATCCTGAATACCGGCACGGGCAACATGGTTGACTCGCGCGATGTCTGGAGCACGCGCGTGACTGCACAATGGGAGCCTTCGGACAAATTCCGGGTCCGGGCGATGTGGGAGCATTTCAATCAGGACAACTCACAAGGTGGAAATGCCAAGGTGTACTGCGCACCCGATGCCGGGCCGACTAGCATCGGGGGCGTCGCTACTAATCCCTTCACACAGGCCATGCTGTCGCAAGGCTGCCTGCCAACGGCAGCCAACGATCCTCGCAATACCGGTATGCCGCATAGCTGGAAGACGATTCCAGGATTGTTCGGATTGTTCATTGGCACAATGCCCTACAATGCATTTGCCGGGACGGTTCTCAGCACCAATCTGAATGTCGTCCAGGCGCCGTTTGACCCGAGCCAGCGTTCAAAGAATGATCTGGTGTCGCTGGATATCCAGATCGGTCTTGGCGACAATCTGACCCTGACGTCGCTCAGCGCCTTCAGCAAAGACCGGTATCGGGCGATGACCACTGCTTTCGGCGGTATTGCCTCGCTCGGCTTCCTGAATACGCCGATTACGCCAGGCGGAAATTTTACCGATCCCCAGCTTGGTACCTCGGACCGTTTCGACAACCGGGTTTTGACGCGAACATCGGCCAAGCAATATAGCGAAGAGCTTCGCATTCAGTCGGATTTTGATGGCAAGTTCAACTTCAACTTGGGCGGCATTTATCTGGATTATAATGCGACGAACGAAGTTTTGTTTCTCGGCAACAACGTCACGCAATTTGCCATTGCCCAGAATTTTGGCGGCGCCGGAATCTACATTGATCCGCTGGCTGAACCAGATGGCACCGGTCACAATTATTATAACAGCTCCAGCCCCTATCATCTGAAATCTGCGGCGCTTTTTGGAGAAGCCTATTTCCAGGCTACGGACACGTTGAAGGCTACCGTAGGTCTCCGATACACGAATGACCGGAAGGAGCAGATCACCTATCCAGTTGTCATGCTGGCGCCAGGTCGTGGCTTCCCGGTTGTCACGCCTCAGAAGGTCAAATTTGAAGAGATAACCGGCCGCTTTACCGTGGACTGGAAGCCGAGCGACGACAATCTCGTCTACGCATCCTATGCGCGCGGCTACAAGGGTGGCGGATTCAATCCCGGCGCAACATTGCTGAGCGGTGTCAGCCCCGCGTACGAACCGGAACTCGTAAACTCCTTTGAGCTCGGCACCAAGAACTCGCTGGCTGATGGGCGTGTGACGCTCAATCTGACGGGCTTCTATTATGACTATAAGGGCTATCAGGTCGCCAAGTTCGTGAACCAGACCGTCTCGAACGAAAACGTCGATGCCACGGTCAAAGGCCTCGAATTTGAAGCGGCCTTCGAGCTGGTCAAGGGCCTGCGTTTCGACACACAGATCGGCTATCTTGATACCAGCATCAAAGGTGGCAGCTCGATCGATTCGCACGATCGCACCCAAGGCAATGCGTCGTTGGTGGCCGTGCGCAGCATCGATAATGCCAGTTTTGCGACCATGTGTGTCGTCCCGCTGGCGGTCGCAGCGGGCACACAAGCTGCAATCAACGCCGGTCTGGCCCCTTCGGAAGCGATGGCATCCTTATGCTCCGGCCCGTTCGCGTTTCCGGGTGCCAACGCAGGCGTGCCGGTTAACCTGAAGGGCAAGCAACTTCCAAATGCACCTCATTGGACACTGTCGGTCGGTGGTGAATATCGTATGGAATTTGGACCCGAATGGAGCGGAACCTTCCGTGCCGATTATTACCGCCAAGCCTCGAGCTTTGCCCGCATTTACAACACCGTGGTCGACAAGCTGACGGGATATGACAATCTCAACCTGTCCTACCGTTTGGCTTCGGAGGAAAAAGGACTCGAGTTCCTGCTTTATGCCCGCAACTTGCTGAGCCAGCAGGTGCCTACGGTTGTCCAGGTCGGTGGTGATGAAACCGGCGGGTCGAACATCATGTTTGGCAAAGATCGCGCTATCTACGGCATCTCCGTCACCAAGCGGTTCTGAGACTAAGCATCCGGCGGATTAAACGCTTCGCCGGATTCCTTCCCACTTGCACCGATTGAAGAGGCAGGAAATCGAGTGACTCATTTTCAGGGAAAAGTCGTCGCGATCACGGGCGCCGGATCGGGCATCGGACGCGGGCTGGCGCAGAACCTTGCTGCACGGGGGGCTTCGCTCGCGCTCGCGGGCCTGACCCTCGATCTGTTGGAACAAACTGCTTCGCTGCTGCCAGCGGGAACGCGTGCGGAATGTTACACGCTTGACGTGTCGTCGCGCGAACAGGTCTTTGCCTTTGCCGACGCGATTGTCGCGGATTTCGGTCGGGTTGACTATATCGTCAACAATGCGGGCACATCCGTTCTCGCCACGGTTGAAAATGTCACCATCGAAGAGATTGAAAAGGTCATAAACGTCAATATGTGGGGCGTGCTCTATGGCACCAAGGCGTTCCTGCCATACATGCTTAAGCAGCGCAGCGGCACCATCGTCAACGTCTCCAGTGTGTTCGGCCTTGTCGCAACACCCTGTTCGGTCGCTTACACCATGTCCAAATTCGCCGTGCGCGGGCTGACCGAGACATTGTGGGACGAATTGCAGGGCAGCGGCGTCCGCGCAGTGCTCGTTCATCCCGGTGGTATCGCCACCAACATCGCGGCGAACACACCCACTGCCAAGAACGAAGGCGAATTCGAACGAATCATGGCAGCAGCCAACAGCCGGCAGATGACCACACTGCCCGAAGTTTGCGCTGAAGAAATCGTGACCGGTTTGATCAAGGGCGACAACCGCCTGCTTGTCGGCAGCGGTGCCAAGGCCTTGTTCCGCCTCTCGCGGCTGTTCCCCAACGGCTATGGCAAATTGATGCGCAAGAAACTGGGTATTTGAACGCACCTACTTGGCCGCAACATTTGCAGCATATTTGGCTGAAAGACGTGAATATGAGCAATTTTTAATGGGAGTAAAGATAATGAATGACACAGAAACCCCGGGCAAAGTTTGGACCATCGCTTTATGGGCCGCACAGCTCTTGCTTGCTGCGGCTTACGGCTTGTTCGGCTCGATGAAAGCGGCACAACCGCTCGATGAACTTGCCATGATGATGCAGTGGATTCCCGGTTTCTCACCCCTGTTCGTTCGCTCGCTCGGCGTGGTCGAAGTGCTTGGAGCAATCGGCCTGATCCTTCCATCGCTCACTCGGATACAGCCGCGCCTGACCGTCATCGCGGCTCTGTGTATTCTGGTGCACCAATTCTGCGCGGTCGCGCTCCATGCATCAAAGGGAGAATTTGGCGTGCTCGGCCTTAATTTTGTACTGATCGCATTAGCCGCCTTCATCTTCTGGGGCCGCCGAAGCAAAGCCGTCATCACGCCGCGAAACTGAACAGGGAAAAACGCATGGCTGAAACAACATTGGTGCAATCGGTAACGCCGCCGCCACCCTCGCTGCTGGCCGGGTTGGGGGTTGCGGCGGTGCTTATTACCGCAATCATCGGTTGGTTTGCTCTTGGTGGCGCATTGCTCTCCGAATCCACGTTGTTTGGCGGACTGATGCTGCTCTGGTATTGGGCAAAGGTAGAGCATCTTTCGATGCAGCGCCTGCCAGCTTCCATAGTTGGCGCGTTGGTTGGTATTGGCGTGGCATGGGCGATGTTTTACGGCGCGTCGAACTATGGCGCATCAGGCCTGGTGCTTGGTTTGCTCCTGCTTATCATCGCCATATATCTCGATATTGTGCAGGTTTTCCCTTTGCTCTTTAACGCGTCGACTATGCTCTTCTCCATCGTCGCCGCTGCACCACTGGTCCAGCTTAAAGTCAATTGGATTGAGCTTTGCCTTGCGACGATGGGTGGAGGGGTGTTTTTCGGAGCCTATGTCGCAGCGGTGATGTGGATTGCGGGCAAGTTATCGCAAAGATCTGCGTAAACCCATATCTGAAAACTTGGACAAAAGCGCTGTGAGCCCACATGGCACAATAATGGAGCATATGATGGAATTTCAAAGACTCAACCCGATGACCGGTCAAGTAGCTTCTGTCTCCACCGCGATGAAAGCCGGTGATATCGCGGCGATTGCAGAGAGCGCGGCTGCGGCCTTTCCCGCATGGGCCGCAATGGGGCCGAACGCGAGGCGCGCGGTGCTGACGAAGGCTGCCGACGCCCTGCAATCTAAAGCCGATGATTTTGTCGATGCCATGATGGGTGAAATCGGCGCGACCAAGGGATGGGCTTTATTCAATCTTGGTTTAGCGGTCGGCATGGTGCGCGAAGCAGCCGCTTTGACCACGCAGATCAGTGGCGAAGTCATTCCCTCCGACAAGCCCGGCTGCCTTGCAATGGCTTTGCGCGAACCCGTAGGCGTGATTTTGGGGATTGCGCCGTGGAATGCTCCAATCATCTTGGGCGTGCGAGCAATTGCCGTGCCGCTGGCGTGCGGCAACAGCGTCATCCTGAAAGCGTCGGAGATTTCACCGCGAACGCACTCGCTGATCATCGAAGCCTTTGCAGAAGCTGGCTTCCCCGATGGTGTGGTCAATATCGTCACGAACGCGCCAGCCGATGCCGGTGACGTCGTCGGCGCATTAATTGACCATCCGGCGGTCAAGCGGATCAACTTCACCGGTTCAACCCATATTGGCCGGATCATCGCCAAGCGTGCGGCAGAGCATTTGAAACCCTGCATCCTGGAACTGGGCGGCAAGGCACCGTTGCTGGTTCTGGAAGATGCCGATCTTGATGAGGCAGTGAAAGCCGCTGCATTCGGCGCGTTCATGAACCAGGGCCAGATTTGCATGTCAACCGAGCGGATTATCGTTGTTGAGGCTGTCGCCGATGCCTTTGCTAAGCAATTCGCCGCCAAGGCAGCCGGCATGTCAACGGGCGACCCACGCGACGGAACCGCGCCGCTTGGTGCCGTGGTGGACCAGAAGACAGTCGCTCATGTCAACGCGCTGATTGAAGATGCCACTTCCAAGGGAGCGACGATAATCTCTGGTGGCAAATCCGACACTGTGCTGATGCCCGCGACGGTCGTCGATGGCGTCACAGCGGAGATGAACATCTACAGCGATGAGAGCTTTGGTCCGATCGTTGCGATAATTCGCGCAAAAGACCAAGCCGACGCGGTGCGTATTGCCAACGACAGCGCCTATGGATTGTCCGCAGCTGTCTTCACTCGCGATACGGCGCGAGGGTTAAGCGTGGCCCGGCAAATCCATTCGGGTATCTGTCACGTCAACGGTCCAACAGTCCATGATGAGGCACAAATGCCATTCGGCGGGGTCGGAGCCTCGGGTTACGGACGTTTTGGCGGCAAGCAAGGCATCGACAGCTTCACCGAAACGCGCTGGATCACGATTGAAACCCAGCCAGGGCACTTCCCGATTTAAAAAAGCCCTACCGCGACCGTAATAATCGCTCTGAAAAGCGCCATTGTAAGCGCGCCAACCTCAACTGAGAAACGGGCTCGCTGAGGGGCGAGAACGTTGTAGCCCTGCCAAGCGACAGTGTTGTCACGTGGTCAAGAAACCGCAACGCGCTTTTCGGCCCCACGTGAATGGACAAGTTGATAGTCCGGCGTTATCCGAGGACATCCAGAAAACCCAGGGGTGTATCTGAGGGTATATAGCAATGCGTCAGAGATATTTTAATTATATATCAGTATATTGTGATAAATATTCGATTCCCTTCACCTTCAATTCCTTTCCAAGGAATTGAAGCGGATGCCGGGTTAGATTGGCCGCTGGCCGCTTACGGCTCCCCTTCACCCGCTCCAATATTTCTTTATAGCATCCGGGAATGATTCTGACTGCCGCCCCCTATGTTTTGCTGGATGACGCGCGCGTTGTGGGTGCTTCGTCGTCGCGGCTATATGCGAACCCTGTCGATTGCCTAACGGCGCGCAGCACAGCCGAAGTCGCGCCTTTGCTCGACGAACTACGCTCGGCCAACAAACGCGGACTGCATGTTGCAGGGTTTTTGGCTTATGATGCCGGTGCTGCGTTACTCCCGCATTTGATAGTGCCTGCTGATAGCCTGCTGGCATGGTTCGGGTTATTCGAACGTTATCAAGAGTTTGAAACCGCCGCCATGCCGTCAATCCTGCCCGATCCGGCTGGCGCATGGCTTTCAACGCTCCGTCCTGCGATAAGCCGGACCGATTATGCTGCGGCCTTTGCGTCTGTGCAGGAATATATCGCGGCGGGTGATATTTATCAGGCGAACCTGACCTTTCCGCTGACCGCCGATTATGCTGGTGACCCGCTGGCGCTCTATGCCTCGCTGCGGCCAAGGGCGGCGGCCGGCTATGGCGGAGTGATCTGGACGGGAGAGAAACATTATCTGTCGTTCTCGCCCGAACTGTTTTTCGCGCTCAAGGACGCGCGAGTTACCACCAAGCCAATGAAGGGAACAGCGCCACGCCGCTCCGACCCCATTGCCGATGCTGTCGAGGCCGATACACTGCGCACCGACCCCAAACAGCGCGCCGAAAATTTGATGATCGTCGATCTGCTGCGCAACGACCTGTCGCGGGTGTGCGAGGCGGGATCGGTCTCCGTGCCAGAGCTGTTCCACGTTGAAAGCTATCCGACCGTCCACCAGATGACCTCGACAGTCACTGGAAAGCTGCCGGAAGGCGGCGATGCAATTGACGTCATAGAGGCACTGTTTCCGTGCGGCTCGATCACCGGCGCTCCGAAAATTCGGGCGATGCAGGTCATCGGCGAGGTTGAGACCGGCCCGCGCGGTGTCTATTGCGGCTCGATCGGACGAATTGATGCGAACGGCGATGCCGCATTCAATGTTGCCATCCGCACTTTTACCTTGTGCGAACAGGCGAAGCGCGTTTCATTGGGGCTAGGATCGGGCATCGTCGCTGACTCGGATGAGGCGGCGGAATGGGCCGAGTGTCTGGCCAAGGGGGATTTTGCGAGAGTGGATAGCTACGGCTTCGATCTGATCGAGACGATGCGCTTTGAACCAGCGCATGGCATCGCACGGTTGGAGCTGCATCTCGAACGGATGAAATCCAGCGCGCAAGCTTTCGGTTTCGAATTCGACCGCCATGCCGCGCGCAACCAGCTTCACGCCGCGACCTTCCATCTGGATTCGCTATCGAAAATCCGGTTGCTGCTGTCGAAACGTGGAGCGATTGCGATTGAAATTCGTCCGCTGTCCGACACGACCGAAACTTGGAGCGTGGCCGTCGCGCCGCTGCCGGTCGATAGTAGCGACTTCCGCCTTCTCCACAAAACCACCGACCGGACGTTTTACGACAAAGCGCGAAAAGCGTCGGGCGCGGACGAGGTGTTGTTCGCCGATGCCGCAGGTTTCCTGACCGAAGGCAGCATCACGGCCATATATGTTGAGCGTGATGGCAAGCTGCTCACCCCGCCCTTGTCGCGTGGCGCGCTGCCATCGGTTTTTCGCCGTGAAATGATAGAAAGCGGTCAGGCAATCGAGGCCGACCTCCGCGCCGAAGACCTCGAAGAAAATTTCTTCATCGGCAACAGCGTTCGTGGATTAATCCCGGCCAAACGGGTTGCGTAATTTTTGGCGCTTCGCTAGGGCCAGCGCCGCAACTTGCTAACAAAAATAGCCGAAAGACCCAACATGATCGACCGCTTGTCCGCCGCCCTCGGCCGGATCGCTCCGTCTGCCACGCTCGCCATGACCGGCCGCGTTATCGACCTGAAGTCGCAAGGTATTGACGTCATTGGATTGTCTGCAGGTGAGCCCGATTTCGACACGCCCGATTTCGTCAAGGACGCGGCTATCCAGGCGATCCGCGATGGCATGACCAAATATACCGCCGTTGATGGTATCGCGCCGCTGAAGCAGGCGATCATCGCCAAGTTCAAACGCGACAATGGAATCGATTACTCGCCGAAACAGATTACCGTAAACTCGGGCGGCAAACACACGCTTTTCAACGCTCTGGTGGCGACGCATCGACGAAGGCGACGAGGTCATCATCCCTGCGCCTTATTGGGTAAGCTATCCCGACATCGTGCAATTTGCGGGCGGCACGCCGGTCGTCATCATGGCGACCGCGGCGCAGAACTATAAAATTACGCCCGAGCAGCTCGACGCTGCAATCACGCCCAGGACCCGCTGGCTGATCCTGAACTCGCCATCGAACCCGACGGGTGCCGCCTATAATTCGGTCGAGCTGGAGGCGCTCGGTCAGGTGCTGCTCAAGCACAGCCATGTCATGCTGCTCACCGACGATATGTACGAGCATATCTGGTACGCGCAGTCGCCCTTTGCGACGATGCTTCAGGTCTGCCCCGATCTGTACGACCGCACGCTGACGATGAATGGCGCGTCGAAGGCGTATGCCATGACCGGTTGGCGCATCGGTTATGCGGGCGGACCCGAATGGCTAATTCAGGCGATGGGCGCGCTGCAATCGCAATCGACGAGTAACCCGTGCTCGATTTCGCAATATGCGGTGCTGGCCGCGCTCAATGGCCCCCAAGACTTTTTGCGCGAACGCAACGCCGCATTCAAGGAACGGCGCGACCTCGTCGTCGCCATGCTCAACGACGCGCCGGGGCTGAGCTGCCCGACACCCGAAGGTGCATTCTACGTCTACCCGGATGCCAGCGGTGTAATCGGCAAGACTACGCCGAATGGCAAGAAGATCGAAACCGACGCCGACCTCATCGACTATTTCCTCGACGAATACCGCGTCGCTGCGGTTCACGGTGCGGCCTTCGGTCTCTCACCCGGCTTCCGCATTTCCTATGCGACGTCGGACGAATTGCTCAAGGAAGCCTGCACCCGCATCCAGTCGGCGTGCGCAGCACTCGTTTGAGCGCAGCTTAACCTAATAAAACGGGCCGTTAAGTTCGACTTAACCCAGCGCCTGCTTGAAACCTTTTGTGGCGCGGTAACGTATCTGCTCGTGCTGCCGAATAGGCGTAACCAAGAGAAACATAATGAACCGCATACTCAACTTTGCTCGATCCGATCTTTTCCTCAGCCTTGCGGGCGGCTTTGCCCTCGGCGTTGCGGGACTGACGATTGTAAAGCCAGCAAGCGCCGATATCGGCCAGGTCGAGGCAGCGAAGTCGATATCGGTCGGAGCGCCTGTCCATGAAGAAATCACCCCAGCCACATAAGTTTTTGCTTCGCTTGCTGCCTTTTGCGGCAGCGTTCGCCTTCACCGCCGCATGCGGCACCGATGCCACCTCGCTGATCGGCACCGCCGAGGCCGCCGAAGGCATCAAGATCGCCGCCCCCGCCATTGCTATCGTCGAACCCAAAGGCACGCAGATCGCCGTTTTTGCTGGCGGCTGCTTCTGGGGCATCGAAGGCGTCTTCGAACGGGTCAGGGGCGTTACCAGCGTCGAATCGGGCTATTCGGGCGGAACCAAGGCCAGCGCCGATTATGACAAGGTCAGCGGCGGAGCGACCGCCCATGCCGAGTCCGTTCGCATCCGCTATAATCCAGCGGTGGTCAGCTACAACGACCTGCTGCACATCTTCTTTTCGGTGACTCACGACCCGACGCAACTGAACCGTCAGGGACCCGACACCGGCAGCCAGTATCGCACCGCGATTTTTCCCGCGAACCCAGCACAAAAGACAGCCGCCTCGGCTTATATCACGCAGCTAAACAAGGCGGGATACTGGAAGAAACCGATTGTCACGAAGATCGAGGGTTTCAGCTTTTATCCTGCCGAAACCTATCATCAGGACTTCATGGCGAAGAACCCCAACCACGGCTATATCGTGACGTGGGACAAACCAAAGGTCGCCAATCTGAAACGGCTGTTTCCGAACCGGACGCGTTAAGGGGACCGCGACCCTTGGGCGGTGAGAGTGCATCTAGTTGAGAACTCATATCGGACGGCGTGATTTTTTCATGCCATGCACATTTCTCGCGTATACTTGAATGAGAAATTGGCGAGGTTTCGATGTGGCCATCAGCACTTAAAACGAAAATCATAACTCCGAGGCTTGAAGAAACGCGCAATTTCTTCATCACCTGCCTTGGGATGCGGGTTGTGGAGGAGTGGGAGGAGGCGAACGATGTCGGCTGTATCCTCGCTCTTTCAGGCGGTGGGCGCGAAGCGTTGCTTGAAATTTATGAAGGCCCGCAGTCCGATGGGTTTGCCGGATTGAGCTTGCAGTTTCGAACCGAGAATCTTGCGGCATTCAAGGCAGGGTTGCCGCCCACGATAGAATGCCTCGGGCCAACGGCGAGACCTTGGGGCAGTTCTTATCTCTACCTTACTGATCCAAACGGCATCTCGGTAATCGTGTTTGATGGCGGGCTCTAACAGACGGCTGCTACCAACCCAGCAACCATCGGATACAGCGACGCCACCAGCAGCAATGCCGCAATGATATTGAAGGTTCGCAACCGCACCGGGTCGCTCAGGAACTGGCGCATTTTTGCGCCCATTACCGCCCAAGCGCCGGTGCTTGGCAGGTTTATGACGCCGAATACGCCTGCGACGACAAGCACGCCGAGCCAGCCTTGCGATTTTGGCGCATAGGCCGAGATTGCGGTCAGCGCCATCGTCCATGCCTTCGGGTTCACCCATTGAAAAAGCGCCGCTTGTAGGAACGTGAAGGGTTTCGAAGCGGTGGCGACGCTGCCGTGTTCGGCCGGCGATGTATCGGTAGTCGCGATCTTCCATGCCATATAAAGGAGGTATAGCCCGCTCGCGATGGTGATGAACAGCATCGAGCCGGGAACCGCTTCGATGATCTGCATGATGCCAAGCCCGATCAGCACAATCATCAGCGTAAAGCCCAGGGCGACACCCAGCATGTGTGGCACCGTCCGGCTGATCCCGAAATTGATGCCCGATGTCATCAGCATCAGATTGTTCGGCCCCGGCGTGATCGAGGAGACGAAGGCAAAGGCGGCCAAGGCGGCGAAAAGTTCGGCGGTCATCATGACAAATATGATAGCGCAAAAATCGCCGAATGTGCTTGCGTTGTTGCGCTTTTCTGCTCAATATTTGCAATATATGAGCGATATTGACACCATAAACGCCAAAATATTGCGTGAACTGACGCTCGACGGACGGCTAAGCAATGTCGATTTGGCTGACAAGGTCGGGTTGTCGCCCTCGGCCTGTTTGCGCCGTGTGCAAGAGCTCGAGCGCAAAGGCGTCATTACCGGCTACCGCGCCGTGCTCAGCCCGCAGGCGCTGGGCATCAGCTTTATCGCTTATGTGCTGGTCGGGCTGTCGAGCCATACCAAAGAATCGCAGTTGGGTTTCGAGCAGGCGATTGCCTCTGCCCCCGAAGTGCGCGAATGCCACAATATTACCGGCACCGTCGAATATCTGCTGCGTATCGAGGCGCGCGATCTGGCGGCGTATAAATATTTCCATACCGAAGTGCTGGGAACGGTGCCGCAGGTGTCGAGCATCATGTCCTATATCGTCATGGATTCGCCCAAGGACGAGCGGGCTTAGGCTTTCGGGTCTGCGTGATGCTTGCGCCGTCGTTGCCGCGCGATCTGCATCCAGAACGCCAGCAGCAAAGCGAGGAATGCCAGTACCGCAAACAGGATCAGCATAGGGTTATGGCTGTCCTCGCGGGTCTGCAAGTCCATGATATGCAGCCCCCACATGACGTCATAGACTCGCCACTGATTGGACCGAAGCGCCAGCAGGCCGCCAGTGTCGGCGTCTATATAGAGCCGCGTGCCGTCGGCATAATTCACCTGCCAGCTTGGCCGTTCACGCCGCAGATCGAGAGGCGCCTTGTCGGCCGCGAACTGGCGGACTGAGGCTTGTTTGGCGGTGCCCGCATAATAGGCTGCGGCGAGCAATGCTGCTTCGGGGGCGCTGACCTTGGGGAGAAATGCCCCCGTCGCGGGATCGGCACGGCGCAGGTCGCCGCCCTGATATTGGATGACCCACACCGGCCCGCTGCCGCGCTGTTCGAGTGTCAGCTTTTCGACCCGACGTGGCCCAAGCATTGGCGCAACCGGCGTGCTGGCTGTCAGCATCAACGGTCCGCTGCGCAAATGCTCGCCGCGCACTTCCTCGATCGGCCGCGCCACCATGAACAGCCCGCTCGCGGTCCACAGGATGAGCGGAACGCCGACCAGCCAGCCGAGCCAGATATGCCATTTGTGCAAGCTGCGGTATTTCATGCTCACCCCCGATAGGCGGGGATGGCCCAGCCCCTTGTTATCGCCATCGCGCGCAGGGCAAAACCGGCGGCGGCGCTGATGATTGCTGCGGGTAACAAAGGCGCGCCGAACCACAGCAAAAGTCCGAACAGTCCCGACGCGAGTGCCGCTGCGGTTACGTAGATTTCGGGTTTCAATAATATCGACGGCTCGCCCGCCAGAACATCGCGAATGATGCCGCCGACGCAGGCGGTGATGACTCCCATCATCATCGCGGGCAACAATGGTACGCCCAGTGACAGCGATTTCCACGTCCCGAACACCGCGTAAATCGCAATGCCGACCGCGTCGAACCAATCAAGCGCGCGGGGTTTCCAGACATTCTTCGGAGTCACCCAGACAAGGCCTGCGGTGGCCAGACAGGTCGCGGCAAAACGCCAGTCCTGCACCCAGAATACGGGCGCACCGATCAGCAAGTCCCGCACCGTCCCACCGCCAACGCCGGTTATGAGGGCGAAAAAGGAGAAGGTGACAAGCGTCTGCCCGCGCTGCGCGGCGGCGAGCGCGCCGGATGCCGCAAACACAGCGATGCCGAACAGGTCGAGCCAGGCAATGAGGCTTGGCGCGATCTGGATGGCGTTGTCGATCATCACATATGAATCGGCTTGCCCGTCACCGCCATTGCCGCTTCTTTCAACGCCTCGGCGTGCGTCGGGTGGGCGTGGCAGGTGTAAGCGATGTCTTCGGATGTTGCGCCGAATTCCATCGCCAAAGCGGCTTCGGCGATCATGCTTCCCGCGATGCTGGCAATGACGTGGACGCCAAGCACGCGGTCCGTTTTCGCGTCGGCGATGACCTTGACGAAGCCGTCGGTGTCGCGATTGGTCTTGGCGCGGCTGTTGGCCATCATCGGGAATTTGCCGACTTTGATCTCGCCGCGCTCTTTCGCTTGCTCCTCGGTCAGGCCGACGCTGGCGATTTCGGGGTAGGTGTAGACCACGCCGGGAATGACGTCATGGTTCACAATGCCTGTGCCGCCAGCGATAAAGTCGGCAGCCGCGACGCCTTCGTCTTCGGCCTTGTGCGCGAGCATCGGGCCGGGGACTGCATCGCCGATGGCGTAGATGCCGGGAACGCTCGTTTGGAAATCATGGCCGATTTCGATCTGGCCGCGTTTGTTGGGGGTGATGCCAGCCTTGTCGAGCGCGAGGCCTTCGGTGTTGGGCTTGCGGCCGATGGCGACGAGCACGCAATCGGCTTCGATGGTTTCCGATGCTCCACCGGCAGCTGGTTCAACGGTCAGCGTTGCCTTGCTGCCCTTGACGGTGGCGCCAGTGACTTTGGTTCCCGTGCGGATTTCGAAGCCCTGCTTCTTGAAAATCTTCGCGGCTTCCTTGCGGACTTCATTGTCCATGCCAGGCAGGATCTGATCGAGATATTCGACGACGGTAACTTGCGCACCAAGCCGCAACCAGACGCTGCCGAGCTCAAGCCCGATCACCCCGCCGCCGATGACGACCAAATGCTTGGGCACCTTGGGCAGCGCCAGCGCGCCGGTCGAATCGACGATGACCTTCTGGTCAATCTCGACACCGGGAAGCGGCGTGACCGACGATCCGGTGGCGATCAGGATATTCCTAGCGCTGTAGCTCTTACCCGCCACATCGATCGAATTCGCGCCCTTAAACGCGGCATGGCCCTTGAGCCAATCGACCTTGTTTTTCTTGAACAGAAACTCGATGCCGCCAGTCAGCTCGCCAACCGCCTTGGTCTTCTCGGCCTGCATCTGGTCGAGGTTCAGCGCCACGCCTTTAAAATCGATGCCAAATTTGGCCAGCGCGCCTGAATGCGCCTCGTGATACATTTCCGATGCGTGGAGCATGGCCTTCGACGGAATGCAGCCAACATTCAGGCAAGTCCCACCCAAGGTCTCGCGGCTTTCCACACACGCCGTTTTCAACCCCAGTTGCGCCGCGCGGATCGCCGCGACATAGCCGCCGGGACCAGCGCCGATGACGATCAGGTCATAATCTTGCTCTGCCATTGGTCAGTTCCTTAAAGGTCGATCAGGATGCGTGTTGGATCCTCGATCGCTTCCTTGATTGTCTTCAGCGCAGTCACGGCTTCGCGGCCGTCGATCAGGCGGTGGTCATAGCTCAATGCCAGATACATCATCGGCCGGATGACGATTTCGCCGTTGCGCACGACCGGACGATCCTCGATCCGGTGCAGCCCGAGCACCGCCGACTGCGGCGGGTTTATGATCGGCGTCGACATCAGTCCGCCAAACACGCCGCCATTCGAAATAGTGAAGGTGCCTCCCGCCATATCATCCATCGTCAGCGTTCCCGCCTTCGCGCGCGCGCCGAAATCGCCGATGGTTTTTTCGATATCGGCGAAGGACAATTTGTCGGCATTGCGCACGACGGGCACGACAAGGCCGTTTGGCGCACTAACCGCGACCGAGACGTCGAGATAATTGTGATAGACGATTTCATCGCCGTCGATTTGCGCATTGACCGCCGGAATGTCATGCACCGCGAGCGCCACCGCTTTGGTGAAGAAGCTCATGAAACCAAGCTTCACGCCGTGCTTCTTCTCGAACAGCTCCTTGTATTTGTCGCGCGCGGCAATGACTTCGCTCATGTCGCAGTCGTTGAATGTGGTCAGCAACGCTGCCGTTTCCTGCGCCGATTTCAGGCGCTTGGCGACGGTCTGGCGAAGCCGCGTCATTCGAACCCGTTCTTCCTGACGTCCGGCGACGGCAGGTGCCGCAACCGAAGCAGCGGCGGCGGGCGCAGCGGCGGGCGCACCCTTTGCGGCGGCGACGACATCTTCCTTGGTCAGGCGGCCGTCCTTGCCGGTGCCTTTGATCTTCGACGGGTCGATCCCGAGTTCAAGCACCATGCGGCGGACCGACGGCGACAGCGGCAGGTCGGAATTTTCCGCAGGAGCGGCAACAGGCGCGGGTGCGGTTGAAACGGGCTGAGGTGCGGCAGCAGCAACCGCAGGCGCAGGGGCCGCAGCAGGCGTACCCGAACCAGCCTCAATGCTCGCAATCACCGCGCCAACATTGACCGTCGCACCTTCTTCAACGGCATAAGCGCCCATCACACCAGCCACCGGCGAAGGCACTTCAATCGCGACCTTGTCGGTCTCAAGGCTGGCGATGGGTTCATCGGCGGCCACCGCTTCGCCAGGCTTTTTCAGCCATTGGCCAAGCGTCGCTTCGGTGATCGATTCGCCCAGAACGGGGACTTTGACTTCGGTGCTCATATCGGATCAGCCTTTTCTTTGGCGGCGGATTTCGGCGCGGACATTATGGCCGAGCGCGTCGGCGACCAACGCCGCCTGTTCGGCCTGATGGCGTTTGGCAAGGCCGGTTGCGGTTGCAGCAGCGGCTTTGCGCCCGGCATAACGCGCACGGGTGGGTTTGGTTTTAGCGGTGGCGAGGCACTCTTCGATAAACGGATCGACGAACGACCAGCTACCGGCATTTTTCGGTTCTTCCTGCGCCCAGACGACTTCTTCCAAGTTTGCCATGCGTTTGAGGCGAACCACCAAAGGCTCGCCAGGGAAAGGATAAAGCTGTTCCAGCCTGACAATCGCGGTGCCGGTATCACCTGCCGCATTGCGCGCTTCGATCAGGTCATAAGCGACCTTGCCCGAACACAACACCAGCCGCTTCACATCCGTGTCGGCTGGCGCATTGGTATCGGACAATATCCGCATGAAATGGCTTTCGCCTTGGAAATCTTCGGCCTTCGATACCGCCATCTTATGCCGTAGCAGCGACTTCGGCGTCATCACCACAAGCGGCTTGCGGAACGACCGTGCCATCTGGCGGCGCAGCAGGTGGAAATAATTGGCGGGCGTGGTGCAATTGGCGACCTGAATATTGTCTTCGGCGCATAATTGCAGGAAGCGCTCGAGCCGCGCCGAATGAATGCTCCGGCCCTTGCCCCTCATAGCCATGTGGCAGCAACATCACGAGGCCATTGGCGCGCAGCCATTTCGCTTCGCCCGCCGCAATGAACTGGTCGATAATGACTTGCGCGCCGTTGACGAAATCACCGAACTGCGCTTCCCACAATACGAGCGTTTTCGGCTCGGCCCCCGCAAAACCATATTCGAACCCGAGAACACCGAATTCGGAAAGCGGGCTGTCGAGAATCTCGAAGCGACCATGGGGCAGCGTCGAAAGTGGAATATATTTTTCCTCGGTGCCCTGATCGACCCAGACGCCGTGCCGCTGGCTGAAGGTGCCGCGTCCCGAATCCTGTCCGGACAAACGAACGCCATAGCCTTCGGACAAAAGCCCGCCGAAGGCTAATGCCTCGCCGGTCGCCCAGTCGAAATTCTCGCCGCTCGCGAACATTGTCTTCTTCGCTTCGAGCACGCGGCCCAATGTCGGGTGGATGTTGAGGCTGTCAGGCACCGTCGTCAGCGTGCGGCCAAGGCTGTCGAACAATTTTTTCGAAACACCGGTTTCGACATTGCGCCGCGCGCTTTCGGGGTCGGCGGGTTTTGAAAGTCCCGACCAGCGGCCACCGAACCAGTCGGCTTCGTTCGCCTTGTAATCGGCGGCGCTGGCAAATTCCTGTTCGAGCGTCGCGACAAAGCGCGTGATATGTTCGTTCGCCCAGTTGGCATCGATCACGCCCTGCTCGGCCAGCCGCTTGGCATAAAGCTCACCGACGCCCGGATGGGTTTTGATGACCTTGTACATCAAAGGCTGGGTGAAGCTCGGTTCGTCGCCTTCATTATGGCCGAAGCGCCTGTAGCACCACATGTCGATGACAATGTCGCGGTGGAAGGTCTGGCGAAATTCGATCGCGATCTTGCAGGCAAAGGTCACCGCTTCGGGGTCGTCGCCGTTGACGTGGAAGATCGGTGCCTGAACGCCCTTGGCGACGTCCGATGGGTAAGGCGAGCTACGCGCGAACTGTGGGCTGGTAGTAAAGCCGACCTGGTTGTTGACGATGAAGTGCAGGCAGCCGCCGGTGTTGTAACCCCGGATGCCCGAGAAACCGAGGCACTCCCAGACGATGCCTTGCCCGGCAAACGCAGCATCGCCATGGAGCAACACCGGCAACACCTGCTCGTGCTTGCCAAGGTCATCGCGCGCAGTCTGGTTAGCGCGCACCTTGCCCAACACGACAGGATTCACCGCTTCCAGATGCGAAGGGTTGGGCACAAGGCTCATATGCACTTTGATGCCGTCGAACTCGCGGTCGGTGCTGGTGCCGAGATGATATTTGACGTCACCCGACCCGCCGACATCGTCGGGGTTTGAAGACCCGCCGGAAAATTCGTGAAAGATGACGCGATAAGGCTTCGCCATCACATTGGCCAAAACGTTCAACCGCCCGCGATGCGGCATTCCGTAAACGATTTCGCGCACACCCAAAGCACCGCCATATTTGATGACGGCTTCGAGCGCGGGGATCATTGCTTCGCCGCCGTCCAGCCCGAACCGCTTGGTGCCGACATATTTGCGGCCCAAAAACTTCTCGTACTGCTCGGCTTCGATCACTTTGGCGAGGATCGCCTTCTTGCCTTCGGGTGAAAACTGGATGGCGGCGTCTTTGCCTTCCATGCGCTCCTGCAAAAACCGGCGTTCCTCGACGTCGGAAATGTGCATATATTCAAGGCCGACCGGCCCGCAATAATTGGCGCGCAGCGTATCGACCAGTTCGCGCACGGTGGTCCATTCGAGACCAAGCGTGCCGCCGACATAAACGCGCTTGTCGAGATCGGCACCGGAAAAGCCATGATATTCGGGCGTCAGATCGGCAGGGATTTCCTGCTTCGACAGCCCAAGCGGATCAAGATTGGCTGCCAGATGCCCGCGCACGCGGTAGGTGCGCACCAGCATCATCGCGCGGATCGCGTCGCTGGCTGCGGAAACCGCGTCGGTGTCGCTAATAGGCTTGCCAGCCGCCTTCGCCGCTGCCTTGATCTCGACCGCCATCTGCGTCGGGTCGAGCGATGCGGTCAGGTCGTCGGTGATACCCAGCGGCCAGTTTGCGCGTTCCCAGCTAGGGCCGCGTTCGATTTCGAAATCCTGGTTTTCGATACCCATCTTCTTGCCTTCCTCTCCCGTTGGGAGAGGGTTGTGCCAGACTACCGCCGTAGCCGAAGGCGCAGGAGGTTAGTCGTAGCCGAGTGACGCGGTTCCGCACTGCACCGGCAGGGCATGCCCCTCACCGACTGCGGCTAGCCACCACGTAAAGTCGGGGAAGAGAGCTTCGTATCCTCTCCCAACGGAGAGGGTTTACCCCTTCAAAACCTCGGCCAATGTCTTGCCCAGCAAGCTCGGCGACGCCGACACGCGGATACCCGCCGCTTCCATCGCGGCAATCTTGCTGCCCGCATCGCCCTTGCCGCCTGATACGATGGCTCCAGCATGACCCATACGGCGGCCCGGAGGCGCGGTCAGGCCGGCGATGAAACCGACCATCGGCTTTTTGCGGCCCTTTTTCGCTTCGTCGATCAGGAACTGCGCGGCTTCTTCTTCGGCGCTGCCGCCGATTTCGCCGATCATGATGATCGACTTGGTTTCATCATCGGCAAGGAACAGTTCGAGCACGTCGATGAAGTTGGTGCCGTTGACCGGATCGCCGCCGATGCCGACCGCAGTGGTCTGGCCAAGCCCCTCGGCGGTGGTCTGGAACACCGCTTCATAGGTCAAAGTGCCCGAACGCGACAATACCCCGACCGACCCTTTGGAAAAAATGCTGCCGGGCATGATACCGATCTTGCATTCATTCGGCGTCAGCACGCCGGGGCAATTCGGCCCGATCAGCCGCGATTTCGAACCCGACAGCGCGCGCTTCACCTTGACCATGTCGAGCACCGGAATGCCTTCGGTGATGCAGACGATCAGCGGAATTTCGGCATCGATGGCCTCAAGGATCGAATCGGCGGCAAAGGGCGGCGGCACATAGACGACGCTGGCATCGGCGCCGGTCGCCTGCTTGGCCTCAAGCACGGTATCGAACATCGGCAGGCCGATATGCGTGGTCCCGCCCTTGCCCGGAGTAACCCCGCCGACCATCTGCGTGCCATAAGCCAGCGCCTGCTCGGTATGGAACGTGCCGGTGGCACCGGTCATGCCTTGCGTGATGACCTTGGTTTGTTTGTTGATGAGGATGCTCATGCCAGACTTCCATCAATTGCTTTGCAAGCCACCAGCAGTTCTTTCACCGCATCGACGCTGACTGCAAGATTGCCTTTTGCTTCATCATCGAGTGCGATTTCGACGATTTTCTCGACGCCGCCTGCGCCGATTACTACCGGCACGCCGACATAGAGATTGTCGACGCCATATTGGCCGGTCAGGTGGACTGCGGCGGGCAGGACACGTTTCTGGTCGTAGAGATAGGCTTCGGCCATCGCGATACCGCTGGTTGCTGGCGCGTAATAGGCCGAGCCGGTCTTGAGCAAAGCCACAATCTCGCCGCCGCCTGCGCGGGTCCGTGCGACGATGGCATCGATGCGTTCCTGAGTCGACATGCCCATTGCGATAAGGTCGGGAACGGGGATGCCAGAGACGGTTGAATACGCGATCACCGGAACCATCGTGTCGCCGTGGCCGCCCAAAACAAACGACGTGACATCCTTGACCGACACGTTGAATTCTTCCGCGAGGAAATGGCTGAAGCGGCTTGAATCGAGCACACCCGCCATGCCGACGACCTTGTTATGCGGTAGGCCGGAAAATTCGCGCAACGCCCACACCATCGCGTCCAATGGGTTGGTAATGCAGATGACAAACGCGTTTGGCGCATTGGCCGCGATACCTTCGCCGACGGCCTTCATGACCTTCAGGTTGATGCCGAGCAAATCGTCGCGGCTCATGCCGGGCTTGCGCGCTACACCAGCGGTGACGATGATCACGTCCGCGCCTGCGATATCGGCATAATCATTGGTGCCGGTGATTGTGGCATCGAAGCCTTCAACCGGACCGCATTGCGACAGGTCGAGTGCCTTGCCCTGCGGCACGCCTTCTACGACGTCGAACAAAACGATGTCGCCAAGGCCTTTCAATGCTGCGAGGTGGGCGAGAGTGCCGCCGATATTACCGGCGCCGATAAGCGCAATCTTCTTGCGAGCCATGAAAATGATGTCCTTCCCTTAGGGCTGTAGCGGAATTGCGGTCGCGTTAGTCCGAATCATGCAAGATAACAACCCGCAAAAGGTCCGAATTAAAGGCTTTTTATGATATCAGTTCGCAATAGCAATAATGACATTTCCCTCTCTCCTTCAGGGGAGAGGATACGAAGCCTTAGCGCTTGCGCTTAGGCGTAGTTGGAGAGGGGCTGTGCGTTATCGGGTGAGGAAAACCCCCTCTCCGCTGCGACTAGGCAGCCCTTCGACAAGCTCAGGACTGCCAAGTCTCGCTCCTCTCCCCTGAAGGAGAGAGGGGAATCACCCAGCAACGCGCCGCAACATCTCCATCCAGATCGCGATCTGCCCATGAAACCCGTCGGCCAGAACGCGTTCGTCGAGGCCGTGAACGCCTTCCTTCTCGCCGACAATGCCCCACAGCCCGCCAAAGCCGTAAACCGGGATACCGGCATTGCGCAGATAGGAGCCATCGGTTGCCCCTGCCGACATTAAAGGCACGAGCGGAGCATTCTTGAACCGCGTCGCAACCGCAGCGCGATAGGCTTCGGTAATATCGGCGCGCAACGGCGACGGGTCCGATGCAGGTGAGCTGTCGGCGAGCGTTACCGTGACGTCTGGTCCGGAAAGCGCCTGCAACTGCACACGCACTGCTTCGGTCGTGGTGCCGGGAAAAATCCGGCAATTGACGTTGGCTTCGGCCTTTTGCGGCAGCGCATTGGGTGCATGTCCGCCGTTCAGCATCGTCGCAACACAGCGAGTCCGGGTCAGGCCCGGGTCATTGGCCTCGAGCAGATCGGCAACCTCGCGGTCGTTCGGGTCGGCAAGGAAGCGCTTTACGAGGTCGGCAAAATTACCACCGTCGCTTTGGGCAATGCCGTTGAAATAGGCGCGCGTACCGTCGTTTATCATGGGCTGGAACCTGTGGCGTTCGACCGCCGTCAGCGCATGGGCAAGCGCGTAAATTGCATTATCCGGACGTGGACGGCTGCTATGGCCGCCGCGATTGGTCGCAGTCAGTCTGTAATCGGCATAGGTTTTCTCGGCGATTTGCATCCCGAAGCCTTCGACCCTCCCGTCGGCGTAAACGCTGCCGCCACCCGCATCGCCATTCAAGGCAAATTCCGCATCAATCAAGTCGCGCCATTCGGCAACCGCGCGCTTTGCGCCATTGGCCGATGTTTCCTCGTCGCCAGTGAACAGCACGATAATGTCACGCGTGGTTTCGAACCTTTCCGCGCGCAGATATTGCAGAGCGATCAAGATGCCAGTCAGCGCAGCCTTATTATCGTTCGACCCGCGTCCTAGATAATAGCCCCCTTCTTCGCGAAATTTGAACGGCGGATATTTCCAGTCGCTGTCCTTCGCCTCAACGACATCCATATGCGCCATCAGCAATATCGGCTTTTTGCCCGATGGCTTTGCGGCGGGCCAGCGCGCGATCAGCGTCTGCGTGCCGTCATGATCTTTGACCACGACATTATTGATGCCTGCCTTGCGGAATTCGGCGGTGAGCAACGCAGTCATTTTCTTGAACTCAGGTGTTCGGCCTTCGACCGTAGGGATTTCGACGATTTTGGCGAAGAGCTGCTTCTCCGCCGTGCGCTTTGCGTCATCCTGTGCGTGCAAGGGTGTCAGCGCCAGAAGTGCTGCCGATAATGCCAATAATCGTTTCATATCCGTCTCCATCTTTGGCTTACCCTAATGCTCACCATGCCCTTCGGCCAGATATTCTTCCGACTGCATTTCAAGGAGGCGCGACACGGTGCGGTCGAATTCGAACTTGCCGTCGCCTTGCACGTAGAGCGCATCGGGCAAAGCATCGGCGCTGGCGAGCAGCTTGACCTTATATTCGTAGAGTGCATCGATCAGCGTGACAAAACGCGCCGCTTCGTTGCGGTTGTCCGGACCCAGCACAGGAATGCCGACGATGATAACGCTATGATAGCGCCGCGCGATGGCGAGATAGTCGGCAGCCCCTCGCGCCCCGCCGCAAAGCCGCTTGAACGAGAAAACTGCGACGCCCTTGAGCGACTTGGGCACATGCAGGCTTCGTCCGCCGCCCAGATCGATCTCAGCCGTCGGCACATGCGCGCGGTCTTCGGGCGGGTAATCGGTGAGGCGGAAGAAGGTTTCGGATAATTTCTTCGTCGCTTCTGCACCGTTCGGGACCAGCCAGGTTTCGGCATTACCAAGACGGTCGCGTCGGTAATCTGTCGGGCCATTGAGACCGATGACGTCCAGCTTCTCTTTTACCAAATCAATGAACGGCAGGAACAATTGACGGTTGAGGCCATTTTTATAGAGATCGTCCGGATGACGGTTCGATGTCGTCACCACCGTAACGCCAGCGGCAATCAGCCCGGTAAATAGCCGCGACATGATCGCCGCGTCGGCCATGTTGTTCACGACCATTTCGTCAAAGCAAAGCAGCCGCGCCTCATCGGCCAATGCCTCGACCAAAGGCGGAATCGGGTCGCCCTCTTCCTTTTCGCGCTCGACGCGAAGCCGGGCATGGATGTCGAGCATGAATTCGTGAAAATGCGCACGGCGTTTACGCTTGATCGACACGCAGTCGAAAAACAGGTCCATCAGCATCGACTTACCGCGCCCAACCCCCCCCCAGAAATAAAGCCCGCGCGCCGGATCGGGCTTCTTACCCAGAAAGCGCCAGATCGTGCTGCCACGCGGGGGGACGGCTTCCAGCTCCGCCTGTACTTTGCCGAGCGCTCCCGCCGCCGCTGCCTGATCGGGGTCAGCCTTCAACTCCCCCGCGGCCACCAAAGCGGCATAACGTTCGGTAACAGGCTGGCCGGTCATCTCTTGGTCGGTTTTCGGATTGTGCCGGAGAAGGCGGCGACGCGCTCGTCGCCTTGCACGACAATGCCGCGCATAAACAGCAGCCTGCCGGTTTCCTTGAGCAACTCGACCTCGGCATCAAGCGGCTCGCCGATCACGCCTGCGCCAATAAACTGCACCGAAAGGTCAAGCGTCACTGCAGCCCCAGCCTCGATCAACCCGAACATCCGCGACGCGCCGAACATTGCGACATCGATAAAGCCAAGCGTCACCCCGCCATGCACCGCGTCACGCAAATTGCTGTGGCGGTGCTCAGGAAACATCCGCAACCGGGCCTTGCCGTCGCCTTCGCTACGCACCAGCATTTTGCCGAGCACGGTGCCATTATACCGCGTCGGGTCGGTCATCTGCCAATTCAGCCAGCCGGGATTGTCCGGATCAGGGCTGCTGTCGAAAGCGGGTGTGTCCAATGCCGCCGCCTTAGATGTGCCGTTCGGCAACCATCTTCTTGGTTTCGGCAATCGCCTTGGCCGGGTTCAATCCCTTGGGGCAGGCATTGGCGCAGTTCATGATCGTGTGGCAGCGATAGAGGCGGAACGGATCTTCCAGTTCGTCAAGCCGCTCGCCGGTCATCTCGTCGCGGCTGTCGGCGAGCCAGCGATAGGCTTGCAGCAGGATGGCGGGGCCCAAAAACTTGTCGCTGTTCCACCAGTAAGACGGGCAGCTCGTCGAGCAGCAGGCGCAGAGGATGCACTCGTAAAGCCCGTCGAGCTTCGACCTGTCCTCTGGCGATTGCAGTCGTTCCTTGCCCGAAGGTTCGGGCGTCACCGTCTGCAACCAAGGCTTGATCGATGCATATTGCGCGTAGAAATGCGTGAAGTCGGGAACGAGGTCCTTGATGACTTCCATATGCGGCAGCGGCGTGATCGTGACTTCGCTTTTGCAATCTTCAATCGCGGTGGTGCAGGCAAGGCCGTTCTTGCCGTCGATATTCATCGAGCATGATCCGCAAATCCCCTCGCGGCACGAACGGCGGAAGGTGAGCGATGAATCCTGCTCACCCTTCATCTTGATCAGCGCGTCGAGCACCATCGGCCCACAATCATCGGTATCGACCTCAAACGTATCGTAACGCGGGTTTTCGCCGCTATCTGGATCGTAACGATAGACCTTGAATTTCTTTACCGAACCGCCGGCTGCGGCAGAATGGGTCTTACCCTTCTGCACCTTGCTGTTCTTGGGAAGGAAGAAATCGGCCATGTTGTATGTCCTGTTAATCCGCTGTTGCGGCTATGCCCTAACCAAGCGCAGGTGCAATCACAAGCCCTCAACTCGCGTCCTTTTTGCGTGCCTTTTCTGCAAGTCGTACGCGCAGCTTGTCGATCTTGCGTCCGTCCATATCGACCACTTCGAAATGCCAGCCCTGGTCGGTGAACGCTTCGCCTTCGACCGGAAGATGACGCAAGATGTGTAACACATGGCCCGCAGCAGTCGCATAATCGCGGTCGTCGTCGAGCGTGATGTCCAGCGCATCGGCCATCGCATCGGCGGACATCGCGCCCGAAACCAGCATCGACCCATCGTCTAGCGTCACGATATTGGCGGCGCTGCCCTGCGCCTGATCCGAAGCAAATTCGCCCGCAATCGCGGCACAGCAGGTCGTTTGGCGTCACAATGCCCTCAAAATGCCCATATTCGTCGTGCACCAGCAGCATCGGCACATCGGACGAGCGCAATATTTCGAGCGCATCCATCGCGTCGAGCTGGTCGGGGATGATGTCCGCCCTGCGCATCAACGCGCGGATATCGAGCGGCTTGCTCTTGAATCTGCGCCGCGACAATATCGCGCGATTGTACGACGCCGATGATGTCGTCATTATTCTCGCCGGTTACCGGCAATGCGGGTGTGCAGCGAATGGACAAGCACGTCGCGCACTTCGTCCTCGGTGGCATCGACCGAAATGCGGTCGACATCGGTGCGCGGCGTCATCACTTCGCGCACCGGCCGGTCGGCGAGACGGACGACGCCTGCGATGACCTTATGCTCATGCTCTTCGATGATGCCGGCATGGGTGGCCTCGGCAAACACCATGCGCAGTTCTTCGGTGGTCAATGCCTCGCGGCTGTCACGGCGCAGGCCGAGCATCCGGAAAATCAGCGCGCTCGATTTGTCGAGCAACCAGACGATGGGCGCGGTAATGCGCGCCAGCACTTCCATCGGCCCCGCCACCAGAACGGCAATGCGCTCGGGCGCGACCAGAGCAAATTGCTTGGGCACCAGTTCGCCGACGACAAGCGACGCATAAGTGGTAATCAGATAACGATACTAAAACCCAGTGTGTCGGCCCAGTCCGCCGGAACGCCCAGATTGGCCAGAGCGCTCGCGCAACGGGCTGCCCCAAGGTCGATCCCGAATAGGCACCATTGATGATGCCGATCAGGGTAATGCCGATTTGCACCGTCGAAAGAAATTTTCCGGGATCGCGGGCCAGCCGAAGCGCCGCATTGGCCCCGCGTTTGCCACCGTCCGCCATCGCCTTCAGTTTGGCCGGTGCGCGACGAAACGATTGCCAGTTCGGACATCGCAAATACGCCGTTGACCGCGATCAGCACGAGAATGATTGCGGCATCGAACCAGGGAAAAGGGAGGGAGGCGTCCATCGGGAGAATTTCGCCTTAGGGCCAAGCGGGGGTGGTTGGCAACAAAATGAACGAAAAACAGTTATCGTCAAAAGATGTAACCGATGGGGAACAATCACGTCTCGTTCATCTTATCGGTCGTTAAGCTGAACAAGTTCAAAAACGGAGACGAAATCATGAAAAAGAACCAAATTACTATCGCTTGGCCTTGATGGCCGCCATTCTGCCGCTGTCGGCCTGTGTTACCGATCCGGAAACGGGCAACCGGACGATTTCAAAGGCGGCCATTGGCGGCCTCGGCGGCGCATTGGGCGGCTATTTGCTCGGCGACCTGATCGGCGGCAAGCGCGACCGGACCGAGAAAATCGTCGGTGCAGGTATCGGCGCCGTCGCCGGTGCAGGCGTTGGCTATTATATGGACGAGCAGGAAAAGAAGTTGCGCCAGCAGACCGCAGGTACTGGCGTCAATGTCATCCGTGAAGGCGACAATCTGGTGCTCGACATGCCGTCGGAAGTTACGTTTGCGGTCGACAGCGCCAACAGTCGACGCCGGCGTTCCGCAATACGCTGGATCAGGTTGCTAGCAACGCTGACGCAATATGAAAAAACCTATGTCGACGTGATCGGCCACACCGACTCGACCGGGTCGGACGCCTATAACCAGGCCTGTCGGAGCGCCGTGCTTCTGTCGGTTGCCGGCTATCTGACCTCGCGCGGCGTGCAGTCGGCGCGGCTTGCGACCAAAGGCTATGGCGAAAGCCAGCCCAAGGCGAGCAACCTCGACGAAGCAGGCCGTGCCGCCAACCGCCGCGTTGAAATCCGTTTGGTGCCGGTAACTGCCAGCTAAACCGAAACGCCTTTCAGTAATTTCGGCAAATCGCCGCTTTCGCCCCTTGCCTCGGCCATGAAAAAGGCCTTGGCGGGGGCGGTTGCGCTGCACCATCCCCATGCCGAACCGGCGGACGGCGGACGCCGTTTTGCCAGGGATCGAGAATAGACGGTTAAGCGTGTCGGTTGACATCGCGACCATCAAAGTGTCGATGCTCCGCCAGCGGCTATAACGTTCGAGCAATTGCGTATCGCCAAAATCAAGCCCCAGCCGCGTCCCGTCGACCAACACTTCGGTGAGTGAGGCGACATCGCGCAGGCCGAGGTTGAGGCCTTGTCCCGCAATCGGGTGGATTCCATGCGCGCTGTCGCCGATTAGCACCAGCCGCTCGGACGGTAATCGCGCCCGCATGATGAAAGCCGAGCTTATAGGACGACAAGCGGTGCGGCCAGTTCGACCGCACCCAATATCCCGCCCATGGCTTTCTCTAGCTCTGCCGCATAGCCGCGCGGCGACAGTTTGAGATAGCCCGGCGCATCGGCTTCATCGACCGACCAGACAATCGCCGAACGGTGCCGTCCGTCTTCGCTGTCGAGCATCGGCAAGACCGCAAAAGGTCCTGACGGATAGAAAATTTCATAGGCGACATTGCCATGCGGCTTTTCGTGGAAAATCGCACCGACCATCGCGCTGTGGCCATATTGCCAATGCGCGATTTTGATCCCGGCCTCCTCGCGCGTCTGGCTTTGGCGCCCTTCGGCAACGATCATCAGGTCGGCGGTGAGCGTCTCGCCATTTTCGAGCGTCACCCCTGCCGCAGCGCCATCGCGGCTCTTGCTGGATATCCGCACTGGCATATGCAATGTTATCGCGTCGCTGGCTGATCGCGGCATGATAAAGCACGCCGCGCAAGAACCGGTTCTCGAACATTTGCCCCAGATAGCCGTCATCTGCGCTGGGCACGAAATCCAGCGCGCCGGGTTTCAGGCCGTCGCTCACCCAGATCTGTTCTATCGGGCAGCCTTTGCCCGCCAAGGCATCGCCCAGACCGATGGCCTCAAGCAACTTCATGCTCGAACTCGAAATCGCCGAAGTCCGCCCGTCGAAACCAGCCGCCAGCATCGCCGCCGGATCGGCGCGGTCGATGACATGGCTGGTGATGCCATGCGCCGCCAGCGCTAGCGCCTGCGTCAGTCCGATCAGCCCGCCGCCGATGATGATTACGTCTGCTTTGTTGCGTCATACAGGCGCTTATGGCGCAGTTGGCATCGCGGTTCAAAGGAGGATTTTGCCCGTAATGCCAAATGACCTGAAAAACTTGACGGCGAGTCCGGCGACAGGCGAAAAGGGCGTATTAACCTTATAGAGCAGTATGCCAATGGCGTCGCGCAGTCCCAAAATTTCCTCCAAAGGCCAATATGGCGAACTGGCGGCAGATGATGCGTGCGTCGCTGATTCGCAGCGGGCGCGTTGATTGGCGCGGCCGCGCTTGGGCTGTTTGCGCTTATTCTATGGTCTTTCGGTGTTGAGCTATTCGCCTGCCGATGCCGCTTTCAACAGCGCAGCCGCCAAGTGTCCAGCACAACTGGATGGGGCAGAGCGGGCGCCTATCTCGGCGATGCCGCGCTATTCCTGTTCGGCCTGCCCGCGATATTCCTCCTGCCGCTGATGCTGGTTTTTGCGCGGCGGTTGTGGCGCGACGTGCCGCAGCCGCAGTGGAAACGGCAGTTGGGGCTTTGCCTGTATCGGCATGCTGCTGATGGGTTTCGGCATGGCCTATTGGCAGCATGGCAGCGACATCGGCCTGCCTGCCGGATGGGGCGGGACGATTGCGCTGTTGGCCGACAGCGGTGTGACGCCATTGGTCGGGCAGATCGAAGGTGGGCTTGGCACGCTGGTCCGTGTGCTGCTGATTATCGGCGAGGTTGTTTGGCGGAATTGCGCTGGTGATCCGTTCGCTGCAACTCGAACGCCCGCTGTTCCGTATTCCGGCGATTCCGATGCCGAAATTTCCCGGCCGACGGCGTGCTGCGGATGCGGCAGACGATGACGATTATATCGCACCGCGGTTGTCGAAGCCAAGCCGCCGCGCAAGGCAGTCGAACCTGAAAATCGCAAGCCGCCGGTTATCGATGATCGCAACTCGGCTCCGAAAAAAGCGGCCTTTTCAACCGGCGCGCGGCAGGGCGATTTCTTCGGCAGCTACACCTTGCCATCGCTCGACCTGCTCGATCCGCCGCCCTCGGTTTCGGTGCCAAAGCTCGACAAGGCCGCGCTTGAGGCCAATGCGCGGCTGCTCGAATCGGTGCTCGACGATTTCCATGTGAAAGGCCAGATCGTCGCCGTCCGCCCCGGCCCGGTCGTTACGATGTACGAACTGGAACCTGCGGCAGGCATCAAATCGAGCCGGGTTATCCAGCTCGCCGAAGACATCGCGCGCAATATGTCGGCCTTGTCGGCGCGCGTCTCGGTCATTCCCGGGTCGCACGGTGATGGGCATCGAACTGCCCAACGCCAACCGCGAGGCCGGTGGTGTTTCAGGAAATGGTCGGCTCGGGCGCGTTTGCAGACCAGAAGGGCGCGTTGCCGATCATTCTCGGCAAGAATATCTCGGGCGATCCGGTGATTGCCGACCTCGCCCCGATGCCGCATCTGCTGGTCGCGGGCACCACCGGTTCGGGCAAGTCGGTCGGCCTCAACTGCATGATATTGTCGTTGCTCTACCGGCTGACGCCCGACCAGTGCCGGATGATCATGATCGACCCCAAGATGCTCGAACTCAGCATCTATGACGATATCCCGCATCTGCTCTCGCCGGTGGTGACCGAGCCTGCCAAGGCCATCCGCGCGCTGAAATGGGCGGTCGAGCAGATGGAGGAGCGCTACCGGATGATGTCGTCATTGTCGGTGTACGCAATCTCGCCAATTTCAACGAGAAAATCCGCGCGGCAAAGGCCAAGGGCGCGCCTTTGGGCCGCAAGGTGCAGATCGGTTACGACCCGATGACCGGCCAGCCGCAATATGAGGAAGAGAGCCTCGCCTACGAACCCATGCCGCAAATCGTGGTGATCGTCGACGAACTTGCCGACCTGATGATGACCGCTGGCAAGGAAGTCGAATTCCTGATCCAGCGGCTCGCGCAAAAGGCGCGCGCGGCGGGCATCCACCTGATCATGGCGACGCAGCGGCCTTCGGTCGATGTCATCACCGGCGTGATCAAGGCGAACTTGCCGACGCGGATCTCCTTCCACGTCACCTCGCAAAATCGACAGCCGCACAATCATCGGCGAGCAAGGCGCGGAGCAGCTGCTCGGCAAGGGCGACATGCTCTATATGTCCGGCGGCGAGGCCTGACCCGCATTCACGGGCCGTTCGTCTCCGACGACGAAGTCCGCCGCGTTGCCGACCACTGGCGCGGGCAGGGGCAAGCCCGAATATATCCAGGCGGTCACCGAAGAACCCGAAGATGGCGGTTTCGACTTCGGCGGCATGGGCGGCGACGACAGCGAAGAGGATTCGCAATATCGCAAGGCCTGCCAGATTGTCTTCGAAAGCCAGAAGGCCTCGACGAGCTGGATCCAGCGGCAGTTGCGCATCGGCTATAACAGCGCGGCACGGCTGATCGACCGGATGGAAGAGGACGGCTTTGTCTCCGCACCCAACCATATCGGCCGCCGCGAAGTGCTGCGCGACCGGAACGGCGACCCGGTTTGACGGTTAAGATGCGGTTCAACGCGCTATCGGCTAGTCGAAGCACATCTCTCCCAAGGAAAACAAAAATGACTTTCGGAAAATACGCCCCTGATGTTCGCGCCCGCCGCATTGGTGTTGACCATGCCGGGCTCGCGCACAAACCAGTGCCGACAAAATGGACGCGTGTCGTTGCCCATATGCAGGCGGTCGGCACGATGACCGCCAGCTTCACCCAGACCGACCGGCGCGGCGGAACGCTGTCGGGCAAGCTGCTGTTGAAACGCCCCGGCCATGTCCGCTTCGAATATCAGAAAGGCGTGCCGTTGCTGATCGTCGGCGATGGCAAGGCGCTGACGATGATCGATTATGAGGTGAAGCAAGTGCAGCGCTGGCCGATCCGCAACAGCCCGCTCGCTGCCTTGCTCGACCCCGGGCAGGATCTTGCGCCGTTACGGCAAGCTCGTGCCGACCTCGACCGACGAAGTGATCAGCGTCGAAGTGCGCGATCCCAAGCGGCCCGAGTTTGGCACCATCACAATGGTCTTTGTCAAGCAGCCAGGCGCGCCCGGCGGCCTGACGCTGAACGGCTGGGTCGCGCTCGATTCGAAGAATAACCGCACCAGCGTCCGACTCGGAAATGTAAAATACAACGGAAACGTCGCCTAATTCCGGCTTTCACCTGGAAAGACCCGCGTCCAGTCCGCCGTAAATCCTGATATTTTGGCTAGGGCGATGAACCGATGCTGGCCGCCGACCAAGCTGCCATCCTGAACGGGCTTGTTCATCTGGGTGACAGGAAAGTATTGTATAAATTCGTGCATCAGCGGTTGATAGTTCGTGTGGTTTTCCCCCTGTTGCCCACGGCGATAATGTCAGCCTCTGATATCCGCGTGACGAACGCAAGCTTAGCCCTCATCCCAAATGCCCCCGGGATGAGGGCTTTGCTTTGTCTGCACCGCATTTTGGCAAATCCGCTGCTTGCCCGTCGCGCGACTGCGCCTCTAGGGCGATAGGCTTATGCCGCAAAATATCAGCATCGCTTCGTGGAACATCAACTCGGTCCGCGCCCGCCTCGACATCGTCGAACGCTTCTGCAAGGAAATATGCGCCCGACATATTATGTCTGCAGGAAACCAAGGTCATCGACGGCCTGTTTCCCGAAGGGCTGTTCCGCCAGTTCGGCTATCGCCATATGATGATCAACGGTCAGCCGATGCATCACGGTGTAGCTATTGTCAGCAAATTGCCGCTGCTCAACCGCCGGGTGGAGGACTGGCAGGCCAATGGCGAAGCGCGGCATATCAGTGCCGAAATCGGCACCGATGCAACCAAAGGCGTCCGGCTCGACAATGTCTATATTCCGGCAGGCGGCGAAGTTCCGGATCTGGAGAACAATCCCAAGTTCGGACAGAAGCTGGCTTTTCTTGGCCGGATGACCGAATGGTCGAAAACGGTCGATTGTCCGACGATCCTGACCGGTGATTTCAACGTTGCACCGCTGGAGCAGGACGTGTGGAGCCACAAGCAACTGATCAATGTCGTGAGCCACACGAAGGTTGAGATCGATTTGCTGGCGAACTCAAGGCGGCGGGAAACTGGACCGATATCGCCCGGGAATTTGTCGATCCGTCGCAGAAACTCTATACATGGTGGAGCTACCGCGCGCAGGATTGGGAGGCCTCGGACCGGGGACGGCAGGCTCGACCATATGTGGGTTACGCCCGAGCTTGAAGGACAAGGCCAAATCGCATGTCGTGCACAAGACTTGCCGAAGCTGGGGCAAGCCATCGGACCATGCGCCGATCGTGACGGAATTCGCTTTTTGAGTGAGCAAGTGCCATCAACCGGCGATGCCCGCGCAGGCGGCGCGGGCCATCGATGCGCTGCGTCGGGGGTGGCCGATAAGGATGGATGGCAAGAGCGGCAGCCTGCATCTTCTTGCCATTGAAACCGCAACCGACCCGATTCGGCGCAACCGGTGTGCTGTTTATCGCAAAGCCGGGCGGCAACGCTCAAGCTTGCCAACCAGCGCGCGGCCGCTGATGTCGCCTTGCCTGTGCTGATAAAGGCACCTGCCGACCTTAGACGCTGTCGTTGGCGATGGCAATAGCCGATCCCACGCTCGATTTGCGTTACCCGATGAAAGGGCCATTTGCGGCGGAGCCGTTGCCCGATGTCGAGGCTGCACTGGCGGCTATCGAGCTCGCGCGCTTGGCGGGGCTGCTGCCTGCTTTTCTGGTTAATGATGCCGCCCCGCCGGATATCGATATTGTCACGCCCGATGACGTCTGCGGCGTTCGGCGATAGCAGCTCTCTCCAGATTGCCGCCCGCGCGCGTTTGCCGGTCGCTGCCAATGCCGATGCGGAGATAATTGCGTTCCGCTCGGATGCCGATGCCACCGATCATGTCGCCTTGGTCATTGGCAAACGCGACTCGACCCCGCCCGTTGTCCGGCTGCACAGCGAATGCCTGACCGGCGATGTGCTGGGCAGCCTGAAATGCGATTGCGGGCCGCAATTGCACGAGGCACTGGCAGCAGATCTCGGACGCACAATGGGGCATATTGCTTTACTTGCGGCAGGAAGGACGCGGTATCGGACTTATCAACAAATTGCGCGCTTATGCGCTGCAGGATCAGGGTTTCGATACCGTCGATGCCAATGTCCGGCTGGGCTTTGCCGTCGATGCGCGCGATTTTTCGGTGGCGGCGCGGATGCTGGAACTGCTTGGCGTTGGCACGATTAGGTTGCTCACGAACAATCCCGAAAAAGTGAGCCGGCTGGAAGACGAAGGCATAACAGTTGCAGAACGACTGCCCCTCAGTATCGCTGCCAACCCGCACAACGCGCATTATCTCGCTACCAAACGCGACCGCACAGGCCACGCATTATAGCTGCTTGCCAGCTGTGGTCTGCAAAAGGTTAGATATTTCAGCGCGTAACAGGTCGGGGGCGCAATGTGATACAGGCGGAACATCTGGCGCTGATTGCTGCCTGCTTCCGCTGTCCGGAACATGAGGCGGGGCTCATTCACGCCGCGACGCATTTTCGTTCGAATTCGATCACCGCGCGCCGGTTGCCCTGCGCGGCGACCCGAGCGAGCATCTCTTTCTGGTTATCGACGGCATAGCATCAGCGGACCTGTTCAGCGTTGATGGCCAGCATGCGCGCCTTGCGGGTTATGGTCCGGGCGAATTGTTCGGCGCTTATCCTGAGCCTGTGACGCATCGAGCCGATATCAGTGCCGTTGGCGAATTATCGGTCCTGATGATCGAAACGCGCATGATTGCGGCATTGGCTGCGCAACATGCTGCCATTGCGCAGGGGATTGCACTGCTGATGGCCCGGCAACTCGATATGGTGCTGGATCGCATGGCGGCACGCATCGGGCTTAAGTGCAACGGGCCGATGCTATCGCGCCTTACTCGCGCAGACGGACGGCGATGGCTGGATCAGGCCGCTTCCGGTACTGTCCGCGCTCGCCATCGGCGTCAACACGACCCGCGAAACCGCATCGCGCGCACTGGCGCAATCTGGTCCGCCGGGGCATAATAGAGCGTCATGAAGGGGGCTTGAGAATTAGTGTCGCGCCGGATGCTTGAAGATCTTGTGGTCTAACTATTCGGCAAAGCGGATCAATCGGCTCTTCGTCAGGCTGCGCCGGTCGTCGCCCCAACGCCTTATCGATAAATTCTTCGTCAAGCGCCTCGGCCTCGTTGCCCGGCAGGACGCCCTCGCCGGTTCCGGGTCGCATATCGATTGGCATGCCATTTTCATCGACGAGGATATTCCTCTCCTTCCAAGGACGGGTTCTTCCTCCTCCAGCCGTTCGGGGAAAGTGACGTCTGTTGCAAATTGTTCGACCGGACGGCCTGCGACGGCGACGCGCATGAACGCCGCCCAAGCTTGCGCAGGGGCCCGCCCGCCTTCCAGCCCGCCCACCGCCCGCGCATCGTCGCGGCCCATCCAGACACCGGTGGTCAGCCCGCTCGAAAAGCCAAGGAACCAGCCATCCTTGTTGCTGCTGGTGGTACCCGTTTTGCCTGCGACCGGCCGTCCGATATTGGCCGCGCGTCCGGTGCCGGTAGCAACGGCAGTCTGCATCAGGTCGGTCATCCCGCCCGCAACCTAATCCTCGACCAGCTGGATCGATTTTTGCGGTTTGGCCGAATAGATCACTTCGCCGTCGATGGTGGTGACTTTGGAAATGCCGAACGGCGTAATGCTTTTGCCCTTTGGCTGCAACAGCGGCGAAGGCGCGCGTCATGTCGATCACGCGCGCGTCCGATGTGCCGAGCACCATCGAAGGCTAGTGTGTTGATCGGGCGTTGTAATGCCAAAACGCCGTGCCATGTTGGCAATGCTGCTCGTTCCGACTTCCTGCCCGATTTGCGCCGCGACGGTATTTTTCGAATAGGCAAAAGCGGTGCGGACGGTGATCTCGCCCGCATAATTCCCGCCGCTGTTCTTCGGCTGCCAGCCATCGATTTCCACAGGTTCGTCCACAACCTTGTCCTCAGGCCGGAAGCCTGCTTCCAATGCGGTGAGATAGACAAACAACTTCCACGCTGAACCCGGCTGGCGAACTGCAGTCACTGCGCGGTTATAGTTGCTGGTGACATAGTCGGTGCCGCCAACCATTGCCTTGACCGCGCCGTCGCGGTCGATGGCGACCAACGCGCCTTGCGATCCTTTGCGGGACGTTGGCGATAATCGCGGCGGTCGCCGCGCGCTGCATTTTGAGGTCGAGCGTGGTCCATACGTCGATCGGCTTTTCGGTTTCGTCGATCAGCCCGTCGAGTTGCGGCAAAGCCCAGTCGGTGAAATAGCGAACGCTGTCCTGCGGCGGCTCGGCGGCCATCTTGACCAACGAGGGTTTGACCGAAGCGGCTTCGGCGGCGGTAATCATGCCCGCATCCTGCATGACTTCGACGACCACACCTGCCCGCCCTAGCGCGGCTTTGGCATCAGCAGTCGGCGAATAACGCGATGGAGCCTTGACCAGGCCAGCAATGATCGCCGCTTCGGCCAAGGTCAGTTCCTCTGCGCCATGATCGAAAAATTTGCGGCTTGCGGCATCGACACCATAAGCGCCGCCGCCAAAATAGACTTTGTTCAGGTAGAGTTCGAGAATCTGCTCCTTGGAAAATTTCGTCTCCATCGCCAGCGCAAGAATAATCTCGCGCATTTTGCGCCCGAATTCCTTGTTGTTGTTGAGATAGACGTTGCGCGCCAGCTGCTGCGTGATCGTCGAGCCGCCCTGCGTCCACCGGCCTTCCACCGACCGGACATAGAATGAGCGGGTGATGCCGATTGGGTCGACGCCCGGGTGCATGATAATAGCGCCGGTCCTCGACTGCGACCATCGCGTCCTTCATTTCGGACGGCAGTTCATTGATCGTCAGCCAGCGGCCGAAACTGGGGCCGAGCGACTGGATCACCGTCCCGTCGGCGGCGCGCACGCGGATCATCTGGCCGTTGGGCGAAGCTTTCAGGTCCTCGAAACTGTCGATTTCTCCGCGCGCGATGGCGACGAAAATGCCAATCACCATCAGGCCCAAAAGCGCCGCAACGGCGCCGATTTTCAGGAGGCGGATGGTCCAGGTCAGGAACGGTCCGCGTGTCTTGGATGCTGTATAGCTACGTGCCATTGGCGGCGGTGTTAATGCTTAACCCGTGCACTCACAAGCAAGTTTCGACCAACCTATTCAGGGTCGAATTCGAGCGCGGCGCTGTTGATGCAATAGCGCATGCCTTCGGGGCCGGGGCCATCGGGAAAGACATGGCCCAAATGCCCGTCGCAGGCGGCGCAGCGCACTTCGACGCGCACCATGCCGTGCGACACATCGCGATGCTCGACAACGGTTTCGAGATCGGCAGGCGAGGTGAAGCTGGGCCAGCCCGAACCGCTGTCATATTTGGTGTCCGACTCGAACAGCAACGTGCCGCATCCGGCGCAGTGGAACTCGCCATCGCGCTTTTCGTCGGTCAGCTTGCCGGCAAAGGCGCGCTCGGTCCCCGCTTCGCGCAGCACATGATATTGCACCGGATCGAGCTGGGCGCGCCACTCGGCATCGGTTTTCTGAACTTTTTCCATGATGTCACCTTTCGTCTCGGATGTGGGGTTCGCGTTGGTCTGCGTCAAGGTTACCCGTTTAACCAGCCATTTACCATGATGGCCTATTGCGGGCAGGATATGACAGGACCAGGTCATATGCTGCGCGCTTTCATGGCGTTGGGGCTTTTGCCGTTGCTATGTCGCTGCGGGCGATGACGCTTGCCGTTTGTGCAAGCCGTCCGATGCCGCTGACGCAATCCGACAACGGCGCGCGAAATTCCGCTTACATTCGAAATTACCACCAAGCTCGATTTCAGCCGCGCGGCTTTGTCCGGCGCTGGCGGCGGCGCGATAGATCTCGACCCGCATGAAGCGGCAGCCGCCGTGTCGATGGCGGGATGGTCGATCTGGGCGGCTCGGCGTTGGCCGGAACGGCAATTGTGCGCGGGCAGCCGGGACGGGCGGTGCGGATCGATATGCCCGTCAGCGCGCGTATGACCTCATCGACCGGCGGCGTTGTCGAAATAGCGGGGCTGCGCACAACGCTGGGCTGCAAATCCACGGCTTGACCAGAGCGGACGGCTGGAATTTTCGTTCGGTGGCAAATTGCTGGTGCGCGGCAATGCCTCGGGCACCTTCCGCGCGCGGATTCCGATTACCGCGCAGTATGAATAATTAGCTGCGCCGTGCAGCAGCGCGGGCGATGCGGATCAGCTCTTCTTCCAGGATCACGCTGCCAAGCCCGTCCTTGACTGCCATCAATTTGGCTTCGACTTCGAGCAGATGGCCATTGAGGCCTGCCAAGCCGCGACCGATGGCCAGCGGCCAAGCTGCTTCACGAAATCATCGGCCTCTTTCCAGAATATCGACCGCGTCGCTTTCACCACCGCGCCGGGATTGGCGCCGCTATCGACCTTCGCCCGCATCGAGGCGAGCAAGGCGACGCGGCGTTGCAGCGCCCGGATGATGCGGATCGCATCCACCCCCATATCGCGCGCCGCCGCCAGTTCGCGCCCGACCGCGCGCAATTCGCCGCCCATCACCTGATTGATCAGCCCGCTGACATTTTCCTCGCCGGTTTCGGCAGACAAGGCTTCGAACGCAGCAACTTCGACCGTCGTCGGGCGTTCGGGTGAGGCATCATAATAAAGCGCCAGTTTCTCCAGTTCGGCCTGCGCCAGTTTGCGGTCCTGTCCGGTGTAGCGGGCAATGCGCGCGCCAAGACTGCGGTCGAGTTTGAGGCCAAGCGTCGCGGCATGCGCCATCACCGAGGCGGCGGCAGTCACCTTCTTCAGGCAAATAGCAGATATGCGCCATGCGCGCGGACGTGGCTTTCGGCCAGTTTGCGCAGCTTGCTGGTTTTGGTAAGGTTGCCTGCGGTCGCGATCACCGGATTAGTGCACGCTGTCGAGATCGAGCAAATTCTCGACCGCCGCCAGGCCTTCTTCGCGGCGAAAATTCAGCCGGACATAGCGTTTGTCACCGAACAGCGACAGCGCCGATGCTTCGTCGGCGAGCAATGCCGGGTCGTTGCGGATCCGGTCGCTGTCGATATCGACGCGTTCGGCAGTGCCAAGTTGCGTTGCCATTTGCGCGGCGATGTCGGCGATGGCGGATTCATCCTGTCCGAAAATCAGGAAAAGCCGGACGTCGGGCCGCGCATGTGATCGCGCTGATGAAGCGCGTTCCTTCGGGCTGCTCATTCGCCGCGCGCGTAGAGCGACAGCCGGGTGACGATCTGGTCTGCGACCCGCTGCGTCAGATTTTCGAGCGCGCTGTTTTCGCCCGCGATCGTCGCATATTCCGAACTGACCACGTCGATGCCGGCGTCGGAGCCTGCGGTTGCATCAAGGACCGTTGTGCCGGTGCTGGTATCGACCAACTGATAACGCGCGCGCAAGGTCCGCCGTTCGCGGGTGATGGTATCATCGGCGCGGACGCCAAAGCCTTCGATCTGGTCATCAAGCGCGACGGTCAGCCGATAACGCGCCGCTGCCTTCGCCCGCGCGCAGCCGGTCGTTAAGCGCATTGCGCATCAGCCAGCCGCTTTTGCCTTCGATCGGATCGACCGAAACCGAACCCAAAGTGCTCGCAACCGCGCCTTTTGATCCGCCGCTGTAGAGCGGCTGCAAGACCGCAGCCAGGCAGCAGCAGGTCAGAAGCAAAAACGGGGGCGAAAAGGCGCTTCATATGACGATATTGACCAGCCTGTCGGGGACCACAATGACCTTGCGGACTTCCGCACCGTCAATCGCATGACTGGACTTTCTGGCTGGCAAGCGCAAGCGCCTGCATCTCGTCTTGCGCGCAAACCTTTGGCGACCGTCAGCGTGTCGCGCAGCTTGCCTTTGACCTGAACCGCGATGGTGACTTCGTCCTCGACCAGCAATGCCGGGTCGACCTTTGGCCAAGGCGCGTCGGCGATCAGGCCTTCGCCCAATTTGGTCCATGCCTCTTCGGCCAGATGCGGCACCATCGGTGCGGAGAGCAACAGGATCGTCCGGATCGCCGTGTCGCGGCTGGCCGACGGCGCGGCTTTTTCGATGGCATTGGCAAGGTCGTAGATTTTGGCGACGGCCTTGTTGAACGACAGCGCCTCGATATCCGCGCCGATGCCCGCAATCGCCTGATGCGTTTTGCGGTCAAGCGCCTTGTCGTCGCCAGCCGTCGCCGCTGACCTGCCCGGTCAAGCGCCACAGCCGCTGGACAAAGCGCCAGCAGCCCTCGATGCCCGCCTCGGACCATTCGAGATCGCGCTCGGGCGGGCTGTCGGACAGCATGAACCAGCGCACCGCGTCGGCACCATATTGGTCGACAATGTCATCAGGATCGACGACATTTTTCTTCGACTTGGACATCTTCTCGATGCGACCAGCGGTTAACTGGCGCGCCGCTGTCGATGATCGTCCAGATGTTCGCCATCTCGCTTGACTTGTTCGGGCGACAGCCAATTACCGTCTGCGTCCTGATAGGTCATGGTGCGTCACCATCCCTTGCGTAAACAGCGAGGCAAAAGGCTCCTTCACGTCGATCATGCCGATATGGCTGAGCGCGCGTGTCCAGAAACGGGCATAGAGCAAATGCAGAATCGCATGCTCGACCCCGCCGATATATTGATCGACCGGCAGCCATTTTTCCGCAACTTCGCGGTCGAAAGGCTTGTCATTCGGCTGGCTGGCAAAGCGGATGAAATACCAGCTTGAGTCAACAAAGGTATCGAGCGTGTCGGTTTCGCGCCGCGCTGGCTGATGGCATTTCGGGCAATCGACCTTGCTCCATGTCGGATGGCGGTCGAGCGGGTTGCCGGGGATGTCGAAGCTGACATCTTCGGGCAGCACCACCGGCAACTGCGCTTTCGGGCACCGGCACCGCGCCGCAGCGTTTCGCAATGGATGATCGGGATCGGCGTGCCCCAGTAACGCTGGCGGCTGACGCCCCAGTCGCGCAGGCGATATTGCGTCTGGCCTTCGCCCCAGCCTTCGGCCTCGGCCTTGGCGATGACGTCGGCTTTGGCCTGATCGATGGTCAGGCCGTTCATCCAATGCGAGTTCACGATTTTGCCGGGGCCGGTATAGGCCGCGTCGCCGTCGAAATCGCTGTCGGTCAGGTCGCCATCGGCAACGACGCGCGTCACCGGCAAGATCATATTTGCGCGCGAAATCAAGGTCGCGCTGGTCGTGCGCCGGGCAACCGAAGACCGCGCCGGTGCCATAATCCATCAGCACGAAATTGGCGACATAGACGGGCAGATGCCAGCTCGGGTCGAGCGGATGCTCGACCGTCAGGCCGGTGTTAAAGCCCATTTTTCTCGGCGGTCTCGATATCCGCAGCGGTGGTCCCGCCCTTGCGGCATTCTTCGATAAAGGCCTGCAATTCGGGCGCGTTGGCGGCCAGTTTCTGCGCTACCGGATGGTCGGCGGCAATCGCGACAAAGCTCGCGCCGAACATCGTGTCGGGGCGCGTGGTGAAGACGTCGATGCCATCGCCGCCCGAGCCCGGGAAAGCGAACCGGCATTTCAGGCCTTGCGACTCTGCCGATCCAGTTTTCCTGCATCAGCCGCACCTTGTCGGGCCACTGGTCGAGCGCGCCCAGACCTTCGAGCAACTCGTCGGCAAAATCGGTGATCTTCAAAAACCACTGGCTCAGCTTGCGCCGCTCGACCGGCGCGCCCGAGCGCCAGCCCTTGCCGTCGATCACCTGCTCGTTGGCGAGCACGGTCATGTCGACCGGATCCCAGTTGACCGCCGATTCCTTGCGGTAAACGAGGCCCGCCGCATAGAGCTTCAGAAACAGCGCCTGTTCATGGCCGTAATATTCGGGCTCGCAGGTTGCGAGTTCGCGGGTCCAGTCGATGGCAAGGCCAATGCGCTTCAACTGCGTGCGCATATTGGCGATATTGTCGCGGGTCCAGCCGCCGGGATGCACGCCCTTTTCCATCGCGGCATTTTCGGCGGGCATCCCGAACGCATCCCAGCCCATCGGATGCAGCACTTCGTGGCCGGTCATCCGCTTGTAGCGCGCCAGCACATCGCCCATCGTGTAATTGCGGACATGGCCGATATGGATGCGGCCCGACGGATAGGGAAACATCTCCAGCACATAGGCGCGCGGCTTTTCAGAAGCATCGTCGGCGACGAAGCTTGCCTGCTCTTCCCAAATCTTCTGCCACCGCGCGTCGGCGACGTGCGGGTTAAAACGCTCAGGTTGGTCCATGAGGGTTACCCGGTGATGGCCGACCGGCGAAGATCGCGTGCCTTGGTAAGGATGACGGCTTCCAGCTTCTGCACGGTAGCGGCGCGCAACGGCGCTGCGACCCACTGGCCGTTCTGCGAAACTTCGCGGCTGCCTGCAACGCGCAGTGCATCGGCACGTAGATCCTGATCGAGGATCGATACGGTCAGCTTGACGCGCTCACCGGGGCTTTGCGGGTTCACATACCAGTCGGTAACAATCACGCCGCCCGCAGAATCGGTTTGCACCAGAGGCATGAAGGACAGGGCATCAAGCGAGGCACGCCACAAATAGCTGTTGACGCCGATCGTCGTCACCTGGCTCGCGGCGAGGTCAGCCTTGGGGCGCTCGTTTCCTGCCGCAGGCAGACAGCAACATGGTGCCGGAGGCGAGGATGAGTGGCCAGGCGGGTGACGCGCATAAAATGTCCTTGAACAATGAAAATGTGGGAAACCTCTATATCGGCTTGCTGGCTTGGGCAAGCTTTCTGGGTGCTGAACCCGGCGCAGGTTCATCTTTCTGTCAGGTGCAGAACGCTAGGATTGTGGATATCATGCAACATATTGGGAAAAATCGCGTTGTTTGAAAGAATCTTTGGTTACGCCCCTTTTGAATCATCTGATTCGGGCGTATATCAAAATGCGAACAGGGAGTCGTTTTGACAGACTTATGTCTGCGAAGAACCCATTTGGGCGGAAAAACGCCACTTTTGCGGCAGCTTTGCTGGCAACGGGTTCGCTTGTGCTCTCGCCGGTAATGGTGCCTGCCTTTGCCGCAAAATCTTTGCAGCAGGCACGGTAGGCTTCGAAAGACTGGCTCAACACGTTCACCCCATCGGGCGTGGACAGCAAGCTTGCTGCGAAATTTGCCGCGAGCTGGCGGTTCAGCCAACGACCGCTTTCCATTTACGCTGGCTGGCGCTGCTGCCAATCGCAACCGCACCATTATCGTCGCCGCGCGCGCAAATTCGCGCCTGACCACGGCCGGTGCGGTTTCGGTGCGCAACGCGATTGCGACGACAGAGCTTGGGGCGGGCAAGGTGTTCGTCTCTCGACCGTCGATTACCGCCTGACCGCCTCGAAGGGTTGGCAGGGCTTTGCCTTGCCGTCCGCGCCAAAGCTGGCGGCAAAGGTTCCGTTGACCGAGCATGAATTGGGCAAGGGCGGCTTCCGCCTCGACGAGACTGCGAAAAAGCCGAGCAAGTTCAGCACCAATATCAAGCTTGACCAGAATCGCGAAGTTGCACCGCCCGCACGTGGCAGCGCCGCTGCTGGCGATTATAAGCTCGACGTCGGCGGCAGCTTCTCGATCAGCCGCAAGATCGACGTGACTGCAGGTGTGCGTTATGCGCAGCGAAAATGACCGCGTGCTGCCGACTGCCGACAACCGCAAGGATAGCGAAGCGGTCTACGTCGGCACCAAAATCCGCTTCTAACGCGGGTTTTTCCTGAAAGCATCGATGGCGGCCCAGCCGTGGACAAGTCTTGAGCCAAGCTGCGCGCTTCTGCGCGCGTCATCCCGCCGAGCGCAATGACTGTCAGCGTTTCGCGCCTGTTTGGCCAAACGCGTTAAATCGCCAGCCTGCCCAATACCTTGCCATCCGGATGGCTGCCGGTCGCGAAAATTGGCGAGATGAAGATCGAGGTCTGCGCGGTTGCGCATCGCTTCGTGCTAATTCTGCATCGGTTATGGACGGCTGCGCTGCGCGAGCAGCATCGACTTGCGCCGGCTGGGCCTTGAATGAAATCCGTCTGCCCGCCAGCGTAATGCCTCCTGCTCTGATCCCTGCCAAGCAAAAGCATATGCCCGCGCTGCCTACAGATCTTGCGCAACTGTCCAAACAAGCTGCGCCTTGCAGTATCGTCCAGATCATAATGCCGGAAGATAACGCCCGATCCGGACCGCAAACGCCGGATGGCAGGGAGAAGGTCTTCGCCGAAGCGGTCGTCGGTCATCAGCCAGATAATCGGCCAATTCGCTTTTTTATTCGGGGGCTGGCGGCGGCTTCATCGCGCCGCCTATAGCTCGCATGCATGAACGAAGCGACCCAAGACACGCGCCGTACGCGCCTGCACGACATCGAAGCGCAAATTGCCAGCGCAGCCAAGATTGCGCGGCGCGAGGCGGGCGAGATATCAACTGATCGCCGTGTCGAAAACACGAAATGCCGACGAGATCGGGCCGTTGTTGCAGGCAGGACAGCGGACATTCGGCGAAAACCGTGTGCAGGAAGCGGCCGTCCAAATGGCCAGAGCTTCAGTGCCGAGTTCCCGGACATATCGGCTGCATCTGATCGGCCAGCTTCAATCGAACAAAGCCGAGGAGGCCGTGGCGTTGTTCGATTCATCCATTCGCTCGACCGGCATCTCGCTGGCGACAGCGCTTGGCAAGGCGATGCGCGAGCAGGACAAGCAATGTACCCTGTTTCATCCAGGTCAATATCGGTGACGAAGCCAGCAAAAAGGGGGTTGCCCCGTGGCCGACCTGCCTGACCTGCTTGCCACGCGCAAAGGCCGAACAGATCGAGATCGCCGGCCTGATGTGCCTGCCGCCGGCCGATATCGAACCGGCACCCTTTTTCGCGTTGCTCGCCGAACTGGCGGCGCGGCATGGCCTGGCTGGCCTGAGCATGGGCATGTCGGATGATTTCGCCACGGCGATCATGCTGGGCGCGACGCATATCCGCGATCGGTACGGCCTTATTTGGCGAACGCACCAGCGCCGTCTAGGCGGAAACGTGCGAAGCCTGACCGCGTTGGCACCAGCGCCTCTGCATATTCTGGTTCGGCCAGATCGCATGCGCGGTGAATGGCGATATCCTGCGCATCGAGCCCGCCGGTAAATGCGCCGAACGCTGGCATGATCAGTTTGCGCGGGCTTCTGACAAAGCAGCGCCTTGCGACCATCCGCCCGCGCAACTGTTGCCGGAACTTGGGATGGAAATGCCCCGATATTTCGGGGCAGGTCTCACCGCGAGCCGCTTCATGTCGTAATATAACGCCGGACAGGGCAAGCTCGTCGACCGATGTTCCGCCCCAAACGGCCTCGAGATTCGCGGTCATGGTTGCCGGTGATCCAGACCCAGTCGGTTCTTGCGACAAGTTCGTTTCAGCAATGAAGCGCGCATCGGGTGGCAGCCGTACGCTCGCCGCGCATCGTCATGAAAATTATCGCCAAGCGAAACGATGCGCGCGGGCTGATAGTGTGTAACCAGAGCTGCGACTTCGTTTAGCGTTGAAAGGCTGTCATAAGGGCGGAAGCATCTGACCGCCCGCCGCAAACGCGCTCGCCTTTTCGAGATGCAGATCGGAAACCAGCAATGTTCGTTGTGCAGGCCAATAAAGTGCAGCGTCGCCCGCCAGTTCGAAATGCTGCCCTCCAAATTCGAAAATCCGCGTCATTGGCCGCCTATGCTGTGGGCCTGCCGAAGCGTGCAAGTCCCTACATGGCCGCTGCCATTCGTGACACGGAACTGCGCTCGACACCCTTTGGCAGGTCGAAGCCGACCCGCCGGTTGCCGAAATCGATCAACACGCGGTCAAACAATTTGAGCGCGTCCATGCCGAGCAGGATCGCCGGGCGTTCCTGCAACTGCAAGGCGGTGAATGCGTAATTTTCGGCAAAGGTAATCGGCAGGTCGTTTATCGTCAGCCCGCCGACTTCGATTTCCCTTAGCTGCGTAAATTCGCCATTGAGGATCGATCCCGTCACGCTCCGCATCTTCACGGGAACGAATTCGCCCGTTCGGTGGCGGCGGCGCAGTCTGTCGCGCAGCGCCAGGTTGGCCATGCTGCTTTGCGCGCCGGTGTCGAGAATGATATCGACCCTGATTCCGTCGATCTTCGCGCTGGAGATAATCATGCGCCCCGCCTTTTTCTTGGCGGTGACAACGATCATGCCATTTTCGAGCTTGGTCTTGCCGCGCGTCTTGCGTGAGGGCAGCACATCCATTTTCTGGTTGGCGAAATCGAGCAGGACGCGGTTATCCTCAAGACTGTCGATGCCAAGCAAGCCATAAGCGCCGAGATTGGAACGTTCGAGCCCGGGCGCCTCCAGTCCTTCCAGATTGACCGCAGCCGTGGTGAGTTTGTCGATAAAGAAAGAATTGACCTTGGTCTTGCCCGATATCGTCGCCAGCGTCAGTGTCGGGCCCGATTCCAGCGCTAGCTTTTTCGCAAGATCGTTGGCAATGACGGTCCGCTCGGATCCGGTATCGACGATGAAGGGCACCGCGGCGCTGCCATTGACCTGCACCTGAACGGTCATCCGGTCGCTTCGGTCGATGCCGAATTGTTCGATGATCGCCGGGCGTGTCATCGGCAAGCGCGACGTCATCGTCCTGCGCCGCTGCAGGTGCGCTGGCGAGCAAAGCGGAAACCAGCCCCAAATAAATGCGTTTCATTTCTCCGTCTCCCGGAACGATGATACGCCTGTTTGTACGGCGCTCACAAGCCGCGCCGGTCGAAGTCATATGTGTGTTGGTCAGGACGAGCGGCTCAAGGCGTCATCGCCACTCCCGCCAAGCTCTCCGCCTCAAGCAACAGTTCGTCATCCACCGAACCCTGCGCCACGCTCTCGCGGCCGATCATCACCAGCAACGGCACCGCCAGCGGGCTGACGCGTTCGAGATCGACATGCAGCATCGTGTCGGCGGCGCGGTCGAGCAAGTCGCCCAAGCCGCCCGACATCGGTCAGCCGCGCGCGCGCATCGGCCCATGCGGCCTCAAGCAGCAAATGGTCGGGCTCATATTTGCGCAGCACATCGTAGATGAGGTCGGTCGAAAAGGTAACCTGCTTGCCGGTCTTGCGCTTGCCCGGATGCTGGCGCTCGACCAGGCCGCTGATCACCGCGACTTCGCGGAAGGCGCGTTTCAGAAGGTAGCTCCCTTCGACCCAGTCGACAAACTCGTCGGCCAATATGTCGGCGGAAAACAAAGGCGCAGGGTCGGTGATCGGCTTCAGGCTCCACACGCCGAGCGCATAATCGCTGGCGACAAAGCCCATCGGCATCAGCCCCCGGCTCTCCATCCGCCGCGTCAGCAGCATCCCCAGCGACTGGTGCGCGTTCCAGCCCTCGAACGGATAGGTCACCATATAATGCCGCTTGTCGTGCGGGAAGGTTTCGACGAGCAACTGCCCCGGCGCTGGCATCTGGCTTCGATAAGCCTGCATCTCAAGCCACTCGCGCACCTCGTCGGGAAAGCGCGCCCACGCTCGCCCGGTCGGTCAGCATATGCGCGCACGCGGCCCGCCAGATGCGTGGTCAGCGGCATCCGCGCGCCCATATAGCTTGGGATATTGTTGGCCGCGCTTGGTCGCGGCGCGGACGATGAGGTCGAGGTCTTTGATCGATTCAACCTCAAGCGCCATCCCGGCAAATGTGAAGGTGTTGCCCGGCGATAGCGTCGAGGCAAAACCCTCCTCGACCTTGCCCAGTTTGCGCCCGTTGCGGAAGCGGACGTCGAGCATGGGCGAATCGACGATGATGCCTGCGTTGAACCGGTGCTGCGCGGCGAATTTGGGATGCGCCAGATGCCATTTGCCGTCGGGGCGTTTGACCAGCTTCTTGAACTTGTCATAGGCGCGCAGCGAATAGCCACCCGTGGCGATAAACTCGATAACGCGCGCAAATGTCGCGGCATCGAGCGCCGAATAAGGCAAAGCCGATTGCACCTCGGACAGCAATTCCGCCTCGTCGAACGGCCCCGCGCAGGCAATGCCCATCACATGCTGCGCCAGCACATCATAGCTGCCGACCTGAAACGCCTCGCCATCGCGCACGCCTTCGCTGACCGCGTCGAACGCCGCCTGCGCCTCCAGATATTCGAAGCGGTTGCCGGGGACGAGAATGGCTTTGCTCGGCTCGTCCATCCGGTGGTTCGACCGCCCGATACGTTGCAGCAACCGCGACGAACCCTTGGGCGCGCCCATCTGGATGACGCAATCGACATCGCCCCAATCGACCCCAAGGTCGAGCGACGCGGTGCAGACCAGCGCCCGCAACTTGCCGTCGGCCATCGCCCCTTCGACCTTGCGCCGCGCCTCGACCGACAGCGAGCCATGATGGATACCGATGGCATATTTGGGCTCGTTCGCATCCCATAATTTCTGGAAGATATATTCGGCAAGGAAGCGCGTGTTGCAGAAGATCAGAGTGATCTTGTTGCGCCCGATTTCCTCGATCAACTGCGGGATCGCATGTTGCCCGCTATGCCCCGCCCACGGCACGCGGCCTTCGGGGAGCAGGATCGTCAGGTCAGGCTCCGCCGCCGCCTCGCCCTCGACCAGCCGCACCAGATCGATATCGCCATCGGGCGCAAGCCATGCGCGATAGTCGTCGGGATCGGCCACCGTCGCCGACAAGGCGACGCGCTGCATATCGGGCGCGAGCGTCTGCAGCCGCGCAAGGCTGAGCGAGCAGCAAATCGCCGCGCTTGCCATTGGCAAAGGCATGAACCTCATCGACGATCACGCGCTTGAGCGTCGAGAAGAGCAGCACGCTGTCCTCATGGCTGAGCAGCAGCGACAGCGATTCCGGCGTGGTCAGCAAGATATGCGGCGGCTTCACCCGCTGGCGCTGCTTTGCGGTCCGAGGGCGTATCGCCGGTCCGCGTCTCAACGCGGATGGGGAGGCGCCATCTCCTCAATCGGCATCAGCAAATTGCGCCGCACATCGACCGCGAGCGCTTTTAGCGGCGAGATATAGAGGGTGTGCAGGCCGTCGGCTGGGATCGGCAATCAACTCGCTCAGCGTCGGCAAAAACCCCGCGAGCGTCTTACCCGCGCCGGTCGATGCCACCAGCAACGCATGCCGCCCTTCGCTTGCCGCATCGAGCATCTCCAACTGATGCCGTCGCGGCTGCCAGCCGCGCGACGCAAACCAGTCGGTAATGATGGAGGGAGGGATGTGGTCATCAAAAGGATGCTTAGCCCAGCTTCCTCTCCTTTGGGAGAGGGGGATCTCAATGCCCGACAGTTTCCCCGCGTTCCAGCCCTGATGCTGCCAACTGCGCGTCGATCTGCGCCATCAGGCGGTCAAGGCCTTCTTCGCTCGACGCTTCGGCGCGCGCGACCAGCACATCCTGCGTGTTCGAAGCCCGAAGCAGCCACCAGCCGTCGGGAGTATTCACCCGCGCGCCGTCGGTGTTGTTGACGTCGGCGCCGTCCGCCGACAGCCGCTCCAGCACTTCGTCGATCACCGCGAACTTGCGGCTCTCGTCGACCTGAAAGCGCATTTCGGGGGTGTTGATCATCTCGGGCATCGCGCTGCGCAATTCGGTGACGCTCTTGCCGAGCTTCGCCGATGCCGCCATCAACCGAACTGCGGCGTAAATCGCGTCGTCGAAACCATAATATTGATGCTTGAAGAAGATGTGCCCGCTCATTTCGCCGGCCAGTGGCGAACCTGTTTCCTTCATTTTGGACTTGATCAGGCTGTGCCCGGTTTTCCACATCAAAGGCTTGCCGCCCAGTTCGTTCACGCGGTCGAACAGCGCCTGCGACGCCTTCACATCGGCGATAATCGTCGCGCCCGGCACATCGCCCAGCACATCTTCGGCATAAATCTGCAGCAACTGGTCGCCCCAGATCACGCGGCCTTGGCCGTCAATCGCGCCGATGCGGTCGCCGTCGCCGTCGAAAGCCACTCCGAAATCGAGGTTTCTCTCGGCGACAAGCTTTTGCAAATCGACCAGATTCGTCGGGTCGGTGGGATCGGGATGATGATTGGGAAACTGGCCATCCACATCCACAAACAAGAGATGATGCTCACCCGGCAACATCTTGACCAGCTTTTCAATCGCCGGTCCCGCCGCTCCATTGCCCGCGTCCCAGCCGATGCGGAAACGCCTTCTGGTCGCGGTCGCCGCCTCGGCGACGCGGGCAACATATTGGTCAAGGATATCCAGATGTTCGGACGTGCCAGCGCCTTCCGCCCAGTCCCCTGCCGCCGCCATGGTCCCGAGCAACTGGATATCCGCGCCAAAGAACGGACGCCCCTGGAGGACCATCTTGAAGCCATTATAATTGGCTGGATTGTGGCTGCCGGTTATCTCGATGCCGCCGTCAACGTCGTCCAATACGGCCTCGGCATAATATAGCATCGGCGTCGGCCCCATGCCGATTCGGACGACATCGACGCCGCTGTCGTTGAGGCCGCGCACCAAAGCTTCTTCCAGCATCGGCGAACTGACGCGGCCGTCATAGCCGACCGCTGCCTTCTTGCCGCCAGCACGGATCAGGCACGTGCCGAAGCCGCGTCCGATGGCATAAGCGTCTTCTGCGCCCAGTGTTTCGCCGATGATGCCGCGAATGTCATATTCGCGCAAAGAGGTGGAGTGGAAATATATGGGTCACGCGAAGCTCCTGAAGCTGGCAGCGCTGGTTAGCGCGGCTTATCTTTTAAATCACGTAGCAAAAGGTCCCGCGCCTCGTTTAGTTCCTTCGCGCGCTGTTCGCTGCCGCCAGTTTCCGGAAGGTTTTTGGCCATCAACGCGGCGTGACGTTCTTTGATATATTCGGCATTGTCGAAACGCGACACGCCCAGCATGAAGCGCGCCTTGTCAATTTTATGGTCGATGCCATATTGGTCGCTTTGCTTGGCCCGCGTGCCGAATAGCCGCCATGTCAGGCCGCGATACCAGGTGATCGCGATGCCGATAGCCGCGACGCCGATGATCAGATTTCCGCGTGCCGCAAGAAACGCTCCTGCCAAGCCGAGCAAAATCGGCGGCAATTGCTGCTTGCGTAATACGCCTTTCCACACCGCCCATGCGAGGGCTGCTGCGATCAAGGCGATTAAGATGCCCATCAGACCAGCACAGCCTCATGCACTTCGGGGAGCGCCAGCCCGGTGACCAGTTCGCGCAATTCCTGCCGCGCGACGATATGCGCGGTGGCAAGCTGCCCCAGATGCCCCTTGTCGATGAGTGTCAGCCCCGATGGAAACAGCTCGCGGTAAATGACGCGCTCGTTCAGGCCCGGCACCGAACGGAAACCGACTCGCTTCGAAAGCTCCGCAATTGCGTCAGTCATGCGCTGCTGGTTGCGCGCCTCCATATTGTGCAGCCGGTTGCGCACAACCACCCAGTCGATGGTAACCCCGTCGGCTTTGGCGCGTTCCTTGCGCGCTTCCCAGATCAGTTCGGCATAGAAACTCAGGCGCTTGACCTTGAAATTCTCGGCATCGACCTGGCCGATCAGGTCGAAATCGACAAAGCTGTCGTTGATCGGCGTCACCAGCGTGTGTGCGCGCGTCGCGACAAAGCGCGCATATTTGTCGTCGCGTCCCGGCGTGTCGAAAATCAGGAAATCATTGTCGCGGCCCAATTTGTCGATCTGCTTTTCGAGAGTGGCCAGCGATTCATGCTCGAACACTTCGAATTGCGGCATCGGCAGCGTAATGCCACGCCGCTTGATCGTCTCGCGGCGGTTCTCCAGATAGCGATGCAAGGTGCGCTGCCGCGAATCGAGATCGATGCAGCCGACGCGCGCGCCGCGCGACGCCAGCGCAATTGCGACATGAACCGCCGTGGTCGACTTGCCGGTGCCGCCCTTTTCATTGGCGAAAACGATATGATGTGGTCCGGCCATAAGCCCGATACTTGCCCCCGAATTAACGATAAATGCCTTGAAATGCCCCGATTGCATCCCGCATAGCGTCCGCAACAGCCATTAGACAAGGCGGTGGGCCGTGCAAACCATCAATCAACTTGACTCATTGCGGGACAATATCGCGGGCTTGCGCAAGGCCAAAGGGCGGCATCGCGCTGGTGCCGACGATGGGCGCGCTCCATGCTGGCCATATGGCGCTGGTTGATGCTGCCAAAAAGGCTGCCGATGCGGTTGTGGTTTCGATCTTTGTCAACCCGACCCAGTTCGGACCGAATGAGGATCTGGATGCCTATCCGCGCACATTGGAAAGCGATTCCGCAAAGCTGGTCGATGCCGGGGTCGACATCTTATGGGCACCCAATGCAGCGACAGTCTATCCGCAGGGCTTTGCGACCAAAGTCCAAGTCGGCGGACCGAGCGCGGGCTATGACGGCGCGGCCCGGCCCGGGCATTTTGACGGCGTCGCGCTGGTCGTGGCGAAGTTGTTCAATCAGGTGCAGCCCGATCTGGCGTTTTTTGGCGAGAAGGACTTCCAGCAACTTGCCGTGATCCGCCAGATGGCGCGTGATCTGGATTTTGCACTCGAGATCGTCGGTGTTCCTATTGTGCGAGACACAGATGGCTTGGCGCTGTCATCGCGCAATGCGTATTTGACTGCCGATGAACGGCTGGCAGCATTGGCTTTGCCCGATGCTCTCAACGAAGCTGCCGACAAAATCCGGGCCGGTGACAATGTGCAATCGACGACCGATCTCGCAATCGCCAGGATATTCGCAGCGGGGTTCGTCCGTGTCGATTATTTCGCTCTGGCCGACGCGGTTTCTTTAGAGGCGCTCGAAAGCTTATGACGGCCGCCCCGCGCGGCTGCTCGCAGCGGCCAAAATCGGCAAGACGCGACTGATTGACAATGTCGCGATCTAGCGCTCTCCAAAGCGGATGCAGTTTTTGGCTTAATCGTTAACCATTTGTTAGCCATGTTCGGCGAAGTTGCCCTGACACAGTGGATGTGTGGGGGCAGAAAAATGGGTAACAGTCTTAAAAGCGCGAATTTTCTGATGGAAAGCCGTTTGGCCGATGCGGCTCGCGGCAGCGCAGATGCGCTCTATGATCTGGGCATGGCCTATTCGACCGGCAGCGGCGGCGTCGATGTAGATCTGATCGAAGCGCATAAATGGTTCAATCTCGCCGCACTCAACGGCAGCGAAGCTGCGATGATGTGCCGCGCCGATATCTCGGACGACATGACTGCACGTGAAATCGCCGAAGCCCAGCGTCAGGCACGCGCCTGGCTGCAAGCGACCGACCAGCGCCGCGCCGCCTGAATTCTTGTTGAAGGACAGTTGCGCCGCAAGCGCGTGATCGGCGTCTTTATTGTCAACGACGCGCTCTGCCAGCCGGGCAAATCGTCCGACCCATCACGATGAACGACCGCTGCGGGGGGCCAGCAATGACACTATCGCGTCGACTGGATGCGCTCTTGCCATTCGTCAAAGGACGCAGCCAGCTTTCGCCCCGCAATCCGCCGGCCTGCGTCACGCGGAAGGCCGAGCGATGCGGACAACGGCCCGCCCAGCAATGCGTCGCCGAGTGCCATCAGCACCATTTCCAGAGTCAGTTCATGCAGCGATGTATCGGCATGTCCTTCGTCGGCGATTTCGTCGACGAGATTGTGGATCGCCTCGACAATGGGATCAAGCGCATCCTCGTTGCCCGATAATAACATCCAAGACGCCAGCGCGCCTGCGCCCTCGCGATCAAAATGGTCGAATATCAGGTCGGCGAGTTCGAGCGGGGTTACCGCGCCACCGCGCATCTGCATCACCGCTTCGCCGATCTTGGCGCAGATGCTGTTGCCCATATAAGCCGCCAGATCGCGCTGCAGTCCCGAGGCCGATCCGAAATGATGCAACAAATTGGCATGTGTGCGTCCGATGCGTCCCGCGACAGCCTTGAGCGTCACAGCCTGCGGACCGGCTTCAAGTAACAACGCCCGGGCTGCTTCCAGTGCTGCCAGACGGCTGGCTTCCGGCGTCAATCTTCGCGGCATCCCCACATTTTTTAGCGCAATGATTTTGGCGGAACTGTCGATGGACATAGCTGGGCGACCTAGATTGTTGTTATCCGAATTTGGCGACAAGATGCACCTTTCACGCCAAATTGACAATGTCTGCGGTGTCGTCTTGGCGCTATCGGCATTAACAGTGCAACAATCGAAAAAACAACGATATTGTTCGCACCTTACAGCGCATTAACTTTGTTTCTTAGGCTCCCTTTCATGCGCGGACAGCTAAGTCGGCAAGATGGAAGCGACCCATAATCCCAATAGCAAGGCCTCCAACGACAAGGCCCCCAGTAACAAGACATTGTCGCCGGACGCCCGGCCGCTGATCGTCCCGCGCGGTTTCCGTGTCGCGCGCAATACAAAGCGGCAACGCCATTGGGTGCGCGCAGATCCATTTGCGACGGCGTTTTTCAACGCACTGTCAGCCGTTTTCCCGCACGGCGAAACCTTCATGATCCGCAGCATGGCCGCCTGGGAAGAGCGTTTGCCGCCACGCCTTCGCGGCGAAGTCAGCGCATTTATCGAACAGGAGGCAGGCCACAGCCGAGAGCATGTCGCGATGAATAAGGCATTGATCGAAGCGGGTTATGACGTCGAGCCGCTCGAACGCAAGATCAAGGCCTTTGTTCGCTTCTTCGAAAATAGCAGCGATATGGCAAAGCTTACCGCGACAATGTGCATAGAGCATTTTACCGCGATTGTGGCTGCCGAAGTGCTTAAGAACCCGGAACATCTCGATGGTTCAGATGAGGAGCTTCGGGAACTATGGCTTTGGCATGCGGTCGAAGAGGTCGAGCATAAAGGCGTCGCCTATGACGTATGGGTCTATGCTTCGCGGGACTGGAATCCGGCAAAACGCTACCTGCTGCGCAGCGCTGCGATGCTAGCGGTGACGGCGAGCTTTTTCATCAACCGCACCTTAGGGCAGATCGAACTGCTCCGGCAGGATGGCTTCGCCTTTTTTCCGGCTTTGAAAGGGATATTGCGCAGCGGATTTGGCCAGGGCGGCATCGGACGCAATGTCCTTCGCCGCTGGGCAAGCTTTTTCCGCCCGAATTTCCACCCATGGGATCATGACGACAGGCTGTTGCTGGCCGAGGGTGAGGCACTTCTCGCTAATCTGGCGGCACAACGGGCCGGTTACGCACCTGCCCATGGCAAGGCGCCGGTGGCCGTTGTACCGCCCATATCCGCCGCCGCTTAAGCTGCCTGCAAACGATCAAAATATTCGCGGACGTTGAAGGCGCGGACAAGCGGCATGGGCACGGGGTCGTCCACGCCGTCGAGCGATTTTTCATAAAGCGCACAGCTTACCATTTGCCCGCGCCCCCTGCTTTCGCGCTGTTCACTGCGACCGGTTCCGCGAAACCCGAGCTTGCGCAGAACCTTGCCCGAGGCAGGGTTATCGATGAAGTGGCCGGATACAAGCTTGCGATGGCCAATGGCCTTGGCAATGTTCATTACGGCACGGCCTGCCTCGCTGGCGAAACCAAGCCCCCAATATGGTCGGGCAATCCAGTAACCGATTTCAGCATCGCCGCCATGATCGGCAAGCCCGCACGAACCAATCAGCCGGGGCGCGCCATTGGTTCGCAGGATCAGCATAAAATTGGGGAACAGGGGATCATGTTCAAGCGCCGCGAAGGTTGCGGCATCATCCGCTGTGTAAGGCCAAGGCGCACGCGCGAGGTTGCGAACAATGCCTTCATCAGCAATCGCACGATGCAGTTCCGTTGCGTCTTCGGGCCAGCTCGGCCGCAGCAGTAATCTTTCGGTTCTTGCGAACATCGTATCTCTCCGGTTCTTGGGGCCGCCCTTTGCAGAACAAAGCGACAGTCCTGTTACATTCACCCGCCGAAGCGGAACCGAACAGGGAGAATGAGGCAAAAAGAAAGGGAGGCGGGTTGACCCGTCTCCCTGTTCAAAGGTGGAAACCACCTGATCAGCGATTTCCGGGTCATCCTCCTGGACAACCCGTCATCGATTGTCCGTTGTTATTCCGCAGCCATCGCCGGCATATCGACCGACACATATTTGCGGCCAAGCTTACCGGCGTGGAATCGCACGCGGCCGGCGACGAGCGCAAATAGGGTGTGATCCTTGCCAAGACCAACGCCGGCACCCGGATAAACCTTGGTGCCGCGCTGACGGATAATAATGTTCCCGCCGATGACGCTTTCGCCACCGAACTTCTTCACGCCAAGACGGCGGCCTGCCGAATCGCGACCGTTACGTGACGAACCACCTGCTTTTTTATGTGCCATGGTCTAAACTCCTTGCATCGCTGAGCCGAGGCTCAGGCTTCCTTCTTGGCTGCGGCCTTTTTAGGCGCAGCGGCTTTCTTTGGAGCTGCTTCAGCAGCAGGCGCGGCTTCGGCCTTTTCAGCTTTGGGCGCAGCAGCTGTCTCGGCTTGCTCGACACAGGCTTTTTCTCTTCCTTGCCAACGGCGAGGATGCGCAGAAGCGTCAGCGACTGGCGATGACCCTGCTTGCGGCGATAGTTATGGCGGCGACGCTTTTTGAAAACGATCACCTTTTCGCCGCGTTCTTGCGCGATGATTTCGGCAGAAACGAGCAGACCGTTCAGGTCAGCAGCCTTGTCGCCGTCACCGGCCAACAGGATATCTCCCAGCGAGATCTTGTCACCCGCTTCACCAGACAGTTTTTCAACTGCGATTTTGTCTCCGGCGGCTACGCGATACTGCTTGCCGCCTGTGCGCACGATAGCGAACATGGCTTTAACTCATCCATTTCTACAGCTTAGCGCCCTTGAGAGGCGCGGTTGCTCACGCGTGATACCAATCGGCGAATCCCAAGTGGTCACGCAAGAATGGGCGCAGCTAGTCCAAGGAAACATTGCTGTCAACGCATTTTAGCGGCCTTTTCTGCGCTATTGCACGGGCGGGGGAGCACGCTTAGACGGGCTTATGCCTATCCGCACGCCCGCAATATTCCCCCTCGCCCTTATCTTGCTTGCCGCCTGTGGTACGACCGAGGGGCAGTTTCCTTCGCTCGAACGCAGGCCGTACGAGAACAACAACCCGATTGCAGCGCCTGAAGCGCCGCCCCGGCTGGTCGCCTTACCTTCCGACCTGACTGTCAAAGTCGATGCGCTCAACGCCCGGCACAGGGCTGCGCAGGCTGCCTTCGACAAGGATTTGCGTTCGGTACAGTCGGTGGCCGCCCGGGCCGCGGGCAGTTCGGCTGGGAGCGAAAACTGGGTCAACGCGCATTTACAGCTTTCGCGTCTCGACAAGGCGCGCGCCGATTCGGTGGCGGTGGTGCGCGAGTTCGATTCGCTCATTGCCGATGCCGGTGCCAGCAATTCGACGTTTGTCCCCTTGCTCACGGACGCGCAAAGGCCGGTTTCTGATGGTGTCGCCGTTCAAAATGCGGAAATTGAAAGGCTCGCTGAACTGATCGGGCTCTGAAGCTTTGGCCATGTCATCTGCGCAGCGGGCTCGATAGTTTCCCGGACCGGAAATATGTCCGTGGACTCGCAAGACGCATGACTGTATCGGCGCTGACGGCCCAAATATCATCCTCGTCAACTTCCGGAATTTTCAGACTTTATGACCCCTGTCGCATCGCCCCAGCAGGCACAATTCGAGCAAATTTTTTGCCGGGGATGTTTTGGCAATGTTCTCCGCCTCCGGCCTCGCCGTTACATTACTAGCAGTTAGGAATATTCATGTCCGCATCAAAAACATTGGCTATCATCGGGCTTGGCTATGTGGGCCTCCCGTTAGCCGTCGAATTTGGTAAATCGCGCCGCGTAATCGGATTTGACATCGACGAAGCCAGAATATCGGCCCTTCGCGCCGGAAATGATGGTACGCTGGAAGTCAGTCGTGAAGAACTGGCAGAGGCGGCTCATCTGGAATTATCGGCTAAGCCCGACGATCTCGCAGCTGCCGACATATTCATTGTAACGGTCCCGACACCTGTGGACGATGCCAAGCGGCCTGATGTTGGCGCACTGCTCTCTGCCAGCAAAATGATCGGTCAGCGCCTGCGCAAAGGCGCGATCGTCATTTATGAATCGACCGTTTACCCCGGCTGCACCGAAGAAGTCTGTGTGCCAGTGCTTGAACGCGAGTCAGGTTTGACCTTCAATCAGGATTTTTTCTGCGGATACAGCCCTGAGCGAATCAATCCGGGTGACAAGGAGCACCGGCTGCCGACTATTTCAAAAGTGACCAGCGGCAGCACAGCCGAGATCGCGGAAGAGGTGGACCAGCTATACAAGGAAATCATCACTGCCGGGACGCACAAGGCATCGTGCATCAAGGTCGCAGAAGCAGCAAAGGTTATCGAAAACACGCAGCGTGACGTCAATATTGCGCTGATGAATGAACTGAGTTTGATTTTTGACCGGCTCGATATTGACACGATCGAGGTACTTGAAGCGGCCGGAACCAAGTGGAATTTCTTACCCTTCCGGCCCGGGCTTGTCGGAGGGCACTGCATCGGGGTCGATCCTTATTATCTGACCCACAAGGCGCAGCAGGTCGGTTATCATCCCGAAGTGATCCTGTCGGGCCGCCGGATCAATGACCAGATGGGTGCCTTTGTGGCCGGCAAGATGGTCAAGTTAATGCTCAAGCAGGGCATCGTCGTGAATAATGCAAGGGTGCTGATGATGGGGCTGGCATTTAAGGAAAACTGCCCCGACATCAGGAACACACGCGCAACAGACATTGTCGCCGCGCTGCAAGATTATGCAGTTTCGGTTGATATTTATGACCCTTGGGTCAATCCGGAGGAGGTTCGGCATGAATATGGGCTCGAATGCCTGACCGATTTGCCTGCTGCCGGACTTTACGATGCGATTGTCATTGCCGTCGGCCATCGGCAATTCGCCGAACTGGGTGCCGATGGTATTCGGGCACTCGGCAAGCAGAAGTCGGTGGTTTACGACGTAAAAGCAGTTTTCCCTGCCGATGCAACTGACGGCAGGCTCTGATCATGCGTATATTACTGACGGGCGCTGCCGGTTTCATCGGCATGCACACAGCGCAGAAGCTGCTGGCTCGGGGCGATGAGGTTATCGGGGTCGATAACCTCAATGATTATTATGAGGTCGCTTTAAAAGAAGCGCGGCTCGCACGATTGCAGCAAAATCCCGGCTTTACATTCCATCGCGTGGATATCTCTGACCGCGATGTCATGGCAGACCTGTTTGCCAACGGAAAAACCCCAGCGCGTCATCCATCTCGCCGCGCAGGCGGGTGTCCGCTATTCGCTGGAAAATCCGCACGCCTATATCGATGCCAATATTCAGGGATTTCTCAACATTCTTGAAGGGTCCCGGCATAACGCGGTCGAGCATCTCGTCTATGCGAGCAGCTCAAGCGTTTATGGCGGCAATACCGCGATGCCGTTTCATGAGCACCAGAATATAGATCATCCCGTCAGCCTGTACGCCGCCACCAAAAAGGCAAACGAGCTGATGGCGCACACTTATAGCCATCTTTTTGGGCTTCCGACCACTGGCCTGCGTTTTTTCACGGTGTACGGACCTTGGGGCCGTCCCGATATGGCCTTGTTTCTTTTCACCAAGGCCATGCTTGAAAACCGGCCCATCGATATCTTCAACAATGGCGAGATGGTTCGCGATTTCACCTATGTCGATGATATCGTCGAAGGCGTGGTCCGGTTACTGGATAGGCCTGCTGAGCCCGATCCCGAATTCGATCCGTCGAACCCCGATCCAGCGACAAGCAATGCGCCATATCGGGTTTTCAACATCGGCAATAATCAGCCGACGCGGTTGATGGATTATATCGGCGCAATCGAAAAGTCGCTTGGAGTTGAAGCCAAGAAGAACTTCCTGCCGATGCAGCCGGGCGATGTCCAGGCGACGGCGGCGAGCACGCTCAATCTGGAAAAATGGGTCGATTTCAAACCGGATACCAAAGTGGCGGACGGGGTTTCGAGGTTCGTCGACTGGTATATGGAATATTACCGGGTGAACCGGTCCTAAGCGCCGGGCAGGATATCTAGCCCTGTTCGATATTCCCGCTATCTTTTTGGGTGCCAGCGAGCGTTAGCGGCTGGCGCGCCGCCACACGCTTCAGATGATCCAGCATTGTCGCGGCGAGCGTCCGCCTGTCGAATAGCCGCGCTGCGAGTGGACCTTTGCGCGCCATCGCTTGCCGTCCATCATGGTCGATCACCAGTGCGCGCAGTTTGCAAAGAAAATCATCGACATTTTCCGGTTCGAAGAAAACGCCAATTTCTTGTCCGACAACGATGTCGGCGGACTCGCCTCGAACACCATGCAGCACGGGGAGCCCCATCCCCATACACTCGAAGATTTTCGACGGGATAACGGTGCTGAACAAAGGCGAATCGCGCAAATGCACGATTGCCGCGTCGAGGACCGACCAATAGCGCACGACTTCGTCTTTCGATACCGAGCCGACAAACAGGATATTGTTCAGGCCAAGTTCGGCGCTGCGCTCGATCAACTTGCTCCGCTCTGCACCGTCGCCAAGGCACAATAGCCTGACATGCGCCATATCGTCCTGCTGTGCCAGAAGCACTGCGGCATCAATGAGCGTATCCAGACCATGCGCCATTCCGTGGGTGCCGATATATCCCGCCACGAACATGTCATTCAGACCAAGCTCTTTTTCAAGCGCCAGATCCTTTAATTGTGGGCTGGAATCGGGTGGTGTCCACGCCGTTGGTAACGACCGCAATCTTGGCGCCATCTATTCCGCGTGTGATCAGGTTGCGCTTGAACGCATGGGTAACAGAAATGACGGCGTCGGCCCGCCGGTACAGGAACAGCTCCAGCTTTTCGAGCCAGTCGAGCAACATGCTATCTTTCGCCGCACCCACTGCCCGAATGGATTCGGGCCAAATGTCCCTCAGCTCGAACACCCAGGGTCGGCGCTTGAACACCGAAGCCGCATAAGCTGCACATGCCGTGAAGAATTGCGGCGAAGTGCCGACGATCACATCAACCCGCCGGACAAACAACGACGCCCAGAATGCCGTGAACATATAGCTCACATAGTCCAATATCCGTTTGGCAAATCCCTCGTTTTTGGTGATGTAGCTCCACACGCGAATGACGGTAATTCCGTCCACTTCGCTTTTCTGCCACAGCCGGTTCCGGAAACCTTCGAAAACGACCCCTTTCGGAAAATTTGGTGCGCAGGTAATGACCGTCACCTTATGACCGGCGGCCACCCACTCGCGGCAATGTTCAAATGTCCGGCTGGCCGGGGCGTTCACCTCCGGCGGGAAATTGTCGCTGAGAAATAGAATGTGCATTGCGTGATGCTACCAAGATAAAGTGAGTGAGGCATGGCCGCCCGCGAGCGGAAATACCAGCTGCGATGCCGCCAGTGATTTGCCGAACTCGGGATTCCATTGCGAAGGGCGGATGGCTGCTGCTGTCTTGCTTTCCCACCTGCAAATGCGGCCATCGGGCAGGGTCAATTTGCCGCTAAGCGGATTATCCAGTGTTACTTCGACGTCGGGATGCAAATGGAAGTGCGCATTTGCTGGCAGGCTGGGATCGTCCAGATAATCATCGATCACGAGCCGACCGTCGGCGATGACCCATTCCCGGCGAACAATGGCGCGGCTGGACAGGAATCGATATCCATCATGCGCACCCGAGGCCCGGCAAATGTCGTTCGAGAGCAAAAATGCCCGGTCGATTATGCGGGCGCGCCGGCCTACCCGGAACCCGCTCCATACATCGGAACTGTTTTGGCCATCGACGACAACTGTATTGTGCGATTCTGAACCACGTTGGCGGATGCGTTCGGGGCCAGTGCCATAAACCGATGTACCGCCATTCACGAATACGCGCTGCACTCCGAGTGAGGCTTCGAAGCTCAGCGTATCGGCGTGCGCGTGGCCCGGCAGATAATCGGCCCCAATCGGCGCGACGTCGATGATAACGACCATATCGCCTTTGGTCATCCGCGCATAACCGCTGGCAGGCAAGAGCAAGCTATTCGGCGTCTGCGTGTCTGATGCAAAGCCCAATCGTCCGGCATAAGCGTTGATAGCCGCAAAGTCGGGGCCTACATCGAACGCACAATCGTTGAACTGCGCAACTTTTCCATCCGGATGACGCATTGCGCTTGCCCAGCCAAGCATACCGGGCAGCAAGGAGCGGCATAACCGGTCGAGCTCGCTTTCATTGACGGTCAGGTCCGCCCGCTGTGCGTTCAGCAGGTTGATGATGTCCAGCACATCCTCGCACGCGAGCAGATGATACATCGGCGATAATTCAAACTGCGCGCCATCATCCAGTATCTGTTGCGGCAGTTGTTCGATCAATATCCGGACGGCCCGGTCCCGCCACCGCTGCGCTTCCGGTCCGGCAAAATAATGCCCCGCAAACAGCAACGCTTTGGCGTTGATCAGCAGATGGTTGCCAAGCAAATGCCACTCGATCCGTTTCTCAAGCCAGCGCGCCTGCACCGCCAGGCTGGCCGTAGCCAGAGGCGACAAGTCATGCCCTGCCAGCGACCATTTGATCCAGTTTATGATCCGCAGCGACAGCGGATATGGTTCCCATCCCGTTCCTATCCCTGCGGGGTTGCCAGCGATCCAGTTATCGATCAGTGGCCCATGCCAGCCACTGCGGCTGGCGGACCCAGATGCGGTCAGATCGTCGAAATAATGCTGGTTATAGCGCCACAATTTATCCGGCTCCGCGCCGTCCCAGCCAAGTTCGTCGAGCGAACCTGCAACATTCAGGAAAAAGAACTGACGCGGCCCTAAAAGACTGGGTCTGCGTTCGGCGGGGCTTTTCCAATCCCCGCCCATGCCCGAAAGCGGCGGCGGCGGGTCGAGATTTGGCTTTGGCTTGACGGCGCGGAACCACAAGCGACCATAAAATTGCACGGGCCGCAAATGCCGCAACGTGTGCCAGTACCGCAGCAGCGTAGCGAACTTGCCTGGTTGACCAGTGCCAATCAAGTTATGCGCCTAGCAGCTTTTCCAGATGCGCGACGATCCGCGGCGCGGCTTGCCCGTCCCACAATGGCGGCACCGACCCCTTTTTCCAGTCCCCCGCGAACAGCCGTTCCAAAGCGGGTGCCAGCGCGGCCGGGTCGGTTCCGATGAGTTCATTGGTTCCCATCGTCACGGTTTCGGGACGCTCTGTATTGTCGCGCAAGGTCAGGCACGGAACGCCCATGACCGTCGTTTCTTCGGTTATACCGCCTAAATCGGTAATGACGGCAAATGCATTTTCGACGAGATAATTGAATTCGAGATAGGGCTGCGGATCGACGAGCAGCACGTTGTCGGGTACCGAATCCAACTCGCGCAGGGTTTTGGCGGTGCGGGGATGAACCGGAAACACTATCTTCCGGTCGCGCGCGCCCTCGCTGATGGCATTGAGGAGTTTTAAAAAACCATCGCCGTGGTCGACATTGGCCGGCCGATGGAGCGTCAAAACGAAATATTCGCCTGCGTTCAGATCGAATGTGTCAAAGAACTCGGGCCGGACAAATTCGCTGCGATGATGAAGCAGAGTGTCGATCATCGTGTTGCCGACAAAAAAGATGCGGCTCTCATCGACACCCGAGTGAAGCAAATTGGCATTGGCAAGATCGCTGGTCGTAAAGAACCAGTTGGTGATCGCGTCGGTCACAAGCCGGTTGATCTCTTCGGGCATTGTCCAGTCACCCGACCGGATGCCAGCCTCGACATGACCCACCGGGATATTCAGCTTTTGCGCAACAATGGCGCAGGCCATGGTCGATGTGACATCGCCGACAACAAGGCAGGCGTCGCTGCGGCTCTCGAGCAGCAACTTTTCGTAGCCGATCATGATCCCGGCGGTTTGCTCTGCTGCCGAACCTGAACCTATTTCAAGATTTACGTCAGGCTCGGGTATCCGCAGTTGTTTGAAAAACTCGCCAGACATTTTCGGGTCGTAATGCTGTCCCGTGTGGACCAAGCGATATCGAAGCCTGCCGCCCGTCTGTTGGCGTGCCTGAAGAGCGCGAATGACAGGCGCAATTTTCATGAAATTGGGCCGTGCACCGGCGATGATATCGATCAGCATAATGACCCCTGAGCCAGCCTATACGGGCTTTCGCAATTCCGCGATGATAAGAATCCGGATTCCTGCCATTGCCTCGGTTGCGTTGACCAAACGTTCGTAAAGCAAACCCGCAGCATAGGTAAGCGCGCTCATGCGCAGATATTCGGGGCGGCCCTCGATCAGCTTCACCCGGCTCACGACCAGCCCCGCGCCATCGGCAAGCGATTTGATGTCCCGGCGCGCGTTGGCCCGATAGCAGGTCGGGAAAGTATCTTCCGCGTCCCGTCCGCGCTTTCGGTTATAATATTGGTGAAACCAGTGTGGCGTCATGCGGGCGATCATTGGCATGTAATGCGTCCGGTTCGGCGTCTTGAAAAGCAGCTTGCCGCCCGGCTTCAAAACCCGCGCCAGCTCGGCGAAAACTTCGGTCGGGCGTTCCAGATGCTCCATTACATTATCGGCAAAAACGAGATCGAAGCTTTCGTCAGGATAGGGAATATGGGCTGCGTCGGCGACTTGCCCTTCGTGCAGCATCGGGTTATCGGCAACCCGTTCGTCAAGATCGACGCCGCAAATTCTGGCGACCTTGTCGCGAAAATTCATGGCCTCGACGATGCCAGCCCCAGCACCGACGTCAAGCACAGTGGACGATGGCGACAGGTTAGCCAGTATCGCTTCACGAAACATCAAGTCGTCCCAATTTTTCCCATATTCGGGATAAAATGTGCGGTCCATCCATTCCACCAACGATGCCATTTACAATCCCTCCACAAGTTCGATGGCAATCCGGCTTACTTCGATTTGCTGATCAATCGCGATCGGGTCGGCAAGATCGGGGTTGCGTACCGCAGCAACAAAAGCGGCTACGCATGCGTCCTGGCCTTTGTCCTGCTTCCATATTTTGGCTTTGCGAAAGCCGCTCCAACCCCAACCGGTGAGTGTCAGGAAGTTGTCAAGCTGAAGCACCCGGCCCCCGGCAAACGCTTCGATTCTTTCCTTTGGAAAGGCTTTGTCACCATTGGCCAGATAATGGATCGTCGCGATCGAGCCATCGGCGAAGGTCAGGCTGATCGCAACCTTGTCATCGCGGGGGCTGCCCGCGCCGCCATCCCCCAAAGCAATGGCACTGGCCGATGAGATCGGATGACCGACAAGATGTCGGGCCAGATCGATAAAATGGCACGCTTCGCCGATCAGCCGCCCCCCGCCGACCTGGCGATCCTGCGTCCAGTGATTGGCAGGAATTGCGCCGGCGTTCACGGTCAAGATCAGACTCTTTGGTGCCGACACACTGTCGAGCAGCTGTTTCATCTTGATCGTATGCGGGGCAAAGCGCCGGTTGAAACCAAGCATCAGCCTCGCGTCGGGGCGTAGAGCCGCTTCGATGTCGGCCAATTCGGGGAGCGTCAGGCACAATGGCTTTTCGCAAAAAACATGCTTCCCGGCACCAAGCGCCGCGACAACCTGCCGCGCGTGCGCATCGTGCCGAGTCGCGAGCACGACTGTATCGACCTGCGGCGCGGCGATGGCCGCGGCAAAGTCAGTCGATACTTCGGACGCGTCGGCACTTCGGCCATGATGCAGCGCGCTCAGCCCGCCGCTGCTGACGACGCTGTGCAATGCGGCCCCTGCTTTGCGAAAGGCCGGTATCAACACGCGGCTGCCATAATTGCCCGCGCCGATCATTGCGATGCTGGGTTTGCCACCCTTGTAATCCGGAGCGAGTGGAACCCGGTTCGGTGACGCGCCGGTTTCGGGTGTATCGACGGGATAGCCAAGCAGTATGCCGAGGGCCTGCCGGTCACCGGTCAACACATCGAACGCAGCCCCTGCGTTATTGATGTCAAAACGATGGCTGATCAGCGGTGCAACATCGAGCGCGCCGGAGTGCAACTGGTCGAGCACCGCTTCGAAATTGCGCTGTTCGGTCCAGCGAACAAATCCGACCGGATAATCCAGCCCTTTTTCTTCATAAGCGGCATCGTACCGGCCAGGACCGTATGAACAGCTGACCTGAAAGCTCAGTTCTTTTTCAAAGAAATCGGCGCGGCTGAGTTCGAGGCCGGTCACGCCGACCAATATGATCCTGCCGCGTTTGCGCGACATCTGTGCCGCTTGCGTGACGGGATCGTTGCTTTTGGTCGACGCTGTAATAATGACCGCATCAACGCCCCGGCCGCGGGAAAAACGGCTGGCTGCTGCCAACACATCATCGGCATTGCCTGCCGCAACGGTTTCAGCGCCGAACCGCTCGGCAATCCGCCGACGGTCTGGGTCTGGATCGATGCCGAGCACACGGCATCCCTGCGCACGCAACATCTGCACGGTCAGCAAGCCGATGAGGCCAAGCCCCGTGACAACAACCGCTTCGCCCAGGGTCGGGGCGGCCAGCCGGATACCCTGCAAGCCGATGGCGCCGAGAATCGTGAATGCAGCAGCTTCGTCGTCGACCCCGTCGGGAATTCGAGCACAGAGATTTTTCGGCACGACGACGACACCTGCATGATTGCCGTTGCTCGCCACGCGATCGCCCACGGAAAAGCCCTCGACGCCAGAGCCCACCGCGATGACGCGCCCGACATTGCAATATCCAAGCGCGATGGGTTGATCGAGCTTGGATCGGACCGCATCGACTGTCGCGGCAAGGCCGTCAGAACGAACTTTGCGCAAGACATCGCGCACCTTGTCCGGCTGCTGCTGCGCTTTGGCAATCCAGCCTGCCTTGCCAAAATCGAGCAGCATCCGCTCGGTCCCGGACGATACCAATGTTGTGGTGGTTTCGATCAGCAGATGCCCGGCCCGAACCATCGGCGCGGGCACCTCGGCAACTTCGATATCGCCATTCTTCAGACTTTGTAGAACCTGCTTCATTATGCTTGCGCCTGAACGGGCATGACCTGCTCTTTTTCGACCCGGTTGGGATAGTTGATTAACACTGCGCGATATTTCCCTTTGAAAACAAACAAGCTGCCGGCGGCGGCACCGATCAATCCTTGGCTGGCATAGAGCGCGCGGACATCGTCGAGCGAACCCGCCCCGCCCAGAACCGACATCGGAACGCTTACGACATCGCGAACCCGCGATATCAAATCCAGATCATAACCCTGCATCATGCCGTCATTATCGACGGAATTTATGATGACTTCACCGGCCCCGGCGGCCTGCGCCTGGGCGGCAAAGGCCTCGGGCGTCAATCCTGTGCGCACTGTGGCGTTATGCGTGACGACTTCGTAACGCCGCATGATTCCTGTGCGTTTGACATCCATCACGGCGACGATGCTTTGCGCGCCGACATGCGCGGCGGCGGCGGAGATCAGGTCGGGCTGGCTGACCGCAGCTGCGCTCAAGGCAATTTTTTCGACACCCAGATCGATGATCCGGTCAATCGTGGCGACATCGCGAACGCCGCCGCCATAGCATAACGGCATCCGGCATTCATTTGCCAGCCGCTCGATAAGCGTGAAGTCAGGTTCGCGTCCATGTCTTGTGGCATCAATGTCAGTGACAATCAGCTCGTCGACTTCCTTCTCATTAAAAATCCGCACGGCGTTGATTGGGTCGCCAACATATTTCGGCTCACCGAAACGTACAGTCTTTACCAGACCGCCTTTGTGGATAAGCAACGAAACGATCAGACGGGGGCGCAGCATCGTCAGAATCCCGAAAAATTGCTGAGCAGCCGGATGCCCCAATCGTGGCTTTTTTCCGGATGAAATTGCGCGCCGTAAATATTGTCTTGCGCGACCGAGGCTGTGAAGCGGTCGCCATAGACGGCATAGGCGGCGGTGCTTCCGGCATCGTCTGGCACGAAATGATAGCTGTGCAGGAAGTAATAACGCGGGGCGTCAATCCCTTTAAATAACGCCGCACCGTCGCACGGCGAAATGTCGTTCCAGCCCATATGCGGCAGATGCGTTTTCTGGGTAAACCGGCTGGTGTCGAACCGCTCGACATTGGCCGCGATCCAGCCGAGTCCGGGTTCGCTTCCCTCATCGCTTGATCGCGCCATCATCTGCATGCCGACGCATACCCCCAGAACCGGCACGCGGTCTTCCAGAACGCGCCGTTCCAGCATATCGCGCATTCCCGACGCATTGAGCCGCTGCATGGCCCAGTCGAATGCACCCACGCCGGGCAGGATGATCTGCTGCGCATCGGCGAGGCCGGCCGGTTCCGACACCGACAATGCAGGGATCCCCAGCCGACGATAGATATTGGCAAAGGCCTGAACATTGCCCAGCCCGTAATCGACAATTGCGATCACCTTTTGCCGCCTATTTCCATACCCATCGCGCGCATGAAGCGCATTCCGATGTCATAGACCATGCGCTGGTTGCGATAGTCGCGATAGGTTTTCAGCGGTTGCTGCAAATAATCCATCAACTGGTCTTGCGTGATGTCCAGCTTGTTGGCGACAAATTCGATTTCCTGGCCGATGGTCGCCTCGTCATAAGGCAGTTTTTCCAGCTCGGCCATCGCTTCATCACGGGTCATCTGCCCGGTGACGATGAGGCTGGCAAATTGCACGCGGCGAACATCGTATCCGAATCTCTTGGGCAGCCAGAAGCTTTCGTAAAAGCGGGTGAAGCGGGATTCGAAATGCTTTTGCGGGTAAGGTTGCCAGCCGAACCGGTCCATCAACAGCTGCTTGGCTTCGGTTTTGATGTACGGCATATGATTGAGCGGACGCAGCACCTTGATTCCGCGAAAATAGGGCAACCACAGCTTGTGCCACAGGATTGAGGTGACGGGAAACCGTTCAAGCGGCCGCTCGCCGAACTGCCGGTGGATATCGAGCATCTGCCAGCTGTCAGACTGATAATACATCCATTCGACAGGGTTGCGGATACATTCTGTCGACAGATTGGCCCCGGTCAGGATATGTTTGACCTTATGCTCGGTGGCAAATTTGTACATCGTGGCAAAAAAGCTGTGATCTTGCGGGGTGTCGATATGCGAGACGCCTGATCGGAAAAAGGCGCGCTGCAAATCCTTCATCTCTTCCCAGTCGATCACCTCGGTAAACAGGTCGAGTTGCAATCCGTCGATCAGCCGTTCGATGTTGTTGACCGCGATTTGCGAATTCCAGCCGGCGTCGACATGGAATACCAAGGGGCGAAGGCCCATCAATTCCTTGGCTGCATAAACGAGATAACTGCTGTCGATCCCGCCGCTCATGCCGATGATACAATCGAAATCGCGTCCTTTGCCCGCCGCTCTGATTTCGGAAACCATGCGGTCGAGTTCGGCTTTCCCCGCCGCTCCGGTGTCCCAGCTGGGTAACGTCTTGGTATAATATGTGTTGCAATGGTCGCACACACCCTGCGCATCGAATTGTATCGCGCTGTCGGTAGTGTCCATCACGCAGTTTGTGCAGATTTGATATGGGCGTTCAGCCACGATTTTCGTCCCTTAAACTACTGAATACCGGCAAAAGCCTCGGGGCCAGGACAATTTGGTCTTGGTCGGACTTTCGCGGCTGCAAAAATCTTTGCGCGCTCCTATAGCGGTCGCGGCGCGATTGCCAATATTATCGCGTCTCATGATCGCGAAAAACGATGGAAAATCATTGCAAAAAAGGGCGTGCCGCGATGATTCTGCTCGGGCGGTCGGGTTTTGCCGAAATGTATCGAAAGATGCCGGTACGCGATGGTTATTCATCCGGTGGCTTTCCCTCCAGGGCAGGATTTGGTAGCGGGCACCGGTCGGCGGGGTTTGCTGTCGGTGCCCGGGGGCCAATGCTGGATGCTATATCGGAGGGAAATTGACGGGCTGCGCGCGGTGGCGGTCGTCCCGGTTGTGCTTTTCCATGCAGGCGTGGGGGCGGTCAGCGGCGGGTTTGTCGGTGTCGATATTTTCTTCGTTATCAGCGGGTTCCTGATCACCGGTATCCTGATTTCGGAGATGGAGAAGGGCGATTTTTCGATAGCCCGCTTCTACGAAAGACGCGCCCGGCGGATATTGCCCGCCTTGTTTGCCGTCATGCTGTGTTGCGTTCCCTTTGCCTGGGCGTGGATGCATGTGACGCAGCTCAACGAATTTTTCCAAAGCCTGCTGGCGGTCACTTTGTTCGGATCGAACATCCTTTTCTGGTATCAGGAAGGCTATTTCGAGATTGCATCCGAATTAAAGCCGCTGCTCCATACGTGGAGCCTCGCGGTCGAAGAGCAATATTATCTGCTTTTCCCGTTGGTCTTGATGGCGCTCTGGAAATTCGGTCGCAGCCGGTTGTTCTGGATAATTTTTGCCGCAGGATTGGCCAGCCTGATGCTCAGCCAATGGGGGTCGCGCCAGTTTGCGAGTGCCAATTTCTATCTTGCGCCGACGCGGGCGTGGGAGCTTCTGGCGGGTTCATTATGCGCCTTTGTCGGTGCCCGGCCGTTCAAGCCCCGGCACAATATATTGGGGGTCGCCGGATTCGGCTTGATCCTGTTTTCCATTTTCTACTTCGACGACAAGGTCGCGTTTCCCAGCATATGGGCCTTGCTGCCCGTCGGCGGAACCGCGCTGATCCTGCTATACGGTAACGCGGGCAGCTGGGTTGCGCGCCTTCTCGGTTTTGCGCCCTTGGTCGGCATCGGCCTGATCTCGTACAGCGTCTATCTGTGGCACCAGCCGCTGTTCGCTTTCGCCCGGATCCGCAGCATCCTGGCACCGCCGGACTGGCTGATGGCAGTGCTCGCCATTGCAACTTTCGGCATCGGCTATCTCAGCTGGCGCTATATCGAACAGCCGTTTCGCCGCCGTGACGGCGGCATATTGCCAACGCAGCGCTCGGTTTTCATCGCCAGCGGCGCGGTCGCGGCCCTTTTGCTTGGCATCGGCGCTTACGGCTATGTCATTTATGGAATGCGGACCTTCTCAAGGTCGACGGTCTATGCGACCACCGAAGATAGCCGGATGCAGCCCAATTATGGCCTGGACAAATTGTGCGACGGCAATTCGGCGGCCTCCCCCAAATGCACCACATCAAACAAGCCAGAAGTCCTGCTCTGGGGTGACAGCTATGCCATGCATCTGGCCGCCGGGTTGGTGGCGAGCGATCCGGAGCTTGGCCTTCGCCAGATCACACGGTCTTCATGCCCGCCGATACTGGGCCTGGCGCTGAACGACATCGACAATCCCGACCAGCTGGCAATGGAATGTATGCAGCATAATGACGCGGCACTGGCGTGGCTAAAAGCAAACAGGTCGGTCAAATATGTCATATTGTCCTCGCCCTTTGTCATTCTGCAGAAAGACATGCTGACCGCCGAACGTCAGCGGATAAAAGCCGACCCCGAGGGATTGCGCAATTTGCCGCTGGTCAGAACGAAATTGCTCGAAACCATCCAAGCCATCCGCCGCACCGGGCGCCGCGTTGTGCTGGTGTCGCCGACGCCGGGCAACAAGACCGATGTCGGTCAATGCCTGATCCGCACGCTGCATTTCGGCGAGGCAGAGGATATGTGCGACTTCACACGCTATCCGGGATTGGAGAATGAGGCCCGGTTTCGGCTGATGGATGCATTGGCGGGCGATGTCGGCGTCATCGACCTAGGCGATATGATCTGTCCGGGGCGGAAGTGCGACACAATTCAGGAAGGTAAGATTATTTACCGCGATGACGGGCATCTGACCGTCGAAGGTTCGGCCTATCTGGGGCGTAAATTTGATTGGGTGGGGCTGGCAGATAAAATGGCGAATTAAAACCCCCGTTTCGGGGAATGCCCGCAAGAACAAATATCTTCGTTCCTGCTTTCCCAACCCAACTCTATTTGTTACTTGCCGCGCTGTATGCGGGTCAACCGTGCAGTAACAGGGGGTTGCCGCAGATGAAGTATCGCCGTGAGATTGACGGGCTGCGCGCGATTGCGGTGCTGCCGGTCGTTTTATTCCATGCGGGCGTCGAAACCTTCAGCGGCGGGTTTGTCGGCGTTGATATATTTTTCGTGATCAGCGGTTACCTGATCACCGGGATCCTGATTGGCGAACTGGAAGCTGGCAATTTTTCGATTGTCCGTTTTTACGAACGACGGGCGCGGCGGATATTGCCCGCGTTGTTCTTCGTCATGTTTTGCTGCATTCCGTTCGCCTGGATGTGGCTGCAGACCGCGCAACTTAGCGGCTTTTCAAAAAGCCTGATTGCCGTCGTATTTTTCTGCTCGAACATATTATTCTGGCGCGGGCAGGGCTATTTCGCGCCAGAGGCAGAGCTTGAACCGTTGCTTCATACGTGGAGCCTCGCTGTCGAAGAGCAATATTATGTGTTTTTCCCCATCGGCCTGCTGTTGCTTTGGCGGTTCGGCCGAAGTTCTGCGTTCTGGGCCGTGGTCGCTGCTGCAGTGGCCAGCTTCGCGCTCAGCGAATGGGCTTGGCGGCATTTTTCGAGCGGAAATTTCTATCTTGCCCCGACGCGCGCGTGGGAACTGCTCGCGGGTTCGATATGTGCATTTGTCCTGTCGAAGCGCCCCATCGCCGCTCAAGGCTGGGTGGCTATGGCGGGCTTCGGCGCGATCATCGCGTCGATTTTGTTGTTTGAGCGAGCGACACCGACGCCAAGCTTTTATGCGCTGGCGCCGGTCGGCGGCGCGGTGCTGATCATATTGTTCGGCGGCAGCGGTACGATGGTCGCGCGGATTTTGAGCACGCGGCTAGCTCGTTGGAATCGGCCTGATCAGCTACAGCGCCTATCTGTGGCATCAACCTTTGTTCACGTTCGCGCGGATTCGCAGCATCGTCGAACCGGCCCCGATGTTGATGGCCTCACTTGTTATGGCCACGTTCGTTCTGGCCTATTTCAGCTGGCGGTTTGTCGAGCAGCCGTTCCGGGCAAAGGGGCCAAATTCGACTTTTTCACGCAAGCAGATTTTTGTGTCGAGCGCCGTGGCAGGCGCAATACTGGTCGCAATCGGCGGTTACGGCATCGTGCATGCAGGCTTCCGGACGCCCAATTACAGCAGCACCGGCGTTGCCAAAAATGACGTCCGCATCGCGCTCAATTACGGCCTGCATAAAGATTGTGCCGAAGGCTTTACGCTGTCGGCCAATTGCCAGACGAAACCGGAACCCGAGCTTCTGTTATGGGGTGACAGCTATTCGATGCATCTGGCACCGGGCTTTGCCGCCAGCGATCCCGCTTTGGCCATGCGACAGCACAGCAAGTCGAATTGCGCGCCCATCCTTGGTCTCGCGCTTACCAAGCCAGACTTCAATGACGCGTGGGCGGAAAGCTGTATTGCCTTTAACGACCAGGTTTTTGCGTGGCTGAAAAATAACCCGTCGGTGCGCTATGTTGCGTTGTCATCGGAATTTCAGGTGCTGAACGAGGCGCTTTTTGACCGTTCCGGGTCCGTGACGCCGGATGTCAATATGGATCAGAAGAACCTCACAAGGGTACAGGCCGGGCTACTCGAAACCGTCGCCGCGATCCGAAAAACAGGCCGCAAAGTCATTCTGGTTTCGCCAACCCCGCAGACGGGTGCCGACATCGGACAGTGCCTGTTGCGCTCGCTCTATTTCGGTGGGGCAGAGAATATCTGCGATTTTGCCCAACGCGACGTGTCAAATCAGGCAGCGTTCGCGCTGATGGACCGCATCGCCCCAACGCTACCCGTGATGCGCCTCGACAGGATGATCTGCGCCAAGGGTCAATGCGACACGGTGCAGGACGGACGGTTGATATACCGTGATGATGACCATCTTTCGATTGAAGGAGCGATTTATCTCGGGAAAAAATACGGATGGGCTAAGGATGTCAGAGCCAAGTCTTTTTGAAGCCAGTTCACATTCGCCGACTGCTGCCGTTGATTTCCCATAAATGACGGTGTATCCGACCGACGCGCTGGCATTTGGTATTGAATCCGCCCCGCTTTGCACGCTGTAATATGATATTTGAGGAGCGTATTTCTGTGACGAGAGATGTATTTTTTTCTCGCATCGGACTTTGTCTATTCGCGTTCCTGATAAATTTTGAATCGATCAATTTGACCGGCGATGGCGAACGCGGCCTTTCGGTTAGCTGGATCGCTGCCGCAATGTATCTGGCGGTATCGGTCGTTTTCGTGCCTTTCAAGCCCGGCAAAAACTTCTTCCGCGCGGCTGTTCCGCTGCTGCTGACGTTTGTGATTATCGCGATCGCAGGAATGTTGTCGGGTAACGCATTCAGCGAACGGGTCCTCGACCTTTCGGTGTTGCAATGCGTGATATTGTTCCTGCTGGTCCTGCTGCACGTCGATTATGACCCCGACGCCTTGCCGAAAGCGTTTGAATTTTTCGCGATTGGTGCAGGGGTGGCCGCCATTCTTGCGGCGTTGGGCTTTGGTATTGAGTTCGACACCGACAACCGGCTGATGATATTTGGCGATAACCAGAATTCCATCGGCTTTCGCATGGCCATCGGCGCTGCGGTCATCATTCACATGTTCCTGTCCGAAAATATCAGTTTCACCAAGAAAGTGGCTTTCGGCATCCTGTTGCCGGCCATCGTCTGGAGCCTGATCGGCACCGCGTCGCGCGGCTCGGCTGCGGCGCTGGCGGGGGCGGTGATCATCTTGTATCTCAGCCAGTATCAAAAACCCGGCCGTTTTGCATTGTTCTCGCTGGTCGGGCTGGTGGGCGCGCTCGGCTCGGCTTCGATCCTGCGGCAGACGACGCTTTTCGGCCGCTTTTCAAACGCTTATTATAATCAGGATATCGCCGGACGCGATACCGTCTGGCTTACCTATCTCGAACAGTCACAACTCGATCTGACCTTGCTTGATCGGGCATGGCTATTCGGGGTTCGATTCGATGGCCTTGTATCTTTTCGGTGAAATCCTGAGCCCGCACAATGTCGTGATCGAGGTCTTTCTGTTGGGCGGCGTTATCGGCGCGCTGATTTTCATCTATTTCAACTTCGTCGCCTTTCGCTCGGCATGGACCGCGTTTTTCCGCGGCAAGGAAGCGTTACCGATGGCGTTATTGTTCTGTTACGGGGTCTCGCTGATGACCGGACAGACGTTGAACGTGAAAATCTTCTGGCTGGTCATTGCCTTTTGTTTCACGCGCCTTGCGCAGCCTGCCATAGCCGCCAACCGCCGGACATTGGCGACGGCCTGATCGAAACAGGGGAATATTGATGTGCGGCTTTGCCGGTTTTGTTGCAATCGACGGCGCTCGCATCGGCGACGCGCGCGCTGTCGTTCACCGGATGATCGACACAATCGTGCATCGCGGACCCGATGCCGGTGATGTCTGGCTGGACGCCAGCGGTGCGGTGGCGCTGGGGCACAGGCGGCTATCAATAATCGAACTTTCTGCGGCGGGCGCGCAGCCGATGCAATCGCGCAGCGGCAATCTGACGCTTGTTTACAATGGCGAAATCTACAACCATCTCGATATACGCGAAGCGCTTGGCTTTCCGCAGTCTTTCTGGCGCGGCCATTCGGACACCGAAACGCTGTTGGCGGCAATCGAAGAATGGGGCATCGAGCGCGCGTTGCAGGCAGCGGTCGGCATGTTCGCCTTTGCGCTTTGGAATGCCGATCAGCGTACGCTGACCATTGCGCGCGACCGGATGGGTGAAAAGCCGGCTTATTACGGCTTTCATGGCGGGCAATTGCTGTTCGGGTCAGAGCTGAAGGCGCTCCGCGTCCACCCGTCGTTTCGCGCCGATGTCGATGTATCGGCGCTCGGCGACTATTTTCGCTTCGGCAACATGTCGGGCACCGCCACCATCTGGAAAAATATCAAGCGCCTCGTTCCCGGCACATGGATCGAAGTGCAGATCGACCAGCCCTGGTCCGAGCCAAAACCACGGCCTTATTGGTCGGCGTCCGATGCCTTGCAAGCGGGTCTGCAGAACCCCTTTCGCGGCGGGCAGGACGCAGCGCTGGAACAGCTCGATACGCTCATGCGCCGCGCCGTGGGGCGGCAGATGCTGTCCGATGTGCCGCTGGGTGCCTTGCTGTCGGGCGGAATCGATTCCTCGGCGGTCGTCGCGTATATGCAGGACGTTTCCAGCGGGAACACGCGGACCTATTCGATTGGCTTTGAAGAAGCAAAATATGACGAATCCGCGCATGCCGAACGGGTCGCACAGCATTTGCACACCGATCACAAGACGCTGATCGTTACCGCCAGCGATGCCTATTCGCAGATTCCGCGTCTGGCAGAGATATTCGACGAACCCTTTGGCGATTCCTCGGCGATTCCGACTTTGCTGGTGTCCCGGATGGCGCGCACCGACGTGACGGTCGCGCTGACCGGCGATGGCGCCGACGAACTGTTCGGTGGCTATTCGAGATATCTGGATAAACGGGTGCGCTATTTGAATGCCGTATTCCCGTATTTGCCGACTGCGCTATTGGGGCATCTGGTCGGGCGCTACGCCCCCGGCGTATCGCGCAATGCTACTAACCGGCACCAGATGTTTGGCGCACTTTATGAAGCGTCACTGACTCACTGGAGGACGCCTCCGTTGACGTCGGTCCGCGAACATCTGCCCTCGGCTCCGGCCCGGGGCACGAACGACCTGATATTGTCGATGATGATGCACGATATTCACAATTACCTGCCCAACGACATATTGACCAAGGTTGATCGGACCGGGATGTCGGTCAGCCTGGAATCGCGCGCGCCATTTCTCGATCATCAAATCGTCGAATTCGCGCTCAGCCTTCCGGCGAACCTGCGCACCGAACGGAAACACAGGCAAGAAACTGCTCAGGGAACTGCTGTATCGCAAGGTCCCGCAGGCGCTGGTCGACCGTCCGAAATCGGGCTTTGCGCTACCGATCGAAAGCTGGATCAGCGGCCCGTTGCGCGATTGGGCCGAAGATCTGCTGTCCGAAACCAGCCTCGCTGAAAGCGGCCTGCTCACTCCGGCCCCGATCAGGCAGCGCTGGAGCGAGCATCTGTCGGGCAGGCATAATCATCGCGATTCGCTCTGGATCGCTTTGATGTTCCAAAGCTGGTGGCGGGCGAACAAGCCTTGAAAATCCTCCTGTTTATCGACGATCTGGGCTCGGGCGGGGCGCAGCGGCAGGTCACGAATCTTGCGCTTGCGCTGAAGGCGCGGAATATCGACGTGCAGCTGGCGATCTATCATGCCGCGCCGGGCGATATCTTCCGGCCTGCAATCGACGCCGCAGGCATTGCCGTCCACCGGCTTACGAAAAGGCGCAAATATTCGCTGGATATTCCGCTGCAGCTGTCACGGCTGTTACGGCAAAACCGCTTCGACGCCGTATATTCGTTCCTCGACGCAGCAAACTTTTATGCCGAAATCGCCAGGCTGCTTAACCCCGGCCAGCGCCTGATCGTGTCGGAACGCTCGAGCTATCTTGCCGAGACCGGGGCCGTGCTGCCCCTTGTCCGGCGCATCTTTCACGGGTTCGCGTCGGTCATTGTCTGCAACAGTGAAAGCCAGACAGAGTGGTTGAAACGTTTCCCGTGGCTCCGCCGCAAGGTTGTTACGATCTATAATGGCTATCGGTTTCCCGAATGGACGCCTTTAGTGCCGCCGGTCGGGGGCGCGATCAAGCTGCTGGCTATCGGCCGCCTGTATCCGCTCAAAAATCCCAAACTGCTGGCGCAGGCGATGATCGCGCTTTTCGAAAAAACGGGCAAGATGCCGCATTTGACGTGGGTCGGGCGTACCGAAAGCAGCGCCGCCGACCGGTGCTATGTCGATGAAACCAGAGCCTTGATCGCCTCGCATCGCGTACTCGCCCAACATTGGCTTTGGGCAGGCGAGCAGGCCGATGTGACGCCGTTCCTGAATGACTGCCACGCGCTGATCCATCCATCCGACTGCGAAGGCCTGCCGAATGTCATATGCGAGGCGCTGCTTGCCGGACGCCCGGTGCTGGCGACCGACATTTGCGATAACGGGCGGCTGGTGGTCAGTGGACAACGAGGCTTGCTGTTCGGCGAATTGAGCATTCAGGGCATTGCGACCGCGATGGCCGAACTCTATCAATTGACTGATGACGGTTGGCAGGAATGGAGCCAGAATGCGCGTGCATTTGCAGTCGGCAATCTCAGCATCGACCGGATGTGCGATGAATTTCTGGCTCTGGCGTCTGCAGATAAAGGAATTGAGCCTTGAACGCTGAGCCCAGCCCGGGAAAATACCGGACATTCGCGTTTCTATGCGGAACGCGGGATTATCACGCGATGGACTGGTTCCGCTCTGCGCGCAATATTGTCGAGCCCGACCGGTTGGTTGTGTTGACTGACATTCGTGGCGGCGAAGGGTTTACCGACCTGGCGCAGCCCGGCGACAATGTTGTCGACCTTGTGGTTATCGACAGGTATTTGCTGGATGGACAAAGCAGATTTGGCAGCCTGTGGCGAAACATCCTCAAATTTGCCATATTCCCCATTCAGGCAATGCTGGTCCGCCGGTTTGCACGCAAGCACCCCGACACCTTGTTTTTCGCGCATTCTATGTATTATCTCTGGTTGGCCTGGGCGGCGGGCGTTGTTTTCGTGGGAACACCGCAAGGCAGCGACCTTCTGGTCAAGCCGTGGAAGTCGAAGCTTTTCCACTATCTTTCCGCCAAGGCTATGCAGGCGGCCAAGCTGGTTACGGTCGATTCCGAAGCGATGGCAGACGCCGCGCTTAAAATTGCCAATGTGCGAACTGCGATTGTGCAAAACGGCGTAAGCGTCACCGAAATCCGGCCCCGTGTTTCCAAAACGCCGACCGAACGCAATATGCGGCACAGTGTTGTCTCACCGCGTGCGATCACGCCGCTGTATCGAATCGCCGAAATCATCTCCGCACGGAATGCGATGGGAGAAAACGGGCCGCCCTTGTGCCTGTTCTATCCATTTTCGGAAAGCGAGTATCTGGGCAAGTGCCGCTCGCTGCGCGTCGATGAAGACCTCGATCTTGGCCGCGTCGACCGCGAACGGATGTATCAGATTTTCAGCGAAGCGCGGCTCGTGATTTCGATCCCGTTGAGCGATTCGTCTCCGCGCTCGGTCTATGAGGCCATTTTCTGCGGTGCCCCCGTCGCAATCTGCCACAATCGGTACTATGATATTCTTCCCGAAGACATGAAAAACCGGATGATATTGATCGATCTGGACAATCCGGACTGGTTTGAAAAGGCATTGATCGCGGCGGATCTGTTGATTCAATCCGAACCCGAATTTTCTGCTGCAACGTGGGATATGTTCGACCAAAGAGAGTCGTTGAAGAAGATAATGGAACTGGCCGCCGCATGACGCGATCCTAGGGCACCCAAGTTTTAAGCCGTTGTGCCAGCCCAGACGGCAAAAATGCCGCTACCAGATCAATGCCGACAAGGAAAGCCGAGGTCTTCGCCAGATAAAGGCTGAGCGCAAGGCAGGGCAGATACAGAATTCCCCCAACGATAATCAATCCGAGCGGGCCGATCCAATCGAGCCCGGCCAGGCTGAGCGCCCAGCGCAACACCAAAGCCCAGAAAAAGCAATGCGCGGTCAACACAAGCAAGGGACCAAAGGGCACCATATCCGTCAAACGTGCCCTGCAACGATGGGCCAGAAAACAGATCAGGCCAATCATCAGCAACGATTTCAGGGCGACCGATACCAAAAGGATTGAGAGTATTGTTCCGGACAGCGCCATTGCCAGCGGCATCATGATCCAGATCAGAATGGCAATGATCCAATGGCCTGCGGAATAATAACGTTGCAGGCTTAATGATATCATCAACGACGATATTGCCGCCACTTGGAAAAACGTCGAAATCAGCGAAAGCTGAAAATAGGTCGCTGCCTGTCGGTAAGCGTCGGTGTAGAGGAACGTCATGATCTCGCTGCTGTAGACCATGCAAAACACCACAATCGGGTAGAGGATGGCAGCGGCTTTCAAGATTGCCGAGTTCCAGGTTGGCAGCCACGTTTCCTGTTTCACTTCACGCGCGTTCATTGCGGAAAACACCGGCGTCAATATCGCCGCCGATGAGGTTATGATAAGCGAGACGAACGGTAGTTCGAGCATGCCTAGAGAATATTCGGCATACACGCTGACCCCGAAATAGCGGCTGACGAACACATGGTCGCTCAACCCGATGATTACGCCAGCAATCCACGAGGTATATATGGTAAAGGCGAACCCCCGAATATGGCTGGGGGTCTCAGGCAATGCGGTAGTCCGGTCGAACAGCGATCTGCCGTACACGACAAAAACAATCCCGACGAAGAGGGCGAGCGTAAAGGCAGCAGCCAGCACCCAGCCAAGTACGGGAGAGGTGAAATGGCCGCTGAAAATGATGACCGGGACGGCCCATAACAAGGCGGTCAGCCCCCTTGAGATGAAGACGAACAGAAAAAGCGTCGATGCCCGTCCATTCGATACCAATATCCCTTCGGCCCCAAGCGTGGGAAAGAGCAGGATTGGAGCGAGGGCGAAGGCCCGCAGCGCGGTCGCCAGATCGGGGTTGTTAAGTGCGGTCGCAATAATGTCGGCGAACACGAAAATTCCGGCACCGAATAATAGACCCAATATGAAAAGATTCTTCATGACGAAGCGCACGAGCACGGCGCCCTGCGCGGGACTACAGCGGGGCAGGAAAAATGCATATACCGCCGGCATGCCCGCAGAGAATGCAACGAAGGTCGTCGAATAAAGCCCGAGAAGCTGCCGGAAGGTGCCAAGGTCGGCCTTTGGCATGTTGCGCGCCATGATCATTGTTGCAATGGTCGAGAATATAAATCCCAACAACGCACCAGAACCGATCCAGATGGCCTGCCGCGTTTTGCTGTCGGTGGTCTTGACTTCGTGCATTCAGCTAGCGCCCCAAATCCCTTTTTCAGGGTTAAACGAGGCCGCCCAGACAAAAGCAGTCAAGGGACCGACCCACATCACAACCCAGGCATTGTCGCCCTATCGCCGCGACTTCACCTGCTAGGACTTTGTATCGCCTCCATAGCCATAGCCGTAACCATAGCCGTAGCCATATCCTGCATTTTTATGCTTCAGCTTCGTCAGCACTACGCCGAAGACATGGGCATGGACCGAGCGCAGCCGTTCGAGTGCGGCCCGTATGCCGCGAACGGCGACCCCTTCAGCCTCGGTCACGAACACGCAGCCTTCAACGGCGCGGGACAGCAACGGCGCGTCGGCGAGCCCGAGGATCGGTGGGGAGTCGACAACGATATGATCGAAATGTTCGGATAGCTGGGTAATCAGCATCAGCATCCGGTCGGAACTAAGCAGTTCAGCAGCACTCGGCGGCATGGGTCCGGCCGGTAACAACGCCAGACCTTGGATGCTTGATGACGCCACCAACCTTTTCCAGTCATCCTCGCCCGCAAGGAAATTGCTCAGGCCGATGGCGTTCGTACCGCCCAGATATTCGTGGATCGACGGCGACCGCATGTCGGCATCGATCAGCAGAACCTTCTTGCCGGTTCGCGCGAGCACCGTTGCCAGCGCAAGGCTGGTCGTACTCTTGCCTTCTGCCGGTCGCGTACTGGTCACCATCATCGAACGCGGCACGCCGTGGTCGGTTGAGAAAGCGAGATTGGACCTTATGCTCAGATAGGCCTCCGACAGCGAGGATTTGGCATCGCCCAACTGGGTTAGCGCATCATCATTTTCTGCTTCAGGAACGCTCCCCAGAAGCGGAACCTGCAGCAGGCGGTTGACCTGAGCAGGATCGCGCAGCCCTTCGTCGATCTGATCAAGGGCAAAAGTAGCCAGCGCAGCCAGTCCGAGGCCCGCGATCAAGGCAAAGCCCAGGTTCAGCGGCAAATTCGGCGAGGACGGCCCCGTTGGAATCTTGGCAGGATCGACGATGGCGATGTTATTCGCGCCAATTCCCGCAACGCCGATTTCCTTATATCGCTGCAACAGAGCGTCATAAAGCTGACGGTTTGTATCCGCCTCGCGCTGGTAGATATTATACTGGATGCTGTCGCGTTGTTCCAGGTCGAGCCTCGACTTCAGTGATTCGACCCTGTCTTTTAACTGTTGTTCACGCTGCGAAGCCTCGCGATAATCAGTGGTGCGGCTGTTCGTGACCCGCCTTTCCTCGCCGGCAATCGTATTGTCCAACACCCGCAACTGTTCGGCCAAGGCACGCGCAGCTGGATAGCCTGGTTCGAACTGCACCATCAGCTTGGCATATTCTGCGGCAACTTCGGCGCGCCGCTGGCGCAATGTGGTTATCGCTCCATTGGCCAGTGCCTGACTGTTGGCACCGTTTCCACCACTCATCCGGGCTCTGCTTTCAGCGCTGATGCGGTCGGCCATCGCCTGCGACAATGCGCCGTTCAGGGCTTCAAGGTCAGCCGCGATCAGCGTGCGCTCAACCTGGGTTTTGCCATCAGCCCCGATCGTCCGGCCCAGAGAAACAATGCCTCGCTCTGACGCATAGGCGACGACTTCGCGCTCGGATTGCTCAAGGCGGGCACGCAAATCAGCCAGCCGTCCTTCTAAAAACGTCCTCGCATCCGCCGTCGACGCAAAGCGCCGGTCCATGCTGGACTCAATAAATTGCTGGGTCCACGAATTGGCAATCTGTGCCGAGATTTTGGGCGACGCGCTGGTGTAATTGATATCGACCAACGCCGAATTTCTAATCGGATTGATGCTCACGCTGCCGAGCAGCATGTTGACAGCCATTTTCTCGCGCCGCAGCCGGTCTGCGTTCGACAAGGTCTGGGCCTTTTTGGCAAAAATTCCCGAACCCTCACCTGACTCAATGCCGTGCGCTGCGAAAAAATCGTCATTGGTGGAAAGACGCAGTTCCCGTGCAACGCGCTCGGCCAGCGTCCGCGCTTCAAGCAACGAATATTGGGTCTCGTAAAATTCCAGGTCGCGCCCAGCGTCGCGCGACTCCAGGCCAGCGACATTGGTAATGTTTTTCTGGTCGCGGCTGATCTCGATGCGCGCCTTCGCCGTATATTGTGGCGTGGTCAGCAGCGTGGAAACCAGACCAATGATCAAAGTAGACGCGATAATGCCCAAGATGACCCACTTCCAGCGAAGCACAACCTGCCAATATTGGAGCAGGATAGGCGGCGCGAGTGGTTGATCAATTGCGTCACTGGCAACAGAAATCTGCCCGAATGTCTTGGCATTGTTAACAGGGGAGGATGATTGCAGCATTTGGCCTCAATATTATTGTGATGAACTGTAATTTCATCATTTCAGGCTGCCTGCTAGAGGAATTGGCTAGCCACTTCCAGCGATTTTTGGCGGCTGACGGACATATTAAACGCCGCGCCGAATGGTTTGAACGACGAAAACCAGCTGCACGTCGATTTCCACTCGCCACAGCGTCCGCCAATCCCTTCGCCGCTCTCCACAGCGGGCGGCTGGGCCGACGGAATCGCCTGCGAGGTAGGAGGGAATTGCTATTCCCTCCGGCTCAAGGTGCGCAGCTGCTTGCCTCTGCTGCTAGTGCGGTGCACAAAAGCGGGTGATGAATGGTCCGATGGTAACACCGATTTCGCAAAATGCAGATGTCCGCTTTCTGGGCAAGATGCTTGGCGATGTGATCCGGGCTTATGGTGGCGACAAACTCTATCGCCAGACCGAATATATCCGTTCGACCAGCGTAGACCGCTTTCGCGGGATCGAGGGAGCGGATAGTAGCGACCGGGGGTTGGGCGCGCTCGGCCTTGACGACACGCTCGATTTCGTTCGCGGTTTCATGCTGTTCTCTTTGCTCGCCAATCTCGCCGAGGACCGGCAAGGTCTGGCGCATGAAGAAGGCGCAACGGTGGCCGAGGCTTTCGAGCGGCTCAAGGCCGAGGGCGTGAATGCCGATGCGGTAATGGATGTGCTGGCGCATAGCCTTATCGTCCCCGTCCTCACTGCGCATCCTACCGAAGTTCGCCGCAAGAGCATCATCGACCACAAGAACCGGATTGCCGAGTTGATGGCGCTGCGCGACGAAGGGCAGACGACTACCGCCGATGGCGACGATGTCGATGCGGCAATCTACCGGCAAATTGCCTTGCTGTGGCAAACACGTCCCTTACGCCGTGAAAAACTATTCGTTACCGACGAGATCGAAAATGCCCGCGCCTATATGCAGGAGGTGTTCCTCACCGCTTTGCCCAAGCTCTACATGCTCTGGGAAAAGTCGATGGGCGCAAGGCCGCCGGGATTTGTCCGGCTGGGTACATGGATCGGCGGCGACCGCGACGGCAACCCGTTCGTCGATGCGGAGACGTTGCGCTACGCAATCAGCCGCGACGGCGGCACTGCGATACGGCATTATCTCGAATCCATCCACAAGCTCGGCGCTGAGATTTCGATTTCGAGCAGCATGAGCGACACGCCCGCAGCTGTGCTCGCTCTCGCGGAAAAAAGCGGCGACAACGCCCCCAGCCGGGCCGACGAGCCCTATAGGCGGGCGATGTCGGGTATCTACGCCCGTTTAGCCGCAACACATATCAAACTTATCGGCGATCAGCCGCCGCGTCCTTCAGGACTATCAGGCAAAGCTTATGCCGGACCCGACGATTTGCGCGCTGACCTCGTCACGGTTGCTGCGGGTCTTGCTAGCGACGGCGATGGGGCACTGTCGAGCGGCGGAGCATTGGGTCGCCTGATCCGCGCCGTCGAGATTTTTGGTTTCCATTTGGCGACGCTCGACTTGCGGCAGAACAGCGACGTCCACGAACGCGTTATTGCGGAGCTATTCAAAACCGCCGGAGTCGCGCCCGATTACGCCAGCCTCGACGAGCCAGCCCGCGTCGCTTTGCTTGTCGCAGAACTGTCGCACAACCGGCCTCTCGCAGGCGAGTGGACGACCTATGGTGAGGAGACAGCAAAAGAACTCGCGATCATTCGCGCCGCCGCCAAGGCGCAAGCCGATTTCGGGCGCGCGTCAATCACCACTTACAATATTAGCAAGACCGAAAGCGTCTCGGACATGCTCGAGGTTTATGTGCTCCTCAAACAGGCAGGGCTGTATCGCGTCACCGAAGAAGGTGCGCCGAGCGCGACGATCATGTCGGTGCCGCTTTTTGAAACCATCGCCGACTTGCAGGCCGCGCCCGATACGATGCGCGCTTTCTTCGCGATCCCGCAGATGCGAGCGCTGGCGAAGGCACGCGGCCACCAAGAGGTGATGATCGGCTATTCGGATTCGAACAAGGACGGCGGCTATCTGACTTCGACTTGGGAGCTTTACGAAGCCTCAAGCGCACTCGCGCCAGTGTTCGCCGAAGCAGGCGTTGCGATGCAGCTGTTCCATGGCCGCGGCGGTGCGGTCGGGCGCGGCGGCGGCTCGGCTTTCGGTGCGATCCTTGCGCAGCCGAAGGGCACGGTGCAGGGCCGCATTCGGATCACCGAACAGGGCGAGGTCATCGCCGCCAAATATGGCACTGTCGATAATGCGGTGACGAGCCTTGAGACAATCGCTTCGGCCACAATGCTCGCGACACTATCCAGCGATCCGATTGCCGAGGCCGATGTCACCCGCTTCAAGGCGGCGATGGCCGAGCTGTCGGCCAGCGCGTTCAAACATTATCGCGGGCTGGTGTATGAAACCGAAGGTTTCCGCACTTTTTTCCGCCAGATGACGCCGATAGGCGAAATCGCGACGCTGAAAATCGGTTCCCGCCCGTCGAGCCGCACCGCCTCCGATGCCATCGAGGATTTGCGCGCCATCCCCTGGGTGTTCAGCTGGGCACAGGCGCGGGTGATGCTGCCCGGCTGGTATGGTACGGGGCAGGCGCTGGTGGGTTTTGCCGACAAGGGCTTGCTCAAGGCGATGGCGGGCGAATGGTCCTATTTCCAGACGATCCTTGCCAATATGGAAATGGTGCTGGCAAAATCGGACATGGGCATCGCCGCGCATTATGCCGATTTGGTGGAGGATGCGGCTCTCTCCGACGCCTTGTTCGGCCGCATCAAGGATGGCTGGTACGCCTCGCGCGAAAGCCTGCTCGAAGCTACCGGCCAGAACCACGTACTCGACGCCAACCCGGCGCTTGCCAACTCGATCCGCCTGCGCCTGCCCTATATCGAACCGCTCAACCTGCTCCAGATCGAACTGATGAAACGCCACCGCGCGGGCGAAGCTGATGAACGCATCGGCGTGGGCATCCAGCTCACGATCAACGCGATCGCAACGGCTTTGCGCAACAGCGGCTGAACATCGTTCGACCAAGGCTGGCTTTGTTTCGACAAGGCGCAAGATTATGTCTTCACGTTGGGGCCATCGCTGTTACACCTCTGTTCATATAAAATTACGAAGGGTTCCCAATGCGCCTGAAAACCACGATTTCCGTCTTCGCGTTTGCGCTGGCCAGCGTCAGCACCCCAGCCTTCGCCCAAACGGCAGCGCCCGCAGCGGCTCCCGCTGAAGCAGACCAGAACGCAGCGATCATGGCGTTCTTCGCCGAATATGACGCCGATCAATTGTCGCGCTCGCCGCTCGGCAAATCCTATCGCGGCATCAAGGACAGTGATTATGGCAAATGGGACGATGGCTCCGACGAGGCCGAAGCGCGTAACATGGACGCCGAACGCTCGGCGCTGAAGGAAATGAAGGCGCGTTTTGATCCCGCCAAGCTTTCGCCTGAAAACCGGCTCTCCTACCGCCTGTTTGAAAAGCGCGCCGCGCGCAGCGAGGGCGCGTATAAATACAACGACTATGGCTATGTCTTCGACCAGATGAACGGCGCGCAGAGCCAGATTCCGGCCTTCCTCATCAACATTCACCGCATCGACAGCAAGGCTGATGCTCGGGCCTATGTAAGCCGGCTTTATGGCATGGGCCCGCGCTGACCGACGCCATCGGGCAGGCCAAGGCCCGCGCCGCGAACGGCATCATGCCGCCCAAATGGGTCTATCCCTATGTGATCGCGGATTCGCGTAACGTTATTACCGGCGCGCCGTTCGGTGACGGGCCGGACGCGCCCGTTGTTCGCCGATTTCAAGGGCAAGGTCGCAAAACTCGCGATCAGCCAAGTCGAAAAGGACCTGCTGATCGCGGACGCCGCGCAGGCGCTTGAACGCTTCGGTCAAACCCGCTTATGAAGCGCTCATCGCCGAAATGACCGTGCAGGAAGAGGTCGCCGGAACCGACGACGGCATCTGGCGCTTCAAGGATGGCGCTGGCTATTATGCCGAGCGGCTGTCCAATTACACCACCACCGACATGACCCCTGACCAGATCCACAATCTGGGTCTAGCACAGGTCGCGCGAATCCATAAGGAAATGGGCGTGGTGCAGAAAAAGATGGGCGTGAAGGGCGACCTCAAAGCCTATTTCAATTACATGCGCACCGAACCCAAATTCTATGCGCCCGAAACCGCCGAAGGCCGCGCGCTTTATCTCGCCGAAACACAAAAGGCGAAGGACGCGATCACCCCGCTGCTCCCCAAATGGTTCGGCACGCTGCCGCAAGCGCCGCTCGTGGTAAAACCGGTCGAGGCGTTCCGCGAAAAATCGGCAGGCAAGGCGTTCTATCAAAGCCCAAGCCCGGACGGCTCGCGCCCTGGCACCTATTACGCCAATCTGTACAAAATGGCCGACATGCCGCTGAGCGAGGTAGAGGCTCTATTCTATCATGAAGGCATCCCCGGCCACCATTTGCAGCGCGCGATCCAAACCGAGCTGAAAGACGTCCCGCCTTTCCGCCAGTTCGGCGGCGTCACCGCTTATTCCGAAGGCTGGGGGCTTTATTCGGAGAAGCTCGCCAAGGACATGGGCCTCTACACCGACCCGGCGCGCGATTTCGGAAGGCTACAGTTGGAACTCCACCGCGCAATCCGGCTGGTGGTCGACAGCGGCCTCCACCACAAACGCTGGACCCGCGAACAGGCGATCAAATATGTCGAGGATAACAGCGCCGATGCCCCGGGCGGCATCGTGAAAGCAATCGAACGCTATATCATCTATCCGGGGCAAGCGACGGCGTACATGGTCGGGCGGCTGAAAATCAGCGAACTGCGCGACAAGGCGCAAAAAGCGCTTGGGTCGAAGTATGATGTGCGCGGGTTTCATGACACGGTGCTGAAGTCGGGGCCGGTGCCATTGGATGTGCTTGAAGAACAGGTGGATGCGTGGATTGCTTCGAAGAAGTAGGAACCGCCAATAGGGGACTGTCCCAAGCGCAGCGCAGTGGACTGTCCCCGAGAGGCTATGCGCAACGCGAGCCTCATCCAATTTCCAAAACGGTGCCAAATTATTTCACGCGAAGGCGCGAAGGGCGTCGCGTTAGCCAGCTACCCCCTTATTAATCTTCGCACTCTTCGCGTGAAACAAATGGCACGCCATTAAGGCGCGAAGAAGGGTTCGCGCTAAAGCGCACAGAAATAAATCCACTATAAGCGAACTTTTTCCTTGCAATCGAAGTTTGCATGTCGTATCGAGCCGTTGTGTGAATTACGGAAGAAGTTCTCATACTCAGCTTTGGCATCAGTCAAAGCGCGGAGAGCGAAAGCTCTCTACCGTTTCATCCGCACAATCGCGATGGCCCCGGAGAAGGGGAGGCGCGGACGGTGATGGGCAAGCAGAGACGATAGCGAGAATAGCTATCGTGTCTAGGTTAAAGGGTGTAGTTGTCGGGTCCGTCTTGTTCGGTGAGAATCCTTGGTCAGATCAATCCATTGTGGGTGGTCGCCAAGGCGAACAGAGAAAGGAGAGGCCAAATGGCTTTTTCTAAGATCACATACCGACGACGGCGGCGACGTGAGCTGCGAGGTAGAACCTCTTGAGCAGCGTCGCGGGTTCTGGATTAAATTACGGAATCCGAATGCATGGAGACTCATCGTTTCGGTGGGCTTCTTGATTTATCGGTTTTTCCGATTGATCTGAGAGTTTTCGGACTTTTTGAGTAGACCGCCAACCTAATATCTAAATGCAGCTGATGTTAGGAAATGATGATGATAAATGAAGCCCTCAGATTGATCCGTGTTTTTCACGATATGAAGCAATACGAGTTGGCGGAACGACTGAAGGTTTCAAAATCGCATATCTCGGAAATTGAAAACGGCAACAAGACGCCTTCACTAGAACTGATCGAGAAATATTCGGTCGAATTTCGAATTCCGGTTTCAGCGATAATGTTTTTCGCTGAGGAAATCCCCAATGCCAAACGCGGGAGAAGGCACGCACAAAAATTGCTTCAACTGTTCTCGATCTGCTTAGCTTCATCGAGAGGAAAGCGGATGCCACAGCGCATAGCGCTGTACCCTACACATTCCGCGACAGCCCATTCTTTCGTCTGACGCACGCGCAAAAAGCTGGCCGCATTGCTACATGTTTCGGAAGCTGCTCTTGCGGATATTTCGCCCGAAGAGGATCTTTACGTGCGACGTTGGAAGCACAAGAAAGACGAAAATTGGCATCGTGAGCACCGGCACGCGGAATTGCGGCTCATTACCGCCAATCGACATTCCTGACGGCGGCCTGCAAGGCCGTCCAGTCAAGAATTGCGGAACTTGAGCGGGATTACGCCCCAGATAGGCAATTTAGTCCTCGGTCAAAGGGCGCTCCTACGATGACAAGCAGCGCGTCATAAAGGAGCAAAGGCTTTTGGTTCTTGGATATTCTGACTATTTTCCAAGTTGCAGGCTAAGAATGTCGCTCATTTTTTCCACGAAAACTGGAATGTTCGCCCGATGTGACAGCTATCATTGTCCACCTTACGACTTGGCAGGAGTGTTTGCCGCAAGGATCGCCTTGAAGTCCGATTCTCGCATATTTTTCTAATCTCGACCTGTGGGCAAAAGATGGAAGCGTCGTGAAACAGGATTTGCAACACAGGTTTATGCCGATGACATTACGATCTCCGGCCAATCGTACGCAAGGAAGTGATTTGGAAAATTAAGCAGTGCCGTTCACAAACATGGTTGAAGATTAAGGCCAAGAGGAGTTGAGTCTGATACAGTCCGGCTGACATTACCGGCGTCATAGTAGATGGCGACAGACGAAATTAGCTCTAACCGCATCAGGGCGTTGTTTGAGCTTCGCGCATGTATTCCGGCCTGTTCGGCGGGGGTGAAGGTTTCAAGGAAATCGGTCGATTTGCGGGTCATCGCGGGAATATATGCACTCAAAGTAATATGCTGTCAAAAGCATATTACTAATCAGCGTATCGACTACTCGGCCGGCTCGACGGCCTCAACCGCCTTAACCCCGAAGTCGAAATGTATCCGCACCCACACGCCAAGCTGCGGTTTGTTGTCGATGCGCGGGGGCTTCACCAGAAACTGCCATGCCGCTTTGCGCAGCGCTTGCGCCAACCCCGTCCCCCTCGGGTTTTCGCCGATGATCTGGCAGTTTTCGACCCGGTTATGCTCGATCATGCGGCAGGCGATGTCGGCGCTTGCGCCCGGTGGCACGCGTTTGACCGCGGCGAAATAGGGGCTGAGTTCGCTGTCATAGGGTTCACGCAGCCACGCCACCGGATAAAGCTGCGCGCCGCCGGGGCCGAGGCCGGGCCCCATCATGCCTTTATTGCCTGACCCTGCCCCCTTGGCGTCGCCCGCACCCGCGCTGCCGCTGGCGGGGAGTTTCGACAGGTCCATCGCGTCGAACTCGGACTTGCTGACCTTGATGAAATCGGGACTGGGCGGGGGGGCTTTGACCGGGTTGACCGGGGGCAGCAATGGCTTGGGGATCGGCGGGTTGAAGTCGCGCTCTTGTTCCTTGGTCACGGGCGTTTCGGTCTCACTCTTGTCGGCCGAGGCGGACTCGGCTTCGGCCTCAAGCGAGAAGGTGCTTAGGCCCCGCTTTCCCGCCTCCGGCCCGCCCGAGCGCATACTTAAGGACAATATGGCGATGATAAACAACGCCTCAAGCAGCAGCGCGATGCCAAGGCCCACCCCTCGCCGCCGAAGCTCACCGGTCTCCCAATCTGATTCTTGAACAAAGGCCATGCGACGGCAGCGACCTTTAAGGCATCGCGCCGCCCTTGCAATGTTGGATTTGGCCTGTCAGAATCATGTCTGACATCGGTATATCGCCCCGGCTGAGGGCGTCGTTATCAGTCACCCCCCAACATCGATTAAGGTGAGACCTTAGTGTGACCTTTCGCGTAAATCACAGCGCGCGGAAATGCACTTTCAACCCGTCCTTCGGCTTGGGAATCGGCCACGGCTGCCATTCTGGCTGATACCCATCGGCAATCTCGACGCGCACCGACGTCAGCAAATGGTGCATGAACAGCTTCATCTGCATATAGGCAAAGTGCAGCCCGAGGCACATATGCGCCCCGCCGCCGAACGGCACCCACGCATATTTGTGGCGGCCCTTCGAGTTTTCCGGGCTGAAGCGCATCGGATCGAACGTCATCGGATCGGGCCAATATTCCTCCATCACATGGACATAGGCCGGGCTGATACTGACCGCTGTGCCCTTGGGGATATGATAGCCCATGAAGTCGAAGTCTTTGAGCGCGCGGCGCGGGATCGAGGGGACGGGGGAGATCAAACGCAGCGCTTCCTTGAACGCATATTCGGTCAATTCGAACTTGTCCAAATCGGCAAAAGATATGTCGGAACCGGCGGGCGCGATACTCAGGCATTCTTCGCGAAGTCTTTCCTGCCATTCGGGATGCTTCGCCAGATACCAGATCATCGAAGTCACCGACGAGGTAATCGTGTCATGCGCCGCCATCATCAGGAAGTTCATATGATCGATCAGCTCGCCGTCCGACATATGTTCGCCGTCCTCGCGTTTCGAACGGCAGAACTGGCTGAACATGTCCTGCCGGTTTTCGTTACGGCGGCGCTCGGCGATTTGCGGACCGAAATAATCGATGAGATATTTGCGCCCGGCAACGCCGCGGCCCATTGAAGTGAAGGGAATGGGCGCACGAATCGGCGCGACCGAGGCTTGCACCATATCGACAAAGGCCTTGTTGATCTTGTCTGCCTCCGGCCCCAGCGGAATACCGAGGAAGCTCTCCGCCGCCACGTCGAGCGTCAACTGCTTGATCGCCGGATAAAACAGCATATCGCCGCGCCAGTTTTTCAATTGCTCGGCAAAAATCCGGTTCATATCCTGCGTATACGCCCGCATCGGCTCTGGCTTGAACGCGATGCCCAGCGCCCGGCGGTCCATGCGGTGATGATCGAAATCTATCAGCATCAGCCCGCGCGGGAACAGCAGGTTGAGCACCGGTCCCCAGCCTTGCTCGTTGGAAAACAGTTTGTCGCGGTCGAATAGCATCAGCTCGTTGGCTTCGGCGCCGACCATCGAAATCGTCGGGTTACCGAACGCGTTGGTGCGGAACACCTTGCCATAAGTGTTGACCATATGCGCGCCATAAGCGGGCGGGTCGCGCAGCACGCGGAACGTGGTGCCAATGATCGGCGGACCATTCTCGCCCGGGATGTGTGAAAGGTCGCCGATCTTCTTGCGCGGCACCCAATGCGGGTTGGCGGCTTCGCTATGGGCAAGGGCCATCTTATCGTCCTTTTAAGCGTTCGATCAAGCACTACTGCCATCAATGTCAGTAACCTGCAAGCTGTCCTGTTTCTGAACGGCAGCAAACACGGCATTCACTTATAATTCAACTCATGCTCCATATTTTCAGTGTCACGATAAGGCGTTGCTGCGAGTCGATGGGGCGAGTGAGCAGCCAGTTTCTGATAGGGGTGCAAAACATGAAGAATTTCGGAACCAAGGCATTGCTCAGGATAGCAGCGCTGGCTGCAGCGGGAACCGCGCTGTCGGGCTGCGTCTATGATGTCGGGCTGGGCTATGCCAGCGATGGCTATTATGACGATTATGGCTGCGATCCTTATGGAGGCTATGACAGTTATTATGACTGCGACTATCGCAGCGGCTTTTATAACATAGGTTATGGCGGCGGCTGGTATGACAGTTACTGGTATCCAGGCTATGGCTATTATCTCTTCGACAATAATGGACGTCGCCATGCGATGCGCGACGATCACCGCCGGTATTGGGGTGAAAAGCGTCATAGCTGGTATCGCGAAAATCGTCGTGGCGGGCGTAATGGTGACGACTATCGCGGTCGCGGACGCGGCTATAGCGACAGCGCTACCCCCGGCACGATAGGCTGGCCCGAACGCAATGGCGGGCGGGTTCGCGATGGTGAAGGCGAACGGCGCGGCCGTGGTGATGGCCGTCGCGGACGGAACGACCAATGGCGCGGTGGTGACGGCAATGGTGCCAATGCCGTCCCCGTTCCAGCTCCGGACGTGGTTCAGGGTCGCGGACGCAATCGCGGCGAAGGCTATGGCCGTCGCCAACGCGGCAATGACGGCAATACCAATGCGGTGCCGCAACCACGACGTGAACGGCAAGAGGCGGGACGTGGCGGCGAAGGCCGGGCGTATCGCCAGCCACCCCCGGCGGAGGCAACCGGTCAGTCCGACGCGCCAGTCTACCGGCCAGCGCCCGCTCGGCGCGATGAAGGCGGACGGCAGCAGGCTCCGCGCACCCGGTCGCTCGAAGGTGCTATCGAACGGCCTGATTGATCAGGAAAAGCGGCCGTGCCGGGGGCATGGCACGGCCGCTAAACGCGCGGGACCAGAGATTGTCGGCGCGAATTTGAAATTCAGTAACTGTTCTGTTGAAAAGCATCCCGCTTGCCCAGTCGGCGCGCCTCAATGGCTTTGTCGGCGGTACGGGTCATGTAATCGAGTTGCTCGAACTGCGCCTGCCGCCGTGCAGCTGGCGTCATGTGGGCAATGCCGGAAACCAGATCTGCCGGCTCGTGCCCGGTGATGCCAATAACCAGCGCCAGAAAGATAGACGCAAAACCGAGTGACGTGAACACGACAAGTGCGGCATCTGGCGACATAGTTCCTCCTGTTCAACTGGCTCCGCGCTCATGGGAAAGCGGATGCTAACATGCGCGGTTAGGCAAATATGGTGGAGCGGCGTTAATTTTGCCTCGCCGATAACGGTTAGGTCTGCATTAACGATGACAGCCGCGCTGGCAGTCCTCTGTGTTACTTTCAATATTTCATGGACTAAGGCGCAATCACGCATTACCGGCGACGGGCAGTAAAAATACTCCAGTTCATCTCACCTGCTTCTGAAAACCAAGAATGCAAATCTCGACAATTCTATTCTCTACCCTAGCCTGCTTTTTGGCCGCTTTCGTGCTTTGCGCGAAGGCGCGAAGGCTTGGTGGTGTTTTCAACCTGATGGATGTGCCGGATGAGCGAAAGAAGCATCGTTCCGCGACGCCATTGATGGGCGGAATAGCGCTGCTTGCGGTATTTATTCCGGTTGCGACAGTGATCGTGGCAGTGACGGTATCGGACCGATGGGTGCCAACGCTGCTGATATGGCTGGGCTGTATTTTTGTGATGGCATTGGTCGGCATCGCGGATGACCGCCATTCATTGTCGCCGCGCGCGAGACTGCTCATTTCCTTTGCGTTATTTGCCGGAGTTGCTGCCTTTGATCCGACGTTCAACGTGCGTGTACTCGACTTTGAATATCCGCGTTGGGGGCTGGGGTTGGGGGCCTGGTGGCTGGCGATCATTTTTACGGTGATATGCTGCGTCGGGCTGATCAATGCCATCAATATGGCAGATGGCAAAAACGGTCTGGTGATCAGCCTGGCATTTGGTTGGCTTGGGCTGCTGGCGTGCAGGGCTCCGGCTGATCTTGTAGTGGTGATTTTGCCATTGATGGCATTACTGGCCGCGCTTCTCATTTACAATCTGCAGGGCCGCCTTTTTCTTGGAGACGGCGGTGCTTATGGCCTCGCAACCGCAATTGGATTGCTGGCGATTATGATCTATAACACAGCCGGATCCCATGCGTTACGCGCAATTTCTGCCGACGAACTGGTCTTGGTCTTTGCAGTCCCGGTCCTTGATTCTTTCAGGCTTACATATGTTCGCCTACGGCAGGGACGATCACCGATGTCCGCTGACCGCGACCATTTACATCATCATTTGCAGGACAAATTTGGCTGGCCGGGTGGGTTGGCAGTATATCTTGCTCTCGCGCTGCTGCCCGCTGCCCTAATCCAGGTCCTTGGCGCGTAATCCGCGCGGGAAGACGGCTTGCTTTCAAGCCTGATGCTTCTGACTTTTTTCGCTGGCAACATTGTAGATCCATAACAAGGTTACCACGAAAATCGTTGCGCCAATGGGCGTTCGCAATGGATAATCGGTCGCGCTCGCAACCGCGAACAACAGGATGATAACAGCGCCCAGCCTCTGATAGGCTGTCGTACGTGATCGGTCACTCCAGTTTCTGGCGATTGATCCGAAACGAGCCAACAAGAAAACACCGAATACCAATAAAGGAACCAAGCCGAGCAGACTAGCCGTTAGCAGAATATCCACCCAGTCATTATGGGCTTGGTTGACGTAGTTGTTGAACAGCAAGGCGTCGGGCTCGATAACCTGATATAGTGACGGGAAAGAACCGATCCCGGAACCAAATGGCAAGTAACCCTGAGCGGCTTGGCTTATCGGATGCCATATCGCAAACCGCAGATCCTCATTCTGGTCGGGGGCGAGCAATCGCGAAATGGCTTCGCCCCGCGCCATCAATATGGTTAAAGCGACAAGCGCTACAACGCCTGCCGGAACGGCAAATGCCCGCCATCTGGTGAACGCTCCTGCACTTTTCCTTGCGGTCGGAAAATTCGGGCTGCGGAAGAGGATTGGTACCGAACACACCGCTAGAAACGCAATTACGAGGCCGGCCCGGGACCCTGTGATAAGGATAAGCGGGATGAGCAAGATTCCCGCAAAAATGGCCGCCAATAATCTGAATCGATATTGTTCATAAGATTTGACGCCTGCAGATACATAGACCGCCATCATCGGAAAGGTGAATGCCAGGACGAAAGCCTGGTGATTTCTGTTGGCAAAAAAGCCAACGACCGAGCCACCATTGGTAATGTCATAGAAGTACCAAAAACTGTCACCCCCACCCAGAATTTGAAGCAAGCCCAAAATGCCGGAAAGAAGGCAAAATGCCAGAATTACCGGAAGCAGCAAAAAGCGTTCTTCCTTACCAAGCTGGCACCCTATAATCAGAACGGCAATCGGGACAGTCAGGGCAAATATACTATTCAGAGTGTTTCTCGGCGTTAAGGTAACCGGATGCGAATCATTCTGATTTCCCGTCAGATTACGCACTTGCTCGAAAGACTCCAGAGGTGACGGATTCGGTCGATGGAAAGGGAAGCGGGATGGTTTGGACAATTAAAACGGCTAGAAAAGCCGACGCAAAACCGACCAGAACAACGTTATCGCGAAGGTGCTGACGCTGCATATTGAATATACCAATACCCAAAACGAGCACCGCGACAGGCCGCAATATCACCAGTGACTGGACTTCCAGCCGAGCGCTGCCGCCCATCAGGAAAATGAGAGCGATAAAACCGACTAACAGCAAAAAGAGCCAGTTTACTTCTTCGAGTTGGGGTAATTTTTTGATTTGCACTTCGTTGGTTTCCAGCAATTCGCGAAAAAGGAAATTCACATTGGACCGTGGCGGTGAACTGTATGACGGGCATTAGCAAGTTCGGAAAATCCGTCAACGCGAGCCTTGGTTTACAGTACCTCCAACGGCTTTTGAGATCGCCTCACATGTCCGGCCGCAATGAAGCCGAATGCCATAGCCGGGCCAAGGTTAATGCCGCCTGCTGGATAATGGCCTGCCATGATACTCGCCATGTCTGCTCCTGCGGCGTAAAGTCCAACGATCTCTGAGCCGGCCTCATTCAGAACCTGCGCATGACCGTTAGTCTTTAGCCCGGCAAATGAACCAAAGCTGCCAGGACGAACTTCTACCGCATAATATGGGCCATGCTCCAATGGCGCGACGTTGGGATTGGGATGGCGGTCAGGATCCCCTTGATACCGGTTATAGGCGGAGTGCCCGCGTCCAAAATCGTCATCGCGTCCATGCCGGGCGCCTTTATTGTAAGTTTCCACACTATGTTTGAGATTCGGATCGATTCCGCAAATATTTGCCAATGCGCTCAAGGTTGGCGCATGTTTCAGATATCCGCTGCGCTTCCAATAGGATGTCGATACCGGGAACGGCTTGACGATGCCCAGCCCCCAGCGCTGAAGAAATCGATGGTCGCAAATCAGCCATGCTCTCGCCTTTTGGTCTTCTGGTGCTGCCGCAAGCATAGCGGACACAAAATCGTGATAGCCGCCGGCTTCATTGACAAACCGCTTGCCGTCGTCGCGCACTGCGATGAGCCCGGGTTTGCCGCGCTCGATGATGTGCGGGAAAACACCTTGGCTGCCATCGGGCCAAACCACTTCCGATACCGGACACCAAGCGCCCGCCGCGGCGCCCGTTGTTGAAATCGATGCACCCAGTGGCCGCGCAAGTGCAATTGCGCTGCCATCGGCTTCCGCAACCGCGAGCGAACGGTGATCGGCGGCATTTGGGAAAAGTTGTTTGCGCAAAGCGGGGTTTTGCGACCATCCGCCAGTCGCAAGCAGGACGCCGAGGCGGGCTTTGACGATCCGCCGGCCCCCGTCGATTTCCAGAATTGCGCCATCGACGCGGCTCGACGATCTAGTCAATTCCACCGCCTGCGTAGACAGCATCCAGCGGACATGATGGCGTTCGCACAGCTCAAACAATCGCGCGACGAGGGCGACGCCGTTCACAAGATGCGTCGCTCTCCCGAAGCGGACGATATCAATGATGTGGCGTCCGAGCCTTTTCAACACATGTGCCATCGCCTTTGGGTTGCGAGTCGCGTTCATGAAAGCCGACAAGTCCGCACCTGCCTGAATCGGCATTCCCAGAAACGCGGTTTCGCGCTTCGTGCGGCGTAACATGGCCATTCCCGCGCCCAATTTTCGGCCGTCAAAAGGTGCCGCGATTAGCGAGCGTCCGCCGGTTCCTGCCCCCGGCAAATCGCCGTAAATGTCGCAGATGCTGTTCCCCGCCTCAAATTCAAAGCCGTTCACCCTCAGGAAATCGACAACAGCTGGTGCGGCCTCAAGAAAGGCATCGACGCGTTCCGCATCGAAACGGTTGCCAAGGACCGATTCGAGATAACGTCTGGGTTCCGACACGTCTTCAGCGATACCGGCTGCCTGTGCGAGCGCGTTGCGCGGCAACCACATCCAGCCGCCCGACCAGGCCGTCGTACCGCCCAGCACGTCAGCACGTTCTGCAACGATGACATCGAGACCCTTGATCGCCGCGGTCGCAGCCGCGCAAAGCCCGGCGGCGCCTGAGCCGATGACGAGGAAGTCACATTCGAGCGTCTTCACCGCATTGCTCCAGCAAGGCTAGCGTGGTTTCAATCGCGCGATGCGCTCGCATTTCGGCGCTCCATCCGGCGTCGCGTAACCGGTCAGTGGGGATTTCAAGACTGACCGGGATTTCGGGCAGGCGGCGCAGCAGCTGCTTCAGTTCGATGTCGCCTTCGCCGGGAAACAAACGGTCGGAGCGGGCTTCGCGCAGTATTTCATCCATCGCCGGGCTTGGACCTGCAATGTCGCACAGTTGGAGATAGCCAATCTGTGGGTCGCAAGGATGCAGTTCGGCGACTTGCCCACCGGAACGGACAAGATGGAAAGCATCGATCAACAAAGCGCAATTGGCTATATCTTTGATCCGATGTTGTGCGGCGTTCAGGTTCGGCGCGCAGGTCCAGGGCATGAACTCCAGATGCGGCATCACGCCATAAGGCGCTGCCAATTCTGCCAACTGCGCGAGACTTGCCTTACTGCGCTCAGACACCGGGTCATTATCCGCGACGAGCATCCGCGTCGCGCCGAACTGCTGGGCGAAGGCAAGCGTTACTTCGATCAGCGGCCAGTCCATCTCGGGCAGGATGCGGATAATTTCGACATCGAGCACGCCAATGCCCTCGCCGTCCAATGCGGCCAGCATCTCCCGTTGCATGGGGCGGTCGGTCAAAATCGGGAAATGTTGCTCGTCCGGCGTGGCAGCGACCGGGCGCAGTCCAATATGGCTGTAACCACAACGCAATGCGATCCCTACCGCTTCGACCGGATACGCCTCAAGGACAGTTAAGGCAGCAAGCGATATGGCCCGCCTCACCTGCGGCAACGGCTCAGCATTGTTTCGATCACTTCTGCGCGACGAGTAGCGATATTGGTCGGATCAGCCATGTCGAACCCAAACACACAGGCAAAGGTGTGCGCGTTACTGACATAGTAGAAACTGAGAGCGCTCAGCGTCATATGCAATTGCATGGCGTCGATGTCGTCGCGAAAAAGGCCCTGCGCGACGCCGCGATCAATGATTTTCTGCGTTGTTTCGACCACCAGCCGTCTTTGGCCACTATGGTCGATTTCCCGCACGTTTCGCCCGTAATCAAGATTTTCAGACATCAGAATGCGGATGACATGGGGGTGCGACAAGTGCGTATCAAAGGTACCGCCAGCCAGTGTGGCCATGGCCTCGACCGGGTCAAGCGTATCGAAATCAATATCGTTTTCGACCGTGCGAAATTCTTTGTAGGCTCGTTCGAGCACCGCAGCGTATAACCCGTCCTTGCTGCCGAAATAATAATAGATCATGTGCTTGCTGGTTGAGGTGCGCGCCGCAATTTCCTCTACCCGTGCACCATGCAGGCCCTTATCGGCAAATTCCTGGATGGCAGCGAGCAACACCTGTTCGCGCGTTGCCTCGGCATCACGCAGCCGTTTGCCCTTTCGTTTTGCCGTTTCGCCCTCGGTTAGAGCCATGAGGTTAGTTGCTTCGGTCGACATTCGCAGTTTCATAAGGCCATCATCTAAAGCAATCAATAACATTCCAAACGGTAGGTTTGTTATTGACATACCAAACAGTCCGTATATTCAGCGCCAAATGAACAAGCGGATTCGAAATTCCGCGTCTTTGGGAGAGGGTATTGCCATGAAGGTATTTTCACGCGTTTCGATGTTCACCATCGCTTCGGTATTGTGCGCCACCGCAGTGCCTGCTCTTGCGCAGGATTCGTCGGCACCGGCAGAAGAAGAGGTGATTGCCGACGGCGAAATCATTGTTACCGCCAACAAACGAAACGAGCGGCTTCAGGATGTCGCCGTGTCAGTCACGGCTGTCGATGGTGAGACGCTTGCTAATCAAGCCATTAGCAGCGCCAAAGATTTCGGTCTGATTTCACCAACGCTAAACTTTCAGGCTGCCGATGAAGCGCGCCTTTTTAACTTTTCGATCCGCGGCATCGGCACAGAAACCTTTTCGGTAGGCGTTGAACCTTCGGTTTCGACTATTGTAGACGGCGTTGTGTACACCCGCGTTGGATCGGTTTTCGATGGCATCGGTGATCTGGAGCGCGTCGAAGTACTGAATGGCCCGCAAGGAACGTTGCAGGGCAAAAACGCGTCGGCGGGTGCAGTCGTGATCGTTACCAAAGCGCCAAACCGCGACGAATTCGAGGGCAAAGCCGAACTGGGCATCGCAGAGAATGGCGAATATTCGGCCAAACTGGGCGTTTCAGGTCCGCTTGGTGATCGTCTCGCTTATCGTTTGTTTGGCTACTACCACACTGAGGACGGCGTCGTGCGCGACGTCGGTACAGGCAAGACGGTCAACAATGTCGAATCCTATGGCCTTCGCGGCAAATTGTTGTTCGAGCCTGCGGACGGCGCAGTCTTCACACTCGCGGGCGACTGGAGCAAGCGCACGGCTGACTGTTGTGGTGAGCCGATCCGCATTGCCGCTGCTTCAGGCAATGTGACCGCCGCCTTTACCGGAACTCCGGTTGGCCCGCTGAACCGGTTTGTTGCGTTTGACACCGTGCAGGAAGGTTTCCAGAAAAATTACGGCGTTTCGCTGACCGGTGACATCGAACTGGGTGACCATACGCTGACGACGATCACCGCCTATCGCAAATATCGCGACTTTGCGATCCGCGACCGTGACGGCACACCGGCACCGTTCGCCGGCGTTACACCCACCCAGTTGTTCAGCGCGACCAACCCCGGAATCACCCCTGCAGCGGCACTCGCCTTGCTCGACAATCTGCTTGTCACACCGCTCAGCTTCGCCTGCCGCCAGACGAGCCGCAGCGCGACCGAGCCGGTTTGCGGTGAAAGCCAGAGCCTTGAGTTCAGCAATACCTTCAGCCAGGAACTCCGTGTTGCATCACCAACAGGTGGCGCAGTCGATTATATCGCCGGACTTTTCTATTATAACGCTTTGACGGGCCGCGATCTGACGATCGCCGGTGTGCGCTCGAATATTGCCGGCAATGTCAGCTTTCCGACTCCGACAACGGTCGTCGTAAACCGGCCGACCGCGTATGTGCTTGCTGACATGGTCACGCGGGTCCGCAACATCAACTATGCAGCTTTCGCCAATGTGAACTATCACCCGTTTGATCGTTTCACGCTTTCGGCGGGTGTCCGTTTTGTGGTGGATGAGCTGAAGCACGACATCAGGAAAGTGACTGGTCCGAATGGCGACCATATCGGCGGTGGTGCCGGTACCAATCCGGCGGGGCAGATCGCGCCGGGTGCGAACATCGGAACGCCCCAATTCAATGCAAGCCGCCAGTTCAAGGACGAAGCGGTTTTGGGTCGCATCACGGCGAAATATGAATTCACCGACGATGTTATGTCTTATCTTTCGTGGGCGAAAGGCTACAAGGCCCAAGCTGTCGACGCTGACATCTTTGTTTCGCAAGCCGGTTTCGATAATTCGCCTGTCGCGCCTGAAACCTCGACCAGTTGGGAACTGGGTTTCAGATCGCAGTTTTTCGACCGTCGCCTGACCGTCAACCTGACTGCGTATGACACGACATTCAACGGCTATCAAACATCGTCGAACGGCATTGACGGGTCCGGCCCACCAGTGCTTCGCTCAGCGGGTAAACTCTTCACCAAAGGCATCGAGGGAGAAGTGATTATTCGTCCTGCTGATGGTTTCAAGCTGTCGGGCAATTTCCTTTTTGCCGACAATAAATTTGGTGATCTGTTCCTGAGCGCCACCAATAACATCAAGGGCGGCAATCCCCTGAACGCGCCTGAAACCAAATGGGGTCTTAACGGCTCCTATGATTTCGCGGTAGGCGACTGGGGCGTCAACTTGAATGCCAATTATACTTGGACCGGCGAAACATTGTTCACGAACCTTGCGGATGCCAACAACCCGAATTCGATCTGGATCAGGGATTCGTTCGGTGTGGCCAATGCTGCGATCAACATCTCTACGCCGAATGACCGGATCAAACTGGGCCTTTATGTAAAGAACCTGTTCAATGAGCATTATGTTGCGGGTCTGCGCCGTATTTCGGGCTCGGTTGGCGGTGCGGGCGCGGTTGCCCAAGCCTTGCCGCGCGATTTCGACCGTTATGCCGGAGCCAGCCTGACGTTCAATTTCTAACCCCAGCGGTCGCAACACTCGGGAGGTCGCAGTCATGGTCATGCAAAACACAAAAGTGCGCGCAGGACTTGAAGGCGGCCTCTTGGGCGGGGTTATCATCTGGATTTACGAAGCGATCATTTGGGTTGGTGTTCAGGGGCTTTTGCCGCTTGCCGGCATACCAAGGAACGCGACAGGTCTTGTTTTTGGCAAGGCTTTTCAGGAATTGATTGGCGGCTGGGCTTATCTGATCGGCACCAGCATCCATTTCATTTTTGCATTGGCTTGGGGTGTTGCCTTCGCATATCTTTGGCCCTGGTTTCACAAGCGGGGATGGGAAGCAAGCCTGGTCGCTATGGTCTTCGCGCCCGTGCTGTGGATTGCGATGCACGTTCCGATACCCGTGCTCGGCGATGATCATCCCAACTACCTCGACCCCATAGTGGTCATTGGTGGTTTCATGTCACATTTGTTTTTTACCGTGCCGCTTGCACTATGGGTTAAGAAGCGGCTCGGTTGATGGTGTACGTCGGCTGATTGGCAGGATAGAAATAGCGATGACTCCGAGCAACAGCGCCACCTTGATAGGATTGATCGGCCGAGGCATCGGTGCAAGTCGTTCGCCTGCGATCCATGAAGGAGCTGCTGCGGCTCTCGGGATGTCGCTTGCTTACCGGTTGGTCGATTTTCATGCGCTTGGCTGGGCAGATGAGGATTTGCCGCGCGCCATCGCGATGCTGCGTCAACTCGGTTTTGCCGGTTGCAATGTCACATATCCGTTCAAACAGCATGCGCTCGCCTGTTGCGATACGCTGGGCCGTGAAGCTGAGTTGATGGGGGCTGTGAACACGCTGGTCTTTGCGGGTGGCAAGGTGCGCGGTGAAAATACCGACTGGCGCGGCTTTTCCTGGTTACTTAACCGCGAGATTGGCGACGTGGCGGGGGCAAGGGTTGCCCAGGTCGGCGCTGGCGGAGCAGGCGCTGCAACAGCGTTAGCTCTCGCACGCAGCAAAGTTGCGGAGATTGCGCTTTACGATCCCGAAGTCACACGAGCCGAGAGTCTGGCCGTGCGGCTGGCTCCGCATTTTCCTGACGTCCGCTTTATCTGCACGCCCGATGCTGAAACGGCGATCAAAGACCGCGATGGCGTCGTCAATGCAACACCTGTTGGCATGGCAGCGGTGCCGGGAACGCCGTTTGAACCGAAGTCGATGTCAGCCGATCAATGGCTCGCAGATATCATCTACTTCCCGTTGGAAACCGAATTGCTTCGCCATGCGCGGACGAATGGCCAGCGCGTTGCCAACGGTGTTTCCATGGTCGTTGGACAGGCAGCCGAAGCCTTTCACCTGCTTACCGGCCAAGTGCCTGACCGCGACCAGATGCTTAACCGGCTGCTGACCGACATCAGTCAAGAACATCTTACACAAGGACTCGCGGCATGAAGACGTCTATCGCCACTGTGTCACTAAGCGGCGGGCTGGCCGAAAAGCTCGGCACGATTGCCGAACGCGGCTTTGATGCGGTTGAAATTTTCGAAAACGACCTGCTCTCCGCGCCGCAATCAGCAAAGGGCATCGGTGATCTGCTTGTCGAATTGCGGCTGGCGTGTTCGATGTTCCAGCCTTTTCGCGATTATGAGGGCTTGCCTCAAGATCAGAAGCTGCGCGCTCTGGAACGAATGCGCCGCAAATTCGCGGTCATGGACGATCTCGGCACTGACCTGATCCTGTTATGCTCCAATTGCTCGGCGCAGTCGGTTGGCGACAGGAACCGGCTGGTCGACGATCTGGGGGAAATTGCCATGCTCGCAGGCGAGCATGGCAAACGGATTGCCTATGAAGCGCTGGCCTGGGGGACACATGTAAACGACCACCGCGAAGCCTGGGCACTGGTGCGCGATGTCGATCACCCGGCATTGGGGCTGGCGCTCGACAGTTTTCATTCGCTGGCGCGCGACATTCCGTCATCGAGCATCGGCGACATCCGTGCGGACAAATTGTTCATCGTTCAGCTTGCCGATGCACCCAAGGTGCAAATGGACATGCTCAACTGGAGCCGCCATTTCCGCTGCATGCCGGGACAGGGCGATTTTCCGCTCGATGACTATGCATCGGCATTGGTGAAGATCGGATACCAAGGCTATTGGAGCCTTGAAATATTCAACGACCGTTTCCGTTCTGCACCTGCGGGGCAGATAGCGCAGGATGGCATGCGCGGGCTTCGCGTCCTGCACAACAGCGCGGTTGCGGGCAATGGCGGCGCAGCAGAGTTGCCTGCAACGGTTGAACCCGATGGTATCGAGTTCATCGAATTTGCCGCGAGCCATGATGAGGCACTGGCCTTTTCACGGGCATTCGGGTCTTTAGGCTTTGCGCCGGTTGGCCGCCACCGGACGAAGGATGTCGTTCGCTGGCAACAGGGTGACATCAATCTGGTCATCAATTCCGAGCCCGAAGGGCTGGCGCACAGCTTCGACATGATCCACGGCGGTTCAGTCTGCGCGATCGGGCTTGCCACCAGCGAACCTCACGCCGTCATCCAGCGCGCAGAAGCGCTCTGCGTCCCGCGTTTCGAGCAGGCCGTCCGGCCGGACGAATGGCAGATACCTGCGGTGCGCGGGGTAGGTGGCAGCCTGTTTTACCTGGTCGAAACAGCGGTAAAGGATGCGATGTGGCGCGATGAATTTCCGCGTGAGGGCGGTAGCGATACGCCCCGGCAGGATCTGACCCGAGTCGATCATATCGCGCAAACCATGCAATATGACGAGTTTCTGAGCTGGGGCCTTTATTATTCGGCGCTGTTCGGTTTCACCCGGACGCCGCAGCTTGAAATTGCCGATCCGATGGGCATCGTTTACAGTCAAGCCTTCGAAAGCCCCAGCCGGGCGGTCCGTTTCACGCTGAACGGCTCGATGGCCGCCAATGCGCTCAGCACCCGCTTCATCCAGAATTACTTCGGCGCAGGGGTGCAGCATATCGCCTTTGCCACCGCCGACATCTTCACAGCGGCGGAACACGCCAAATCATCAGGCCTGCCCTTTCTGGAAATCGGCCCAAATTATTACGCCGATCTCGAAGCCCGTTTTGGCCTGGACGCCGCCTTCGTTGAGCAGATGGCGGCGCTCAACATTCTGTACGATCGCGACGATCAGGGCGAGTATTTCCAGTTCTACAGCCGCGCGATTGCCAAACGCGTATTCTTCGAAGTCGTCGAGCGGCGCGGTTATGATGCTTATGGCGCAGCCAACGCCTCCATTCGCCTGAACGCCCAAGCCCGGCACCGCGATCCGGCCGGTCTTTAACTACAAGGAATGATCCGATGACAGTAGCGACACTCCCATTTAGCGAACCAAATGTCTGGACCCGCAAATCGGCAATGATCGTTGCTTTGTGCTTCGTGCTCAACATGATCGACGGCATGGACTTGCTCGTCGTTTCGTTTCTCGCCCCGACGCTGCAAAAAGAATGGGCAGTCGACGCCTCCTCATTTGCGATCGTCTTCAGCTCCAGCCTGGCCGGTATGGCGCTTGGCGGTTTGGGGCTCGCACCGCTTGCCGACAAGGTCGGGCGGCGCAACATGATCGTTGCCGCGATCCTGATGATGGCGACCTCGATGTGGGTTAGCAGCTATGCGCAGTCGCTGTCGCACCTTGTCGCAGCGCGCTTTCTGGTCGGCACTGGCATCGGAACGGTGCTCGCCTGTATTGCCGCCATTTCGGCGCGCGCGGCACCTGAAAAGCACCGCAATTTCGCCGTCGGCATCTTGCAGGGCGGCTATCCTATCGGCGCGATGATTACCGGCTTTGTTACTGCATGGGCGTTACCACATTATGGCTGGCGCACGATCTTGGAAGCCACGGCAATCATCTCGCTGCTCTCCATCCCGTTTGTGTTGTGGATCATTCCCAAGGACATTCCGCAAGCCGCCGACGCCCCGAAACTGCCGATCAAGGCGGTACTCACCGGCGACCGGAAAAGCGCATCGATCCGCCTGTGGATCGCCACCATTTGCGGCTTCATGGCGCTCTATTTTATCACCAGCTGGATCACCAAATTGTCGATCGAGGCCGGCCTTCCCGAGACTCAGGCGATCATCGCCAGTGCCATCTATAATCTGGGTGCCTTTGTCGGCACGCTGGGGATGAGCCTTGCCGGGACGACGCGCGACATTCGCAAGATTTGCAGCGGATTGCTGATCGCGTCGGCAGGTGTATTTTTGATCTTTGGCGGCATATCAATGCCGCTCCTGGGCGTGCTCGCGACCGCCTTTGTCATGGGGATCACGCTCCAGGGCGGGTTCAACTCGCTCTACCCGATTGCCGCGCGCGTCTACCCCGATGCAGTCCGGGCGACCGGCATCGGCTGGGCATTCGGTATCGGACGGATCGGGGCCTTTTCCGGACCGCTCATCGGCGGCTATGCGCTTTCGGCCAACCTGCCTTTGGTGGCGGTATTCGGCATTTTCTGCGTGCCGCTCACCATCGCTGCCATCAGCGCGCGTTCGATTTCATTCGGAAAACTGTAAGGCCAGCCTTCAAAGTTCACAAAGTTCAGCCCATTGAAAGTGTGCGCGGTGCTTTTGGGTGACGCTAACGCGACCGGCATAATTCCGCGCCGACATGGCGTGGTGGATCAACAGCGTCAACGCATGCCCTGAGCCTGTCGAAGGAAGGACGGCCCCGACGCTTCGCAGCGTGGTGGGCGGAATCGACACTCTCAAAGCAAATCCTACATTGCAAGGGGAAGTTTTGGGCAAGCCTGTTCTTCGCTTGATTGGGGAGGGGGCTTGATTGGCCAGGGACATACGGGCAGTTAGGCCGAAATGGGAGCTTTCTAAAATGCGGCTTGGCTGGGACGAAATCAAACGGCGCGCCAAGGCGTTTAGTGAAGAATGGGCCGACGCCCATTATGAAAAGGGCGAAACCCAGACCTTTTACAACGAGTTTTTCCTGATTTTCGGCGTCAAGCGAAAGCAAGTCGCGACCTATGAGCAGCGTGTAAAGCTGCTGAGCAGCAAACACGGCTTCATGGACCTGTTCTGGCCCAAGACATTGCTGATCGAACAGAAAAGCGCGCGGCTAGACTTGGGCAAGGCTGGCGTTCAGGCGATGGATTATATCGACGGCATCCGTGCCGAGGATCAGCCCCGCTATGTCCTGACCTGCGATTTCCAGACATGGAATCTGCTCGACCTGGAAACCGGACGCGCCACCAACTTCCGCGCTGGCTGAGCTTCACAAGCATATCGAGAGCTTCGGCTTCATCCTTGGCCGCCGGGTCAGTTTTGGAACGCAGGCCGTCGTCAACATCAAAGCCGCCGAGCTGATGGGCAAGCTGCACGATGCGCTGGAGGAGTGCGAACTATTCGGGCATGATCTGGAACAGTTGCTGGTGCGGCTGCTGTTCTGCCTGTTCGCCGATGACACCGGCATATTCGAACCCAAAGACATTTTCCTGCAACTGATCGAGGCCGATACCAAGGAAGATGGCAGCGATACCGGGCGGATGCTGATCGAGCTGTTCGATGTGCTGAACACGCATGAGAACGAGCGGCAAAAGGGCCTGTCGGGCGAACTGAACGCCTTTCCCTATGTCAACGGCGCGTTGTTTGCCGGGCATATCAAGACGCCGGTGTTCGACAAGACGACGCGCGAGATGCTGCTCGATGCCGCGCGCTTTGATTGGGGCAAAGTGTCGCCCGCGATTTTCGGGTCGTTGTTCCAATCGGTAATGGACGCCAAGGAACGCCGGGCAAAGGGCGCGCATTACACGACCGAGGCGAATATCCTGAAAGTCATCGGGCCGTTGTTTCTGGATGAGTTGAAGGCCGAATTTGCCAAGATAAATGCGCGCAAAACCGGACGTGACCGTTGCTGCGCGAATTCCAGCACAAACTGTCCCGCCTGACCTTTATGGACCCGGCCTGTGGCTGCGGCAATTTTCTGGTGATTGCCTATCGCGAACTGCGCGCGCTGGAACTCGCCGTGCTGCACGAACTGTGGGACGGCCAACGGGTGATGGACATCGCGGCGTTCTCGCTCGTCAATGTCGATCAATTTTACGGCATCGAATATGAAGAATTCCCCGCGCGCATTGCCGAGGTGGCGATGTGGATGACCGACCATATTGCCAATAACGAATTGAGCCTTGCCTTCGGGCAAAGCTTCGCGCGCATTCCGCTGAAGCAATCGGCAAAGATCATCCACGGCGATGCGCTGGAGGTCGATTGGGCCGATTTGTTGCCGCCAGAGAAATGCCATTACATCATGGGCAATCCGCCGTTTGTCGGTGCCAAGTTTCAAAGCGAGTTTCAACACGCGCAGTTGCGGCGCATCGCGGGTTCGGCGGCAGCAGCGGCACGCTCGATTATGTGGCGGCGTGGTTTATCAAGGCCGGGCAATATATGGCGAAACTCCCCCTCTCCCCTCGCGGGAGAGGAGCGAGACTTAGCGACGAAGGAGTTTAGTCGCAGCGGAGAGGGGCCTCTGCCGGTGCAGAAAATATGGCGGCGCAGACGCGCCGCACCCCTCTCCCCACCCTCGACGGGCCACCCTCTCCCGCAAGGGGAGAGGAGGGAAACAAAAGAATCCGCATCGCCTTCGTCTCGACCAATTCGATCACCCAGGGCGAACAGGTCGCGCAATTATGGCCGATATTGTTCGACCGGCTGCATCTGGAAATCTTCTTCGCGCACCGGACATTCAGCTGGGGCAGCGAGGCGCGGGGCAAGGCGCATGTCCATGTCGTCATCATCGGCCTGACTCACCGCGACAATGAACCCGATGAAAAACGGCTGTTCAGCTATCCCGATATCAAGGGCGATCCGGTGGAAAGCACGCCACAGCGCGCTGACGCGCTTATCTGTTCGATGCAAGGGGCGTGGCGAACCGGCATTTGGTCGTGAACCGAGAGAGCAGTTCGATCAGGCGCCACGAATATGCGTGGGGACGAAGCCCGTTGATGGAGGACATCTACATATTCGACGCTGAAGAACGTACTGCGATTTTGGCAAGGAGCCCAGCGGCAAAGGCAATGCGTCCGTTTCTTGGTGCGTTATGAATTCATCAACGGCGAAGACCGTTGGATATTGCACGTTGCAGATGCTGTCGCCTGCCGAATTGCGGGCAATGCCCGAGGTGCTGGACCGGATTGCCAGGAAGTTCGCGACTATCCGTTCGAGCAAGCAATGGAAATCTACGCTAACGCCTTGCCAACGACCCGACAGCCTTTCATGTGACGGTTATTCCGAAAGCCCCATATCTGGTGATTCCGGAAGTTAGTTCAGAACGACGGGAATATGTTCCTATCGGCTGGATAAAGCCGCCGGCAATCCCGAGCAACAAGTTACTGGTATATTCAGGATGCGACGCTTTGGCACTTTGGCATCTTGACAAGCCGTGCTCACATGGCATGGCTCGCGCATGTCGGCGGGCGATTGAAAAGCCGATTACAGCTATTCTCCGGGCCTAGTCTACAACACCTTCCCATGGCCCGAAGCCAGCCCCGCACAGCGCGCCAAAATCGAAACGCTGGCGCAGGCCGTGCTCGACGCCCGCGCTGCGCATCCGACCTCAAGCCTTGCCGATCTTTATGATCCCGACACCATGCCCGGCAATTTGCGCAAAGCCCATGCCGCGCTCGATACCGCCGTCGACCGGCTCTACCGCCCCGCCCCCTTCGCCAGCGACCGAGACCGGGTCGAACATCTGTTCGGCCGCTATGAAGCGCTCGTCAATCCGCTCGAACGCGTCGGCATCGCCAAAAACAAGCGCGTGGCGAAGAAAGCTGTCATCAAATGACGGCGACCCGCTATTTCACCGAACAGGTGCTGCGCAAGCGGCCCTATCTGACAGTCGAAATTTGCCGCTCTGTCGTCGCCAACCCGATCCGCACTGTCGTGCAAGAAGATGGCCGCATCCGCCAATGGGGGCCGGTTGTCTTGCAAAATGAAACCGAAACGCGCATCCTGCGGGTGGTAACGCTGGAAGATGGCCAGACGCTGCTACACACGCCTTTATCGACCGGAATTACCGGGAGGACGCAATATGAAGCTGTTTCATTATCCCGAGACCGACAGTCTTTATATCGAACTGAAACCTGCGCCCGGTGTCGAGGTGCGTGAGATTGCAGACGGGCTGAACGCCGATATCGGCGCGGATGGTGCGGTGGTCGGGCTGGATATCGAGCATGCATCACAGAAACTCGACCTTGCGACGCTGGAAACCGAAGGCCTGCCAATCGGACGCCTGAAAGCCGCGTAGAATTTACGGCCTTGATTTGCTCAACAATGTCAGAAGATGGTGACCCTACGGGAATCACGACTGGCATTCAAAGCACTGATATTATGTAGAATATTTTAAGGAGCTTTGCGATATACCATCAGATATACCCGCATGCTGTTTGAAAAATGCGTCTCCGCCGTCATTGCTAACATTCCGGTCGTTCGATTTCTGCATCGCCGCTTCAATAGTCGGCCATTCATTCATTAGTCCGAGCCACTCGCTAGGGGTTTGATACTACATCATGAAGAAAAAATGTGATGAGCAGAGCTAAGAGGCTCACAATATTTTCGTAGCTAGGGCAACGACCGTTTCGGCCGCTCCATCTGCGGCTTTGATTTTGCGTTCCCACGTGGCATTCATTTCAAATGATTGATTTTCAGAATATCCGTGGGGGAGTTGCTGGGCAACGCGAAGCGTTTGAAGAACTAGTCTGCCAATTAGCTCGAAGAAGCCCACCTGAACACGCATTGCAGTATAGTCGTATTCACGGCGCGGGGGGTGACGGGGGCATTGAGGCCTACTGGCTGCTCAACGACGGCAGCAAACATGGTTTCCAAGCCAAGTTTCATGTCCGCTCCGGTGACGTTGATTGGTCGGCAATCGACAAATCAGTTGAAGCAGCTCTGAACGCACACCCAAAGCTCACGAAATATTGTGTAGCGGTTGCTTGCGATCTGACCGGGCCAGTACCCAATCGTCGGGGTAAATCTGGATGGGAGCACTGGAAAGCCCACCACAAGACTTGGCAAGATAGCGCAAAAAATCGCGGGATGATCGTGGAGTTTGTTCCATGGACTGCGTCCACAATCGATGACCTTTTGACTAAACCCTCTATGTGCGGCCTGCGGGAGTATTGGTTCGGTACGATCGAATTGTCATCGGAGTGGTTGTTACGACAATGCCAGAGGACAGTTGAAGCACTGGAAGAACGATACCATCCAGAAGACCATGTCGAGGTGCGGGCGAGGGCATGCTTCGATGGCCTGCTACGCAACGAAACGTGGCGCAAAGTTTTGCGTGATGCTGTTGAAAACGTCGCGGATCATGCCAAAATTTCTGTTGTTTCAAAGAGTTTGAAGCAAGGCTCTAGAACGCTGATTCAATCAATTGCGGATAGCATGCCGCGTTTAGAAGAGTTGAAGCAAACAATTCATCTTTCTGCATCCGAGGTCTTTCCCCGTCTAATTTGGATCGAGACATGCAAGTTATTGAATGACCTTGCTTATGAGGCTCAGCAATCCCTTTATGCCGACCAGCGAAAGGTAAAGGAAGCAGCTAAAAAGGCAAAAAAGCCTCCTCCGCAGAACCATTTTGCTGGGCCGGGTGAAGATATCTATCCATCGATCAGGGACGTTCAAGCATTTCGCAGTGCTGTTAACGCCCTCAGTGAACTCCTCGATACGTTCCAAATCAAGGCTGACCTCACCCGCTTTAGCCTCATCGAAGGACGAGCAGGATCAGGCAAATCTCATTTGCTCGCTGCCGAAGTGGAAAATGCCCTTAGTCTTGGTGCTCCCTGCCTATTCTTATTGGGAACCCAGTTCAGCGGCACAACGCATCCCCAACAGGATTTGCTTAGGCATTTTGATTTCTCCCAGCAAAAATATGAGACATTTCTCGGAGCACTGTCCGCTGCTGCAGAAAGCAGTGGACTAAGGGGGATAGTTGTAATCGACGCCATCAATGAGGGGGCGGGCATCAATCTTTGGCGAGCTAACCTTGCGGATTTTGTAAGTGCGGTGTTGGCATATCCTAACCTCGCCATCTGCATTTCTTGTCGCAGCGAATACAGCAAATCCCTCATTGTTAAGGCCGTGCTCGACAAGGCAACGCACATTGTTGTTCGAGGCTTTGAAACCGAAGCAGAGCGAGAGAAAGCTGCACAAACTTACATGGACCGTAGGGGTATCATAAGGCCTGCGACGCCTTGGCTAAATGCGGAGTTTACCAATCCTCTGTTCCTAAGAACCGCCTGTCTGGCGCTTCAGCGATCCAAACGTAATGAGTTTCCTAAAGGGCTTAGAGGCACCAAGGAACTGCTACACTTCTTTCTGGACGCTACGGCGGATGCGTTGGGGACATCACATGACGGAACGGGCCTGCTTAAGAAGCCAGTAACGTTGTCGATGTTGGCCATCGCTAGAGAGATGACAGCAAAGCAGCAGGATTTCCTTACAATTCAGCAGGCAGCGACGCTGATTGATACTCAATTTGCTGGTTTGTCTGGCCTCTCGAACGGGAACTCTTGGCTAGACACTTTGAAGCACAATGGCTTGCTCCGCTTCGATCCTGAGCCGAGCTTTGATTCCAATGATCCATTGCAATTTCCGCAAGATGTAGTGCGCTTTTCGTTTCAGCGTTTCCAAGATCATTTGATCGCTGAGGCCATTCTGAATAATGTTTCGGAACCATTGGATCTGTTTCTTGCGCCAAATGGCGTAAATTTTATGCTGAATGAATATGGCATTCGATGGGAATGGAGGGGCCTTGCTGAAGCCCTTTCGATACAAGCCCCGGAAAAGTTTCAGCGGGAAATGGTCGATTTGATGCCTGGTGGCTTCGACAGCTGGTGGAACGACTACACGGTTCAAGACTGCTTTGTCGAAAGCGCTCGCTGGCGATCTGCGGGGGCATTCAGTGACCGAAGCTTAGAACTGTTAAACCGACTGGACCAACATGAGAGCCAGATAATCTCACTGTTGATCGAGCTATCTGTCGCTCAGGCCCACCCTTGGAATGCTGAATTGCTTCACAGGAACTTGCTGCGACGTAAGCTTGCAGACCGGGATCGATTTTGGACCCTTTCAATCAATGCAGCACATGGTGACACTTCTCATCCCTGCAACAGGCTTATTGACTGGTCTTTTGGGACGGGACCGACAAAGGCCGAAGATGTAACAATCTCTCTGGCACTCGTTACCCTGACTTGGCTGACGACCTCTACAGCGGCCACTATTCGTGATCGGGCAACCAAGGCACTAACTGCGCTGTTGATCGAGCGGCCACACCTATTCCCCATATTGCTTGAGCGATTTAACGACGTTGATGATCCATATGTCAGTGAACGCGTTTTTGCCGCTGCCTATGGTGCTTGCTGCATAGAGCCTCAGCCAGAACGTCTCAAAACATTCAGCTTGGCGATTTTCAATTGCGTCTTCGCATCGGGGCGGGTGCCACCACAACTACTATTGAGAGACTATGCAAGGGGCGTGATCGAAATAGCGAAAAAATTCGACTGCATTCCAAATGAAATTGAGTTTCAAAAGTGCTTACCGCCTTACCAATCCTCGAAGCCAAGCTTTTCGATGAGCAAGGAAAAAGTTCTGGCTCGTTCAAATCGCTTGGGGGCTTCCAGTATTACTTCCTCGTGTTTTGATGGTCTCGCTGATTTTGGGCGTTACACAGTTGAAGGCCGCATCCATGAATTCACTGATGCCCCTCTGTCTGGGTCTCATCCAATCACGACCGAAGAACTGTATGATAGTTGCCGAGCAGATTTGATCCGGGACCGCAGATGGGTCGAAATAGCGGTTATTTATGTGGAAGAGGCATATCGAAGCAAAAGCGGCAGCTATGATCCCGAAACTCGTTCCTTTGTCATCCCTGAGCCTAATCAAGATCGGATAAAACAGGCAGAGAAAGTGCTCCGAATTGCTATCGGAAAGGAGCAATTCAAACGCTATCAAAATGAATGCCGTCCCAAACTTCGCGGGGACAGTAACTACAGAATTTGGCATTTGCCCGCCGGTAAAAAGGCACAGGCATTTGACGCCAACAAAGCCAAGTACTGGATAGCGAATCGCGCAATGGCGTTGGGGTGGACAAACAAGCTATTCCCCTATGATAGTTCAGGTGGAGAGGATCGTGTGAGAGGTTCAAAGGTAGAAAGGATCGGCAAAAAATATCAGCGGATAGCCTTGCAAGAACTCTTGGCGAGGCTTGCGGACAACTACTGGCTTGCCCCTGATTATGATGGACCTAGTAGGAAGTATGATAACCCGCTGGACGTGTCTTTCATAAGGGACATCGACCCCACCATTCTTCCCGATTGTTATTTTGACGGTGTCTTAAGTTACATTGGTCCGGTTATACCGAAATTGGGCATTCCCGATTTGATGCCAACAGAGATGCAGGAATGGCTCGAAGATAACGATTTGCCTGAACAAAAACTGCGTCTTGCTCTTTGCTCTGATCTCGACAATTCCGACTGGGTAACGCTTTACCGGTACGCCTCATGCGACATCGATGCCGAGAACAGGAAGTCAGTGTTAGAGACGCCTTGGAAACAAAGCGAATTTCATTTTCTTGCCATGCACATCCTTCGTCCTGCGGAGCGTAAGCGACTAATTGCCTTTGCACCGCAAGCGCATCTGGATTTTCATGAGTGGCTCCCGCATGATTTTACGGATGGTCCATATCTCGGAGAGCTTGGAGTTCGTGACACTTGGAAACCCGACTTCTGGGAGACTAGAGATACCAGAACAATCGGCAGGCAGGAGTTCGAACTCGCTTCGCCTGTATCGGGCTATTGCTGGGAGAGCCATCTCGATGGTTCTTTGCCGGATGGTGTAAGCGTTCAATTGCCTCAGCCGTGGTTGTTAGAACAGCTAGGTCTTAAGGCTAGTCCCCAAATGCGGGGCGCATATGTCGATCAGTTGGGCGAACTGGTCATCGTTTCCAATCGCAACGAGAAGAACTCTTACTGCTTGGCGCGTAAGGATCGTTTGATGGCCTTGCTGGATGAAAAGGGGCTTTCGCCACTATGGTCAGTAATCGGAGAGCGCATGGCCTGGTGGGACGGAGATACCGTTCGCGGAAAAAGAGTGCGCTTCAACGGAATGCTATGGTTTCAAGGGAAGCGAGTGAACACCGCTCATTGGAGCAAATTCGATTAATACGCCGATTGGGCCGACTCCATATGCATTTCAAAGCGATGTAAGCGGCGCGCATCCTATCTTCCGACTTTGAATGGCAGCTGTCGAGATTTAGTTAGCAAAACCGGACTATCGCGACTGTCCAACACTTCAGTTGGCTGAGATACTGCGATAGCGCCGTATAAAGTCTTGCCTAATGAGCTATTATCCGAGCCAAGAAAAACGCCGGATCGAAGCTCAGCAGCAGGAAACTTTAAGGCACACCGTACGCGGTAAACCGCCCATGCGATGGGAAAAAATGCTGTAAAATCAGTTCAGGAGATGCTGGCGAGGCTTAGGTGTGCGGGTGCTGCCGATGGCCTGTTGGTCCCCGCAGATGCGCAGTTTTCGGCGACTTTCGAGAGCAGTTCTGCTAATGATAATGGCTATATGGTCCCCAACCGGCAAAAGCCCGGTCGCCGGGTATTGCTCGATGGCAATTTCGCACGGCGCAAGCTGGTATTGCGGGCGAGTGAGTATTGCATTTGGGACACCGAGCTTGCTGGCTTTGGATTGAGGGTTCGGCCAACTGGAAACTATTACTGGTTTGTCCGGCTTCGGCATCGCGGCAAACACCGGCGGATTACATTGGGACGGGCAGAGGAGCTTGATGCGAGCGTTGCTCACGCGCAAGCCCGTCGGTTGTTAGCAGAAGTTGCGTTAGACGGCTTGCCGAAGCGGGCGGTGGTTAAAGCGACCCCGATCCTGTCCGATTTTGTCGAGACCTACTGGGATGACTTAGCGCGCCACTGGAAGGCGTCAACTGCGAACCGGAACCAATCGGCATGGCGGTTGTATCTCAAGCCTGCATTTGGAACCATACGGGTCGCAGATATCACTTCCGCCGATATTCATCGTTGGCGGGATGCCTGCGCCGGATACGACGAGGCAAAATATAATCGGGCAGTGCCGGTTCTTGCGTCATTGCTTAAATATGCCGAGCTACTGCATTTGCGGCGCAAAGGCTCCAATCCGTGTCGCGGTATGCCGCGCTATAGGCGTCCGCCGCGCGAGCGGTACCTCACGCCAATTGAGTATCGAAGGATTGGCGTTGCACTTTGCGAGGATGCAGAAGCCTATCCCCACCAAGTGGCGATCATCCAGTTACTGTTGTTCACCGGCGCTCGCGTTGGAGAGATCCAGAACCTCAAGTGGGAATGGGTCCAGCCGCCACGACTTGTGCTGCCCGACAGCAAGACAGGGCCAAAGACGATCTGGCTGAACAGTCAGGCATTGGAAGTGATTGGAGGGATCGAACGACGGGAGGACTGTGCGTTCGTCTTTCCCAATCTCGGCGGCACAAAGCCGATCATTTTGGAAAACTGGTGGCTCCCGTTTCGCAGGTGTTGCGCCATGCCGGACGTGCGCATTCACGATCTCAGGCACAGCTTTGCTTCGACCGCAATCATGGACAATGTGCCGCTAGCAACCATTGGCCGCCTGCTCGGCCATGTCCTTCCTGAAACAACTGCAAAATACGCACATCTGTCCGATGACGTGATCGGCGATGCAGCAGACCGGATATCGTCGGCTTGCTTGCCAAAACCATTGGCCTCCCCACATGACCGCCATCAGTCTCAAGCGCATTGTCGAGGAGGCACTGGCCGAGGTTGGTGCTAACATCAACTTCGCGCTAATCCCACGCGGCAAGGTGCGGACGACAACTTGGCTGGGTATAGAGCATGGCTTTGGTATTCGCCATTATGCCAGTGGTCGCAATGTGTACATCGTCCAGACCAGAATGGCCGGACGGCTGCGGACGGTGACGCTTGGTCCCGCTTCGGTGTTGACGCGCCATCAGGCACAAATGGTGGCACGACGGGTCATTGCTTATGCTCAGGTCGGGCATGATCCAGCAACGGAACGACAGCGTATTCGCGCAGCACCAAGGTTCGATGACTTCTTGGCGGAATATTGGACCCGGTGGTCGCCGCAATGGAAGGCATCTACACTCGCAACCCATGATGGCTATCGGCACCAATATCTCGACAACGCATTCCAAGGGCTGTTCATTGATGAGCTCAACGAGGAACATCTGACCAAATGGTTTGCGGACCTCAACAACCGCACCAGTCCGGGGGCTGCCAACCGCACCCTCGAAATCCTCAAACACATGTTCAACAAAGCAGAAACCTGGGGCTACCGGCTGGAGAACACCAATCCATGCCGCGCAGTGCGGGCGAACAGGCGCAAGCATTGTGAACGGTTTTTGACCAAGGAAGAACTGGCGAGCTTGGGCGATGTGCTGGAAGCTATGCGCACGGGCAAAGACTCCGCCCGGCGTGGTGCAGCAGCGGTTATCAGTCTGCTGTTGCTGACTGGCTGTCGCTACCGCGAAATCATGGACCTCCAGTGGTCCGACGTGAAGGGCAATCGCCTCAAACTTCGGGATAGCAAAACTGGACCGCGCACGGTCTGGCTGGGCGCACCGGCACGTGCAATCATTGACGGCCTGCCGCGCCGAGAGAACAATTCGTGGCTGTTCTGGAACGAGCGCACGCGTCAGCGATTGAAGGAAATCTCGCACATTTGGATCAAGGTTCGTCAAGAGGCAGGGCTTGGCAAATTACGTATCCATGACTTGCGGCACACTTTTGCGAGCCATGCCGCCATGAATAAAGAAACCCTACCGATGATCGGAAGGCTTTTGGGCCATGCCAATCATCAATCGACGGCACGTTATGCGCATTTCGATGATGAGCATCTGCTTTATGCGGCGCAGCAGATAGGAAACGCGGTCGCGCGCTTGATGGCGGTTGGTTAGCGAAGGTATCACTTTCCTTCCACGTTCATATCAATCCGCGAGTAAGCCACAGATCGTCGCTGTCCGTTGGTAGATTTTCCTTATCGGCAATGGCAACCAGTGTTGCGAATGCGGCGTGTTGCGAGAGGAAGACTTGCCCGGTTAGATGATCCAGGAACTGCGAATGCTGCAGGGCATCCATCACGGGCCCTTTTACCTCAGACAGATGAAGCTCTATCCCACCATCGGCAAGCCTGTGATTAATTGCCTCAAGGCTTTCGAGCGCCGATGCATCGATGCCGTTGACTGCAGAACACATCAGGGTCAGATGTTTGAGCTGCGGATGCTCTGCGACCGCCTCGAGTACGAATTCTTCGAGCCAGCGGGCGTTCAGATAGGTCAGGCTTTCATCGATGCGGATGGTCAGGATGCGGGGGTCGGTGAAAACATTGTGGCGCTTTACATTGCGGAAATGTTCGGTTCCGGGGACACGGCCGACGATGGCGGCGTGGGGGTGGGACGCACGCCATAAATACAGCGCTAGCGAAAGGCTGACCCCAGCAATCACTCCGGGTTCTACGCCGACAAGCAATGTCACCAGTACCGTTGCCGCCATCGCCGCAAAATCGGGTTTTGAGTAGCGGTAGATTTGACGTGGGGTTTTGAAATCGACCAGGCTGAGAACCGCGACGATGATTGTGGCCGCCAGCGTCGCGATGGGTAGCGAAGCAAGCAGCGGAGTCAGGAACAGCGCAGCGATAGCGATACCGACCGCGGTAAAGGCCCCGGCAGCGGGCGTTTCTGCGCCGGCGTCAAAATTGACCACCGAGCGAGCGAACCCACCAGTGACGGGATACCCACCGGAAAAGGATGCAGCAATGTTGGCCGCGCCCAGCCCGATTAGCTCTTGGTCGGGATCGATCGTCTGGCGCTTCTTGGCGGCAAGCGTTTGGGCGACGGAGACCGATTCGACAAATCCGATAATCGAAAGCAACAAGGCGGGCACCGCCAATTGCTGCCATAATCCGGGATCGAAGAAGGGGACTGTGAAGGGCGGCAAGCTTTGCGGAATTGCCCCCACTACTTTGACGCCAGCTGCCTCCAGATCGAGCAGCACTACAGCCAGCGTGGAGATAGCGACCACCGCGATTGGCCCGGCCTTTGCGGTCAGGTCTGCGGCGCGGGGAGACAGGCCGGATTTGATGAGCAGCGGCTTCAGGCCCTTTCTCACCCAGAACAGGAAGGCAGTCGCGGCCACGCCGATGGTCAGCGTCGGCAAATTGGTGTTGCCGAGATTTCCGGCGAGCGTACGCAGCAATTCGGGCATTGCCTCGCCGCTCGCCTGGATGCCCAGTATGGACTTCATCTGGCTGGTTGCGATGATGATACCCGAGGCTGTGATGAAACCAGAAACGACCGGATGCGATAGGAGATTGGCCAGAAAACCAAGTCGCAATATCCCCATCAGCAGTAATATCAGACCGGAGAGCAGCGCCAGCACCAGAGCCGCTGCGATGAACTCGGCGCTCCCGGGCGCGGCAACATTGCTGGCGGCGGTCAGCGTCATCAGCGAAATCACCGCCACCGGCCCGACGGCAAGCGCGCGGCTGGTGCCGAACAGCGCATAGGTGATGATCGGCAGGATGGACGCATAGAGCCCGATCTCAGGGGGCAACCCGGCAAGCATCGCATAGGCCAGACTTTGCGGGATAAGCATGATCGTGACGATTGCTGCAGCGACCAGATCGTTGGTCAATATGGTGCGGTTATACGACCGGCTCCAATCAAGAACCGGTAGATATTTCGACAATATCTGCATTAGCTTTGGGTCGGATTTGCGATGATTTCCCGCGCATGGTTCCACAATTGCGTCGATCGGTTGCCGGTTCGGCAAAAGGCCAGAACGGGTCCATCGGCATCGGACACCGCCTGAGCAAATTCGGCGACATCATGGTCGGTCATCTCGCCGGGAATGATTGGGATGATATGCATAACGCAAACCGACCCGGATAGCTTCGCGCTCGAGCGCATCCGACGTCGGCTGGTCCGGCGCTTCCGCATCGGGACGGTTGTTGATGATCATCCGAAAGCCCTTTGCCTTGAGATCGTCGATATCCGCCGGATAAACCTGCGGCGAGACAGCGAGTCGCGCATTCAGCCAAGTGATATTCATGATTTTGTCCGCGATGTGCTGGCCATCCGGTGGATGAACATGCCCCCAAGCATCGCTGCCACGAACAGCCAAGGCTGCCAGACGCCCATCACCAAGCCGGATATTGCAGGGCCGGGGCAGAAGCCGACCAGTCCCCAGCCGATGCCAAACAGCGCCGCGCCAGTTAGCAACTGGCTGTCCAGAACCCGGTTTTCGGGAATGAAGAAGCTCTTGTCGAACAATGGCGTGCGCATGCGCCGCGATATCACATAAGCAATGACCATAGGGATGATCGCGCCGCCCATGACAAAGGCCAGCGAGGGATCCCAATCGCCTGCCAGATCGAGAAAGGCGAGCACGCGCGCCGGATTGATCATGTCAGACAGCGCAAGGCCTGCGCCGAACAGGGTGCCGGTGATGAGTGAGGCAATCGGGATGCGCATGGCGCTATCCTCCGATCACATGGCGCATGACAAAAACGGTGGCAAAGCCCGCTGCCATGAATGTGGCGGTGGCAGCCATCGAGCGCGGTGACAGGCGCGCGATGCCGCAGACACCGTGTCCGCTCGTGCAGCCATTGCCAAGGCGGGTGCCAATCCCGACCAGTAGCCCGGCTCCCAAAAGCACGGGAACCGACGACGTAACGCCCATGCCGGACGCGCGGACAAAGCTGGAGATAAGCCACGCCCCCAAGGGAAGCCCCACAACAAAGGCCGTTGCATGCCACCAGGGTGGGCCGCTATCGGCGATACGCGTCGCTGCCGCGATCAGGCCACTGATCCCGGCAATCCGTCCGGTGATCAGCAGGAACAAAGCCGCCGATGTTCCGATCAGCAGGCCGCCAGCGAGTGGAATCAAAAAAGGGAGCGGCTCCATCGTCAGTTCCTCACAATATATTCAGCGGCAGTTTCAGATAACGTGTGCCGTTGTTTTCAGGATCGGGCAAATGACCCGCACGTATGTTGATCTGGATCGACGGTAGGATCAGGCGCGGCATGCCCAATGTCGCATCGCGTTTGGTACGCATCTCGACAAAGCCGTCTTCGGAAATGCCTTCATGGACATGGACATTGTCGCTGCGTTGTTGCCGATTGTCGTTTCCCAGACAAATTCGTCGCGCTGCGGGGCTTTGTAGTCGTGGCAGAGAAAGACACGGGTTTCGTCGGGCAGCTGCATCAAGCGGCGGATCGAACGGTACAGCGTGCGCGCATCACCGCCGGGGAAATCGGCCCGCGCACTGCCATAATCGGGCATGAACATCGTGTCGCCAACAAAGGCCGCATCGCCGATCACATAGGCCATGCACGCGGGCGTATGCCCCGGCACATGCAGCGCAAGCGCCGGAATCGCACCGATATGGAAGGCGTCGCCATCCTCGAAGAGAAAGTCGAACTGCGATCCGTCACACGCGAAGTCGGGACCTTCATTGAATATCCCGGCGAAGACCGACTGCACGGTCTTGATCTTTGCGCCGATGGCAATTTTCCCGCCGAGATGTTCCTGCAAATAGGGGGCGGCGGACAGATGGTCGGCATGCGCGTGCGTTTCCAGCAGCCAGTCGACCGTCAGGCCATTGTCTTTGACATAGGCGATGATGCCATCGGCGGAGCGAAAAGAGGTCCGCCCCGATGGCTGGTCAAAATCGCACACGCTGTCGATAATCGCCGCCTTGTGCGTGCCGGGGTCGTGGACGACGTAGCTGGCAGTGAAGGTAGGCTCGTCAAAAAAAGTCTTCACGACCAGACGGTGCGGATTCTCGCGTACCTGCTCGGCTGCCCGCTCCAGATAGAAATCGTCCTGCATTATATGCTCCAATATCGCCTTTTCGTGACGCTAAACCGCGCCCTCCATAGAGGCGATACGCAATTCCCCCTATTAATTGCATAAGGGGGACTACTTATGGCGCTCCGTCCGATTAGCCGCGAAATTGCAACCTGTATCGACGCAGGAGCATGCCATGGCCACCAACGACGCAGCATTACCGCGCATTGTCATTGTGGGTGCCGGTCTGGGCGGGACAATCGCGGCCTTTGAAATTAAGGATGCGGTCAAGAACAAAGCTAAAGTCAGCGTTATCTCCGACAGTGAGCATTTCTCGTTCACACCGTCAAATCCGTGGGTGGCGCTAAACTGGCGTAAGCCCGAGGCGATTCAAGTCGCGTTGCGCTCGGTATTTGATCGCAAGCATATCGGCTTTGTGTCGATTGGTGCCAAACGCGTGTTGCCCGAGCAAAATCGCGTCGAGCTGAATGACGGTATCATGGTCGACTATGACTATCTGGTCATCGCCACCGGCCCCGATCTGGCTTTCGACGAAATCAAGGGCCTCGGTCCGCATGGCGGCTATAGCAGCTCGGTTTGCCAGACCGCACATGCGGTTGAGACTGCCAAAGATTTCGAGGCATTTGTTGCCGACCCTGGCCCCGTCATCATTGGCGCCGCCCAAGGCGCCTCCTGCTTTGGCCCGGCGTATGAATTTGCCATGATGATCGACACCGAGCTGCGCCGCCGCAAGATCCGCGACCGGGTGCCGATGACCTTCGTCACGCCCGAACCCTATATCGGCCATCTCGGGCTCGACGGCGTGGGTGACACCAAGTCGATGATGGAAAGCGAAATGCGTGATCGGCATATCAAATGGATCGCCAATGCCCGTACGACCTCGCTCGAACCCGGCATCATGCATGTCGAGGAGGTCGCAGGCGATGGATCGGTCGCCGCAACCCACGCTCTGCCGTTCAAATTTTCGATGATGCTCCCCGCCTTTCGCGGTGTGCCTGCGATTTTCGGCATCGAAGGCCTGACCAACCCACGCGGCTTTGTGCTGGTTGACAAGCATCAACGCAATCCGGCCTTTCCCGATATCTTTGCGCTCGGCGTGTGCGTCGCCATTCCGCCGATGGGCGGCACTCCTCTTGCAGTAGGCGTACCCAAAACCGGCTTCATGATTGAAAGCATGGTGACCGCCGTCGCGCATAATCTGACCGCGATTTTGGAAGGCCGTGAGCCTGCAAGCGAAGCGACCTGGAATGCGCTGTGCCTTGCCGATTTCGGCGATGAGGGCGTGGCTTTTATCGCGCAACCGCAAATCCCGCCGCGCAATGTCAATTGGGCAGCCCAAGGCAAATGGGTTCATCTGGCGAAGGTGGCGTTCGAAAAATATTTCCTGCGCAAGGTCAGAAAAGGCGAGAGCGAGCCATATTACGAGCGGCTGGCATTGAAGGCGATGGGTCTGGCCAAATTGAAAAACTGAGGAAGGAGTGAATGCACATGTTCAAGAAAAATGTCGGAAATCCGGATCGCGCGTTTCGCATCATATTGGGCATTGGCCTGATTTCACTGGCATTTGTCGGGCCGCAGACACTTTGGGGCTGGGTCGGTGTCATCCCGTTGCTGACTGCCTTTGTCGGCTCATGCCCGCTTTACTCGCTGCTCGGGGTCAACACCTGTCCAAAGAAGTAATCGCCCGGTGATTGGCCAACTCCTGCTTGCAACATTGATGGTCGTTGTCACCGTGCTGATCCACGGCGCCGGGATTGCAGGGCTTGCTCGGATATTACGCTTCGACCCGAGCAGCGCCGAAGCGCACCACCATTTCTCGATGCGCCACGCGATCATGATCCTGGGCATTGTGCTTGCGCTGTTCACGCTCCACGGGGTCGAGATATGGCTTTATGCCGGGCTTTACCTGCTGCTGAGCGCTGTCGCCGATCTGGAAACGGCGGTCTATTTTTCGACGATCACCTATGCCGGGATCGGCTTTGACGATGGCGAAATGGCAAAGCGTTGGCGATTGGTCAGCGCGATTGAGGGCGTGAACGGCATCCTGCTGCTGGGCTGGTCAACCGCCTTTTTCGTGACTGTGGTCGCGCGATTGAGGCGCTAGGCGATGCTATGGACCGGCCTGTCGCATGCCGAGGCGACGCAGCGGCTTGCGGTCGACGGCCCCAACATCATCCCGCAGGGCGGTGGGCGGTCGATCTGGCGGATTATTGGGGAAGTGTTGCGCGAACCAATGCTGGCGCTGCTGCTGATCGGCGGACTAGCTTATCTCCTGCTGGGCGATTTGACCGAAGCGTTGATCCTGCTCGCCTTTGCGACGTTTTCAGTGGTGGTGACAGTGGTGCAGGAAAGCCGGACCGAGCATGTGCTGGAGGCATTGCGCGACCTGTCCGCCCCTCGTGCGCTGGTGATCCGCGAGGGTGAGCAGTTGCGGATCGCAGGACGCGACGTCGTGTGCGGCGATATCATGCTGCTGGAACAGGGCGACCGGGTCGCTGCCGACGCAGTGCTGCTCGAAGCGCATGATCTGCAGATCGATGAATCTTTGCTCACCGGAGAATCACTAGCCGTGGGCAAGCGCGCCGCCGATGAAGGAGACACCGATACAACCGCACGACCCGGCGGCGACGACCAGCCCTTTGCCTATTCGGGCTCCATCGTCACCCGCGGCCACGGCGTGGCGCGGGTGACCGCGACCGGCGTGTCGAGCGAGATGGGCCGAATCGGAAAATCGCTTGCCGCGCTTGATCCCGAAGAGCCGAGGCTTAGGGCCGAAACCGCTCACATCGTCCGGCTATGCGCACTAGGCGGCGCATCGGTCGCGCTGCTTGTGGTGCTACTCTATGGCCTGACGCGCGGCGGCTGGCTGGAGGCAGTACTGGCCGGGATTGCCACAGGCATGGCGATGCTGCCTGAAGAGTTTCCGGTTGTGCTGACCGTCTTCCTGGCCGCAGGTGCGTGGCGGATCAGCAAGGCACAGGTTCTTACCCGACGCGCAGCGGCGATCGAGACGCTGGGGTCTACTACAGTGCTTTGCACAGACAAGACCGGCACGCTGACCGAAAACCGGATGGCGGTGGCGCGGCTGTGGCGACCTGATGCAGAAATGATCGAACTCGATGGGCGTTCAGCCGCGTCCGATAGCTTTGCCGAGTTGATCCACACCGGAAGGTTCGCTAGCGCAGTGCAGGCCGTGGATCCTATGGAAATCGCGATCCATCAGGCGGGACAGGCAATGGGAACTTATCCGGCTGCCGATTGGGAACTGGTGCATGGCTATGGTCTGCGGCCTGAATTGCTTGCGATGTCCAATGTCTGGCGGACGCCTGAAAAGCTGGTGGTAGCCGCCAAGGGCGCACCTGAGGCGATTGCAATCCTGTGCCGGTTGCGCGGTGCAAAGGCCGAAGCGATGCGCCAAGCGGCCGACGCGATGGCCGAACAGGGAATTCGCGTCCTTGGCGTGGCGATTGCCGACGCTGAGGATGCCGAGCCCGCAGCCTCGCACCGCGACTATCATTTCCGATTGGTCGGGCTCATTGGCTTGGCCGATCCGCTGCATCAGGGCGTTCCGGCTGCGGTCGCGCAATGCCGGGCCGCTGGCGTCCGGGTGATGATGATCACGGGGGATTACGCCAAAACCGCCCGATCCATAGCCTTGCAGGCGGGCATTGCCGATGGCGCTGTTTTGACTGGCACGGAAATGAACGCGCTTGATGATAGCGGACTGGCGGAACGACTGCGCACAGTCACGATCTGCGCCCGCATCATGCCCGAACAAAAGTTGCGCATCGTCGAGGCGCTAAAGGCTGCTGGCGAAATCGTTGCGATGACGGGGGATGGGGTCAACGACGCCCCATCATTAAAGGCCGCGCATATCGGCATCGCGATGGGCAAACGCGGCACCGATGTCGCACGTGAAGCTTCATCAATCGTGCTGCTCGACGATGATTTCGGCTCAATCGTCAAGGCCATAGCGCTTGGGCGTCGCATTTACGGCAATATCCGCAAGGCGATGGCGTTCATTTTTGCCGTGCATGTGCCGATTGCCGGATTGGCGTTGCTACCTTTGCTGATCGGCATGCCAATCCTCTTCACGCCCGTTCATATCGCGTTACTCGAAATGGTGATCGATCCCGTTTGCGCTTTCGTCTTCGAGTCCGAGGAAGCGGAGCCGGACAGCATGCAACGCCCGCCACGCGCTCCCGACGAACGATTGTTTTCCTGGGGCATGATCGGCTGGAGCATACTCCAAGGCGCGCTGGTCTTTGCCATGCTGGGCGGACTTTATGGCATCGCCGTGAGTCAGGCGCTGAGCGTTGAGCATGTGCGAACGCTGCTATTTTTCGCACTGATTGGGAGCATCATCGCACTGGTGCTTGCGGACCGCTCAGGCAGCGCAGCAATCGTTGCCAGCCTGCACCGGCGAAATGTCGCACTGGCGATTGTGCTAGCCATAGTCGTAACGATTTCCGCGGTCATCATGCTGGTTCCGGGAATCTCCACGCTTCTGCGCTTCTCACAGCTCGACGGGCAAGATTGGGCGGTAACCGCTGGTATAGGAATTGCGCTATTCCTGCTGTTTCAGACAATGAAGGCGCTTGCTCTGCGTAGGTTCGGTAGCTCCGTGCGGCCGGGCTGAGCCATCATTTAGGGCCGGATTAGAGTCCCACTTTGGCCTGCCATGACAGCATCCACCTCGTCCAGCGAACCGATCACAGCCGTCCGACCCGTTGCTTTGACAAATTGCGCTGCCGCCTGAACTTTGGGACCCATGGATCCTTCGCTGAAACAGAGACTGGCCAGATAGTCGGCACAGGTTTCGCGAATGAGGCGCTGCTTGGCCTTACCCCAGTCGATGTAGACGCCATCGACATCAGTCAGGATGATCAGCTTTTCGGCGTCGAGCTTTTGCGCGAGCAAAGCCGCTGCAAAATCCTTGTCGACCACGGCTTCTGCGCCTTCCAATTCGCCAGACCAAGTTTGATAGACCGGGATACCGCCTCCGCCACAGCAGATTGCAATCGCTCTTGAAGCGACAAGTTGTTCGATCACCGGTAGTTCGACGATGCCGATGGGCTTTGGCGACGCGACAACCCGGCGCATCGCGTCACCATCGGGGGCAAAACTCCAACCGTTGGCTTTCGCCAGTTCAGCGACGTCTTTTTTGCTATAAACTGGGCCGATGGGCTTGGTCGGGCGACCGAATACCGGATCGTCAGGATCAATCAAAGTTTGCGTCAGGAGCGCTGCGACAGGGCGGTCAGGGCGTGCATTTCGCAGCTCCTGTGCGATGACATAGCCGATCATCCCCTGCGATTCAGCCCCCAGCACATCGAGCGGATAGGGCGGCACCGCACGATAGGCATCGGCCTCTAGCGCAAGCAAACCAACCTGTGGGCCATTGCCGTGGACAATGGCGACCTCATTCCCGTCGCAGGCCTGTGCAAGCGCTGCGGCGGCGGCACGCATGTTTCGACGCTGGTTTTCGGCCGACAATATTTCGCCGCGCTTGAGAAGTGCATTGCCGCCCAACGCAAACACGATGCGCATCGTTCAGCCTGCCAATGCTTCGGTTGTAGCGCGCTGCCCACGCGGCTCCTGCTGCGTGATGCAATGAACATTGCCGCCACCGAGCAAAATCTCACGACCCGGGACAGTGACAATCTTCCGCGTCGGGAACAGCGACGCCAGCTTGTCCTGTGCCAGAGCATCATTGGGGTCATCGAAGCAGGGCATGACAACAACGTCATTGGCGATGTAGAAATTGACATAAGACGCCGCCAGACGATCTCCTGCCGCGCGCGGCAAGGTTCCGGGAACGTGATCGACGCCAGCCGCTTCTTCTGTGGTGATCAGTATGGGGGAAGGCTGGAGAAGTTTGTGCACTTCGAACGCGCGACCTTTTGCGTCACGCATCGTTTCCAGCCGCTCCAGCGCGGCGACGGAGATCGGAAATTGCGGGTCATTCCGATCATCGGTCCACGTCAGCACGACAACGCCCGGGGCGACAAAGCGGCAGAAATTGTCGATATGCCCGTCGGTCTCGTCGAGATAGACGCCGTCCTGCAGCCACAATATCTTTTCCGCACCCAGATAGTCGCACAGCAGGCTTTCGATATCAGCGCGGCTTTTGTCGGGGTTGCGATTGGGATTGAGCAAACACTGCTCGGTCACCAGCACCGTTCCCTCGCCGTCAACATCGATCGATCCGCCTTCCAGGATAAAATCGGGGGCATAGCGATCATCGCGTTCAAGCTCAGCGACCTTTTCGCCGACCAGATCATCCTGATCCCAGGGGAAATACAAACCTCCGCGTAGACCGCCCCAAGCATTGAATTTCCAGTCTATCGCGCGCACTTCCCTGTGATTGTTGACAACAAAAGTCGGTCCACAATCGCGGATCCAGCTGTCGTTGCTGGTCATCTCTACGACGCGAATATCAGGCGCAAGCATTTCGCGGGCGATGACATATTGCGCGGGCGATGCGCAGACCGTCACTGGCTCGCCTTGCGCAATGGCCGCAGCCACTGCTGCAAAAGCATGCTGAGCCGGCTTTGCGCCTCCGCGCCAGTTGTCCGAGCGTTCGGGCCAGAGCATCCAGCAGCCGACATGCGGTTCCCATTCCGCTGGCATGCGGAACCCATCCTCGCGCGGTGTGGTCGTCAACAGTCTAGGCATGCGTATCGGCCAAAACTGCTTTGCTACCGGAGCGATGTTGCCGGCGGACAATCACTTCGCCGACGATAAGGGTAAGCAATACCCCGCCAACCACTGCACCTCCGTAGGTCGGATCGAATTCGCCGGGCTTGTAAATGAAGAACAGGATCGCCTGGGCAATGAAGGCCATGCAGATCAGGCTTAGCGCTAACGCCATTCCGTAGCCGCCCGGCACGCGATAGGGGCGCTCGACAGCGGCGTCGATACGACGGAGTTTGAGGAACGATAGGAACAGCAGGAAATAGGGGAGCAGGAATACGACGGAGGAGAATGCAAAGGTCGTCCAGAACAAATCCTCCGCAGTCTTGGCTAGCAACCCATAGAGGATCAGCACAGCCGTGCTTATCAAGCCACATAGCACGGCGGCGCTGGCGGGCGTCTTGTAGCGTGGGTGGAGCCTTCCGAATATCTGGGGAAAATCGCCACGATCCGCAGCTTCCGATGCCGAGCGGTTAGCACCGATCGTCCAGGTCACCATGTTCGCTATAAAGGAAAAGAGCGCCATTATGCCGAGCACGAAGACTGCAGTAGTTCCAAGCGGGCTTTCGCCGAAAAGCCGCCGGAAAGTGTCAGTCAATCCCTCGATCAATCCGATATCCTCCAGCGGCAGCGCGAGCAGAATGCCGACCGTTGCAAAAATGTAGAAGAAGGAAATGATCGCACCCGACCGGACGATAGCGCGCGGCACATCCCGGGCGGGATTGTCCATTTCCTCGCCCGCCCCGGACATCAGCTCGAAGCCCAGATAATTGTAAAGAATGACAGGTAAGAAGGCGAGGCTCGCGCCCCAGCTCGGTGTCATTGAGTCCAATGTGAAGCTGTTGGCTACACCGTTGCGCAGGGCAAAGACGATGCCGCCGATGCCTATCGCGAGCATGATGACGACCTTGCACACAGCCCCGATATTCGGCACCCATTTGCCGACATCAAGCGTGACAATATTTATCCCGACCGTGATCCAGGTAAGCGCCAAGGTGATCGCGATTTTGGCCGCCAGGCTCATGTTAGGCGCGATCAATTCGGCAAGCACGCCTGCAAACAATATGTAAACCGATGGCATCCAGAAGGCGACATTGACCCACCACAACCAAGCTGTCCGCCCCGCCCATGCGGGTCCGAAAGCGCGGCGCACCCAGGCATAGATTCCGCCTTCCTGCGGATAGGTGCTGCCGAGTTCAGCCGTAATCAGGCCGTAGGGTATGAAAAACAACACCAGCGTGAAAACCCACCAGAAGATCGATTGCACCCCGATTGCAGCCGAAGCCGCGAGCTGGTCGACAATCAGGATCGCGCATACGGTGAATAGCGTCATGTCCAGCCCGTGCAGGACTTTGCGGAAGCGCGGTGGGGGCGGGGTTGGCGGAACAGAAGTGTTCAAGAAGGGTCTCCTCGGACGTGATTTTTCAGGAACTGATCGACCTGCTGACGATGATAAGCAACGCGCTCATCCGGCGGCCGCTGCAGTCTTGGGTAGACGAAATGCACCAGCAGCCCCTTTTCGGTATGAAGCCGGTTTTCGGACTGGTCGTAGATGATCGATTGCGGGCCATCCATGACGGCATCGGTTACCTCGACGCCGCGCGAGGCGGGCAGGCAGTGCATGAATTTGGTGTGCGGCGGGGCGAGCGCCAACAGGGCTTCATTGACCTGATAATCGGGCATAAACGCCTTCTGGCGGTCTGGAATTTCCGCCTCTTGCCCGATCCACCACCAGAGATCGGTGTAGATGAAATCGGCATCGCGCACCGCCGCTTTAACATCTTCGGTGATCGTCAGCGATCCGCCTGAAGCCTCGGCGTTGGCATTGGCAATCTTCTGCCATGCAGTCGGGGCCTGATACCGCTTCGGCGCTGTATGGGTGAAGTGCATCCCTATCTGGGTGCAGATCATCATCAGTGACGAGCAGACATTGGTGGCATCGCCGATGAAGGTCACGCGCAGGTCGGTCATTTTCTTGCCCGGCTCGGCATGTTCCAGCATCGTGAACAGATCGCACACGACCTGAGTCGGATGGTTGTAATCGGTGAGGCCGTTCAGCACCGGAACGGTCGCATTGGCGGCGAGATCGAGCACGGTCTGATGCTTCAGCGTCCGCGCCTCGATCACATCGACCATCCGGCTGATCACTTGTGCGGTATCTCTTATGCTTTCGCGCTGCCCTAAATGGATTTCGCCCGGCTTCAGATAGAGCGCATGGCCGCCGAGCTTGGTCATCGCGACCTCAAAAGAAATGCGCGTTCGGGTGGACGGTTCTTCGAAGATCATGCCCAGAGACGCGCCCGCAAGAAGCTTCGGACATGCGCCTTCCTTGTCGGCATCCTTCAACAGCCGGATCAGGTCGATAATCCGCATCAACTCATCGGGCTGAAAATCCTGCGTGTCGATGAAATGGCGGAGCGGATGGGACATAATTGGCCTCGTTTGAAGATCAGCCCTTGTCGCATCATCCCATGGACCGCCCAATCAGGAAGAATGCGTAGTCAGGCCGCCAAGACTTCGCAGCTCTACGGTCCATTACGTATGGCCGGCCATAGACTCGATGTCTTAGCTTTGCGGTCAATCCCGCGAACCCCAGAAAGGCCGTTTGATGATCGACACGCTTTCCCAACCGAAACCGGCCAGCCATTTGCCCAGCATTTCCGACCTGGTATTCCTGATTACCCGAACCGGTTTCGAATTCGCCGTCAGGCCTGTAGTGCCGTTCGACGAACCCGCGCTGGCCGACTTGTTCAGCCATATCGACAAGGACGATATCCGGTTTCGCTTCCTGTCGCCGCGCAAGCCCGGACATGAAATGTTCAAGGAACTGATCGACGTCGACCATGATCGCAAGGAAAGCTATCTGGCCATTGCTCCCGACGGCAAAACGGTGATCGCGAATGCTGTTGTTGCTGCGGATACGGCCAACGAATGTGCCGAAGTCGCGATCGCTATGCACCGCGATTATAAGGGCAAGGGCGTAGGCTGGACGTTGCTCAAATACGTCGCCGAACAGGAAAAACGCAAAGGCGTGAAAAAGCTCCAATCCATAAAATCCCGCGAAAACCATGAAGCCATCGAGCTTGAAAGGGAGATGGGTTTCAAGGCGTCCAGCTATCCAGGCGATGGTTCGCTCGTGCGGCTCGAATTCGATCTCACGCAGGAGAGTCCGGCATGAACACCGTCACCAAAATCAAGGAAGAATTCCAAAGCGATCACGCGGAGCAGCTGGCGGCGATCCGATCCGACATTGATCACCTGCGCTCTGATCTGGTCGCGCTGGGGGACGACTTGCTCGACAATGAAGCAGCCAAACAACGGCGCAAGAAGCGACCAGGAAGTGAGCTGTGGGCGCATAAGTTTAAGGTCGGCAATGCGGGCGGGATGACCGAAGAAATGCGGCAGCACTGGCTTGCGGGTGCAGCAGTTGCTGGCGCATTGGTTCTTGCAGGCGGAGCTTTTGCGATCTGGTCTTCGCGGCACACCGATACCCCTGAAGTTTTGGAATGAGGAGGAAATCATGCTGATTGCCCATGATGCGCTGATCATGGCGCTCGACGGCGCGCGCATGTCGCTGTTCCGCAACAAGGGTACCGAGCGTGAGCCCAAGTTCGAACTGCTCGCCGAGGAGCATCGCAAAGCCCCCTCAACCGCCGATCTGGGCGAAGACCGTCCTGGTCGCAATTTTCAGAGCAGCGGCACAACGCGCGGCGCCTATGAGCAGACCGACTGGCATCAGCAGGAAGAGGATGAATTTGTCGAGGAGATGGCGGAGTTATTCAATTTTCATATGGCCGATGATCACCGCAAAGGCCTTTTGATTGCACCGCCTAAGGTGCTGGGTAAGTTTCGCGACCATCTGCATCCTGACTCGCGGTCGCGACTGATTGCGGAGATTGACAAGGATTATGCGGCGCGAACGGCGTTAGAGATTGTCGATCTGCTCCAGAGGCTGCCTGATCAAGTGCCCCGGAGTGCTGATCGACTATAAAGTCGTTCCGGCAATCCGCCCGATAATTGCCGTCAGCGCCATGGCGGCGGCTCCCCAGAAGGTTACGCGGATTGTGGCAGGCAGGATGGCTGCACCCCCGGATCGTGCGCCAACTCCGCCCAGCAACGCCAGAAAGAGTAATGAGGCAACGGTGACCGCGACTGCGATAGATGACTGCGGCACGATGATCGCCGTCAGCAACGGCAGCGCTGCACCCACCGAAAAGGTCGCCGCAGAGGTGATCGCAGCCTGAACCGGCCGGGCGGACACCATATCCGAAATGCCCAGTTCATCACGCATATGGGTGGCGAGCACATCCTTTACTGCCATTTGCCGCGCAACTTCTTCGGCCGTTTCTGGCGTAAGCCCGCGGCGAACATAAATTCCAACAAGCTCACTGTGCTCTGCTTCAGGATCGCCTGCCAGTTCAGCCTGCTCTCTCGCCAGATCGGCCTTTTCAGTGTCCGATTGCGAGCTGACCGAGACATATTCCCCCGCCGCCATCGACATGGCCCCGGCGACCAGCCCGGCGATCCCGGCTAGCAATATCGAATTCTTGTCGGCCGCCGCCGCTGCCACGCCCATGATCAGGCTGGCGGTCGAGACGATCCCGTCGTTGGCGCCCAGCACGGCGGCGCGAAGCCAGCCGATGCGGGCGACCAAATGCCTTTCGCGGTGAACAGGGAGCCTGGTCATCATTCCGCCAACGGCATTGGGGCCGGGATGGGCAAACCATCATCGCTCGCCTCCTCCGCAATAAAGGCAATGCGTAGCGCCTCCGACAAGCTCCGCACGCGCAATTTCTCCATCATATTGGCGCGGTAAATCTCCACAGTTCGCGGCGAGATGCCAAGATCATAGGCAATAGTCTTGTTGGGATAGCCCGCGACCAGCCCGTTCAAGACATCGCGTTCCCGTCCCGTCAAGCTGGCAAGCCTGATCTTGGCCTCGCCCGCCTTCATTTCCTTGTCATGCGAACGGTCGAGGCGCTGATAGGCCTCCTCAATCGCATGCAGCAGCGCTTCTTTTTCATAGGGCTTTTCGATGAAATTGACCGCACCCGCCCGCATCGCCTTTACCGCGACTGAGATATCGCCATGGCCTGTCAGCACAACCACTGGCATGTCAATGCCACTCTTCGCCATTTCCTGCTGCACCTGCAGTCCGTCCATCTCCGGCATCCGCACATCCAGCAAAACGCAGCCGCGCTCGGCATTTTTGGCGTTCTTCAGAAATTCGACGCCCGAAATATGCGTTTCCACATGATAGCCGGCATGCCGCAGCATGAATGCCGCTGAACGACGGACGCTGTCATCATCGTCGACGATATGGACCAGTTTTTCAGCGGTCATCAAGCATCTCCTTGTCAGCCCTTGGCAAAGTGAAGGAAAAAATGGTGCCCCCACCGTCAACTGCGCCAACGCGCATCCGCCCGCCATGCGCTTCGACGATGGTGCGGCAAATTGACAGCCCCAGCCCCATCCCCTGCGCCTTGGTGCTGATGAAGGGCAGGAATAGCTGATCCATCATTTCGGCGGGAACACCGTGCCCGGTATCGGCCACAGAAATTTCAACCTCGTCGTGTCCTTTGGGCTGCGCCGTGATCGTCAGATATTTGTTCAGGCTGCCATCCATCGCCTCAATGGCATTGCGCATCAGATTGACCATCACCTGCTGGATCTGCACGCGGTCGACCAGCACATTTTCGATGTCCGGTTCAATCTCGATCGACCACGACACGCCCTTCTCGCGCGCCCCGACCAGTCCCAATGTCGTTGCATCGTTAATCAGCTTGCTCAGCGGCAAGATTTGCGTTTCGAGCTCGCCCTTGGAGACAAAATCGCGCAGCCGCCGGATGATCTGGCCCGCACGCAAAGCTTCCTTTGCCGCCTCATCCAGTGCCTCACGCAGCATCGGCCTGGTTTCAGGCCGACCATCGCCCACCATGTCGCGGCCCGCCGACACATAATTGGCAATTGCGGTCAGCGGCTGGTTCAACTCATGCGCTAAGGCAGACGCCAGCGTTCCAACCGCGCTCAGCCGCGAGGCGTGGACCAGTTCTGCCTGCACCTCCTGCAACCGTGCATCTGCCTCGAACTTCTCGGTCAGATCGTGGATGAAACCGGTGAACGCCCGGTGTTCGCCCGTGTGTGCTTCGCCAACTGACAATTCCATCGGGAACAGGCTCCCGTCCCGCCTCCGACCCTCGACCACCCGGCCAATGCCGATGATCCGTTTCTCACCGGTTTCCAGATAGCGCTTCATATAGCCGTCATGGGCTTGCTTGTGCGGCGACGGCATCAGCATGTCGACATTCTGGCCCAGCACCTCTGCCTCCAAATAGCCGAAAAGCCGTTCGGCAGCGGCGCTGAACGAGGTGATCAGGCCATGCTCGTCGATCACCACCATCGCGTCGGGAACGGTCGCCAAGATCGCCGACAAAAGCGCCGCGCTGTCGGAGATTGATCGCAGGTTCTCCTCGCGCGAACTGACATCGCGGGCAGTCACCACCACGCCTGCAATGCTACCATCCACCTCACGCAGCTGCGCCAGGCGACATTCAACCGACCGTTTTGGTCCGTTGACGGGAAGAACCTCAAGCAAGATGGGGTTTTCTGACGCCGGATGTCCACTCAAAATCCGACCAAACAATGCCTTAAATTTCGGAACATCGTTGGCGTCGATTAATGAGAGCGGCGCGCTCGACGGGATATCATTCACGGAGTCTACACCCAACATAGCCAGCCCCGCTGGATTCAGCTCGGACAACCTCAAATCAGGCCCAATAATCGCAACCGCCTCTGGCAGCGTCGCCAATATGGCATTGAGAAAGCCAATCCGGTCAAACTCTATGCTGCGCGATTTGGCATCCAAGGGACTCGCCTCCGGGCTATGGTTTACGCCTTTTTACTGTCGATGGCTAATGCCGTTGGCCGAACCATGATTTCAGCACAATGCGGGCAACTACGTAGTTGCGCCTAGGGGACTCTTCGGATTTTTCGGATGCTGCGATCAGGCTATTTGCAGCGGTGCAATTCCAATTTCGTTCCAATCAGGAGGATATGATGTCCAAGCAAGACAAATTCAGTTCTGGCGTTCCGGTGAAGCATGGCGAGGATTTCTGGCAACCGCTCGCCCGCGTGCGCAACGAGTTTGACCACCTCCTCGACGATTTCTGGACTCGCCCGATGGGGCTGAACCTGACGCGGCGCATGCAGGCGCTGTCCGGCCCCGCGCTTGAATTCAAGGACAAGGAAACCGAGTTTGAACTGATCGCCGAAATCCCCGGCATGAAGGCCGAAGATGTCGAGATCAAAGTCTCCGACGGAATGTTGCGGCTGTCGGGCGAAAAGCGTGAAGAGCATGAAGAGAAGAAGGAAGGCTATATCTTCTCCGAACGCCGTTACGGCAAGTTTGAGCGCGCGATCGAACTGCCGCAGGGCATCGACCATGACAAGATCAGCGCCAATGCGCGCGACGGTGTGCTGTCGGTACATCTGCCGAAAAGCCCGGCGGCGATTGAGCGCGAACGCAAGATCCCGATCAACGCATAAGTTTCGGCGTACTTAGGCACGCCGGATACCAAGGCGGCAGGCTCCACTCCCACCCCCTCCCCCGAAGTGGACCTGCCGCCGAGCTTTTTTGTAAGGACAGCGATATGCAGAACCGAAGGGATTTTATCGCTGGTTCGGTTGCAGTGGCTTCAGCGTTGCCGCTTGCTGCATGCGCCCGCCATGACATGGCCGATTACCGGGCAGCGGAAGCCAGACTTCGCGCAAGACTTGCCGAAAATCCGGACATGCGCGAATTGATCCGTTTTGCCTCGCTGGCGCCCAACGGGCATAATAGCCAACCTTGGCGGTTTGCGCTCAACGGCAACAATGTCAGCATCATGCCCGACCTGACCCGCCGGACGCCTGTTGTCGATCCTGACGACCACCATCTATATGTAAGTCTGGGCTGCGCGGCAGAAAATCTGCTTATCGCCGGCGCGGCGCATGGCAAGCCGGGGCAAATGTTGTTCTTTCCAGAAGGCAATGGCCGGATCGAGGTCGGCCTTGATAAAGGGACCAAAAATGAAAGCCTGCTATATGCCGCCATTCCAATGCGGCAATCGACCCGGTCGCGATATGACGGGCGCGCGGTTCCGTTCGATCATCTGAAACAGCTGGAGGACGCCGCGCGCGTCGACGGCGTGTCGCTGACGATAATCACCGACGACAAACGCCGCGAAGAATTGCTCGAGCAATTGATACTAGCAAATACCGCACAGGTGGAAAATCCGGCTTTCGTGCGCGAGCTGAAGCATTGGATACGGTTCAACCCGACAGAGGCGCTTGCAACCCGCGATGGCTTATTTTCCAAAAGCTCGGGTAACCCTTCTGTGCCGACGGTGGTCGGCAAGTTGCTGTTCGGCCAATTTTTCAGCGTCGAGTCCGAAAACCGCAAAACCGTCGAGCAGGTGCAATCGTCGTCAGGGATTGCTGTCTTTACCGGAGACAAGGTCGACAGAGCGCATTGGATAAAGGTCGGGCAGAGCTTTCAGCGCTTTGCCCTAATGGCGACCGCGTTGAACATCCGCCATGCCCATATCAACCAGCTGGTCGAGGTGCCAAAAGCCCGCGGCCAATTCGCCGGCTGGCTCGGCATGGCGGGTGCACGGCCCGATCTTGTGATCCGCTTCGGTTACGCGCCGCCGATGCCCATGTCGCTGCGCCGCGCGGTAACCGACATATTGGTACGTTGGGAAATCCGGGAATAGCGGTCTTGGTTTTCTGATCGCCAAATGCCAAAAAAGGAGCGGACCCTGTTCCTATAAGGATCAAGGCCCGCCCAAACGCCCCCGGGTCGCAAAAGGGGGTTTGTGATTGCTCAGATGACCATGATATTGTCTTCGATCCGGTTGACGCCGGGCGCGGCCCAGGCGGCGCGTTCGGCAACTCGGCGTTCATAGCCGGCATGCACCTTGCCGCCGAGCTTTACGGTATCGCCTTCGGTCACCACTGTGATGGTGCTCGCATCGATGTCGGCCGAGCGCTTCAACGCATCGACTATGCGTTCACGGACATCGAACGACGATGGCGCTTTCTTCACCTCGATCAGGTTGGAAACGCCCTTCACACCATTGATCCGCGACACAAGATTTCTGGCGCTTTCGCGGTGGTAATGATAGCCCACCTGACCGCTGAGCGTCACCCAGCCATGTTCGACTTTGACGCTGATCTTGTCTTTTGGAACATTGACACTCCAGTCGAACATATCGGCAATGCGCTTGGCGATTTCGGGATCGGCTGTCTTGGCATCATTGGGGAAGCGCACCTCGATTTCTTCGGCAAGGCCGCGCACGCCCTTAACGCTGCGTGTCGCTTGTTCGGCGGCAAGTTTGGAGGCGTAGCTGTTGACGAAGCCGGACAAGGTGACAACGCCATCCTGGACGGCGACACCGATATTGGCGTGATCGACACGTGGCTCCCACTCCAGTTCGGCTATCACATCCTTTTGTAATTGGCTGTCGGTTTTCATGGAAATTCTCCTATATGTTTGAACCTGTTAATTGGCCCCTGCGGAACGATATTGAGCATGCCACCAGTTCGCGCAAATCGGGAAAGGCCCTTACGGGCAATCCCCTAGCGGCCCTCGGCCCGTTCAAGAGTCCGCGCCAGCGATGCCAATGCGCGTTCCCGCGCGGCGTCGGACGGGAGTGCGCGCAGGCGGTCCGCAAGGCCGGATTCGAGCGCGGCGAGGCTTGTCGTCCAGTCGCGTGGGGCGATCCGGGCGTGAATATCCTCACGTGGTTCGCCGATGCGTTTTGCCGCATGACTGGCTGCTACCGTCCAGCGTTCGCCGAGCATCGGAACGACAAGCGATTTGGCCACCGCCGTATCGCCGACGTCCTTTTCCAGAGTCGACAACGAATGCGCTTCGCCATGCACGAGGAACACCGAGCCCGACACCGGGCCGCGCGCCTTGATCCAGTCCAGCAATGCGGGCCGGTCGGCGTGGGTCGAGTAGGAATCGAGCATTTTGACATCGGCCCGGACCGGCACGTCATGCCCTGAAATCCGGACATGGCGCGCACCGTCGCGCAGCACTGAACCTAGCGTCCCAGCAACCTGATAGCCGACGAGCAACACCCGCGCTCTGGGATGGGGCAGATTGTGCAGCAGATGATGGCGGATGCGCCCGCCCTGGCACATCCCCGATCCGGCCATGATGACCACGCCCGTCATGCTATTGAGCTGTTTTGATTCCTCGATATCGTGGATGAAGCGGATATTTGGCACCGCCAGCAAATCATATCCGGCATGGCGGTGCCGCTGCGTTGCCCGCGTCACGCGTTCAGCTAGAGGCGAATCGACGAATATATTCACCGGTCGCAACCTCTTGCTCTCAAACAGCGCGACCAAATCTTCCAATATGATCTGCGTGCGCTCGACCGCAAAGGCAGGGATCAGCAAATTGCCGTTCCGGGCTAGCGTCTCCTCCACATATTTTGCCAGCTGCTCGCGGCGATCGCTGATCAGCACTGGTTCGCGCGCACGGTCGCCATAGGTTGCCTCGCAGATAATCTGGTCATAGCCGCCAAGTTCCGCATCGGCACAATGGATCGCTGACCCTCCACCGATATCGCCCGAGAATAGCAGCCGCTGCCCCGCCAAGCGCAACTCGACCGATGCCGACCCAACGATATGCCGCGCATCCCACAAGCGGAAGCCGTCGCCGTCGCCCAGATCATTCCAGTCGCAATATCGTGTCTCGCGAATCTGACCCATGCAGGTCGCAACATCATCGCCAGTGTACAACGGAATGAAAGGCGGCAGACCCATGCGGTCGGGCCTGCGGTTACGCCGCGTCGCGTCCGCCGCCTGCAACTTGGCGGAATCGAGCAGCAATGGCTCGATGATGTCCGCCGTCGGCGCGGTCATCCAGATCGGCGCATGACAACCGCTCGCCACCAGATAGGGTAATCGCCCGCAATGGTCGAGATGGGCATGGGTCAATATGACCGCCGCGATGCTCTTCACATCGAATGGCAGTTTTTCATGGTTCAGCGCCTCCAGCGACCGCGTGCCCTGAAACATGCCGCAATCGACGAGGATTGATTTTCCATTCCCGCTGACTTCGAAGCAGGACCCGGTGACCGTTCCCGCTGCGCCATGAAATGTGATTTCGACTGTTCCCGCTTTCATTCCGCTCCCCCTATCTTGTCACTATTCCAATCACGCCGCCTGCAGCCAAGGTAGCTGCTGCGGCGGATAGCGCGATGATTGCGCGCTTGCCGTTTTTTGGCCGGGCATAGATGACCACCACCCCAATTTTGACCAGCATGTTCGCCAGTACCGCCCCGACCAACGCCAGACCTGCAAGCTCGGGCGCGATCACCGCTGGTCCAAGCCCGCCCAGGGTGATGATCGCCGCGTCGACGTCGAACGGGCCGATGGAGATTATCAACGCCAATGCCCCGCTGCCGCCATATCGCACCTCTGCCCAGCGCGCAGCGACGGCCATCACCGCGACAAGCAACAGAAAGCCAAGCGCGGGAAGGATGGCGATAGGATTGCCCGGAAGCGGTGTCGGCTCCGCCACTGTCGGTGCGCGATCCCGCAGCAACCATATTCCGGCCGCCACTCCCACTAATACCGCCGGACCTGCCAAGCGCAGCACTGACGGGAAGGCGAACCCGGAAAGGATGGCGGTGAGTAACAATACCCGCGCCAGGCTGATCGATGTGGCGAGCGCAATCCCGGCCGATAAAGTGCCGTGCCCACTTTCATCGGTGCGCAGTCGGTGCGACAACAAGGCGGTGACCGCAGTCGAGGAATAGGCACCGCCAATCGCTGCGGTGGCCAATATCCCTTTATGGCCCCCGAATACCCGGCTGGTCGCATATCCGGCGAATGACAGGCCAGTGACAAAAACCACCACCAGCCATAGTTGTTGTGGGTTCCACGCATCATAGGGGCCAAAACGCTCGTTGGGCAGAAAGGGCAAAATTGCCCCGGCTATGATGGCAAAGCGGGCGAGCGCCATGACATCTGCCTCGCCGAGCTTCTTGATCAAACCATGCAAGCCGGTGCGCAGTGCCAATATCATCGTAGCCACTGCCGCTGCGGCCATCGCCAAGGCCGGTCGGCCCGAGGTCGCCAAAATTCCGATGCAGATCGTCAGCAATGCGGCGATCAGGCTGGTGGCGCTGACTTCGGTCGGCCCGGTCACCGATTTCGCATAGCCGAACAACAACGCGAGCGCCGCTGCTCCGACCAATATCGCAGGCAATGTGATACCAAAGCGAGCCGCCAACAGGCCTGCGATGCCGCCTAATCCGCCAAGCAAGGCAAAGGTGCGCACCCCCGCCACGCGCCCGCCGGTATCGACATCGCGCTGCCGCCAGCCGCGCTCAATCCCGACGAGAAGCCCCGCAGCCAGCGCGACACCGAGATCACGATAGGCCAGATCATTGACGGTCATGCGGACTAACGCCCCATGATGAGCGGAATTGGGCACTCCTTCAGAAGGGTCCGGGTCACCCCGCCAAACAGAAATTCCCGCGCACGGCTGTGGCCATAGCCGCCCATGACGATATAGCCCGAACCCATCACCTCGGCGGTTTCCTTGATGACATCTTCAACCGGCCTGGCTGAAGCGGCGCGCGCATGCAGTTCCGATGTCACACCATGACGCGACAAATAGGTCGAAGCGGCCAGCGAGGGCAGGATATGCTCCTTCGCCTCCTCGATAGTGACGATGTGAACCGCCGACGCCATTTGCAGCAAGGGCAACGCCGCGCGCAACGCATTGGCCGCCTCGAAGCTGCCATTCCATCCGACCACAGCAGTCCCGAAAACATCAAAGCTGTTCAGCTCCTGCGGTTGCACCAATATCGGCGCCCGCGCGCTTTGCAGGACATCGCCGATCAACGTGATCGGCGTGTAACGCGTTTCACGGTGATGGTAGCGGCCAAGCACGATGAGGTCGGCGAGCGACGAGCGGCTGACAATTTCCTGCGCCGCATCGCCGTCGACATGCTGATAATCCCAGGACACATCTTCGTTTTTGAGACCATCCTCAATGCGCGCGCGGATCTTCTTTTCCATTTCATCGAGTGACTTGGCAAAATTGGGCATCATATAGGCGCCTGTGATGCCGTCGGAGGCGATGTAGAGGCTGATCGGCGTGACATGCAGGCAACTGACATGACCGTTCGTCGCGCGTGCAATTGAAAGTGCAGCCTGCAGCCGGGCTTCCATTCCGGGATCGTCTTGAACATGGAGCAATATGGATTTCATGATGGCTTCTCCTCAGGACGATGCCGGGACTGGCCGCGTCAGAATTTTCTGTCGTGCGGAGCTTAGCCAGCATGGTGAGCTCGCCATATCAGGGAAAATACGGATGCGCGTGCTGGTGCAGCGTGCGAAGAGTATTCAAAAGGCCATGAACCACGCTCCGCCGAGCGCGTGTAGCGCACCGAAAATCGGAGCTTATGGGCATCCGCCTTGCGCTGAAGAAGTTGGGCCCGGGCCTGGTCACGGGTGCCGCCGATGACGATCCCAGCGGCGATTGCGCACTTATAGCCAGGTCGGTGCGCAGTTCGGTTATCGGCATGGCCTGGACGATCCTGTTTAGCTATCCGTTGCTCGCCTCGATCCAAGCGATCAGCGCAGAGATTGGATCCGTCACAGGCAAAGGCGTCGCCCAGAATTTGCGGCGACATTATCCGCGCTGGCTGTTGCAGGCGGTCGTGTTGACTTGCTGCTGATCGCAAACATCATCAATCTGGGGGCGGATCTTGGCGCGATGGGTGCGGCGCTGGCGCTTACTGATTGGCGGGCCGGCCATGGTCTATGCCGGCGCTCTTTGCGATCCTGTGCGTGCTGCTCGAGATATTTCATGAGCTACGCCCGATATGCGCGGCTCCTCAAATGGACCACGCTGTCGCTCTTTGCCTATGTCGCAGTGGTGTTTGTGGCGGAGGTGCCTTGGGGCAAGGCACTTTATGGCACGTTGGTCCCGCATTTCACGCTCGACAAGGCCCACGCGATGGCGCTGGTTGCCATGCTGGGCACGACGATCAGCCCGTATCTGTTTTTCTGGCAAGCGGGGCAGGAAGTTGAGGAGCAGCACCGCCGCCACGTGAAACCCTGTGCGTCGCACCGCGCCGGGCGGGAGAGGAGTTGCGGCGCATCCGGTATTGACACGTTGCTGGGCATGGGCTTTTCGCATCTGACCGCATTGTTCATCGTCATCGCAACCGCGGCCACGCTGAACGCGCATGGCGTCACTGAAATCAAATCGTCTGCACAGGCCGCAGAAGCTTTGCGGCCGATCGCGGGCGACTTCGCCTTTACTTTGTTTGCGGTCGGCATCATCGGCACGGGAATGCTCGCAGTGCCGATATTGGCAGGCTCAGCCGCCTATGCCGTGAGCGAGAGCTTCGGCTGGGTGGAAGGGCTTGATCGCAAGCCGCGCGAAGCAAAGGCCTTTTATGCGACAATCGCGGTCGCGACGATTGCTGGCCTCACGCTCAATTATATCGGCATCGATCCGATGAAGGCGCTCTATTGGGCAGCGGTTGTTAACGGCATATTGGCCGCACCGCTGATGGTAGTGATGATGCTGATCGCGACCAATCAAGGCACGTTATGGGCAAGCTTGCCGTGTCAGCCCATTTGGCGGCCGGAGGCTGGCTGGCTACAGCAGTGATGGGCGTAGTCGCCATCGCCTTTTTCTGATCTGAGCGTCAATCGCCCTCGGCGCCAAAGCCCTCCATCCGCGCCAGCCAGCGCTCCCGATGCCCTGCGCTGCCCTCAACATTGCCGATCAGCGAAGTGGAGACCGGATCGATGCCGACCAGTTGCAAGATGTTGCGCTTGAAACTGCGAACGCTGTGCGCGCCATAATAGGCTTTATAGAAGAAAGCGGGCATCCCCATCGTCACCACCAGTCGCGCCGATTTTCCCTTCAGCAATTTTACAGGTGCGGCGCTTTCGCCATATTGCAGCGCGGTGCCGGGGCGCAGCGCCTGTTCCAGAAATGCCTTCAGCAAGGCGGGCATGTCACCCAGCCATAGCGGATAGAGAAAGACGAGATGGTCGGCCCACAGGATCGCCTCTTGTCCTTCCTTCACATCCTCGGGCGCGTCATGATGCATCCAGTCTTCGCGGCTGTGCAGGATCGGCATGTTGATATCGCCGAGCACGATATGCCGGACCTCATGCCCCGCTTCCCGCGCACCAGCGCAATAGGCATCGGCGAGCGCGTGGACGTAGCGGGCTGGATCGGGATCGGGATGGGCGTCGATAATGGCTATTTTGCGAGGAGCTTTAGGCATGGCGTCAGATCCTGTCGTTACGGGCGAGAAAGCGGTTGTTGAACAGCATGGCGACCGGCTTGCCCGAAAAGGGCGCAGCCGCCGTACCGGGGGTTTGGGCGTGGATGTGGAGATGCGGTTCATCGCTCATACCGCTATTGCCGACCGCGCCGATGATCTGGCCGACTGTAACCGATTGACCGATACCGACTTTGACGCTGCCCTGTTTGAGATGCGCCAGCACCACCTCAACGCCATTGCAGCGCAACCGTACATGGTTGCCCTCCATGATCTTGCGGTCGACCTTGGGGACGGCGAGGTCGGGCCGGTCGTTGGTAAGCGTAACGACCGTTCCGGCGCAGGGCGCGTGAATCGGTTGTCCGAAGATGGCGTAGCGACTGGGGTCCGCTGGCCTCAGTCCATCCGATGTTGTTCCGAACCGAGGTATCGCCACAAGGTCAACGCCATAGCTCTGCCCTTGCCAGAGCCGGTGGCGCGGGATGGACAGGTCAAGCGTATCCTGATGTGCATTGAGCAACAGGCTCGACCCGCCATTGGCAACGACTAGGTCGTCGCCCTTTAACGGCACGGCTAGCTTGATTGATGAGATCGGTGGCGGCTGATGCCCGCGCCATATCTCGCTAAGTGTGCCTCCGGCGAAGACCAGCAATGCAAGGCTGACGAGCAACTGCAACCATCCGCCAAGGCCTAGCTTGGCCGGTGCCTTTCGTCCGCCCCGAACCGCAGCAACGACGGCTAACACCGCCAAAACCGCCAAGGTCCAGCGCGGCACCGCAGTCCAGATGCCCGCGAGCCAGATGGCGACCATTACGCCAGTGATCGCCAAAAACTGCACCGCCAATCCAAGCCCGTTGCGGGTAGGGAACATCCAAAGCCAGATCACCAGCAAAAACGGCAATCCCAGCTGGATGGCGGGCAATAGCATCAGCCGAATTTCCCGGCGGCCCTTTTGCGCGCCACAAACAGCGGCATCAGCATGAACAGCACCAGCCCCAGGATGTTGGCGATCGCGGCCAGCGGTTCAAAATCCGCCCAAAGGGTGAAAATCGAAATCCCGCGCAAAATCCGCGTCATCGCCTCTTCGGCGATCAGCAGCATGATGAAGGCCGCGCAACCGACAAACAGCCGGTCGCCATCGGCTTTGACCTCCGGTGCCCGCTCGACGACAAAACGTGCGGCGAAGAAAGATGTTACCGTCATGATTGGCACCTCGATCCACAATGCGGCGGTGAGGCCGAGATAGGGCGTCACAAAAAACTCCCGCACAGTGCCAAGCGCACAACCCGCGAGATAGACCATCAGAAAATAGAAAAAGGGAGCCTTTATTCGCGCCATCGCTGGCCTCCTTGTTCGTCGCCCGTTATTCGTGACAGCTCACGACTTTGAATGGCAACCGTTCGCCTTCGGCCTCGGTAATCGTAAGATACTCGCCGACACGGATCGGGTGATGTTCAAGCTGAAAAATCCCCTCATCATCGGCATCGCCGACCTCATAGGAAAAGGCCCAGCCCGCCCGCTGACTGATCACCACGCCGTTACGATCTGGTTGTCCCGGCGAGATGCGGTGGACCATCGGGCTCTCGGAAGGATGTTTTATCGCCGTTCGCTCGATATAGCCGTTATCGTCAATCGGCAGGCGCAGCACATAAGCGTGCGCGGCCGATCCCTCAGGGAATTCCGGCGTGCGGGCGAGTTCGAGGCGGATGGTTTTCCAGGTCATGCCGGCACTTTGCCCAGCAATTGAAAGCGCTGGGATACGCAATGTTGCGGAGGGCGGCCAAGCGTCAGGCAGTTGCAATATCATGCCCGCCAGATACGCAAACAACCGGATGCCGCGAGCTGTTTCGAGCGGTTATGATTCCGATTTCAGCTGATCTTCGGAAGGCAGACATGGGCAATATTTCACTGCAGGACAGGCCCTCGGCGGGTGGCATCGGACCGGTTGATCGAGGCGCTGAAAAGTCATGCCGAAATATTGCCACCGCCCGAACAGCAGGAAGCGTTCGGCAAATTCTTCGATCGCTTCGGCGACGCGCAAATAGTGCTGCTGGGCGAGGCCACGCATGGCACATCCGAATTCTACACCGCGCGCGCGGCGATCACGCGCTGGTTGATCGAGCATCATGGCTTTACGGTCGTCGCGGTTGAAGCCGACTGGCCCGATGCGGCGCGGATCGACGGCTATGTTCGCCACCATGCCAAACGCCCGCGCCGGGGCGAATCCTTTGTCCGCTTCCCGACATGGATGTGGCGCAATACGGAAGTGCTAGCCTTTGCCGATTGGCTGCGCGGTCACAATGAAACGCTGCCCGACCGCGCTAAAGTCTCGTTTCACGGTCTCGACGTCTATAGCCTCGGCGAGTCAATCCATTCGGTGCTGACCTATCTCGACAAGGTCGATCCGCACGAGGCCGCCGATGCCCGCTGGCGCTATGGTTGCCTGACGCCGTGGCAGGATGAGCCTGCGCGCTATGGCCGCGCGGTCGTCTCTGGCGAGCGCGGAAGTTGCGAGGATGCGGTGGTCGCGCAACTGCACCAATTGCTCGAAAAGCGGCTGGGCTATCTGGCGGACGATGACGAGGCATGGTTCGACGCCGCGCAAAATGCCAGGATCGTGCAGGCTGCCGAACGTTATTACCGCGCCATGTATCAAAGCTCCGCCGCCTCATGGAACTTGCGCGACCGGCATATGTTCAACACGCTGGAAGCAGTGATTGCGCATCGCGGCGTCGGCACCAGAGCGGTGGTCTGGGCGCATAATTCGCACATCGGCGATGCCTCAGCGACCGCAATGGGTTGGAATGGCGAATTCAACATCGGCCAACTGTGCCGCGTGGCTTATGGCGACGATGCGGTGCTGATCGGCTTTGGTACCGATACCGGGACGGTGGCCGCCGCGAGCGACTGGGGTGCGGACATGCAGCATCAAAACCGTTCAGCCCGCTCGTCCCGACAGCTATGAACATGCCTTTCGTAGCACCGGCGTTGCCCGCACCCTGACCGACTGGCGTGGGCGCAAACGGCAGTCGCTGGCGCATATCTTGCGCGAGCCGCTGCTCGAACGCGCCATCGGTGTCGTCTATCGGCCGGAATCAGAGCTTTCGAGCCACTATTTCGAGGCGATACTGGCCGACCAGTTCGATGCCTATGTCTGGTTTGAAAAGACCAAGGCGGTGACGCCTTTGGGCCATGAAAAACCGCATGGTGCGCCGGAAACCTATCCTTTCGGATTGTAGGCAGATGGACCAGTTGGCGCACAAATATCTGCGGGAAGTATCGGTTGGCGAGTCTGCGCTGAAGGCGATATTGGCAGTTCCGGAAAACCCAATCGGGCTTGTCATTTTCGCGCATGGCAGCGGCAGTGGACGGCTGAGCCCACGCAACAACCATGTGGCGGCGGCCTTGCAACAGCAGCATATCGCAACTTTGTTGATCGACCTTTTGACCGAGGCAGAAGAGCAGAACCGCTCCAATGTGTTCGATATTGCGTTGCTCGCACGGCGGCTTGCGTCGGCGGCGAGCTGGGCGCGGCAACAGCCCGATCTCAAAGACCTGCCCATCGGCTATTTTGGCGCGAGCACCGGGGCTGCCGCCGCTATGGCGGCAGCCGCAGCCGACCTCGGGATCACCGCCATTGTCTCGCGCGGCGGCAGGCCCGACCTGGCGCGCGAGGCGCTTCCGCTGGTTCGCGCGCCAACGCTGCTGCTAGTGGGCAGTCTCGATGGCCCGGTGATCGGCCTCAACCAGCAGGCATTTGATGCACTGTTGGCACCGAAGAAGATACTGGTCGTGCCGGGCGCTGGCCATTTGTTCGAGGAACCCGGCACGCTCGATCAGGTCATTACGCACGCGAGCAATTGGTTTTCGACGCAATTTGCGCGCCAACAGCCGAAAGGATGAACAGCATGTTCGACCGTCATTATCCATTCGAAGACCGGCGTGAAGCTGGCAAAATGCTGGCCAAACGGCTCACCCGGTTCGCCAGTGAGCATCCGGTAATCCTGGCGCTGCCGCGCGGCGGTGTTCCGGTGGCATATGAGGTTGCAAAGGCCCTCGATGCCCCGCTCGACCTGCTGTTCGTGCGCAAGATCGGCGCGCCGGGATATGAGGAGTTGGGCATTGGTGCGGTCGTCGATGGGGCGAGTCCGCAGCTGGTGTTGAACGAGGACATTGTCCGCCAATTAGGTCCGACGCCCGAATATATTCGCACCGAAATGCGCCGCCAGCTGGCCGAAATCGACCGGAGGCGACAGGCCTATTGTGGCGAACGGCCGCCCATCCCGATCAAGGGCCGTACTGTTATTGTCATTGACGACGGCATCGCCACCGGCAGCACGATGAAGGCGGCGTTGCGCGGCGCGAACAAGAACGATCCAGCCTGGTTGGTGCTCGCCGTACCGGTCGCCCCGCCGTCAACCATCGCTGAACTGGGGCATGAATGCGACGAGGTCGTCTGCCTTGAAACCTATGAGCCATTTGGCGCGGTCGGCGCCTTCTATCGCGACTTCACCCAGACCAGCGATCCGGAAGTGATCAAGTTGCTCGAACGAAGCGCATGCCTTTGGATTGCGGAATGCACGAGCGGCTTAGATCCACACCCAAATCAGCCTTTGGGTTGCTCGGGAAAATTGGCTGCCTGCAACAGGCCGAACGATAGTCCCCCGGGGGACAGACAAGTGACATGCTGTCCAACGCCCGGGATATCCAATATCGGCCCCACTATCTTGCCGCCGTTGGCCTCGACTTTTTCGATCATTTGCTTGAGGTCAGATACCGGCAAAGTCAGGATAGTCATCGGCTGCTCGGTGGCTTCGGCAATCGCGCCAATCCCGCCGTCAATTCCCGCCTCATCCGGCGGACCGGCGGTGATCCGGTAATAGGCAAACGGCATCGGAAACTGTTCGAATTGCCACCCGAAAACCTGCTCCAGAAACGTGCAGGCGGATGGGAGATCGCTGACCGTCAGATCGAAATATACCGGTTTCATCAGCGTGGCTTCGGCCGTTCGATCGACGGCCCAAGATCGGCCATCACCTTACGCGCATCGAAAACACTTTCGTCCCGCAGCACCGCACCGCGCCCCATAGCGATTTCGGCATGTGCCTCATATTCCTCGACCGTCGTGACGTCGATATCGTCGGCCCAGAAAGGATCACGATCATAGGGGTGCCAGACATACCAGCCATAACGCGGGCGGTAATAACGCCAATAGGGCCGCCAATAATCATAGCCATAAAACGGCCGATAGCTCGGTTCATAAAAAGTACGCCGGTCGCGTTCGGTTTCGCGGTGGGCAATGCGAAACCAGTCATAGCCGTTCTGCACGGTCAGCTCGGCCGCGCGGTAGAGCAGATAACCTTCAACCCGCTCGCGCGAGGTCAGCGTGTTGCCGTCGAAGTTCACCATGAAACGGTTTTCGGCAAGTTTCTGTTCGGAATAGCCGCCATGGATGCGCTGGCCACGCACTTCGGGCTGGTAGGGCGTGGGCGTCATGCAGGCCGCCAAAGGCAAGCCTGCCATCGCAATCAAACCAAAACGCAAAGCTGCTCTGCGAGTGAAGATATCCTTCATGGTCCAGGCTCCGTTTAATGCGCTAAGCTTGATGCCATAGGCTCGCGCGTTGTTTTTCCATCAAGCGCTCCGGCTCCAGTGTCAGCATAGCGGGCGAGGAAAGCCCCAATTGCCATGCGTGTATCTTCACCATGCCCGATCAGCAGATGGCCGCCAGTCTTGAAAACCTTTATCTCTGCATTGGGGATATGCTCCGCGGCGAAGCGCGCGCCGGGCAGCGTTTGGTAGAGATCATCCTCAGCAGAGATCACAAGCGTCGGGGCGTCGATGCGTTCGAGATCAGGTCGCACTAGCGCGCTGGTGGTATCGGCGATGATGCCATCGACCCGCTCCGACAAGGGTAGCATGTCGGCGATCAGTCCGGTAATTTTCTCGCGCTCTTGCGGTTCGGCCTGGGCTTCGAGTTCGGGGTCGACGCCAAAGAAGCCCACCAGTTGCTTGCGCCCGACTTTGGTCGCCGCCCAATAGGAAAAGTCGGCCGATTTTTCGAACATGCTGATGATCGCCTTGTTCTGCGGAGTTTGATCGACCCCTACCTGGTTGGCCGGATCATAAGTGCGCGGAACGACCAAAATCAGCGCACGGGTTCGTTCGGGGAAGCGTATGGCAAATTCAATCGCACTCGGCGCGCCCGCCGACACGCCCATGACGATGGTGTCCTGCACGCCCAGTTCATCGAGCAAGGCCGCATGCGCGTCAGCCTGTGCCGCATGCGAGGCATCCTTCGGCACCGGCGTGCGCAGATAGCCAAAGCGCGACGGCGCGATAACATCATAGCCTTCGCCGAGCAGGTCATGCGCCAGATATAGCCCCTGATCATAACCGCCACCCGCGCCGTGGATGACCAACGCTGCCGGGCCACTGCCCTTCGCGCGCATATTCAATTGCACCATGGGCTGTCGGCGCGATCCGGCTTTTTGCTTTCAGCGTCGCCGCGCGATCGTTCAAGATCATGGCGATAAAGCCAGTAAGTGCCGCCCGCGACCGCCGCAGCGCCGACAGCTGATGCGATGCCAATCCAGTTCTTCGTTTGCATGGAAGGTCTCCTTCAAAGACTGTAGACTAGCGGAGTCGGCGCTGCGCTTCTTTCCGTAATCCCCCTTACTTCGCACCCAAATGGCCCCGTAATATTACCTATCGCGCGCCGATTGGCCGCCGCCCTACCTTGCTGCGCAATCTGCGAGGAGGACGACCCTATGGCATCTGCCCCGCCGCTTTACCGGATCGAGGGACTGACCAAGACCTATGGCGAGGGCGACACGGCGGTTCTGGCGTTGCGCGGGGTCAATCTCGATGTGCCGCAATCGGCGATGGTGGTGCTGCTTGGCCCCAGCGGATCGGGGAAGTCGACCTTCCTCAACATTGTCGGCGGGTTGGATCAGGCTACCAGCGGGCATGTGCATTTTGAGGATGTCGAGCTGACCGGGCTCAACGACCATGGCCTCACCGAATATCGCCGCCACCATGTCGGCTTTGTCTTCCAATTCTACAATCTGGTCGCCTCGCTCACCGCGCGTGAAAATGTCGCGCTGATTACCGAAATTGCCGACGAGCCGATGGAGCCAGCCGAGGCGCTGGCGCTGGTTGGGCTTGAAAGTCGCCTCGACCATTTCCCAACGCAATTGTCGGGGGGCGAGCAGCAGCGCGTCGCCATCGCCCGCGCCATTGCCAAGCGGCCCAAGGTGTTGCTCTGCGACGAACCCACCGGCGCACTCGACAGCCAAACCGGCGTGCGCGTGCTAGAAGCGCTGGATCAGGTCAACCGCGAGCTGGGCACCACAACACTGCTGATTACGCACAACGCCGTGATCGCCGAAATGGCTGATCATGTGCTGCGCTTCGCCGATGGGCAGTTGGCCAGCAGCAGCCCCAACCCGAAGCGGCGCAGGCCGGGCGACATGACATGGTGATCGGCCTCTCCCCGCTCGATCGTAAGGTGCTGCGCGACCTGTGGCGGATGCGCAGCCAAGCCTTTGCCATCGCGCTGGTGATTGCGGCGGGGGTCGGCATGGTGGTGATGTCGCTCGGCATGATGCGCTCGCTGGAGGACACGCGCGAGGCCTATTATGATCGCTACCGTTTTGCCGATATCGTCGCGCCAGCCAAGCGCATCCCCGCCAGCGTGCTTGCAGGAATTAAGGATATGCCCGGCGTCAGCCTTGCCGAGGGGCGTATCACCGCAGGCGCAACGCTCGATATTATTGGCATCGCCGAACCGGTTACGGCGCGCGTGCATTCTATCCCGCCCTCAGGCGAACCCCGCCTCAATGCGCTGGTGCTGCGCAGTGGACGATGGCCCGACCCCAACCGGCCCGACGAAGTACTCGCCAGCGAAAAATTTGCCGATGCCGCGCGGATCGGTATTGGCGACCACGTCAACGCGCTTGCTTTATGGCAAGCGCCAGCAACTGCGCGTTGTCGGCACGGTGCTGTCGCCTGAATATATCTACGCTGTCGGGCCGGGGCAGATATTCCCCGACAATCGCCGCTTTGGCGTGCTCTGGATGGGCGAGGAACATCTGGCGGCCTCGCTCGACCTGACCGATGCCTATAATGAAATATTGATCCGGGTTGATCGAGGCACCGCTGCATCCGACGTCATCCGCAAGCTTGACATCCTGCTCGCGCGCTATGGCGGGATTACCGCCTATCCCCGCACCGAACAGTTTTCCGACCGCTTTGTAACCAACGAACTGGCGCAGTTGCGCACGATGACGGGGATTTTGCCACCGATCTTCCTCGGCGTCGCCGCCTTCCTGATCAACATGGTGTTGTCGCGGCTGATCGATGCCGAACATGAGGTGATCGGGCTGCTGATGGCCTTTGGCTATCGCGGGCAGGCAATCATGCTGCATTATGCCAAGATCGCGGTTGCGCTTTCGGTCCCGGGGCTGCTGCTCGGTATCGCGCTGGGGGCATGGATGGGGCGCGGGCTGGCGGGGATGTATCAGGAATATTTCGTTTTTCCCTTCCTCTATTACCGCGCCGGTCTCGATATCTATGCCATCGCCAGTGTCGTCACCATTGCGGTCGTACTGCTCGGCGTTTTCCAGTCGGTGCGGCGGGTAAGGCGGATGACGCCGGTCGAGGCGATGCGCCCGCCGTTGCCGCCCAATTATGCGGGCGGGATTGCCCGGCTGCTTGGCCGTTTGCGCGCGCTTGATGAGCCGACGCGGATCATCTTTCGCGGCATCCTGCGCCGTCCGTTTCGTTCGGCGCTTGGCTCGTTGGGCGTGGCTGCGGCGCTCGGCCTCTACATCACCTCGTCAGGCTCCGCCGACAATGTTGCGCGGATGGTCGAGATATCGTTCGATCAGGCCAACCGCGCGGATGTGATGGTGACCTTTGCCGAACCGCGCGATCAACGGGCGCTGTTCGAACTGCAACGCGCACCGGGCGTGTGGCGGGTCGAGCCGCTGCGGGTGGTCGGGGCAAAGCTGAGCGGCGCGCGCAATTCGAAGTCCGAAGGCCTGAACGCGACCAGCCCCGGTGGCGATCTCAACCGGCTGGTCGGCATCGACGGGGCAATCATCGAGCCGCCGGTGCGCGGGGTGTTGGTGTCCTATGGCCTGTCGAACGAACTCGATCTTGCCGTGGGCGATCCCGTCGAGGTGCAGGTGACCGAGGGGCGGCGCAACCATTTCACCTTGCCCGTTGCCGCGTATCATCAAAAGCGCGGTGGGCAGCCCGGCCTATGTCGATGCCGACATGATCGCCGCCCGGCTGAACGAAGCACCCTTGCTGTCGGGTGCCTATCTGGGCGTCGACCCCGCACGGATCGACGAGCTGTACCGTTATCTGAAAGCCACCCCGATTATCGCTGGCGTTTCGCTGCGTTCGGCGGCGCGCAGTGGGATCGAGGATACGATTGGCGAGACGATGGGGATCGTGACGCTGTTCAACACCGGCTTTTCCGCGCTGATCGTTTTTGGCGTGATTTACAACAATGCGCGGATCAGCCTGGCCGAACGATCACGCGACCTCGCCTCGTTGCGGGTATTGGGATATCGCCGGTCGGAGGTATCCTATATCTTGCTGGGAGAACTGGCCATTTTGGTGATCATGGGGCTGCCACCCGGCATCTTGTTCGGATATCTGCTGTCGCGCCAGTTGAGCGCGAGCCTTGGCGGTGATCTGTTCATCATCCCCTTTGGCTTGTCGGTCGGCACCATCGCCCAAGCAGTGCTGATCGTATTGTTCGCCGCCGCGATCACCGCTTTGTTCGTCCGCCGCAGGCTAGACCGGCTCGATCTTGTCGCCGTGCTAAAGAGTTGGGATTGATATGGCCAAGCGCAGCTTCCTCCGCCCCGGCCCGTTGGCAATATCGGCGCTTATCGCCGCCGTGGTGATCGCCGCGCTCTATCTCACTATCCGCAAGCCCCCTTATGCGGTTGATCTTGCGACCGTGACCCAGGGGCCGATGACCGTAACCATCGACGATGAGGGCGAGACGCGGGTGCACGACCTGTTCGTTGTAGCTGCCCCGATCAACGGACGGCTGACGCGGATCGAGATCGAGCCTGGCGACCCGGTGATTGCGGGACAAACCATCGTCGCTCAAATGACTCCGACAACCCCCGATTTCCTAGACAACCGCAACGAAACCCGCGTGCGCGCACAAATTCAGGCGCTTGAGGCAGTGATTGCTTCATCGGCCATGCGGATCGAACAGGCACGCGCCGAACGTAATCTTGCGGCGCAACAACAGGCGCGGGTGGAGGCCTTGTTCGACCGCGGCTTTGCCACCCGCGCCGCACTCGACAGCGCCAATGCGGCCGTATCACGGACCAATGCCGCTGTCTCCGAAGCAGCCACAGCTACCGAAGCCGCCCGCTTTGACCGTGACGCCGTGCGCGCCAATCTGGTCACGCCGGGGAGCGGCCCGCAAGGTGGCAAAAGCCTCGCCGTCCGCTCCCCCACCAGCGGCACCGTGATGCGGGTCGCCCGGGAAAGCGAAGCGACGGTGGCCGCAGGCACGCCGCTGGTAGAGCTTGGCAACCCGCGCGATCTGGAAATCGTCACCGATCTGCTCTCAGCCGACGCCGTCCGCTTGCCGCCCGGCGCGCGCGTGTTGATCGACAATTGGGGTGGCGCGACACCACTCAATGGCATCGTGCGTCGGATCGAGCCTTTCGGCTTTACCAAAATTTCGGCGCTGGGGGTTGAGGAGCAGCGGGTCAATGTGATCATCGACATCAGCGATCCGCCCGAAAAATGGGTTAGGCTCGGCCATGGCTTCCGCGTCATCATCCGCGCGGTTGAATGGGAAACCGCCAACGCACTTCAATTGCCGGTCAGCGCGCTGTTCCGCGACAAGGGCAAATGGGCCGTGTTTGCGGTGGAAAATGGCAGAGCCAAGCTCATGCCGATCACGATAGGCCGGATAAATGACGAACGGGCAGAATTGCTCCGCGGCTTAAGGAAGGGCGCGACCGTAATCCTGCACCCAAGCGAAAAGATAACCGACAATGCGCGGGTGCAGCGGCGCTGAGATGTCCCCATCGTGGAATCTACGTATTTCCTCATCCCCCGCTCCGCGCCATTCTCAAACTGTCAGACGCTGAGTCGGATGTTATTTCCAAATCCTCACTTCGGTGAATGTGTTGGATCTGACAGTTCGGCAATGAAGCATTTGGCTAGGCCTGCGGCGGTCCAGCTCAGTTACTGATCGAGAGATCGACAACGGGCAAGGAAGCTGCAGGCCGAATGTTTTATCGAAAGGCGTGGGAATGAACGGCCAAGAGCAACGCCCCGGCGAACCCCCCGACAGCCCGCCGGAATATCCATTTCGCCATCCTGACGAGCGGCCCGGCCAATCCCCAACAGAAACACCGCTTGGCGAACCCAATCGTTATCCGGACCGGTTCCCGGAAGAGCAGCCGTCAATTGACCCGGAACCTAAACCCAAATAGGCGATGAACTGAAGTTTTTGCTGCACGCCCAACTCCACTCTGCGCTTTGCTCTTGCTACCACATTCTACATCAGCAGCCGTATAGTTTTGGGGACAATGTCCGGCCGATCAAACGACTAAAATGTCTGTGGTCTCAGTTGGTTCGAGAACATGCGGTCAAACGTCGAGATTTCTTCCGTACCGCCCGAAATTGTGCCGCTTGAGGGAGTGGCAAATTAGACTTAACGATCAATGGTGTTGGCCCATGTTAGCGCAATGCTGCTCCATGATCGCCCAAAAAGTTCATCCCTTTCTGACTTAAACCACGCCCCTGTCCGGACGATGCTTGGACGTGCAACCCGCGCTCATGCGGGCCGTGTTGCTGCGCTTCGCTCCGCTGCCCGCACCACCCCTTTGAGCGGGGTTTCCCTCGCTACGCTCGGTGCAGTCCAGTCCGCCTCCGGACCTTTCGGGGCTTAGTCAAAGGGATGGTCCCTTGGACAACATACAGAGCTTGGAAAGGCACCACATCATGAAAAACACAGTCACCCTCGTTGGCTTCGTTGGTAACACACCGGAGGTCCGCAATACGCAGTCAGGCACATCAATCACCAGCGTCTCTCTCGCCACTAGCCGCACTTTCAATGACAGTGAAGGCAACCGTCAGACCGAAACCGAATGGCACCGGATCACCTGCTTCAACGGCGTCGGCAAATGCGTCGCCGAGCATGTCAGCAAAGGCGCGATGATCATGGTCACGGGGCGTATCCACTACACCAAATGGACCGACCAGAATGGCATCGACCGCTACGGCTGCGAGATCATCGCCGAGCAGGTAGATTTTCTCGCAAAGCCGAAGGAAGCCGTCAAGGATGAACCCAAGCAGCGGCGCTCTAAGTAGCGCCGCAAATAGCAAATGACCAATCCATAGGCTCGGTAGTTTCCGCTACCGAGCCTTTTTATTGCCGTCATCGCGCCAATCTTAAAGAGGCGATGTGCTTTCAAAATGTGGAAAGTCATGAAGAAAAATGCGGCTATACCTGAAGCGCATAGGTTCAGTTTTTTGGAGAGATTGGACCCGCTGCAAGGTGGAAGATTGATGATGGCTATTTGGTCCCCAAACCAGAATAAATGAAGAACGGGGCACACATTTTGTTTATTGAATGGGTGTCGTTTAGGCTGTGCTCAAAAGACGCGAGGGCGCATTATCCCGCAGAAAAGCTGGCATGACGTGTGGGGCAGATTGGACGGAATTGGCTGGCTCGATACTGCAATTTGAAACGCATTGACATGGCACACCTTACGCGACAAATCGCATTGGTTAAGGTGATGATTTAATTTACGAAAATGGCATTTTTGGGCGGTGGCTACTTTCCAATTGAAAATGATTTGCGTGGTTTACGTACATTGAATTCAAGTTAATGAGAGACAAAACCACGTAAATCTGCGGCACTCGATGTTCTTGACATGTTCTCATCTGTGACTTATATATAAAGCTGCCTTTCGCAAGTGTGACCGGGCTCCTTTGGTAGAAAAGGATCCACAATGGCACGTCCATTGTCGTTACAAGTCTATGTATCGCGCGAGCTTGCCGAGCGTGTACGAACCGCCGCCGCCTGCAATGATCTGAGTATCAGCGAATGGGTCCGCACGCTTGTCGCATCGGCCTGCGATCAATCTGAAAATGCCGGTCAGCATCGATAATGTTATCGAGCGTATCCACCGCCAGTCGGTGTTCATCATGGTCGGTCTGGATGCGCTATTGGCAGGTCATCCTGACCATGGTTTGAGGGACCGCGCCCACCAGGCGTATGGCCGTAAATGCAAGCAGCTCGGGATTACATCGAGCACATCGGAAGGAGCTTCAGCATGAAGCGCAACCTTCTTAATTTTACCCGTGGCAGCCAATTGCTCGGCCACTTCGGTTTCATGTTTGCTGCCGGATTAAAAGGTCCAATCATGGTCGCCGTCGCAACCATTGCAGGCATGACATATTGGATGCTGTCCGAGGGGCTTTCCGATAATGAACGCTATCTCGTCTGGATGCGCATCTATGCTGCCATTTATGGCTTCATGGAGCTCGATCCGCAGAAATTGATCGCGCTCGAAACAGGACTTGGCGGAACCATGCAGCTGCCTGCGTCAGAATTGGCAACCTTCCCGACCGTTGCACGCGCATGGGATCAAATGTCAGAACTATTGGGTGCGGCTTTAACACGGTCGGCGCTGTTTCTGGTACCGGCGCTCATTGCCTTTTATTGGTTTGCCGCGCGCTTTGGACGTCGCTCGAAAGAGCGCAAACATGAGCGCGGCGCAATGCTCGTCAGTTTGCACGAACTGGTCGAAGAAGTGCGCGCTCATAATAGTAAGGAGCGCGCTCGCGAGATGACCGTAGCGATGGGAAGCAAGTGGCGACTGACACTTCCGAGGGAGATCGCAAAAGTCTTTCCTTATCGCCCATCGCATCTAGCAAAAGTTACCTATCCATGGCGGCTTGAGCAAAGTCATGCGATGCTCATCGGTACTACTGGCATGGGGAAGACAGTGGCACTTTCGGACATGCTGGAAGAGGCGCGCGCGAACGGCCAGCGCGCGGTTGTCTTCGATCTCACCGGTACGTTCATCGAGCATTTCTACGAAAGCGACCGCGACATTATATTGAACCCGCTCGATGCACGGTGTCCGCAATGGAGCGTGTTTGACGAGTGCCGTGACGAGGCGGAGTTTTCGGCTGCTGCGGAAGCATTGGTACCCCATGACGGCGGCGGCTCGGAACAATTCTGGGTACTCGCGGCCCGGCTGCTGTTTGTTGAAATGTGTCTGCGGTTGCGCGCCGATGGCAAAGGTACCAACGAGGCATTGGCAAGCGAACTGATGACCGCAAATCTCTCGGCAGTGCATAAGCTTATGCGCGGCACGATTGCCGATCCACTGACCGCACCGGAAGCCGCGCGCATGGCGAAATCGATCCGCGCGGTGTTCAATGCCAATGCCAAAGCGCTCAAACTTTTACCGCGCTCGGGTCCGAAATTCTCGGTCCGCGATTGGGTCGAGGCAGAAAACAGGCCGAGCTCAATTCTTTTCATATCGGCGCGCTATGTCGACATGAGTGTATGGGTGCGACGTACGGAGTTACCATGAGAGTCCCGCAGCGTTGCTCCAAACTGAACGCCAAGGTCGCGCAGCCAGGTGTAGGTCTCAAGTTGGTTCCCGGTATAGGCTCTCACAACATCAGGATCGTTGACGTTTCCACCGGCTCGTCGCAGATCATCAAACAGCACGGCTTCTAAATCGTTGATACCATTCGCTTCCTGAATGTCAGTGCTGGCAAGGCAAAAGCTGCCACCGGACAAGATTGAGGAACCTCCGATTACAGCCTCTTTTTCAAGGATTAGAACACGGTGCCCATTCTCAGCCGCCGTTAGCGCCGCGCTCAGTCCTGCAGCACCGCCGCCAATCACAATTAGGTCAGTTTCGCGATTCATCACCCACTCCGTTAACGACAACTTGTTTTCCCATTAGCCGAACCTGCTCGCAGCCCGGAAGCTACGAAACAGTGGGCCAGCTAGTCTTTGAGCGTATTCAGGGCGGCTGCATAAGTGCTGGCCAATGACTAATCCCGCTGACTTGCCCAACGATGGAGCCTTTTCAGGATGCGTTCGTCAAACTAGAAATTGGGAGGCTCGTTTGAGCGCAGCGCGTCTAAGGCGTGAGAAGATTAGAACCCGGCGCTAGGCAAGTTAACGAGCAGATTAGTGGAAACGCTCCGAAAATTCGCCAGCCTCGGCCAATATCCATTTGCGAAAGCTTTTTATCCGCCGGTCGTCGGCGACCCGATTTGAATAGACAAGGTAGAAGGAGGTGCCATCGTTAAACGGCTTATCAAAAGGCGCGACGAGTCGCCCGTCCGATAATTCGGAAGAAAGCAGCACGCGCTGACCCATTGCAGCGCCCACGCCGTGCAGCGCGGCCTCAAAGGCAAGAGATGAACTCTCAAACATGATGCCACTGCTGGGCGTGACCGTATTGATGCCAGTATCCGTGATCCAATCAGCCCAATCATCCGGCCTTGCCGTCGAGTGTAAAAGCGGCACCTGCGCCAAATTATCGGGCTCATCGAGCGGAACGATCTTCAGAAACTCTGGGCTAACAACCGGTTCAAGCTCAAGCGGAAACAATTTATCCATATGGACGCCGGACCAATCACCTTGGCCGGAGAGGATCGCAATATCGATGATGCCGGACACAACGTCGAAAATGTTCGGCGGTGTTGTGGTCAGCGTAATTGGACAATTGGCTTGCTGGCGCGTAAAAGTTGACAGTCGCGGAATAAGCCAGCGCATGCTGAAAGTAAGATAGCTGCTGATGTTTAATTTGCGCTCGCTCTTCAACGCGCTTGTGGACGAATTGATCTGGTCAAATGCTGACGTCAACGCTTCCCGGTATTTTTGGCCTTGCGGAGAAATTACGACCTCGCGGTTCATGCGGGTGAACAACGTAGTTCCCAGATGCTCCTCGAGCGTCTGCACCTGCCTGCTCACTGCGCCCGGCGTTACGCACAATTCGTTCGCTGCTTTGGTGAAGCTTCCATGGCGCGCAGCCGCTTCGAAGGCGCGCAAAGCATTCAATGGAGGCAGATAACGTGACATGGCATCCTCTTCAAGTTCAGCTTTCTAGCCAAATCTCAACGTAGTTCTCTAGCGGCCAACTGCCATGCGTGGCAATTTTATTTTGTAGACCATTGTCCGATCCGCTGCAGCCGACTAACGGCTTGTCACGGTCGGTTATATTACATCAAGCAGCGCGTGCGTTACTGAAAATTTCTCAAGCAAAATCGCCGAAAAAACGCCCTTGGATTAGTGCTGCAGGACTTGTCACGAGACGTCGCCAGCCTCTAGATCAATAGCATTCGTCGCATCTGCGGCAAACAACATTTCTTGCAAGGATTTGATATGCTGAGTCCAACTGACAGGGTAGTTATGATTACTGGCGCATCGCGCGGTATCGGCAAAAGTGTTGCTGAACGGTTGATGGCTTCGGGGTTCAAAGTATCTGCGGGGGTGCGCGATCCGTCAAAGTTCACCAACTCGGATCAGGTCATTTACCGATATTATGATGCCGAAAAGCCCGAGACGGCTTCTTCTTGGCTGGCGGACACGCTCCGTCAATTCGGTGGGGTGCATGCGCTTGCCAATGTGGCGGGTATATTTCGGCCCTATAACTTCCAAAGCGAGGATGATGCCGAGCTCGACGAGATGTGGCGTGTGAACGTGAAGGGACCGCTGCGGTTGATCCAGCTGGCGTTGCCCCATCTCAAGTCATGCGGTGAAGGACGTATCATTAATGTGGTTTCGGTTTCCGGAAAGGCGCTTTTCTCGCCAATGGTCGGTTACGCAGCGAGCAAGCACGCCATGATGGCGGTCACCAAGGCCGTTCGTCGGGAGGCTTGGGGCGATGGCGTACGCGCCACATCGATCTGTTGCGGCTATGTCCTGACGGACATGGGGCAGAATGCAAGCAGGGTATCCAGAGACGAGATGACCCGCCCGGAAGATTTGGCAGAGCTCATTCATACAATCATGCTTTTGCCAAACACTGCCGGAGTGCCTGAATGCATAGTGGACTGTCTTGATCAGTGGTAAGCAAACAGTTCGACCCGGAGACTGTTTAGTTGGATAATCGGCTGCCATTTCTCAGGCAGGAATCTACTTCAACGGCAGTTTGCGAAGATTCAGAGACGCCGGCGAACTGGCCTTGCTTGGCCGAAATTTGGAACCTTATCGACGTTGAATTTTGCAATTCAATTCCCGCAGCTTTTTGTGTGAGGCGGTAAATGCGTCAGATCGATCATATCATCGCGGGCGACACGCCGGTTTCGTCGCGACACAGCGATATAATGGACCCGAACAATGGCGGTGTTCAGGGGCGGGTGGCGTTGGCAATGCGGCGGTGCTGGAAGCGGCAGTACAAGCGGCGTCTGCGGCGCAACCGGCTTGGGCTACGACCAATCCACAGCGTCGGGCGCGAGTGATGTTCAATTTCAAGGCGCTTATCGAGCAGCATATGGGTGAGTTGGCGGCGATGCTGTCAGCCGAGCATGGCAAGGTCATCGATGATTCAAAGGGCGATATCCAGCGCGGGCTGGAGGTTGTGGAGTTTTGCTGCGGCCTGCCGCATGTCCTAAAGGGTGAATATACCCAAGGCGCAGGGCCGGGGATCGACGTCTATTCGATGCGTCAGCCGATTGGCATTGGCGCAGGGATTACCCCGTTCAACTTTCCGGCGATGATTCCGTTATGGATGGGCGCGGTGGCGGTTGCGGTGGGCAATGCGTTCATCTTGAAACCATCCGAACGCGATCCGAGCGTGCCGAACCGGCTGGCCGAACTGTTCGTCGAAGCAGGGTTGCCTGAAGGTATTTTTCAGGTCGTTCACGGTGACAAGGAAATGGTCGACGCCATTCTCGACCATCCGGCGATTGGCGCGGTGAGCTTTGTGGGATCGTCTGATATCGCGCAATATGTCTATTCACGCGGGGTTGCGGCGGGCAAGCGCGTGCAGGCGATGGGCGGGGCGAAGAACCACGGTATTGTGATGCCCGACGCTGATCTCGACATGGTGGTGAACGACCTGTGTGGTGCGGCCTTTGGCTCTGCTGGTGAACGCTGCATGGCGTTGCCGGTGGTGGTGCCGGTGGGCGAGGATACTGCAGAGCGGCTGAAGGCTAAGCTGATCCCTGCGATCGATGCGCTACGCGTGGGTATCTCGACCGATGCGGAAGCGCATTACGGGCCGGTGGTCTCGGCGCAGCACAAGGCGAAGGTCGAGGGCTGGATCCAGACCGCGATCGACGAAGGCTCCGAACTGGTCGTCGACGGGCGCAACTTCACTTTGCAAGGGCATGAAGAAGGCTATTTCATTGGGCCGACGCTGCTCGACCATGTGACGACCGACATGGAAAGCTACAAGGAAGAAATCTTCGGTCCGGTCCTACAAATGGTGCGGGCGGCCAACTTCGAGGAAGCCTTGGCCCTGCCGAGCAAGCACCAATATGGCAATGGCGTCGCAATATTCACCCGCAACGGCCACGCCGCGCGCGAATTTGCGGCACGGGTCAATGTTGGCATGGTTGGCATCAACGTGCCTATCCCGGTGCCCGTCGCTTATCACAGCTTCGGCGGATGGAAGCGCTCGCGGCTTTGGCGATACCGACCAATATGGCATGGAAGGCATCAAGTTCTGGACCAAGGTCAAAAAGGTCACCGCCCGCTGGCCAGACGGTTCGCCAGATGGCGGTAACAGCTTTATCATTCCGACGATGGGGTGACCTGTTTAAAATCACGTTCATCGCTCTTTGCGAAACGCTTAAAAGATTTTCAGTGTATTAGCGCTACAGGGCAATATTTCAGCTTATCGGTCAGAAGATCGATACGCCGGGTCTTGGTGCTAACGACAATTCGATGGATCGTCGAAATAATGAATATAATTTTTGGTCGGGGCGACGGATATTTTTGCCATTTTGATACTTGACGTTATTGATCTGTACCAGAGTCGCCAAGGGAATGGCACGTAGAGTTTCCCTCTTTTTTGCGGTTAGCGATTGCCCGGTGAACCTCGGGCCGGAGGCGCAGGATTGAAGTAAACGGCCGATCGCTGCCCTTATGTTTGATAATGCCGCCAGATCAGAATTTCGATAATGCGAAAGATTTATTGCTAGCAGTACCGCGAGCGCGCGCTGCCATATCGCAACGCATCTGCAGCTATTGAGTCAAAAAGATTCACGCGCAACATCGACCTTTTGCTACGCATTCTTTTAATTTGTTAGAACAATGCGCTGTTCTAACGGCATTGAGCATCGGATCCGAGTCAAGGTCGGCTGCAAAGATTATTACAAATAACAAATAAATTGCAGACGCTTATTATCTCGCATGTGGAATGCGCGATAATTGCAATTCCAGTTCTGCGCCGCTTTTGAAACGGCAATTGGGACTGCCAACTGCTTCGGAGCCTGCCACAATATTCCTGCCGTCAAGCATGTGTCTCGAAACGGTCTTCACCATAGGTGCGGCCGATCAGCCAGAAGTGCAACGCTCCCCAAAGCGCAAACATGAGCGCCACGATCAAACCCGCACGCAACCCTGCTGCGCCAATTGCCCCGCAGCCTGCTGTCGCCGGATTGGCGGTGCAGAGCTGCATCGTCAAACCGGCATCGGCGGCAAGCTGCGCTGAATAAAAATCGGCGATGGCACCAACCAGCGGTGGTCCCAAGCCATAACCCACGAGCGTGAGGGCAAGCATCGCAATTGCTGAAGCTGTCGCGCGCATGCGTGGCTCAGCAACTTGCTGCGCTACAGCAAACATGGGCGCATTGTGCAGGAACTGGCAAACGAGACCCGCAAAGAAGAACACACAGGCCAAAAGATATGAAGTCTGGAAAAAGGCTATCAGATAAAGTGGCACGGCCAGCAACAGACCGCTGGCAGGGAGCCAAGCGATCACCCGCGGGTAGCGGGACTGCAGCTTGTCGGTCAGATAACCGCCGCCAAAGATTCCGCCTGCGACCCCAAAACCGAACAATATCCCGAAACCAAAGGTGGCCGCGCCAATGTCCAGCCCGTATTGACGAATGGTATATGAAACGAAGAAATTCGTCATCGAAGCGCCGAATACCGCGAGCAACGAACCGCCGACAATGGCGTGCCAATAGGAGCGTTTGGAGCCGAGCGACTTGAGCGTGGCACGAAAGCTGGGCGTTACCGCATGCAGGCTCGATCGCCCCGGATCTTTCACGGTCAGCTTGAGCAGCAGGGCAGCAACAACGCCGGCACCGCCGAGCATCAGGAACATGGTGCGCCAGTCGAATTTTTGTGCCAGCCAGCCGCCACCAAATGCCGCTAGCAGAATGCCTATCGGCATAGCCAAGCCAAAAATGGCAAGCGCGGATGCGCGTTTATCGCTGGGGAAATAGTCGGAGATCGCCGAATGCGACGGGGGGACGCAGGCTGCCTCGCCAATACCGACAAACATCCGGGCGACTAGCAGATGGAAGAAGCCGGTCGCAAGCCCGCAAGCAGCAGTCGCGGCGCTCCATACCGCTGCGCCGGTGGCGACGATTGTTATCCGGTTTCGGCTTTCTGCAATCCGCGCAATAGGGACTGTGCAAATGACGTAGAGGATGACAAATGCCGGACCGCCCAGCAGCCCCAGCTGGAAATCTGACAGGCCCATTTCCAGCCGCACCTGTTCCTGAACCATCGATAGCAGAATACGGTCAATCACCTCGAACACGTAGATGACCAGCAATGCGCCCAGAGCATAGGAACGATAATTAGAAGAGCCGAATCCTCCGTGCGCGGTAACGTGCGTGGCCATGGTGCTGCTCAATGCCCTCTCTCTCCATTTCTCGATCCGCTGGCTTTGTGCCTCGATCCCTATTTTCAGTCAGAGATACGATGTCAAAAAATCTCACAATACGAAAATGGTTTGTAGCATGAATTTCATGTGATGAAACCATTTTTGATTGGCTCGGCAAAGAACGCGCGGCTTTAGCGGACCGAAAATCCTCTCGGGCTATGCCTGCAAAGTCTCGCTCGGCCTTCTGGGAAAACACAGTCGCACCGGCATTAAACCAGCGTCCGTGCGTCGCTGGATATTGCGATTTACTGTTGTCTATCGATCATATCGCGCATCCGCAATCGTTCGCCGCGAGGACCGGCATCAGCAGGACCACCGACAGTCATGTCACAAATAGGTTGGTCACGAGCTCAATGCTCTTGTCGATCAAGGTGTTTCCTGACTAGACACGACATTGAACAACCCCCGCCTCTCCATCTCATAGGGACGTTTGCGTGAAACGATATACAATAGCAGTGATAGCAGGTGACGGTATCGGCAAGGAAGTGATGCCCGAAGGGATGCGCGTTTTGGACGCAGCGGCAGCGCAATCCGGCTTTGCCATCGATTGGGAGATATTCGACTGGAGCTGTGAAACATATCATGCAACCGGCACCATGATGCCAAGCGACGGCATCGACCGCCTTTCGCAGCATGACGCAGTCTATTTGGGTGCGGTCGGCTTTCCCGGTGTTCCCGATCATATTTCATTGTGGGGTCTGCTGATACCCATCCGCCGCGAATTCGACCAATATGTGAATTTGCGTCCGGTACGTCTGCTGCCCGGCGTGAAGTCGCCGCTTTCCGGAATGGAGCCGGGCGATATCGATTTCTGGGTCGTCCGCGAAAATAGCGAAGGCGAATATTCACAGATCGGCGGCCGACAGGGAACCGGCGAAAATGAGTCGGTCATTCAGACCTCGGTGTTTACGCGCCGCGGGACCGACCGGATCATTCGCTATGCATTTGAACTGGCCAAGAAGCTGGACCGAAACCATGTCTCTTCGGCAACAAAGTCGAACGGCCTTTACCATTCGATGCCCTTTTGGGATGAGCGCTTTGATGCAATTTCGCAGGAATATCCCAATACCCGCGTCGACAGCCACCATATCGACATCATGGCCGCGCGATTCGTGATGAACCCGCGCCAGTTTGATGTCGTTGTCGGGTCCAATCTGTTTGGCGACATCCTGTCCGATTTGGGGCCAGGCTGTACAGGCACAATTGCGCTGGCACCGTCGGCCAATATCAATCCGGAGCGTCGCTTTCCTTCGATGTTCGAACCGGTCCATGGTTCGGCGCCTGATATTGCGGGGCAGGGCATTGCCAATCCCATCGGCCAGATTTGGGCAGGGGCGATGATGCTGGAGCATTTGGGCGAAGATGCGGCTGCTGCAAATGTCATTAAAGCGGTGGAAGATGTCCTTGGGTCAGGGCGAAGGGTTAACTCCGGACCTTGGCGGGGCCGGATCAACCGAATCGCTTGGCCGGGCAGTGGCCAATAAATTGCGCTAATGTCTCGTGCTGCAAGCGCGACGTGTATCGAGGCTTGACATTCAAATACAATTCGCTGTCGGTTGCGCTTGCCCCGCTGATTGACTAGGCCCGTCGCACTATCGAAATTTAATCATCATTTGATAACCATGTACTTGGTGTGTTTGAAAAGGTCGAGGAACGGGGAGAGCATGGGGTGACTACAACATCGACAAAAAAGGCGTTGATGATCCTTGATCTGTTCCGTGGCACGAACGCTGATCTGACAACGGAAGAAATCGCATCCGCACTTCAGGTTCCGATTTCGACCTGTTATCGCTATCTCAAGGTTATGAGCGACGAGGGGTTTCTGGTCAGCACATCCGGGAGTGGTTACAGCCTTGGCCCTAAGATAATCCTGCTGGGCTATCATTTGCAGACGCAACGATCCGGTCATTTCGGCCGCAAACGTCTATGCAGACAATATTGTCAGGAAGTTCAAGGGAACGGCAACAATCAACCGTGCTTTCCGCCAGTCATTTATCTGCATCTATGTGAAGCACTCGGTGCACGAGACACGGACCGGCTTTGGTGCGGGCGACGCGATGTCGATATTGTCGGGCGCCAACGCAATGTTAATTCAGGCGTTCCTCTCACGGCATCTGCAAAAAAAGCTCTATTCTGACAAGGCAGCTGAACTGGCAGACGCCGGTCGCGGAACAAATTTCGAAGAATTCAAGCAGGGCTTGCAGGCCATCAGGCAGGCGCGCGTGAGCGTGGCGCATGGTGTGGTCAGAAGCGATTCAACCGGCATCGCGGCGCCCTTGCTCGGCCCCAAGAACCAGATTTTGGGTACATTTTCCTTTTCGATCCTGAATTCGGATCTGACTCCTGAAATCGAAGAAGCGCTAAAACTTCGCGTGCATGAGGTTGGCATCAGGGTCAGCCAAATCCTGCAACGCGAAGCTTAGAACAGCTGCATTGGATTTACCGCGTTATCCCAAATTTTTCCCATATATACGATAAAATTGACAAATTAATTCGCCATTGGTAGTCGCGCTTCGACTGGTTGCGCTGCTGTTGACGTTAAAAGCCAATTCAGATCGCCGGACAGCGAGCGTACTGATCCTGCATTGCGCCGCGCCTTGAGGAGAACGGACATTGGCTGCGGGCTTTGTTAAAAGATTGGAGGCGCTGGATGCCTGCGCAGTTTCGGATGCGAAGGATTCCTTGGACTGCCCGCAGCAATCAGCGGGCTTGCGCGGCAATCCGGTAGTGGCTTGCTGGCTGGGCGGGTAAAAACAGTGGAATTGGTCGAAGGTGTGCCGCCTGCCGACATGCCCAAGGTTCATTTGGGTGCACGGGCAATTGTTGCGTCGAACAGCGAAACCGTCATCGTCGTCGCGCATCCTGGCATTGATGCAGGTGCGTGGGGCGGCGTTCTGTCCACGGGTGCCCAACTCGCTGGCGTGCGCGGCGTAGTGCTGGACGGACCAACCCGAGATCGCGATGAAGCCGCAGCGCTTGGCTTTCCTATTTTTGCGCGCGGCAACACCGCTCGAACGGCACGTGGACGGGTCTATGAAAAGTCCACTGGCGAGATGATCCAGGATCGGAACGCAGCAGCGTCAATGATGGCGATTATGTTATTGCCGATGCGTCCGGCGTTGTCTTCATTCGTGCGGACGACATCGAACGCGTACTCGCCGCAGCAGAACGCATTGCCAGGAAGGAAGCCGCCATGGTTGCTTCATTGCGCCAAGGCAATGCGATTACCGCAGTAATGGGGGCCGATTACGAAAATATGCTTGAGGTGAAGCGGTGACCGATCAAAATCTGGACCGCGCAAAGAGGCTCGACTGCGCCACTTTGTCCGATGCGATGGACAAGCTGGGGATTCAAGGGGTGTGTTGCGGCATCAAGCCGCGCGATCACAAATTCCGTCTGGCCGGGCGTGCATACACGGTACTCTACGGCCCGGTTGATGCCGTAAATCCGGGCACTGTCGGCGATTATGTTGATGAAATGAAGCCGGGCGCAATCGCTGTGCTCGACAATGGCGGGCGCGAGGATTGCACGGTCTGGGGCGATATCCTGACGCAGTTTGCCCATACGCGCGGACTTGGGGGCACAGTGATCGATGGACCGTGCCGCGACGTGCATCTCTGCCTTGAACTCGGATATCCGATTTATTCGCGCAGCTATTCGATGAAAACAGGCAAGGATCGGGTCGAAGTGTTCGCCACGCAGGTTCCCGTTTCCATTGGCAATGCCAAGGTGTGCCCGGGCGATCTTCTCGTCGGCGATGCCGATGGGGTAGTCGTACTTCCGCAAGGGCGCGAAGATGAAATTCTCAACGTTGCCGAGGTCATTTTTGAAGCCGAGGAAGCCATTCGGAAATTGGTCGCTGAAGGGGCCTCTATCACCGACGCGCGGGCAAAGCTAAATTATCACAAGCTCCAGACCGCGCAGGGTAAGCAATAGCGGAGGACGCCAAATTGGGATTTGCTCGAAAAGAGATCGACCGCGCTGACGCCGCCATCATCGATGGCCTGGCTAAAGCGGGTGTGGCGACGGTCCACGAAGCGATGGGGCGTACCGGGCTGATGCATTCGCGAATGTCTCCGATCCAGCAGGATACTGCAATTGCGGGTAGCGCGATTACGGTCTCTGTCGCGCCTGCCGACAACTGGATGATCCATGTGGCGTTGGAGCTGGCGAAGCCGGGTGACATATTGGTGGTGTCGCCATTCTCCCCTTCGGATGCCGGCTATTTTGGTGACTTGCTTGCGGCATCGGCTCAGGCCCTTGGCGTCAAGGGGTTGGTAATCGATGCGGGTGTGCGCGATGTGCGTGACCTGCGCGCCATGAAATTTCCGGTCTGGTCGAGCGCGGTCTGCGCCTGGGGCACAGTCAAGGAAACGCTCGGCTGGGTGAATACGCCGATCACATTGCGCAGGCGCGCTGGTCAATCCGGGCGATGTGATCGTTGCGGATGATGATGGCGTGGTTGTCGTTCCCAGAGAGCAGGCGGCGCAGACCTTGTCGAGCGCGCAAGCAAGGATTGCCGCCGAAGACGAGAAACGACGCGATCTGCAGGACGGCAAGCTGAGTCTGGATCTTTACGATTTGCGTGCCCGGCTGGCGGCAAAAGGTTTCGAGTATAAATAGGCATTTCGCGCGGTGTGTGGGCGAAGTTAAACAGAAAGAGGTTGGCGATGTATCATCCCGAACGTGTTCATGACCGGGCCAAGGCTTATATCGATGCCAAGGATTATTCCGCAGTCGAATGGCATATCGAACAGGGCGGGAAGACCTTGTCTGAAGGCCGCGTGGGATTGGCCGATATCAACACCGGTGCGCCGCTGCCGGAAAACCCGATTTACCGGATTTTCTCGATGACGAAGCCGCTGGTTTCGGCGGTCGGGGTTATGTTGATCGACGAAGGGAAATTGCGGCTTTCAGATACGGTGGGCATGTACTTGCCGAAATTCGCCGAAATGCAAGTGCTTGATGCACAGGGCAATCTTTCCCCTGCCAAGAACCCGATGCTGGTCGAACATCTCTTCACGCACAGGTCCGGCCTTACCTATCAGTGGCAGCCAAACAATCCGGTTTCACCAGCTCTATCTCGAAAAACTGAACTTCTCTGACAAGTTCAGTCTGGCGGAAATGATCGACAGCCTGGCGGATATGCCGCTGTTTGCCGAACCCGGAACGGTGTGGCATTATTCCTTTTCGACAGATGTTCTTGGCTATCTGATTTCGGTCATTGAAGGCAAGCCACTCGCGCAGATCCTCAAGGAGCGGATATTTCGATCCGCTGGGGATGGTGGATACGGCCTTTTTCGTTCCGGAAGAAAAGACGGACCGGCTGCTTCCTGTTTTCGGTGACGAAATACTGGTGCCCGGCGTTTCCAAGCCGGTCAGCAATCAGAGCGGAACCCTGCATTACGGTGCCCCGCACATGATCTATCCAGCCAACAACCCGAACTATGAGCGCGGAGGAGCGGGGCTGTTTTCGACTTTGCAGGACTATGTGAAGGCTGCCCGCTTCCTGCTGACCGGTCAGGATGCCGAGCAAAAACCGCATGATCTCGAAGAGTGGCGTGGCCGCCCTGTGGACCAATCGCCTGCCCGAATCGCAACTGCACATTTCGATCCGAGATATGCCGAAATATCGGGGCTATGGTTACGGCCTTGGCGGCCGCGTCATGGTCGATCCCAACCTTTCGCCCTTTTACGGCGTCAAAGGCGAATGTGGATGGGAAGGGGCTGCGACCACCTATTTCTGGCTCGATCCGCACAATGACATTACAGGCGTGGTGATGTCTCAATATCTGGGCCAGAAATTCCCGATTTGCGATGATATCCGCCATGCATTTTACCAGTCGCTTGATTGAAATGATCCGGCATCGCGCATGATGGTATTGCGCTAAATAAAGGGAGGCGGATGACTATGCCAACCAAGGCGAGTATCAGTGCGAACCGCCTTACACGGCGCGGGTTCCTTGCAGGTAGCGGAGCGGCGTTTACCGCTGCATGTGCACATGCTCGTAAACCCAGACCTTCGGATGCACGCCCCAATGTCATCTTCATCATGGCTGATGATTTGGGTTATGCCGACCTGTCCTGCTATGGGCGGCGCGATTACCAGACGCCGAACCTCGACCGGCTGGCGACGCAAGGTGTTCGATATCTCGATGCCTATTCCAATTCACCGGTCTGCTCCGCCACGCGGACGGCGCTGATTACCGGGCGGTATCAATACCGGCTGCCGGTCGGCCTTGAAGAACCTCTTGCTTCACGGCCAGTTGGACTTCCACCAGCGCATCCGACTTTACCCTCGCTGCTGAAAGGGGCGGGCTATCGCACGGCGCTCGTTGGGAAGTGGCATCTAGGCCGTTTGCCCGATTATGGTCCGCTGCAGAGTGGATATGACCATTTCTGGGGCTTTCGATCTGGCGGGATCGACTATTTCACCCATAAAGGCCCGGGCGGCCCCGATTTATGGGATCAAGATATCGCGGTTGAAACCGAGGGCTATCTGACGGACCTTTTGGGAGACCGGGCATTGAAGATGGTTGATGCATTCGCAGCATCCACCGATCCGTTCTTCCTCAGCCTGCATTTCAGTGCGCCCCACTGGCCATGGGAAGGGCCAGAGGACGAGGCCGAAGCAATGCGGATCGCGTCCGATCCTGCCCGCAGCATTGTCCATTTTGACGGTGGCAGCATGACAACCTACGCGGCGATGGTACGCCGCATGGATTTCCAGATCGGACGTTTAATGGTTCGGCTACGTCAGCTTGGCCTTGAAGAAAACACGATAGTTGTTTTTACCAGCGACAATGGCGGCGAGCGGTTCTCTGATATCTGGCCCTTTTCCGGTCGCAAGACCGAGCTGCTCGAAGGCGGGATTCGTGTCCCATGTATCGTCCGCTGGCCCGGCAAGATATCGGCGGGCGTCGACAACAGCGTTCCGTGCCTGAGTATGGATTGGGCTCCCACTCTGCTTGCCGCCGCCAACGTCAGTGCACGGCCCGATGTGATGTTTGACGGGGTCAACCTGTTTGCCAACCAGGCACAGTACGTAAATCCCGAACGTACATTATTCTGGCGTATGAAATGGATGGCGCAAGAGGCAAGCCGACGGGGCAAATGGAAATATCTGAAGATCGGCGAAAACCGTTTCCTCTTCGATCTGTCTTCTGATCCGATGGAGCGAGCAAACCTTAAAGCGCGCGAGCCTGTGCAATTTGCGTCAATGGAAGCTGAATACCGGGCTTGGGAACGGACAATGCTGCCACTGTCGGACGTATCGGAATCGCACGGCTTTGCGCCGTCGCGGATGGCTGATCGATACGATTCACCTGGTCTGTGAAGTCCGCGGTAACGCTGCGTCTCGACCGGCGATTTAGCTCCACATCCAGCCGCTTAGACCTGGCTCCGCCCATCGCTCGACAATATCAGGTTCAAGACGGAGCGCAGATGCTCAACATCTTTGGGCTCCAAGTCCCGAGAAGAGCTCAGCTTCGGCTTGCTTGGCCCGCACATCGCATTCTTTCAGCAGTGCAAGCCCGCTGGCCGTCAGGCTGATTTCGAGAATGCGTTTATGGGTGCTGGATTGTTCCCTTCGAATCAGTTTCTGTCGTTCGAACGCAGTGATTGTTTCGGCCATAGTTTGCGGTGTCACGCCGACGGATCGCGCAATTTGGGCCGATGACGCTTCGGGCATCAGTGCGAGCAACGACAGCACTGCATATTGGCCAACCGTAACGCCCAGATCACGCAAAGATGCCTCAAGTCTTGTGCGAACGAGCAATTCGGTCCGTTTGATAAGGTAGATGACCCTCAGGTTTTCATTTTCGGTCATCTCAGTCTCACCAACCCATGTTCATATATTCGGCTATCTGATATCTATTATGGGCAACGTCAGGTCGCGGCAAGCGCATTGTTTTTTAAGTGTTCCGGCTTCGGCAATTCGTTTGCTGATCCGAAAATCCTTGCCTGAAAACTGGCCAAAATCCCCATACAGAACTGCCAGTCTGGTTCATTCGCGGAGAAAAAACCCTCAATATATGAGAAAAATGCATAAACATATTGCGCTAAATCAAATTTGCGCTAAAATGGCATCTTGCACCGTAGTCGCGTTTTTACCCGAGGGAAGAGGTGCAAAGAATATCAATGGGCGGAAAAATATGCCGTTCTAATCGTCACCAAGAACGAAATTTGGGAGGGAAGATTATGTCAAGTTTCAAGGGAATGCTTTTTGCGACCGCAGCGGCTGCGCAGCTTATTGGCGGTAGCGCCAGCGATGGCGCAGGATGCTGCTGCCGATACTGTCGAGGACGATAATGTGATCATCGTTACGGCGAACAAGCGCGCGCAGAATATTCAGGATATCCCGGCAGCAATTGCCGCTGTTTCGGGCGAAGCTCTGGCGCAGCGCGGGATTACCGACCCTTCTGATCTTCAATTCCTTACCCCCAGCTTGCAGGTCGGTAAGTCTCAGGGCAACACGGCCTTCACCATTCGTGGCGTCGGTTTTAACACGGTCGGTTCTCCTGCTGTTGCAGTTCATGTTGACGGCGTGTTTCAGCCGCGTCCCGGAATGGGCGATCTGGCGCAGATCGACGTTGATCGTGTGGAAGTGCTGCGCGGCCCGCAAGGTACATTATATGGCCGCAATGCCAACGGCGGCGTGGTCAACTTCCTTTCCACGCGTCCGACCGACGAATGGGAAGGGCAGTTCAAGGCGCGCTACGCCAGCTATGACGAAATTTACCTCGAAGGTATTTTGAACATACCATTCGGGAACAGTGCTGGTGGCGCACGCTTCGTTGTTGCGCACAACGACCAGAAGGACGGTTTTGTTAAAAATGTTGGTGGCGGTCCCGACCTTTTGGATGAAGGATTTACAGCGGCGCGCATGGCGTTGGATTTCGACCTGTCGGAACGTCTGAAAGTTCAGCTGACAGGTTCTTATGTAGAGCGTGACGGTGCGATCTTTACGTCAATTGCGCAGACCATGCCAAGCACGTCTGGTGCTCGCGGTGCGCCGTTCGGTGATCTTTTTGCTTTTGGCGGTAATCTCTATGCGGCATTAGGCGCGGTTTGGAGTGCTGCTCCCAATACTACAACGGCCAATGATCCGTCGAGTTCGGATCGCAAGTCGGTTAATTTTTCTGGAGTGATCGACTGGGATATTGGTGATTTCAAACTGCGTTCAATTACAGGCTACCAGGATTTCTCCGAAGATCACCGCGCGGATTTTGATGGAACCAACGTAACGATTTACCAGGGCCGGGTTATCCGGGATTCCGAAACCATTACCCAAGAACTCAACCTAAGCGGCAAGTTGGGCCCGGTTGATTTTATTGTGGGTGGGTTTCTATCTGGATGAAAGTTATTCTCAGGATCTTTCGATCAACCAGCCAAATGGCAACGGTTCGTTCCTGCCCAACGCATTGTTGAGCTTCGTCACGCCCTATTATGATACCAAAGCGGTGGCGGCGTTTACTGACGTGACGGTGAACCTGGCTGACAATCTAAGGGTGAGCGGTGGCTTGCGATATTCGAAGGACAAGCAGAGTGCTATTTCAGGATTTCAGGATTCTTGCGAACTATCCGGGTCGCACCGGCTACGGTTATCACGCCCGGCATTCAGTGCAATGCAGCGCTGCCGGAACTCAAATTCAATTCGACAACTCCGCGCGTGGGCGTGCAATTTGATGCATCGGACAACACAACCCTTTACGGAAACTATACCGAAGGGTTTAAGGTCGGCGGGTACAATACCGATGGTACTTGCAACGACGCCTACGAGCCTGAGGAAATCAAATCCTATGAGGCTGGTATAAAGAATACATTGCTTGATGGTGACCTTAGCACTCAACGCCACTGGCTTTTTCTATAAATACAAAAATCTTCAAGTGCAGCAGATTATCGGCACTGGTGTGTCAATCATCAATGCTCCGAAGGCAGAGATCAAAGGCTTGGAGCTGGAAGCGAACTGGAAGGCGAGCAAGAGCTTTGGTGCATTCGCCAGCGTTGCGCTGCTCGATGCCAAATATACGGAATTTGTGCTTCCGGATGGCGCGTAGGGCCAGACTCTGGTCGACGTCAGTGGCAATCGCCTGAGCCATGCCCCCAAACTTTCGGTCAATCTCGGTTTTGACGTTACGCCCGAAGTTGATGTTTTTGGAGGTTCCATTAACCTAAGGGCTGATGGCAGCTATCGCTCGGCAGACTTATGTGCGCGAATTCAACAACCCACTGTTTGAGCGCAACGACCCCTATTTCATCGCAAATGCTGCGGTCACATGGACGAACGCGAGCGAGAAATTCCTTGTTCGCGGGTTTGTGACGAACCTGTTTGATGAAGTTTATCTGACGCAATCGCAATGGTCCGCGCCTATCCAGACACGCTCGGTTTCCTACAATCAGCCGCGCCAGTATGGCTTGGAAATGCAGGTCAAGTTCTAATGAGCAATGGTGCGGGCTGCGTCGGTTCAGCCCGCTCCGCCTTTAGCTCTGCACCCGAATAAGCATGGCGCTGAATATCAATAATTGGGCGGCGTATTTTCGCCGCCCAACTTTTTTGGATTTTGATATGACCGAATTAGCAGATGGAGTTCGGCAGGGATGCGTTGCGGTGGCGCGACGAATACAGCTGGATGGGAACGCAAATTGATCAATCCGACCGAAGCGGCTTTCAAGGAAACGGCGTTTATCCCGAGGGACATCGTAGTCGACCGCCGCGACGATGGAACAATCCTGATGTCCAGCCGCGTCCCGCTGGATTTGGGGCAACCCCATTTGCCCGCCTATCTGCGTCACCGCGCGCAAGAACGCCCCGATGCAATCTGGATTTCGGAACCGGACAGAATTTCGGCAGAATGGCGCACAATTTCCTTTGCCGAGGCAAGGCGTGGCGTCGACAGTCTGACGCAGGTGCTGCTTGACCTTGATCCTCCTGCAGGTTCGGCTCTGGTTATCCTCAGCGCTAATTCGATCGAACATGCCTTGCTCACTTATGCCGGTTTTCAGGCTGGCATTCCCGTAGTTCCGATAACCCCGGCATTGGCGCTCCAACCCGAGGCGGCGGGTCAACTGAAAGAGCGGCTATCTACGGGTCAATCCGGGCATCGTTTTCGTGCAGGATGCGCACGAATATGCGCGCGCATTGGATTTGGTTGGTCAAGAGTGCCGCGTGATCGCCGTCAGCAATGCCCGGTTGGATGCAGGCGATCTTGCCTACGCCGATCTGGCGCGGACCGAGCCAACACAAGCTGTCGAAGACGCTTTCGCCTCTATCAACCCCGACGCGCCTGCGCGCCTCATGTTCACATCCGGATCGAGCGGCAGCCCAAAGGCCGTTATCCAGACGCAGCGCAACATCATGGTTGCCGTAGAATCGAATCTCACTTCTTTTGGCCAAAAGGGAAGGGCCAGGGCGTTACCCGTTTGGACTGGATGCCGTGGAGCCATGTGACCGGGGCGGCGGTTCTTGCGGCAACTTTGGTTAGCGGCGGCTCATTCTTCATCGATGACGGGAAACCGATCGGCAAGGAATTCGAACGCACTCTGGAAAATTTGCGGCATGTGTCGCCCACCAATTATTTCAGTATGCCCGCCGGCTATGTGATGCTGGCCGACGCGCTGGAACAGGATTCAGAACTGGCCAAATCCTTTTTCGCCAACTTGCTGACTATGGGGTATGGCGGTGCGCGGCTGCCCGATGATGTGGCCCGGCGGCTGCAAGCTCTTGCTGTTAAATATTGCGGTTGCAAGATACCCTTCACCTGTGGCTACGGATCGACCGAAACGGGCCCCGGCGGCGCGCTGGTTTATTGGCCGACGGACCGCGTCGGGCTGATTGGCCTGCCGCATCCCGGATATGAGCTCAAGCTCGTTCCGCTTGATGACGAACGGTATGAAGTGCGGGTGCGTAGCGACGCTGTCACGCCCGGATATCTCGGTATGCCCGATCAGACCGCTGCGATGCTCGATGACGAGGGCTATTTCCGCATGGGAGATGCTGCTATCTTTTCTTTCACCGGACGATCCGCTTCAGGGACTGGTCTTTGCCGGGCGGATCTCGGACGAATTCAAGCTGGTCACCGGTACATTCGTTAGAGCAGGCGAATTGCACGATTTGCTGATGCTTGCGACCGCGCCTTTGGTGCAGCATCTTGTGCTTTGCGGCGAGGGGGAGGCGTTTGTCGGACTGCTGGCCTGGCTGAACTTGAAGGCTGCGCGTGAATTTGCGGGCGAGCCGGAAGCATCGCTTGATGAACTTAATCGTCATCCGGCCATCCGGCAGCAGATTGCTCGCATGATCGCCGCCTATAACAAGGACAACCGGTCGTCGAGCAGGCGCGTTCGCCGTTTCAGCCTGCTCGATGAGATGCCCTCTACCGAAGCGGGTGAACTGGCGGACAAGGGATCGATCCGCGCCGGAAATGTCCGGCGCAGGCGGGCATCGGCGGTGGCTGCATTGTTCGAGCAAACGCCGCCATTCGAAGTGGAAGCAGTCGAAGACGAGGCTGCTGCAATCGTTCAACTCTAAAGAGGAGGCTCAAATGTCATCGATCATCGAGCCGATCAAGGGCGTTGCACGATTTGCAGGCGATATGTTCGCCGACGATATATTGGCCGACACCAATCCCACCTTTCAAACGCTGCGCGATCTTGGTGATGTCGTCTGGCTGGAAAGGCATGACCTTTATGCCGTTGCGCGATATGATGATTTGGTCCGCGCTCTTCGCGCCGACCAAATCTTGATCAGCGGCCAAGGCGTCTCTGTCAACCATAGCCTGAATGGAGAAGGCGCACCGACAGGAACCTCAACTCTCAACAGCGACGGTGAGCGTCACCGCAAGCTGAAGAGCCTGGAACTACGACCTCTCAAGCCTGGCCAAATGTCGCAGCTTCGCGAGAGGGTATTTGCCCTTGCTGACCAGAAGGTTGCCGAACTCGCGACCGGATCGTCGTTCGAGGCGATGTCGGCGCTGGCATCCTATCTACCAACGACGATCGTTGCGGAACTTGTCGGTATTAAAGGACTGCAGGCCGAGCGCATGCTCGAATGGTCAAACGCCATATTTGACTCATTCGGTCCCGCCGAACATTTCCGCACCGGCGCGGCGTTGCCGACCATTCAGCAGTTCGTCCAATTTGGCATGAGTCTGACGCGGCAGGATCTTGTGCCAGGTAGTTGGGCGGACCTGATTCTCGAAGCAAGTGAAAACGGTGAATTGCCGATGACTGAGGCAAGAGACCTGATTTTCGATTATGTCCTGCCATCGCTCGATACGACGATTTATGCGACCGGCGAAATGCTGTGCCAATTGGCGTCCAGTCCCAACGCATTCCAGGAATTGCGAAAGCGGCCGGAACTGATCCCAGGGATTATCAACGAATCTGTCAGGATGGCATCGCCGCTTCGCGGCTTTACGCGGTTTGCCAAGGAGGAAATGACTTTTTCCGGTACAACGCTTCCGGCAGGATCGAGGGTCTGGCTTTTATACGCTTCAGGTAATCGGGACGAAAGGCATTACGCGGATCCTGACAGATTTGATATTGAGCGAAATCCGAGGGATCATTTGGGCTGGGGCCACGGCGTCCACTTATGTACCGGGATGCATCTCGCACGGCTTGAGATGGAAGCTATCCTGATGGCCCTGATTAACAGAGTGGCCAGGATGGACGTGGGCGATCCGGTCAGGATTATCAATAATTCTGCTCAGGGCTTTGCGACGCTGCCGCTCACTCTGCACCCACGTTAGCGCCCGCCAGCATAGATTTTTCATGGAAAATATCGGGAGTTCGGGGGGTAGACTTTATCCAAAAAATACTACACATGTTAAGTAATTCGAATCGGAGAGCGTGATGAAGACAGATGTGGTGATTGCAGGTGCGGGCCCGGTGGGTTTGAGTTTGGCGCTTGAGCTATCCAATCATGGCGTGAAGTCAGTTGTCATCGAGCGTAAGGTAAAGAATGCGCCAACCACGGTAAGGTGCAACCATGTGTCGTCGCGGAGCATGGAGTTTTTCCGCAAAAACGGTTTTGCCGACGCTGTGCGCCATACCGGCTTGCCGACAGATTACGCGCAGGACTGCTCTTACCGCGTTTCAACAACGGGTAAGGAATTGTCCCGCATCAAGATCGTCGCAAGTGGCGAACGTTTCACGGCTAAGGATACAGGCGTCGATGCCCATTGGCCAACCGCTGAGCCGCCGCAGCGCGTGAACCAACTTTACCTCGAACCGATCATGATCGAGCAGGCATTGGCACGGGATGAAATTACGATCCTGTTTGAGCATGAACTCACCGCGTTCTCGCAAAATGCCGATGGAGTCTGTGCGTCAGTCAAATCAAACGATGGCACAGAATTAAAGATCGATGCGTCTTTCCTTGCGGGTTGCGATGGCGGTAACTCGATGGTCAGGCAGTCTATCGGCGGCGAATTCCACGGCGATGCGGTGATCCAGCGTGTGCAGTCGACCTATTTGCGCGCACCCGATTTGATCTCCCGGATGCAGGTCGAGCCTTCATGGTGCATGTTCTCGCTCAACCCGCGGCGAAGCGGGAATATCTATTCGATCGACGGCAAAGAGCTATGGCTGGTGCACAATTATTTGCGTGACGGCGAGCCGGATTTTGACTCGGTCGACCGGGATCAAAGCATCCGCGACATTTTCGGTGTCGGCGCAGATTTCGAATATGAAGCGCTCAACATCGAAGACTGGTACGGGCGGCGACTGGTTGTCGATAAGCTGCGTGAAGGCCGTGTTTTCCTGGCGGGCGATTCTGCGCATTTGTGGGTTCCCTATGCCGGTTATGGCATGAATGCCGGCATTGCCGATGCGATTGACCTCGGCTGGATATTGGCTGGCGCGGTTAATGGCTGGGGCGGCGAAAAGCTATTGGCATCCTATGTCGCGGAACGCGGCCCGATCACCGATCAGGTTAGCCGCTTCGCAATGGATCACTGCATCAAGATGGCGGCCCAGCGCAGCTCGGTACCGAACGATATCGAGGACGATACTCCCGAAGGGGAGCAGTCGCGGGCAAAAATGGGCAAGGAGACCTATGCTCTCAATGTCCAGCAATATGCAGCGGCCGGCCTGAATTACGGTTATTATTACGATCAGTCGCCGACCATCATCTATGACGACGAAACTGCGCCTGATTATTCGATGTCGGAATATCGGGCTTCGACGGTCCCGGGTTGCCGGGTCCCGCATTTCCGGTTGCCCGACGGGTCATCACTCTACGATAATTTCGGGCCAGTGTTCACGCTTTTGCGGTGTGGCGCCGACGAAGATGTTTCCGGATTTGTCGCTGCTGCACAAGCGGCCGGGGTGCCACTCAAGGTCTTGGACATTACGCCTCCGGACGACATTGCTGGTCTCTACCGCCACCCGCTGTTCCTTGTGCGTCCTGACCAGCATGTGGCCTGGCGTGGAAATGCAAGCGCCGTAAATCCGGCCGAAATTATCGACGTGGTGCGCGGTGGTTGACTGCCCGAAACTTGCGCCCATCATTGTGCAAGACTGCATGTTTGCGGTAGGAGATTTTGTTAGCATGTTAATTATCGGAGAGTCGCAATGGCGCATCTGATTGTCGAAATGTCCGATACCGTTGCGCGCAGCATGGATAACGATGATCTTTGCGACGCGTTGCACCGAGGCATGGTCGAAACGGGAATTTTTCCGCTGGCCGGGATCAGGGTGCGTGCTTATCGCGCAGAGGCTTGCGCCATTGCCGACAAGCATCCGTCCAATGGCTTCGTTGCCCTGACATTAATCGTCGGCCACGGGAGAACCAAAGCTGATCTGGCCGCCGCCGGAGAAATCGTCTTTGCCGCCGCCAAGCAGCATTTGCGTGACTGGCTCGCAGAACAATATTTCGGACTTTCTCTCGAAATCCGGGAAATCGACCCGGACCTGACGTGGAAATCCAACACAATTAGGCCCCGCCTTTTGGCGGAAAAGGGATCGGAGGGGAAAGCATGAGCACGTTTGAAGCAAATCTGGAACAGGTTGAACAATATCTCCGCCGCTTTCGCGAAAACGGCGTCCAAAACCACATTGCCGGGAATAGCGTCGCAGCTGTGTCTGGCTCGACATTCGCAAACGCGACGCCGGTCGATAATTCGCATCTGGCCGACGTGGCAAAGAGCGATGCCGCCGATGTCGATGCGGCGGTGAAAGCGGCGCAGGAAGCGTTTCCGGCATGGCGGGCGATGGACGGTGCGAAGCGCCGTAAGATCCTCCATCAGGTCGCTGACGCGATCGAGGCGCGCGCCGAGGAAATATCGCTGATTGAATCGATCGATACCGGCCAAGCGATCCGCTTTATGTCGAAAGCCGCCGTACGAGGAGCCGAGAATTTCCGCTTCTTTGCCGACAAGGCAGTGGAAGCACAGGATGGATCGGTGCTCCGCGGGCCGGGTCAAATCAACTACACGTCCCGCCGCCCGATTGGACCGGTTGCGGTGATTACGCCGTGGAACACGCCGTTCATGCTGTCGACATGGAAGATCGCGCCTGCGCTGGCCGCTGGCTGCACTGTCGTTCACAAGCCTGCGGAATTCTCCCCGCTTTCGGCAAAGCTGCTGATCGAGACAGCCGAAGCGGCCGGTCTGCCTCCCGGGGTACTCAATCTGGTCAATGGACTGGGCGAAACGGCAGGTAAGGCGCTGACCGAACATCCCGGCATCAAGGCAGTTGCCTTTGTCGGCGAAGGTCGGACGGGATCGATGATCATGTCGCAAGGGGCGGCAACATTGAAGCGCGTCCATTTCGAACTCGGCGGCAAGAACCCCTGTATCATTTTCGACGATGCCGACATTGATCGCGCGGTGGATGCCGCTGTGTTCATGATCTACTCGCTTAACGGCGAGCGCTGCACATCCTCGTCGCGCCTGCTCGTTCAGGATACGATTTATGATGAAGTCGTAAAACGCGTCGCGGATGCAGCCAACCGCATTAAGGTCGGCCATCCGCTCGATCCAGATACGGTCGTCGGACCGCTGATCCATAAGGTCCACGAAGAAAAGGTGCTTTCCTATTTCGAAATCGCCCGGGGCGAGGGCGCACAAATAGTTGCTGGCGGCGAAAAGGTGGGTGACGCAGGCTGCTTTGTCCGGCCAACCCTGTTTGCCGGCGCGCGCAATGATATGCGGATCGCGCAGGAAGAAATTTTTGGTCCGGTGCTGACCGCCATTCCCTTCAAGGACGAGGATGATGCTGTCGCACTCGCCAATGACATTGAATATGGTCTGGCTGCCTATCTTTGGACGAATGATTTGAACCGGACGCTTTCGGTCTCGGATCGCCTCGAAGCAGGCATGATCTGGGTCAATTCAGAAAATGTCCGTCACCTTCCGACCCCGTTTGGCGGCGTCAAGGCGTCGGGGATTGGCCGTGACGGCGGGGATTGGTCGTTCGATTTCTACATGGAGACGGTCAATGTATGCCTGCCGACCCTTGCGCAGAATGCGCCGAAATTGGCCAAGTAGGCGATGAAGATACGCAGTCCTTTGAAGGAAGCTTGATATGGGTGAATTGGCCTTTGCCGCGAAAATAACGCATGTGCCTACCTTGCTCCTTTCGGAGCAGGAGGGGCCGCTGAAAGGATGCCGCCAACAGGCGATTGATGGCTTGCGCGAAATCGGTCGACGTATACGCGCACTTGGTGTTGACACGGTCGTGGTCTCCGACGTGCACTGGCTGGTCAATGCTGGCTATCACATCAATGCAAAGGCGCATTTCAAAGGCGTTTACGCATCGAACGAGTTTCCGCAATTTATCGATCGGTTGGAATATGACTTGCCGGGGAATCCCGACCTAGGAAACCTGATAGCCAAAATCGCGACCGAGAAGGGGTCGCATACGCTGTCGCATCAGGTCGAGGCGCTTGAACTGGAATATGGCACCCTCGTGCCCATGCACTTCATGAATCCAGATGGCGATTTGAAAGTCGTCTCGGTTGCGGGCTGGTGCACCTCGCACAGCATGCAATCTTCGCGCTGGGTGGGCGAAGCCATCCGCGAGGCTGCCGAAGCGTCCGACTCCAAAGTAGCGCTGCTGGCTTCAGGGTCGCTCAGTCACCGTATGTGGCCCACCGAGATCTACGCCGAGAACGACGGGACATTTAATATCTCGAAGGAATTTAACCGGCAGGTTGACCTTATGGTGCTCGACATGTGGAAACGCGGTGACATTGAAACTTTCCTCAAAATCCTGCCCGAATATGCCCAACATTGCGACGGCGAAGGCTTGATGCACGACACAATCATGCTCTTCGCCGCGCTGGGTTGGGATAAATATCAGGGCAAGGGCGAAGTGATTGGCGAGTATTTCCCAAGCTCGGGTACTGGTCAGGTCAACGTCGTTTTCGACGTGATATAAAGCCGCAATGCCAATCAAAGTTCAATCGGTGGGAGCGGGTCATGCAACGCGACAGTGAAACCACAACTGCTGGTACTATTGGTTTGCTGCGAGAAGCCGCACTTGTTGGCGCGCGCTGGATCGATGCGGGTTCAAATTCGCTGGAGATCCTCAACCCGGCCACCGGAGAATTGGTTGGCCGTACGCCGCGCTTGGGTGAAGCGGAGACTAATGAAGCAATTGAACAGGCGAAGGCGGCGCAGGTCGGTTGGGCTAAACGCACGGCCAAAGAGCGCGCGGTCATATTACGCAAATGGTATGATCTTGTGACAGAAAATGCACCGGAGCTTGCCCGCATTCTCACCCTTGAACAGGGCAAGCCGCTGGCTGAGGCGCTGACCGAGATTCATTACGGCGCATCGTTTATCGAATGGTTTTCCGAAGAGGCACGGCGGGCGTATGGGGACGTGATTCCCGGCCATGCACCTGATAAGCGCATCATCGCTCTGAAGCAGCCGGTGGGCGTCGTCGGCGCGATCACACCATGGAATTTCCCCAATGCCATGGTCACCCGCAAAGTCGCACCGGCATTGGCGGCGGGCTGTTCGGTGGTTCTCAAGCCGGCGAGCCAGACGCCGTTTTCTGCTATTGCGTTGGCATTGCTGGCAGAACGTGCTGGCCTGCCGAAAGGTCTGTTCTCGGTTGTTACAGGCGCAGCTTCGGTGATCGGCGCGGCGCTCACCGACAGCCCGATTGTCCGCAAAATATCCTTTACCGGCTCCACCGAAATCGGAGTCGCGCTGATGCGCCAGTCTGCAGCAACGATGAAGAAGCTGTCTCTCGAGCTGGGCGGTAACGCCCCTTTTATCGTTTTCGACGACGCAGATCTTGATGCGGCGGTCGAAGGCGCTTTGATTGCCAAGTTTCGCAACAATGGCCAGACTTGCGTATGTGCCAACCGTATCTACGTCCAAAAGGGTGTTTACGAGGACTTTGCCGACCGTCTTGCCGACCGTCTGGCCAGCATGAAGGTTGGCAATGGCCTTGAAGAGGGCACGAATTTTGGCCCACTGATCGACGAGGCCGCAGTCGGGAAGGTTTTGGAACATATAGAAGATGCGCTCGCAAAGGGTGGTAAGGTAAGACTGGGCGGGCAACGCCACACGCTTGGCGGGACGTATTTTGAGCCAACGGTCATTACGCAGGCGAGTAACAGCATGCTGCTTGCCAGCGAAGAAACGTTCGGGCCGGTAGCGCCGCTGTTTTCATTTGGCTCGGAAGAGGAAGTCGTTGCAGCCGCCAATGATACCGAATTTGGTTTGGCATCCTATGTCTACACCAACGATCATGCGCGCGTCTGGCGGATAAGCGAAGCGCTCGAATATGGGATGGTGGGTGTCAACACGGGGTTGATTTCAACCGCCGAGGCGCCTTTTGGCGGCATCAAAATGTCCGGTCACGGTCGCGAGGGTTCGCGCTATGGCATGGATGATTACATGGAAATCAAATATTTATGCCTGGGAGGTATTGGCAAATGAGTGCATCCACTCGGATTGACCGCGATCGGTTCGCCGCATTCTTCGCTGAGGGAAAAGAGCGGTTCGGCGTTGTTACGGATGACGGGGTTATCGATCTGACAGACACTTGTGACGGCCGTTACAAAAACCTGCTCGATGTCGTGCAGGAAAACGGTTTCGACGAGCTTTCAGCCGCTGTTCAGGCTCGCACTGCTACCTATCCCGAAGGATCGTTCGAATGGCGAATTCCGATAGCCAAGCCCGGGAAGATCCTATGTATCGGCGTGAACTATCCCGACCGGAACGAGGAATATAAGGACGATCAGGCGGCGCCCTCCAAACCGTCCATCTTTATCCGCTATGCGAGCAGTTTTACCGGTCATCAACTGCCCCTGATCCGCCCGCCCGAAAGCGAGCAACTCGATTATGAGGGCGAGATTGCTATAGTGATCGGTAAAGGCGGTCGCCGGATTTCGCGTGATGACGCTTATGATCATATCGCTGCGTTGACCCTGTGCAACGAAGGCACGATCCGTGACTGGGTTAGGCATGCCAAGTTCAATGTCACGCAGGGTAAGAATTGGGACAATAGCGGTGCAATGGGGCCTTGGCTTGTGCCGTTTACCGATGCGGCGCAACTGGATGATGTTGCGCTCGAAACCCGCGTCAATGGCGAGGTGCGGCAGAAGGATCGCACCGCCCGGATGATCTTCGATTTCCGATATATCGTGAATTACGTCTCAACCTTCACAACGCTGGAACCCGGAGATGTCATTGTTTGCGGAACGCCGACCGGTGCCGGCGCAAGGTTCGATCCGCCGATCTGGCTCAAACCTGGAGATGTGGTCGAGGTGGAGGCCGAAGGAATCGGCATATTGCGCAATACGATTGAGGATGAGCGATGACCCCGCAAGACCATGAAGCGGCGGCAAGCGCGCTGTTCAAAGCCGAGCAAGCCCGGCAACAAACTGGCCTGCTTGTCTCTGCGCTATCCGGGCATGGACATGGATGATGCCTATGCGGTCCAGTCTGCCTTGGTCGAATTGAAAAAGGCGGCGGGCCGAAAGGTCATTGGCTGGAAGATCGGTCTCACTTCGAAGGCGATGCAATATGCGCTCGGCATCGATATTCCGGACAGCGGCGTGTTGTTCGACGATATGGAGTTTGCGCACGGCGCGACGGTTCCGGCGGGCCATTTCATCCAGCCAAGGATTGAGGCCGAGATTGCGTTCAAGGTGAACGGGACACTGGAAGGGGATGTAACGCGAGAGGATGTTATTGCCGCGACCGAATTTGTCGCCCCATCGATTGAAATTCTGGACACGCGCATATTGCGCGCCGATCCTGAAACCGGGCGTGCGCGCAATGTGTGCGATACGATCAGCGACAATGCCGCCAATGCCGGGATTGTGCTGGGGCCGCAGCGGCATGGTCCTGAGGACTTCGACTTGCGCTGGGTTGGGGCGATCGTCTCGCGCAACGGTGAAGTCGAAGAAACCGGCCTGGGTGCTGGGGTGCTGAATGATCCGGTTGCAGGGATCGTCTGGCTGGTCCGGCGGCTCGCGCAATATGGACAAAAGGTGGACGCTGGCCAGATCGTTCTGTCGGGTCGTTCATCCGCCCCGTTGAATGTCCGCCCGGATCGCAAATTCGTGCCGACTTCGGACCCTTTGGAGAAGTGGAGATCGGTTTTGACTGAGCCTATGCAAATTCAACAAAACAGCTTCAAGCGTGCGCTTGCCGAAGGACAGCAATTGCTCGGACTTTGGCTCGCTCTGGGCGATGACAATGCCGCTGAACTGTGCGCCCATGCGGGCTTTGACTGGCTGCTGATCGATGGTGAACACGGCTCCCAATGACGTTAGGTCACATCCTGTCGCAGCTGCGCGCCGTACAAGGAGGTGCATCGGCAGCCGTCGTGCGTCTTGCCGTCTGACGACAGGGTCGCGATCAAGCAGCATCTCGATATCGGTGCGCAAACCCTTCTGATCCCGATGGTCGAAAGCGCCGAGCAGGCGCGCGAAGTGGTGCGTTCGTGCCGCTATGCGCCGTCAGGCGCGCGCGGCATTGGCGCTGCTTTCGCTCGGGCCTCCCGCTATGGCCGAGTGAGTGATTATATCCACCGTGCTGCCGACGAGATTTGCATCTTGCTGCAGGTGGAAACGGTTAAGGGGATCAATGCGCTTGAAGATATCCTCGAGGTCGATGGTGTCGATGGCGTTTTTGTCGGACCATCCGATCTTGCCGCCGATATGGGCCTGCCGGGCAAACCGGGTAGCGATGAGGTTCAAAGCAGTTGTCGTCGATGCTTTGAAGAGGATCGGTAAAAGCAGCAAGGCATCGGGTATCCTGACGTCTGACGTCGCGCTTGCGCAGCTTTACCAATCGATGGGCGTCGGCTTTCTGGCGGTTGGTTCTGATGTTGGTGTATTGGTTGCCGGCCTTAACCAGTTACTGCAAGAGTTCCGGGACGGCGCAATGAAAAGCCTGGATCGGAAAGGTTGCCTGGATCACCGGGGCGGGAACGGGGATCGGCGAAGCGTCGGCCAAGGCACTTGCCGAGGCGGGCGCATATGTCGTGCTGTCAGGGCGTCGCCAAGCGCCGCTGGATGAGGTTGTCGACGCGATCATTGCGGCAGGAGGCACGGCCGAAGCGGCGCAGCTTGACGTTGCGGATGCTTCCGCAACGCAGAGCATTGCCGATGAGATCATGGCGCGCCATGGCGGCGTCGATATCTTTTTCGCCAATGCCGGACAGAATGTCCGCAATCGCACGACGAGAGAGCTGACTGCTGAAGCTTTTGATCAGGTGATCGATATCAACCTCAACGGTGTGATGTATGGCATCATTGGCCGTACTGCCTCAGATGCGGCCCAAAGGTGCGGGGACGATCATCATCAACTCATCTTGGGCCGGGCGTTTCCCGTCGGGTCGCAGCGGTACCGCCTATAACGCGGCAAAACATGCACTCACTGCGCTAAGCCACACGGTCAACATGGAAAATGGCATGGACGGCATTCGTTGCTGCCTGCTGATGCCGGGCGGCACCAATACACCGATCCACCAAGCGCGGGCAAACCCGCCGCCAGCTGAGCGGCTGGCAACTTTGCTGCAGCCGGAAGATCTGGGTTCGCTGGTGCGCTATATTGCCGAAGCGCCGCCGCATGTTTGTTTCAACGAAATCGTGATCGCGCCAACCAAGAACCCGACAATCGCCATCTGAGAGCGCTGTAGTGTCAGTCGCTCAACCACCTTGAAAAGTCATATCGCCATGCTTCACCAGCCGCTCGATCAGTCGGTCATTGAATGCTGCACCGGGAGTCCAGATTCCCGGCGCAAGTTTCAGAGTCCTCGTGCAGGAGCAACGCGGTTTCGATCATCATCCGCGCCGTTGCCACAAATCCGGGATCGCGCGGACATGACACAGTCGCTTTCAACTTACGACCGCTGTCATCCGAACCAATAAACAGAATCTCAAACTTTCCATTGGCAAGCACGTCCGCCCCCGGCCCTTCGCCGGGCTTTGGCATGTTGGCAAACGAAGGCGGGCCGCCTGCCGGTAGTTCGCCCGCCATCATCTCGTCATAGACGAAATCGGTACCATAAGCATGGTTCATCAAAAGATTGGAGCGGTGGACATTTTTGGCATCTGTCGGCCCCAGCTTGAATGGATACACCGGCCCGACGTCTTCCTCCACGGCAATTTCCAGACCGGTGGGCTGTTCCGGTCCCCGAAAACCCGGGGTCAGGGCAAACGGATCCTGCATCAGCTTGGCAAATTCCGCGTCTTCCTGTGCCGCCTTCATCATCACCATGCCGGTGGCGACCGACCCGCCGCCGGGGCCGCCGATGAAGGTCGTGACCCGCCCCCGCACGCGCGGCATCGGGGAGCCAAAGCGTTCCTTGGCCAACTTCTGGAGGAAATAGACGCCAAGTTCGGAGGGAATGGAATCGAACCCGCAGGAGAACAGTATTCGCGCGCCATTCTGCCGTGCCAACGCCTCATAAGCGTCGATCATTTCACGCATCCAATTGGGTTCGCCGGTCAGATCGAGATAATCGGTGCCAGCCAGCGCACAGCTTTCCACCAGCGGTGTGCCATAAAGCTGATATGGCCCGACCGTGGTCAGCACGGCCTTCGTACTGGCCACCATTGCGTCAATCGAAGGCCTATCCGCAACATCGGCAATAATGATACCGACATTTTCCAGCCCGAGTTCGGTGCTCAGCTGTTCCAGCTTCGTGCGCGAGCGGCCCGCAATAGCCCAGCGCATACTTGGCACAGCTTTGCCGCGTTCAGCCAGATATTGGGTGACAAACTTCCCTGCGAAGCTGGTCGCGCCAAAGATGACGAGGTCATAGAGTGCGTTGTTCTTCATCATATTTCCTGTTTGCGATATTGATCTGGGTTAACAAGGGGTGCCTGCGTCAGAAATCATCCTGACGCGTCAAAACCTCTGTGCCGCCGTCAGCGAAGAATGTCTGTCCGACGATGTAATTGCCTTCAAAAGTCAGCAGAAAGTCCATGAGCTCAGCGAGGGCAGGGGCTTCGGCGAAATCGTCCACGGCAATGGGAGAGCCATTCCGGATAGCCTGTGCTTGTGCTGGATCGGCTAAAGCCTTGGTGATCATGGCTGTTTTGACGGTGCCCGGCGCGACGATGTTCAGCAATTTGCCCGACCCAGCCCATTCGGGTGCGACAGAGGCGGCGCGCGCCCACCGCGTCAGTGCACGTTTCGATGCAGGATAAGCCTGCAACATGCTGCACTGGTTGGCCAAGGCGATGGCGCCGGGCTCGTCTCCAGCCAGACATAGCCGTTCCAGTTCCAATATTTCAGGGTCAGAAATCAGGATTGCGGTCGACGCGACTGCGACGCAGCGTGCACCCGGTCCGCGCAGAAGTGGATGCAATCCCTCCAGCGCGGCGATGGTGCCAAAATAATTCACCGAAACCACGAGGTCCGGCCGGTCAAAGTCGGCCACCCCGGCTGATGTCAGCACTCCATCAATGCCATCAGGCACAAGCGCGCGGACTTGCTCTACCATGTGTTCGCGGCCTTGCGGCGTTCCCAAATCCACGTTGATGTCTGCGCCCTTAAGGTCGACGCCGATGACCCGGTGTCCCTTGGCTTTCAACCGCGTCGAAGTTGCCTCGCCCATCCCGGACCCTGATCCGGTGATGACAATATTACGGCTCATAGCTTGTCCGGGCGTTTTAGCACTTCGGTGCCGCCATCGAGAAAGAAGACCTGACCAACGATGTAATTGCCCTCAAAATTGAGCAGGAAGTCGACTAGCTCCGCTGCAACCTCGGCTTCGGCATATTCGTTCACGGCAATCGGCGAATTTTCTTTGAGGATCGCTGCCGATTCCGGGTTAGCCAGAGTGCGCGTCACCATCGGCGTTTTGACCACGCCCGGCGCAAGAATGTTGAGCAATATGCCCGAGCCGGCCCATTCAGGCTTGACCGAGGTAGCGCGTGCCCACCGCGTCAAAGCGCGCTTGGTGCCGGGGTAAGCATTTTTCGTGCCATATGCCTCGCCCTTAGCGACGGCTTCCGCTTCCTTGCCTGCCAGGCAGAGCTCTTCCAGCTCGAGGATTTCATCGCTGGACACAAGAATGGCGCACGAGGCCACAGCTAAACAGCGTGCACCCGGCCCACGCAGCATCGGGTGCAGCCCCTCGAATGTGGCGAGCGCACCGAAATAGTTGACTGCCATCACGAGTCCGGGGCGATTGAAATCCGACGTCCCAGCCGATGCGAAGATGCCGTCGAGGCGTTCGGGAGCGTGAGTGCGCACCTGTTCCACCATATCCCGACGTCCTTGGTCAGTGCCGAGATCGACATTGATATCGGCACCGGCCAAATCTACGCCGATCACCCTATGGCCCTTGGATTTGAGACGATTTGCGGCTGCTTCTCCAAGGCCGGATGCGGCCCCGGTGATGACGAATGTGCGCTGCATGCTTGTTCCTCCTAATGTTGGTCCCAACTTCATGGGCCATATGTTGCACTCGCACCAACTGGAGCACGCCATCCGAATCTTTGGGTCGGTAATGCTGCGGTTTCGGGCTTGAGTTTATCGATGTGTTGATTTAAAGAATTCTCAAATAGCGGTAATAGATGCGATTGTCTAGTCTTGTCATTCGACGCATTTCCGCATTGTCGACACTCTTTTTTCGAGAGCTAAAATTATGAAAACATATGCGATTGCCACCATCCCCGGAGACGGGATAGGCAAAGAAGTCGTGCCAGCAGGGCAGCAAGTCCTTGAGGCGCTCGCGCGGTCTAGCAACCAACTCAGTTTCACGTTCGAGGACTTCGATTGGGGAGGGGACTATTACCGCAAACATGGCGTGATGATGCCGGACGATGGCTTGGATGCACTACGGGACAAGGACGCGATCCTGTTCGGATCGGCTGGTGATCCGGATATCCCCGATCACATTACTTTGTGGGGCCTGCGCCTGAAAATCTGCCAGGGATTCGACCAATATGCCAATGTGCGCCCGACCCGTATCCTGCCCGGCATCGATGGTCCGCTCAAACGCTGCGGTCCCGATGATCTCAATTGGGTGATCGTCCGCGAAAATTCCGAAGGTGAATATTCAGGTGTTGGCGGACGGGTACATCAGGGGCACCCTATAGAAGCAGCGACCGACGTTTCTATGATGACCCGCGCCGGGGTCGAGCGTATCATCCGCTTTGCCTTCCGCCTAGCACAATCCCGCCCGCGCAAGCTGTTGACAGTTATCACCAAGAGCAATGCCCAGCGCCACGCGATGGTAATGTGGGACGAGATTGCTGTCGAAGTTTCCAAAGAATTCCCCGACGTAACGTGGGACAAGGAACTCGTCGACGCTGCTACCGCACGCATGGTCAATCATCCGGCCACTCTGGATACCATCGTAGCTACCAACCTACACGCCGACATCCTGAGCGATCTGGCCGCAGCGTTGGCCGGTAGCCTTGGTATCGCCCCCACAGGCAACATCGACCCGGAGCGCCGCTACCCGTCTATGTTTGAACCAATTCATGGTTCCGCCTTTGATATCATGGGCAAAGGTTTGGCAAATCCGGTAGGCACCTTCTGGTCGGTTGTTATGTTGCTCGATCATCTTGGCGAAGTCGAAGCCGCTGCGCAGGTGATGCACGCCATCGAGCAGATCACTGCGAACCCATCACTCCACACCGGCGACCTCGGCGGCAAGGCGACCACAGAGGAGGTCACGCAAGCCATGTGCGCGCTGCTGACAACGCAAATGCAGCATCGGACCTAGCTTGCGCCGCATTGGACCGCACAATGTCATCAAATGATCGGTCCGATCTGTTGCGGCGTCTTTTCGATGCCGCCATTGCCGCGGCACAGCCAGCACATTGCGTGCCTCCATATCTGCCCGCAGAACCCAAAGGCCGCTTGGTGGTAATCGGCGCGGGCAAGGCTTCGGCGGCGATGGCGCGGGCGGTGGAGGATCACTGGTCCGGCCCGCTGACCGGACTGGTGGTCACGCGCTACGGCTATAATGTGCCATGTGTTTCAATCGAAATCGTCGAGGCAGCGCACCCGGTGCCAGACGCAGCTGGAGAAGTTGCCGCTCGGCGAATGCTGCAGACCGTTGCCAATCTGAGCGCCGACGATCTCGTGCTCTGCCTGATATCCGGCGGCGGCTCGTCGCTCCTCGCCTTGCCATTGCCGGGGTTGACGCTGTCTGACGAGCAAGCGCTTAACCGTGATTTACTCGCCAGCGGCGCGAGCATCAGCGAGATGAATTGCGTGCGTCGCCATTTGTCTGGCATCAAGGGCGGACGGCTTGCCGCCGCATGCTATCCGGCCAAGGTGCTCAACTTGATTATCTCCGATGTACCCGGTGATGACGCCGTCAACATCGCTTCCGGCCCTACCGTTCCCGACCTGACCGAGTGCAGCGATGCTCTGGCGGTATTGCGGCGCTATGAAATTAAAGTGCCGCCAAAAGCCATGGCGTATCTGGAGAGCGGGGAGGGCGAATCTTTGAAGCCGGGCGATTCTCGCCTGCCACTGATTGAGACGCGCTTTATCGCCACGCCACAAATGGCGCTGGAGGCAGCTGCGACGGTGGCGCGTGAGGCTGGTATCACAGCTTTCATATTGGGCGATGCTATTGAAGGCGAGGCGCGCGACGTCGGCAAGGCCTTGGCGGGTATCGCGTTGCAAGTGGCAGGCCGGGGGCAGCCTTTTCAGACGCCTTGTGTTCTGCTGTCCGGAGGCGAGACTACCGTCACCGTTCGGGGTAGCGGGCGTGGTGGGCGTAACGTCGAATTCCTACTGTCCCTGGCGCTGACGCTTGACGGACAGGCTGGCGTTCATGCACTTGCAGGTGACACCGACGGTGTGGATGGTCAGGAAGAAATCGCTGGCGCCGTGATTAGGCCTGACACGCTTGGACGCGCCCTAACACTGGGCATTAATCCGCGTGAATATCTCGACAATAATGACGGCCACAGCTTTTTCGGCGCGCTCGGCGACGCCGTAATAACAGGGCCGACGCTGACTAACGTCAACGACTTTCGGGCAATTATCATCGATAGTCAGTCGCCATCATGAGGTCGTGTGCACTTCCAACCAAGCGCAGCGACTTCGCATGACGTTCGGCAAGATATTGGCCGGGGGGCTTGCCAAGCGTTCGCTTGAACATGGCGATGAAACTGCTCGCGCTTTCATATCCCAGGCTGAGCGCGACCGTATGGACGGAACTGCCATCGGCCATATATTGCAGCGCCAGCGTAACGAGCAATTGCCGCCTCCAGTCCCCCCAACTCATGCCGAATTCCTGTATGAAAAGCCGCGACATCGTTCGTTCGCTAAGTCCAAAGCGCGCCGCCCATATGCTCGCCGTATCTTTGCTGGACGGATTGGCAATCATTGCGTCAACCAAGGAACGAATACGGGGGTTTGTTGGCATGGGAAGGCACAGATTCTCCCAAGGCAACAAGGCGATTTCGCCCATTATGATATCCAGTATCCGCGCTTCGTGACTGTCTGCAGGAGCTTTTTCAGGGAAGCTGGCAGCACGCAAAAGCAATTCTCTGAGCAGCGGCGTAACCGATGCGATGCAGCATTCCTTCGGCATACCCGCATCGGCATCCACCCACACCGCATAGCTTTCGAAGTCGCCATAGGCATAGGCATTATGCAGCGTGCCGCCGGGCAACCACAGAACCATCGTAGGCGGCGTAATCCAGACATTATTGTCTGCTTCGCAGTGCAAAGCGCCGCGAACAACATGGATAAGCAGCGAGCGTTGGTGCAGGTTCTCCGGTGCTTCCCACCGTTGCCCGCGCCAGATCAAATTGCTCCTCTGCGCGGCGCGTTGCGCGTCGGTGTGGGCGTTCAAAGCCTCTTTGTCAGGGTTGAGCATCATGCACTCCGATGCCTTTGTCAGGGCGTGGCTGAAACGAGATACTTTTTGTCTAAACCAACGGATGTCGTCAACCTTCATTCGAACTATATTGGATCGAACCAGCTGGCCGCCGTTGCGCCGAGTCAGCACAAAAATAGATGGTCCATTAGGAGAGTGAGATGACTTCGACGATAGCGCCCGACCATAATCTTGGATTTGATCCTTCCGAACTGCGCGAGAAATATGCGACCGAACGGGCCAAACGCGTGCGCGCCGATGGCAAGGAGCAGTATCGCAAAATTGCTGGTGAATTCAGTGACTTTGCAAAAGATCCTCATGTCGAAGCTATCATTGAGCGGCCTCCGCTGCACGATGAGGTCGACGTCATTTTGATCGGCGGCGGCTTCTCCGGTTTGATGACTGGCGCGCGCTTGCGCAAGGCTGGCGTCGAAAGCATCCGCATCGTCGAACGTGGCGGCGATGTTGGCGGTACCTGGTACTGGAATCGCTACCCCGGTGCTGCATGCGATATCGACAGCTACATCTATATGCCGATGCTGGAAGACATTGGCGACATGCCTTCACGCAAATATCCGCCTGCACCCGAACTTTTGGAGCATGCTAGAAAGATCGCCAGAAAATACGACCTCTATCGCGATGCGGTTTTTCAAACCGCCATCACCGATATGAAGTGGGACGAAAAATCCGAACGCTGGAAAATCTACACCAACCGCGATGATGTCATGACGGCCAAATATGTTGTGATGGGTCTTGGCCCGCTGGCGCAGCCAAAGCTTCCCGGTATTCCCGGTATCGAGACATTCAAGGGCAAGGCCTTCCACACCAGCCGGTGGGATTATGATTATACCGGCGGATCCTCATATGGCGATCTAGAGAAGCTGGCTGATAAGCGCGTTGGCATTATCGGCACTGGCGCAACAGCGATCCAATGCCTGCCGCATCTGGCCCAAAGCGCGATGGAGCTTTACGCGTTCCAGCGCACACCATCATCGGTAGATATTAGGGCCGACAAACCAACCGATCCCGACTGGTGGGCTTCGCTCAAGCCCGGCTGGCAACGTGAGCGGATGGTGAACTTCACTAATCTCGTCAACGGTACGGCGCAGGATGTTGACCTTGTGGATGACGGCTGGACCCATAACTTCATCGACGCGCGCGACGAGGATGTTGATGGCGTTGACCCCACTCAAATGGCTAACTTCCGCAAGATGGAAAGTGTGCGCGAGCATATCAGCAAAGTAGTCAAAGACCAGAAAACCGCCGAAGCATTAAAGCCATGGTACAATTATTTCTGTAAGCGCCCCTGCTTCAACGATTATTATTTGCAGTCGTTTAACAAGCCGAATGTCCATCTGGTCGACACTGACGGCAAAGGTGTTGAGCGGATTGATGAAACCGGCATTTGGGCAGGTGGCATGCATTATGATCTGGATTGTATCGTTTTTTCAACAGGTTTTGAAGTCGGTACAGGTTTCCTGTCACGATCGGGCTTTGACGTAACCGGCAAAGGCGGGTTGACCCTGACCCAGCATTGGAAGGACGGCGTACGCACGCTGCACGGGATGCTGATCAATAAGTTCCCCAACCTATTCATGATTGGCGGCATCGATCATGTTGGACTTAACGCCAACCATGTGCATATGCTTGATGAGCAGACAGAATATGTCGTCGATATCATCACCAATGCGACGGCTGGTCTGACTAAGACGTTTGAATTGTCCCGTGAGGCCGAGCAGGAGTATGTCGACAAGATTATTTATCTTGCCACCCGTAACCCGATGGCCCCGCAAAATGGTAGCTTCCAGCAGGAATGTACGCCCGGTTATTACAATAACGAGGGTAATCTTGACGGCGTACCTGTTCAAAGCGGCCCCTATGGCGGCGGACCGATGGCTTATTTCAACGAGTTGCAATCGTGGCGCAAGGCTGGCGGATTTCCGGGCTTGATGACCAACAAGGCACCCTGACACAATATTCACACAATCAATATGGGAGAGATGTCACAATGACCGACAAACCACTCGCCGGAAAAACGGCTTTCATAACAGGCTCCGGTCGCGGCCTTGGCCGTGCCTTTGCGGAGCGGCTGGCGAGCATGGGTGCCGACATCGCGCTCCACGACCTGTCTTGGACCGCTTCCTCGCAATATGGTGAGGCCGCCGACCTCGGCGTTGTGCGGGACGAAGTGGCACAGAAATACGGTGTACGTGTGACCGCCGTAACCGGCAACATCGGCGACCGCGTAGCTGTTCCTAAAATGCGCGAAGATATTGAGCGTGAACTTGGTCCGGTGGACATATTGGTCAACTGTGCTGGCGGTGACATCGCTGCGGCAGGCGGCAAACCCGACCCGAACACCGCGCTCGATATCAAAATGGAAGACGTCGAGGCGCTGGTGAACAGCAATCTGATGGGTACCATTTTAATGTGCAAAACATTCGTTCCGGGCATGCGCGAGCGTCGCCAGGGTATCGGTGATCAATATAACCTCGGTCGCGGCGCATAAGGGCGGTGCCAAAGCGGCGATTTACGGTACGCTTAAAGCGGCCGTGGTACACTACACTCGATGTATGGCTGACGAGTTGCAGTCATTTAACGTCCGCGTCAACGCCTTGAGTCCGGGCATGGTCAAGACTGCCCGCTTTACCTCCACCCGCGTGGTCAATCAGGCGAAGATGGAGGCTACCGATACGCTAGACCGCTATGCTGAGACTGAAGAAATCGCCGATGCGCTGGCGTTTCTTGCCGGCCCTGACAGTCGGTTCGTACATGGACAGGTCCTGCGCGTGGATGGCGGTATGACGCTGTTTCCTGGCTGATGGGCAGGGTAGAAGGCAAAGTTGCCATTGTCACCGGAGCGATGAGCGGCATCGGGCGCGCGACTGCGTTGTTGCTTGCCAAAGAAGGTGCGAAGGTCGTCGCCACAGGGCGCAAGCTTGATGTGCTCGAACAACTCGTGAGCGAAATTCGTGCCGAGGGGTTTGATGCCACCGCTATGAAGCACGACGTAGCGTCGGAAGCCGATTGGAAGGACGTGACTGAACGAACGGTCGCGCTCTATGGCATGGTCAATATATTGGCCAACATAGCCGCCAAGGCGGACGAAAACCCCTTCGATACTCCCGAAGATATCAGCGAGGCCGAATGGGATCTGATTCTTGATACAAACACCAAAGGCATATTCTGGGGAACGAAATATGTCATCCCGATCATGAAGGCGAACGGTGGCGGCTCGATCATCAATGTGGCTTCGATTTCCACAATATTGGGCAGCGTCAGCGGCTTCGCTTATTCGGCTTCCAAAGGCGGGGTGGCCGGGATGACCAAGGACATTGCCTGGCATTATGGCCCGCACAACATCCGCTGTAACTCGCTACATCCTGGCCCAACCGACACGCCGATGATGCGCGTGCCAATGGAAAACCCGGAAATTAGAGAAGGCATCCTTAAGGATATTCCGCTCCGCCGCGTGTGCGATCCGATCCAGCAGGCTTACGGCATATTATATCTGGCATCTGACGAGTCCGACTTTGTAACGGGCACGTCACTGGTGATTGATGGCGGCTATTGCATCAATTGAAGTTGGAGGATGCAGGGGTGGGGAGGTTAGTAAGACGCCAAGCCACCCGTCAAATCAAATACGGCGCCTGAGCAGAACGAGCAGTCCTCGCTGGCCATAAAGGCGATCATGGCAGCACATTCCTCGACTGTGCCCATGCGCTTTTGTGGCGCCATATTCTCCAGCATTTCGCGCACCGGCGGCGGCAGGTTCTGCGTCATAGGCGTGTTGATCGCGCCCGGCGAGAAAGTGTTGGCGCGGATGTTTGTCGTCGCCAATTCCTGTCCCAACGCCTTGGTGAAGGCGATGACTCCCGCCTTTGACGCTGCATATGCCGAAAGCTTGGGCTTCGGCTCTTTGCCGGCGAGCGACGCAACCGTGACGATGCGCCCGCTATTACGTTCGATCATTCCCGGCAGCACCGCGCGGCAGCACAGGAATGTGCCGTTAAGGTTGATGTCTATCACCCGTTGCCATTCGGCAAGGCTGACGTCCTGCACCTGATTGAGCGGGGAATTGATGCCAGCAGACGTGACGAGTATGTCGATCTTGCCAAATGCAGCTAGCGTTGCCGCCAAAGCCGCGGTTACCGACTCTTCCGACGACACATCAGTCAGGATGCCCAAAGCACCATGGCCCAGATTTGCTGCGGCGTGTTCTGCATCGGAGCGCGACCAGATCACGACTTGCGCGCCTTCAGCCGCCATCCGCTCTGAGACGCCCAGCCCTATGCCTTTCGCGCCGCCGGTTACAACAACTACCTGCCCTGCAAATCTAGGTTCAGTCATCATATTCTCCGGAATTTAGGCCGTCAGTGCATAGCTCTCGGGATGGAAATGCGAGAGTTCTTCGCGGAATATATGCGGGAAATCAGGCCAGATCACCGTCAAGCGGCCGGATCGGTCATCGACATACCAGGAACTGCAACCGCCATCGAGCCACACCGTGCCTTCGGCCACCTCGTGGATATGATCCATAAACTGCTCTTCGGCTTCGGCCTTGGCTTCGAACACGGCGAGCTTGTTCGCTTCGAGATACTCGAGCGCGCTGATCACATAATCCACCTGCGATTCGATGACGTACACAGCAGAGTTGCTGCCAAGACCTGTATTGGGGCCGTAAATGATAAACAGGTTAGGATAGCCAGCGACCGCAATGGCATCGAGCGCCTGCATACCGCTTTCCCAATGCTCGTCGAGACTGACGCCCTCGGCATTGAAAATGCGGGTGGTGAAGGGCATGCGGACCGCTTCGAACCCGGTCGCAAATATCAGCGCATCCACTTCGTAGCCTTCACCACTTGTTCCAAAGGCTGTGCTGCCTTCGATCCGGGCGAGCGCGGTTGGTTCAACCTTCACGTTGGGGGCGGATACTGCCGGGTAATAGCCGCTGGAGCTCAGGCGGCGCTTGCAACCGATTTGATAGGTCGGCGTCATTATCTTGCGCAGCTCGGGGTCCGAAACCTGATTTTCCATGTGCGCCATGGCGACTTGCCTGGCATCTTCAAGATATTTGGGGACCATCCGCCGCTGCGCATATTGTTCTTCGCCGAACCAGAAAACCCACGCGCGCAGATGTTCCATAACGTCTGGATTGCGCTCGAATGTGCGCTGCTCTGCCTCGGTATAGAGATGGAGGTTGCGCAAGTTCATATAGGGGGCCGAGCGTTGGAATACGACCAGTTCTGAAGCAATTTTCTGCATTTCGGGTACGATCTGGACAGCCGACGCTCCCGAACCAACCACGCCGATGCGCTTGCCGTTCAGATCAACCGAGTGATCCCACCGGGCCGAATGAAAAACATGTCCGGGGAAGGTGTCGAGCCCCTCAATATCGGGCATGAACTCATCGGCCAGATGGCCTGCACCGGTGAGGAGATATTTGGCGTGGTAGGTGTCGTTATTGGTTTTGACGACCCAATGCTTGGCCTGGGCATCCCACCGGCTCTCCACCATCTCGGTGTTGAAGCGGATATAGGGAATGATGCCTTCCTCTTTGGCACATTCGCGCAGATATTCTAGGATTTCACCGCCGGGCGACTGGATTGTGCTCCAATTGGGGTTCAGGCGGAAGCTGAAGGAATAGAAGTGGGACGGCACGTCACATGCGATGCCGGGGTAATTATTGTCATACCACACCCCGCCGACATCGGCGCGACGCTCGATAACGACAAAGTCGTCCTGATCGGCTTTAAGCAGCTTGATGGCGGCGCCCAGCCCGGTGAAGCCAGCCCCAATGATGACAATTTTCTTGTTGATGATCATGGTCTCTTCTCGCTTACGGCTTGGGGGCGGGGACGATCTTGCCGACCGGATAGCATTCCGGGTCGTTGCAGAAGCGGTTGACATGGTAGAACAATTCGGCTGGCCGTTCATGAACCACGGCATGTCCAGTCGCGATTTCAGTATAGCTGGCGTTGATGATCGTACCAAACATCGCTTTGCTGTGATGTTTGGGGCAAGAAAAATCCTCTGACAAAGCGATCACCAGCGTTCTGGTTTGTAGCTCGCTGCATTCCGCGAGCACATCCATGCGCGTATTGAGATCGACCTGCTTGGCAAGGAAGGGCGTGATGTTCATCTTCGCGGTACCGGCGAGCATGTCCTCCAGGCTGCGCGATCGCATATGAAATGGCGAAAATGCATTGAAAGACATGAAGTTTTTGACGAGGGGGTTGCCCTCTTTGTACAGGCTCATCCAAATGTGGCCGCGCAGCTTCTGGTGTGTATCGGTCTTCATGTAACCGGCGACCAAGATGAGGTTCGCAACCTTGTCGCCCATCACATGGGCGGCCTTCGCAGCAAGCGGTGCGCCCATGGAATAGCCTAGAAGGGTTACGCTTGTATCGGGTGCCTCGACCTCGATCACTGCCTGGATCTGTGCGACGAACTGATCAACCTCGATACTGTCTGTGCCGGGATCGGCCAGATTGATCCCAATGACACGCTGACGAAATGCCATCATCGGGAACAGGAAACCGAAATGGCTGTCGATGCTACCGGCCGTGCCGTGGACCAGCACCAAAGGCAGGCGATCATTGACCGGGCCACTGGTGCGATACGCGACTTCGACGCCGCCGACGACGATGGTCTTATCTACCGCTTCGTTTTTCATTTTTGCATTAACCTCGTAGATGATTGTCGCTGGTCGCAGATCGTCAGCACTCAATATTGGGGATAGGGTCGCCCAAGCATGCTTTCGCGAAACCAACGCTGGCCTGTCTCGTTGTATGCCCAGTGATTTAGGGTTTCATATTGTCGTTTGGTGTCGAACGATGACTGGCCGGGGAAAAGGTGAAATGCCTCCGACATGAGACATGACCAGTGGACCGTTGGCCAAATCCGCTGCAGCGCGAGCTCGCCATATCGTTCCAGCAGGGCGAAATTCTTGTTGTTCAGCAATGCAAGGATCGCTTCGCTTAAAAGGCGTACATCACCGACGGCGAGGTTCAAGCCTTTGGCACCACTTGGAGGCACGATGTGGCAGGCGTCGCCAGCCAATGCGAGGCGGCCAAATACGAGCTTCTCACAAACGAATGCCCGCAAGCGAGCGACCGCCTTATCGATGATAGGGCCGCGGGTGACGGACTTTCCATATTGATTTGCCAGACGAAGGTCCAACTCATCCCAAATTTGTTCGTCGGTCATCGAACCTGTTTGGAAGTCCGGATCAACCTGGAGATAAAGGCGGCTGATACCCGGTCCACGATAGGAACTTACAGCCAGACCCTTCTCGGAATGCCCAAAGCCGCGCGTTTCAATATTGGACTCGGCTTCGGCCAATATTCCAAACCATGAGAATGGGAACTCCTTGACGTAGGAGTGCGCTTCGGCGTCCGGGATATGTTTGCGGGCTACACCGTGAAAGCCGTCGCAGCCTGCTATGAAATCACAATGAATTTCGTGCCGCTCGCCGTTCTTTGTGACATGAATGACGGGCGCGCTTTCAATGTCCGTGATCGCTTCGACTTCTGCATCGAATATCATCGGCAGACTGTCACCTTCTCTAAGGTTGACCAAATCTTCGACGACCTTGTTTTGCCCGTAGGTTGTCAATCGGCGTCCGCCTTCACCCACCATTGGGATCGAGTGCCGCTCGCCAGCCCAGAAAAGTTTCATGTCCTCATGTGGAATGCTCTCGCGATTAAGCCTTTCATCCACACCATATTCACGCAGCGTATCTACGCTGCCTTGCTCGAGAACACCTGCCCTGATACGCGCGAGTACATAGTCGCGACTGCGCTGCTCCACGACAATCGTATCGATCCCGTGTTTTTGAAGTATGCGACCTAGAAGAAGGCCTGCAGGGCCGGCACCAATTATTCCAACCTGCGTCTTCATAGCAACTTTCCTTAACGAGCCGGTTTTTTCCGAAGACCGTATCCCGGCCATTCCAGAAGCCACCATTGCCTCTATTCGATGGGAAAAATTTGGCTGCTAGCCCCCCAATTATCCAAATGCTTTTAACTTGATGCTATGTCAACTATTATCACTATTTGAGTATTTTTCATAGCACCCACTTGTGATCCAATAACGTAATTTACGGTGCAGGGGTAATAGAGAGACCTTCGAACTGGCCGGTCTCGCGCCAGTCTCTCAGCTCCTGAAAGTAAGGAATCGGTCCAAGTCCGTATGCGCCGTTCTGGATGGCGACGCGTCGGGGCTGCCCTTCATTATTGTAGTATCCAGGTGTGCATTCGTCCTGGAAACTGGTATTTTGTGATCCGATGCTGTTTGCAGTTGCGATGTCGATGATCCTTTGCACCCAGGCTTCCTCGCCTTCTGCGGTCACTTCGATCGTGTTGGTGCAATTACCGCTACAATGTTTGATTATCTGCGAGAGATTGACCGAATGATTGGTTAGTGTGTGGGCAAAGTTTGCAGTCCGTGCCTGCTGCTCCAGACCGCCAATGTAGAAATAGTTCGGAAATCCATGGACATGGATGCCATGCATCGTGCGGACACCATCACTCCAATGTTCATCGAGCGTTATTCCATTACGACCGCGCAGCGTGAAGCCGGCACGCGAATGGTGGCTGGTCCCCACCTCGAATCCGGTTGAGAAGACGATGCAATCGACTTCGTAATGGGTGTCGCCAACCCAAAATCCGGTTTCGTCAACGCGTTCCATACCAACGCCGTCGGTATCGACGAGGGTGACATTGTCGCGGTTGAAGGTCGGTAGATAGTCATCATGGAAGCACGGACGTTTGCAGAAAAAATTGTACCATGGTTTCAGCGCTTCGGCGACCTTGGGGTCTTCTACGATTTCGTCAGCGCGCGCGCGCGCAAATTCCATCTTCCGGAAATTGGCCAGTTGGTGTGCCGAGAATTCACCATCGTGGTCGGCATCGCTCGCATCGAAGAAAGACTGTGTCCACTCATCGTTGACCAAATCGACTTCAACTTCACCGCCATGGAATGCGGTGGTAAAGTTGACCATGCGTTCCTGCTGCCAGCCGGGCTTGAGATTGTCGAACCATTCAGGGTCGGTTGGCCGGTCGCCGCGATAGTGGATCGACGACGGCGTCCGCTGTACGACGTAAAGATGCTCTGCCCCCTTGGCGAGATGCGGCACGACCTGAATGGCGGTGGCACCTGTTCCCACAATGGCAACCTTCTTGCCCGCCAATTTGTCAAGATTGCCGCTGTTGTCGCCGCCAGTATAATCATAGTCCCACCGGCTGGTATGGAATGTATGCCCTTTAAACGTCTCGATCCCGGGGATGCCGGGCAGTTTCGGTTCGGCCATCGACCCGGTGCATGACATCAGATAACGCGCGACGATTTCATCGCCGCGATTGGTCTTTACGATCCACCGTTGCGCCTCTTCATTCCACGAAACATCTGTCGCGACGGTCTGCAACAATGCATCGCGGTAGAGATCAAATTTGCGGGCGATTTTCTTCGTGTGCTCCCAGATATCGGGGGCGGTCGCATATTTCTGCTTCGGCATGCCGCCAATCTCTTCGAGAAGGGGAAGGTATATGTAGGATTCAACATCGCAGGCCGCGCCGGGATAGCGATTCCAATACCAGGTACCGCCGATATCCGAACCTCGCTCGATGATGCAGATATTCTCGACGCCGACGCGGCGGAGTTCTGCTCCGCACAGCAAGCCGCCATAGCCACCGCCGATAATAGCGAAGTCCATCTCCTTTTTTACCGGATCGCGCTTGAAGTCTGGGTCAGCATTCGGGTCTTCGTAGAGCTTTTCGAACTCGTCACGAACTTTCACATAATTGCCACGGTTTTTAACGCGCACGCGCTTCTCGCGCTCTTCGATATATTTGTCGTGAAGCGCCACCGGATCGAAGCCTAGCTTCATTGCGTTCGATACTGCCGAATCCGTCATGTCGATAACCTCATCCCAAGATTGCACATTACCGGCATAGTTCATTACCGGAGTTTGGCGTATCTTACTCCTTCCGTGGATGTGCGTCAATTCTCATTTATAGAGAATATTTGAATTGTCAAAACGCCCCCTATTTTGCAGAAGGGAAGCTATTAGACGTGTTTTGCGATTTTGATCGATGTTCGCGCATAGGCCGCAGCGTTCGGCAAAATGCACCAAAAGAAGGCTTAAGGTATATTGATCTGCAAAATTCCATCGTGCAGAACATCGGTAGACAATCGTAATGTAAAAAATTCTCTTAAATTGAGAATTGACGACACGTTGATGCTGCCATATCCTACATAGCAGATGCTGCTCAATCGCAGTCAGAGCCAGTTCGGTTCGGGGAGGAACGCAGACCGATGTCATATGACTATATAATCGTGGGAGCAGGCTCGGCCGGATCCGTTCTGGCGTCACGCCTGTCGGAGGATCCTGAAAAATCTGTACTGCTGATCGAAGCGGGGCCGAAGGATACGAATCCATGGATTCATATTCCCATCGGTGTGGCCAAAACGATACGCAACAAGTCCGTGAATTGGCTCTACAGCACACAACCTGATCAAGCCACATCGAACCGGTCCATCCCGTTGCCGCGTGGCAAAGTGCTGGGCGGATCGAGTTCGATCAATGGCCATGTGGTAACGCGTGGCCAGCCCGAGGATTATGATGCCTGGGCAGCCCAAGGCAATCCCGGATGGGATTTTGAAAGCCTTCTACCTTATTTCCAGAAGATGGAGGATGCGACCGGCTTTGACGATCCTGTGCGGGGTCATGGCGGCCCGATGACGGTGAAGCGCAGTCAGGGTCTGGATGAGCTGACCAAGCTGATGGTGAAGGCGGCGGGCGAGTGCGGCATCCCGTTTAACGACGATCCGAACAGCCGGAATGTTGATGGGATCGGGATGGTGCAACGTGCGATCCGGGGGGGGCGCCGCGTCAGCACAGCACGCGGCTATCTCAAACCGGCACGCGGTCGCGCAAATCTCAAAATTGTCTGCAATGCGCAGGCACGCCGTATTTTGTTCGAGGGCCGCCGCGCGGTTGGCGTTGAATATGGCGTTGGCGATCAGGTGCAGACGGCAACGGCGAACAGGGAAGTGATCTTGTCCGCCGGAGCGATTGGTTCGCCGCAATTGCTTGAGCTGTCCGGCGTAGGTCAGGCGCAACGGTTGACAGAACTCGGTATCGATGTCGTCCTCGACTCGCCCGGCGTGGGCGAGAATTTGCATGATCATTATCTCGCACGCGGTGCATGGGAACTCACCAAGCCGATTTCGATGAACGAGCGATCAAGCGGCTGGCCGCTGGTCAAGGAAGCCTTCAAATATATTTTTACCCGAGAAGGCTTTCTGGCCAATGCCGTCACACACATGGTGATATTCACCCGGTCATCGCCGGATGTTGAGCGGCCGGATCTCGAAATCATGCTCACGCCATTTACAGCGGTCAAGGCGACCGATTTCAAGTCACTCGACAAGACACCCGGAATATTCATGTCTTGCGTAGCCCTGCAACCGCGCAGCCGGGGGCATGTCCATATCCAGTCAAGCGACGTACGCGATTATCCCGTTATATCACCGAACTATCTTCACGATGAAGCCGATCAGAAGGTTACAGTCGCTGGTCTGAAGCTGATCCGGAGTTTGGCGAAAAGCCGGGCCTTCGACAACTACCGCGGCGATGAATTATGGCCCACCAGTGGCACGCAAAGCGACGCAGAGCTGCTGCAATATGCACGCGACGGCGGCCTCACTATTCACCATGTTGTCGGGTCGTGCCGCATGGGGCCGAATGACAAAAAAGGTACAAATGTTGTCGGTTCCGATCTTCGCGTTCATGGCCTTGACGGACTGCGGGTAGTTGATGCCTCGATTATGCCATCGATCATTTCGGGACATACCAACTTTCCGACGATTGCCATCGCCGAAAAGGCTGCGGACATAATCAAGTCGGTTTCGAATCGGTAGTCTGGCTGTTGCCCCTATCAGAATTTCTCAGGAGGATTTGGTGAACCGAACTTTCGCAAACCCGATATCGGTATTGGGCAGTTCTGTCGCAACAGCTGGCAATGATTTGCTATCAATTCCGTCTGCGGCTGTTTTAAGCTCATCAAGCAATACCAGGAGGTCAGTCATTTTCTCAGTCGAGAAGCGCTGTTCGATGGCACGGTATATTGCCTCTGACTTATCAGCCATTACCGAGTAGATAGCAGTGCCTGATCGCGTCAACCTTACAGACCTTCTCCTGCCGTCAACGTCGTGGGCGGGTTCGACGAAGTCGCGCTCGATGAGTGAGTTGAGAATACGTGTCATTGAAGAGGGCATCACCGCACATTTGTCCGCGAGTTCGGTCGCTGGCAGCGTGTCGTTCTCGGCAAGAGCTCTAATAACCCGCCATTGCGGAAGCGACAATCCAAGCAAATCCACATGTGGTTTGAACTTCCGCATGGTCGCTTCGCGTGCGCGCAGCAGGGCGATTGGTAATGCCTGGTCGATGCCGCGAAGGCGTCTCGTCATGCGTACATCATCCTTAAATCTGGCCTTTGAAATCTTATCTGCATCGAGGAAATAGCTATGTCCGAATCGAACCTCATCATCAATGCCCATGATGCCCTGATCCAGCCTGCCGCTATGGTAATTGGCGGGCAAAAAGTCACCACGGAAGATTTCTTCAAGGTCGTCGATCCAGCGACGGGCAAACCATTCGCGCAATGCCCGCTTGCCACGGAAGATTTGGTCGACGAGGCGGTTGCGGCTGCCCGCAATGCGTTTCGTTCTTGGTCAGCCGTGCCGATCGACGAGCGCGCCAGTCTGCTGGATCGCGTTGCCGATGCGATGGAGGAACGAAAGCAGGAGATTGCCCAGTTACTATCGCGCGAGCAGGGGAAGCCCGCGCACTCTTCGGCGCTCGGCGAGGTCGGTGGTGCCATAAACTGGATACGGGCTACAGCGAAACTTCGCCCGCAAATCGAAGTACTGAAAGACGACGAAAATGGTCGTATCGAGGTGCGGCGCAAGCCGCTCGGCGTCATTGCCTCAATAACGCCGTGGAATTTTCCAATCCTGATCGCGATCTGGCACATTGTTCCGGGTATCCTTGGCGGCAATACCGTGGTCCTGAAGCCTTCTTCGGGCACTCCGCTCAGCACTCTGCTGATGGTTGAAATCGCCAATGAACATTTGCCGGCGGGCGTTTTGAACAGCGTTGCTGGTCCTGGAAGAATGGGGGCGCAGCTGGCAGGACATCCCGGTGTCGACAAGATAGTCTTCACCGGCTCCACACCAACGGGACGCGATATCATGAAGCGCGGATCGGACAATCTGAAGAGATTAACGCTGGAACTTGGTGGCAACGATGCGGCCATCGTGCTGGCCGATGCCGATATCGAGGCAACGGCCAAGAAAGTGTTTCTCAAGTCGTTCGGGAATAGCGGCCAGGTTTGCGCGGCTATCAAACGGCTGTACGTGCACGATAGCATCCATGACGAACTGTCCGAACGGTTGGCGGAGATGGCAAGAGCCGCAGTCGTCGGACCCGGTGACAATCCCGAAACACAATATGGTCCGGTGCAGAATGGCAAGCAACTGGCCTATCTCAAAGAGTTGGCGGAGGATGCATTGGCGAGGGGAGGGCGGTTCCTTGCAGGTGGCCTGCCCGAGGAAAATCAGGACGGCTTTTACTTTCCGATTTCGGTGGTTGTGGACGTGGCTGACGGAATGGCAATCGTCGATGACGAACAATTTGGTCCCATCTTGCCGATCATCCGCTTTCATGATGTAGAGGAAGCGGTACGGCTGGCAAATGCGAACGAACTTGGCCTTGGCGGATCGGTCTGGTCCAGTGACATCAAAGAGGCGGGCAGGCTTGCAGCCATGCTCGAATGCGGCAGCGCTTGGGTGAACGACCATTCCACCATCTCGCCTGATGTCCCGTTTGGCGGTGCCAAGCAGTCGGGTCTCGGATCAGAATTCGGCTTGCATGGTCTGTATGAATATATGCAGATGCAGACGTTGCGCCTACCGCCCTCGTCATAGGGGTCAGCGCCTGCCGAGAGATTTGCAGTCGCCAGTCTGGCGGATTATGGGAAAATCCTGGTCTGCTTTGCGGTCACACATGCTCGATTGAGCTGGCATCCATCACGTGCTCCTCTTCAAGGCGGCCGAGGCCGTAATCACCCGCGATTGTCGTGCGCTCCATCCAACGTTGTTCGGCGGGTGCACAACCTGCGGCGCTGTGCAGCATGCGCCAATTGTCCCAAAGCACCATCTCTCCCAACTGCCAGCGATGCCAATAGGCAAATCGCGGATCAATGACATAATCCACAATCTCGTGAAGTAGGGCGTCGCTCTCCTCGGTTGGCAGTCCGGCTATACCGAGTAGGAACCATGGGGAAATATTGAGCACTTTGCGGCCGGTCTCCGCCTGTTCATAAACAAGCGGATGGAGGGCGCGCGGATAGGTCTTGCTTTTCGAAGCGATTGCGGCCTTTGTCTCGTGTGTTACCTTAACTGTGCCGACGCGTCCGAACTTCTGTCGTTCCGGGTTCCGATCGAACTGGTAGATCGCATCCAGCCCCTCGATCCGGTCTTTCAGGCGCTGGGGGAGAGCATTATAGGCGGCAATCTTGTCGATATAGCCCGTTTCACCAGCGCTGTTTGGCAGTGCGAGCGGACGGAGAATGCCGCCATGATTGATGTGATCGACATAAATCAGGTCAGAATGCCAGGGTAGCCATGCGGCCAGTGGCTTGCCATCCACCTCGACGATATATGGATCTTCGGGTTCATGCTGGACCGTGAAGATTTCCTGACGAGCAGGATCGGTGCGCAGCGGGTGGACAAGTAGCGGACCAAACACGCGACTGAGTTCAACATGAGCCTTCTCGCCGTCAAGGTCGCGAAATATGAGTAAGCCGTCCTGTGCCCAATGATGGCGAAGACGGGCCTGAACGTCCTGATCGGTGAGGTCTTCGGCATGGAGCCCTATGACTTCGGCACCATAAGGCAAATTCTTGTCGATTGGCCGAACCTCAAACGAATTTCCCATAAATGCTTCCTACGCTTTGCGTCTGTTTCAAATTCGGCTGTGGTGATGATTTTTATCGGCACGAAACGGAGCCGAGATAAGCCATCACCCGAAGATTTGACTAATCTCGCCAACTGCGGTCGATCCGGTCGATCTGGCGGACCATTGCGTCGAATTCAATCTGGCCGCGTCCGCCACCGACACGCATTTTGGAGGTATCGCGATTGTGGGTGTCGGTCACTTCCTTGGGGATCATGACCGGCTTTCCCATCGACATCGTCGTCACCTGAACTTCGCACGCGCGCTGAAGAATAAAAAAGATATGAAACGCTTCCGGCAATGTCTTGCCCAGAACAACAGGCCCGTGATTGCGCAACATGATCACTTGGTGGCCGCCGAGATTTTCAAGCAAGCGCACGCCTTCTTCCTCGCGCACGGTCACGCCTTCAAAATCATGCCACCCCAGCTTTCCAGCAAATGAAGCGGCATAGAAATTGGTCGGTAACAAGCCCTCCTCTAGCGAGCAGACCGCCATCGTCGCCGTCGTATGGACGTGAATGATGGCATGTGCGTCAGGGACATTATTGTGGAAAAGCGAGTGCTGTACCAGCCCCGCGGCGTTGACATGCCAAGGATTGTCGACATCCAGCTTGTTACCATCTCTGTCGATCTTGATGAGCGATGACGCCGTAACTTCGTTATAGTGCAGGCCAAAGGGATTGATAAGAAATGCACCATCCTCGCCCGGCACCTTAACGGTGATGTGGTTGTAGATCATTTCATCCCACCCACGCATCGCAAAAATCCGGTAGCACGCTGCGAGTTCCTGCCGGGCCTGCCATTCGGCTTCGCTGCACTTATGATTGCTTTTGATCTGCGTTGCCATGATACTTGCTCCTTAAATTTGATCTCTTGCCGGTCGGGATATATCCAATCGGCCTACGAGAATATCATCAGACATCTGATATCATTGACTGGGAAGCCATATCTGTCAAGATGGTAAGGAAAATCCTGTTTTCTTGCGGCTGGAAAAATGGCATGGAGTCTTTTGTTGACGCCTTGGACTGAAAAATGGCAGACATCAGCCTATATCTGAAACGGTGAACGCTCTAGGAGAAAGAAATGGATGCCGCTCAAAATCAGTTGTTGACCCAGGTTGGGCCGGGGACTCCCATGGGAGAGGTTCTGCGGCGGCATTGGTTCCCCGTTGCCGGAGCCAGCGAATTTCAGACTGATCGCATAAAGGCGGTGCGTCTTATGGGTGAGGACCTGGTCCTCTACCGCGATCTTAGCGGGAATTTCGGCTTGGTTGATCGTCAATGCGCTCACCGCCGTGCGGACTTGTCTTATGGGTTTGTGGAGAAATGCGGGCTGCGGTGCAGCTACCACGGATGGGCCTTCAGTGAGACCGGGCAATGCGTATCAATGCCGTTCGAAGATACGGTTGCCCCTCAGGCCAAGTACAAGGACAAAATCAAGATCAAGGCATATCCGGTTCGTGAACATGCTGGCATGTTATGGACATATATGGGACCCGCTCCGGCACCGGAGTTGCCGGACTGGGAGCCGTTCAACTGGGCAAATGGTTTCGCGCAGGTCGTTATCGCGGAAGTCCCTTGTAATTGGCTGCAGGCACAGGAAAACTCGATTGATCCGATCCATTTCGAATGGATGCACATGAATTGGGGACGGCGGCAGGAAGACGAAAATGCCGAGCATGGCCCGAGGCATCTGGAGGTTGCATTTGACGAGTTCGAACATGGCCTGATCTACCGCCGGCGTCGCGAGGACCTATCGGACGAGCATCCCATGTGGACCATTGGCCGCGTTTGCCTTTGGCCAAATGGATTTTATCTGGGCGACCATTTTGAATGGCGCATCCCAATCGATGATGAGAATATGCTGAGCATTGGCTGGATGTTCAACCGTGTGCCGCGCGAAAGCGAGCCATATGTCCAGCAGATGATCCCCACTTGGCGTTCTCCGATTGTCGATCCCGAAACGGGTCGGTGGTATAGCGAACACGTCATAAATCAGGATTTCATCGCCTGGGCCGGTCAGGGCAAAATCGCCGACCGCACTAAGGAAAAACTTGGTCTGAGTGATCGCGGTATCCAGCAGCTACGCAAGCAGTTGTTGGCCGATGTAGCTTCGGTCCAGCGCGGCGAAGACCCCAAGGGTGTCATTCGTGATCCGGCAAAGGCAAAGAACATTGAACTGCCCGCTGCGGAGCGGGAATTGATGATCAACGGTGCAACCATGGAAGAGCTTCTGGCGCATCCATTTTTTTCACACCACATGCACGAATTTCTCTTTCAGGCAGGTCAGCCAAAGGAAGTGTGGGCGCAGTTCTGCGAAGCGATGGGAACCGACCCTGACCGCGAGCCGCTCCCCGAACCGGTGACAACCCGATTTGGAGTTGTGCTTGAGCCAGACTGATCGGTTGAATGAACGTGCTGTCGCGCAAAGGCAGATGGGACCTATCAATTTCAAGGTTTGGAAGGCGATAAATTGCAAGACCTATCACGTCATACGGCCATCATCACAGGTGCAAGCTCTGGCATCGGAGCCAGCATCGCACGGACCTTTGCGGCCTGCGGTGCCCGGCTCGTGCTCGCGGCGCGGCGGGTGGATCGCCTCGAAGCGTTGGCGCAGGAGCTTGAAGGCGGCGGCGCGCGGGTCATCATCCAACCCGCCGATGTAACCAAGGAAGACGATGTCGCTGCGCTCTTTTCCGTGGCGGAAGCTTTCTCTCCGGTCACGCTGCTGATTGCCAATGCGGGCAAAGTTGCTGTCTGCCCGACCGCCGAAATGACGCTGGCGCAGTGGCGCGACGTGATTGATGTCAACCTGACGGGTGCGTTTCTGTGCGGCCGGGAGGCGCTTCGCGTGATGCGACCGCGCGGGCGAGGCCGGATCATCAATATCGGCAGCCTTTCGGCACAAATGCCGCGGCCTGACACTATTTCCTATGTCGCCAGCAAATTTGGACTCGAAGGCATCACGCGGTCACTGGCGCTCGATGGGCGGCCCTATGGGATTACGGCGTCGATCATTCACCCTGGCCCTACGATCAGCGAACTGACTGGCCGGGATGATATGAGCATCGCGCCTCCGTCTGACCGACTGATGGACGCGGAGCATGTTGCTGAGATGATTTCCCTGATGGCGGCGGTGCCTGACACGATCAATCTCTTGTCGGCGACGATGCTGCCAATCGCAACGCCTTATCTGGGTCGGGGCTAATCATTATCAGGTTGCCTTATATTGAAGGTGTGATATTGATCGCTGCGGATAAGGAGTGGTTGCGTGAATTTGAGCTTTTCTGACGAGGAACTGGCTTTTGCCGATGAGGTTCGTGCCTTTGTTCGCGCTAATCTCGATCCCGTGGCCAAAGCGAAGGTCTTGAACGGTAAATTGCCGTCGCGGGCTGAGCGCAAGGCATGGCAAAGTGCTCTGGTGGAAAAGGGATGGGGTGCCCCGACTTGGCCCGTCGAATATGGTGGACCGGGGTGGACAGTCATTCAACGCCATCTTTACGACGAAGTGCTGACGGAGGAAGGCGCACCCGGAGCGCCGGTATTTGGCATGGGTATGCTCGCGCCGGTGTTGATGCGGTTCGGATCGGAAGATCAGAAGCAAAAGCTGATTCCGCGAATACTGAATATCGACGACTGGTGGTGTCAGGGTTTTTCAGAGCCGGAGGCGGGTTCGGATCTTGCCGGCTTGAAAACGCGCGCCGTTCTCGATGGTGACGAATGGGTTATCAACGGACAAAAGATTTGGACAACGCTAGCACATATGGCCGACAAAATGTTCTGCTTGGTGCGAACCAGCGACGAACCAAAGAAGCAATTGGGCCTCTCGATTCTGCTAGTCGACATGAACACGCCCGGGGTCGAGGTTCGCCCGATCATCCTCATAGACGGTGAACATGAGGTCAACGAAGTTTTTCTGAACGACGTTCGCATTCCCAAGGCCAACATCATCGGCGAGCCGGGTGAAGGGTGGACGCAGGCGAAATATTTGTTGTCGCATGAGCGGACCGGAATTGCCCGCATCGGCTTTTCGCGCCGCGAGATTCGCCGTCTGAAGGCCATTGCCAGCCGTGAGCCTACACCAAACGGAACATTGATCGAAGATCCAGCATTTCGCCGCCGTATCGCCGAGATCGAGATTCGCTTGACGGGTCTTGAGCTCACCACGCTGCGCATGCTCGCTGCGCTGAAAGCAGGGGCCGGTCCCGGCACAGAGGCGAACCTGCTCAAGATCAAGGGATCGGAAATCCAGCAGGATATTGCGGAATTGATGATGGATGCGGTCGGCGACTATGCCTTCGCTTTTGCCCCGCATGCCTGGGGCGATGGTAGGAATGACGAGCCAGTCGGCCCGCCCGAGGCCGGGCCGTTGGCGGGCGTCTATTTCAATCAGCGTAAGGTTTCGATCTACGGCGGATCGAACGAGATACAGCGTAACATCCTCGCAAAAGCTGCCCTCGGGCTCTGATAGGAATAGGGGAACGTCACGATGGATTTCACGCTAACCGAAACGCAGACGATGTTGGGGGATGCCGTCGACCGCTTTCTTGCAGACCGCTTCGATTTCAGCGCGCGCCAAAAGCAGTTGTCTGAGGGCATTTCACACGACCCCGGCCTTTGGAATGAACTTGCAGCATTGGGGTTGATGGGCATTGCAATCGAAAGCCAGCACGGCGGCAGCGGCATGGGATTTGAAGAACTGGCAGTGGTGCTTGAACGGTTCGGTGGCTCGCTGGTGACCGAGCCGTTTGTGCCAACGGTCGTACTCGGAGCCGGATTGCTTCAATCGCTAGGATCGGCGGAACAGCAGCAACGGTGGCTGCCCCTGATTGCCGACGGATCGCTCCGCGCGGCGCTCGCGCATGGCGAGCGTCAGGCACGTGACATGCTTCCATGGGTCACGACCAAAGCAACGCGAACCGCTGCGGGATGGGAATTGCATGGCGCGAAGATGGTGGTGCAGGGCGGCGATGCCGCCGACCTGTTCCTGCTATCGGCGCGAACCGCTGGAAATTCCGGTGATCGCGAAGGAATTAGCCTGTTCGCCGTCCCGCGCGAACAAGTGTCGGCAAATTTGCGCTGCTATTCGCTCTACGATGGCTCGGGCGCATGCGATCTTGTTTTGGACGGGTTGAATCTGCCCGCCGATGCGGTGATTGGCGCGGAAGGGCAGGCGCTTGATGCAATCGAAGCTGCCTATGATCGCGGGGCCGCTGCGGTATCAATACAGGTAATAGGCGCTATGAAGCGGCTGCGCGACCTGACGCTCGACTATATCAAGACGCGCCGGCAGTTCGGTCAGCCACTCGGCAGTTTTCAGGCACTACAACATCGTATGGTTGATCTACACATGGCGGTTGAAATTGCGGAATCGATGGCGCTATCGGCGGTTATCGCAATTGATTCTAATCCGCCTGACCGGATGGCGAAGATTTCGGCTGCCAAGGCCGCCATCGGCCAAGCCGCCCGGGAGGTAGGGCAGTCTGCCGTCCAGCTTCATGGCGGTATCGCCCTGACCGATGAATATGCTGCCGGACATTATTTCAAGAAGCTGACGATAGTCGAACGCCAGTTTGGCCGGGTGGACTATCATCTTGATCGCTATGCCCGGCTGATGAACGCTTGAATATAATATACTGTTCGATCACTCCAATATGATCAGCGCATCCAGCGCCACGGGTGCCACGCCTACTGGGTAGGCGACCAGCGGATTAACATCGATTTCCGCGATCTCGGGATGCGTCAGGAGCAGATGTCCGATCTGCGCCACGACCTTTGCCAATGCAGCCGTGTCGATTGGGGCTGACCCACGTGCGCCTTCAAGCAGGCTGCTCGCCTTTAGTTTTCCGAGCTCATCGACGATCTGCGCTTCTGGCATATCGGCGGGGATCAATCGGACGTCCTTCAACGTCTCGATCCAGATACCACCCAAGCCAAACAGCACGACCGGTCCCCAATTGGGATCGCGTCGGCCACCAACGACCATTTCCAGACCCTTTGGGGCCATGGTCTCGACGAGATAGCCATCGATATCAGCATCGGGCCGGGCTGAATTGACACGCGTCGCCATTGCATCCCAAGCGGTGCGCAGTGCAACTGCATCGACAAGCCCGATGGCGACGCCGCCGATTTCGGTTTTGTGCAGCAACTGCGCCGACTGCACTTTGAGAACTACCGGAAAGCCAATCCGCATTGCCAGCGCAACGGCCTCGTCGACGGTCGAGACCAACCCGCCCTCTGGTACCGCCAAACCGGCCTTGCGCAACAACGCCTTGCCCAGATGCTCGGACAACGCGCCACCGCCTTCGATCCGCGCGCTGGCGGTGTGTGTCAAACCGCTCCTTCCTGCGGCCTGTGCCTTCAGCTTCGCGTAGCGTGCCGAATGTGCGAACATACGCAGCGCGCGCTCGGGCGACCGGTAGAAGGGGATATTATTATCCTGCATCGTCTCGCTGACTTTCGGATCAACCGGAGCGTCGCCCAGGATGACATATGCCTTTGGCTTTGCGCTGGCGGTCAGCGAGGGCAGGCACGCATCCGCCTTGATCTTGCCTACTTCCGGAGAACCCGGGCATCAGGGCCACCAGAACGCCGCTGCTCTCCTCATCATCTGCCATAGCCGCAGTCGCTTCGGTGTAGAGCGGCATGTCCTTCAGCCCTTGCGCGGTGATATCGAGCGGATTGCTCGCTTCAGCAAAGGTCGGAAGGCGCTCGCGCAGTCGGCGAACGGTATCGCTGCCCAACTCGGGCAGATCGAGGCCGATTCGTTCTGCAAAGTCGAGCGACAATCCGCGAATGGCACCCGAATCCGTGATTACTGATGGTCCGCTTGGTTGGCCCTCAGGGAAGCGCGTGAAAAACTCTGCCGCATCCAGCAGTTCTTCGAGCGTATCGACGACGATCACTGCCTCGCTTTCCACCAGCGCCCGCATCACTTCATAGTCGCCGGTCAACGCGCCTGTGTGCGACGCAGCCGATGCCCGCGCACGCTCGCTTTGTCCGGGATGGAGCATGACCACAGGCTTGCCATTGTCACGCGCGCGCTTTGCAAGGGCGAGGAAATCCTGTGGCCGCCTGAGTTGCTCGGCAAACAGCGCGATGGCACGCGTGTGCGGATCATCGACGATATGTGCCATATAGTCCTCGACGCTCGTAACTGCTTCGTTACCGGTCGCCACAGCATAAGTGACGCCGTAGCGACGTGCCTTTGCCGACAGGCGCACGCTCCCCATCATCGCGCCGCTTTGCGCCAATATGGCCACGGCAGGCCGACCGTTCAGCTCTTCCGGGCCATTCGGGCCGAACGCCAGAACATTGTTATCGACATAGTTCGACAGGCCCAGCGTGTTGGGGCCGAGCACAGCGATATCGGCTTCGCGCGCAATTGCGGCGAGACGGGCTTGAGCGGCAATGCCTTCTCCGCCTGCTTCCGCAAACCCGGCAGCATAAACCACAGCGCCACCAATGCCCCGACGCGCGCAGGCTTCGATCGCAGGAATGATCGCCTTGGCCGGTAGCGCGATAATCGCGGCATCAACACCGTAAGGTAGCTCGTCGATGGTCGGTATGCACTGCCTGCCACCAACCGACGCGCTCGTTCTGCTGACCAGATGGAGGTCGCCCGCGAATTGCAGGGCATCGATGTTTCGCAGCGAACGCCCGCCCATCGATCCTTCGTCTTCGGATACCCCGACGATCGCTACTGACTTCGGACGAAGCAGTCTTCCGACTGCTTCGAACGAAACGCGCGCAGACACATCAGGCATCGCGGCGATAGGTCTGCAGGCCGGGACGGATGGTCTTTTCATCCAGAAATTGTGACATCCCTTTTTTCCGGCCCTGCTCGGGGTCTTGCTCGGCAGTCTGTGCAGCGCGGGCAGCGGTATAGTCCTCGGCCAGATCCCAATCCATCGGCGCGATACGCTTGAACGTGTTCTTCGCCTGACGCAGGACCGTCGGGTTCTTGGCAAGCAGAACCTTGGCAAGTTCGCGGGTGCGGTCACGCAGCTGGGCCAGCGGCACCGACTCGTTGACCAAACCTGTTGAAGCCGCAATCGTGCCGTCGAACGTTTCGCCAGTCATGATGTAATAGAGCGCGGCTTTTGGCAGCATGTATTCGGATAGCGCCTTGGTGACGCCTCCGCCGGGGATGATACCCCAATTGATCTCTGAAACGCCAAAAGTCGCCTCATTGGCAGCTATGGCGAGGTCACAAGATACCAGCGGAGTGAATGCGCCCCCAAAGCACCAGCCATTGACCATGGCGATAGTTGGCTTGGGAAAATAGCGTAACTGGCGCCACTGCCAATGACCAGCGGCACGGCGAATGCGGGTCTTCTCGGCGGCGGATGCCGAGTCGGTTTCCCGGAAATATTCTTTGAGGTCCATGCCCGCAGTCCATGAGTCGCCTGCACCGGTCAGTACGACGACCCCGACGCTGTCGTCGACCTCTAGTTCTTCGAGCACTTCGATCATTTCGCGGTTTAGCGTCGGACTCATTGCGTTGCGCTTGTCCGGACGGTTCATGGTAACCCATGCAATGCCCTCGTCATATTCGACCAGAATCGTCTCATATTTGCCGCTTTGCCGTGCGGCTCCATCTTCGCTAATATTCGTCGTCATGCCTCTTCTCCTACAACTGTGACCTTGCCATTATCAAGTAACCTTATATAAGGCTACCGTATATGTCTACCGAAGATTGCTATCATGCCCTAACCGTGGATTATCGAGGATATGCTCAGACATATGTATTCCTTAGTAGCATCCGAAGGAGTTGGCGTTTCATGAGCAAAAAATCGAATCATCACGGCGTCTTGCATGTGACGAATAGCCTCTCTATCAGACATCTGTCTAATGAAGCAAAATTTGTGTTAGAAGCAAGCGAAGGAGTGCCATCTTGATCATCGACTGCCATGGACATGTAAGTGCTCCAGCCGAACTCTGGGCCTATAAAGCCAGCGTATTGTCACACCGGGGAAGCCATGGTCGCGGCAAGGTCAATGTTAGCGATGACGACATTCGCCGCGCTGCAAACAAGGTGGAGATGGCCCCGTGCGGGCATCTCGACATGTTGCACAAACACGGCACGGATCGCCAGTTGATTTCACCCCGGCCATTCCAGATGATGTCGAGCTTTGAGCCGGGAAGGGTGGTTCATTGGTTTATCGAAGAAACGAACAACATCATCTATCGCCAGATGCAACTTTTCCCCGAGACATTCTTCGGAGTATGCGGCCTGCCGCAAGTCGCCGGTGAGCCGATCGAAAATGTGCTGCCCGAACTGGAGCGCTGCATCGGTCTTGGTTTCAAAGGCTGCCTGCTTAACCCCGATCCATATGAGAATAACGGAACCCAGCCACCGGGGCTGGGCGAGCGCTATTGGTATCCACTTTACGAAAAGCTGTGCGAACTTGACGTGCCGGCCCATATCCATGCAACCGGTTCCAGATCGGATCGCGAGCCCTATTCGCTGCATTTTATCAACGAAGAGACTACCGCAGTTTTCAACCTCGTCAGTTCCGATGTCCTGACGGACTTTCCCGACCTTAAGATTGTTGTCAGCCATGGCGGCGGGGCTATTCCATATCAGCTTGGCCGGTTCGAAGCGAATTCGATTTATCCCGGTTCAACCAGGCGGTTTTCGGATGGCATGCGCAAGCTGTATTATGATACGGTTTTATATACCGAAGGGGCGCTGCGCCTGCTGATCGAAACGGTTGGTCCTGAACAATGTCTTTTTGGTTCCGAATGTCCCGGCGTCGGTTCCAAAGTTGCTGGTGCCGACGGCCATACGATGGATCATATCGCCCCGATCATTGCCGGATTTGACTGGCTTAGCGACGCGCAGAAAAAAATGATCTTTGAAGACAACGCACGGCGGGTATTCCGGCTCGACATCTGAATTGGAGAATAAAAATGGCAGAGATCGTTCTTGGGATGTGGACTACACACGGCCCGACACTGTCGACTACACCAGAAGAGTGGCTCCTGCGGCTGCCCGCCGATCACGCCAACAAGCAGCATTGGTTTCGCACAGGTCGTTACGATTTCGAAACTCTCGTGGAGATGCGAAGCGCTGAAGGTTTTGCCGAACAAAGTTCGCTGGACGAGCGGACGAAGCGCCACGACGCGTGCCGCGTTGCTGTTGAAAAGATGGCGGACGTTTTTGCCGAAGTGCAGCCTGATGTGGCGGTCATTTTCGGAAACGACCAGCAAGAGCTTTTTAACGAATCTTTGATGCCCGCATTCACGATACTCAACGGCGAGAAGGTCTGGAACGAGCCTTCGTCTGCGGAGCAGGCCGCTCGCCATCCGCCGGGGATACATGCGGCGGAATGGGGGCATAAACCCAGGTCATATACCGAATATCCCGCCCATCCGGAGCTTGCCAACTACCTGATTGGCGACCTCGTATCCCATGGATTCGATATCACCCGTGCGAACCAGCTTCCGCGTCTGGAAAATCACTGGCACAGCGGGATCGGCCATGCGTTCGGCTTCATCTATCGCCAGATTATGCGCGATCAGGTCATCCCGCATGTGCCGATCATCACCAATACTTTTTTCCCGCCCAACCAGCCGACCGCGCGTCGCTGCTTTGAAATGGGCCGCGCGGTGGGGCGTGCCTTGCGCGCGTGGAAATCCGACGCGCGTATCGCGGTGTTCGGATCGGGCGGGATGTCCCACTTTGTCATCGACGAAGATTTCGACCAGAAGATTTTCGAGGCGCTGGAGGCAAGGGACGCCGAGGCGCTTTGCGGGATAGGCGAAGACTGGCTTCAGTCCGGCACCAGTGAATTGAAGAACTGGATCGCTGCTGCGGGACTGATGTTCGATACTGAATTGACCGGTGGAATTGTCGGTTATCAGCCTTGCTACCGTTCAGCAGCCGGAACGGGCACAGCAAACGGCTTTGTTGCCTGGCATTAAAGCCGAACAGGAGAAATTAATTGGAATATCCCGCACCCACCCTGTTCATCGGCGGTAACTGGCGCGCGTCAAGCGATGGCGGCACCATAGCTGTTCGCAATCCGGCCACGCAAGAAGTCATCGCTGAACTTCCAGTAGCAACCAAGGCAGATCTCGATGAGGCGCTGGCGGCTGCCGACGCTGGTTTCAAGACTTGGCGCGCGGTCAGTGCATATGACCGCGCCAATATCCTCCACAAAGCGGCCCAGTTGATGCGTGAACGCGCTCCCCGCATTGGCGCGATCTCGACTACCGAACAGGGGAAACTGATCAGCGAATCGACGGCTGAGGCATTTGCCTGCGCCGATATTTTCGATTGGTATGCCGAAGAGGCACGGCGTGCCTACGGTCGGATCGTCCCGTCGAAACATCCGGGCGTACGCCATATGGTGTTCAAGGAACCGATCGGGCCGGTTGCTGCCTTTTCGCCGTGGAATTTTCCAACCACCATTCCTTCGCGCAAGCTTGCCGCAGCACTGGCTGCGGGCTGCTCGGTAATCATCAAGCCGGCAGAGGAAACGCCAAACAGCTGTCTTGAGCTTGCGCGGGCACTTGACGATGCCGGCCTGCCGAAAGGTGTTCTGAACGTCGTGTTCGGTGTGCCAGCCGAGATTTCCGAATATCTTATCGCGTCGCCGGTCATCCGCAAAATAACCTTCACCGGTTCGACAGCAGTCGGCAAGCACCTCGGCGAGCTGGCGGCACGCGTGATGAAGCCCACAACGATGGAATTGGGCGGTCACGCTCCGGTGATTGTCTTCGAAGATGCAGAGCTGGACAAGGCGGTGAAGATGCTGGTCGCTGGCAAATATCGCAACGCAGGGCAGATTTGCATCGCGCCGACACGCTTCTATGTTCACGACAGCATCCATGATGCTTTCGTCGCAAAGTTTGCCGAGGAAGCTGACCGGCTGAAACTGGGCAACGGGCTTGATCGGGAAACGACAATGGGTCCGCTGGCTAATCCCAGACGACTGAGCGCCATGAACGAAATGACCGAGGATGCAGTGACGAGCGGTGCGCGCGTGGCTGCGGGCGGAATTGCGGGGAACGGCATTGGAAATTTCTGGCGGCCGACGCTTTTGGCCGATGTGCCTGACACCGCAAGGATCATGAACGAGGAACCCTTTGGGCCGGTGGCGGTAACGCAGCGGTTCGAACGCTTCGACGATGTCGTCGTACAAGCAAACAGACTGCCTTATGGGTTGGCAGCTTATGCGTGGACTCAATCCTCGCGGACCGCCGCCGATATAGGTGATGCGATCGAAGCCGGGATGATCGGAATAAACTTTGTCGGTCTGACCGGACCGGAAACTCCGTTTGGCGGCGTAAAAGAGAGTGGCCATGGGTCGGAAGGCGGCAGCGAGGGGCTGGATGCCTATCTGCTGCACAAATATATTGCGCATGGTTAGAATGCCTTGGGGATATCGCTGCTGAGGCGAAATCACGGATGCCCAGCGCCCTTCACAATTAGCTAAACGAAAATGGCCAGAAACTAGGTTTCTGGCCATTTTCAATTTTGGCTATTCCGGTTTAGAAGTTGGTACGGATACCAATCTTGTAGAAGCGGCCAATACGGTCAAACAATCCTGCAACCGCTGTTGCGGGGAACGAAGGTGCCCGGTCCGTGAGGTTGTTGATAAGACCGTAGATCTGAACCTTTTTATCGCCGTCATCGATGATGTTATAGGAGGCACCCAAATTCACATAGAATGCGCCTTTGACCCGGTTGTTACCAATTGAAATCGGGGAGGCCGGATCATAGTCGTCATCGCCCGGGCCTACCAATGTGCTGTCGAGCACACCCGACGGGAACCAGCGACCACCAAGATTTAGCGAAAATCCGTCGATTTCGTAGCCAAGTTGCCCATTGAGCGACCAGCGGGGTACAGTCGTTGCATCGACATTGACGCCGCCTGAAAATCCGCCAATTTGGCCAGCACGATCGATCACGCTGCCGACTGAGGTGATAAGTCCCGCTCCATTGAATGTGCGCGCTTGTCCCCGGCCATCGTCCGCGATGAGATGTGCGGTATAATTCCCGTTTAGCCGGGCAGTCATTCTGCCACCACCTAGATCAAAACCATAACTCACCGTAAAATCTACGCCACTGGTCTTGATCGCAGCAATGTTGAGCAGCTGAGTTCTGATTTCACTGATCACAGTGCCGGCACCGGTGCCGCTTCTGGTCAGGAAACTGCAATTGAAGCCTGCTGCTCCAGCCGCAACTTCAGACTGCACAGCCGTCCATCAGCTGCTGGGGGGCGAAGGTCGAAATGGCCCCATCAATCTTGATGTTGTAATAGTCGACTGCGATATTGAGCCCCGGGATCATGTTCGGCGAAAGAACGATGCCAACGGTCGTCGTATCTGCATTTTCGGGAACCAGGGTCGGGCTGGGTGCGAGAATGACCTGAAACTGTCCGCTCAATCCGGAGAAAGGATTGGTGAGCGTGGCCCGGCTGGTCGTAGATGCGAAAAAATCGCTCAGATTTGGTGCGCGGATGTCGCGTGATCGCGTGGCCCTGATCAAAACACCATCGACCGGCTCCCAAGTGGCACCGACCTTCCATGTGGTTACCCCGCCCGTGGTGCTGTAATCGGTGTACCGAACAGCGCCATTGAGATCGAGACTATGAAGCAATGTTGTGTCGCGCGCCAAAGGCACGGTGATTTCACCGTAAATTTCTTTGACCGTGATCGCCCCGGCATAGGGCTTTGGGTTGCCATAATTGAAGCCGTTGGCGACTGAAATTGCGTCAGAAATCGCGGTTGCTTTATCCTTGCGGTATTCTGCGCCAAAGGCAATTGCGACTGGCCCTGCCCATGTTGAGAAGGGCGTGCCTTGCATATTTGCCGCCGCGAGCTGTTGCGTTGTTTTCAGGTTGTGGATCGAAGTTCCCGTAGCATAGGCAATGGCGCCTGCGCTTGGCGAGCCTGCACCGAACGGATTGAGAGCGACGCAGCCCGCCGCGCGGGCAACGGTATCACGGCAAACGGCTTGGCCGCCCACGATAATCGAATCCAGCGCATTGCGGAAATTCTGCTCGATGCGCAAACCGCGATAAATAAGGTCGTAATCATTCTGTCCATATGAGAAATATGTGTCATATTTCCAGTTTGATCCAAGCTCACCCTTGGCTCCGAACAATACGCGCTCCGTCTTGTTCGCGCTGGTCGCGAGGACAGGACCAAAATCATCATACAGACGACCAAGGCCAAATGAGGTTATCGCATTGGCGTCCATGATCGTCGCGATCGCAGCAGGAAGAAATGCATTGTCACGCCTGATCACAGCGCCAGTTGCTGTTGTGTCACGAACCGGCGGAGAAAACAAATTGGCTACAGATCGCCCATAGTTGCCCTCGAAAAACAGGGTAATATTGTCGTTCACCTCATAATCGCCGGCAACAAGGAACGACCGCCGGTTTACGGGGACCACAAGCTGATGACCGGTGCGCGAATACAGTCCAAGATTGCCGCCCGTAAAGTTGATTGCGTTACTGCCGATGGCCGTTCCATAGGGGAAGGGCTGCACAACACCGCCGGGTCCAAACTGAATGCCGCGCAGCACGTCTACGCCGTTACCGGCATTGGTATCGGCATTGTTTCCGAGAATTAAGCCGCCAAAAGCATAGGTCAGAACCGAAGCACCCGTTGCGTAGAAACGCGAAGGCTGTCCCGCAGGACGTGGGCCCGCCGGGTAGGAAACCAGCTCAGGCTGCGCGCGCCCCCAATCCCTGTCGAAAAAGCTGTCGATCCCGTCAGATTTAACATATTCGCCGCCGGCAACAATATGGCCGCGCCCATCGGCAAAATCCGTGCCGAAAGCCAGCGCAATTCTCTGTTCGGCGGCGTCGCCTTTGGACGGATATGCCATAAGACACGTCGCTCTTGAAGCCATCCAGCTTGTCATCGAGAATGATATTCACGACGCCGGCTACAGCATCAGAGCCATATGCGGCGGAAGCGCCGCCGGTAACCACGTCAATTCGTCCAATCAGGCTGGTAGGAATGAGATTGAGGTCAACTTGCCCCGTGGATGCCGACGGAACAAATCGCCGTCCGTTCACCATCGTCAAAGTGCGGATACTGCCAAGAGCGCGGAGATCGGCGAAGTTAAGGCCGCCGTTGCGTGCATTTTGCGTATTTGATTGTGGGGTCTGGGTTGGCCGGAAGCCTGGCACTTCGTTCAGAAAATCGGCAACATTGGAAACCCCCCGGTCTTCCATCTGTTCAGAGCTAAGCACTTGCGTGGCGGTTGGCGCGGTAAAGCCCGTTACGGACAGACGCGTTCCGGTAACGATGATATCAGCCGCATCAGTGTTATCGGAAGCCGGCTGATCAGAGCTCTTTGCGTTTTCCGCATCGGCGGGGCGATCCTGCGCACTGGCCTGACCACTGGCAAACATTATGGCGGCCATCGCAGATGCGCCAAGTAAAGCCGTACGATTGTATCTCATTTCAATCCTCCTCCTATAAGCAGTCAACTCTTTGGGCGGCTTACGGGCACGACCGGTCAATCTGTCACTAGTCGTAGCATCCTGACAGGCGGATCATCTTTGTCAAGATAAAAGCAGATGTCTGTGTATATCTGGCAGCTGAGTTGCTTATGGCAGTCACACTGCTTTAGAATTCGGCTTATCAGCAAGGTATTAAGCGCCTAATCAGTTTTGACGCCGCACGCAAAGCATGTGCATCAGGACACTGATTGTATTCTATTTGGACGGCATACTAGCCAGCTAAAGACAGTACTTCCAATGCCAATGGCGCACGGGCTCGACGTATAACCTCCAGAATGACCTGTGTGACCCGAGTTCAAAGCCTGGTATTTGCCACTCAACTCCAGCGCATCCTGCGACTTCGCTGCGGACCCGAGCCGCGGATTCGCACGACATTTTCCGAGCATTCCTCTCGGAATGGAATAACGCTGGAACATCTTGTAAGACGTCTGTATATATTTGATGGTGCTCTCCGCGCCATCATACGCGGGAGATGCCAAAATAGCTGGGAGACCCCTGGACATCGGTCCAAATGACGGGGGTCGGGACACCCACCAGGCAATGAACGGAAGGATGCATGATGAGCTTAGTTCAATCGCCGAACGCTGATCCGTCGTCGTTGGCTGATATTTGGCCGAATTCAGGGTCAAGCCGGATTCCATCACGGGCCTACACCGATCCTGAAATCTACCAGCGCGAACTGGAAAGGATATTCTATGGTCGGCACTGGAGTTATGTCGGCTTGGAAGCCGAGGTTCCAGAAACGGGAAATTTCAAGCGAACGTCGATTGGCGAACGATCGGTTATCATGATCCGCAACCGCAAGGGTGAAATTAACGTGCTCGAGAACCGCTGCGCTCATCGGGCTATGCGGTTCTGTCAGGAAAAATTCGGTAAAGTGAAGACGCTGGTCTGCCCATATCACCAGTGGAACTACAATTATGACGGCAAGTTGCTTGGCGTTCCTTTCCAGCGCGGAGTGAAGGGTCAGGGCGGCATGCCCGAGGACTTCCAATTGGAAGACAATGGCCTGCGCCGGCTCAAGGTGGCGACTCGGGGCGGGGTCGTCTTCGCGTCGTTCGATGACGATGTTGAAGCGCTTGAAGATTATATTGGCCCCACGGTGCTGCCCTATTTTGATCGAACCTTTGATGGCCGGAAACTGGTTATCCAGGGATATTCGAGGCAGCGGATTCCGGGCAATTGGAAGCTGATGATGGAGAATATCAAGGATCCGTATCACCCCGGCTTGCTGCATACTTGGTTCGTCACTTTTGGCCTGTGGCGGGCAGACAACAAGTCATCGTTGGTCATGGACGCGCATGGGCGCCACGGTTCCATGATATCGCAGCGCAGTGAAACCACCGACATGGAGGTCACGAAGGGCGTCACGAGTTTCCGAAAGGACATGAAGCTGCACGACAAGACGCTTCTAGATATTGTACCCGAACCCTGGTGGCGCGGCCCGACCGTGGTTATGACGACCATTTTCCCCAGCATTATATTCCAGCAACAAATCAACTCGCTCTCAACCCGGCAGATCATCCCTGTAGGCCCTGATAATTTCGACTTTATCTGGACGCATTTCGGCTTTGAGGACGACAGTCCGGAAATGGCCGACCGGCGCATGCATCAAGCCAACTTGTTCGGCCCCGGCGGACTTGTTTCGGCGGATGATGGCGAAGTCATCGAATTCAGCCAAGGCGGCTTCAACCAAGACCAGGAATTCTCCACGCTGTGCGAGTTGGGAGGCACCGCCGTTGAAAATACCGATCACATGGTCACCGAGACATTGATCCGCGGCATGTATGGCTACTGGCGAAAGATCATGGAAATTTAATCATGGGACCTGCTTTGCTCGGAGAGATAATAGCGCTCTATGCCGAATACGCCGCCTGTCTTGACGATGGGCGGTTTGACGACTGGCCAGATTTTTTTACCGAAGACTGCATTTACAGGATCGTCGCCCGCGAAAACTACGCCGCCGGCTATCCGTTGGCGATCATGTCCCTTAAAGGCGTCGCGGGCTTGCGCGACCGTGTGTACGGTGTGACCAGCACGCTGTTTCATGCCCCTTATTACCAGCGGCACATCATCGGGCTGCCGGCAATCAGGGGCAATGAAGGCGATCTGATCAAGGTTGAAGCGAACTACCTAGTTGTGCGCACCAAACGCGATGCCCTTAGCGAAGTTTACAATGCCGGGAAATATGTCGACCACATCCTTCAAACCGCAGGCGGATTGAGATTTCACGAAAAACTCTGTGTTTTCGACAGTGAACTGATTCCCAATTCGATGATCTATCCCATTTGATTTCGAAAGACCAAACATGTAGACGTCTGATTATATCTTGGAAATAGTGGGAGGGTTGGACGTTGACTGGACTGAGCGGAAAGGTAGCAATCGTTACCGGTGGTGCGGCAGGAATTGGGCGGGAAATTGCCGCAGACCTTGCCCGTCAGGGAGCCACATTGTTTATCGCAGACATTTCCGATGGCTCCGGCGCGGTGGCCGAAATAGCTGAATTTGGCGGCAGCGCGACCGCCCACCGAGTAGATATCGGCGATGAGGCGGCAATAGTGGCGTTCGCGCAGCACGTGGCCGCCACTGCTGCCCCAGTCGACATATTGGTGAACAATGCCGGGCTCTTCACCACTCTTACACGAGGCCCCTTCGATCAACTGGATGTTCAGGAATGGCGCAGGGTGCTTGATGTCAACGTGACGGGCCCGTTCCTGATGACCCGCGCGCTGTTGCCGATGCTGAAGCAATCGGTCGCTGGCCGTGTGATCAATATAACGTCCGCGACCGTATTTTCCGCGCCGCCGACAATGCTGCATTATGTCACCAGCAAGGGAGCGCTGACCGCGATGACGCGGTCTATGGCACGCGAGCTCGGTGCCTTCGGTATTACCGTAAATGCGATTGCACCTGGCTTCACGTTGAGTGACGGCGTTATCTCCAATCAGTCAGAAAACTTTGCGGGACAGGCCGAACGCGCCCGAACTGGCCGCGCGATATCCAGAGATCAGATGCCATCGGATATTGTTGGTGCAGTTGCGTTTCTGGCCGCCGACAACAGCGGATTCATCACCGGACAAACCATCGTCGTTGATGGCGGAACCGTGATGCACTGAAGGAATAGGCTGCCATGAATAGCGACATACTCAATATAGATCACGCGATAGCCGACCCCGCTCTCTATTCCGATCCGGACAGATACTATTCGCTGTTCCGTCACCTTCGCCAGAAAGAGCCTGTTCGCTGGACCGAGCCTGAGGGGTTCAAGCCATTTTGGCTTGTTTCCCGTTATGCCGACATCACCGAAGTCGAACGGCAGCCGTTGCGCTTCCTAAACGCCCCGCGCGCGATACTCGCTCCGTCCGCCGCGGAACAGGCAATGGCCGAATTGCGCGAAAATGGTGAGAGCAATCTGATCCGTTCGATGAACAATATGGATGGCGATGAGCACCGGCAAAACCGCGGCCATTACCAGCAGGGATTTTCTTCTCCCGTCGGTCAACAAGCTGGCCGAGCAAGTCGACGAGGTCGCGGTAGAGTTCATTGATCGCTTGGTGGCCAAGGCCCCGGAATGCGACTTTGTCAGTGAAATTGCATCCTGGTATCCGCTGCGCGTGGTCATGACCTTGCTTGGCGTGCCGAAGGAAGACGAGGCGAAACTGCTGCATCTGACAATGCAAATATTCGACGATTTACCGGCTGAAGATGGAGAAGAGCGTAAGAGCAAAGCAGAGACGGTCGAAGCATTTTTCGACTATTTCCGGCCCATCGTTGAAGATCGCCGCGCCAATCCGCAAGGTGACATCGCCTCGAAAATCGCCAATGCAACCATCAATGGCAAAGCGCTGAACGATTTTGAGACCTATTCCTATTTTCTCACCCTGGCCACCGCCGGTCATGACACCACCAGTTCGTCTATTGCGGGTGGTTTGCTTGCCCTGCTCGAATTTCCGGATGAAATGCGCAAATTGCGTGAAAATCCTGCGATGCTTGAATCGTTGCCCGATGAGATGATCCGCTGGGCAGCGCCGGTGAAACATTTTTTCCGGACCGCTTCAGAAGACTGCGAATTGGCAGGCCAGGAGATCCGCAAGGGCGATTCGATCTATCTTGCCTTTCCGTCAGGGTGCCGCGACGAAGCCGCCTTTGATGCACCCGACAGTTTTTGCATTGATCGACAAAATAACCGCCATCTCGCGCTGGGTTCCGGGCCACATGCGTGTCTGGGACAGCATCTTGCGCGGCTGGAAGTGCGTCTGTTCTACAAACATCTGCTCGCGCGCATCGATGATATCGAACTTGCGGGCCCAGTAAAGCGGACCGAAAGCCTGTTCATATCCGGCCTCACCAGCTTGCCGATCCGTTTCAAAGTGCGTCAGTGAAGATTTAGTGGGATCGCCCATACGATTCCACGTTCAATGGGCAGTGCCAAAATAGGAATGCTGGCACCAATTACCCTACTTCATTGGTGATAAGGATTTGCTGATGTCAGCCGAGCATTACCCCAAGCCACAACTGTTCATTGCCGGCCGCTGGATCGACGGGGGAGGCCGCGACACATTGCCCGTCCGTAACCCGGCAACTGCTGAAGTGATTGGCGATCTTCCAGTTGCTACCCGGGCGGACCTCGACGAGGCGCTCCACGCTGCGGATCGGGCATTCCAGGTATGGAAGAAAATGTCGGCGATTGAACGCTCGGCTGTTTTGCGACGAGCAGGTGATTTGCTGCGTGAGCGCGCCGCAGAATATGGTCGGCTTCAAACCCTTGAACAAGGCAAGCCGCTTGATCAGTCAATGAACGAAATGGTCGGCTGCGCCGAGATTTTTGATTGGTTCGCCGAGGAAGGTCGCCGCGCTTATGGCCGCGTTATCCCGAGCAAGCAGTTTGGGGTTCGGCATCTTGTTATCCCCGAGCCGATCGGGCCGGTTGCTGCCTTTACGCCTTGGAACTTCCCCGCCGTCATTCCTTCGCGCAAGATTGGCGCGGCATTGGCCGCCGGTTGCTCGGTGGTAATCAAACCGGCCGAGGAAACTCCCTGGAGTTCGTTGGCCTTGGCAAAGGCGCTTGATGATGCGGGGCTGCCCAAGGGTGTGCTCAATGTCGTATTCGGCGATGCCGCTGAGATATCTTCCTATCTGATTGCTTCGCCAGTTATTCGCAAGATTACCTTCACCGGCTCGACCGCTATAGGTAAACGGCTGAGCCGCATCGCCGCCGACACCATGAAGCCCACAACGATGGAATTAGGCGGACACGCACCGGTTCTGATTTTCGAGGATTGCGATATTGATGCAGCGGTCAGCATGATGGTCGCTGCCAAATTTCGCAATGCGGGTCAGATATGCATCGCGCCCACGCGGTTCTATGTGCAGGAATTGATTCATGACCAATTCGCGAGCGCCTTTACTGCTGCAACTGCTCAACTGCGCGTCGGCAATGGCATGGAAGAAGGTATCCAGATGGGGCCATTGGCCAATGAACGCCGTGTGCCCGCGCTGGATTCTCTGATTTCGGACGCGATAGCCAATGGCGGCACATTGGCCTGTGGCGGCACACCCAGCAATGGTCTTGGCTATTTTTTGCGCCCAACGGTGCTGACACATGTTCCGGATTCGGCTCGGATCATGTCGGAAGAACCATTTGGCCCAGTGGTAGTCACGCAGTCATTCAAATCAATGGACGATGTTATCACCAAGGCGAACCGCCTGCCATATGGCCTCGCCGCCTACGCCTTCACCCGTTCGGCCAAGACCATGCGGACCGTTGGCGACTGCATAGAAGCCGGCATGATCGGTATAAATTTCCCTGTGCTGACAGGCCCGGAGAGCCCGTTTGGCGGAGTCAAGGATAGTGGGCACGGATCGGATGGCGGACCCGAGGCATTGGCAGGTTTCATGATCAACAAATATATCGCTGAAGGCTGATAGCCCGCCGGCCCACAACCGCCTTCCCGCAAAAGGCGACCACCGTCGCATTCGCAGTGGCAGTTTCGTGTGGAGGCTTTGGCAATAGAATGCGGAGGTCTGCAGAATTGCAGCTTATCTCCCAAACTTGATCTTAAACCGCGGTGGCTAGGCCACCTAAGGATTTGCCGCCATCGACGAAAAGCGTCTGCCCGGTCATGAAACTGGCGCCCGGTGACGCGAGAAATGCGATTACGCTGGCTATTTCTTCCGGGTGTGCAGGCCGCCCGCGTGGCTCTTTCGCTATCGCCGCAGCACGGTGTGCATCAGGGAGGCCCCTTGTCATGTCGGTGTCGACAAACCCGGGCGCGACGGCATTGATGCACAAACCACGCGCACGTGTTTCGAAGGCCGCCGCACGTATCAAGCCGACGACCCCGGCTTTCGACGCGGCATAGTGGGCCACGTTGGAATTTCCCAAAACGGCCCGTGACGAAAGCGCGATGATCCGGCCGCCTGTAGTCATCCGTTTGATCCCTTCGCGGACAGCCAGGAAGACGCCGATCAGATTGACGTCGATTACGCGGCGGAACTCGGACAGGCTAAGTTCCTCGATTGCACAGGGCGAAGCGATCCCGGCCGATGCTACCACCACGTCGACCGTGGGCGTCGCGTCGAAAGCAGCTTCCATGGCGGCTTCATCTGTCACATCAAGAACAGTTCCAAGCACATCGGAGCTTTGCGCGCGCAGAGTTTCGAGCGCGGCGGCGAGCTCGTCGGCCCGGCGGTCAAGGATATGGACAAAGAATCCAGCGTCGAGCAGTTGCTGCGCAGATGCCAGGCCAATCCCGCTGGCCCCGCCGGTAATGATGGCGACCTCTTTGACCATATTGTCTGTTCCTTTTTGATGTTTGTTTGATCGAATAGATTTCGAATTCGCTTCCGTTCATGCACGAAAGAGGGCGACTTCGCAAATCGTAAGGGTACTGACGAGTCTGTCAATACCTGATGGTAAGCAGCGGAGGACGTCGAACGGCATTGCAATTGGGCGCTCATAGGTGCTCCGCCCAAGTTCAGCAGGGCCGCTCGGAATTCAAATTGACAGATGTCTGCCGGTAGGCGTAGCATATGGCTAATTCTATCGGATCTGCTGGCTTGCAATCTAGGCTTGCCTGCGTTGGAAAGCCGACAATGAGGGGAGAGGCTATGGCGCGACCCGTGGCGCTGGTTACAGGCGGCAGGCAAGGGCTGGGAAGGGCAATCGCTCACGCCCTTGTTGGCAAGGGCTATGATATTGCCTTGCTTGATCTCGTCCGTGACGAGCGGGCTGAGGCAACGCTTGACGAACTCGCCGCGCTGGGGGCCTCTACCTGTTTTGTGACCGCCGATATTTCCGACGTCGAGGCCCATGAGGGTGCACTGGATCTGGTTTACTCACAGCTCGGTCCGGTCGCGGCGCTGGTCAACAATGCTGGAATTCCCAGCCGACCGCTGATCGATATTCTTGATCTGCCCTATGAGCAGTTTGACCGCAATCTGGAGGTCAACCTGCGCGGAAGCTTTTTCCTGACTTAGCGCGTTGCGAGAAAGATGCTGTCAGAGACGGCTACTGGCTATCGCTCGATTACCTTCATCACCTCGATTGCGGCGGACCATGTTTCAGTCGAGCGGGTTCCTTATTGCGTTTCGAAAGCAGGTCTTTCCATGGTGGCGCGGCTGTTTGCGCAACGGCTGGCGCCAGAAATCCACGTTCATGAAGTCCGGCCCGGTTTTATGAACGCCGGAATGATGGACAAGTCCTCACTGGATAAGGTTGACCGATATATTAAGGAACGGCGCATCCCGCTCGGTCGGTTGGGTGAAGCGGAAGATGTCGGCAAGGTGGTATCGGAACTGGCTTCGGGAGCACTTCCCTACACCTCTGGTCACCCGATCTATGTCGACGGCGCTTTCCACCTGAGAAAGGCGTGAAGACGTGAAGGATCGTGAAGAGCGTTTGGTAACCGTGAACGGCGTGGATGTTCGGTATTATGTGACGGGTACAGGCGATGGGCGTCCGCCGGTGATCCTGGTTCACGGAACCACCGGGAGCGTCGACCGGCATTTTGGTTATCTGTTCCCGGCGCTGGGGATGCGCCAGCGGGTGATGGCGATGGACCTTGGCGACCCGGGCGATGAGCTAACGATCAATGGGCTTGTCGATCAGGTCGCTGCGGTGATCGGTGCGGAGCAAGCGGGTGGTGCGGTAACGCTTGTCGGCTATTCGCTGGGAGCTGTCGTTGCAGCCGCCACTGCAGCACGATTGGGAGCACAGGCGGCAAATCTCGTGCTTGTTGCCGGTTGGGTTAAGACTGATGTCCATCAGGCCTTTCGCAACAGGATTTGGCAAACGCTGGTGAAGGAGGGGTCTGCGGCGCTCAGGGAGAATATGGCGTTCCAGGTGTTCAGCCCTGCCTTCATGGCGATGCGGTCGGTCGACGATATGGCCGCGATTGCCGCCATGATAGAGATTTCTCCGTTCGTCGAACGACAGATGGATCTCAATGCCCGGGTCGATATTTCCGATATTCTGTCCGCAATTACGGCGCAAACATTAATAGTTGCCTGTGAGCATGATATCATGGTGCCGCCGCGGCATTCAAAGCTGCTGTTCGGCGGGATCAGGAATGCACGCTATACCGAAGTCCCATCTGGCCATGGAATAATGCTGGAGCGGCCGGCCGAACTTGTTCACCTGATCGACGCCTTCACGCGAAACCCGACCGCTTATCCCCCCGGGACGGTCATCCCTGCACAACAGCCTTGATCTGATTGGAACTGTCATGTCAGATACCCAGACAACCGCCGCACCATCTGACGATGCACGGAGCGTAGAAATCCTCATTATCGGATCTGGGTTCGCTGGCATCGGGCTTGGCAGCCAGCTGCGCCGCCATGGCCGGGGAGATTTCCTAATCCTTGAACGCGCCAGTGATGTGGGCGGCACTTGGCGCGACAATCATTTCCCCGGGGTCGCCTGCGATGTGCCGTCGCACCAATATTCGCTGTCCTGGATATTGAATCCCGACTGGAGCAGAGTTTATTCGCCGGGGCCGGAAATCCATGCCTATATGCAGAAATGTGTTCGGGATGAGGGCCTGACTCCGCACCTACGCCTCAATACCGATATGCTCGCCTCGCGCTGGGATGATAAGCGCGAGCTGTGGGTGGTAGAAACCTCCAACGGTACCTACGAAGCCCCGATCCTGATTACCGCGACCGGTCATCTGACCGATAGCTTCCAACCCGATATCGAGGGGCTGTCCAGCTTCAAGGGCCAAATGTTCCATTCGGCCAACTGGGACCATTCGGCTGAACTGGAAGGTAGGCGGATCGGAGTTGTTGGCTCCGGCGCTTCGGCGATCCAGATAGTGCCAGAAATGCAGAAGATTGCCAGTGAAGTGGTCGTCTTCCAGCGCCATGCGCCTTATGTTGTGCCGCGCCCGGACCGTGCGTTTAGCGAAGCGGAACGCGGCATGTTTCAACGCGATCCCTCGACCATGCGTGAAGTGCGGTCTGAAAACTTCTGGATTCGCGAATATAATTTTGCGGCCCGTCGGCTCATTCCGCGCTTTATCAACGATGCGAGGACGCTGGCATTGGGACATTTGGCGCGGCAGGTGCCGGATGATGTCATGCGCGCCAAGCTTACGCCTGAATTTCAACTGGGCTGCAAGCGGACGCTCATTTCCAACACCTGGTACCCCGCCGTGACCTCTCCCAATGTTACGGTAGAAACCTCTGCACTCGCCAAAGTGGAGAACGGGCGGCCAATTGGCGCCAGCGGACAAGACTATGATCTGGACGTTCTGATCTTTGCCACCGGCTTTGAGGCTACCCGCCCGCCATTTGCACGCCGCGTTTTCGGCCGATCAGGCATCAGCCTTGACGAGCAATGGGACAATGGCATGCAGGCTTATAATTCCATCGCTGTGCACGATTTCCCTAACCTGTTCGTTGTCAACGGGCCGAACACGGGATCAGGCCACAATTCAGCACTCTACATTATCGAAGCACAACTCGATTATATTCTCGGAGCGCTCGACTGGCGGGACGCGCACGGCGGCACTGTGCTGGAAGCCCGCAAAGATGCCGAGGAGGCTTATATGGAACGGATAACCGAAATGGCGGATGGGACCGTCTGGCTGACCGGCGGCTGCAGCAGTTGGTATGTTGACGAGCGCAGCGGTCGGCTGACCATGATCTGGCCCGATTATATGTTCACGTTCCGCGAGGAAAACGCCAGCTTCCATCCGGCAGGGTATACTGCCGAGCCTGCTCTGGCGTGACTGGAACGGTTGGGGCCATTGCCGCTGTGCTGTATGAGCAGGGCGGGGACTTCAGCCTGGAAGATGTCAAGGTAGGGCCGCTATGCGCCGACGAAGTACTGGTGCGAATTGTGGCGACGGGGATCTGCCACACCGACCTCAATGTTCGCGGGCAGGTACCACCATTGCCGGTGGTTCTGGGGCATGAAGGTTCCGGGGTAATCGAGGCCATAGGCGAAAGCGTGACGTCGGTCCGCCCGGGCGATAGCGTTGTCCTGACTTACCTGAGTTGCGGCGACTGCCCTGAATGTCGCTCGGGCTGGCCTGCAAGCTGTGCCAAACTCGGCAGCCTGTGCTTTGCGAATGCGCGTCCCGATGGAAGTCATGCCTTGCGTCGCCCTGATGGAAATGCGCTCGGCGACCGATTTTTTGGGCAATCCTCGTTTGCGACCTATGCTGTGGCGAATGAACGCAATGTCGTAGTCGTTCCCAGCGATGTACCGCTTGAATTGCTGGGGCCGCTGGGCTGCGGCGTTACGACCGGCGCAGGTGCCGTTTGGAACGAACTAGACGTTAGCGCAGGTTCAAGCTTTGCCGTGTTCGGAGCGGGCGCGGTCGGGCTCAGTGCAGTCATGGCTGCAAAGGTTGCTGGAGCCGCGACCATTATTGCTGTCGACCGCAATCAGAAACGCCTTGATCTTGCGCTCGAACTGGGCGCGACCCATGTGGTCAACATAATAGAAACAAGCGATGCGGCAGCCTGGATCGGGTCGACGATGGGTGACGGCGTGGATTATGCTCTAGATACCACAGGCGTTGTCGGCGTAATCGAGAATGCATTTGATGCCTTGCGGCAGCGAGGGACTTTGGGATTGGTGGCGTGCCTTGACCGCACGTTGGCGCTGTCTTTTGGACATTTTTCGATTCTTGGCGGATGTCGGCGGATCATCGGGATTATCGAGGGCGGCGGTTCGGCATTGACCATGATTCCGCGATTGATTGAATTATATCGGGCGGGGCTTTTCCCTTTCGACAGGTTGGTGCGATATTATGATTTTGAACAGATCAACCAGGCAGTGCGGGATTGCAAAAGCGGTGAGGTAGTTAAGCCCATCCTTCGCATGAGACCATAGAGATAGCGCGTATCACATCCAGTCAAACATGAAGCCGCCATTTTTGGCGCGGATTTTGCCGATATGCGGTGCGGCAAAGTGGGCCGGGATCAGCAAGCGGTCTTCGGCTGCGCATTCGTCCAGGATCTGTCTGCGGCTGATGCGCGCCAACGCTCCATCAAGACAGGCAAAGCTGTTGAGTTGGGGCATCGCGATCTGCAATGGATGATGCAAGGCGTCACCGGAGAACAGGCCGCTATGATCGTGCGAGCAGGCGCGCAATATGCTGTGCCCGGGGCTGTGTCCGGGGCGCGCTTCGATCGACAGATTGTCATCGAGAGAGTGCGTCGGCCCGATCAGAGTTGCAAGCCCGGCCTCGACCACGGGCAGTACGCTGTCGAAGTAGATCGCTTCCTCACCCTCGGTGTCGCGCTGCACATCGGGTCCGGGCATGATATGATCATAGTCGGCCTTGGAAAACAGATAGCGGGCATTTGGAAATGTCGGCACCCAGCGCCCGTCTATCCAAACGCGTATTCCAGCCGACATGGTCGATATGAAGGTGGGTGCAGAACACGAAATCGATGTCTTCGGGCGCTGCGCCGGCGGCCTTGAGGTTGGCCAGATAGCCGGTTTCCCGCATGTGGAAAGGAGGAAAATGCGCGCGCGATTTGTGATTGCCGCCACAGCTGTCAACCAGGATAAGGTGATGGCGCGTTTTGATCAGCCAGCTTTGGATGGTAATCGAAAACCGGCGGGTCGCCGCGTCGATGAAATGCGGTGCCATCCATGCGATGTTGCGCTCCAGATCTTCTGATTGGAGACCGGGCAGAAGGCGCTGGAGATCGGTGCCAGGTTGAATAAAATCAATGACCTGACTGACTTCTATGTCGCCGATGCGAAAGCGAAACATCTTAGGCGAGCGCTCCGTCCTAAAACCAATTGCTCAAATGAAGACGGGTGCGCGCACCAAACCGCATTTCACTCGCAAATCACGTTGAGCAAGACTTGGCGACGTTCGTTACGTACAATCTCAAGCCCGCGCCGGATTGCAGCTGACAATTCATTCGGGTCGGTCACGCGGATGCCGACGCCTCCAGATGCCTCGACATAGTTTTCGAAATCCGGAATTGGGTCAAGGTCGCTGAGTGGGGAGGGGCCGTTCATATGCGCGGCATACCCATCGGGGAAAATCGAGGTGGTCGAACGATGTACCGCATCCCAGCGCGCGTTGTTGCACAATATGGTCAGCAACGGTGCCTTGTGCATCGCCGATGCGTGGTGGCACGCGGCGGGATTGCAAAACATGTAAGAGCCATCGCCCAGCGTCGCGATAATCGTCTTGTCAGGTGCCGCAAGCGCGGCTCCGATCGCCGCTGGCAAGCCCCAGCCAAGTCCGGCGGCGGGGGAATGCATGAAGAAGGAGGCTGGGCGATTGAAGTCGCATATTTCGCGGTCAACCCAATATTCGTTGACCAATATCACTCTGCTCATCGAGCACCTCGTTAAGGCATAGATTGAGCCAGTCCTTGTTCATTCTCGGTGCGGCAATAACCGCTGCAAGCCGCTTGGTGCGCCGTGCTTGCCGCGCCTCGGCTAGCCGGGCAAGCGTCGCCTTTCGTGCATCGCTTGCGGCAGGGTCGGGCATCGCCTTTGCGAGGGCTGCATCAAGCGCAGGCAACGCCGTTGCCGCAGAGGCGGTGATCGAAAGATCGCTTCGAAAACTCCGGATAGGATAATCCTGAAACAGCGGATCGACCCCGATATGGACGATGCGCGTCGAAGGATCGGGCTCGCGCGTTTCGGGCAGCCAAGGCACTTCGCTTTCCAAAATGATCAGCAAGTCCGCTTCGCCAAGGACCGGATGAACATTTTGGCCAAGATGATAAGGATGGTCGGCCCGGGCGCAAACGTAGCGCGACTTGGCCTCGACAATGCCGATGCCATAACGTTCGCACAGGTCGCCAAGTGGCTTCACAGTCGATGGATCACGGCCACTGCCGGAGGTCACCAGTACTGGACAGTGCGCCTTCGCGATCATGTCGGCCAATGCCGCTATGCCTGCAGGGTCCGGTGCGGGAGGCAGGGGTACGGTAACGGGCGTGCCTTCGACTGTTGCTGGAGCGGTTACTTCGGCGAGCACCTCACGCGGCAAAGTCAAATAAATCGGACCCGCCGGGGCAGCGCTGGTAATCGACAACGCGCGATCCAGAACATCTTCGACATTCAGCCCGCTTCGCAGTTCATAGTCCCACTTCACAACTTCGCGCAGCATGCCTGCTTGGTCGTACATCTCCTGCGCCCAATGGATTGCGCCTGATCGAGCGCCAAGCGGACCTTTTTCATAAAGCGGCGTCCGTCCAGCCATGAACAGCATCGGAATTTCGTCGCGCTTGGCATTCATTACCGCGCAAACGGCATTCGCCGCGCCGACGCTGACATGCACCATAACAGCCTGCGGCTTGCCTGTAATCATGGTGTGGCCATGAGCCATACCAACGACCAAATTTTCGTGGGTACCAATAATTGGCGTTGGAAAGTCGAGGTGCGAAAGATGCTGGCGTGCATAGGCTTCCGCTACCGGTGCCGAATCCGTTCCCGCGTTGATGAAGAAATAGTCGATATCTTTCTGCTTCAACAACGCCAGAAATGTTTCAGCAACCGAAACCGATGTTGGTGTGTTTTCTGGATGCTCGGCGAGGGCGCTGCTGCTCATGATATTCAAGCCTCTTTCTTGTTCCACGCCACATTAGACAGATGTCTGATGATAATGCAAGACTTAGTCGGCGCGCGTCAAAAGTTCAGCAGAAAGTTCGGCAATTGTCCGGCTGCCGGTGAGACCCATCGTCCGGCGAATCTCTGTCTTTAAAATCTCAAGTGCTAGCTCGACCCCAGGCTGCCCGCCTGCGGCCAAGCCGTACAGCGGCGCTCGACCAAGCAGCACAGCGTCCGCTCCCAACGCGAGCGCCTTAACAATATCGGTTCCGCGACGAATACCGCTGTCGAAAAACACAGTCCCACGACCGCCGATCGCCGACACCACCTCCGGCAAAACCTTGATGGTGGGTGCCGAGCAATCAAGGCTACGACCGCCATGGTTTGAGACCACGACCCCGTCTGCACCGATGGCCAGTGCCTGCTCGGCGTCCTCACCGCGCATTATGCCCTTGATGATCAGCTTGCCCTTCCAACGATCACGCAAGCCTTTGACTTCCTCCCAATCCAGCGTGTCGTTGACGAAACTCGCGCGACGCTTGGGGTCGCGGGTCAAAGTGCCTTTTAATTCGGGTGGCAAATTCGCCTGACGCGGAAGCCCGCCGTTCAGCAAATACCGCCCCATGACTCCCAATGTCCATTTGGGATGGAGGGCGATGTCCACGAAACTCCGGCGCCCGACCTTGAAGGGCAGTCCGAATCCCATACGCCGCATGAACTCGCGATTTGGGGGAACGGCCATGTCCGCGGTGATGAAAAGCGTATCGCAACCCGCTGCCCATGCCCGGTCAATGGCGGCGTGCGAGAGCGTGCGATCCTCCCAAAGATACAGCTGAAACCACAGCCTTCCACCTGCGCGGGCAATATCCTCTACGTCAATGCTGCTGGCCGTCGAAATCGTAAAGGGTATGCCGGCCGCCGCTGCGGCCCGGGCGAGCGCCTCGTCGCCCCGATACCAAAGCATCGCATTGCCGCCGGTGGGGGCAATCGCCATCGGGGCGCTTACGCGCTGCCCGAGAATGTCTGTCGACATGTCGATGTTCGCGACGCCGCGCAATATCCGCGGCTGGAGCGTGATGTCGCGCATAGCCGCCTTGTTTGCCATCACGGAGACATCATCTTCGACGCCGCGCTCGAGAAAGGCATAGACGCCCGCTGCAAGGCGTCGTCTGCGCTGCCTGTCTCAATTCCTCGATATTCAGCGCATCTACGGATCCACCCTGCATATTATTCATCCTTTTTATCGAACTTTGCGCCCGTAAAGATATTTACCCGCTGAAGGTATGGCGTCGCCATCGACCGGCACCTCGATCAGCACCGGCCCATCGATCTGCCGCGCGGCAGAAAGTGCATCACGCAATTCCTCGGGGGCTTGTGGCGCGCATGCCGGTTGCGCCAAAAGCTTGGGCCAGCATCACGAAATCGGGATTGCAAAGGTCGGAGGCAATAACACGCCCGCCATACATCGCCTTCTGTATGCGCCGGACATTGCCGAAATGACCATCATTGAAGACGATGGCGATCAACGGGATATTGTGCTGCACGGCCGTTGCGAGTTCAGGCATTGTGAACAGAAATCCGCCGTCGCCATTGACCGAAATCACACGTCGCGGCGCTGCGCCAACTTGCGCGCCAAGTGCAGTCGCAAAGCCATAGCCCAGCGTCCCCTGATAACTCGATGTGACAAAACTGCGGGGCGTACAGGACTGGCAAAGCGAAGCGCGCAGCATATCCCATTTGGGTCATTTCATCGACGAAAATGTCGTCGTCAGCCATCGATCCGCGGATGACATCCAGATAGGCAATCTGACCCTTGAATTCACTCGAGAACGCTGTGTCGAATTCGGTCCGGATCGCTGCGATGTCCAAACCCGGTGACTGTCGTTCGTAGTCCGAACCGGAAAGAGTCTCGTTGAGTAATATTGCTCCGTCTTTCGCATCGGCGGTGATCGCGACGTCGGGTGTAACTACCCGGTGCATCTCGGCGTGGTCGACGTCAATCCGGATGACTTTCAGGCCTTCGTCATGCCCCCATTCGCGCAACAGTTGCAGCCTGGTTCCAATGCCGATCACCAGATCGACCGTTGGCCAGTGCGGCAACAGCGCCGCACCAGGCAAGGCCAACGGGTCGTCGCTGCGAACTACGCCGCGGCCCATCGCCCGACTGACAATTGGTGCCCCGATACGCGCGGCGAGTTGGCGCACTTCCGGCCCCGCTTCGAGAGCTCCGCTTCCCACAACGATTACCGGCCGTTTCGCATCGGCAATCAATGTTGCCGCGCGCTCAATCAGGGCGTTGGGTACTGCCGGTTTGGCGGGCAATGGCCGGTTCGCTGGATAAGAAGGCAAGCCGACTTGAGCAAGAATGTCGGGCGGAATTTCCAGCGCGACAGGGCGCGGACGGCCCGAAAGAAGCTGGATGAATGCTTCGTCGAGCAAACGCGGAATTTCGCTGACATCCTTGGCACGGCCATACCATTTTGTGAGACCGCGCAGTAGACCAGATTGATCCTCAATGTCATGCAGCAGACCCTGACGCTGGCCGATGAACCGGCTTGGAACAGTGCTGGTGAGACAAAGCACTCTGGCATTGCAGGCAAAGGCCGTGGCCAATGCGGCTGAGGCATTTAACAGTCCTGGACCGGGGACGACAGCGCAGACACCGGGTTTGCCAGTAACTTGTGCATATCCGAATGCCATATAGGCGGCACCCTGTTCATGACGGCTGTGCACCACACGCAAACTGCCATCACGCTGAAGCCCATCGAACAAGGCATCCAACTGAATGCCCGGCAAGCCGAAAACCGTGTCGACATCCCAACGTTTCAGGCCAGCGACGATTGCGTCGCCGCCGCTCATGACACTGACGGTCAAGGCAACTGCCTCGCTTGACCACTGATCCAAGTAATCTGATACTCAAGCTGCTTTCGGTCGATCATCACTTTTCTGCGTCCTTCGTGTTCTGCATCGGGCATCGCGGGTACTGCGACAGCCAAACAAATCAGACATCATACAAGTAATAGGAGCGCGATTGAGCTACGCAAGCACAAATTTGGAAAAATTCCGCATGTCAGTCAACGCCTGAAGCATATACTGCTGTGCCGCACTGGCTAAATATCAGTGATAGGAGCGCGCGTTATACCGTTGAAGCGGTTAACGAATTTTTCCAGTAGTACCAGAAATTGCTTTGCCTCGTCGGGTTCGAATGGCGAGAGCGCGATTTCTTGCGCCCGAGCAGCTGGGGCACGCAAGCTTTCCAGTTTTCGCTCACCTCGTGCCGTCAGCACTATGATCTTACGGCGATGATCCTTTGCGTCTTCAACGCGGACGATCAATCCCTCTTTTTCGAGTTTTTTGACGACAAGTCCGGTGGTTGACCGGTCAAGCCCAACCTTTTTGGATAATCCGATCTGATCCAGACCCTCCCAGGCCTGCAGGATGACCAGGATACCATATTGCGTTGTAGTTGTAGCCAAATGCTTGCCGGCCTCTTCCATAAAAAGCGACACCGATATCTGGTGGGCACGCCGCAGAAGAAAGCCAGGACGCTTATAGAGCGCTTCGAACTCCATCCTCGGGATGGATTTGGTGCGATGTTTTGGTTGAATTTTTCACGTCGCCACATAGGCAGATTGGTGTGGATACTGCAAGCCCCACACGCAGGGGCCTATTTTGGCGAGTATAATATGTTCGGCCAAACCCGCAAAAATATCTCCGATTCCATTTGATCGGCAGGCATCTCACAAAACAAATTTGCTGTGGTAACCCGGCGCGAAATGCATATGTAGACTGCAAATATCGGTGCAGAACCGGTGTTATCGCGCGACATCGGCAAGGCCGAAACCTGCTACCCGCTTATAGTCTTCCGACATATTGCGAAGCTGTTCCTGACTGATGAATTTTGAGAGGTCGTCAAAGGGTTTGTCCCCGGTCAGTTCTTCGACACGGATGTTGATCGAGTTCGGGCGGATTGGACCTGTTTGTACGCACGATTGCTGCGGTGGTTTCGCGACGGAGTTCCTCATAGGCTATTAGCGCTTGGGGAAGGGAATTCGACGTCAGGCAATCTGCAAGAGTGCGCACGTCGATCAATGCTTGGGCCGACCCGTTAGAGCCACGCGGGTACATGGGATGAGCTGCGTCGCCAGCCAAAGTGATGCGTCCGAAAGTCCATTGGTCGACAGGATCCTTGTCCACCATTGGATATTCGAAAATTGTCTTGGCTGCGCCGATCATGGCAGGCACATCGAGCCAGTCGAAATGCCAATCTGCAAACAAAGGCAGGACATTTGTGGCGTCCGTCGTGCGGTTCCAGTCATTCGGCGTCGACAGGGAGGATTCAATTTCCGCAACCCAGTTGACGAGCTGGTCGCCGTTGCCATCAATATTATCGACGATCGGATAGATAACGATCTTGCCTGTCCGGATCGACCCCACGCGCAAATAGGTTCGCCCATCGAGGATAGGCTTCATCCGCGTTGTGCCGCGCCAAGTATTAATGCCAGTATAGCGAACCGTTTCACCCGGATAAAATTGTGCGCGAATTGCCGAATTTACGCCGTCACAAGCAATGACCGCCGATGCCTTCACGTCCGGCAGTTTTTGGTCCTTGTCATCGACGAACATCAGCGTGACACTTTCGTCATCCTGAGTCGTGCCGGTACAACGATGGCCCAACACAACCGTATCGGGTCCGATCCGGTCCAGAACGGTGTGATACAGCATCAAATGCAGCCTGCCACGGTGAACACCATATTCAGGGAAGGGATAGCCGGCGGCAATTCCTCGCGGCTCGTCGTAAATACGCTGACCAAAGCGATTGTAGAATGCGCTGGTCATATTCTCGACGCCGAGGCTCGCTGCCACATCTCCAAGACCGAGAGCATTTAACTCCCGGACGGCATGCGGCAGGAGCGTAATTCCAACGCCCAATTCGCGCAACTCCGGTGCAGCCTCGTACACACGGGAATCGATGCCTCGGTCGTGCAGATTGAGAGCGAGCGCAAGCCCGGCTATACCGCCGCCTACGATTGCGATTGGTAAGGTAGGCATTTTCATCGCGATACGGAGATGTTGATGTCACCCACTCCGTCAATATGTCCCTTAACAGTGTCGCCGCCGACAAGCGCACCAACGCCTTCGGGCGTGCCCGTAAAAATGAGATCACCAGGCTGCAGTTCCATATAGCCTGATAGATATGACACTACCTCCGCGACGCTCCAGATGAGCTTCGACAAGTCGCTGTCCTGTTTGCGCTCGCCATTCACTTCAAGCCAGATCGCGCCTGATGTGGGATCGAAGCGATCTGCAAGGATAAGAGCCGAGCACGGGGCGGAGCGATCAAAGCCTTTGCCCATGTCCCACGGGCGTCCTGCTTTGCGCGCTTCTATCTGCACATCGCGCCGGGTGAGATCGATTCCAACTGCATAGCCGAACACATGATCCAACGCGTTATCGAGAGCGATGTCGCTGCCGCCGGTTCCAATCGCAGCGACCAGTTCGATTTCGTAATGAAAATCCTTTGTTTTCGGCGGGTAAGGGATTTCTGAACCTTCGGCGACGATAGCGTCTGCGGGTTTCATGAAGAAGAACGGAGGCTCGCGGTCCGGGTCGAAGCCCATCTCGCGGGCGTGCTCGGCATAATTCCGCCCGACGCAATAGATGCGACGCACCGGAAAAAGTGCTTCAGTTCCCTCGATAGGCAAAGTCGCCTGTGCAGGGGCGGTTACAGCATATTGCATCGCTTTTACCTCAATCTTTCTATTTCAAGTTCGACTGCGCTGTTCTCGCCAAAGGCCGAGCTTTTCCTGTGCGGCGCGATCAGAGAAGCTGAACAGCACAGCGTCCCCCTCCGCACGGTGCGTTACTTCTGTCCAACTCGGTACGACGAAGACGTCGCGGGCCTTCCAACGGAACGCTTTGCCGCCGATGATGCTTTCTCCCGCCCCCTCCACGACAGAGAAAACTGTGCCGTCGGTTGATCGATAGGGAAGGGTTTTGGAGCCACCGGGCAGCATTTGCATGAAAGCCGCCATTGTCGGGGTTACATGGCCGCCGCTGGCTGGATTGACGTAGCGCAGCTTATGTCCGTGGCAGGGGTCTGGCACATCGCTCTGCGCCATTGATTGCAGCGTTTCCAAGGTGCGAACATAGGGATAATTGAAAATCGGTGAGCTTTGCGTTTCCGGTTGCCAATCAACCGGGGCCAGATTGTTTCCAAAGCGGCGGTCACTGTCTCCCGCCGGGCGGACAACGGTCTGCGAATCTGTCATTGCCCATTTCTGAAAAACTGGCGTCGAAAAACGCAACCATCGGGATATCCAGCGCATCGAGCCAGACCATCGGCATATCGCTGTCATTGCCATGATCGTGCCAATGCCAGGCGGGCGTCAGCACAAGATCACCCGGATGCATCAGTGTTCGTTCACCATTAACCGCAGTATACGCCTTTTCGCCTTCAACGATAAAGCGCAGCGCGTTCTGTGTATGGCGGTGCGCGGGGGCCACATCATTCGGCAATACCAGCTGGAGGCCGGCGTAAAGCGATCGGGTGATGGATGAACCACCCTTCATTCCGGGATTTTCCAATATCAGTACGCGCCGTTCGGCTTCGCGCGCGGTGATGAGCTGACCTGCTTCTGTCAAAAACGGCTTTGCCATATCGTCATAACGCCAGAGATGCGGAATGGCAGGCGAGGCAGGTTGTTTGAGTACCAGCGCGTGCAGGCTTTCCCAAAGCGGCGTCATGCTGTGTTCGCCGATGCGGGCATAGAAATTCTGTCGCTGCATCTGCGGTTCTACGTCGGTCAGCATTGAAGCGTTGCTCATCAATCCTTGCCTTCATACATCATCAGACGTCTCCATAGTCCGATTGAATGTGGGATTTGGCGGCTATTGTCAACCATTCAACTCTTGCATCCAAACCTAGCGTTTGAGAGGAAATACCGTTGCTGACTGGCCAATCAATATGCCCGGTGGAACGTGTTCTGATTTGGTCTTGAGCAGGTTTCGACCTTGTACCGGTTATGCCGCTTGCAATTCCTTTGGTTCGTCCGAGGCTGCGGTGCGGCGCAGGCGATGGCGGAGCAACAGTACTGAAATGAGCATTGCAACGCCAAAGATGCCATTAAACAGCGCAAAACTACTGGCCAATGCGTGCGCGCCGGTGAACATATTCTCTGAACCGAAGCCGACAAGAAACGGCCCCAGAGCTTGCCCTAGAAGACTTACAAACAGAAAATAGATCGCGGTTACCCTGCCCATCAGCCGTACAGGTGTAATTTCCCCAAGCGTGGTCGCGCCAACCGAATAAGACGTGCCAAGGAAGAAGGACGATAGTCCGACCATCACCAACCCAACAGTCAGAGTCGGTGCGATCCCTATCCCGACCATGCCAATGGCGGCACCGATGGTGGCGATCAAACCGTAGGTGCGGATGTCTTTTCCGCGTACCGTTAGCCAGTTCAATATGAAGCCGCTGAAAAGCAATCCACCCAAGCCACAGGCTAGCACCATGCTTCCCATCATCGGCCCTACCTCCTGAGGCGCGAGATCCCATGTGCGGCCAAGTAAGGCTGGTACCCATGCACTTTTGGCGAAATTGGACATTGCGCCAAATGTCACGAACAGGATCAGCGGCACAAAGATGACAATATGTTTGCGCATGTGGCCAAGTGCCGCGCCAAGGCCGTCGAGCATACCACCGGAGTCCGCTTGCTCGCCACTTGGTACCGCAGGGCGCTCCGGTTCGGGTGCAAGAAGGAGAAGGAGGCTAAGTGGCAAACCGAATAGGCCAGTCAGGATCAAAGTAATCTGCCAGGGCTTTAGCGATCCTATCAGGGGCAATGCGCTAAAAGCGCCGTCGCTCGCAAGGCCCAGTATATATCCGCCGATCAGCAGCGAGGTCGCGCCGCCAACTAGAGGTGCCATCGCATACAGGCTAAACGCAAGCCCGCGTGAGCGCGACGGAACTCCATCGCGGATTAACGAAAAGGCCGCCGGCGCAATGACCGATTCGGCAATCCCTACGCCGGCGCGCCCGACAAAAAGCTGTTCGATCGTGGTCGCCGTTCCACACACAATGGTCATCAAAGCCCACAGCATGGATGCACCCATGATGATCCTGCGGCGATTATAGCGGTCGACAAAGTGTCCTGAGGGGATTGCAAAGATCGCATAAAAGAGTGCAAAACCTAGACCGAGCAAAAGCCCCATCTGCAAATCGGTTGCACCGAGATCCTTCTTGATCGGCTCCACCAGCAGCGCTAGCACAATCCGGTCGATGAAGGCATAGGTGTTGATCAGAAGCAACGCGATGACCAGAAGCCAAAATCGCGGCGAGCCCTTGGTTTCTTCGCCTCCGATAGTCGGTCCCATCGCCGTGTTCCTCTTCATTATCACGAGCCGTTATCGGTTTCGTTGTTGTGATGGAGACTGTCTCCCAGAAGATAATGTGTCAACTATAATCAGACGTATGCCTTATTATCATTTAAAATTAGGGAGACGTCTGATGGGGTTGCTATCGGGCGCGAATTGTACCACAGTTCTTTCCGGCGCTTTAAACAGCGTCGGTCCCTTCTATGACCCTTTCGCTTAGGTAGCCGATGTGATCGCGCCTCTGGGCGACAGCGGCGATGCGATTATTGGAGCGTGTACATGGCAACTATATTGAAAGCTGATCAATCAGCCGATGCAAGGATCAGCGCAGCGGAGTGGCACGTCCGGGTCGAACTCGCAGCCTTGTACCGGCTCGCAGCGCTTCATGGTTGGGACGATCTGATATTCGGGCACATCACGGCGCGGGTGCCAGGTACCGAACATCATTTTCTGATGAACCCTTATGGGTTGATGTTCGAGGAAATTACCGCGTCCAGTCTCGTCAAGATCGACTTGGAAGGTAACGTTCTTGATGAAAGCGAATATGGGATCAATTTTGCAGGTTTTGTGATTCATGGCGCGCTGCATGCCGCCATTCCCGACGCAATGTTCGTCGCCCATTTCCACACGCATGATGGCATAGCAGTGTCCGCGCATAGGGAAGGTCTCTTGCCGCTAAATCAGCGTTCGCTCGCGCTTATTCCCAATCTTTCTTATCACGATTACGAAGGTATCGCGCTCAATCTCGACGAACGCGAGCGGCTTGTCGCTGACATGGGCGCGAATAAAATCATGATTTTGCGCAACCACGGCACATTGGCGTGGGGCACCACTGCGGCTGAAGCGTGGAGCGGTATTTTCCGGATAGAATCGGCGTGCACGACGCAGGTGCGCACGCTTAGCATCGGTCGAGATCATGTTCTGCTGGCACCGCAAGCGGCACAAGATGACGTGCATCACCAATTCGCCAACCGAAAGATCCCGGTCGAGGGCAAACGCAGTTCTACCCAGCTAATCTGGGAGGCTTCGCTGCGCTACGCCCATCGCCATTCGCCCGGATTTGATTGCTAAGGCTCTAATTCTGCATTGATTGTATGAACGCCGTTCGTGCAGCCAAAAGTTTGCGCTGACCAGCTTCGGAGATGCGATCCTCGTCCCAGATCTCATCGACGACGATCTTCATCTCCACCGCACGGCCACCGGCCACGGCGTCGACCGCACGGCGGATATCGAGCATGATCTGCCCGGCGAATGCACAGGAGGGGTCGTCAAGGAACAGTTCGATCTCCAGCCTGTCGTCGGATACCTCAATGTTCCGGTACATGCCGAGTTCGCCGATTGTGATGTGGCTGCGATTAAACAGCCCGCACGGATCGACCACCGTGTGCAGTGCCGCCACGACGTCTTCTTTGATGGCCTCATCCACGGTCATGTCGCCTCCTCCTGAGCGCCGCTGAGTGCGCGGAAGTGGGACCATAGCGCGTGGTCGGTGCCTTCGGCTTTTTGGCGCTTGTCCCAATAGTCACCTTCAACGGTCTTTTGGAACGTGGGGATATCCTTGCCGTGCAGCTTCATGAAATTGCCGCCAAGCATCTTCTGCTTCATTTCCGGCGTGACCTCCGGGTAACCGTAGTTCTGGCGAAGATCCTCGGGCATTTCGAAGTTGATGATCGCGTCGAAAACCGGGCGCGAATGGACCAAAGCCATGCCGCTGGCGATCATGATGCGATCGGCAGCGTTATGGCCGGTCATCAGGAACTTGCCCAGAAAGTGGGCAAAACGACGCGGTTGGGACAGTAGCAAGCTGTTTGCGCCCTCGAGATTGACATAGGTGTTGTTGGGGAAGGATTGCAGGACGAGCACCGTCTCTTCGACGAAAGCCATGCCCGCATGCATGATGACGAACCGCATTTCCGGATACCGCCCGGCGGCGCTCGGTATGTCGGCAAGATCGAAAGCGCGCACGTCCACGCCCCGAATGGGATAGCCTTGTGGGTGGCGATAATGTCGTAGCCCAGTTCGAGCGAGCGTTCGATGAACGGAAACCCGAATTCGGGATCATCGAGCGAGATTCGGCGCGTTACACCGTTTCCGTCATAATAGGCCGGATATATCTTCACGGCATCCGCGCCATTGTCACGGTTGCGCGCGAGATCATCCAGCGCTTTCTGGCCGTCGAGCGGGTTGACGCCGCCATAATAGACCACGCGGTTCGGCTCGCGCTTTTTCCACTCGACGCCCTTGTGGTCGGCGGAATGGCCGTCATGCCACAAGTCGTTGATAGCCGTGCCGTGATAGCTGATGATGTCGCAGCCCGATTCCAGGAAAGCAGCTTCTTCAAGCTCTTCGATTTGCCAATCGTGACGGAATTCTTGCTGGTTCAGCCACCATTTCGGATCGGGCTGCAATCCGTGATGTGCGCCAAACCCGCCTTCGGCCGCGTACCGCGCGTCCGGAATGCGCCAGTTGGGCTCAGACCAGTTATAGCCGTGAACAACGCCGTCCGCGATGAAATAGTCGCCTAACATGCAGCCAACTCTCCTGAATTATTCATCCAAAGTCCTCCGATACCAAGATAGGCTCATCAAGGTCACGCATATCGGCCTTATCTCGCACCGAAGGTAGAAGATGGGCAAGGCTGAACAACGCCGCCACGAATGCACATAGTGCCGCGATAAACGGCGCAGATGCGCCGCGACCAATTCCGGGCTGCATCAGCAGCGCGACTAATGCCGCCCCGCTAGACTGACCCAAAATGCGCGTCGTTGAAATCAGTCCTCCTACGGACGCAGTGCGCGCTCGGGGCGTGGCACCGATCAACAGGCGAGAGTTTGGCGAGATGAAGAAACCCATGCCAAATCCGCAGAGAGATATTCTGAAAAGTAGCTCAAGATGGCCGGCGCTGGCAGGTGTAGTGGCGACTGCGATATATCCCGCACAAGCCGTCGCCATACCGAAAGCGCAGAGTGAACCGGCCGGTATGCGATCTGCCAGTGCACCTGCCAATGGTGCGGAAAACATCATCGCCAGCGGCCAGGCCATCATTAGCGCGCCAATAGCTCGCCGGGTTTTCGCCCACGATGGATTCGAGAAGAAAAGGCATTGAAAGCAGCATTGTCATCGATCCGGCGAATGCGGCGAAAGATGCGCTGATCGAGAGTGCGAACCGCGGGCCTTGCAAGGAGGTCAACGGGCAGGATCGGACGCGCAACACCTGCTTCACGTTTCACAAACAAGATCGCGACGATAGTCGCTGCAACGAACAAGGCGGCAGAAATCGTAGGCCTCCACCAGTAGGCCACGGTGCAGAAGGCCCCGGCAACCAAAGCCGCTGCCAGCGAATAATAAAGCGCACCCCGCCAGTCGAATTCCCGGTGAAGTACCGCTGATCGGGGGAGAAAGCGCCCGAGCAAGAGCGAGCCAATAGCCAGCGGCAGCGGGCAAATGAAAACCCATCGCCAACCCAGCGTTGCCACTATCAAGCCGCCAAGCGAGGGCGCAATTGCGGCACCCATCGCAACCAATACGCCGTTAATGCCAAGTCCTTTGCCGAGCGAGATACTAGGATAGATCGCGCGGAGCAGAGCGATGCCCACACTCAATACCGCCGCAGCGCCAAACGCCTGAATGGCGCGCGCAGCCAATAATGTGGGCAAACTTGGGGCAAACATGCACAGCAATGAGCCCATGATGAACAGAATTTGCCCGATGCGAAACAGGCGCGCATGGCCGATGCGATCTCCAATAGCTGACAAGGGCAGCAAGCCCACCAACGCGATGAATTGCGTTATCGCGACCAGCGAGATTGCTTCAGATTCGGTGATGGAAAGCGAGCGGGCTGCGGTAGGCAGCGCGACGATCACCATTGACGAGTCGATGACAACCATGATCGTATTGAGCGATACCGCAAGGATCGCCCAAAAGCGCTGTGGCGTTGGCAAACCGTCCTCGCCATGTAGCTTGGCCGAACCAGCGAGATCCAAACCCTGCGTTGGCGCAAGTGGCCGTTGTTCGCTCGAAAGCGAATCTTGTGTGACCGAGCTCGGCATTCATCAACCTTTGGACATGTGAGTTTCGAACATATAGACAGACGTCTGAATACATGGCAATGCAGAAAGCAGGAACCGGGAAAGAGAGACGCCATTTATGCCATACTGGGTGCAAATTGACAGATGCGATCCTGCCATGCGTCGGGTGCAACCATGAAGCCCGTTGTTGTGGCGTCATTTGGCAGCAGGGTCCATGCGCGCGCCATTGCGATGCTGGAAGCTGCCGGATGCACGGTCCGCGAAATCCCTTCAGAAGCTACCGCATGGACTCCGGATTTGATCGAAGAATTTGCGCCGTCCGCAGACGCCTTTATCGGCACGTTTCCAGGATTGGGAATAACGCGCGCCGTACTTGAGCGGGCGACGAGAGCCCGCCTCGTGGTGTCGCAAATCATTGGTACAGAATTTATCGATGTCGATGCTGCAACAGAAATGGGCATCCTCGTTGCGCATGGGGCAATGGCCGAGAATTTTGACGGTATGGCGGAAGCAGGCGTCATGCTCATCGCTGCCCTGCGCAAAAAATTGATGCTGAAGGCCGCGACCATCAAAGAAGGGGGCTGGAAGCCGGCTCAGCCTGGCTCGATGGTGTCGGGCGCGACCATCGGTTTGGTTGGATTTGGCAGGATAGGACGCGGCGTTGCGCGACGGCTTGGGGGCTGGGATGCGAATATTCTGGCTTTTGATCCACATGTAGCGAACGACGTGGCTGCGGAACTTGGAGTGCAGCTTGTGTCACTCAACGATCTTTTGCAAAGATCAGATGTCGTAGTCGTGATGGTTCCGCTGACTGATGAAACACACAAAATCATTGATGCGGCGGCCATCGCGCGCATGAAGCCCGGCGCCCAGATCATCGCCATCGGGCGCGGCGGTTGTGTCGATGAGGCGGCCCTTCTTGTCGCGCTGAACGAGGGACGGCTTTCGGGCGCGGCTCTTGATGTTTGGCAGACAGAGCCGCTAGCACGCGATGACCCATTGAGGTGCCATCCCGAAGTAATCGGGACAGGGCACGCTATCGGGCATTCGGAGGAGCTTTACGCCCGCATCCCGGCATTGGCAGCAGAGAATGTACTGCTCGGACTGCGCGGCGAGCAGCCACTGCATGTCCGCAATCCAGAGGTTTTGCCCGCTTGGCGCCGCAGGATGGCCGGACTTATGGTGGAAGCAGGAGAAATAGCGTGAACACCATCGTACCAAATCCGGCGCTGACGCGCGCCGAGTTGGCAGGGTTGATTGATGATCGCGCAAGCGAGGGAGTATTTCGCATCAATCGCCGGATATTTACCGACCAGCAGATATTCGAACTGGAAATGAAGCATCTGTTTGAATCGGGTTGGGTCTTCCTGGGTCTGGCTTCCCAACTGCGCAATCGCCATGACTTTTTTGCGGCGCGCATCGGACGCGTTCCTGTGCTGGTCACGCGCGGTGCTGATGATGAATTGCATGCATTCATCAATTCCTGTCCGCACAAGGGTGCCCGCGTCTGCCAGCTGCAGAAAGGAAACGCGCGTGTGCACGTGTGCCCTTACCACAGCTGGTCGTTTGACAGTTCGGGCCGCAATAAAGCGATTAAGGACAAATCCGGTGGTCGTTATGCGGCAGCTTTCAACCAGGACAATCATGATCTGCCGCCCGTCGCCCGGCTAGGCAATTATCGCGGTTTCCTGTTCGGAAGCCTGTCGCCTGACGTGCCCGATATCGAAGATCATCTCGGTGAAGCAGCGCGACTCCTTGACCTCATCGTCGACCAAAGCCCACAGGGAATCGAACTCATCCCAGGTACTGTCACCTTTACGTATGATGCAAACTGGAAGCTCCAGTTGGAGAATTGTTCAGACCAGTATCACTTTACGTCGGTGCATCCATCCTATCTCACTCTCCTTGATCGTCGCGCGGAAGGGCAGTGGTCCAGTGCAACGCGCAATGTGTTCGATCCCAGCAGCGATCGCGATGAGGGTGAGGCGCTGGGCGGTTCCTATACCTTCCGCAATGGCCATGTGCTCAACTGGCGGCGGGCGGGTGCACCCGATGCGTTGCCGCTGTTCGAAAAGAACGACGAGCTTGCGGAGCGGGTTGGCATAGCAAGGCGCGACTGGATGTTGCGTTCCCGTAATTTGACCATTTTTCCAAATGTGCAATTTGCCGACAATGCATCCAGCCAGCTTCGGATCATCCAGCCGATTGCGGTAAACCGCACCGAGATGCGGACGTTCTGCATCGCGCCGGTCGGCGAAAGTGCCGAGGCTCGGCGTGTTCGCATCCGTCAATATGAGGATTTTTTCAACCCAAGTGGTCTGGCAACGCCGGACGATGCTGTTGTTTACGAGGCCTGTCAGGAAGGTTTTGGCGCAGAACAGATGCCTTGGCTCCAAGGCTATTCGCGCGGCTTGGCGAGCGAATATGGAACGTCCAATATCTATGCCGACGAGATCGGTATGACGCCGGCGCATTCTGTACTTGGTGATCCTTCGCTTGGTGATGAAACGATTTTTCATGCTTATTATCGCACATGGCTTGAACGGCTTTCGGACGCTCTGCCAGTGGCAACCATGGCCGATGTAACGGTGCATCCATGAGTGCCGTTAGCCATTCGGTTGCTGAACGGATTATCCATTCTGAGGGTATGTTTCTCGACCAGCGTCGCTGGGACGACTGGCTCTCGCTTTATGCCGAAGATGCTGTCTATTGGGTGCCGGCATGGAAGGATGAGAATGAACCGACGTCCGACCCCGATAGCGAATTGTCGCTCATCTATTATGCCAGCAGAGCGGGTCTTGCCGACCGGGTGTGGCGGCTAAAAAGCGGTTTGTCGGTCGCGAGCACGCCATTGCGGCGCACCACCCATATGACAAGCGGCATCATGGTCGATGCCGCTGATGGCGAACCCAGTGCATCTGCGGCCTTCACGGTCCATTGCTTCGATCCCAAACGGCGGACCTCGCACATATTTTTCGGTCGTTATGACTATCAATTCGGATTGCGCGACGGCGATTGGAAAATAACCCGCAAAGTGACAACCCTGGCCAACGATCAGATCCCCAGCGTTGCAGATTTCTACCTCCTGTGAGGATATAATATCATGGCAGAGATTGATTTCAGAACCGCGTCAGAGCAGGCCGATGAGCTGGAAGAGCGGATGACGCGCGAACTTGATGAGATGGTCGTCAAATCCGTTCTCTATGTGTCGGGTGATATTGATCCGGCAGCGCCGCGCGGTCGTCCCACCGAGGCCGAGCGTGCCGGGCGGCATTTCCTTATGCGGGAAGATCCGCGCCTGCAAAAAATGCCTGAAAAGCCGACGTTGATCGACTTTTTCCGTTATCGATTCGGGCCTGCGGCGCATCTGCTGCAAAGCGCTCGTCTCGCAATGAAGGAAGGATTGCCCGAAAAAACGGTGCTGGCGTGCTTGCTCCACGACATTGCGGTGTTCGGATTTATCCGCGCCGATCATGGCTATTGGGGTGCGCAGTTGATCGAACCCTATGTCGACGAAGAAGTGAGCTGGGCGGTGCGGGCGCATCAGGCACTGCGCTTTTATCCTGATGAGTCGGTGGGCTATGAATATCCAGAGGTCTATGTACGGATGTTTGGCGCCAACTATCGCCCGGACCCATATATCGACCGTGACTATCAGGCGGCACGCAACCATCGCTGGTACATGACGGCGCGGCTGGTGACGCTCTATGACTATTACGCTTTCGACCCCGAGGTGATCGTCGATATCGAGGAATTTACGGACATCATCGGCAGGAATTTCCGCCAGCCCGAAGAAGGACTGGGAATGGATAATTCGCCAACCAGCCACATGTGGCGGACCATGATCGCCCCGACCAAGTTTCTCTGATCGCGCGGCGGGTAATGGAAGGAACGACATTTCTTGCCCTGATGGCGTTGGCCTTGCTCGCCACGGGCGTCGTGGCCGGGATATTGGCTGGGTTGCTCGGCGTTGGCGGCGGCATCGTCATGGTCCCGGTGCTCTATTATGTATTCGGGATGTTTGATGTCGATCAGGCGGTTCGCATGCACATGGCCGTGGGCACGTCGCTGACCGCGATGATCCCGACGTCAATCCGTTCTGCTTTGTCGCATCGAAAACGTGGGGCCGTTGATGGTGAACTATTCCGCCGCTGGCTCCCGGCGGTCGTCGCCGGTGCGCTCACCGGAAGCGCCGTGGCACCTTATGCACCCAGCGAAGTGTTGCGCGGCGTCTTTGCGTTTTTTGCCCTGTTCGTCGCCCTCAATATGATCATCGGCAATGAGCGCCTGAAATTGGGCTCGGACCTTCCAAATGTCCTCTGGCAACGCCTTGCTGCCTTTCTGATCGGAAGCATTTCAGTGATGATGGGCATCGGCGGGGGCACGTTTTCGGTGCCGTATTTGTCATTGTTCGGTTATCCGATCCGTCAGGCCGTGGCGACTGCAGCTGCAATCGGCGTGCTGATTGCCGTTCCAGGTGCAATCGGGTTTTGCATCGGTGGTCTGGGCGTCCCCGAACGCCCAATATGGTCGTTTGGCTATGCCAGCCTGATTGGATTTGCTCTGATTGTTCCGGCGACCATAATTGCCACGCCCTGGGGTGTCGCCTTGGCGCATCGCATCGAGCCGACATGGCTGCGGCGCGCATTCGCGCTGTTTCTGGCGCTTACGGGAATGCGGATGGGGCTGAGCCTGCTGTCATGAACAAACTCCCTTCAAACGATAATATCCAAAGGCACATGCAATGGAACAGGTGATCCAAGAACTATCCGCTTGCGTAGATGCTGGTGGCCTTCTGGTGGAGCAGGACGCAATGGAGAATTACCTCCGCGACTGGACGCGCACGAAGAACGGAGAGGCGTTGGCGGTCGCGCGCCCCTCTTCCACAGCGCAAGTCTCGGCTTTGATGCGTGTTGCGGCAGCAAACGATCTTGTGGTGACGCCGCAGGGCGGTAATACCGGCCTGACTGGAGCGTCCGTTCCACGCGATGCGCGCCGGGCGATGGTGATCTCGCTCGACCGGATGAGGGCGGTTCGCTCGATCGATTCCTACACGCCTTCGCTGACTGCCGAGGCGGGATGCGTCCTTGCGACATTGCAGGACAACGCCCGCGATGCCGGCCTTTGCCTTCCACTGGGTCTGGGCGCAGAGGGAAGCTGTACGCTGGGCGGTGTTATTTCGACCAATGCAGGCGGCATTCGTGCGCTGCGCTATGGCAATTGCCGCGAAAACATCATGGGGCTGGAAGCCGTGATGGCCGATGGTTCGGTGTGGAATGGCCTGCGTGCGCTACGCAAGCATAATATGGGATTTGACCTGAAGCAGATGCTGATCGGTGCGGAGGGGACGTTAGGCATCGTGACTGCTGCCGTCGTTCGGCTGACGCCAGCGTGGCGGCAGATGGAGGCAGCGCTGATTGCGGTGCCTAGCCCGGAAAAGGCAATGATGGTTCTCGACCGGTTACGCCGTGCGTGCGGCGATATAGTGGTAGCGTGCGAACTGATCGAAGGATTTGGACTCGATCTGGCAGTGGCCGCGTTGCCAGATGCGTCGAACCCGCTGGGCCAACGCTATCCCTGGTATGTGTTGCTGGAGGTAGCGACGGGCGCTGAGACCGGGGAACTGCGCAACGCATTCGAACTGGCGCTCGCCGGTGCGCTGGAGGCAGGGGACGTGCTCGACGCGATCCTCGCCGAGAGCGAGGCGCAAAGGGCGACCTTCTGGAAACTGCGCGAAGGCGTCGTCAAAGGGCAAAGCAGCGCAGGGGTCGCGATCAAGCATGATGTGTCGGTGCCGGTCGGCGCGGTGCCGGAGTTCATCAGGCGCGCATCAAGCGCCGCACTCGATCTGGTTGAAGGCGCTAGACCGCTGTCATTCGGTCATATCGGCGATGGCAATATTCACTTCACCGTGATCCAGCCGGACGGCGCAGACGGTGCCGCATTCATGGCGCATGCAGGGGACATGATTGCGGGGACACATGACATCGCACTGGCTCTTGGCGGTTCGATCAGCGCCGAGCATGGCATCGGTCTTTACAAGCGCGACGAATTTGAACGGGTCGTAGATCCTGTCGAACTGGCGCTGTTCCGGCAGATCAAGATGGCCCTCGATCCCGACGGGCGGATGAACCCCGGCGTATTGCTGCGCGCCCAGCACAACGGCCAATTCCATCAGTGAGGGAGCGTTTATGACCGGTCATACGAAAACACCATTTGCGGCGGGTACGTCCGCACTATCGATCATGGCAGGCCGCCCGCTTGTCCCCGAACATGGGCTGCTTGAAACAATGCATATCGGTGACGATGACCTGCCGTGGATTCCGCTGGTTGAGGGTACGTATATACAGCTTGTGCATGTCGATCTGGCGACCAATTTATGGGTGCAGAAAATCCGCATGGCACCCGGTTCCCGCGCGCGCACCCACTATCACACTGGAATGGTATTCGCGGTGACGCTGCAAGGGTCATGGTATTATCTGGAATCGCCTGATGCGGTGAACAGCCCGGGGTCCTACTTGTTCGAACCCGCTGGCTCGCGCCACACACTCTATGTTCCCGCCGAGCAGACAGGCGATACGGTCGCATGGTTTGCGATCTATGGTGCCAACATCAATCTGGATGAAAACGGTGAAGTCGTGTCCATCGTCGATGCGCGCTTCTCGCTCGAATCTATACCGCGGCTATTGTGAAGCCAATGGATTAGATTGCTCCAAACTGATCATTCAGGGTGAGTAATTTGGGCTGAATTGTGAAACATGTTTTTGAAGAGGAAAGCACATGAAATCCGAAAGCCGCGGGAATGTCCTGATTTCAGGCGCGAGCATTGCCGGTCCGACTTTGGCCTTCTGGCTCGATAAATTTGGCTATGATCGGTGACCGTCGTTGAACGCGCGTCCGGTCCGCGCAAGGGTGGCTATGCTGTCGATCTGCGCGGGCCTGCGATGGAAGTGGTCGAACGCATGGGCGTTGTCCCGCGTTTGGCAAAATCGCATATCAACGTTGAAAAAGTCACCTTTCTTGACGGGGAAGGAACCCCGGTTGGCATCATCAAGCCGCAGGCGGTGAGCGGCGGTGTGGTCGGACGCGATCTGGAAGTCCCGCGTACCGCGCTGATGGAGACCGTACTGGATGCGATCGGTGACGGCGTCAAATTCATCTACAATGAATCCATCGCGACAATCGAACAAGCGGCGGACAAGGTTCATGTGACCTTTGCCAGCGGCACGGCGGGCGATTTCGACTTGGTTTTCGGCGCTGACGGCGTCAATTCCAGTACCCGCAAACGGACGATCGATCCCAATGCCGAGTGCCTGAAATATCTGGGATATTGCTATGTCGGTTTCTCGATCCCGAACTTTCTGGATGTTTGGAACGAGAATATTTCGTGGAACATTCCCGGCATGGCCGCGGTCATTTTTTCGACCTCTGACCGTAAAGATGCCAACGCCTTCATGGAGTTTTTGACCAACGACCCGCCTTATGATCGGCTGCGGAATGACCGAGATGTGTGCGAGCTGTTTCGTGAGAAATTTGCGGGCCTTGGATGGGAGGTGCCCAAGCTGCTTGACCTCATGGAGAAGGCCGACGACCTTTTCTATGACGGCACAACCTATGTCGATCTTGATAAATGGTCGCAGGGCCGCGTCGCGCTTGTCGGGGATGCCGCTTATGGCCCATCATTCTTCACCGGGCAGGGCGGCAGCTTGGCGATGGTGGGCGCTTATGTGCTCGCGGTCGAACTGCTGAAGGCGGACAGCCATGCCGAAGCCTTTGCCAATTACGAAGAAACCATGCGGCCCTTTGTTGAAATGAACCGCGCGTTGATCGAACCGAGCATCGCTTTTCTCCATCCGCGCACGCAGGAAGAAATTGAGCACCGGAACGAGGAGATCAACAAGCCGGTCACTGCGGTCGGCGAAGTCGGACAGGAAGCGCATGTTTCGATCGATCTGCCCGATCACCGTTACTTTATTTGATGAAGCGGGCGGATTAGAATTCCGATAACGCAGAGGCGGCATTGCTGATAGGGTGCTAAGCGTACCTTGCCACATCTCGGCGGGTACTCTTCGCCCGTATTAAAATACCGACCCGCAGCCATTGCTCATTATTTAGTTCTGTTCATCGCTTTGCTGGAATAATTCACCGTTCTAGTCGCGCTTTGCATTGGCACCAGTTCGAGGCAAAAGAACAAGGTAAATAAAATGTCGCAGACCCTGATGAGTTTCGACCCACGGCTCGCTTATTAAGAGATGTCGCCCGACTTCAAGGAGAGCTCGCTTTCTGATTCTGGAGCGAATTCACCTTCATCAAGACGGACAAATCGGCAATCGGTCAAATCCAGCGAACCTTATCACTCCAGCGCATAATCCGTTCCGATGTTACCTAGAATGTTACCTAGAGCAGATCAGTATGGGGCGTCTCCCAATAGAAGGTCAACTAAGTACCTAATTTACCACAATAAAGTGGTGAGCCCTGCTGGGTTCGAACCAGCGACCTACTGATTAAAAGTCAGTTGCTCTACCGACTGAGCTAAGGGCCCCAGCAGCGCTGCGGTTGGCAGTGCTTGCAAGAGCGCTCCCCCTAATGGCGCTATCATGCGCGGTCAAGCGGCTTTGGCCGGTTAAATCGTGATTGAAGCTGGCGGATGGACAGGCCAGTCACCGGTTCGCGCCAATCGGGTGCGATCATCGCGGCGGGGGTTAGCACAAATCCGCGAAATCGAAAGGCAGGATGGGGTATGGAAAGGTCATCGTCCGCCCATATCCCTCCAGACCAAAGCAATATATCGAGGTCGAGCGTGCGCGCCTGCCAAGCCCGCCCCCGGCGGGTGCGACCGAAATGCTCTTCGACGTCGTGAAGACGGCTCAACAAGGCGGTTGGGGACAACATGGTCGAGATTATGGCCGCCGCATTAGCGTAACGCCGCCGCGATGGGCCAAGTGGCGCGCTACCAACCACTGCAGAGTGCGCGAAGACATCGATATCTTCCATCTCCAGCGCCGCGACGGCTTGCTCGATGATATTTTCCGGCTTGCCGATGATCGGATGGGGTTGATTCGAGCCGAGGCCGATCAAATAAAGGTAGGGCAGATCAGAAATCCTCGACAAGGCGGCCATAAAGTTGCGGCCTGCGATCCCGGAAGAAACCCATGCTGGCGCGGTGGGCGCGCGCCTTGTCGAGATCGAAGGTGGCGACTAGCAAGCCCGTTTCGCTGTCGTCGAGGTCAGCGACGATATCGCCCCATTCATTGGCGATGAAGCTTGTACCATAGAATTTCTGGGGCACCCCATTATGGTCGGCTTCGCTACCGACGCGGTTTGCCGCGATCACCGGCATACAGTTCGACACCGCATGGCCGACCATAGCCCGTCGCCACATATGGCGTGTATCAAGCGTCGCGTCCTGCGGTTCTGCGCCGATGGCGGTGGGGTAAAACAGCATCTCCGCGCCCAACAGGGCCATCGCCCGCGCACATTCGGGGTACCATTGGTCCCAGCAAATGCCGACGCCGATCCGCGTGCCGAAGACATCCCAAACTTTGAAACCTGTGTTGCCGGGACGGAAATAATATTTCTCCTGATAACCAGGGCCGTCGGGAATGTGGCTCTTGCGATACGTGCCGAGAATTTCGCCGTTGGCGTCGATCATCGCCAGCGTATTGTAGAAATGCGAACCGTCGCGTTCGAAGAAACTGGTCGGAATGGCGACGCCGAGTTGTTTGGCGAGCTTCGCCATCGCTTTTACCGATGGATGTTCCATCGTTGGGCAGGCGAGCGCAAAATGCGCTTCTTCCTGTGTCTTGCAGAAATAGGGGCCGGAAAAAAGCTCGGGCGGCAGGATGATCTGCGCGCCATTCTCAGCCGCTTGCGCGACAAGGTCGCTAACGGCGTCGATATTCTCTGACACGCTGCCAGCCAAGGGCAACTGCAACGCGGCGACGGTGATATTCCTGCTCATAATGCTTTATATGCGCACGCCAACGCGTGCCGCAAGCATTGCGGTGACGAGGTAAAGAATAACGGTCAGCACAGCACCTGCGCCGAGCGACGACCAGAAACCAAACCCGCCGCGCAGCATCCAGGGGATCAACAGGAACATCGGCAGGCTGGGGATGACAAAGTAGAACGTGGCTTCGGCATGATCGGCGAGCAGCTTGCTGTCGCCCGTATCGCGCCACAGCCAGATCATGCCGAGGATCGAGATCAGCGGTAGCGAAGCGATTATCGCCGCCAGCGCAGGGGCTTTGCGGCCAACCAGCGCAATCGCGGCAATTATAAATCCCGACACTATGGCGCGGACCAGAAAATCCAGCGGCATTGTTATTTCGACTCGAGTGCAAAATCTACTGCGACCGTGACCTCGATGATGTCGGTTCCGACGCGTACCGGAGGAGCCGACACCGTTGATGGGGAAACGGTCGCCGCCGCTTCTGCCATTGCATCGCCATAATAAGGCTGCGGCCCGCCCGATGCGCTGCCGTCGCGAATGGCGAGAACGCGCGAAATCGTCATATCCGCCGCATCGGCATAGGCTGCCGCGCGGGCGCGCGCTGCTTTATAGGCATTGCCATAGGCCGACAGCTTCGCCTTTTCAGGGTCGGATTGAGTCAGTGTCGGGCCGGACAGAATGTTGGCTTTCGCCGTCGTAACCGCGCCGATGGCCTGACTGACCTTATCGACATTGCGCACACGCACGCTGACCTGGTTGGTCGCCTGATACTGGCCCTTTTTCGGACCCCAGTCGATCCGGTTGATGCCGATCGATTGAGTCTGAATGTCCTTTTCGGCGACACCCTCTTTTTCGAGCGCTTCGACGATTGCCTTCATCCTGTCTTCATTCGCTGTCGACGCAGCGGCGCCGGTCGCTCCGAAGGTTTCGATACCGGCAGAGAATGTCGCCATGTCCGGGCGCACCTCGTTGCGTCCGGTCGCGCTGACGCTCAGCAGTGTTTCATCATGATCGACACCGCGCGGATCATGACGACCGCCGCCACCCCCGCCGCAAGCGGCGAGGGTAAGCGTGGCACCGACTAGAAGGGAAGCCCGGATCATGGGCGCTTCTTGAAAATCATCGTCATCCGGTCGGATTCGCCGATGGCTTCATATTTTGCCTTGTCGACATCCTTCAACGTCAAAGCCGGTGGCAAGGTCCAGACGCCGTCAGGCCAGTTGGCGCTGTCTTTCGGATTGGCGTTGATCTCGCTCTTGGCGACCAGTTCAAAGCCGTTCAATTCCATGCGTTTGATAACGTCGGCTTCACGCAGATAACCCTTGTTGCCGTCGGTGTAGCTATACGGTGCATCCGCCTTGGCGCGGTGTTGTTCGATGCCGATAAGGCCGTCGTCCTTCAGCAACTCGCGCATCCGCTTCAATTCGGTGTCGACGATATTCCAGCGGGTCATGTTGTGCAGCATCCGCATGATTAGGATGCGATCATAGGTTCCTTTGGCACCTTCTGGGATCGCGTCGAGGGTGAACCCGGTATATTCGCTGGCAGGACGGCCGGTGACCTTCGCAACATCGTCACCAAATTTGGCGGCGCTTGCCTTGATGCGTGTTGCCTGCTCGGGCGTGCCGAAACCGGCGTTGGTGCTGAAAAACAGCCCGTTGAATTTGCCTTTTTCATCGATGTAGCGGCCCAATGTGCGCGATATCCATTCACCGCCCGGGGCATATTCACCGACAACATGGTCGGGGTGAATGCGGAAAAATGCGAAGGTTTCGGCGGGGTGGCGATATTTGTCGCGCTTGGCATCTTCGGCCCGCGAAGGGTCGGCGAGGATTTTCGCCATGCGGTCGGTATGCGCCTTGTGGTGCATGTCATGAGCGGACTGTTCTTTTGCGGTTTTGCCGTGATGGTCAGCATAGACCGGGCTGACAAAAACGGTTGCAGCCAGGGCTAGGAGAAACGCTTTGTTCATTGGGGGATCCTCTCTGTCGATGTGCGCTGTATGCAGTGGTTTTGGCGTGTTGCCAATATGGTCAAATCGGCACTTGCTGGCTTGAGCAGTGGAAGCTGCCACCGCCGGTCAGCAATGCGTCGGCGCGCAAGCCGACGACCTTGCGGTTGGGAAACAGGGCAATAAGCTCGGTCAGCGCGTCGTCATCATGGCGGCTGCCATAGGTCGGGGCTACGACAACCATATTACCGATGTAGAAGTTCATGTAGCTCGCTGGGACCGCTACGCCGTCTTGCTCGAAACAACCGACCGAGGGCAGGGTGGTGACCTTGCATCCGAACGCTTCGGCGCGGGCTTTGGCGTCGGCGTAGGCGCCAGCATTGGGATCGCCAGCGTCGCGTGCTTCGGGAATTACGAGATGGTTGGGGCCAACAAATCGCGCCAGGTTATCGACATGGCCATCGGTATGGTCGTTGGCGAGGCCGTCGCCCAGCCACAAAAGCTGCTCGATGCCAAGTTCGTCGCTTAGGCGCGCTTCGATTTGTGCCTTGTCCATTGCGGGATTGCGGTTGGGGTTGAGCAGGCAATCGACCGTCGTCACGGCAAGCCCCTCTCCATCGACATCGATGGAGCCGCCTTCCAGTACCCAGTCGCAGTCGCTGACCGATAGGCCTGCGGCATGGGCCAGCTCTTCACCGATGCTCTGGTCGCCTGGATAGTCGAACCGGCCACCCCAGCCGTTGAAGCCGAAATTGCGGGCGAGGCGATGGGGGCCGTCCTTGACAATGATGCACCCGGTGTCGCGCAGCCAGACATCGCCGATCGCGCGTTGCTCGACTAAGACGCCGGTCTCGACCAGATCACCGGCAATCTTGGCCGCATCGGCATTGCCAGTGATTAAATGGACCGTCTCGCCGCGCCCTTTGTCATGCACTGCATTGGCAAAAGCAGCGATCTGCCGTTGTGCCTCCGCTAGCGGCTCGCTCCAATAGTCGGCGTTGCTCGGAAAGCCGATCCAGACTCGTTCATGCGGTGCCCATTCGGCGGGCATTCGGAAGGTCATGGGCGACTATTTCTCCGCCCGGCTCTTGTCGCGAATCGCACGGAATTCGTCGCTTTCATTCCAGTTCGGCCATGCGTCGGTCATCGCCAGCATCCGTCCGACGCGATAATATAGCCGCAGGTCAGCCATCACGCCCGACCAGTCCCAAGCCTCGTTGAACTCGTCTTTGGGGCTGTGATAGGCGTTTTTCTCGTAATCCTCGGCGACTTTTTTCGCGGCGTCCTTGCCGCCGGTGATCAGGTCATCGCCGCCTTCGAAATAGACCATCGGCACGCCCAAGTTTGGCAAAGCTGAAATGGTCCGAACGGTAATAGAAGCCCTTTTCAGGCGTCGGCTCGCTTTCCGGCGTCCGGCCTTCGGCCTTGGCCGCCGCATCCAGATAGGCGTCGAGCTGCGACTTGCCCTTGCCGATAACCGTCAGGTTCTTGGCAGGGCCAGCCATCGAAAATGCGTCCATGTTGACGCCGCCAACGGTCTTACCCAAAGGAAACACCGGGTTCTCGGCATAATATTTGGAACCGAGAAGTCCCGATTCCTCGGCAGTCACGGCGAGGAACACGACGCTGCGTTCAGGCGCGCCGGCTTTGGTGAAGCCCTCGGCCAGCGCAACAAGTGCTGCCGTTCCGGTGGCATTATCGATTGCGCCATTGCAAATCTCGTCGCCATCGACAGGGGTGCAAATGCCCAGATGGTCCCAGTGCGCGGTGTAGAGCACATATTCGTCGGGGCGCTTGGTACCCTTCATGATCCCAATGACATTCTTGCTGTTCTTGCGGCTGATCTCGTTATCGAACGCCATCGACGCGGTCAGGCCAAGCGGCACGGCCTTGAAGCCCTTCGCCTTGGCCGCCGTCATTTGCTTGTCCAGATCCTGTCCAGCGGCGGCGAAAATTTCTTTCGCGACTGACTTCTGTATCCAGCCATTGGCCAAGCGTCTGGCTCTTCCCGCCGTCCTTCGACTGCGCGAGGAATTGCGGGCCGGTCCAGCTCGAGTTGACGACATTCCAGCCATAAGCCGCGGACGCATCGTCGTGGATGATAAGAACAGCGGCAGCACCCTGTTTAGCCGCTTCTTCATATTTATACGTCCAGCGACCATAATAGGTCATCGCCTTGCCGCCGAACGGGCCATCCAGATCCGGCGGTATCGAAGTCGGGATCATTGACCATCACGACGACGGTCTTGCCCTTCACATCGACGCCGGCATAATCATTCCAGCCCTTTTCGGGCGCGACAATGCCGTGGCCGACGAAGACCATCTCGCTGGCCTTGACCTCGGTCTTGGGCGTTTCGCGGTAGCTGCCGACGACGAATTCGCTGCCATAGGCAAACGACATCGCTTTGCCCTTTTTGTCGGCAATGCTTAGCGCCGAGACATTTTTCGCAAGAATTTCGACCAGCGGCACATCCTGAGTCCAGCTTGCGCCATTACCCGGCTCCAACCCCGCCGCCTTGAACTTGTCGATCAGGAAAGCAACGGTCTTTGCCTCGCCAGCCGAACCCGGCGCGCGCCCTTCGTAAGCGTCGAGCGATAGCTCCTTGGTAACACCCTTCATCGTTGCCTCGGACAGTTCGGGCACGGTAATTTCGGGCAGGGCGGAAGTATCTACTGCCGCTGTGGCGGCAGGATCATCGACCTTTTTGCAGGCGGTCAGCGCAAGGATGGAAAGCAGGGCGAGCGAAAAGCCACGCATGGGCGGGTCTCCTTTAAGTGATTGCGCGCCTTCTGCCAGAGCGGGGGCTCCGGCTCAAACGAAAAAGCCGGGCCAATCGCCGACGACACTTCACCGCTTTTGTCTTGCAACGGCTAATGTGCGCGATAGGTATCGGTAAATCGGTGGCAGGGGGCAACATGTTAAAGAAACTGGCTTTTTTGGTGACCGTGGTTGCATCTCAACCGCTCCACGCCCAAGACAAGGCGGCGATGGCATTCGGCGCGCGCGAGGGGATCCAGCATGTCTCGCTGTCGCCCGATGGCAGCAAAGTCGCCTATATCGTGCCCGACAAGGGGCAAGGCAGCAGGCTGATTACCGTCGACCTTGCCACCGGCGGACAACCCAAGGCAGCGCTTTCCGCGTCGGGCGATCCCGAACGACTGTCCTACTGTGAATGGGTTTCGAACGGGCGGCTGATATGTCAGGTCTGGATGGTGCTTCGCGACGAGGGCGAACCGGTAAATGTCAGCCGATTGATCGCCGTAAATGCCGATGGCAGTGAACTCAAGCTGGTATCGACGCGACAAGCCTATGCTGCCCAGCGTTTTTCCTATTTTGGCGGCAATCTGATCGATTTGCTGCCCGGCGACGATGGCGCGGTCTTGTTGGGCCGCGAATTTGTGCCCGAGGGCAAGATCGGATCGCTGATCGCCAAGTCCGACGACGGTTATGGCGTTGATCGGGTCGACACCCGCACTTTGGCTGCAAAGACCGTTGTCAAACCTACCCGCCTTGCCACCGAGTATGTCAGCGACGGTTTAGGCACGGTCCGGCTGATGGGAGTGATGAAAACCGACGCCGGATATGACAGCGGGACAAGGCGCTATCTGTACCGGCCCGTAGGCCAGACGACGTGGCAACCCTTCGGCGAGTTCCAGGTCAACAGCGAAATCGGCTTCAATCCCTATACCGTAGATCCTGCCGAAAATGCCGTTTACGGCTTTGAAAAGTTCGAGGGGCGACAGGCGTTGTTCAAGGTGCAACTTGACGACGGCTTGGCAAAGACCAAAGTGTTCAGCAGGTCCGATGTCGATGTCGACGGCCTGATCACGTTGGGGCGCAAGAAGCGCGTCGTAGGCTATAGCTTTGCCACCGAGAAACGACAGGCGGGCTATTTTGACCCAGAACTCAAAAAGCTGGCCGCGTCCTTGTCAAAGGCCTTACCTAACGCAGGACTGGTCTATTTCGTTGGAATGAGTGCCGATGATCAAAAGCTGATCGTCTGGGCAGGCAGCGATACCAATCCCGGCCAATATTATCTTTTTGACAAAACCACGAAAAAAGTCGGCCCGTTATTCGCCAGCAGGCCGGAACTGCAAGGCTACGCTCTCTCGCCGGTCAAACCAGTTAGCATCAAGGCAGCCGATGGCACGATGATTCCTGGCTATTTGACACTTCCTGTCGGTAGCACCGGCAAGGGATTGCCCGCGATCGTCATGCCACATGGCGGCCCGAGTGCGCGCGACGAATGGGGTTTCGACTGGCTGGCACAATATTATGCAAATCAGGGTTTCGCGGTGTTGCAGCCCAATTATCGTGGGTCGTCGGGCTATGGCGATGGCTGGTATCAGCAGAATGGCTTTCAGTCGTGGAAGTCGGCTATTTCGGACGTCAACGACAGCGGGCGATGGCTGGTCTCCGAAGGCATTGCGTCGCCTGACAAGCTTGCCATCGTCGGCTGGTCCTATGGAGGCTATGCCGCGTTGCAATCGGCGGTGCTCGATCCAACGTTGTTCAGGGCAATTGTTGCGATTGCGCCGGTCACCGATCTGGACAGGCTGAAGGAACAATATCGCGGCTATATGAGCTTTCGCGTGGCACGCGATTTCATCGGCTCCGGCCCGCACATCGTCGAGGGATCGCCAGCGCGCAACGCAGCCAAAATCAGCGCGCCCGTGTTGTTATTCCACGGATCGCTCGACCGGAATGTTGACGTTGATCAATCGCAATTGATGGCGGACCGTTTGCGCGATGCGGGGAAACAGCCAGAGCTGGTGATTTATAAGAAGCTCGACCATTATCTTGAGGATGGTGCAGTCAGGGCCGAGATGCTCGAAAAAAGTGCAACCTTCCTAAAGTCCAAGATGCAGATCAAGTAACGGTCAGGAACCTGCGGATTGGCGCTGCGGGACAGGCGGCCTGAAACCATGTTTGCGCCAAGGCGGATCGGCGATTTCATCGGGGCGTTGGTTCACGCCATTGAGGTAACCGAAATAGGAGGCGATCAGGCGGTCTCCCGGCTCGGTGATGGCGTTGCGTCCATGCATGAAGCGGCTGTTGTCAAGAATAAGGATGTCGCCCGGTTGCCACGGAACCGCAAAAGTGATCGGATCGGCGGCTTCCTTGATGGCCTCGACCATCCAGTCAGGCACGATGCTGCCATCGTCGAAAAGCGGTATCCGGTCGAGGCCGAGATAATAACGGGCAAATAAAAGGAAATTGCCGAACGCCAAATCGTCGCTTAACAATGTCTTGTGCAGCGCCGGATAGGAAAAATAGCGAACTGATCCATTATCGAACCGGCGGAAGCGGTAAGGGCAGCGCGCTGGCGGGTTCGCCAGATTCTCGTCATCGGGTGCTTCGGTCCCCAGCCAATATTTCAGGATCGCTGGAGGCGCCGGCTGGACGTAGAGCAGCGACCGGTTCTCCAGCGCGGCGCGCACATCTGACGGAAGCCGTCGTACCAGATCGACCCCGTCGCAATAGATGGTCTCGCCACCGCTTTGCGGCGCGTCGATGCAGTGGAAAAAGCAGAGGTCTGGTTTCCACGGCTCGCGCGACAATTCGGGGTGGAGCGGGAATGGCTCGGTTCCGAGATTGACCGACTGGATATTGTTCGCGCCGTCGAGCACCAGCCGGTTGGGGCTTTCGTTGAAAACCGACACCGCGCAGAATTTTTTGGCAAAAGCGTTGAATGTCTCGACGCCCGGTGGATACCCTCGCACCAAAACAGCAGTATCGCGCAAATGTGCGATGATTTGAGCTGGATCGATCAAATCCAGCGTTTCGCCACCGATAGACTGCACGATCGTCAGCGGCCGGTCGGGATAAGGGCTCGAAAAGTCGGGCATTGTCCATCTATGCGACTGATTGCGACATTGCTACACCGCAGATATGCAACAGCCGCACATTTCGGACCTGCTCGATAATCCGGATTATTATCTGTTCGGGTTCGAGAAGGACGACGCCGTCTTCGTGCGCATGAACAGGGAATGTTACGCACAATCGATTTTTTTCGATGGCCGAATTGTTACTTTGGATGACGACGCTATCCGCGTTCCGGTGGCCCAGTTAGTCTGCTGCGATTTCTGAAGCGAAATCGTCGTTACCGGACATCGGCTGGATATTCCACATGGCGCATACCGGCTCGACTTTATTGGCGCGCGCGCTGGACCGACCTGGCAAGACGTTAGTCATACGGGAACCAACAACGCTTCGTGCTTTGGGCGTTGAAGCACGCGCATCGGTCAACGGCACCCAGGTCAGCGAGCAACTGCGAGTTGCGCTTGCAATGCTCGGCAAGCGTTACTCAGGATAACGAGACGGTAGTTGTGAAGGCGAATGTGCCGGTGAACTGCATTATCCCGGATGTGCTCGCTGGATCATCGACGCCGAAGGCGCTGCTTCTGCATTTCGGCCTTGAGGACTATCTGATCGCCATCTTGCGCAGTCCTAATCACCGCAAATGGGTTGAAAATATCCATTCTGAACTGCGGCTTGGCGACCATCCCGAAACCAGGGCATCCCGAAAATTGGCAGTCGCGCACAAAGCTGCGGCATTGTGGCTATTCCAGATAAGGGCGTACGCTGATGTCCTCGCGGCATATCCAAGTGTTTGCAGCCTCGATGCAAATTTGCTGTTTGACGAGCCGACGTTGATCCTGAAGGCCGCTTCCGAATATTTCGATTGCCCGATGAGCGAAGGCGAGGCGCGACAGATCGTGTCCGGTGACCTGTTTTCCACCTATTCAAAAAATCCGAATGCAGCTTTCGACAATGCGCATCGTAAGAAGCGGGTTGCCGACACGCGCGCGACGCTGACCGACGAGATCTTGAGTGCCCGACGCTGGATCGAAGCGCGCATTGCCGAAACGCCGTTGCCCGAACGACTTGCCCACCCGTTGTGCAGCGAGAATTCGCTCCTGTTGTAAATGGTCCAAACAAAAAAGGCGGCCCCGCAGGACCGCCTCGTTTGATTGGCTGGAAATCCAGATCAGCGCGAATAGAATTCGACGACCAGATTTGGTTCCATTTTTACCGGATAAGGCACTTCGTCGAGCGTCGGGATGCGCGCGAAGGTTACCTTGTCGTTGCCATCGACGGCGACATATTCAGGAATGTCGCGCTCGGCGAGGCCCTGGGCTTCGATGACCAGCGCCATTTCCTTGGCCTTGTTGCCAAGGCTGATAACGTCGCCGACTGCAACCTGGCGGCTGGCGATGTTGCACTTGCCGCCGTTGACGCGGACATGGCCGTGGCTGACGAGCTGACGCGCGGCGAAGATCGTCGGCGCGAACTTGGCGCGATAGACGACCATGTCGAGACGACGCTCGAGCAGGCCAATGAGGTTCTGCGAGGTATCGCCCTTCATGTTGGCGGCTTCGGTGTACGCGCGCTTGAACTGCTTTTCGGTCACGTCGCCATAATAGCCCTTAAGCTTCTGCTTGGCGCGCAGCTGGATGCCGTAATCGCTCAGCTTGCCCTTGCGGCGCTGACCGTGCTGACCGGGGCCATATTCACGCTTGTTGACGGGGGATTTCGGGCGACCCCAGATGTTTTCACCCATCCGGCGGTCAAGTTTATACTTCGAGCTTTTGCGCATCGACATAATGGTTCTCCAATTGGCTTATAACGTTACTTCCGGTACCGCGCGACACATGCAGGACATGCCGGACACCTGCTTCACCGGAATGCAGGGTCGATTGCGAAGGCGGGCCTATGGCGGCATCGGTTCGATAAGTCAACATCGCGCTCGAGATTAATAACGCAGCGCTGCGACGCTTAATCGCTTTCCCTGCGATGTTTGGCCAAAGTTGTCAGAACGCCTCGCAACGTACGGACCTCCAACGCATTCCACGCGGGTTTGGTGAGCAGGTTACGCAGCGTACGACGCGTTACCGGCGCGCGGTCGATGGGCCTGAAATAGCCCAACGGTTCCAGCATGCCATCCAACTGCGCGATCAGGCCATCGAGCTCAAACTGCGATGCAGGCGGGTCAAGGTCGGTCTTTGGAGGGCTGGCGAGGGACTGGGTCTTGGACCATTCATAGGCGCACAGGATGACCGCTTGCGCCAGATTGAGCGACCCGAATTCCGGATTGATCGGAACCGTGATGATCGCACGGGCGACGGTGACTTCATCGCTTTCGAGGCCGGAGCGTTCGGCACCGAACAAGATAGCGCTGCGGCCTTCGTTCTGACGAACTTCCAACGCAGCCATTTCAGGCGTGATGACCGGCTTGGTAACGCCGCGTTTGCGGACGGTTGTCGCATAAACATGGCTGATGTCGGCGGTCGCTCAGCCAGTGTGTCGAACACCTGCGCATTGGCCAGAACAATGTCCGCCCCAGAAGCCGCCGGGCCCGCTGCCGGATTGGGCCAACCATCGCGCGGCGCCACCAGCCGCATTTCGGTCAGTCCGAAATTGAGCATCGCGCGCGCCGCCTTGCCGATATTCTCGCCCAGTTGCGGGCGGACGAGGATGATAATCGGCGGCGAGCTCACTTCTTCGCCGCTTCGGTCACGCTCCCGGCGAAGTCCTCGAAGTCCTTGGCTTCGGTGAATTCCTTGTAGACGCTGGCGAAGCGGATATAGGCCACGGCGTCGAGGCCCTTGAGACCCTCCATCACAAATTCGCCGATTCGCTTGGATTCAATTTCGCTTTCGCCCAGCGTTTCCAACTGGCGCTGGATGCCCGAGGCGAGTTTCTCGATCTGCGACGCATCCACGGGGCGCTTGCGGCAGGCCACGGAGAGCGAGCGCTCCAGCTTCTCGCGCTCGAACGGTTCGCGCTTGCCTTCGGATTTGACCACGGTCAGTTCGCGCAACTGGATGCGCTCGAACGTCGTGAAGCGACCGGCACATGCTTCGCACTGCCGCCGCCGCCGGATCGCGCTGTTGTCCTCGGTGGGACGGCTGTCCTTTACCTGGCTGTCATCATGTCCACAAAAAGGGCAACGCATCTATTTCGGCGTTTCCTGATTTTTCTTTTTGTTCACATGCCGATAGGCGACGATACCAGCGCCAATCAGCGCGCCCGTGGCAAGGCCAATTGGCGCGACAATTGCCGCAGCCGCACCAATAGCGGCACCACCAGCAACTTTTTTTACCGTGTCCTGATCGGCCAGATGCTTGCCGGTATGAAAAGCGTCCTTGGTTGCGCCCCAAAGCTCGTCAGCCGCTTCGCCGACATAATGCTTGGCTTGGTTGGGGATGCTTTCCGCCGCGCGTTGTTCAGGTGTTTTTGCGCCGCATTGCGGGCAAAATTTCGCGCCTTCCCCATATTCGGCGTCGCATTCGTTACAATATCCCATGGTCAATTTCCCTTCTGTGTATTAGATGGGTAAGTCACCTTTATAGTTCAAGAGGGATAGATTGGGAAGCGTGCGCAAAGTGCTTCGGCTTCGTGCCTTGATCCGCGCCTCGATCTGGCCGTCGCCAGCCTCGCCATTGTGACGCAGGCCTTCGACAACATCGGCGATCATCCGTGCCGATCTGGCGGAATTCGGCTGGGCCAAAGCCGCGCGTGGTGCCTGCGGGCGTACCGACACGCAGGCCCGAGGTCACGAAGGGCTTTTCGGGATCAAAGGGGATGCCGTTTTTGTTGCAGGTAATCGATGCGCGGTCGAGCGCATGTTCGGCATGCTTGCCCTTTGCCGACTTGGGCCGGAGGTCGACGAGCATCAGGTGATTGTCGGTGCCGCCCGAGACGATATCGAGCCCTTGTTCCTGCAACGACGACGGCCAGCGCTTTGGCATTTTCGACGACGCTGGCGGCGTAGCTTTTGAATTCGGGCTTCATCGCGTCGGCAAAGCAAACTGCTTTCGCGGCGATGACATGCACCAGCGGGCCACCTTGAAGGCCCGGAAAAATCGCCGAGTTGAATTTCTTGGCCAGTGCCTCATCATTCGAGAGGATGACGCCCGAGCGCGGGCCGCGCAAGAGACTTGTGCGTGGTGGTGGTGGTTACATGCGCGTGTGGCACGGGCGAACTATGCGCGCCACCTGCGACAAGTCCCGAAATGTGCGACATGTCGGCCATGAGGTAAGCGCCGATCTCGTCCGCAATCTCACGGAATCGGGTCCAGTCCCAGCTTCTCGAATAGGCCGTGCCTCCACAGATGATAAGCTTAGGTTTGGTTTCGCGCGCGATCCGCGCCACTTCGTCCATATCGATCCGGTGGTCGTCTTGGCGAACGCCATAAGCAACAGGGTTGAACCACTTGCCCGACATATTGACTGGCGATCCATGGGTCAGATGCCCGCCCGAATTGAGGTCGAGGCCCATGAATGTGTCGCCGGGCTGAAGCAGCGCCAGGAACACCGCCTGGTTCATCTGGCTGCCGCTATTGGGCTGCACATTGGCGAAGTTGCAACCGAACAGCTTCTTGGCGCGTTCGATGGCGATCGTCTCGATCTCATCGACATATTCGCAGCCGCCATAATAGCGCTTGCCCGGATAGCCCTCGGCATATTTGTTGGTGAGGATCGAGCCCGTGGCTTCAAGCACGGCGCGCGAAGTGATATTTTCCGAGGCGATCAGTTCGATCTTGTCCTGCTGGCGTCCGAGTTCCTTGTCGATCCAGCCTGCAATTTCGGGGTCGCGCTCGGCGAGGCTTTGCGTGAAAAATCCGGTTGATTGTATGTCGTTTGCGGCGGCGCTGCTCATGCGGGTTCCTTGGTGAGATTCGGGTTGGACAATTTATCGACTCGGCGCTGGTGGCGTTCCCCGCCGAAATCGGTTGAAAGAAAGGCATCAATGCAGGCCTTGGCCATTTCGGTGCCAATCAGCCTCGCGCCCATCGCGATGACATTTGCGTCATTATGTTCGCGCGCCAGTTTGGCGGACAATGGTTCGGAAACCAGAGCCGCGCGGGCCGCCGGATTGCGGTTTACGGCAATGGAGATACCGATGCCCGACCCGCATAAAGCGACGCCGCGCTCGGCGGTGCCCGACGCGATGGCCGCTGCCAGCTTGTAACCATAATCGGGATAATCGACCGAACTTTCATCGAACGGACCAAGGTCATTCACCTCATGCCCGCCCCCGCGCAAATGTTCGACCAGCGCGGCTTTCAGCGCAAGGGCGGCATGGTCTGAGGCAATGGCGATACGCATGGCATATCCTGCATGAGTCGGAATGCGCTCCCTCTATGGGAGGCGGTTACAAAATGCCATGCCGAATTTGCCCGATTGCGCGGCTTATCCACGGGCTTTATGCGGGGGGATGGCCAACTTGATTCTTATCCGTCGCCACTTTCGCCGCGCTCCTGTTGCTGTTTGGCGCATGGAAGCTGCTGGCGACGCGACGGCGCTGGTCAGAAAATGTGGCTGATGATTGCGCGGCGCTGGTGATTTTCGCCAATATCGCGATTTGGGTCGTGCCGGATAAGCAAGGGCAAACACTTGAATAGCCGCCAGAACACAAGCTTAAACTTTGTCATTCCCGCGAAAGCGGAACATGGCCTGAGCGACAGCGTAAACGACAATTCAGGCCGTGGACCAATCGGTGCAAAATTTGTTGGACAGCGTGAATTGGTATTCGCTTCGGCGAACCCGAAGGCTCCGTCGGGCAAGTGACTTAATCACTTTATCGGCGAATTTGGGTCCAGCCGGAAATCGAGATAGCCGTTCACCGACGCCATCAGCATGTCCATTTCATTCTCGTAGAAATGGTTCGCACGCGGGATTTCATCGTGGTGGATCGTGATGTGCCGCTGCGTGCGGAGCTTATCGACCAGCTTCTGCACCGCATTCGGGTTCACGACCTCGTCGTTCACGCCCTGGATGATGATGCCCGATGAAGGGCAGGGAGCGAGGAAGCTGAAATCATACATGTTGGCTGGCGGCGAAACCGAGATGAAGCCACGAATTTCAGGGCGGCGCATCAAAAGCTGCATCCCGATCCACGCGCCAAAGCTGAAACCGGCAATCCAGGTCGTCGAGGCTTCGGGGTGGAAGCTCTGCACCCAGTCGAGCGCCGATGCCGCATCGGACAATTCGCCGATGCCATTGTCGAATTCGCCTTCGCTGCGGCCGACGCCGCGAAAGTTGAAGCGCAAAACGCCAAAACCGCGCGCAACAAAAGTCTTGTAGAGCTGCTGCGTAATCCGGTCGTTCATCGTCCCGCCTGCCTGCGGATGCGGATGCAGGATCATCGCCACCGGCGCGCGCGGGCGCGGCGGCGGCGAGAAACGGGCTTCGAGACGGCCTTCGGGACCGGGGATGGCTATGGCGGGCATGTGTGTTTTTCGATTCTAAGACTGCTGGCGCGCGTTGCCCGATGGTTCGGGCTTTGCAGGAAGTGGAAGCGCTATATAGAAGCAGTCTCGATTTTCGCAACTGTCACGCTACTGTTTTTTATTCTCCGTTCGTGTCGATCGTAGTCGAGACGCCCATCGGGGGCACAAGCCTTCACGGCATCTCGACTTCGCTCGATGCGAACGGCTAAGGGGATAAGATGGCTTCTGAAAATCGCATATATCTCGATCATGCCGCAACGACGCCGGTCATTCCGGCGGCGCGCGAGGCAATGGCCGAGGCGATGGCTCGTTGGGCTAACCCGTCATCGCCGCATAAAGAGGGCCGCGCAGCAAGGGCTGCGCTGGAGGACGCGCGGGTGCGGATTGCGGCGGCGTTGGGTTGGGACGGGGAGGTTATCCTGACCAGCGGGGCGAGCGAGGCGATTGCTTTGGCCCTGCGCGGCGGTGAGGCAATTGCCAGTGCGGTCGAGCATGACGCGGTGTTGGCGGCGGCTGGGCCGGAGCGATTGCCAGTCGATGCTGTCGGGATATGTTGAGATAAGCGCCATCGACCGCCCTGCGCGTTATGCAGTGCAGTCGGTCAATAACGAAACCGGCGTCATCCAGCCCTTAAGCGAGGTCGCCGGTGCAGTGCGCGCAGCAGGCGGCACGTTGTTCGCCGATTGCTCGCAAAGCGCCGGGAAATTGCCGCTGCCCGATGCAGACTTGATCGCCGTGTCGGCGCATAAGCTTGGCGGCCCGCCGGGTATTGGCGCTTTGCTGACGCGCAATCTGGGTTTGCTGCGGCCCACAGGCGGGCAGGAGCAGGGCTATCGGCGCGGCACCGAAAACCTGCCTGCTGCGATCGGTTTGCGGTGGCTTTGGAAGCGGGCTTCGGTTGGTTATCGGAAGCGGCGCGGCTTCGACAGATACTGGACGATGCAATTGCGGGCGCTGGCGGCGAAGTTGTCGCCAGCCAATAGTGCAAGAGCTTGCCACCATCGCCAGCTACCGAATGCCGGGAATGGCCGCATCGAGCCAGCTTATCAATTTCGACATGGCGGGAATTGCGGTGTCGGCGGGCAGTGCCTGTTCGTCTGGGACGCTCAAGACCAGTCATGTGCTGGCCGCAATGGGCTGGGATGCAAAGGCGGCTTCAGAGGTCATCCGGGTGAGCTTTGGTCGCGAAACGAGCGAAGCCGAAATCGACCGCTTCCTCGAAGTCTGGCGAAGCATCGCCGCACGGGCAAAGGCGGCATGATCTATCTCGATTATCAAGCGACCACTCCCTCGCGCCCGAAGACATTCGCCGCGATGGAGCCTTGGCTGCAGGAGATTTCGCCAATCCGCACAGTGCGCATGCGCCAGGACGAGCGGCGGCGGCGGCGGTCGAGGTGGCGCGGGAGCAGGTGGCGGCGTTGTTACCTACGGGCGGGCGGGTAATTTTCACGAGCGGCGCGACTGAGGCGATAAATCTGGCGATGAGAGGTGATGCGCAGATTGACCTTGTAATCGTTTCGGCCGCGCAACGGAACATGCTGCGATAGCATGAGGTCAACTGCGATTTGAATTTCAAATTGCTCCGGTCGAAATCCGATGGTCGTGTGGATACGGACTGACATCGTGCAGAAGCTTGCCATGGCTTGGGTTATGTCGCCGCTGATGCTGGTGAACAATGAGATCGGGATGATCAAGCCTGTCGGCCGAGATAGCGGCACATTGCCGATTTTGCTGGGCGTCCGTTGCTCTGCGACGCCGTCCAAGCCTATGGCCGGATGCCCATTCCCGACGGCCCGGACATGATCGCCATTTCCGCCCACAAAATTCACGGACCCAAGGGCATCGGCGCGTTATGGGTGCGCGATGGCGTCGACGCTTGAACCGCTCATGCACGGCGGCGGGCAGGAGCAGGGGCTTGCGGTCCGGCACGCTTTCGCCTGCCTTATGCGCTGGCTTTGGCGCAGCGGCGAAGCTTGCGGCAGAGCGAATGGAAGAAGACGCGGCACATGTCGCAGCATTATGGGACCGCGCTACAGCCGCGTTTGCCGACTGGACCATCAATGGCTCGACCACCCACCGCTACAAGGGCAATCTCAACATCCGCCGCGACGGCGTCGATGCGGCGCGGCTGATATCCGAATGTCGTGACATTGCGTTTTCGGCTGGTTCCGCCTGTGCCAGCGGTTCGGGTCGTCCGAGCCATGTGCTGCGCGCCATCGGGCTTACCGACGCGCAGGCCAAATCCTCGATCCGACTGGGCTTTGGCCGCTATACGACAGCGGAAGAGATTGATATTGCAGCGGCTAGTATCAACCGGGCAGCAGAGGCGATGTTATGATCAAAGTCACGTTCATCAGTCGCCGATGGCGAAAGCGCAAGTGGTCGAGGCCGAAGCTGGGCGGGATTTGCTCTCGACGTCGCCCAGGCCGCCGGACAGCCGCTCGAAGGCACCTGCGAGGGCCAGATGGCGTGTTCGACTTGCCATGTCATTGTCGACAAAGAATGGTTCGAAAAGCTCCCGCGCGCCGTCGAGGACGAGGAGGACATGCTCGATCTTGCCAGCGGCGCGCGCGGACGAGCCGTTTGTCGTGTCAGATCCGTTAAATGCGGAACTGGACGGGTTGGTCGTTCATATCCCGGCGGAAAGCCGCAATATGCAGGGCCTTTGATCGCTTCACTTCCCATTCACCAAAAAACGCCTATATAGGTCAGTGCCGGGTTCGCCCGGCTATGGTGATAAATGGCGATGTGTAATAGATACAGCGGACCCGGGGGCGGTACCCGGCAGCTCCACCACCTTCCTCCGTCGAATCTTCGGCGGGAGATGATGAAGGGGCTGAACTAGGATCGACGTGTGTTCAAAAGCATTGTTTTTGCCCGGCATGGATAAGCCGTTAAATGGTTCAAAACTCATAAGTGCAAACGATAACGAAGCACTCGCTCTCGCAGCGTAATTTTGGGCCTCACGGTCTGAAATTATTCTAAAAGAACGCGGCTGGACTAGCCGGGCAACAGAATAGTTACGGCGGCCCCCGGAGGAGCCGAGCAACAGAATCCTCCGGACTTTAATCTACTCCAAATGCCCGTTGAAATTCGACGGCTTCCAGCATTTTTGCTGCCGCGATGAACACCGCGACCGTGCAAAGCCCGAAAAAGACATGGCCGATATTGCCGGGATATTGAACCATATAGTCCTTGCCCCGCTCCGCCGCGCCCAAGCCCAGCGCATAGGTGATAAGGAAGACCTCCAACTTGGTCTTGATCGTGAACAGGCGGGCAATTTTTTTCATATATTTTTAACAAAGCAACTGGCGTGCCAGTTCCGCAAATGCGCGCTTTTTTCGGTAACGTGGTTACCAAAGTGTAAAGATTTGCGACGTTATGCGAGTTCGTCGAGCAGGCAGGCTGACAGCAAAGCAGCGCGCGCTGTCCGAACCTGTTCGATCAACGCGGCATCGCCGAGTTGGTCTGGGGCGATGCTGTCTGGCCAATGCATTGCGATAACGCCAGCGATCGCGTCAAGCTTTGTTTCGTCGGCGATAAACCGCTGATCGACGGTCGCGGGATCGGCAACCACGCGAAGGCGCAGGCAGGCGGGACCGCCGCCGTTGGCCATCGACTGCCGGACATCCACTGGCACCAATTCGCGGATCGGGCCGTTGCCAGCGATCATTTCGCTGAGCCAGCCCCACACGCGCTCGTTCGCTTGCGCCTCACTTGGCAGGATCAGTGCCATGCCTGTCCCGAGCCCAGTCGAGGGGCCGCCATCGGGCAGGGTCACAAGCTGGGCATTAAACAAATAGCTTTCGATAGCATCGGCAAGGCTGATGCGGTCGGCCGGAACGATGACGATTTCCGCTTCGGGCATCAGCCTTTGGATGTCGGCGTAAGTCTGTTCGGGATATTCGAATGCCTGCTCATGCGTGAATAGCACGCGTTCGTTGGCAACCGCGACTACGTCATTGTGAAACGCCCCTGCGGCAATCGCGATTTCCGATTGCTGCACGAACAAGGTCTTGGCCGGATCGAGCCGGTGCGCGCGGGCGATGGCTTTCGACGATTCGATATGCTGGCGCGCAGGGAAAGGACCACCTGCCTTGCCATAAACGAAGATCTCGATGCCCGCTTCGCCATGTGAGGGGCAGAGACGCATGAAATTTGCCGCTCCTTCATCGCCATAGGGTGGAGGAACGGGAGGATGGACGGCGAAATGTTGCTCGTCTGAAAAGGCGAGTTTGAGTTGCGCCAGGGTACCGTGCCATTCGTGGCTGCGATGCGCCATTGTGAGCAGGTTTGCTGCGGACAAATGGCATTTCCCATCCTTGGTATCTGGCGCAGGCGAAACCGTCGCGGCATTGGCGGCCCACATAGCGGATGCCGAAAAGGCGGCTGCACGGATATGTGGCTCGGCGCCGGTCATGTCGGTTGCAAGACCAGACAGCCATGCGGCATTGGGCCGGTCAAGAGGCATGAAAAAACCCTGTGCTAGCCCGAGCCGTAAATTGGCCTGCATCTTCTCGATGCCCTGCAATGCCGCAGCACGGGGTTGTGAAGCGGCACCTGCGTTGCTGGCCGACGCAATATTGCCAAGGCTCAGTCCTGCATAATTATGGCTTGGCCCGATGATGCCGTCGAAGTTGATTTCCCGAAGCATAGCTTACCACCTCGCTACATGCGTTATCGTGTCTCCGATCGATAGGTCCAGCGTTGCAGCGCTCACTTCGTCGAGTGCCAGCCCACTATCGCGTTCTAGGGTCCATCCGTAAGCGGCCTTGAAATCATTCAACCGCCCAACCGTCACCAGCTTTTTGTCGCCGCCCAGATGTTCGCCAAGTTGCGCGCTGATCTCGACCACCTCAACATCCTGCGCCTCGCGGATGCTCCTGATCTGGTCGGTGCGCGCGGTCATCGTCGGGCCGCCGTCGAAGATGTCGATGTAATTCTCCCAGGCAAAACCCTCATTTTCCAGCATCCGCATCGCAGCGCGGCCCGATGGGTGCGGCACGCCGATCACCGACTTTGCGCTTTCGGGGAGCATCGCGATATAGACTGGGTGTTTGGGCATCAAGTCGGCAATGAACTGGTTGCCGTGCTTGGCGTTGAATTCGTCGGCATCCTGAAAATTCATGCCGAAGAAGCGCCCCGCGACGCCGTCCCAGAAAGGTGATCCGCCCGCCTCGTCGATGACACCGCGCAGTTCGGCGATCGTCCGCTCGGCAAAGCGCTCGCGGTGGTTGCGGATAAACAAATAGCGGCTGCGCGCGATCAGCATCCCGAGGCCGCCTGCGCGCTCGCCGGGATGCAGGAAAAGCCCGCCGACTTCGGTCGTGCCTTCAAGGTCGGTTGAGAGGTTGAGAATATCGGCACGAAAGGTCCGGCCAAGCTCCTCGCTATGCTGGGTCAGCGCGCCGATGCGGTAGCTGTAGAATGGCCATTTCTGCCCGACCAGCCCGAAAATCTGGCACGTCCCCCGCACTTCACCGGTTGCAGCATTTTGCAAGACGAACACGTAAAGATCGTCGACCACTTCACCGCCGGCACCATCAAATGCCGCAGCAGAGCGTTCGAGCTTGGCCGACAGCGCTTTGCGATCAGGCGGCAGATTGGTGAAGCCACCGCCAGTGCGCTTCGCCATTTCGTACAAGGGTTGCAAATCGTCCGTTTTCGCCGGGCGGATAATAAAGGTCATAAACTTCCTTTGGCGGCGACACGCATGATGGTGAGAGCCGAGAGCCGAGCGCGTTCGACAAGACTTTCGGTGATGAGAAATTCGTCGGCGCTGTGGATACTGCCACCTCGAACGCCCATAGTATCAACGACGGGCACGCCGCAGGCTGCGATGTTGTTGCCGTCGCACACACCGCCAGTGGATTTCCATGCGATCTCTAGCCCAATGTCCGCTCCGCATTGCTTGACTAATCCGAACAGCTTTGCCGCACCCTCGTCGATTGGTTTGGGAGGCCTACCGAAACTGCCGTGAAGGTGCGCGGACACGCCATGCTCACGCTCGATTGCTGCAACCATGTTGCGCAGCAATTTTTCGGTTTCGGCCACGATTTCAGGCGTCTTCGGACGAAAGTTTACCCGCAGTACCGCGTGGTCGGGTACGACATTATTCGGACTGCCGCCCTCGATGCGCGCAGGGTTTACGGTTAGCCCTTCGCGGGTGAGCGCTTTCAATCGCAACGCCAGATCGGCAGCCGCCAATAGCGCGTTGCGGCCATCATCGGGATTGCGACCGGCATGTGCACTTTTGCCGGTGAAGATAATTGAAAAATTCCCGCTACCCGCACGCTCGCCTGCCAGCGTGCCATCGGGCAGCGCGGGTTCGTAAGTGAGCGCTGCGATCTTGCCTTTGGCCAGTTCGGCGATCAGCGGCGCAGACGAAGGCGAGCCGACTTCCTCGTCGCTGTTGATCATGACCTGATAGCCGATGCGGCCGAAATCCGGCGTGGTTTCGGCGGCAGCCAGCGCAGCAAGCAAGACCGAAATGCCGCCTTTCATGTCAGCTACGCCGGGGCCGTTCAGAACGCCATCCTCAAGCCAGCGTTGTTCCTGAAAGCTGTGGTCTGCGGCAAACACCGTGTCCATATGGCCGGTGAAAAGCAATTGTGTCGATGCTTCGGGGCGGACCGTGAGGACAAGATGGCGGCCATGCTCGACTGCCTCGAACCGGCCGTCGGCGCGAACCCGATCAACGGGCGCAGGTTGTTTGAGTTCGATCTCGCCGGGCAGCGCTGAAAAGCCATCTGCGAGCATTGCGGCGGTCGCTTTCAGGCCTTCGAGATTGCCCGAACCGCTATTGGTCGCGGCCCAATGCTGTACTTGAGCGAGCATCGGGTCATGCTCGATCCGTTCGAGCGCGGCGCGTTCATGGGAGGCCAGATTTTGCATCCACTGCCATTAGCCGCGCGCAATGCGAAGCGCCACCCCTAGCGAGACCCTAGCCGAGGCGGCACGCCAGTTCGCACCATTCGGCAATAGTGACGGTTTCGGGCCGACGGTCGGCTGCAATGTCTGCTGCGTCGAGCGCCTGCAAAGCTCCAGGTAATGATTTCAAACTCTGCCGTAGCATCTTGCGACGTTGACCGAACGCAGCTGCTGTCAGTTTTTCCAACACCGACATCCGGACCCCGCCAGGCGCCTCGGATGGCATAATGTGCACGACTGCTGACATCACCTTGGGAGGCGGGGTAAATGCCGACCGGTGCACCGGCATCGCAATTTTTGCGGTCGCACGCCACTGTGCCAGAATGGCGAGCCGCCCGTAAGCGTCGGTTCCGGGTGCTGCGACTATGCGGTCCGCGACTTCGCGTTGGAACATCAAAGTAAGAGACTTCCATTCCGGAGGCCAGCTATCTCCTCCGAGCCAGCCGACCGCTAGCGCGGTTCCGACATTATAGGGAAGGTTCGACGCGATGTGGAAAGGCGCGCCGATTTCTTTGGCCGGATCAATCTTAAGCGCATCGCCCTCGATCACGCGCAACTGGCCCGGAAAGGCTTCGGATAATTCGGCAAGCGCAGGCAGGCACCGCCGGTCGCGCTCGACCGCGAGGACATTGGCACCAGCGCGCAGCAAGGCGCGGGTCAAGCCACCGGGGCCGGGACCGACCTCGTAGACATTCTGACCCTTAAGGTCGCCGGGGATTGCCGCAATCCGGTCGAGCAATTGTTCATCGAACAGGAAATTCTGGCCCAATGCCTTACTGGCCGAAAGCCCGTGGCGAGCGATAACCTCGCGCAAGGGCGGCAGGGTCACGCGGGACACTTGGCGTCGGCAGCGATCCGGTTCAATGCAGCCATCTCGGCCATGCGGATCGCGGCAATCATCGAGTTCGGGCGAAGCCTTGTCCTGTCCGGCGATACCGAAAGCCGTGCCATGATCGGGCGAGGTCCGGACCACTGGCAGGCCAAGCGTGATGTTCACCGCTTCAAAGAAATACAATGTCTTAAGCGGGATCAGCGCCTGATCGTGATAAGCGCAAAGCGCTGCATCATAATGCGACCGAGCCTCTGCGTGGAACATGGTATCGGCTGGCAACGGACCGATGATGTCAAAACCCTCATTGCGGATATGCTCGATTGCCGGAATAAACAGGTCGATTTCTTCCCGGCCCATATTGCCAGATTCGCCCGCATGGGGATTGAATCCGGCGACGGCAAGGCGTGGGTTTTCGATGCCAAAGTTCCGCTGAAGGCCTTTAGCCGTGGCACGCAATCGCTGGCGGATAAGGCGCGGCTCAAGCTTTTCGGCAACCGACGCCAGCGGAATATGCGTCGTCATCGGAACTACGCGCAAATCAGGACCGGCGAGCATCATGATCGCATGGTTTCGCGACACGCCGCAGCGTTCGGCGATGAATTCTGTCTGGCCGGGGTGGGTGAAGCCGACCGAATACAACTGCGCCTTTGACACAGGCCCCGTGACCAGCCCCGCCGCGACATTATTACGCGCAAAACCGACCGCAAGTTCAAGCGCCTGATAGGCGCAATGTGCACCATCAAGGTCGGGAGCCCCAGGAACGACGTTCACGCAATCGTGGATGTGCAGAACCGGCAACGCTGTGTCGAACACCGCCGCCGCCTCGGATGGATCGCTTATCCGTTGCGTCGGTCCGGACCAATGCGGCGCAAAGCTGCCAATGTCGCCTATAGCAAAGAAGCACGGGAGCTTTTCCTGTTCCCGCCTGTCCCAAGCCTTGCCGATGATTTCGGGGCCGATGCCCGCAGGGTCGCCGCTCGACACTGCCAAAGGCAAGGTCAGGCGGCGCTCCATCGCTTAATTATATTCGATAACGGCGTCGCGGCGAAGGTCGCGTAGGTAAATGCGCGCGCGCTTGTTGACCCGTTCTTCTTCCAATCTCGACATGATTTCGTCGAAGGATTCCGAACTGGCTTCCTGTGGGGCATCACGGCCACACAATACGAACACGCGCACACCATCTTCCAGTGACCCATAAGGCGGGGTAGACTGGCCGACCTGAAGTTCGAGCATGACTTGCTGCAAGGGCGCAGGAAGGTCACGGATCTTGATACCGTCGCGGTTGACCACGTCTGCACCCAGCGTCCGCGCCATCTCGTCAGCGGCACCGCAACCATTGATCTTGCGTGTTTCCTCGGCGAAGCGCTGCACCATCGGCGTTACCTGCGCTTCTGTCGTGCCAGCAGGGAAGGTAATCGCCACCTGCTTCAGGCTAAGCACTGAATCACGTGGGTCGGATGTTGCGACCTGTCTTTTGTCGATCAGCAGCAAAATCGAAACGCCGCCAGGCGAGGGAACAGCAATCACTTCGTTCGGCCCCATATTTTCTGCAGCCGTGGCAAGCGAGGCGGGCAACTGCGCGAGCGACAACCAACCAAGGTCGCCGCCGACCGAAGCAGTCGACGCTTCGGAAAACTGCCGGGCGTAAGCGACGAAATTGCCACCTTGACGGAGTTGATCCATGATCTTCTTGGCATTCTCGGCAACGGCAGCCTGGGTTTCCGGAGTCGAAGACAAATAGATTTCACCCAGACGATATTCGGTCGTGCCCTTGGTCGCCTTGATGCGCTCGATAATCGCGTTGACCTCGTCGTCGCTGACGTTGGCTGACGGGCGGACGTTGCGCGACAGCAGGCGGCTCCACGACAACTCCCCCTTGATCTGGCGCTTTAGCGTTGCGACCGACGAACCGATCGAGGTCAGATATTTGTCGACTTCGGCAGCAGGGCGCCCGAAATTCTGTTGCGCGACGCGGTCGAAATACTGGTTTACCTCTTCGTCCTTGACCTCGATTTCATTCGCGGCGGCTTCCTGGATTTGCAGCGTTTCGTCGATCAGATTGGTCAGGATCTGCGCCCGAAAGCGCTCTTGCTCTTCGGGCGGCAGTTTGTTGTTGTTCGCCGCAGCGATCAGCGCAAAGCGGTGGTCGATATCGGTGCCGGTGATGATTTCGCCATTCACCTGAGCGGTTGCGCGGCGAAGGTTCGGATCGTTCTTTCCAAACAGTTGCTGGCCTGCGGGAATGTCGAGACGTGCTTCGGGTCCGGCCTCGTCGGCGACGGTTTGCGCAACCAATGGTGTCAATGCAGTGGCAGTCGCCAGCACGGCAGCAACGGAAAGGCGCTTGGAAAACTTCATCGATTATGATCCAGTATCTAGGTCAATTTGAGCGCGGGGAATAGTCGGGCCGTGCTGAACAGCAGATGAGCAGCATTGGCCTTGTCCCCCAAGTCGGAAAACGCCTTACACACCCAGATTGCGAAATGCCAGCCGGAACAGGAAGCTGTTACCGCGCTGCGAATCGCCAACGGGCTGATAGTCGCGGCGCCATGTCAGGCTGAGCGAAAGGCAGTCGTCATCATAGGCAACGCCAAGCCGGTGACGGATAGGATCGAAACCGTCGGCCAACGATGTCGGGTCTTCGGTTGGGTCGGTCAAATCGATGATCGTCGACCCGAAAATTGACCAATAGCGCGCAACGCGAACGCGTCCCGCCAGCCGGATTTCCTCGCGGTCGTTCAAATCCTCGACCGTGGGGCCGATGTTGCGGTTAAGCTTAAGATAGCCCGCCTGCACATAGGTGCTGCGCGAACCGATCGTGGCATCTACTTCATTACGGCGGATGGCGAAGCTGTCCTTGTCGAGCCGGAAGCGGTGGGTCAGCTTGACGAAATCCTTGAAGCGCAGCTCTGTCCGCCCGACTATATCGGAAACTTTGTCCGAAAGACCCGTGCCGTCGGGAAAGATAGAGTCCCGTCTGGACAGGCGATAGCTTTGCCCGACGGTGAAGTCTGCGGTGAAATTGTTGCGGCGCAAGGCCCAGTCGAACCCGTAGGTAATGCGGTAATCATCTTCGAACCGGTCATATCCGGGGAAGCGGTTCAAGGCGAACAGGTTACTGTCCTCAAGATCGACTGCGCGCGAATCCTCGTTCGGTATTTTCAGGTTGGAAATCGACGGCGCTGCAACCAGTTGTACGCGCGGCGTGAATATCTGCGTGCCGCCAAAGGCTTTGCCGACAAACGGCCATTTGACATCGGCTGCGGCGGCGAAAATCCCGCGTCCCTGCCAGCCTTCATTTCCGCGATAGATGATTGTGGTGGTGCTGGCATTCTCGTCGCTATGATAGACATCGCCGCGACCCAGAACGGTAAAGGTCACTTCCTGTCCCAGCCCGGTCAGCGTGCGGAGGTCCCAGCGTGCCGAGGCAAAGGCGCGCTGCGTGTCCTGCCCGTCGGTACGCCCGATGGCGAGGCTGTTGGCCTGAAGCTGGACCTTGCCACCAAAAAGCGGGTCGTCGAGACGCAGGCGATAGTCGATTTCGGGCAGAGCAATAGGTGCCAGTCCCTGCGCGTCGCCTGTGCGCAATGTTTGGACGGCCCAACCGGCGAGTGAGAAATAACTATCCTCCCCGATACGTTCGGCGGCAAATGTCGAACGCAGCCTGTCGTCTCGGCTGATATCGTAACGACGGAGGAAGGTGCGGTCCGAAGCATAACGGCCGGAGGCGGAAATCGACCAATAGGGGTCAAGCTGGAACCGTCCCGCGCCTTCGAGATAACCGCGAAAGACATTGTTGCCAGTCGGAATGACTGCGCCGCTGGTGCTAATGCGGTTGCTGTAGGTGCCGTAGGCGGTCAATTCCAGCGCACCTTTTTTTTCAAGCGTGCGGAAATTGACTTTGCCGAGCGGGGCCGCGTCCGAAAAAGCCGTGATCGAACCGGTCAGGTCACGGTTTTGTGCCATCCGCCAATAATAGCTTTGCTCGACCTCGACGCCGTTGTTGCGCGAAAATCCGATGCTGGGAACCAAGAAGCCACTGCCTGCCTTTGAATCGACGGGGTGCGACAAAAACGGAAGCGGAACGACGGGTAGGCCAAACAGCTCGATCCGTGCGCCTTCATATTTTACGCGTTTCTTGGCGGGGTCGTACACAACCTTGACGGCCTTGACCTGCCAGCTTGGTTTCTTTGGACAGCCGTCAGCGTCTTCGACCTTGCAGGCTGTGTAGGCGGCAAAATCGAGGGTGTAGATGCCGTCCTTGCGCGTCCCTTTTTTGGCGGCCAATCGGCTTTCATCGGCGAGAACGACGAGCAGATTTTCGACTATGCCATCTTTCAGGCTGTCGGTGACCACAAAAGTATCAGCATAAGCGACGTCGCCTTCGGGCCCAACCGCACGAACGCTGCCGTTTGCAGTAACCTCGCCGCTCGTGCGGTTCCACACGATATTGTGCGCGCGCAACGTGTAACCGTCGCGATTGACCAGAACGTCGCCTTTTGCCGTGACGATTTCGGTATTCGAATCATATTCGACCGTCGCGGCGGAAAAGCCGATTTGGTCGCCGGTCGCTGGCTGGATGTCGGATGCAGCCGGTGCCGTTGCGACCTCAGGGACTGATTGGGTAACGTCCTGCGCCCAAGCCATGTGCGGCAAGCCCGCGCATCCGAGAAAAAGCGCGATCAGGACAGGACGGGGAGAAATCGCGTGCAAAAAAGGGACATCCATCAAAAACTGCATCTCCCTTATCGCTCCCATGCCCTGCGGTCCAGCACCTTGCGGCAAGCCCATGTATCGGCGCTTAACGGCAACGCGCCTTGTTCGTTCCAGCGCAATCTTTTGCTTTAACGGCCCGCCTAAATGCGCCTATAGAGCGCGCTGCGTTAATAAACCGACAGCGGAAAGGCTCACCCATTTCATGAAGATCGATTTCGCCGCAGCACGCCCCGAAGCAGCCGATGTGCTTGCGTTCATCGTCACGAAAAGCAGCTTCGAGACGTTCGAATTTCCGTTGGATAACGCGCAAATGGTTCGCGACACGGGTAAGCTTGCGCGTTTCAAGGGCGATGCGGGGCAAAGCTTCCTGTTGATTGCAGAAGAAGGCGGCAAGCTGGTGCGCATCGTACTGCTCGGCGTGGCTGAGGGTGACTCGGGCGATTACCAGAAAGCGGGTGGCGAGATTGTTGCCAAGGTGCAGACTTCGGGTGCCAAACATATTGCGATCCACGCTGGTAATTTGTCAGCCAAGGCAGCAGCAGAAGCGGCTTATGGCGCGACATTGCGCAACTGGCGGATGGACAAATATCGCACAAAGCTTGCTGATACGTCGAAACCGACGGTCGAGGGTCTGACCATTGTTGGCGCGCCAGCCGAAGCGGCTGATTTGTGGACTAGCTACAAGGCGATTGCCGACGGAGTGGCGCTGACCAAAGAACTGGTCACTGAGCCAGCCAACATCATTTATCCCGAGAGCTTTGTTGAGCGTTGCCAGCATCTGGCCGAACTGGGCGTTGAAATCACCGTTCTGGACGTCCCTGCGATGGAGAAGCTGGGCATGGGCGCTTTGCTCGGCGTTGGCCAAGGTTCGCGGCGGCCCTCGCGAATGCTGATCATGAAATGGGACGGCACCGGCGGGACGCAGGAACGCCCCGTTGCTTTGGTCGGCAAGGGCGTGACCTTTGACACTGGCGGCATCTCGATCAAGCCTGCTGCGGGCATGGAAGACATGAAGTGGGACATGGGCGGCGCAGGCGCGGTCGCGGGCACGATGAAAGCGCTCGCCGGACGCAAGGCAAAGGCCTATGTCGTCGGCGTATGCGGCCTCGTCGAGAATATGCCCGACGGCAATGCGCAGCGTCCCGGCGACATCGTGACGTCGATGTCGGGGCAGACCATCGAAGTGCTGAACACCGATGCCGAAGGGCGTCTGGTGCTGTGCGATGCGCTGCATTGGACGCAGGAAAATTATAATCCCGAATATATCGTCGATTTGGCGACTTTGACCGGCGCGATCATCGTTTCGCTGGGCAGCGAATATGCCGGGCTATTCTCGAACAGCGACGACCTTGCCGATAAGCTCTTGGCCGCCGGCAAGGCATCGGGTGACCCGCTGTGGCGTTTCCCGCTGTCGAAAGCCTATGACAAGATGATCGACAGCCCGATTGCCGACATGAAAAATATCGGCGGCAAGGGTGCAGGCTCTATTACCGCGGCGCAATTCCTCGGCCGGTTCATCAAGGACGGCGTGAAATGGGCGCATCTTGATATTGCTGGTACCGTGTGGGCGGACAAGGCCGGACCGGTTTGGGACAAGGGCGCGACTGGTTTTGGTGTGCGGCTGCTTGACCGGTTTGTGGCCGACAATTTTGAGGGGTAAATGCTGCTATTCCCCTCCCGCAGGCGGGAGGGGTTAGGGGTGGGGCGAACCGAAGGTGAGCTTGTGACGGTGAAGTTGCTGCCCACCCCCAGCCCCTCCCGCTTGCGGGAGGGGAGTCAGTAGTGCAGGTCGATTTCTATCAGTTGACCCGCGATCCAGCCGAAAAAGTGCTGCCCCCCATTGCCCAGCGCGTGCTGGATGGTGGCGGGCGGTTGCTCGTGGTCGGTGACGATACTCAACTCGACGCGATTTCCGCTGCATTGTGGGCTTTCAAACCCGACAGCTTTCTCGCCCATGCAAAGGCGGGGGAGGGCGACGATTTGCTCCAACCGATCTTGCTCTCCGACTGAGCCTGTCGCCGCCAATTCCGCCAAGTTCATCGCGCTTGCCGACGGCGTATGGCGTGACGAAGCGCTCGAGATTCGACCGCGTCTTCTATCTCTTCCCGCCGAGCCACACCGACAACGCCCGCGCTGCGTGGCGCGCACTTGCCGACAAGGACAATGTCGAGCGGCGGTACTGGAAACAGGACGGCGGAAAATGGGTGCAGGGGCCTTAAAGCTGCGATATGCTCGGCAGCGAAGGAGAAAGACCATGCGACAGCTTATCCCCTTGGCCGTGGTGCTGGCTTTGGCCGCGTGCGGCAGCAATGAAGATACGACCACGGTCACGACCGCCGACGGCGAAGAAATCAAGATCACTTCCGATAACGACAAGCAGAGCGGCACGATCACCTTCGAGGGCAAGGACGGCGAGGGCAAGATCACCTTCGGCGATGCCGCAGCGAAAGAAGGCCTGCCGCTTGGCCTTCCTGTCTACCCCGGCGGCGAATTGAAGGGCTCTTTCATGGGCGGTGGTGGCAAGGGCGAAAGCGGCGGCATGGCGACGGTGATGACCAAGGCTGCACCTGCCACCGTGGTGGATTTCTACAAGGCCGAGGCCGAACGGCGCGGGTTCACGATCAATACGCAGTCGACGGCCACATCAGACAAAGGCGAAATGGCAAGCTTTTCGGCCAAGGGTTCCAATGGCGCGACTTTGGTCGTGACCGCGACCCCGAACGAAAGTGGCGGCACGGCTGCGGTCATTATTGGTGGCGGCAAGAACTAGGCTATTCAACCTTATCCGTTCGTGTCGAGCGCAGTCGAGACACCCATCGGGAGTGCGCGACATCGTGGCATCTCGACTACGCTCGATGCGAACGGATTGAGGGTGCTTGCGCTCAACCGTTTAGCCCGCTAGAGGCGCGGCCAACTTATTCACCCCCCAAATAATGGAGCTTCTTATGGCGGTTACCCGCACCTTTTCGATCATCAAGCCCGACGCCACCCGTCGCAACCTGACCGGTGCGGTCACCAAGATGCTTGAAGAAGCCGGCCTGCGCGTCGTCGCATCAAAGCGCATCCACATGACCCGCGAACAGGCCGAGGGCTTCTACGCCGTGCACAAGGAACGCCCGTTCTTCGGCGAACTGGTCGATTTCATGATCAGCGGCCCGGTCGTTGTTCAAGTCCTCGAAGGCGAAAACGCGATGCAAGCCAACCGCGACATCATGGGCGCCACCAACCCGGCCAACGCCGAACCCGGCACGATCCGCAAGGAACTGGCCGAAAGCATCGAAGCAAACAGCGTACACGGTTCGGACAGCGACGAGAATGCCGCGATTGAGATCGCCTATTTCTTCAAGCCCGAAGAAATTGTCGGCTAACGCCGCATCCTGGCGGTCTTGCTTTTCAGGCAATTGCCATAAGGTTGCGTTGACAAAGCGGTCAATGCACAGGCGAAATAGCGGTAGTTCGATCCAGCCGCAGGAGTGGAATTTCCTGCGGCGTAGTAATTGGCGAACAATCCCCGTGTACCCGCGTCCGAAAGGATCAGACCGGCGATCCGTTGCAGGGTGGCGGCGTTATAGCGTTTGGCGCCGTATAAGGCTGTGAAGCTCTTATATGTCGTCCATCCGTTGGTTGGAGTCGTAGCTGCTAACCGTATAGTCGGTCGCGCTGCCGTCGCTGGTGTCATAATTGAACGCGGTAAAGGCGGGACGGTTGCCATTATACGGCGTCACCGATGGTCCCATGCGGATCGCCATGATCGGCGCGGTGTCGGCGATGACGCGAAACTCGTCCATATGCGTATGGCCCGCAAAACCATCGACCAACTGCGCCTTATACTGCGTTGCCAAGGCCTGGAACTGCGCAAGCATCTTACCATTGCCGGTCCACATCGTCGCGGCGGGTGCCTTTGCCTTATAGGCCGAAAACGCGTCCATCCCCGGCGGGATATGCATCAGGATGATCGCCCGCCGTCCGTTTTGCTTTGCATCGGCCAGCTTGCTGCTCAACCATTGCATTTGCGCGGTGCGGGGATCGACACCGTTCAGCGGGCATTTATTCCACCAGCCGTCGGCCCAGAAAACGCTGAGCACCAGGAAATCGACATTGGCAACGGTCGGATGCGGGGTGCGATAATATCCCCCCGCTTCGAAATCGGCGCGCGCGGACGCGTCATTGGCGATAATTGGCAGTCCAGTTTCAACCGTTGGCATTATGTCGCCGCCGGGCGTCAGGCTGTAGTCGCCGCAATTCGAATCATTATTGCCCAAAGTCGCGATCAACGGCGTTCCGGGAAAATGCTTTGCGATCATCCAGTTCACAAACGCCGCCGATTTCGCGGCATAGGCCTTTCTGCGCGGCGGGGTCGGAAATATAATCAGACACATTTCGCATAAAGCGGTGCGACAGATAATCGCCGGTATAGACGATATAGTCGTAATTTCCCGCCGTTTTCGCCTCCTTCAGCGCCGACACGATCAACGCATAATTGCTGTCCTGCTTGTTGTCGGTCTCGGGATTTTGCGCGGAGCCTTGCAGGATTGCTTCCCATTGATCGACTGGCGCGGCGCTCAGTTGGCTTACCAGCGCAGGCTCGGCAAAGGGATCAAAATGGATATCGCTCAGGTGAAGGAATTGGCCGCTAGGCGTGGCGGGCGGGGCTTGTGCGGCGGATGCCAGCGGAACGAGTATGGCCGCCAACAGGCAAAGCAGTGAACGCAGAATGATATGCATGAGAATGCCTCCTCCCGCGCGACAGTGTCTGCGGTTTTAACTGCGTTTGCAAGTGGGGTAGCCGAAGTATTCCCTCTCCCGTCGGGAGAGGGTTGCGCAAGCTTGGCAACTCGTTGCCTAGCTGTAGCTGGGTGAGGGGATCAGCCCTATCGACAGGGCACAACCCCTCACCAACTCCGCCTAATTCGCTACGCTCATAAGGCTGCGTATCCTCTCCCAAAGGGAGAGGTGGTTTGCTGCAATCACGCTCCCAGACTATACTGAATAATAGTCGTTTACTGGCGGTTTCGATTGAAAGCAATTCAGCGGCAGCTGCATTATCTGTTGCCCGTCAGCACTTGCCGCAGGCCAGAACTTGCATTCACGCCACAAGTCCAATGATGGGTTTGCAGCGACAATTGACGACCTTTCGCATCACCGTGATACCAGTGAATTCGATTCGAGGGCATCTGCGCCGATTTTCGTAAGTATGATATCCTCCAGACTAAGCGACACAGTTCTTTTAGAACCGCGTCGACGGTTTATTTCGTCGCAGAGCATCGATCAGAATGCTTTGACAAACTGACCATCACGTCTCCCGTCATAGCTTGGATCGAGATAATGACGCAAGGCTTGCTTGCGATTTCTGCAAGCATCTTGCGGATTCGGCAGTATTTGGGCACTTTAGCAGATGGCTGTTGTGGACAAGCCATATCAAAAAGCAGTTAGCGCCAGCATATTCGAGCTCAGCATCCTAAAACTCCCCCGCCACATCCATCAGCTTGGTCAACTTCTTCGGCGCAACCGCCAGCCAGCTTTTCGCCAGCCACTCGCCGATATGGTCCCAATCGGTATCGCCCAGATCGAGCCTGATGCCGATCCAGCCGTCGCCGAAATAGGCGGGGCGGTAGTAGCGGTCTGGCGTCGCTGTCGATCAGCATCGCCTGCTCCTCCGCGCCGCTGATTTTGACCAGTAACGCGGTCTTGCCGTCGCCGTGATGGTCGACCGAGACATAAGCGAATTTCTTGCCGCCGATGATGCCGAAGCAGGGCATTCCGTGGCTGGTGACCTCGTCGGCCTCGGGCTGCGCCAGCGCGCGTTCGCGGACCTGTTGGACTAGCCATTCAGGGTCGGTATCGCGGCTGACATATTCGGCGAGAATGCGCGGATACAGCTGATGCTCGGCCAGCTTGACCCGCTCGGCCAGCGTGTCGGCGGTGTCATCGGGCAAAATCGCCACCTGCATCTGGCCAAGCACCGGCCCGTCATCAAGTTCCGCCGTCACCAGATGCACGCTGCACCCGCCGTGACTGTCGCCAGCCTCAATCGCGCGTTGGTGCGTGTGAAGCCCTTTATATTTGGGCAGCAACGACGGATGGACATTGAGCATCCGCCCCTCCCATTTTTGCACAAACGCCTCGCTCAATATCCGCATATAGCCAGCGAGCGCGACATGCGTGGCGCCTGCATGGACAATCCGGTCGTGCATCATCGCGTCATGGACCGCGCGGTCGAGATGCTGTGTGCGGCTGGGCAAAGGTCGCGATGCCTTCGGCAGCGGCGATTTTGAGGCCTTGCGCGTCAGGGTTGTTGCTGGCGACGAGGACGATTTCATACGGGCAGTCGGGATGTTTGGCGGCGTAGAGCAAGGCCGCCATGTTGGTGCCGGTGCCGGAGATCAGGACGGCGACTTTGGCCCTATTCACAGATCAACACCCCGAAATCCGGAGTGGTCGCATCGAGCCCAGTCGAGAGTGCCAGTATCCGCAAGTGCGCGGCCCTCTCCGGCGTCTCGACGATGCTCGACACGAACGGAGAAGGGTGGTTAGCCATCATGCGTCGCGGTCCAATCGGCCTGCGCGCTCCACGTCTCGACACTTCCCGAAACCGTGCAGCCCTTCTCGCCAGCCGCAATATGGCCGATGCGGTGCACCGTCTCGCCAGCCGCCTCCAGCGCCGCCGTCACATCCGCAACATCGCCTTCGGCAACCGCAATCACCATCCCGACACCGCAGTTAAACGTCCGCGCCATTTCTTCGGGTTCGATATTGCCCTGCGCTTGCAGGAACGCCATCAAACGCGGCTGCTCCCATGCATCGGCATCGACATAGGCGTGCAGGCCAGCGGGCAACACACGCGGGATATTCTCAAGCAAACCGCCGCCGGTAATATGCGCCATCGCGTGAATTTTTCCGGTGCGGACCAGCGGCAGCAGCGACTTCACGTAAATCCGCGTCGGCGCCATCAGCGCGTCGATCAGGATCACATTCTGGTCGAACAAAGCAGGGCGGTCGAGTTTCCAGCCCTTGTCCGCCGCCAGACGCCGCACCAGCGAAAAGCCGTTCGAATGGATGCCCGATGAGGCAAGCCCCAGCAGCACATCGCCATCGGCAATCTTGTCCGCCGTCAGCACCTGATCGCGCTCGACCGCGCCGACGCAGAAACCCGCAAGGTCATAATCGCCGTCCGAATACATGCCCGGCATCTCAGCCGTCTCGCCGCCGATCAGCGCGCAGCCGGCCAGCTTGCAGCCCTCGGCAATGCTCGCGACCACGGCGGTTGCCACATCCAGATCGAGTTTGCCGCTGGCATAATAATCGAGGAAGAAGAGCGGCTCCGCACCTTGCACGATCAAGATCGTTCACACACATCGCGACCAGATCGATGCCAACGCCTTCATGCCGTCCCGATTCGATGGCGAGTTTCAGCTTGGTGCCAACGCCATCATTGGCCGCGACGAGCAACGGATCATTGAACCCGGCGGCCTTCAAATCGAAGAACCCGCCAAATCCGCCCAAGATCGGCATCAGCGCCCGCGCGCCGCGTGGCTTTCGCCAGCGGCGCAATCGCACGCACCAGCGCGTTGCCCGCGTCAATGGAAACACCCGCTTTGGCGTAGGTATAGGGTTCGTCTGCTGTAAGTTTTGCGTCCATTTACCGCCGTTAGCGAGAACAGGCTTGGAATTCCACGCCTATGTGCCCTAAAGGCAGGGCGATGAAAATTTCGGGCGGGAAATGGTTCAAGATTGCGGCGGTCGGCTTGCCATTGGCGCTGGTCGGCGGCGGCATCGTTATTGCGCAAATCGAAGGTCCGAAGCGCGGGATCAACCCGATAGCCAGCAATGGCGACTTCGAGGTCACCAATGTCTCGGTCAACGTCACAGGCAAAAATGCCTTCGAAGCCCGTCAAAAGGGTTGGGAAGAGGCGCAGCGACTGGCCTGGGCCGCATTATGGCGCAAAACGCACGGTAGCGCGGGGTCGGAACTTTCGGACACCACGCTCGACGGGATCGTTGCGGCGATTGTTGTGGAGCAAGAACAGATCGGCCCGCGCCGCTATGTGGCGAAGCTCGGCGTATTGTTCGACCGCGCGCGGGCAGGGCAGTTGTTGGGCGTCAGCGGGGTTGTTCGCCGGTCTGCACCTTTGTTGCTGATGCCGATAACCTATTCAGCGGGTGCACCGACTTTGTTCGAACAACGCACTTCGTGGCAGCGCAGCTGGGCGAAATTCCGTACCGCCGACAGCCGAATCGATTATGTCCGTCCGAGCGGTGCAGGCGGCGAATCGCTCTTACTCAACGCAGGCCAGATCGACCGCCGCAGCCGCGGCTGGTGGCGGACGATACTCGACCAGTTCGGCGCAGCGGATGTAATCATCCCGATTGCACGGATCGAACGCCTCTGGCCCGGCGGCCCGGTCGTCGGTCGCTTTTCGGCACGTTACGGTCCGGATAATAAATTTCTAGGCTCCTTCACCCTTCGCACCGCCAACAGCACCGGAATCCCGGGGATGATGGATCAGGCGGTTGTACGTATGGACCAACTGTTCCAGTCGGCGCTCGCGAGCGGGCGACTGCGCGCCGATGCCTCGCTTGTGCTTGAGGAAGAGGTGGTCGAGGAAGAGGAGCTGGAGACCGAAGAAGAAGCACCGGTCGAGGGCGAACTCGATCCGAATATCGAGGCCCCCGTGGTGCAATCGCTCGATGAGGTCGTCAGGTCTATCGTTCCGGAGGATGAGCCGCAGCGCGACGTTCCACTGACGCCCCCGGCGCAGCCAAAGCAGTGACTGACGCACAGGCCTAATATGCGCCAGATTGCCCTGCCACTTGACGAACTGCGTGGGGGCGGTTCGTCTAGCCTGATCATCACCGATGCCAATGCGACGGCCTTTGCAGGGTTGGGCAATGCCTCCGCTTGGCCGGGTCGGTGTGCGATCCTGACCGGGCCCGCGCGTTCGGGTAAGACCCTGATGGCGCGTTATTTTTCAGGGCAAGGCGGGACGATTATTGACGACGCCGATACCGCCGATGCTGAAATTCTGTTCAACGCCTGGAACCGGGCACAAGAGAGCGGGACGCAATTGCTGCTGGTGTCGCGCTGGCGTCCGGCAGACTGGCAAATCGAACTGCCCGATTTGCGCTCGCGATTGGGGGCCGCTTTGCTCCTCGAAATATCGCCGCCCGATGACGAGATGATCGAGCAATTATTGCAAAAACAATTGGCTGACCGGGGCGCGGCAATCAGCATTGATGCGCTGAGCTATGTAAAACGGCGTATCGAGCGGAGTTATGCTGCCATCGAGGCCTTTGCCCGCAATGCGAATGCGCTGGCGATGGCCGAAAATGCGCCGGTCAATCTGGCATTGGTGAAGAAGGTGCTGGAAGCCTAACCGCAGTCGATTTTCGTGATAACCATCCGCCCGTCATAGTAGATGTTGAGCCGGTCGGAACGGTAATCGAGAGTTACAATCATATCGGGCGCAATCCAGCGAAGGATTTTGGTGCCGGTTTTCGTCATCAGTTCGGTCGCAAGTTCGACGCTGGTCTTTTGCCCCACCGCATATTGCGCTGCTTCCGCGCTGCATTCAAAGCCGCCTGCTTCTTTTTCCGGGACTGGCGTTGTCGTGTAAGGCGCTTTTTGAGCGGGACTGGCGCATCCGGCCAGAGCCAATGCGACCAACGGCAATGCTATTTTCATGGTACCAGATCTTCTTCATGCGTCCGCGTCATCTTGAGCTTGCCGTTCACAACGGCAAAAGCCAATCGCCCTTCGACCAGATCGAGCGCATCCTGGCCAAATTGCTCAAATCGCCAACCCGTCAAGACCTCAAGTTCTGTGCGTTCGCCTGCGGCCAACCGCTCGAGTTCTTCGGTGCGGACAATCAGGCGCGGTGCGACATTGATTTCGCGCGACCGGATTTTCAGGAGCAGTTTGAGCAAGTCGGCGACTAGTCCGCCTTCCTTGCCGCCGCCATTGCCATTGCGGCTCCGGTCGGGAAGCGCCTCGCGCGACAAGGGCTGGCTGGCCTCGATGACCCCCATCAACCGCGCGCCGATATCATTGTCGCGCCACGCAGGCGAAAGACCGCGCACCCGCGCCAGATCGGCCTGAGTCTTTGGCGGATGCGCGGCCACATCAGCAAGAGTCTCGTCCTTCATGATCCGCCCGCGTGGGATATTCTTGCGCTGCGCTTCTTTTTCGCGCCACGCCGCCATCGCCTGCAACCGCCCCAGCACATCGGGTTTGCGTGACTGGACCTTGACACGGGTCCAAGCGTTTTCGGGATCGTTGCGGTAATTGGCAGCGTCGGAAATGCGCTCCATTTCATCATTCAACCAAGCGCCACGCCCGGTCGTTTTCAGCTTTTCGAGCATCATCGGAAAAATCACCGATAGATGCGTGACGTCGGCAATCGCATAATCGATCTGACGTTTATCCAAGGGCCGGCGCGACCAGTCGGTAAAGCGCGCGCCTTTATCGAGCTGGATACCCATCCACAGGTCGACCAAGTTGGAATAACCGATCTGCTCGCCTTGTCCCAACGCCATCGCCGCGATTTGTGTGTCGAACATCGGGTGCGGAGTTTTGCCGGTGAGGTTAAAAAATATCTCGATATCCTGCCCGCCTGCATGGAATATCTTCAGCACATCCTCGTTATTACAAAGCAATTCGAGCATCGGTGTCATGTCGAGCCCGTCGGCCTTTGGGTCGATGGCGGCAGCCTCGTTGGTATCGGCGAGCTGGACGAGGCAGAGGTCGGGATAATAGGTGTTTTCCCGCATGAACTCGGTATCGACAGCGACGAAGGGCGACTGGGCCAAGCGCTCGCATAATTCGGCGAGACGTTTGCTGTCGGTGATAAGCGGGTGAATCTGCATTGGCCGCTCCCCTAGCACCCATTCCCGACTTGACAAAGTGTCCGTGCACGGTTGTTAGGCGCGCTTTCCACAGCTTTTTTGAATTGAGTGATCCATGCACGCCTATCGCAGCCACAAATGCGCCGAACTTCGCGCTTCCGACGTTGGCGAGACCGTCCGCCTGTCGGGCTGGGTGCACCGCAAGCGCGACCATGGCGGCGTGCTTTTTGTCGATTTGCGCGACCATTATGGCATGACGCAGATTGTGGCGGATAGCGACAGTCCGGCTTTGGCGATCCTCGAAGGGCTTCGCGTCGAGAGCGTCGTCACCATTGACGGCGAGGTCAAGGCGCGCAGTGCTGCGACGGTCAACACCAACCTGCCAACGGGTGAGATCGAGGTTTTTGCGCGCTCGGTGACGGTGCTCGGCAAGTCGGAAGAGCTGCCGCTGCCGGTTGCGGGCGAGCAGGAATATCCCGAAGAAACCCGCCTTAAATACCGGTTCCTCGATCTGCGCCGCGAGACGCTGCACGCCAATATCGTCAAGCGCACGCAGATTATCCGGGAAACGCGCAGGCGGATGGAAGATATCGGCTTCACCGAATATTCGACTCCGATCCTGACCGCGTCGAGCCCCGAAGGCGCGCGCGATTTTCTCGTGCCAAGCCGAATCCATCCCGGCAAATTCTTCGCGCTGCCGCAGGCGCCGCAGCAATATAAGCAATTGCTGATGGTCGCCGGTTTCGACCGCTATTTCCAGATCGCCCCCTGCTTCCGCGACGAAGACCCACGCGCCGACCGGCTGCCGGGCGAATTTTATCAGCTCGACCTCGAAATGAGTTTTGTCACGCAGGAAGAAGTCTGGGACACGATGGAGCCGGTTATGGCTGGTGTGTTTGAAAGCTTTGCCGAAGGCAAAGCTGTAACGCCGGCGGGCGAATTCCCCCGCATTCCCCATGCCAAGGCGATGCTTGATTACGGCACCGACAAACCCGACCTTCGCAACCCGCTGCTTATTTCCGACGTGACAGATCATTTCAAGAAATCCGGCTTTGGCTTGTTTGAACGCATTGTCGAAGGCGGCGGCGTGGTCCGCGCAATTCCAGCACCCAAAACCGCTGAAAAGAGCCGCAAATTTTTCGATGACATGAACGAGTGGGCGCGCAGCGAGGGCCATGCCGGCCTCGGCTATGTCACGCGCAAGGGCGGTGAGTTCGGCGGCCCCATCGCCAAGAACCACGGCGAAGAGGGTATGGTCGCGTTTTACGACGCCATCGGCCTTGGCCCTGATGACGGCTGTTTCTTTGCCGCTGGCAAAGCGGACCAAGCCGCCAAGCTGGCGGGCGCGGCCCGCACCCGCACCGGCGAGCAGCTTGAGCTGATCGAACAGAACGCCTTCCGCTTCTGCTGGATCATCGACTTCCCGTTCTATGAGTGGAACGAAGAAGACAAAAAGGTCGATTTCGCGCACAACCCCTTCTCGATGCCGCAGGGCGGATTGGAGGCGCTTGCAGACGCAAGACCCACTGACCATCAAGGCCTATCAGTATGACATGGTCTGCAACGGCTATGAACTGGCCTCAGGCTCGATCCGCAACCAGCATCCCGACCTGATGGTCAAGGCGTTCGAGCTTACAGGACTGACCCAAGCCGATGTCGAGGAACGCTTCGGCGGCATGTACCGCGCGTTCCAATATGGCGCACCGCCACATGGCGGGATGGCGGCGGGCGTCGATCGCATGGTGATGCTGCTCTGTGGCGTGCAGAATTTGCGCGAAATCACGTTGTTCCCGATGAACCAGCGCGCCGAAGACCTGCTGATGGGCGCACCATCGGCTGCCGAAGCCAAGCAGTTGCGTGAGCTGAACATCCGCGTGGTGGAGCAACCGCCGAAGACCTGAATTTTTTTGGTTCACGCAGAGGTCGCAGAGTACGCAGAGAAAAACTCGGCGTACTCTGCGACCTCTGCGTGAACCTTAATCGTCCCTATTTAGCACGACATCCAACGAGGACTTGGCAGCACACCAAGCAGCGTTGCATATGGGGCAATGATTAATTTAGCAGACTACGAATCCGGCCAGAAATATGACGGCGATTATGACGAAGACCTGAAAGCGCTTCAGGACCGTCTCGCCGAACTGCAATCGCTGCATATCCTGCACAAGGCGCGCACGCTGATTGTTGTCGAGGGCTGGGATGCGGCGGGCAAGGGCGGGGCGATCAAGCGCCTGACCGCGACGCTCGATCCGCGTTATTATCAGGTTTACCCTATCTCCGCGCCGACGCCCTGAGGAAAAAGACAAGCATTTCCTCTGGCGTTTCTGGAACAAGCTGCCCGGCGCTCAGGAAATCCATATCTGGGACCGCAGCCATTACGGCCGCGTGCTGGTCGAGCGAGTCGAGGGCTTTTGCAGCGAGGCCGAGTGGCGGCGGGGTTATGACGAAATCAACGAGTTCGAATCGCGGCAGGGCGAAATCGGCACCAAGATCATCAAGCTGTTCCTGCACGTGACTCAGGAAACGCAGGACAAGGTGCTTACCGAGCGGCTGGACGACCCGTCGAAGCGCTGGAAGGTGACGGCGGAAGATTTCCGGAACCGCAACAAACGCGACGCTTATCTCGATGCGATGAACGACATGTTCAAACGCACCGACACGCATTGGGCCCCGTGGACGGTGATCGACGGTAATAACCAGAAAGCGGCGCGAATTGCGGTGCTTCGGCATGTGGTCAAAGAAATGGAAGCCAGCGTGCCGCAGGATTTTCCCGAGGCGGATGCAGAGATTATAAAAATGGCACAGAATTCGCTGGGATATTCTCCTAAAGATTGAACGGGGAGGCACCGGCAACGATCCGCTACGGCACGTAATTCTTTTCGTGACCTCCAGTTTACCTCATGATACCAAATGCGCGGCGCTCTTTTGCGCAACAGGGAGTAACAGATGTCAAACTGGGAAATGGGCAGCAAACCGTATCATGACGGCACGCGCGACGTGAAAATCAATTTTTTGACCGATGACGCCAAGGGTACGATTGGCGGGCAATTGTGGTTCAAGAATATGCTCTACACCGTCAATGGCAGCTGGGCGGCGTCGGGGTCTGTGCCGGGACGCAATGTATCGTCATTCGCATTATGGGCTGCCGATAGTGCCGCCGCGACCGATTATGTCGCCGCTGCAGGAACGATGGATGGGCCAGGAAATCTTCCGGTCGCGATCCAGCTGAACCTGATCCGCGTAGAGTTGGGTAACGGTCAGCAATTTGGCTGGGATGGCGAATTGCAGCAGCTCAATCAGCCATGGACGGGCTAGGATAGGCGATAGCCAGCACTTCCCATTCTTTGGGCCCGGCGGGCAGCGTCACAGTCTTTACATCGCCAATCTTCGCTCCGCGCAATGCGCGTGCCAGCGGCGAATTCCAGCCTATGCGCCCTTCGCCGGCTTCGGCTTCATCGTCACCGACCAGCGTAACACTGCGGCGGTCGTCGTCGATATCGGCAATGGTAACGGTCGCGCCAAAAAATATCCGGCTTCGGTCCTGCTGGTTGGCGGGATCGAGCACATGCGCAAACTTCATCTTTCTTGATAGCTGCCCAAGCTCCCGGTCGATGGCGCGAAGCTTCTGTTTGCCGTAAATATAATCGCCATTTTCGCTTCGGTCGCCATTGCCAGCGGCCCAACTGACGATTTCGACCACAGCAGGGCGCTCGACCGCGAACAGCTGCTCGTACCGTGTTCGCATTGCGGCGAATCCAGCGGGGCTGATTGGGTTGGTGCGTTCGGACATCAATGCTGCTTTACCCGATATGCGTGCCTTCGAGCGAAGCTCAGGCCTACGGTGTCTTCGAATCGCCGAACAAATAACCGCAAGGCCTCTGAGTCTTCGTCGAAGGGCGATTTACTGAGAAAGCGCTACGGTGTAAGTCAACCCGGCGTCGATTTGCCCAGATAGGTGCTGAGCGGCGTCGCCGAGCGCACCCGCGCGCGTTCGGGATGGAGATGGTCATACATCACCGCGTTTTCGAGTACCCGATAGACATAATCGCGCGTTTCGCTGAGCGGGATTTTTTCGATCCATTCCATGATGCCGATCTGCCCCGTGCGCGGGTCACCATAGGCTTTCAGCCATTTGTTCACATTGCCGGGTCCGCCATTATAGGCGGCAATCGCCAGCGGATAGCTGCCGCCGTAATAATCGAGCATTCGCTGGATATAGGTGGAGCCAAGTGCGATATTATAGTCGGTGTCGACAGTCAGAACATCTGGCCGGTAAGACATGCCGATTTTCCCGGACGTCTCCCGCGCGGTGCCCGGCATCAACTGCATCAGACCGCGGGCCCCGGCGTGGCTGACGGCGGCGCGGTCGAACTGGCTTTCCTGCCGCATGATGGCATGGGCAAGCGTCCAGTTATGGCTCTGCGATGCGGGGACACTGACCGTGGGGTAACCGATGCCCATCAGGTCATGATAACCGAAATAGCGCGCATTGCGGCCTGCCATGACCTTCAAGTCGGGACGGCCGATCTTGTTCGACAACGCAATCGCCGCGACATGTTCTGCGGGCGTTTTTGCGTTGCGGGTGATCGCACGCAAGAAATTGCTCTGGTCTTTCCAAGTACCATATTTCGCGGCCAAAGAGGCGGCGCGAAAGACGGCAGGGGCGGTGGCGTCGGCAATGGTCGGCGGTGAGATCGCAGTTCCAGGTACCGGCGGGAGCGGACGCCGGAGCTGTTCCAGCGACAATTGGCCGAAGAAACTGTCATAATAGACTGCGGCCTGGCTGTAATAATTGGTCGCGCCTGCCAAATCGCCAGCCCTTGCCGCTGCCTTGCCCGCCCAGTGAAGGCCTTTGGAACGCGTCTGCGGCGATTTTGCTGCGGCCGCATAGCGGCTGAACATCGTAACGGCATCGCGCGGGCGGCCCAAGCGTTCCAGCGCGGTGCTTCCGGCAAGCCAGGCAAGGCTGGTATAGCGGTCACGGGTGGTGAGATCCTGATCGAGCATCACCAGTCCCGGCGGGGCTGCGTCGTCGAGACGCGAAGCGATGCGGTAGGCGACGTCATATTGCCCGTCGTTTGCCGCTGCCTGCGCATGGTCGAGCAGCAGCTTGTACCAATCCTTCAGGACTGGAGCGGGCGTGACCAGATTGGCACGATTGGCCAATAATTCGCGGGCCGCATAGCTGTTCCCCGAGGCACGCAAAGCATCGACGCGCGCTGCTAGCAAGCTGGCTTCATTATTGGCGGAACTACCCGCTTCCTGAACGCGCATGGCGGCATCGGGGCTTTTTGTCCTTGTGGCGAGGGCGGCGTAGAATGCCGGGCGTCGTCGATGGAGACGTGTAGGCGACCCAACGCGATGCCGCCGTCGTCGCGCTCGACCACAAAAGTCGATCAACGCGCGCGTCATGGTCGGTCGCAGTCAGCTTGCTGCCGGCGATGCGCATCAGCCGCGCCTCGTCTTCATCGGTCAATATGCCGCCGCGCCAAGCCTCGCGCGCGACGGCTTCTGCGCGTGCACGGTCGCCGCTCGCATCAAGTGCGATGGCAAATTTGGCACGGCCTGCATTGGTCAGCGGCGGCAAACGGTCGAAATAGGCCACCACCTGATTGGGCGAAGTGGTCAGCGGATTAATCGCGCTTTCCGCATTTTTGCGCATTTCTTCTGAGTCGGGCCAGTCGGGAAAGGCCATCAGGAACGTCGCATAATCGCCAAAGCTGTATTTGCCCGACTGGCTGAGCATTTTCCAGCGTTGCAGCGCGGCAGGGATATTGCCTTCGCTCGGGTCATAAGCAGGTGCAGAAACCGGCGCGGGCATCGGTGAACTCTGGCCCGGGACGGCGGTTCCGCCTGTGCCAGGGGCAAAAACGACGGGTGCCTGCTGCGCCGAAGCGGCGGTTATGAAGGGGACGATCAGCAGTGATGCCGAAATTAGATGCTTTACCATGCTGGACATATTATGGGCCCCTACCTTATCGCGCGCTGAACAAGCGACTATATTCCCTGATATGCGGGCTATGGTCCATTTCGAAAGATGAATTCTATGTTTTCCGGCTCAATTCCGGCTCTGGTGACTCCTTTTTGCGACGGAACGTTTAGCGAGAAGCATTTTCGCGCGCTTGTCGAATGGCAAATCGAGCAAGGGTCGAGCGCTTTGGTGCCCGTGGGGACGACGGGGGAGAGCCCGACCCTGTCGTTTGAAGAGCATTATGAGGTGATCCGCATATGTGTCGAGCAAGCATCGGGTCGCGTGCCGGTGATTGCGGGTTGCGGCTCGAACGACACTGCGACTGCGGTCCGGCATATGGCTTATGCCAAATCGGTCGGTGCCGCAGCCGGCTTTGGTGGTCGCACCTTATTACAACAAGCCCAGCCAGGAGGGGCTTTACGCGCATTACGCACATCTCGCCGGGCAGAGCGACCTGCCGATAGTGCTGTACAATGTCCCCGGGCGAACGGTGGCCGATATCCAGCCTGGTACCGTGGAGCGGCTCGCGAAGATCCCGTCCATAATCGGCATCAAAGATGCCTCGGGCCAGCTTGGCCGCGTTGGTGACCACCGGTTGGGCTGCGGCACCGATTTCTGCCAGTTGTCGGGCAATGACGACAGCTGGCTGGCCTTCATGGCAGCGGGCGGGCACGGCTGCATTTCGGTGGTTGCCAATGTCGCGCCGAAACTCTGCGCCGAACTGGCAGCGGCGTGCAGCGCTGGGAGATTTTGAGTTGGCACGATCACTTAATGATAAGTTGCAACCTCTTCATAATGCACTTATTTTCTGATGCATCGCCTGCTCCGGTCAAATATGCGTTGTCGCGCGTGATTGATGGTTTTCCGGCCGACCTTCGCTTGCCGCTGGTTCAGGCCTCCGAGGCTAGCCGCATCGCCGTGGATGCTGCTTTGGAGCATGCAGGGCTTATTTGATGGCACGGCCGAGACATGCAGAATTCGACAAGGTCAAAACCGTCGCCGAAAACCGGCGCGCGCGGTATGATTATCATATCGACGACAAATATGAGGCGGGCATCATGCTCACCGGCACCGAGGTCAAGTCGCTGCGTTTTGGTGAAGGCTCGATCGCCGAAAGCTATGCCGAGGTAAAAGGCGACGGAGTTTGGCTGATCAACGCCAATATCCCCGAATTCAGCCACGGCAATCGCTTCAACCATGAGCCCAAGCGTCCGCGTAAATTGCTCCTTAATGTTCGCGAGATAAACAAGCTCCACGCCGCCGTATCGCGCGAGGGAATGACGCTGGTTCCGCTTTCGGTCTATTTCAACGCGCGCGGACGGGCAAAAGTGGAACTGGCGCTGGCCAAGGGCAAGAAAGCCCCGGACAAGCGCGCGACCGAGAAGGAACGCGATTGGAAGCGCGAGCAGGGACGTATCATGCGGGATCGCGGATGAAAGTGCCCAAGAACAGACTGGGAGCATGGATCCACCGGCAGGCACCGACGCGCGACAGTTTTGAGCGCAGCCGGTTCTTGCGGCCGTTTGCCAAGCGCGTTTTTCATCCGGCCTTGTGGCGCTTTACGCGGCGTTCGGTGCCGCGCGGGGTGGCGCTTGGGCTGCTGGTCGGCATTTTCCTGCTGATCCCCGGGGTGCAAATTGCAGGCGTGGCGCTGCTGGCGCTGCCGGTACGCGCCAATATCCCCATCGGTGCTGCAATGACTTTCCTGAGTATGCCCGCAACTACGCCGTTTATCCTGTTCGGCTCTGTCTATATCGGCGAGTCGGTGCTTCGCTTGAGCGGCGGGTCGGGTCGGTTCTATGAACTTATCGAGACTGGCGCGCCATTGTCGCAGTGGATGGACTTTGTCTGGACCGAGGCGCCAGTGGCGCTGGTGCAGGGTGTTGCCGGGTTGGCGATCATTTCGGTGGTCGCAGCGGCGGTCGGTTATGTGCTGGCGGCTTGGTTCTGGCGCTGGTGGATCAGCGCGAAATGGCGACGCCGGTCGAAGGCAAATGCCGCTGGCAGATAAGGGCTGGCTTGGCAGTTCGCGCGAAATAGGCAGGCTCCATCACAGATTGGGGAGTCTCACATGAAATTCACGACACAGATCGCGCTGGCCGCTTCGGCATCGTTATTGGCGCTTGCAACGCCTGCCATCGCGCAGACGGCACCTGCCGAAACCGCAGCCAAGGACAGTCCGCAACTGGGCAGTTTTGGCTTCGATACCGACGGCATGGACAAATCGGTCGCGCCTGCGGACGATTTCTACCTCTACGCCAACGGCAAATGGGCCGCGAAAACCCCGATTCCCGCCGACAAGTCCAATTACGGCATGTTCACCGCGCTTGACGATCTGTCCAAGGATCGCGTGAAACTGGTGCTCGAAGCCGAGAAGGACAAAAAGGGCAGCAAGGCGGGCGATGTCTATGCGAGCTATGTCGACACCGCGACGGTCGAGAAGAAGGGCTTGAAGCCGATTGCTCCGTGGCTGAAGCAGGTGCGCGGTGTGAAGAACAAGGCCGCGTTCGAAAAATTGCTGCCAGTTGCCGCGCGCAACGGTGTCGGTGCGCTGTTCGGCGGCTTTGTCGGGCAGGATGACAAGAACCCCGACGCCTATATTTTCCAGATATTCCAAGGCGGCACCGGCTTACCCGACCGCGATATGTACCTTATCGAGAATGATAAATTTGAAGCTATTAGAAAAGCTTACAAAGAATATCTCGGGACGATGCTGACGTTGGCTGGCGAAAAGAACGCGGCTGCCCGCGCTGACGCGATCTTCGCGATGGAAAAGCAGTTCGCAGCTGTCCAGTGGACTCGCGAAGGATTCCGGCGACGCGACAAAAACCTATAACAAGATGACGCTGGCGCAGCTTGACGGCATTACGCCGGGCCTCAAGATGTCGCCGGTCCTGATGAAGCTCAGCCCCAAAATCACCGAAGTCGTTGTAAATCAACCAAGCGCGATAACCGGCATCGCCAAAATCTATGCAGAAACCGATCTTGCGGTGCTCAAAGACCAGATGCTGGTGAACAGCCTCGCGGCATTCTCCAACGTATTGCCCGATTCGGTATCGAACACGACCTTCGCCTTCTATGGCACGACGCTTCAAGGCACGCCGCAGCGCGAGCCGCGCTGGAAACGCGGCGTTCAATTTACCGAAGGCGTGGTCGGCGAAGAAGTAGGAAAGGCCTATGCCGCACAATATTTCCCGCCCGAAACCAAGGCCGCGATGGATGTGCTGGTCAAAAACGTGCTGGGTGCGATGGGTCGACGCATCGATGGCTTGGCGTGGATGCAGCCCGAAACCAAGCTAAAGGCGCGCGCGAAACTCGCCAATTTTACCACCAAGATCGGCTATCCCGACCGCTGGAAGGATTATTCAAAGCTGAAAGTAGTGCGTGGTGACCTGTTCGGTAACGATCTGCGCGCCAACAACTGGGGTTTCGACGACAATATGGCGAAGCTGGGTCAGCCGATCCGCCGCTGGGAATGGGGCATGTTGCCGCAAACGGTCAACGCCTATGCCAATTTCGGTATGAACGAGATCGTCTTCCCGGCCGCGATCCTGCAACCGCCATTCTTTCGACGCCAAAGCCGATCCGGCGATCAATTATGGCGGCATCGGTGCGGTGATTGGCCATGAAATCAGCCACCATTTCGACGATCAGGGCGCGAAATATGACCAGACCGGCAAATTGTCTGACTGGTGGACGCCCGCCGATGTCGCCGCGTTCGAGGCGGCAGGCAAGCAGCTGATCGCGCAATATGACGCGTACAAGATTTTCCCCGACGCCAATGTAAAAGGCGAATTTACGCTCGGCGAAAATATCGGCGATCTGGCCGGCCTGACCATCGCTTACGACGCGTACAAGACCTCGCTTGGCGGCAAGGACGCACCGGTCTTGGACGGCATGACCGGCGATCAGCGCTTTTTCCTTGGCTGGGCGCAGGTTTGGCGGCGCAACTATCGCGAGGCGAATTTGCGCCAGCGCCTGATAACCGACCCGCACAGCCCATCGGCACAGCGCGCTTGGGTGGTACGCAATATTGACAAATGGTACGAAGCGTTCCAGCCGAAACTAGACGGAAAGCTCTACCTCAAGCCCGGGGAACGCGTCCGAATCTGGTAAGGATCTGTTTTGAGCTCAGCCACCCCCAAGCAGTTGCAGATTTTCGGGGGTGACGGCGAAGAAGCCGCGCAGTCGAACCGCCAGCACGCCTTGTTGCTGGCGGCCCTGACTTTGATGTCGCTGGCAATTCTCTGGTTTTCGACGGAAAATCTGGTTCTGGTCGGCAGTTGCGCGGGCGCGATGATCGCCGCTTGGGGTTGGTCGATTATGTCCGGCGGACGCGGCCTGCCGAGGAAGCGGAGACGACACTGCCTCCCGACTGGTCGATAACGCATGCGGCAGCGCAATTGAGTAACGCCGCCATAGCGATCAGCGACCGGGCCGGACGGCTGGTCTGCGCCAATGACCATTTCACCAAGGCTTTTGCCGGCTTAAAGGCCCCGCCAGACTTGGGCGTAGACGAGGCCAGCCGCGAATTGCTGGTCACCGCAGGCCGAGCCGCCTGGCGCGATGGCAATGCCCAGATCGACGCGATTACCAAGGACGACCGGCAGTTTAGCGTCAAGGTCGCGCGGGCAGGGACGGCGGACGAATATCTGCTCTGGCGGCTTGCCCCGATTGAACGTCTCGATGTTGAAAGCCGCGCTATCGAGCTGATTACCGGGCGCATCGGGCGGGCCATGGCACAAAGTGGCGTCATGGCGGCATCCATCGGTCCCGACGGGCGGATTCGCGCGGCAAACGCGGCTTATGCGCTGCGCGCGACGGGCAGTGACAACGAGCCGATTACCGGTCGCGAGTTCGCGAGCTACATGCGTATGGACGAAAAAGGCAGCATCTTCTTCGAACGCGAAGGGCGGCGGGGCTTGCCGATCCGGTTGATGCACGTGCCATTGGCCGAGGATGACGCGCAAGGCGCTTCGCTTCTTCTCGCGGTCGATGAGGAAGGTGCGAAGGTCGAACGCGGTATGGCTCTGGCGCATGTCGAACAATTGCTGTCGACGCTTCCGCTCGGCCTCGCGCTCGTTGATCGTGATGGACGGTTTTTGTTTGCAAATGAGTCGTTTGTGCGGGTTATCGATATTCCATCTGAACAATTGCCGCCTTATCCCGGCGACCTTGTGATTGCCGAGGACAAAGCCGCAGTCCTAGAAAGTATCCGCCGTTATGGCAGCGGTTCGATGAATTCTGGCGATATTGCCGTACGGTTGAAAGAGCGCCCCGACGAGGTGATTGCGCTGTCGATTGCGGGTGTGCGTGGCTTGGGCGAGGCGGCCGTCTTGCTTGGCCTGAAAGACAATAGCGAGGAAACCAAGCTCAAGCGCCAAGTTGCACAGCAGACCAAGATGGAATCAATCGGTCAGCTTGCAGGCGGCGTTGCGCATGATTTCAATAATATATTGACCGCAATCATCGGCTATTGTGACCTCATACTGCTGCGGCACCAACCCGGCGACGGCGATTATGACGATATCCAGCAAATCAAGAACAACTCAAATCGCGCCGCCAGCCTGACCCGGCAACTGCTCGCCTTTTCGCGGCAACAAACCTTGCGTCCGCAGGTGTTGCAACTTGCCGATGTCGTCGCCGATGTATCGAGCCTGCTCAAGCGGCTGCTGGGCGAAACGGTGCGACTTGAACTGCATCATGGCCGCGCGATGGGCGCTGTGCGGGCCGATCCGGGACAATTGGAGCAAGTCATCATCAACCTTGGCGTCAACGCGCGTGATGCGATGCCAAAGGGCGGGGTCGTGCATATCAGCACCAAAAAAGTGGCGCAGGACGAGGTGCGTGCAATGGGCAGCGATATCCTGCCGATTGGAGACTATGTGCTGCTCTCGGTCGAGGACAGCGGCGTAGGCATTCCGAAGGAAAATCTCGCCAAGATTTTCGAACCCTTCTTCACCACGAAGGAAGTCGGCAAGGGCACCGGTCTCGGGCTTTCGACGGTATACGGCATCGTCAAGCAATCGGGCGGTTTCATCTTTGCCGAATCGGAATTGGGTAAGGGCACGCGATTCGACATCTATTTGCCGGTGCATGTCGGTGAGGCACCTGTCGCCGATACCGGAAAACGCGAGTTCTATAAGCCGAAGGATCTTTGGGGCAGCGGGCGGGTGCTGGTCGTGGAGGATGAGGACATGGTCCGTGCGGTCGCCGAGCGGGCGCTGGTGCGGCAGGGCTATGTCGTTGAAACCGCGTGCGACGGCGAAGAGGCGCTGGCGTTATTTGCCGAAGGAAAGCGTTACGATCTGGTCGTCTCCGACGTAGTGATGCCCAATATGGACGGACCGACGATGGCGCGCCATCTGCGCGGGCAATTCGGCGATATCAGGTTGCTTTTCATGTCGGGCTATGCCGAGGAGCAGTTGCGCGAAACGATCAGCCTCGACAATGTTTCCTTCCTGCCCAAGCCGTTTTCGGTGCAGCAGATTGCCGAGGCGGTGCATGATGCGCTTGCCCGCGAGGCGTAAAATCATTATGCATTGAAAAATAACAGGAATAATATTTTGTTCCGCTCTTGTTCTTTTGGAACATATGCAATACATGTCGTTTTGTTCCGGCGATGTTCTCCGGGATAGGCATGAAGCTAAGGAGTGGAAAAATGGCAGCAAGTCTCAAAGTCATCGATGGGGATCAGGCAAAGAATATGAATAACGCAGACCGCGAAAAGGCGCTTGAAGCAGCGCTCGCGCAAATCGACCGCGCCTTCGGCAAGGGCAGCGCAATGAAGCTGGGCAGCCGTGAGGCAATTGCCATCGATGCGATTTCAACAGGCTCGTTGGGGCTGGATATTGCGCTCGGCATTGGCGGCTTGCCCAAGGGCCGCGTTGTCGAAATTTATGGTCCGGAAAGCTCGGGCAAAACGACGCTGACGCTGCACGTCATTGCCGAAGCGCAGAAGCTGGGCGGTACCGCCGCCTTTATCGATGCCGAACATGCGCTCGATCCAGGCTATGCGAAGAAACTGGGCGTCGATATCGATAATCTTATCGTGTCGCAGCCCGATACCGGCGAGCAGGCACTTGAAATCGCCGATACTTTGGTGCGTTCGAATGCGGTCGACATATTGGTGATCGATTCGGTTGCTGCCTTGGTGCCGCGCGCGGAAATCGAAGGCGAAATGGGTGACACGCATGTCGGCCTGCAGGCGCGGTTGATGTCACAGGCGCTGCGCAAGATTACCGGATCGATCAGCCGTTCGAACTGCATGGTGATCTTCATCAACCAGATCCGCATGAAAATCGGCGTGATGTATGGTTCGCCCGAAACCACCACCGGCGGCAATGCGCTCAAATTCTATGCTTCGGTCCGTCTCGACATCCGCCGTACCGGCCAGATCAAGCAGGGCGAGGATATTGTCGGCAACACCACGCGCGTGAAAGTCGTCAAGAACAAGGTCGCGCCGCCGTTCAAGCAGGTCGAATTCGACATCATGTATGGCGAAGGCATTTCGAAGACCGGCGAACTGCTCGATTTGGGCGTGAAGGCAGGCATTGTCGAGAAATCGGGCAGTTGGTTCAGCTATGATTCGATCCGCATCGGGCAAGGCCGCGAGAATTCGAAAAACTATCTCGTCGAAAACCCCGAGATCGCGATGAAGCTGGAAACCGCCATTCGCGGCAAGACTGAGGAAGTCGCCGAGGTGATGATGACCGGTCCCGACGCGGACGATGATAGCGCCGAATAAGGCTCCTCTCCCCCTGGAGGAACAAGCGGTGGCCTTTGCCTGAGACCACCACTTCCGACCCGCCCTGGTCCACCCCGGGGCGGGTCATTCGGTATTTGGGATGCGATTAAAGTGAGACTTTAGTGTGACTTTTGACTATTTCATACAATGTCCGCATCGCTTGACATGTCCGAGCTGGTGACGCCATCAGGCAGGATGCGACCTGCGATCCACCTCATCGGCTTGCCGACCGACCAGAACAGTTCATTCGAACGCGGCGCGGCGCTGGCACCTTCTGCTATCCGCGAAGCACTGTGGAGTGATCGCGGTAACCTATCGACCGACTCGGGATTGGAAATCGGCACCGATATCGACCTTGTGGACAGAGGCGACTTGCCGTTGTCGGACAATGATGTTGCCGATGATGACGCAAAAATAGTCCAAGCGATTGCCGATATGATGGCGCTGGACGCGGTCCCGCTATCGCTTGGTGGCGACCATGCAGTTACCGTCCCGCTGGTCGCCGCGATTGCCGCAAAATACGGTCCGGTCAGCATTCTCCATTTTGATGCCCATCCCGACCTCTACACCGATTTCGAAGGCAATCCCCGCAGCCACGCCTCGCCTTTTGCCCGCATCATGGAAGCGGGCCATGCCAGGCGTCTGGTGCAGGTCGGTATCCGCACCCTCAACCATCATTGCCGGGAACAGGCCGACCGTTTCGGAGTGGAGATCATTCCGATGGCAGGCTTCCACTCCGAAAAGGCCCCCGTTCTCGACGGCCCGCTCTATATCAGCATCGACCTCGACGGCATCGACCCGAGCGAAGCGCCGGGCGTTGCCCACCCAGAGCCGGGCGGGCTGACCGTTCGCGAAGTGCTGGCTGTTCTCGCTCGCCAAAAGGCCGTTATAGTCGGTGCCGACATCGTCGAGCTCAACCCTAACCGCGACGTGAATAATGTCACCGCCATCCTCGCCGCCAAGCTCGTCCGCGAACTCGCCGCGCTCATCCACTGCAATAATCAGGAGCAATGATCATGACTCTTATCGTCCATCATCTCAATAACAGTCGCTCGCAGCGTATATTGTGGCTGCTCGAAGAACTCGGCCTGCCTTATGAAATCCGCCATTACCAGCGCGATGCGGTGACCAACCTTGCACCACCAGAGCTTTGCGCCATCCACCCGCTCGGCAAATCGCCGGTGATTGAAGATGACGGACAAGTCATTTTCGAATCCGCCGCCATCGTCGAATATATCTGCGAACGCCACGATGGCGCGCATTTCGTTCCGGAGCGCGGCAGCGATGATCATCTCCACTATCTCGAATGGCTGCATTTTGCCGAAGGTTCGGCGATGACGCCGATATTGCTCAACCTCTATGTCGGCCGCCTCGGCGAGGGCGGCGCACCGCTTCGGCCACGTATCGACGAGCAACTGCAAAGCCATTTCCAATATATGGAGGACAGCCTGCTGCCGTCGGGCTATTTCGTCGGCGATGGCCTGACCGGAGCCGATATCATGATGAGCTTCCCCGCCGAAGCTGCCGTCAAAATGGGCTATGCGACGGACAAGCCCAAGCTCGCGGCTTATGTGGCCGATATCCATGCGCGACCTGCGTACAAGACTGCTCTTGAAAAAGGCGGTCCTTATGCATTTGCCTAATCGAGATATCCGTCTTGCAGGGCGCTTCACCGTCCCCTAAGTCGCTGGCACTATGACCTCGACCAACGATATCCGCCGCAGCTTTCTCGATTATTTCGGAAGCGCGGGCCATGATGTGGTGCAGTCCGCGCCGCTCGTGCCCTATAACGACCCGACCCTGATGTTCGTGAACGCAGGGATGGTGCCGTTCAAGAATGTCTTCACCGGCCTCGAAAGCCGCGAAACGCCGCGCGCCGTGTCCAGCCAGAAATGCGTGCGTGCAGGCGGCAAGCATAATGACCTCGACAATGTCGGCTACACGGCGCGGCATCATACTTTCTTCGAAATGCTCGGCAATTTCTCATTCGGCGATTATTTCAAGGAACAGGCGATCACGCACGCGTGGACACTGCTGACGAAGGAATGGGGTCTCGACCCGAGCCGCCTGACCGCGACGGTCTATCACACCGATGATGAAGCGTTCGATCTTTGGAAGCGGATCGCCGGTCTTCCCGAAGAGCGCATCATCCGGATCCCGACGAGCGACAATTTCTGGTCAATGGGCGACACTGGTCCCTGCGGCCCGTGCAGCGAGATTTTCTACGACCATGGCGACCATATCTTCGGCGGCCCACCGGGCAGCCCCGATGAAGATGGCGACCGCTTCGTCGAAATCTGGAACCTCGTTTTCATGCAGTTCGAGCGTCAGGACGACGGCACCGATGTGCCGCTGCCCAAGCCAAGCATCGACACCGGCATGGGGCTGGAGCGCGTTGCGGCGGTCATGCAGGGCGTGCACGACAATTACGATACCGACACATTCAAGGCGCTGATCGAGGCGTCTGAAGCGCTGACCGGAACCAAGGCGCAAGGCGAGCAGAAGGCCAGCCACCGCGTCATCGCCGACCATCTGCGTTCGACCAGTTTCTTGCTCGCTGACGGCGTGATGCCTTCGAACGAGGGTCGCGGCTATGTGCTGCGCCGCATCATGCGCCGCGCGATGCGCCATGCGCATATCTTGGGCGCGAAAGAACCGTTGATGCACCGTCTGGTCGGCAGCCTCGCCGCCGAAATGGGTGCGGCCTATCCCGAGTTGCTCCGCGCGCAGCCGCTGATCGAGGCGACGCTTCGCCAGGAAGAAACGCAGTTCCGCCGCACGCTCGACAAGGGCATCAAGCTGCTTGACGATGCGACCGCCGGTATGAAGGCAGGTGACGATGTCTGGCTGGCGCAACTGCCTTCAAGCTTTATGACACTTATGGCTTTCCTTATGACCTGACCGAAGATGCTTTGCGCGCGCAAGGCTTTGGCATCGATCAGGCAGGCTTCGAAACCGCAATGAACGCCCAAAAGGCGATGGCCCGTGCCGCATGGAAAGGTTCGGGCGCAAAAGCATCGGACGATGTCTGGTTTGACATTGCCGAGCGCGTCGGTTCGACCGAATTCACCGGCTACACCGCCAGCGAAGGCGAAGGGCAGGTTGTTGCGCTGGTCAACGACGGCGTCGAAGTGCAATCGGCGGTTGCCAGCGACACAGTTACCGTCATCACCAATCAGACGCCCTTCTACGGGGAAAGCGGCGGCCAGATGGGCGATGCTGGCACGATTTCCGGTGCAGGCTTCCGTGGCGAGGTGACCGACACCGCGAAACCGCTCGGTCGCCTGCATGCGCATCAGGTCACGCTTGCAGGATGGCGAGATCAAGGTTGGCGATGTTGTGAGCCTGAAGATCGACACCAATCGCCGCGATGCGCTGCGTGCCAACCACAGCGCAACACATCTGTTGCACGCTGCGTTGCGTAACCGCTTAGGCGGGCATGTGACGCAGAAGGGCAGCCTTGTTGCGCCCGACCGGCTTCGTTTCGATTTCTCGCACAATCAGGCGATGTCAGCGGAAGAGATCGCGACCGTCGAAGCCGATGTGAACGCCCAGATCCGGCGCAACCAATCGGTGACGACCCGGCTGATGACTCCCGACGATGCCGTCGCCGCAGGCGCGCTGGCGCTTTTCGGCGAGAAATATGGCGATGAAGTGCGTGTGCTCAGCATGGGTGATGCTGAAGGCGCGAACTATTCGGTAGAGCTTTGCGGCGGCACCCATGTGAATGCGCTCGGCGATATTGCGTTGATGACGATCATCTCCGAAGGCGCGGTCGCAAGCGGAATCCGCCGCGTCGAAGCATTGACGGGGGAAGCCGCGCGCCAGCATCTTGCAGGCCGCGAGGCGCAATTGAAAGACGTTGCGTCAATGCTGAAGACCGCGCCGGACGAAGTTGCGGCGCGCGTCGAAACATTGCTCGCAGAACGCAGGCGGCTTGAGAAGGAATTGGCCGAGGCCAAGACCGCGCTGGCGCTCTCCGGCGGCAGCGGGCCGAAGGCGGAAGCCGAAGAAGTCGGCGGGGTTGCCTTCATGGGGCAGGTCATTTCGGGCATCGACCCCAAAGCATTGCGCGGCCTAGCCGACGAGCAGATGAAATCCATCGGCTCAGGCGTAGTCGCGATTGTTGCGGCCAACGAGAATAGCAACACAGTGGTCGTTGCGGTGTCTTCGGCACTGCACGGTAAAACCACTGCGCCCGATCTCGTGCGTGCTGCGACTGCGGCAATGGGCGGGCAGGGCGGCGGTGGACGGCCCGATATGGCGCAGGGCGGCGGTCCCGCAGGTGCCGATCAGGCGCAGGCGGCGCTGGATGCCATCAAGGCGGTTTTGGCTTCCTGGCGGGTTAGTGACGCATTGAACCGTAGTGCGTGAGCCTCGAACTTGTTTCACCGGATGACGCTAAACCTGAGAAGCGCCCTTCGATTATCAGGGCTTCGGAATCGTTAGATTCAGTGGATGACGAGATGAAGCGTGTCAGCTCGAAAGCTTGAGCTTCGGGCTCGTCTCCAACCCGCCCGCTTCCTTGATCTGCGCGGCGGAATTCGTCGCGTTTTTCGTGGATCGAGGCGATGACTGGTCCCATCGCCACGCCCAAGTCAACAAGCACCGCTTCCGAAAGCTGCAGCGAGCTTTCCAGTGTTTCCGGGACAGCGTCGCTAGCCCCCGCTTGGTACAAGCCGTGCAGCATGGTCCGGATCGCGAGCACGGGCAACGATGGTGATGTCGGGCAACCACGCCCGAACACGCTTGACGATATGCTCGGCCAGAACGGGCTGGTCCATCGTCAGGATCAGCGCCTTCGCATGGCCCAGGCTGAGTTTGTCCAAAGTTTCGGGCCGTGAAATATCGCCGAATATCACTTTGTAACCTTCGCGCCGTCCTGCGGTAACTGCATCGACGTTGGATTCGACAGCAATATAGCGCTGCCCATGCGTGGTCAGCATGTCAGCGATGAGCTTTCCGACCCTGCCAAAGCCGATTATCACCGTGCGAGGTTCGGTCGTCAGATCTTGTTCCGCCGCTTCATCATCGCTTTCGCGCAACTCGATCCGCCGCGCCATGTCATGGCCGATGCGCGCCAGAATCGGCGTGATTGTGAGGCCGATAGCAGTGGCGACCTGCCAGAAATTGATCGTGGCGCTATCGATAATCTGCGCTGCGCCTGCTGCACCAAGCACAATCAGCGTCGTTTCAGACGGGCTGCCCATCAGCACCCCGGTCTCGGTCGCCGTGCCGGTACGCGCCCCGTTCAGCTTGAGCAATCCAGCCGTGACGACCGCTTTGATCAAAACTACCGCTGCGACCGCGCCGACCAATGCCGTCCAGTTTTCGGCGACAAAGCCGAGGTCGATCTGCATCCCGATGCTGATCAGGAATACCCCGAGCGCAAGGCCCTTGAACGGCGCCGTCATCACTTCGACTTCGTTATGATAGTCGGTTTCAGCGATCAGAATTCCAGCAATGATCGCGCCGACAATTGGCGACAGGCCAACAGCACCAGTCACCAGGCTCGCGACAATGACGACCAGCAAGCTAACCGATACGAACAACTCGGGGCTTTTGGTGCGCGCTGCCTGGCCGAACAGTCGCGGCAGCAGGAACCGCCCCAGAATGAGCATTCCGGCGACGACCAGCCCGCCTTGCCAGAGAACGGTAACAATTTCATCCCATCCATTGTCACCGGCGTGCGGTGCCAGTGCGCCCAGCACGAAGATGATGGGCACGATGGCAAGATCCTCGAACAACAACATGGCAAGTGCTGATTTGCCGACCGCTGATTGCGTTCCGGCGATCGGCAGCACCAAAGCGGTAGAGGACAATGCCAAAGCAATGCCGATGCCCATCGCTGCGGTTGTGCCGTAACCGAATAATAAAAGCCCAGCGGCGATAATCGCGCCCGCGCCGAATAACTGCGCTGCTCCGACCCCGAAAACCAGCCGCCGCATTCTCCACAATCGCCGGAAAGACAGTTCTAGCCCGATTGAAAACAGCAGCAATATGATGCCATATTCGCCAATCGGACGAATGGCTTCTGGGTTGGTAATGGTAAACCATTCGAGCCACGGATATTGCCCGACCAGCGCCCCTAGCCCCATCGGCCCGACCAATATGCCGACAAGGATGAAGCCGATGATTGGCGTAATGCGAAAGCGGGCGAAGGCAGGGATCACAATTCCCGCCGCGCCCAGAATCACGACAATGTCGCTGATTCCCTCTGTCTGCAATTCACCCGCCATGCGTTCCTTGTACGCAGATGCAGCAAATAAAGGGAAGGGCATGCCAACAAAAAAGCATGGACATCGCTGCCCGCGCTTTTTCAACCTGCCATTTCGTCATCCTGAACTTGTTTCAGGATAACGAGCCACTGTCGCGTGTTATCCTGAAACAAGTTCAGGATGACGACTGCTCATTTTTATTGCCAGCTGCCCATTTTCGTTTCGAGGTTCGACCGAACGCTCTCGAAAAACTGCTCAGTGGTTTCCCACCCTTGATCGGGACCGATCAGAATCGCGAGGTCCTTGGTCATATGTCCGTTCTCGACGGTTTCGATGCAGACTTCTTCCAGTGTTTCGGCAAAGCGGGTAACTTCGGGCGTTTCATCGAACTTGCCGCGGAATTTGAGGCCGCCAGTCCATGCAAAAATCGACGCAATCGGGTTGGTCGAAGTTGCTTTGCCTGCCTGATGCTGGCGGAAGTGGCGCGTGACGGTGCCATGTGCGGCTTCGGCCTCGACCGTCTTGCCATCTGGCGTCATCAGGATCGAAGTCATCAGGCCCAAAGAGCCAAAGCCCTGCGCGACCTGATCGGATTGAACGTCACCGTCATAATTCTTGCAGGCCCAGATGAATTTGCCCGACCATTTGAGCGCCGAGGCGACCATGTCATCGATCAGGCGATGTTCGTAGACAATGCCCAGTTCCTTGAATTTGGCGGCGAACTCGGCCTCGTAAACTTCCTGAAACAGGTCCTTGAAACGGCCGTCGTAATATTTGAGGATCGTGTTCTTGGTCGAGAGGTAGACCGGCCATTCGCGGGTTACGCCGTAGTTCAACGACGCGCGGGCGAAATCGCGGATTGAATTGTCGAGATTGTACATCGCGAGTGCGACGCCTGGGGAGGGGTAACGGAACACCTCCTCGTCAATCTTGCTGCCATCGTCGCCGTCCCATACGAGGCGCAGCGTGCCGGGGCCGGGGACCAGAAAGTCGGTCGCGCGATATTGGTCGCCGAACGCGTGACGCCCGATAACGATCGGATCGGTCCAGCCGGGAATGAGGCGGGGGACGTTCTGGATGACAATCGGCTCGCGGAAAACAACGCCGCCCAGAATGTTGCGGATCGTTCCGTTGGGCGACTTCCACATTTTCTTCAGATCGAATTCTTCGACGCGGGCTTCATCGGGGGTGATGGTCGCGCATTTCACGCCGACGCCATATTCACGGATCGCATTGGCGGATTCAACGGTAACCTTGTCGTCGGTCTTGTCCCGATATTCCATGCCGAGATCGTAATATTTCAGGTCGATATCGAGATACGGCAGTATCAGGCGTTCGCGAATCCATTCCCAGATGATCCGGGTCATTTCGTCGCCATCGAGTTCGACGACTGGGTTCTTCACCTTGATTTTTGCCATGTCAGGAAACGCTTTCCAATAAGGGAATCGGGATGTTCGCGGGTGCCATAGCAAAGTCTGGCAGTTGTTCAACCATTCGCCGAATTCAGCGCGAAAGGCCATCTATCGGTTGTAACATCACGCGTCACCGCCTAGTTAGGCGCGATGAGCAGACAAGAACTGACAAACCGGGGCACCGGGGTCGCAAAATGGTCGTTTCCTCCGGTTCACCCTGAAGGCCGCAAATTTGGCCTTATCGCTGGCGGTATCACCTTGTTCCTTGCCTTCATGGCGTGGGAGACTTTGGCTTGGCCGATGGCTGCAGTCACGGCTTGGACTTTGGCATTTTTCCGTGATCCGGCGCGCGCAACGCCAACCGACGATCGTTTCGTGGTCTCGCCAGCCGATGGCTTGGTGACGTTAATCGAAATGGTGCCACCGCCGCCCGAATTGCGCGGCCCCGATGCGTTGGGCGAACAGCCGATGACACGCGTGTCGATATTCATGAGCGTCTTCGACGTGCACATCAATCGCACGCCCATTCGCGGGACGATCAAACGCGTCGTCTATATCGCGGGCAAGTTCCTCAATGCCGATCTGGACAAGGCAAGCGACGAGAATGAGCGGCAGCATTTCCTTGTTGAACGCTCGGATGGCGTGCGGATCGGCTTTACGCAGATTGCCGGGCTGGTAGCTCGCCGGATTGTGGCATTTGTCAAAGAAGGCGATAGCGTTGCCAACGGTCAGCGCATCGGCCTGATCCGTTTCGGCAGCCGCGTCGACGTTTATTTGCCGCAAGGCACTGCATCGCGCGTGATCAAAGGGCAACGTTGCGTTGCTGGCGAAACGGTCATCGCCGAAATCGGGGTTGATCAAGACTTGATTGCTGTTGCGCATTGATGGACGACAAATCCGCCCGTCCCGGCATTTCACTCCGAGCACTTGCGCCTAATGCTGTTACGGCGCTGGCGCTTTGCACTGGCTTGTCCGGCGCATGGTTTGCCTTGCAGGGGCGTTGGGAAAATGCCGTCGCCGCGATTGTCGTCGCGGGCGTACTGGATGCACTGGACGGACGGATAGCGCGCTTGCTGAAGGGCGAAAGCCGGTTCGGGGCGGAGTTGGACTCGCTGTCCGACGTCATCGCGTTTGGCGCGACGCCTGCGCTTGTCATCTATATCTGGGTGATGCAGGACATGCCCCGCTTCGGATGGACCATATCGGTGTTTTTCGTGCTGTGCGCGGCGTTACGGCTCGCGCGGTTCAACGCGCGGATCGATACCGAGCATCAGCCGCACAAGTCTGCCGGGTTCAACACCGGCGTGCCGTCACCACCCGGGGCAGGGCTGGCTTTGTTGCCGATGCTCATCTGGTTCGAAACAGGCGCGGACTGGGTGCGCGATTATCGCATCGTCGCACCGTGGCTGTTGATCGTGGCAGTGCTGATGATTTCTAACGTCGCAACGTTTAGCTGGGGGTCGATAAAGGTTCGCCCGAGTTTCCGCTTTATCGCGTTGGCCGGGGTCGGATTGTTTGGCGCGGTATTGATTGCTGCGCCTTGGGTCGCGCTGATTGCGGCGAGCGTAGTGTATGCGGGGCTGATACCGCTTAGCATGATGAGCTATGCGAAGGTGAAACGCTCGCGACGGGTGGCGGCATAAGGCGCTTGACGTTGGCCCGTTGCGGACTATGTTCCATTTTCGTTCTAAATCGGGAGAGAGGCGGTGGAACCGCTAATAGTCGTCATTGCCGTGGTTGTGGCACTTTTGCTCGGGCTGGCCGTTGGCTGGTTTCTGGGAGGCAAGAATGTAACGGCGGGCGCTGAAACTGTTGCTAGCCTTCGCCTGTCGCTAAATGGTGTGACGACCGAGCGCGATGAGGCGCGGCTTAAACTGGCGCAGGTCGAAACCTCGCTCGACGAGCGCGAAAGGTCTTTCGATGAGCAGAAGGCAGCGCTGGGTGAGGCCAAGGAACTGTTGTCGGCGCAGTTTGGCGAGATCGGGCAGAAATTGCTCGGCGAGGCGCAAGCTGCATTTTTGCAACGTGCTGATGAGCGTTTCCATCAAGCAGGCGAAAAGAATGAGGAGCGCCTGAAACATTTGCTCGCGCCTGTCGGTGACCGGTTGAAGGCCTATGAGGATCAGGTCGGCAAGATCGAAAAGGAGCGGGTTGAGGCCTATGGCAATCTGCAAGGACTGATCGGCGAAATGAAAGCAGGGCAGCAGCAGGTGCGTGAAGAAGCTGCGCGGCTCGTCAATTCGCTTGCGCAATGCGCCCAAGGCGCGGGGGCGGTGGGGCGAACAGCAACTGAAAAATGTGCTCGAAAGCTGTGGGCTTTCCGAGCATGTCGATTTTGTCACCGAGGCCAGCGTTTCGACCGAAGATGGGCGGCTGCGTCCGGACGCCATCATCAGAATCCCCGGTGGACGTAGTCTGGTGATCGACGCCAAAGTTTCGCTCAACGATTATCAGGACGCATTCAATGCCGATGACGATTTGCCACGCGATGCGGCAATGGCTCGGCATACTGCGTCAATGCGCGCGCATATCGATGGATTGTCGCGCAAGGCCTATTGGGACCAGTTCGAGGAAGCGCCCGATTATGTTATCATGTTTGTGCCCGGCGAACATTTCCTTGCAGCGGCTTTGGAGCATCAGCCCGAATTGTGGGATTTCGCATTCGAAAAGCGGGTCTTGCTGGCAACGCCGACCAATCTGGTGGCGATTGCGCGCACTGTCGCAAGTGTCTGGCGGCAGGAGGGGCTGGCGCGCGAGGCGAAACAAATCGGTCAGCTCGGCAAGGAAATGTACGACCGGATCGCCGTGGCCGCTCAACACCTGAAGTCGGTCGGCAGCGGGTTGTCGTCAGCGGTCAATAATTACAACAAGTTCGTTGGCAGCTTCGAACGTAACGTGATTTCTACGGGCCGGAAATTTGCCGCGCTCAATGTCGAAACCGGGTCACGCGAGCTGGAAGATGTGCCAATGGTCGAAGCACTGCCGCGATACGGGGAATTGGTAGACGCTCCGATGCTCGACGATCAGCGCGATGCGGCTGAATGATCAGATAACCTGCCTGAACGTTGCCCGCTGGCCGCTTTCGTTGGTCAGGATCAAGTCACCATCCACAGTATAGCGCGTCGTCACCTTGCCTTGGAGCAGCGACAGTAGCTTTGCTTCCTGCTCCATCTGTTTTGCAACACACGCCATTTCGGTGGCGATAATGCGGCTAAAGAAAAGGTTGCCGCTTTTTGTCGTATAGCTGCCGCTGATGCTGTTGCACCCGCCGCTGCCGCTAACTTCGCCGTTGGAAAAGCGCAAAGCAGTGGGAATGCGTTCAAGGACCGGCAAATGATCCAACATGATCATCGTCCAACTCGTGCCATCCAGCGACTCCGGAGGCAAATTGCGGCCCCCACAGCCTTTATACGCTTTGCCGTTCGCCAAAACGGTGACCGTTTCCGCATAACGTTGCCCTGACATACCATCGGTGCAGGTTGCGTGGGTGACATCGACCGTCAGCCTATCGGTCAAATAGCGCATTCCGTTGAATGAGGGACGGCCTTCTGGTTTGGCGACGGTGATTTTGGTTTCGCCATAATCGCCCTCGAATCTGATGTTTTCGCTGTCTAAACGGACGATCCAGCCCGGTTCGTTCCCGCGCGCGGTAAAATACACCTGCGAATCTTCTTGCTCCGGCACGGCCGTCTGGCACGCCGCCAAAATCGACATTCCGGATAGTATCAAGACCTTTATCGCCCACATGTTGCCGTCTCCTGTCCTCGGACAAGCAAACATAGCGCGAGCCTAGCTTTTGCGAAACTGGTTCAATATTTCATAGGCCATAACCGCTGTTGCGACAGCGGCGTTCAGACTGTCGGCCTTACCCTGCATAGGCATTTTGACCAGCAAATCACATTGCATCTCATAGTCTTCAGGCAAGCCCTGCGCTTCGTTGCCAGTCAAAATGAAGCAGGGTGCAGCATAGACTGCGGCCTGATAATCTGTTTCGGTTTGCAGGCTCGTGCCGACCAACTGCCCTTCACCCCCGCGCAGCCATGCAACGAACTCATCCCAACGGCATTGCACTATTTTTTGCGTGAAGACTGCCCCCATGCTGGCGCGTACCGCCTCAACCGAAAAAGGATCGGTGCAATCATCAATCAGGATGAGGCCGCCAGCCCCAACCGCATCCCCAGTGCGCAGCATCGTTCCCAGATTGCCGGGGTCGCGCATGGCTTGGGCGACAAGCCAGATCGGCGCGCTGCTCCGGTCTATTTCGATCAGTGCTGTGCCGTGATCGCGATACACACCGACCACCGCCTGCGCATTGTCCTTGCCCGACAGTTTCGACATAATATCCGCGTTGGTTTCGATGACGTCGCCGCCCCCTGCCAGCACATCGGTTTCCAGAGCGATTTCGAGCGCGTGAACCTCACGGTCCTTCACCCGAAACAACATGTCTGGCAAAAAACCCGCCTCGCGTGCCTCGGTCATGATTCGAAGGCCTTCTGCCAGGAATTTACCAGCGCGTTTGCGGTGCTTCTTCTCGCGAAGACTGCGGATTTCCTTCAGCAGAGGGTTGGAAAAGCCGGTAATTTCCCGGCGCATCAGTCTTCGCCGAAACCGTCGACTACTAGTCCAACAAGCTTTTCAAGCGCGATTTCAGCTTGTTCGCCTTCGACATGCACGATGATCTCACTGCCCTTGGCCGCGCCGAGCATCATCAGGCCCATGATCGAGGTGCCCGTTACGCTATGCCCATCCTTTTCAACCTCAACGTTCAATCCCTCTGGCAGGCGGCTGACAAAGGTCACGAATTTGGCGCTGGCACGTGCGTGCAAGCCCTTCTGATTGACAATCGTGACCTGGCGACTGATCCGGCTCACCGCGACGCTTCCAGCACTTCAGAAGCCACGCTGATATATTTGCGCCCGGCTTCCCGGGCGGCGGCGACGGCTTCGCGAACGTCCATATTCTTGCGCGCACTATCGAGCCGGATGAGCATTGGCAGATTGACACCGGCAATCACCTCAACGCGCCCGGCATCGAGCAGAGATATCGACAGGTTCGACGGAGTGCCGCCAAACAGATCGGTCAGGATGATGACGCCTTCGCCCGATTCAACGCGTTTGATCGCTGTGCCAATTTCCTTGCGGCGGCTTTCCATATCGTCGTGCGGGCCGATGCAGATTGTCGCAATCTGCTTTTGCGGGCCGACCACATGTTCAAGCGCGACGAGGAATTCCTCTGCCAACCTGCCATGCGTGACCAAAATCAAACCGATCATTTGCGTTCGCTACCCTGTTTTGTCCTTTGCCCTTTTTTGGGCTTTGCCGCGCCGTTAGCAGGCCCTTCGAGCGCGTCAATCGGTCTTGACGTCAAATTGCGGTGAGTGACCGTGGGCGAAAACCCTTCTTCACGCAACCATTTGCCGAATGCCTCCGCCACATGAACCGATCTATGACGGCCACCCGTGCACCCGAATGCAACGTTGACATAGGCTTTCCCTTGCTCGTCATATAACGGCAAGAGAAAGGAAAGCAGGTCTTTGATCTTGGTCATGGCCTCGCCATATTCGGGGTCGCTCTCGATATAGGCGGACACTTCCGGATCGAGCCCGGTCATTGGACGAAGGTCGTTGTCCCAATGTGGATTACGCAGGAAACGCAGGTCGAAGACAAGATCGGCATTGTGCGGAACGCCGCGCGAGTAACCAAAACTGGTGACGGTGACAGTCGAATGTGACGTAGCTTCGCTGCCAAACCTTTCTCGGATGTCGGTTTGCAAGTCGTGCGCTGATAACTTGCTGGTATCGATTACTGTTTCCGCCCAGCGACGCAGCGGCTCCATCATCATACGCTCTAGCGAGATGCCGTCGATCGCCGGCCGGTCCTGTGCCAGCGGATGACGTCGCCGCGTTTCGGCATAGCGCCGCTCGATCTCGTTACCGGCGCAATCCAGAAAAAGTGTCCTGATATTCAGGTCTGGATTGGTTTGGAGCGATTTCATTTGTTTGATGAGTTGTTCGACCTTGAACCCACGGGTCCTGCTGTCAAATCCAAGCGCGAGTGGAACCGAGGGTGATGACCGACCGCCGCCGCCCGGAATATCAAGCAAAGGCCCGGCAAGGCGAATCGGAAAATTGTCTACCGCTTCCCAGCCCATGTCTTCCAACGTCTTCAGGACTGTCGATTTGCCCGCGCCTGACAGCCCAGTGACGAGCAATATAGTTTGGCGTTTGGCGGAGGGTTTACGGGTCAACGGCTGCTGCCTTCGGATTGGCTCATCATTTTCTTTGCCATTGGCCACCGGTCTTCGTCAACGACGCGGCGAAGTGCATATTCAACTTTCAGCGCTGCGCTGGTTTCGAAAGCCACCAGATTTACCATCGGTACGTTGTAGCCGCAAATTTCGAACGTCAAACCGTCTTTCGGCAATCTTTCAATCTCATCATTCAGTGTAACGACCATTCTTAAAAGCGCAGAGGGGATCGATTCGACGGAACAAATACCGACGCCGCGAACCTCTATGAAGCCCTCGATGTTGGGGGCAGCCGATAGCATCGGTCCCGAATGGTCGGTCGCAACCGCAACTGCGTCATCGCTGACCAGTTTTGCGCCACGGTCGATTAAGCGAAGCGCCAGGTCGGACTTTCCTGACCCCGACGGTCCGATTAACAGCACAGCATTGCCTGCGATGGCAACAGCGGTGGCATGGAGCATTTCGCTCGTCATCGGCTCGACGCAGCGGCGCAAGGCAGGGCAATTTCGAAACAGGCACCGCGTTTGCCATCGACGCGGTCGCGAACCGAAATACGCCCGTGATGTCCTTCAACGATAGTCCGTGCGATGGCGAGTCCCAAACCGCTGTGTTTACCAAAGTCTTCGGAATCCGGTCGTTCGCTATGGAAGCGACGAAAAATCGCTTCGCGTTCCTGCTCTGGAACACCTGGGCCTTCGTCGCTAATGCGGACGATGACTTCATCGTCGGCCAGCGTCGCGGCAATTTCCACGACGGTGCCGGGCGGCGAAAAAGATACCGCATTATCGATAAGGTTGGTCAGCATCCGTTCGAGCCGGACATCTTCGCCCATGACGGTCGCAATGGTGCGGCGCGGCCGCGCGAAGGCAATAGTCACATCGCCGTCCGCGCCGCGACATTCGCGGGTGTGGAGCAGTTGTTCGATCATATCGCCAACATCGATCGGCTCGAACTTTGCCTTGGCCAGCTGCGAATCGACCCGGCTTGCATCCGATATGTCGCTGATCAGCCGATCCATCCGCTGGACATCGGCTTTTGCCACATCCATCAATTGGGCGCGCAGCGCCGGGTCCTTGACGTTTTCGGCGCCGTCGAGTGCGGAGCGAAGCGATGCCAGCGGGTTCTTGATCTCATGCGCGACATCAGCCGCGAATGCTTCGGTTGCGTCGATGCGTTGGCGAAGGGCAATGCTCATGTCGGAGAGCGCCCGGGCGAGCATGCCGATTTCATCGCGCCGTGAAGGCAGCCGTGGAACGGTGACTTCTTGCGCGCGGCCCAGTCGCACTTTGACGGCGGCACGGGCAAGATGGCGCAACGGTCGGACTATCGTTCGTGCCAGAAATATCGAAAGCAAAATGCCAACGCCCAAAGCGAGCAAAACGAACATGGCAATGTCGAAACGCTCGGCGCGGACAAACAGGCGGATATCACGCTCGTTGGCGGTGGTGAGCACCGAATAGCCTTCGTTCGGCGAGCGCGCGCCGGCGCTGATGACATGGGTCAAATCGGGCGCGAACCGAGCCAGCGAAACCGGTTTTCCGGGCTTGGCATTGATGACTTCCGGCCACGCCTCTGCGGTGTCGGCAACGGGTTCGATAAAGGGTTCCAGGACCGGTGCGCCGACCATGAAATCGACCACCTTGTCAATTGCCCGCGCCGCAACCTTGCGCCACGGCTCCTTCTTGGGATCGCGAAATACATAGGTTGGCGGTGCAGCAATGAAACTGTCGATCAGCTTGCGGCCGTTGCCATCATAAATCCGGATACGCGACTGCAACTGCGCGCCAAAGGCAACAATATAGGCTTCGCGGTTATCGGTATCTACCAGCGGCAGGCTTGATGCCAGAAACGCCGCTTGCGATCTTGCGGCCAGTTCGCGTTCCGCGATCAGGCGGACACGATAGCTATCCAGAAAGAAAAGGCCGGCACCAAGCAAGGCGAGTACGAACAGGTTTACCGCCATTATGCGTGCTGTCAGCGACAGGCTCCGGCTCCAGCGCAGTTCCAGTTCGGCGGGCTCAGCTATCTGCAAAGCGGTATCCGGCACCATAGAGCGTGTCGATGGCGGCAAAGTCCGGATCGATTTCGCGGAATTTGCGGCGGAGGCGTTTGATGTGGCTGTCGATCGTGCGGTCATCGACATAGACATCGTCCTGATAGGCCGCATCCATAAGCTGGTCGCGCGTGCGAACAACCCCGGGGCGGTTTGCCAGCGCCTCCAAGATCATGAATTCGGTCACGGTCAGCGTCAGCGATTTGCCGTCCCATTTCACATGATGGCGGGCCGGATCCATTTCCAGCTTGCCGCGGATCATCGGCTCGGGTTCGTCTGCCGTTTCGCCGTTGACGGGCACCTTGTCATAGGTCGCGCGTCGCAAAATCGCCTTGACCCGGGCGATCAGCAACCGTTGCGAAAAGGGCTTCGTGATATAGTCGTCGGCACCCATCGCCAGGCCCAATGCTTCATCCAGCTCTTCGTCTTTTGACGTCAGGAAAATAACCGGCATCGCGCTTTTTTCGCGCAGGCGACGGAGCAGTTCGAGCCCGTCCATGCGCGGCATCTTGATGTCGAATATGCCGAGGTCGGCGGGATTTTCCAGCAGCGCTTTCAATGCCGTTTCACCGTCCGGATACAGACGGGTCACATAGCCTTCGGCCTGCATCGCGATGGAAACCGACGTCAAGATGTTGCGGTCGTCATCGACCAGCGCGATTGTTGCACTCATGCAACGCCTATAGGGGGCAGATTGCCGAGGTTCAATCCATAGCATTTGACGCAATGGTGTGTGTCCGCTACCGGCGCGCAATGTTCTAGTGCATACGTATGCCCTGGATTCGTTTTCTCGCCAGATGGAGAATTTTTGATGTCGGTCGCACTGAATTATTCGCTTGAGCAGCAAGGTATCGCAACTGGGGCCGAGCTTTTTACAAACCTCGGTACAGCACCGCTGGTTGAGGCCGCTTTGGCAAATAAAGAGGGCGTGTTGGCGAAAGACGGTCCGTTGGTGGTCAGGACCGGCTTGCATACCGGGCGTTCGGCCAAGGACAAGTTCATCGTTCGCGACGCCGAAACTGAAAATACGATCTGGTGGGGCAAGACCAACATGGCGATGGACCCGGCGCATTTCGCGGCGCTGAAGGCTGATTTCTTTGCGGCGCTGGGCGAGAAGGACAAGCTCTACGTCGCCGACCTTTTCGGTGGATCGCAGCCGGAGCATCGCGTTAATGTGCGAGTCATCAACGAGCTGGCTTGGCACAATCTGTTCATTCGCACGTTGCTGGTGCGTCCAACCGAGCACGAACTGGCGAGCTTCGTGCCCGAATATACCATCATCGATCTGCCGACATTCGTCGCAGATCCGACCCGGCACGGCTGCCGCAGCGAAACCGTCATTGCGGTCAATTTCACCGAAAAACTGATTCTCATCGGCGGCACGGCTTATGCGGGTGAGATGAAGAAGTCAGTGTTTGGCATCCTCAATTACCTGCTGCCGGTGAAGGGCGTGATGCCGATGCATTGTTCGGCCAATATCGGTTCGAATGGCGATACTGCGGTCTTCTTCGGCCTGTCGGGCACCGGCAAAACCACGCTGTCCGCCGATGCCAGCCGCACGCTGATTGGTGATGACGAGCATGGCTGGTCGGACACTGCGGTATTTAACTTCGAAGGCGGTTGCTACGCCAAGATGATCCGCCTTTCGCCAGAAGCCGAGCCGGAAATCTTTGCGACCACCAAACGCTTTGGCACCGTGCTCGAAAATGTCGTGATGGACCCGGTCAGCCGCGAACTGGATTTCGACGATGCCAGCCTCGCCGAGAATAGCCGCGGTTCGTATCCGATCGAATTCATTCCGAATACGTCTGAAAAGAATATGGGGCCGGTGCCCAAGACGATCATCTTCCTGACCGCCGATGCTTATGGGGTGTTGCCGCCGATTGCGAAGCTGACGCCCGATCAGGCGATGTACCACTTCCTGTCGGGTTACACCGCGCGCGTGGCTGGCACAGAGATCGGCGTGACCGAGCCAGAGGCGACCTTCTCGACCTGCTTCGGCGCGCCGTTTATGCCGCGCCATCCCAGTGTTTACGGCAATCTGTTGAAAGAACGCATCGCCAAGGGTGCTGTGCAGTGCTGGCTGGTCAACACCGGCTGGACCGGTGGCAAGGCGACGATGCCTGGGATCAGCCGGATGCCGATCAAGGCAACGCGAGCGCTCCTTAACGCGGCGCTCGATGGCAGCCTGAACAATGCCGAGTTCCGCAAGGACCCGAATTTCGGCTTTGAATTCCCGGTCGCGGTTCCAGGCGTCGACAGCGGCATTCTCAACCCGCGCGAGGCATGGGTAGACAAGGCGGAATATGACGTTACGGCGCGCAATCTGGTGCAGCAATTCATCGATAACTTTGCCCAATTCGAAGACCATGTCGATGAAGGCGTAAGGCAGTCGGCGCCAAAAGCCGCGTAACCAGCCCGGACATTCCGGGCACCAGAGAAAGCCCGGAAATGTCCGAATTTGAAGTCCGCCTGTTTGAAAATGATGTCGCCGTCATCCATGTCGGCGACGGCCTTCTTGCGTGCACCTTGCCGCGTGCGGAATGGACGCATGAAGCGCATCTTGCGGCCTGCACGTGGATTGTCCGCGACCGGCCTGACATCGATATCGAGCGCGAACTGCCCGGTATCATTTCGCGGTACAACGAGTCGGTCGGTGGCGTGAATGATGACACGCAAGGCTATCATGAGACGGTTACGCAGGTCTATATTGCCGGGGTGAAGGCGCATCTGACCGAGGTCGGGACGGCGATGCCGTTGTGGCAGGCGGTCAATGCGCTGCTGCTTTCGGCGCGCGGGCAAAGGGATTCTCCGCTGCGTTTTTACTCGAAGGAGTTGCTGTTTTCGGTACCGGCGCGGCGGGGGTTTGTCCCGCCCGACCGCGCCAGTCTCTCCGATATTTAGTCGAGAAGTTCAGCTGGAACCTTGCCGCCATTCGCGGCGAGTTCGCGCATCACGGCCTTGTGCAGCCAGATGTTCATTTCGGCGCTGCCTTCGAGTTCGCCGGTATAGCCAAGCTCCATTGCGAGGTCTTTGCGCTCCTGCAACGAGGCATCCATGCCCAGCAGCTTCATCAGGTCGACGATCGATGTGCGCCAGTTTAGGTTTTTGCCAGCGCCCATTTCTTCCAGATTGGCGATAACATCGACTTCGGTGATTGCCACCGGTGCGGCTTCGACCGGCTGAAGCGGAATGGCCGATGTGGTCGGTGCGGCCGGGGTGGCGGCAACCGCTTTCTTGCCGAAAATCGCGTCCTTGATGCTGCTGAAAATACCCATGAAATTTCTCCTGCGATACGCCCGGTCGGGGGTCGTCCCGGGAATTTATGGCTATAGGCGAGACAATGTCATTATGGGAGCGCCAATATCTGCGCTATTGTAAATTCACTCCATAATATCGGGTCTTGCTCAGACGGTCTATTGCCACGGCCGCCCAATGCAGGCAGTTTCGGCGCAAATCGGAGGAGGACATCATGGATATTGCGAGCATATTGAAGCAGACCGGCGCCATTGGACAGGTCGCGCAGCAACTCGGCATCAACGAACAGGTTGCCGAAGCAGGCGCGGCGGCTTTGCTGCCCGCGATCCTTGGCGGCTTCAAGAAGACGACGCAGGCACAGCCGGGCGGCTTGGAAGGACTGGGCGGTTTGCTGGGGCAGCTTGGCGGCGGCGGATTGTTTGATTCGGTCGTCGCGCCCGAACCCACGCCGGTGGAGAAGGGCAATGACGTGCTTGGCCAGATTTTCGGATCGAAGGATGTGAGCCGCAGCGTCGCGGGTCATGCGTCGGAGCAGACCGGGATCGACCCTTCATTGCTCAAGAAAATGTTGCCGATACTGGCGATGCTCGTCGCCGGGTACATGGCAAAGCAAAGCGGCGGCGGTGAAGGCGGCGGCTTAGGCGGACTCCTCGGCGGAATGCTCGGCGGCGGTGGTCAGGCATCTGGCGGCGGCGGTTTGGGCGGTATGCTCGGCAATGTCCTTGGCGGAGCGCTGGGTGGCGGGGGCGGCGGCCAACAAGCGGCGCCTGCGGCTGGCGGTCTGGGCGGGTTGGCCTCGATGCTCGACATGGACGGTGATGGCAATCCGCTCGACGACATCATCGGCATGGCAGGCAAGTTCGCACGCTGAAACCCGCAGAAAACCGCTTAAGGTCACACTAAGGTCTCACCTTGGCCGAGCTGCCAAGCATCGATGTCGGAGTTCGATGGCAATTGCATTTTTTCCGGCCAAAAGCGAACAAAATGAACGCAAACGCGACGCCATTTTGTTCGCTTTGTTTGTTTAGCGGTTACGCGAGGGCTTCGGATCGAAGGCAGGATGCGACAAAGTCAAAGAGCCGCGCCAGCCCTAAAGAGTCAGCGTAACGCTTTTCTCAAACGAAATCCTACATTGCAAATTGTCAAAGCATGCAGGACCATGATTGACAATAAACGCGCAATTTCGTATTTTATCAGTATGGCACAAATGAACATCTCAATGCCTGACAGGCTCAAAAACTGGGTCGAAAACCGCGTTGCCGATGGCAGCTTTGCAAGCAGCAGCGATTATGTCCGCGATCTGGTCCGCCGTGATCAACGAGCAGAAGAGGCGCGGATGCGATTGCAATCAGAAATCGACAAAGGGCTGGCGTCGCCCGAAAGCGACCGGACAATAGCCGACATCCTCACCGAAGGCCGCGCAAAAGCCGCGTATTCATCCGGCTAGCGCCAAAAGCATTCAGTTGTAATTAACAATTTTCATTGTATTATGCGGTTGCGGTCGAGAGTATCTGCCGTTTAGGACGTTCGCTAGTGAGCATCCTTTTCATGTATCTGCTTTACCTGGTGGTTTTGGAAGCGTTGGCAATCGCGATGACAGGCATGTCATCCTTGCTGGCTTAGCTATACATGAACGTCGGGGCCACTGGTTGTCTAAGTCGCTTAACGAATTGGCAGATTAATGACCTGAACTCGCCGCATAACTTAGGTTCAGCGCGGCGCGGACATGCGGTCGTGGCAAAAAGCATTGGCGCGGACTTGGAAAAGAGCAGAGGGCGTCGGCATATCGACATGCGCTAACCTTATAGCTGAAAGTCCGCCGGACAGCGTTCGTTTATTTGGGATCGCAGTTCACAAAGCGGCCTAATTCTCCAGAAGATCCAATGGAATATGCATTCGAGCAAATAACTAGCCGGTTTGACCATTTTCTTGGCAGATTGCACAAGCGTGGCACGCAGCGTGGTCTGATTATTTTGGATAAGAGTAGCTACGAACGTCGCTTTAAGCTTGGCCAAAGATATTCGATATGGACATCGATGGGGAATTGCCAAGTCGCGAAAGTGCCGCGTTTTTGTTGCTCCGCTACGTTAGTTCGGTATATTTGCATGACCCGATTAATGTCAGTGAGCATATCCTTAATGACTGGGAAGTATGCCCCGAAATGTCGCATTCGCGTAGTTTTCGAACTATCGGTTGGTAGCGTTTCAAGCACCGCAACTACGTCGGAGCATGCGAATGTCATTAATTTACGGGCCGCCCATAGGCAGGTCCCGGAAAATTCGGTTCGTTTGGAAATGGAATTCAACGATTAGACAACAAGCAAAGTTACGCTCAAATGCCAAATTCCCAACAAAGCTTTAAACCCCTTCCACCAACAACACCGCACCATCGGCCCCCGTCACCTTTACCCGAGCGCCAACGCCCGCATCCGCGCCGCGTGCAGACCATACGCTATCCCCCACCTTCACCCGGCCATGGCCGTCGGCGATGGCTTCGACAACTTCCACCACTTCGCCGGTCAGCCTTGCGCCACGGTCGTTCAATTTGGGGTCGGTGGTTTCAATCGGGTTTTCGGTCAGGAACTTCTTGCCCGCGAACACCGTCAGCACCGACAATATGGCGAACATCGCGACCTGATAGGCGACGGTGATCGGCAGGAAATAATCGAGCACGCCGACGATGATCGCGGCGAGCCCCAGCCACATCAGGAAAAATCCCGGTGCGACCATTTCGGCGACACCCAGGATGAGGCCCAGCGAAAGCCAGAACCAGTGGGTGGATATGCTGTCGAGCCATTCGGCCATGTTATTTGCTCCCCGCATCAGGCTTGGTTCGACCTTCCAACGCATCCTTCGCCAATTCGCCTATCCCCCCAAGCGTGCCGATCAACGCGGTTGCTTCGACCGGGAACAAGATCGTCTTGGCATTGGGCGAGGTCGCGAACATGCCGATGGCTTCGACATATTTTTGCGCGATGAAGTAATTGAGCGCTTGCGTGCCTGACGAGGCGATGGATTCCGACACCATGACGGTTGCTTTCGCTTCGGCTTCGGCCTCGCGTTCGCGGGCTTCTGCGTCGCGGAAAGCGGCTTCGCGGCGGCCTTCGGCTTGCAGGATCTGGCCTTGCTTTTCGCCCTCGGCGCGCAGGATTTCGGCGGCGCGCATCCCTTCGGCCTCAAGGATTTGCGCGCGCTTTTCGCGTTCGGCCTTCATCTGCCGCGCCATTGCGTTGGAAATGTCGGCGGGCGGGCGGATGTCTTTGATTTCGACCCGAGTGATTTTGAGGCCCCAAGGCGAGGTGGCATTGTCGACTACGGCGAGCAGGCGGCCGTTGATATCGTCGCGTTTGGATAATGTTTCATCCAGATCCATGCTGCCCATGACGGTGCGCAGGTTGGTTGTGGTGATTTGCATGATCGCGACATAGAGGTCGGAAACTTCATATGCAGCCTTGGCAGCATCGAGCACCTGAAAGAATACGACGGCATCGACACCGACCATCGCGTTATCCTTGGTGATGATTTCCTGCCCCGGAACATCGAGCACCTGTTCCATGACATTCACCTTGCGGCCGACGCGATCAAAGAAGGGGATGATGATCGTCAGGCCCGGCTGTGCTGCATAAGTGAAGCGGCCGAACCGTTCGATGGTGTAGACATAGCCTTGCTGCACCACGGTGACACCCATCATCACGAAGATGATGACGATCAGCGCGAGCAGGCCGAAAAAATATTCCATGGAAATCCTCCCGTTTGACGTGGCGCAGATTGTCTTAGATATGGAACGGCTTGCCAAGGGAAATCGGATGGATATCGCCGCAAAACTGAAATTCGTTCGTTCGGCGCTGTACGTGCCCGGGTCAAATGCGCGCGCGCTGGAAAAGGCGCGGGGCCTTGATGCGGATATGCTGATCATTGATCTTGAGGACGCGGTTCCGGAGGATGCCAAATTCGAGGCTCGGGCGGCTGCGGTCGCTTATGCGGCGGCGGGCGTTGACGGCAAGATTATCGCGATCAGGGCCAATGCTGTGGACAGCGCCCACCACGCCGCAGACGCCGCAGCGCTGAAGGGTTGCGCGGCGGATTTGATTGTTCTGCCCAAGGTTGAGGATGCGGCAGATTTGCCCGACCTTGGCCTGCCATTGCTGGCGATGATCGAGACGCCGAAGGGACTGTATGCGGCGCGCGAAATTGCGGCGCATTCTTTGGTTGCGGGCCTGATCGCGGGAACCAATGACATTGCCGCCGAGACTGGCATCAAGCCGGGGGCAATGCGTGAAGGGCTGGAGCTTTCGTTGCAGATGATCGTGCTGGCAGCGTCGGCGGCCGGAAAACTGCGCTTTGACGGGGTGTGCAACCGGCTTGACGATATGGCCGGGTTTGACGCTGAATGTCGGCAGGGCGCGACCTATGGCTTTACGGGCAAAACGTTGATCCATCCCAACCAGATTGCGATTGCCAATGCGGCTTTCGGGCCGGATGCGGCGGCCTTTGCCGAGGCCGAAGAACTGGTTGCGGCGAGCCGAGGCGGGGCGCAGCGTTTTAGGGGTCGCATGATCGAATCGATGCATGTAGAGCAGGCGAAATTGACGATAGAGCGTTTCCGCCATGCGACGGGGGACGCCGGTTAAAGGGCAAGATGGATGCGCGGGCTGACAGGGATTTTGCTGGCTGGATTGGCCCTGTGCGGGTCGGCCCATGCCCGGTCCAATGGGGTCAGCGAAGCCGATCTGCGCGGCCATATCGAAATACTCGCCAGCGACGCATATGAAGGCCGCAAGCCCGGCACCGAAGGCGAAGCCAAGACCGTCAAATATATCGCCGGGCAATGGGCGAAGGCAGGGCTGAAACCCTCTGCAGCGAATGGCAGCTGGTTTGAGCCTGTGCCGTTGATCCAGCGCGGGCAGGGCAGTGCGGAGTATGTGTTCACCGCCAAGGCGCGCAAATTGCGGATCGGGTCTGATGAGATCGTCCTGATCGGTAAGGAAGCCGATTACGCGAAGAGGGATCTGCCAGTTATTTTTACCGGCGCTGGCGTGACGTCCGATGGCTCGGTGGCCGCCAACGTCGCGGGCAAGGCGGCATTGGTGATGTTCGACGCCGACAATGTGCCCGACAAGATGAAATCCCCGCGCGCGCGGCGTGAGGCTTTGATCGCGGCGGGCGCCGAAGCGGTGATTTTCGTTGCTGGCGGCGATGGCAGCTGGCCAACTTTGCGCAGGCAGTTGTTATCGCGGCCTATCGGGCTTGAAAGCCGCGAGAAACGCGCACCGCTGGAAGGCGCGATCAGTTCGGAGTTCGCGGTTGCGCTTGTGACGGCGGCGGGACGCGATTGGGACAAGCTCCGCGCCCATGCCAAGGTCGCCGATTATGCAGGCGAGGCGCTTGGGATCGAGGCCGACTTTACCGTCAAGACCGACTTGTATCGCTTCGATAGTTCGAACGTCATCGGTAAGCTTCCGGGCCGAAAAAAAGGGCAGCGGAGCGGTGCTCTACATGGGGCATTGGGACCATCTGGGGATTTGCGGGGCCGAGGATGCGCCCGACCGGATTTGCAACGGCGCGGTGGATAATGCGAGCGGAATTGCGGTGCTGGCCGAGGTTGCCGAACGGCTGGCGAAGAAGCGGTATGACCGGGACATTTATTTCATCGCGACGACGGCGGAGGAAAGCGGATTGCTGGGTGCCTATGGCTATGCCGACAAACCCGTGTTCCCGCTGGAGCAGATCGTCATTTCGCTGAACGTCGATACGATCGCGATTGCCAAGCGGGGGTCGAAAGTTGCGATAATCGGTCGCGGCAAAACCAAACTCGACGATGCCGTCGAAACCGTCGCGCGCAAAGCGGGGCGGACCATCGAAAACTCGACCGACGCCAATGCCTTTATTCAGCGGCAGGATGGCTGGGCGCTGGCGCAAAAGGGCGTTCCGGCGTTGATGGTTGGCGGATCGTTCGCCGATCTCGATCTGATGCAGAAATTCCTTGGCAGCGAATATCACGGGCCAAAAGACGAGCTGACCGACAGGACCGAACTTGGCGGTGCGGCGGAGGATGCGGACCTGCATATCGCGCTGGGACAATATTTCGCCGACACACGAAAATATAAATCGGTGAAGGCTGGCGAATAGAGCGCGCCTTGGTTACATGGGCCGCCACGAATCGCGTGAAGATTAGGGTGGCAGCATGAAAGAAATTCCCCTCGCACTGACATTTGACGACGTGCTGCTGCAGCCCGGCGCTTCAGATATGCTGCCCAGTCAGGCCGACACGCGGACGCGGCTGACCAAGACGATTTCATTGAATATTCCGGTGCTGTCGTCGGCAATGGATACGGTGACCGAAGCGCAGATGGCAATTGTCATGGCGCAATTGGGCGGCATCGGTGTGTTGCACCGTAACCTTTCCATCGAGGAACAATGCGCTGCCGTGCGGCAGGTGAAGCGTTTCGAGAGCGGGATGGTGGTCAATCCGATTACCATCGATCCGCAAGCGACGCTGGCCGAGGCGCAGGCGCTGATGGCGGCGAATGCGATTTCTGGTATTCCAGTCGTTGAGGCGAGCGGCAAGCTTGTCGGCATCCTGACCAACCGCGATGTCCGGTTCGCCGAAAACCCTGCTCAGCCGGTGGCCGAGCTGATGACGCATGAAAATCTGGCGACCGTGTCCGCTGGCGTAACGCAGGAGGAAGCGCGGCGCTTGCTGCACGGGCGGCGCATCGAGAAGTTGCTTGTCGTGGACGAAGCCTATCATTGCGTCGGCCTGATCACCGTCAAGGATATCGAGAAGGCAGTATTGTATCCCGAGGCGACCAAGGACGGCACCGGTCGTTTGCGCGTCGCAGCAGCGACAACGGTGGGCGAAAAGGGGCTGGCATATGCCAAGGCGCTGATCGACGCCGAATGCGATTGCCTCGTGGTCGATACCGCCCACGGCCATAGCGCAATGGTTGCGGCGGCGGTTGCGGAAATCAAACGGATGGCGCCTGAGGTGCAAGTGGTCGCGGGCAATGTCGCCACGGCGGCGGCGACGCGTGCACTGATCGATGCAGGCGCGGATGGCATCAAGGTCGGCATCGGTCCGGGTTCGATCTGCACCACTCGGGTCGTTGCAGGCGTTGGCGTCCCGCAGTTGACGGCGGTGATGGAATCGGCGGCGGAAGCGGCGAAATCGGGCATTCCGGTGATCGCCGACGGTGGGCTGCGCACATCGGGCGATGTTGCCAAAGCGCTGGCAGCGGGGGCATCGTCGGTGATGGTCGGATCGTTGCTCGCGGGCACCGAAGAGGCACCGGGCGAAACCTTCCTGTATCAGGGCCGCGCCTACAAAAGCTATCGTGGCATGGGCAGCGTTGGGGCAATGGCTCGTGGTTCGGCCGATCGCTATTTCCAGCAGGATATCAAGGATCAGCTCAAACTTGTGCCAGAGGGTATCGAAGGACAAGTGCCGTTCAAGGGCCCAGCGCGTGACGTCATCCACCAGCTTGTTGGCGGCGTGAAAGCGGCGATGGGCTATACCGGATCGCGCACCATTACCGACCTGCAAGAGCGCGCGCAATTCGTGCGGATCACCAATGCGGGGCTTCGTGAGAGCCATGTGCATGATGTGACGATTACGCGGGAAGCACCCAATTACCCGACGCGCTGAATGAGGCCTGCAGCCCGCCTGCAATCGGCCATCGAGCTGGTCGACCAGATCATCGTCGCCGCGCGCGAGGGCGGGGCGTCGGCGGATAATATCGCCAAGCGCTTCTTTGCCGAAAGGCGCTATGCCGGGTCGAAAGACCGGCGGGCGGTGAGGGAATTGGCTTGGGCTGCGATTCGCCGGTTTGGCGAATGCCCCGAAAATGCGCGCTCAGCTTTTGTAGCTTTGGCCGACGATGATGCTGAACTGGCGGAGTTGTTTGACGGCAGCGATTACGGCCCGCCAGCCATCGACGCGTCGGAGCTGCGCGCCAGCGGCGGGGTATTACCGCAATGGATATTGCCGCATCTTGCCGACCTGATCGATGATGCGGAGCAAAAGGCGCTGCTCGACCGAGCCCCGCTCGATCTGAGGGTCAACGCGCTGAAAGCATCGCGCCCAGACATCGCGGGGCAGTTTCCCGATGCCGAGATTTTAACGCAATCGCCTTACGCCCTGCGCCTGCCAACCGGACAGGCGGTCGATCAGCATCCGGCGGTCCTGGACGGGCTAGTCGAGATACAGGATTTGGGCAGCCAATTGATTGTCGATGCGTGCATGGGCAAGCTTGGCATGACCATCCTCGACTTGTGCGCTGGAGCAGGTGGCAAGACGCTTGGGCTGGCTGCTTATATGGCCGGCAAAGGCCGCGTTGATTGTCAGCGACACCAACCGTGCAAGGCTTGACCAGTTACGTCCGCGCGCCAACCGGGCAGGCGCGCTGGACATCGAAAAGTTGTTGCTCAACCCCGGTAAAGAAAGCGCGATGCTCGCCGATCTTGTCGGCAAATGCGATGTCGTCCTGATCGACGCGCCCTGTTCGGGTAGCGGCACGTGGCGGCGTAACCCCGAAACGCGCTGGCGGCTCGACGCGGCGCGTCTCAACCGAGTCATCGACGAGCAGGCGAAACTGCTCAATATCGGCGCAGAAATGGTCGCGTCCGGCGGGCATATGGTCTATGCGGTATGTTCGTTGATTGCAGCAGAGGGCAAGGGGCAAGTGGCCGCATTTCTGGCATCGAACTCAGGTTGGCGCGCGGTCGATAATATTGTTCCCGCCGGTCGTGCGGAGGGTGACGGCACTCTGCTCACCCCGCATCATGACGGCACCGACGGATTTTTCTTCGCACGGCTGGAAAAGCTGTGATAGCCACGCGACTCCAACATATCTGGATATTGATTATGCGCTTCTCGCCTGCCGCCATTGCCCTGTCGCTTACCCTATCAATGATTTCCAGCGCCAGCATTGGCAGTCGTGCAGATGACGATATCGATGCACAATCATTGGCGTTGCTACAATCCGGCAATGAGGCATTGCGCGGCGGTGATGCGGCGGCAGCCATCGGCCTTTACGAAACGGCGCTTGCGGTCGATCCGCGCAATCGTGCGGCCTATATTGCGATGGCCGGCGCGGTGAAGTCGCAGGGCCTGAATGGCAAGGCTATCCGTTTTTATCGCGAAGCATTGGAAATCGAACCCAATGATCAGCTCGCCCTGTCGGGGCAGGCCGAGGCGATGATTGCAAAGGGTGCCATCGAACCCGCCCGCAAGAATATCGCGCGATTGAAAATGCTGTGCCGCAGCGATTGTTCGGCGGTCGACCGGCTGACACTGGCGGCCAGCAAGGCAGGCGAAAAGCCACAATTGCAGGCCAGCGCTTTAGAGATCAAGCCGACGGTGGGCGAAGCGCCAAAGTCGCTGCCGAACTAAATTACCTCGCTTGCCGTTACGGCAAGGCGTGCAGCAAACCCCCTATTTGACAGCCGCTTCGTCCTGTGGCTAACGCCAGTTAAACGCGCAATTAAGATAGGGATTCGACGCATGGCTCTTCCTGCAATTTTTGACAAGCTCCGCCTGCCGGTGATCGGCTCGCCTTTGTTTATTGTCTCGGGTCCCGAACTGGTTATCGCGCAGTGCAAGGCTGGGGTAGTCGGTTCTTTCCCCGCGCTCAACGCACGGCCCGCGAGCCAGCTCGATGAATGGTTGCACCAGATTACCGAAGAACTGGCGGCGCATAATCGCGAGCATCCTGACCGTCCGGCGGCGCCATATGCGGTCAACCAGATCGTGCATAAATCGAACAACCGCCTGCAGGAAGATATCGCGACCTGTGCGAAATGGCAGGTGCCGCTGACCATCACATCGCTCGGCGCGCAGGAGGAATTGAACAAGGCGGTGCATTCATGGGGCGGGATTGTGATGCACGATGTCATCAACGACCGCTTTGCGCATAAGGCAATCGAGAAGGGCGCGGACGGGCTTATTCCAGTCGCTGCGGGGGCTGGCGGTCATGCGGGCGTCACCTCGCCGTTCGCGTTGATGCGCGAAATCCGCGAATGGTTCGACGGGCCAGTGGCGCTTTCGGGTTCGATTGCGCATGGTGCTTCGGTTCTGGCGGCCCAGGCGATGGGCGCCGATCTCGCCTATATCGGCAGCGCCTTTATCGCGACCAAAGAAGCGAACGCGGTCGATGGCTATAAGGAGAATATCGTCGAGGCACAAGGCTTCGGATATCGTCTATTCCGACCTGTTTACCGGAGTTAGCGGCAATTATCTGCGCCAGTCGATCGAGCGCGCCGGTATGGACCCAAACAATCTGCCCAAGGGCGATATTTCGACGATGAACTTCGGCTCGGGCGGAAATAGCGAGGCCAAGGCGTGGAAGGACATCTGGGGCTCTGGCCAAGGAATTGGCGCGGTCAAGGCGGTCAAGACCGTGGCCGAATTTGTCGATCAGCTCGAAGGCGAATATCGCGCGGCGAAGGCAAGCCTCGACGCGCGATATCTGGGATAAGCCTCAGCTAGCCTTTTCGAATGCAACGGAAATGTCGAGCGCGACATTGTCCGATATCACTGGAATGCCGTACATCACGCCGAAGTCGCTGCGCTTGATAATGGTGGTCGCGTGAAAGCCGACGGTGGCTTTCTTGCTGTACGGATTATTGCCAGCGCCTGAAAATTTGGTGTCGAGCACCACCGGCTTGGTCACGCCGTTGAGCGTCAGGTTGCCGGTGATTTTGGCGGTGGTGCCTTTTGCGACAACGCTGGTTGAAACAAACTTGGCATCGGCAGGGGCGGGTCCGAAAAAGTCAGGTTTACCGCCGTCCTTGCCAGCCCGCAGCAGGTGTCCGGTCAGACCGGAACTTGCGGTGGTCACCTTGCCGACAGGAATGGTGATGTCGACCTTTGACGCATTCGGATTTTTCGGATCGAGCGTCAGTGTGCCGGTGGCGTCGCCGAAAATCCCGAAATAATCGTTGAAGCCGAAATGGCTGACTCGCCAGCCGATCAGGGTATGACCAGCGTCGGTTTTGTACGTTCCGGCGGTAACGCGGGCGACATCCATGGTGCCGGGAACCTGCGGCGCGCTTTGCGCGATAAGCGGGACTGCGGCGAACAAGGGAAGGGCGAAAAGGAGTTTACGCATTGGGGATATGCTCCAGACAGACAAAAGGGGAAGCATCAATGTCGATGCCTCCCCTCAAATAGTCAAGTTCGATATTGATTTAGTTCTTCGCCTGATCGACCAGCTTGTTTTTGGCGATCCACGGCATCATCGCGCGAAGCTGTGCGCCGGTTGCTTCGATGGGGTGGGCAGCGGCGGCCTTGCGCGCGGCTTTCAGCTCGGGCTGCCCAGCGCGGTTGTCGAGGACGAAGTTCTTCACGAAGCGCCCCGACTGGATGTCGGCGAGCACTCGCTTCATTTCGGCCTTGGTTTCATCGGTGATGATCCGCGGTCCGGTGGTGATGTCGCCATATTCGGCGGTGTTCGAGATCGAATAACGCATATTGGCGATGCCGCCTTCATAGAGCAGATCGACGATCAGTTTGGTTTCGTGGAGGCATTCGAAATAGGCCATTTCGGGCGCGTAGCCTGCTTCGGTCAGCGTCTCGAATCCGGCCTGGATCAGGTGGGTGATACCACCGCACAGCACGGCCTGTTCGCCAAACAAATCGGTCTCGCATTCTTCACGGAAGTTGGTTTCGATGATTCCCGAACGCCCGCCGCCAACGCCGCTGGCATAAGCCAAGGCGATATCATGCGCGTTGCCGCTGGCATTTTGCGCGATGGCGATCAGGCAAGGTACGCCGCCGCCCTTTTGATATTCGCTGCGCACCGTGTGGCCGGGGCCTTTTGGCGCGATCATGATGACATCGACGTCGCTGCGCGGTTCGATCAGGCCGAAATGGACGTTCAGGCCATGGGCAAAGGCAAGCGCTGCGCCGGGCTTCATATTGGCGTGTAGGTCGTCGGCATAGATGGCGGCCTGATGCTCGTCGGGGGCGAGGATCATCAGGATATCGGCCCAAGCGGCGGCATCGGCGTTGGCCATGACTTTGAAGCCTGCGCCTTCGGCCTTCTTTGCGGTCGCCGATCCCGCACGCAATGCAATTGCCACATCGGCCACGCCGCTGTCGCGCAAATTCTGGGCATGGGCATGGCCCTGGCTGCCATAGCCGACAATCGCGACCTTCTTGTCCTTGATCAGGCCGAGGTCACAATCGGCGTCGTAATAAACCTTCATGATATTAGCTTTCCCTAATGTTTTGACTTGGATGTTTTAACTGGCTTCGCGGCCACGCATCAGGCCGACAATCCCGGTGCGGCCAACCTCGACCAAGCCGACTTCGCGCATCAAGGTGACGAACGTGTCGATCTTGTCCGGTCCGCCGGTGATTTCGAAAATGAAGCTGTTGACTGTCGCGTCGATCACGCGGGCGCGGTAGATGTCGGCGAGGCGCATCGCTTCGACGCGCTGGTCGCCGGTGCCGCTGACCTTGACCAAAGCCAGCTCGCGCTCGACATGCGGTCCGGCTTCGGTGAGGTCGGTTACCTTGTGCACCGGCACCAGCCGTTCGCATTGCGCTATTATCTGGTCGATGACCGGCGGCGGGCCCTTGGTGACGATCGTGATCCGGCTTGTCGCATGGTCCTCGCTGATGTCGGCCACGGTCAGGCTGTCGATGTTGTAACCGCGCGAGGTGAACATGCCCGCGATACGCGCCAAGGTTCCGGCCTCGTTATCGACGGTCAGCGTGAGCACATGGCGCTCGGCGGTTTCTTCCTTGATATGCATTATACCAGCGCCTTTGCTTCGTCGTCCATCGTGCCCGAAACTTCGTCCGAATGCAGGATCATCTCGGTATGCGCGGCGCCCGACGGAATCATCGGGAAGCAATTGGCTTTTTTCGAAACGCGGCAATCGAACATGACCGGGCCGTCATAGGCGAGCATTTCGGCAATCGCGTCGTCTAGCTTCGCCGGGTCGTCGCAGCGGATGCCCTTCCAGCCATAGGCTTCGGCCAAGCGCGACAAAATCGGGCAAGGCAGTCCGAATAGCTCTCCGAATAGCGGCTTTCATAAGTCAGTTCCTGCCACTGGCGGACCATGCCCATCCATTCATTGTTGAGGATGAAGACCTTGATCGGCAGGCGATATTGCGTCGCGGTGCCCATTTCCTGAATGTTCATCTGGATCGAGGCTTCACCGGCAATGTCGATGACCAGCGCATCCGGATTACCCATCTGCGCGCCGATGGCTGCGGGCATTCCATAGCCCATCGTGCCAAGGCCGCCGCTCGTCAGCCATTTGTTCGGGCCTTCGAAATGGAAATGCTGCGCCGCCCACATCTGGTGCTGGCCGACCTCGGTGGTGATGATCGGGGCCTTGTCCTTAGTGGCCGCGTACAGCCGCTCGATCGCGAACTGCGGCATGATTTCTGCCGTGCTGGCAGGGTAGTTCAGGCATTCGACCGCCCGCCAGCCCTTGATCTTGGCCCACCACCCCTCAAGCGGCTGTGGCTTGTGCTTGCGGCCCTTCCACACATCGATGATCTGGCGGATGGCGGTGCCGACATCGGCAACGATGGGCAGGTCTACGCGAACGGTTTTGTTGATTGAACTGCGGTCGATATCGATATGGACCTTGATGCTGTTTGGCGAGAAGGCGTCAAGGCGTCCGGTTATGCGGTCGTCGAAGCGCGCGCCGAGGCACAGCATGACGTCGCACTGGTTCATCGCCATATTTGCTTCGTACGTGCCGTGCATCCCCAGCATCCCGAGCCAAGCGTCGCCTGAAGCTGGGTAGGCACCGAGTCCCATGAGCGTTGAGGTTACTGGTGCTCCGCTCAGCTCGGCAAGTTCCCGCAACGCCGCGCTGGCATCAGGACCGGAGTTGATAATGCCGCCGCCGGTATAAAGGATCGGTGCCTTGGCATTGGCGAGCAGCTCGACGACCTTGTTGATCGAGGCGTAGTCGGCTTCGCCCGCCGGATGGAAACGTTGCGGCGCATTGCTCTTGATGTCGCTCGGGGCGGAGGCAACCTGGACGTTCTTCGGGATGTCGATGACGACCGGACCGGGGCGGCCTTTGGTGGCGATGGTGAATGCTTCGCGCACCGTGGCCGCTAGTTCTGCGGGGTCTTTAACGAGGTAATTATGCTTCGAACAATGGCGCGTAATGCCGACAGTATCAGCCTCTTGAAACGCATCGGTGCCGATCAGGTTTGTCGCAACCTGACCGGTGATGACCACCAGCGGGATGGAGTCGAGGAACGCATCGGCAATGCCGGTAACCGCGTTGGTCGCGCCGGGACCGGAAGTAACCAGCACAACGCCGGGCTTGCCCGTCGAGCGAGCATAGCCTTCGGCGGCGTGCGCCGCGCCGGCTTCGTGGCGGACGAGGACGTGCTTGATTTTCTTCTGCTGGAACAAGGCGTCATAAATCGGCAGCACTGCGCCGCCGGGATAGCCGAAAACGGTATCCACGCCTTGTTCGATCAGGCCGTCTATCAATATCTCTGCGCCGGATTTTTCGGGCACTTTTTTATCCTCAATAACTTGGTCGCGTCCCTATGTTGCAGCGCAACAGGGTTCGCAAGAGCGGGCTGGCTAGTGGTTAGAAAATGCCATGTCAACTACAAAGATTGAAATATAGTTTCAATTTTATCGAGATTTGAATCATTTATCTCTTCTTGCCATCGCGACCACGCGGCGGGGGATTGGTTGCGGAACCAGGTGAACTGCCTTTTGGCATATTGGCGAGTGGCGATTTTACCGAGGGTTATGGCCTCATCGCGGCTTATCTCACCTGAGAGCATCGCCGAAATTTCGGGAACGCCGATGGCACGCATGACGGGTGCATCGGATGGCAGCCCGCGCGCCAGCAGGGCTTTGACCTCTTCGACCGCGCCGCCAGTCGTCATCGCATCGAAACGCGTATCGCAGCGGGCGTAAAGCCAATCGCGAGGCGGGAGCAGGACTAAGGGATGTAATGCTACATCGCTTGCGATGCCTCCGACTTTGTCCTTGCGCCAATCGGCGATGCTTCGTCCGGTGCTCTCGATAACCTCAAGCGCACGGGCGATGCGGCTGCTGTCGGTTGGGGCGAGTGCGATGGCCATTGCTCCATCTGCGGCCTGCAATCGTGCATAAGCCGCCTCAACGGGCAGCGAACGGATTTCGGCACGGATGTCGGCGTCGATTTCGGGGATTGGTGCGATCCCGTCGAGTAACGTCCGAAGGTACAGGCCTGTGCCGCCAACTAGCACAGGCAGAAAGCCCGCATCCTGCGCCTCGGCAATCGCCAGTTTCGCATCCGCAGCCCAGCGCGCCGCTGAACAGGCGGTCATGTCCGTCAAGATATCCAAACAACCGGTGCGGCACGCTGGCTTGCTCGTCGGGTGTTGGCTGCGCACTCAACACAGACAAATCGGAATAAACTTGCGCGCTATCGGCGTTGATAATCATAATATTATGCGATTTGGCCAGATGCAGCGCCAATGCGGTCTTGCCGCTGGCGGTCGGACCCGCAATAAGCGCGACCTTCGGTTTGGCTTCAGGATTCGACATGCCCATTTCTACATTGATAGCAGCAGGCACGTTTGAAAGCGGCATAATTTCCGATGCCTGCGACCGGCTGGCGAACGGCGGATGTGCGCCGGCAGAAATCGAGTGGATCGAGGCGGGTAAAGCGGTCGATATCGGCTTCGAAGGCAGCATATCGGACGCGCGGCGAGCGCTAGCACCGTTTGAAGGTGCCGCCGACATCGTCGTGCAGGCGTCTGAGAGCCGCCGCAAGATGCTGCTCGTGTCGGACATGGATTCAACGATGATCACTGTCGAGTGCATCGACGAACTTGCCGATTATGCCGGTATCAAACCCGAGATCGCGGCCATCACCGAACGAGCGATGGCGGGCGAACTCGATTTTGCCGAGGCGTTGAAGGCGCGCGTTGCTTTGCTGGCGGGGCTGGACGAAGACGTCATTGCGCAATGCCTTGAAGAACGCGTTCGGCCGATGGCCGGGGCCGAAATATCTGGTCCGGACAATGGCAGGTTGGGGCGCGCATACGGTTTTGGTGTCCGGCGGCTTTACCAGTTTTACAGGGCCGGTCGCAGCGACAATTGGATTGGCCGAAGTTCATGCGAATGTGCTCGAAATTGTTGATGGGAAGCTGACGGGCAATCTGCTCGGCGATATCGTCGATGCCGCTACCAAGCGCGCCGTTCTGGAACATGCCGCTGCGGTCAGGGGCATTGGCTTGCACGAGGCGCTTGCCGTCGGCGATGGCGCGAATGACCTGCCGATGATTGCTGCTGCGGTCGAAGGGATGGGACTTGGCGTCGGGTTCCACCCACGCCCGCAACTGGCCGAAGCTGCAAATTTTTCGGTTCGGCACAACGACCTGACGGCGTTGTTATATGCCCAAGGAATTCCGCGCAGCGCATGGGTGAACTGAACCGGCGAAACAAATTGCGCTGCGGGACGTTAGCGATACTATCGTGTACGCTCCGTCCAACAGGAATTTTCAATGCGCAAATTGCTTCCCTTATTGCTCATACCCGCCATATCGGCCTGTGCGTCGATGCAGAGCACACGTACGTCAGATGTTTCTGAAGTGATCACGGCAGATTTGGCGCGAGCGAATGGGTCATGGGCTGGCGTCGCGACCATTTCCAAACGCAGCGACGGCATATTCCTTAGTCTTTCGGCCGAAGCGCCAGCAGCGGGAACTTTTGGCATGCACCTCCACGCCGTTGGACAAGTGTCAGGGCCCCGAATTTACAACCGCCGGTCCGCACTGGAATCCCGACGATGAAGCAGCATGGCCGCGATAACCCGCTGGGCGCGCATAATGGCGACTTGCCCAATGTCGTCGCCGGGCCCGATAATAAGCTGGTTCTGGAGCAGCGGATTGACGATATCATCCTGAAAGGTCCGGGTGGCCTGCTCGATGCCGATGGCGCCGCTTTGGTTATTCATGAAAAAGCCGACGATTATCTGACCGACCCGAGCGGCAATAGCGGAAAGCGAATCATTTGCGGCGTATTCAAATCGGGAAATAGCAGCCGTTAGGGCCGCTTATTTGTCGGCGTAAAGCAAGCTTCCCGGTGCAACGCGCTGAAGTATCTCTCCAATATCACCTTGCGAAAAGGCAAAGCAGCCTTGGCTGCGGCCGATTTTGCCTTGTTCGGCGATGAGCGACTGGCTGACATACCAAGCGGGGTGGATGACAATCGCGCGGGCTTCTGCCTGGTCGTTTTCGGCATCGAGCCCGATGAGGCGGCGCGATTCGCCATATTGCCCAAAATAGGTTTCGCCGACGAGATAGCTGCCCGACGATGTCGCTTCTGATCCATGGATGTTGGAAAAATTCTGCACCCAACCGCTATGATCGGGGTCGGAACCTTTGCCATGCGCGACGAGGAAGGTCGAGGACTGCCCGCTTTGCAAATTCACCAGATGGAAACGCGGGTCGCGCGACGGTTTGGAGAAATCGGCGATGGCAATCAGATCGCGATTGCGGACTTTTCCCTTGTGCGCGTTCAACGCAGCCTTTGCCCGCGAAAGCAGGAGCGGCGACGGACCTGGGCCATTGCCTCCCGTGCCCCGGACAAAGACAATATTGCTCGCAGGTGCAGGCGTCGCTAGCATCATTGTACTTGCGGCTACATAACTCAAAAAATTTCGGCGCCCGATACCCGTCATCATGTCCTGAATAGTCGTCGTATGTGGTTACCGAAAGGCTTAAATCGGGCGTTTCGGCGTAAACGGCGGACGGTTAGGCGCTATTTTTCAGTCTACACCAGACCTTCGACGTTAGAATCAGGTCGAAACCCGCAAAATAGATTGCTATATGACTTGCCACAACAGGCCGCTGGCCGCACATTTCTCAGGGGCATTTTTCATGAAGTATCGCGTTGGCCATCGCTGCATTCAGGCGGCGCTTATCGCGGGCCTGTGTATGCCTGCATGGGGACAGGTAGTTTCGCCATCCCCCGTCGAGCCGCCTTTGTCGCAGCCCGCCACGCCTCCCGTGTTGACACCGGAAGCTGCCGTCAATGATCCGGCGACAGTAGCGCCGCCCCCAGTAGCGCCAATGCCAGCGCCCAAAGTGGTAAAGAAAAAGGGCCCGGTCGATGGCCTGAAGCCCGGGCAATTCGTCTGGGAAAAGCGCGATGTCTATGAAGGACCGCTGAAAATCGTGGCGGTGCTCGATGTGCAGCGGATTTATGTTTTCCAGAACGACAAGCTGCTGGGCTTCAGCACGATTTCAGCAGGCAAGAAGGGCAAGGAAACCCCGACCGGCTATTTCAACATATTGCAGAAAAACATCGACCATAAATCGAATCTCTACAGCAACGCGCCGATGCCGTTTATGCAACGGCTGACGTGGGATGGGATCGCGCTGCATGGGGGGCATATTCCCGGCTATCCGGCGTCGCATGGCTGCATTCGCCTGCCGCACGCCTTTGCCAAGGCGCTATACGGGGTTACGGCAATGAACCAGGAAGTCGTGGTCTTGCGCGATACCGCGACTCCGGCGAAGCGGCCCGAGCCAAAGCCGGTGCCGGTGATCGAACCGCCGGTGGTGCCGGCTCCACCTGTGGCTGATCCGAATGTCATCCCGCCCGCATCGCCACCGAAGATGGAGGCCGGGCAGCCTACCTGACCAAGTGATCACTATCCTGAACTCGCTCAGGATGAGGCACGGTCGTTGTCGTAATTTCTCCGCTTGACGTTTACGCTAACGTAAACTAGTGACGTTAGTGCAACGAAGAGGGAAGGCGTCGCCGTCATGGACATTCAAAGCACCGACAACAAGCGCGCCGATGCAACCATCGACACGCCCGACGAATTCAACCGGGAATCATTCTCAATTTCCGACCTGTCTGCTGAATTCGACGTAACGGCCCGCGCGCTGCGTTTCTACGAAGACCAGGGATTGATCGCTCCGGAAAGAATGGGCTTGGCGCGGATATATTCGAAGCGCGACCGCGCACGACTGGCATGGATATTACGCGCCAAGCGTGTCGGTTTCAGCCTTGCCGAAATCCGCGAAATGATCGACCTTTATGACCTGAACGATGGCCGCAATATCCAGCGGCGTGTCACGATTCAGAAATGCCGCGACCGTATCGACCTGTTGAAAGCGCAGCGCGACGATATCGAAAGCGCGATCAAGGAACTGACCGATTTTGTCGCGATGGTCGAGCAGGTCGAGGCTGGCGAAAAATCCGCAGCAGCTTGAAAATAGAATAGAAAATCTAAGGAAAAAACATGCCCAGCTACACCGCCCCGGTTCGCGATACGCAGTTTGTCATCAATGAAGTCCTTGGCATAGAGCGTTTTGCCAATCTGCCCGGATTCGAGAACGCGAGCGCCGACATGATCGAGGCGATTTTGGGTGAAGGCGCGAAGTTTGTCGAAGGCGTGCTGTTCCCCCTCAATCAGGTCGGCGACCTTCAGGGCTGCACACGTCACGCTGATGGCAGTGTTACCACGCCCGAAGGCTTCAAGGACGCCTATGACCAATATTGCGCCGCTGGCTGGGGCACATTGTCGGCGCCAGAAGAATTCGGCGGGCAGGGGATGCCGCATATCGTGTCGATGGCGTTCGAGGAATATATGGCAAGTTCGAACATGGCCTTTGCAATGTATCCGGGGCTCACGCACGGCGCGGTGTCGGCGATCCTCGTCAAGGGCAGCGACGAACTGAAAGCGAAGTACGCACCGAACATGATTTCGGGCAAATGGGGCGGCACGATGAACCTGACCGAGCCGCATTGCGGCACCGATCTGGGGCTGATCCGCACCAAGGCTGTGCCGAACGGCGACGGCAGCTATGCGGTCACTGGCATGAAGATTTTCATCTCGTCGGGCGAGCATGACCTGACCGAAAATATCATCCATCTGGTGCTGGCGAAAACGCCCGATGCGCCGGACAGCGTGAAGGGCATTTCGCTGTTCATCGTGCCCAAGTTCATGGTCAATGACGACGGTTCGTTTGGGTGACCGCAACGCGGTGTCCTGTGGTTCGATCGAGCACAAGATGGGCATTCACGGCAACTCGACCTGCGTCATGAATTATGACGGCGCGACCGGATATCTGGTGGGCGAAGAAAACAAGGGTCTCGCGGCGATGTTCATTATGATGAATATTGCGCGGCTGGGCGTTGGTCAGCAAGGGCTTGGCATTGCCGAGGTCGCTTACCAGAACGCGGTGCATTACGCGAACGACCGTCGTCAGGGCCGGGCGCTAACGGGGCCACAGGATCTCGATCAGAAGGCCGACACGTTGTTCGTCCACCCCGATGTTCGGCGGATGCTGATGGATTCGAAGGCATTCACCGAAGGGATGCGGGCGCTTTGCCTGTGGGGTGCGCTGCAGGCGGATCTGTTGCACCATGCGCAGACCGAGGAAGAGCGGCAGATGGCCGACGACCTGCTCTCGCTGCTGACGCCGGTCATCAAGGGCTATGGCACCGACAAGGGCTATGAGGTCGCAACCAATGCGCAGCAAGTTTATGGCGGACACGGCTACATCGGCGAATGGGGCATGGAGCAATATGTCCGCGATGCGCGGATTGCGATGATTTACGAAGGCACCAACGGCGTGCAGGCGATGGACCTTGTCGGTCGCAAGCTGGCGCAAAATGGCGGGCGTGCGGTGCAGGCGTTTTTCAAAGTCGTCGACGACGAATGTGCTTCGGCGAAGGTTGGGCCTTTGGCGGATCTGGCTGGCCGGTTGGAGAAGGCCAACGGAGAACTGAAGGCAGCGACCATGTGGTTCATGCAAAACGGCATGGCGAACCCCAACAATGTCGGCGCTGGTGCGCATCATTATATGCACATCATGGGCATCGTCGCGCTTGGCCTGCAATGGTTGCGGATGGCCGAGGCGGCGCAGCGCGCGTTGGATGCAGGCACTGGCAACAAGGCGTTTTACGAAACCAAGCTGGTGACCGCACGCTATTTTGCCGAGCGGTATATGCCCGATTGCGGTTCGTTGCGTCGCAAGATTGAGGCAGGCAGCGAGGCGATCATGGCGCTGGATCCGCAGATGTTTGCCGTCGCGTAAACATCTGCCTTGCTTGCGGCTCTTATCGCCGCAAGTTGCTGGCATTGGCCTCAGCGGTGGAGGAAAGTCTTGTTGGGCAGGGGGTTCGCTTTTCAGGAGCAACCAATGTCAAAATTGAAACACCGCGCAACAATCCTTACGATTGCGGCTTTATCCACCACCGCTGTGGCTTTCGCGCAGACCGAACCAGCCCCAACCACGACTGCACAAGCGCCCGAAAGTTCGGTGCCGCCCCCCACGATCGATTCCAACGAGGATGGCAAGGCCGATGCGTGGGATCGCGACGCCAACGGCACGCCCGACGCGTGGGACGTCAATGGCGATGGCAAACCCGACAAATTCGACGATGATGGCGACGGCAAGCCTGACGAAAAGGCGATGCAAAAGAAAGAAACCAAGCCGGAGCGCTGACGCCCCGGTTATAATGGGCATGAAGAACTGCGCCGGGTTGATGGTCAGCCCGGCGCGTTTTTCGTTACTCGGTTGGCAGGAAGTCGGGCACCGACAGATAGCGCTCGCCAGTATCGTAATTGAATCCGAGGACGCGTGAACCTGCTGGCAAGTCGGCAAGCTTCTGCGCAATTGCGGCAAGCGTTGCGCCCGAAGATATCCCGACCAGCATCCCTTCCTCACGCGCGGCGCGGCGGGCGAACTCCTTGGCATCGTCCGGATCGACTTGAATTACGCCATCGAGCAAGGCGGTGTGCAGATTCTCCGGAATAAAGCCTGCGCCGATGCCCTGAATGGCATGTGGTCCAGGCTGGCCGCCGCTGATCACAGGCGATAGCGTCGGTTCAACCGCATAAACTTTCAGGTTCGGCCAAGCCTTCTTGAGAAATTCTGCGCAGCCAGTAATGTGGCCGCCGGTACCAACGCCCGTGATCATCACATCGATGGGCGCATCGGCAAAGTCAGCGAGAATTTCGGGGCCGGTGGTGCGGATATGGACATCGACGTTGGCCGGGTTTTCGAACTGTTGCGGCATCCACGAATTGGGCGTTCCGGCAACCAGTTCCATCGCACGCTCGATCGCGCCTTTCATGCCCTTTTCGCGCGGCGTAAGGTCAAAACTCGCGCCATAAGCCAGCATCAACCGCCGCCGTTCGAGCGACATTGATTCGGGCATGACAAGGACAAGCTTGTAGCCCTTGACCGCCGCAACCATCGCTAGACCGACGCCGGTATTCCCCGATGTCGGTTCGATAATGGTGCCGCCCGGTTTCAGGCTGCCATCCTTCTCCGCTGCCTCGATCATCGCCAGGCCGATCCGGTCCTTGATCGACCCGCCGGGATTGGAGCGCTCCGACTTCACCCAGACCTCTGCATTAGGGAACATCCGGTTGAGCCTGATATGCGGGCTGTTGCCGATGGTTTCGAGGATCGATTGTGCTTTCATGAGTCTCTCTCCTTGAACTGCGGTTCGAATGTCTTGGCGCGAATAAGTTCCGGGAAGAGCCTCGCCCAGACGCCTGTTACCATTATGGCACCGACACCGCCAAAAACAACTGCTCCTACCGGTCCAAGTAAAGCTGCGGCAAAGCCCGATTGCAACTCGCCAAGCTCGTTCGAGGCGGAGATGGCGAGGCCAGAGATTGCGCTGACCCTGCCGCGTTTGTCGTCAGGAGTGTTGAGCTGAACCAGCGAGGATCGGACGAAGACCGAGAGCATGTCGGACGCGCCGAGAATGGCTAGCATGATGAGCGCGATCAGCATCGACGAGGTCACATCGAACATTTCAATCCGCGTGTTGTCGAACAATCGCTCGCCGATAATGTGCGACCAGCCGAAGCCGATAGTGGCAAGGCCGAAGACAACCACTGCCCAAAGCATTTTTGCGCCGACATTGTGGCGGAGTGGCCTGAAAGCGAGATAGAGCGCGACGATGGCGGCACCAAGCGCTGGCGCCGCGCGGAGCTGGCCAAGTCCTTCGGGTCCAACCTGCAAGATATCACGGGCATATACCGGCAGCAAAGCGGTGGCCCCGGCCAGCAACACCGCAAACAGGTCGAGTGTAATCGCGCCGAGGAGAAAACGCTCCGACCAGGTATAACGAAGCCCCTCGATCATCTGGCGCACCGGATGCGGACGATCCGGATTGGCCGGGGGATACACCGGCGGGATCAACGTCAGTGCCAGATTTGCCAGACCGAGAAGCGCAGCAGCAAACCAATAGGGCATCGCCGGCTGGTCGGCATACATAAAACCCGCAGCAGCCGGACCGATAACCGAAGCCGACTGCCAAGCAATCGAACTCAGCGCAATTGCGCGCGGCAGCGATTCCGATGGTACTAGATTGGGAGCAATCGCGCTCATAGCGGGGCCGACAAAGACTCGCGCCATGCCGTGGAGCGCTGCCATCACAAACAGGATCGGCAGGTTGAGCAGGTCGTATAAAGTGAGCAAGCCAAGCGCCACCGCGACGCCCAAGTCGATCATGTTCGCCAGCCGCGCGACGGTGCGCCGCTCGAACCGATCGGCGGCCCATCCGGCGACCGGGGTCAGCACAAACAATGGCACAAATTGCGCGAGGCCCAAAAGCCCCAACTGAAACGCCGCAACCTTGGGCGACATCCCATAATCGCTGCGCGCGATGTCATACACCTGCCAGCCGATGATAACGACCATCGACATTGTGGCGATCACCGCAACAAAGCGGGAGACCCAGTAAGCACGGTAGGCGGGAAACGAAAAGGGATGCGGGCCGTTCATCTCCGTTGCGCCTAGCGCCTGCGGTCGGTACGCGCAACGCGCTAGAAACTTGGCAGCACGGAATTTTATCTATCCGTCACTGCGCCGAAGCGTTGTTCTAGCCCGCGTCCTCCGGCACACCCTGATAGTCGTTGATCGTTTCGAAAATCGCGGTCAGCGCGGTGCGTTCTTCGGTGGATATTTCGGGTCGCCAGATTTCGAATAGCAACACGACGCGGGTGCTGTCGCTGCGGTTCCACGCCTCATGCTCGAAACTGTCGTCGAAGATCAGCGCTTCGCCCTCGTGCCATTCGCGGGTTTCGTTGCCGACGCGAAGGCCGCAATCGCCGGGGACGATCAACGGCACGTGGCAGATCAGCCGGGTGTTGAGCAGGCCGTGATGCGGCTGGATATGGGTGCCGGGTTTGAGCAGCGACCATAAGGCAATCGGAGATCGTTGGTCGATGTCCGGCATCGGCGCCAAGGCAAGCGCGGCCATTGTCGCGGGACAGCGGGCGGCATTTTCTTCGACTATATTGCCGTTGCGCCAAAAGTAGAAGGCCCCCCAGCTCGGATCGTTGATGAGCGGATTGGCCGCGCGCGGGCGGTCGTTATTGGCCTCGACATAAGGCGCGAAATCCTTGCCGTCCGAAAGGACTGCCATCAACTCATCGCGCATCGCCGGGACAGCGGCTTCGACTTCGGCCAGCCATTCGAATTCATCGCGCTCGTAATATTGGCGTTGCGGCAGGCCGGGGAAATAGAAACTCGATGGCTCCTGCAAATATAATTGTTTCTTGCCCAGCAGCATATCGATCGCGGTGCCGACGCGGCCTTCGTTGGTCAGGCCGCTTTTGCCCAACTGGTCGAGCAAATGGCTTTCAAAACGTTTTTGCGTCTTGGCGATAAATTCCTGCGCGCGCGACAGCATCGGGTGCAGCGCCGCAGGTACATCGTTCATTGCCGAAGCCTGATTGAGCGCTGCCTGAAAAAAGCTATTCGCCGCGCGGTCGTCGCCGGTGCGGGCCTTCAATTCGCCGGTCAGGATCAACGCGGGCAAATGGCGCGGTTCGGCTGCCAATTGCTTTTGCAGAGCGGTCTCTTCGCCTGCGGTGTCGCCCGCTATATTGCAGGATTGAGCGAGCAACACCCATGGCATCTGGTCGTCGGGAAGTTCGCCCAGCAAGCGCCGCGCTTCGGCACCGTCACGGCGTTGCAGTGCCGCGCGGGCTTCGGCGATGATGTCGGTTGCGTTCATCGCCGAAGCCTTGCCATTTTATCTGCGCCTTGCCTAGTCGCTGGCGGGTTTGTCAGCGAGCGGCGTGTTGCGGTTCCACCAGCGGCGGAGGCCACTTGCCGCGTTTGAGCGCAAGGCCAGCACAATCAGGAACAGCAGCAACGCCCACGGTGCCAGCGCGCCCGCAACCATCAGCACGAAACTGATCATCGTCGCAAAGCTGGTGGCGCTGACATCGAAAGCGTTGGCGAACGGATTGTCCTTGCCGAAACCGGGGACGCCGCCGTCGCTGGTGTAGGTGAACTGTACCGGCGTCATCGCCAGCTTGACCTCGCCCTGACGGCGGCCTTCGCCCTCATTGTCGAGTTCGCGGCGGATTTCTTCGACGCGGTCCTGCAATGATGCGCGCTCCTTCGCCGGAAGCTTGGCCTTCAATCGCTGTTCGAGCCGCTCCAATTGCGCCGCCAACAAAGCGCTGCGCCCTTGCGAGTCCTCGATGGCGCCACCGACATTGGTTCCGGTGACATTGCCATCGGCAAGCACGCCTTCGGCCTTCTCGACGCTGGCAATGGCATCGCGGCCAAATTTGCGCGCAATCGCGGGGTCGAGCTTGAAGGCGAGCATCGCCTCGACGTCGCTCTCTTTGGCCTGAGCGTAGCGATAATCGACAATCTGGCAGCGCGCGGAGCCAAGCACCTCGCAAGCCTCGGCATGCTCCTCCTGCACCGCGCCGATTTTGGCGTCGGGCAGCTTGAAGGCGTAGCGATATTCGAACGCGAGATTGGGGGCGATGCTGGCGGGAATCCCCGGTGCCTTCATCGCCGATGCGTCGGCCGATTCTTCGGTGGCGATATCGGTGGCGGGCATTTCCTGCTCGACGTTGAGCGCCTCGGTTTGCGTTGTGCTCTCGTCAGCCTGCTGACAGGCGGCGAGGAGGAGGGTGGGGACTAAGATGAGATACGCGTTATGTCTTTTCATGACATTCTCTCCATGACAGCGACTCGAGGCCGCCATGTGATGTCGTATCATAACTAAATTAGTTGACAATAGCCTATCGTATCCGGGGCACGGTTCGTCGTGCCCGGAGCATTTGCTGGATTAAAAAGTCCCCATCGGTAACACGGGATCGATCATCTGTTCCTCCATTTCGTAGCGGCCAACTTCGTCGCCATTCAGGAATGCCATCAGGTCACCGATCAGCCGCGCGCGGTCGGTTTCGAACAATCCGTGTGGCGCGCCACGATATTCGACCAACTGTACATCGTCGATCAGCGACGCCGCCATCCGCGCGGTTGCGTCAATAGGAACGGTTTTGTCGGCAGTACCGTGGATGATCAGCGTGGGAACCGTGAACGACGGCAAATCGCCGCGGAAATCGGTCGAAGCAAATGCTTCTGCGGCTTTCAAGTGTGGGCCGCAGCCCGGCCTGCATCGTCAGCCTCCAGGCCCATTCCAGCACTTCGCTGCCGACAGGTTTGGTCAGCCAGCCAACGCCGAAGAAATCGTTGAGGAAAGTTTTCATAAATGCCGGTCGGTCGTCGAGCATGCCTTGTGTCATCTGGTCGAATGTTTCCTGCGGCACACCGTCGGGATTGTCGTCGGTTTGCAACATATAGGGCACGACCGATGCCACCAAAGCCGCGCGAACCACGCCTTTGCCATTGTGCCGCGACATATAGCGCGCAACCTCGCCGCCACCCATCGAGAAGCCGACCAACGTCACATTCTCGGTCGCGCCGGTTTTCTCCATCACATCGGCCAGATCGTCGGCAAAGCTGTCATAATCATAGCCGCCCCAAGGCTGCTCCGACCGGCCGAACCCGCGCCGGTCATAGGCAATGACTCGGTGCCCGGCATTGGCCAGCGCGTCGGCAACCGGGTCCCAACTGTCCGATGACAAGGGCCAGCCGTGGATGAGAATGACAGGGTTGCCGACGCCCCAATCCTTCACGTAAAGCCACGTGCCGTCGCGGGTTTCGATCATAGCCATTTTGCAATCTCCTGTGGTGGGAACACTGCAAGGGTAACCCGTGAAATGGTCGGACGTTCCGGTGCGTAACGCCCGATAAGGTAACAAAGGTAAGTGGCTGTTCATCCCAAACTGCGACGAAGCGTTGGCTATGTCACGCCTCGCCATTCAGAAAGCGCGCCAGCGCCATCGGATCGACCTCACGCCGGGTGCGCGCATAAAGCTGCACGGCGCGGGCAAGAAGGCGATTGTCGAATATGCGGCGCTCGCCAACCTGTCGCCCGCGATAAAAAACGGGGCGGACCTCGCCCTCTACCGCACGCTCTATGGCCAGCGACACCGCGTTTTCGTGGCCGATGTCGATGGCGGCGTGCCATGCCTGTGCGAAGCTGGGGATGGGGTCTTCATGTGACTGCTGCTCCTCTGACCGATTGAGCAAGGCGTAGGCCGACTTCGGCGACATCCCCACCGCCCGCGCCGCCGCCGATACGATACCGAGCCGTTCGAGCTGGATCAGAAACAGCTCCTGCCGCGCTGGTGTCCAGCCATCATGGCGGACACGGTGCATCACGACGGGGCGGAAAAGGGCGGGTGGGGAAGGGGGCTGGAGTTCCATCGACCAGTATATGCGTGATTCGGGTGGTTGTAGGAAAGTTGTTTTTTTGGTTCACACAGAGGCGCGAGACTTAGCGCCGTAGCTTTAGCGAAGGCGGTTAGTCGCAGCGGAGAGGGGCTGGACGGTGAGTGTAGCGCGCGACATCCCCCTCTCCAAGTCCGGCTAGGCGACAAGTCGCCAAGCCTGCCTATCCTCTCCCCTAAAGGAGAGAGGGGGCCAGGGCTGCGCTGATCGTCATCAACACACTTTCCAGATTTTGCACCACATCCCGATTGGCAAACCTCAGCACCCGATAGCCCTTGCCTTCCAGAAACCGCGTGCGCTCGGCATCATAGTCTTCCTGCGCACCATGCGTATCGCCGTCGAGTTCAACCACCAGCAACACCGGCGTCCGGCAGGCAAAGTCGGCGATGTAATGGCCGATCACCACTTGCCGCCGAAACTTCGCGCCGTCCAATTGATCAGATTTCAGATACCGCCACAAAGCCCGCTCAGGCGGCGTCGCCTCCCGCCGCATTTTCTTGGCGCGTTCCAGAAGCGTCTGATTTCGCATCTTTCCCTCTCTCCTTTAGGGGAGAGGTACGAAGTCTTATTGCCTTTGGCAATTAGACGAAGTGGAGAGGGGGAGGCCGCGCACAACCCTCACCGTCCAGCCCCTCTCCGCTGCGACTAATTCGCAATCGCTCATAAGTCTCGCACCTCTCCCCTAAAGGAGAGAGGGGAATTGGTTCACGCAGAGGCGCAGAGATTTGAGAAGACAGATCGCACCCTCTCCCCTTCAGGGGAGAGGTCCGCAGGCTTAGCGCCGTAGCGCGAGCTTCTAGTGAAGATGGCCACTTAACCGTCAGTGGAGAGGGGGACGTCGCACACAAGCCTAGCGTCCACCCCTCTCCGCTGCGACGTGCAGTGCACATCGTTGATCAGAGGTAGAGCTTCCCAAAGGGTGAAATTTGCAGCTACACGTTGTCGATGTGGCTGCATTGACACGAAGTAACCTCCTGCGACACCGCGAATGTATCTTCGGAGGAAAGCGCTTCGTCGATCACACATTGCGAGTTACGCTGATCAATCGCTGAGAACGATAATCAATTTAGATGCATTCTTGCAGATCTCAGATGTCAAACCGAGGAAATCGATTGTTACATCCAGTGCGGGTTTGAATCAACTCGAGGAGCCAATCGACGACCGCGAGTGTGCATGGCGATTTGCAAGCCAGCTTCGACTGGCGATCTTGCAGAGCTAAGTGCATCGCGATCTTGATCGCTAACTAGCGCAGATTACTTGAAGAAAATCTGACAAGCTGATCTTACCGAGGCTGCTTGCTGAATGCGCTGCATTTCGACGTCAGTATCCAGCCAAAGTAATCTGAGTGTCGCAATGTTGTCGCTGGTCATAGCAAGGCAGTCGAGCCTGAGACTGTTCCGAACTAGTCAGCAACGAATTTGACCATCCCTCACCCCACCTCACAAAACTATCCATAACCCGCTTCCGCCCCGCCGCCTCGAAGTCGATCTCCAGCTTGTTGCCTTCGATCTCCGCAATCGCGCCGTAGCCGAATTTTTCGTGGAACACGCGCATCCCGACCGACAGGTCGCTGCGCCCCTTGTTGCCCAAACTCACCGCGCTGCGCGTATTCTCCGCCACGCGCTGCGGTCTCGGGTTAAACCCTCCGCGACGTCGCGGCGCGTTGCCAGCCGGGGCCTCTTGCGTTGCTGCGGCCTTGGTTGGCGGCGGCGAGGTGGGCGAAGGGGTCGGCTTGTTCGCTCCAGTTCGCGCGCCATAGGGACGCGCCGCCGGTCATCGTCTGCTCGGCCTCGATATGGTCGAGGGGGAGTTCTTCGATGAAGCGGCTCGGGATGCTGCTCGTCCACTGGCCGTAGATGCGGCGGTTGGCGGCGTGGATGATCGTGCATTTGCGCTTTGCCCGCGTGATCGCGACATAGGCCAGGCGGCGTTCTTCCTCCAGCGACGCCAGCCCGCCTTCGTCGAGCGCGCGTTGCGAGGGGAAGATGCCGTCCTCCCACCCGACCAGAAAGACATTGTCATATTCGAGGCCCTTGGCGGCGTGGATGGTCATGATCGTGATGCTCGCGCCGGTGTCGCCGCGGTCATTGTCCATCACCAGGCTGACATGCTCGAGGAATTCGCCGAGCGTTTCATATTCCTCCATCGCGCGCGCGAGTTCGTTGAGGTTTTCGAGGCGACCCGATGCCTCGACGCTTTTTTCGGCCTGCAACACGGCGGTGTAGCCGCTTTCGTCCATGATGATGCGCGGTCAGGTCGGCGGGCGTCGAGCGCGATGCCTCGTCGCGCCATCGGGCGATGTCGACGACGAGGTCGGCCAGCGACTTGCGCGCCTTGCCGGTCAGCTCGTCGGTGCCGACAAGGCGTGCGGCGGCGACCGAGAGCGGCGCGCGTTCGGCGCGGGCGACGATGTGGATTTTTTCCACAGCCTTATCCCCAATGCCGCGCTTGGGGACGTTGACGATTCGTTCGAAGGCAAGGTCGTCGGCGGGCTGGTTGACGACGCGCAAATAGGCAATCGCGTCGCGGATTTCGGCGCGTTCGTAGAAGCGGAAACCGCCGACTATCCGGTAGTTGAGGCCGACTTGTATGAACCGGTCTTCGAATTCGCGCGTCTGGTGCTGCGCGCGCACGAGGATCGCGACGCTGTCGAGGCTTTCGCCCTTGAACTGCAGGCTCTCGATTTCCTCACCGACGCGGCGCGCCTCTTCGGGGCCGTCCCACACGCCGATGATGCGGACCTTCTCGCCCTCGTCGAGTTCGGTCCACAGCGTCTTGCCAAGGCGGCTGCTGTTCGCGTCGATCAGGCCGCTGGCGGCGGCGAGGATATGCGGCGTGCTTCGGTAATTCTGTTCGAGCTTGATGATCTTCGCGCCGGGAAAATCCTTTTCGAAGCGCAAGATGTTCGCGACCTCCGCGCCGCGCCACGAATAGATGCTCTGGTCGTCATCGCCGACGCAGCAGATATTCTTGCGCTTCTGCGCCAGCAAACGCAGCCAGAGATATTGGACGGCGTTGGTGTCCTGATATTCGTCGACGAGGATATATTTGAACTGGTTCTGGTATTTTTCGAGGATGTCGCGGTTGTTTTTGAGCAGGTTCAGCCCGTGCAAAAGCAAGTCACCGAAATCGCAGGCGTTGAGCGCAATCAGGCGGGCCTGATACAGCGCATACATATGCTTGCCCTTGCCATTGGCAAAGGCTTCATTGTCGGCGGCGTCGAGATCGGCGGGGGATTTGCCCGCATTTTTCCATTTATCGAGTAGGCCAGCGAGTTGCTTTGCCGGAAAGCGTTTGTCGTCGATATCTTCGGACTGGATAAGCTGTTTGAGCAAGCGGACTTGGTCGTCGGTGTCGATAATCGTGAAATTGCTTTGCAGCCCGATGACCTCGGCATGGCGGCGCAGCAATTTCGCGCCAATCGAGTGGAACGTGCCGAGCCACGGCATCCCTTCGACCGCTTCGCCAACCATCGCGCCGATGCGTTCGCGCATTTCGCGTGCGGCCTTGTTGGTGAAGGTGACGGCGAGGATTTCGGACGGCCACGCCAGCCGCGAATACAGGATTTGCGCCATCCGCGCAGTCAGCGCGGCAGTCTTGCCGGTGCCAGCGCCTGCAAGCAGCAGCACCGGGCCTTCGGTGGTCAGCACCGCCTCACGCTGCGGCGGGTTGAGGCCGCGCAACCATGGCGGCTCGTTCTGGACTTCGTTGTCGGACATCAGCGAACAGTTAGGGAACGGCGCGACGAACCGCAAGCGCTGTTCGGTGGGTCGTTGGGAACGATTGCACCGCTCGCGCATTTCACTTTTGTCCATGACGAGGAGAAAAGACATGCGCAGCACCATATTTCTGGGCGCCGCTGCCGCGCTCGCGTTGATTGCCGCTGATCCGGCATTTTGCCTGCAGGCAGCACCGCCACCACCCGCAGACCCCACGCAGCCGATTGATCCAGCGCCCCCCACCGATCCTGTGCCGCCGACCGATCCTGTGCCAGCGCCAGCACCCGCTCCCGGCGAACCGATGCCAGAACCAATGCCCGCCCCGCAACCGCCGGTTCAGGGCAGCACCGACGCTCCAACCGGCCCGATGGCAACTCCGCCAACAGCCGCCGCGCCAAGCGCGCAGAGCGGTGGTACGACCAGCACGATGATGCAGCCGGTAGCCATCGACCAAGGAATATCCGCCTTGCACCAGAACGCTGCAGGACAATTGCCGCAACCCGGGCGAGGGACCAAAGGCTACGCGGAAGCGGCGCTAGGTTTCGGGAAAAACCGTCCGTCGATGGCAAGCAGGCCCAGCGCGATCAGCACCGCGCCTGCTATTTCCTTGAACTCGACGGTCTCGCCCAAAGCGACCACCCCGAGGATGATTGCGATCACCGGCATGATAAACGCAACCAGCATCGCATTCGATGCGCCCGCGCGGTCGATCAGGCGGAAATAGAAGAAATAGGCGACGGCGGTGGAGGGAATGGCGAGGCCGATGGCTCCGGCCCATGCGTCCCAACCCGGCGCTGGCAGCGTCCAGGGCTGGTCAACGATGAGCGCGACTGGTAGCATCAGGATTGCTGCGGTGATGACCTGTCCGGTGGCAACGACCATCGGCGACATCGTCGATTGCGATAATGTGCGGCCATAAATTGCGGCAAAAGCATAGCAAAGGGTTGCCGCTAGGCACGCCAATTGCGCCAGTACGCTCCCGGTAATGCCGCCCAAAGCTTCGGGGCCGACCATCACAACGATGCCCGCTATTCCGAGCAACACACCAACGACGCGGGCAGGGGTGGCCTTTTCATCGCGGGTCAGGAAATGCGCGGTGACGACGCCCCATAACGGCGTGGTCGCATTCAGGACCGAGGCGAGCCCGCTGTCAATCTGCGTCTGGCCCCAGAAGAAGAGGATGAACGGCAGCGCTGCGTTGATCGCACCAAGCGCGAACAATTGCTGCCAGCTTTTGCGGTCGGTTGGCAATTTGAGTTTCAGAAACCACAATGCCAGCAACATCAGCGGAATGGCCAGTGACATGCGCAGGAACACAAGTGTGTTCGGCGGAAATCCGCGCAATCCCAATTCAATCAGGAAAAACGCGCCGCCCCACAGCAGCGAAAGGAGCATGATGATGCCCCAATCGGCGGCCGACATCTTGGGGTTGCTCAAGTCTGAGCTTTCCGGTCGAAGCAATGTGAGCCGCGCTTTGCCGACGTTGCGGACATTGTCGATGACAAAGCCTTTGACGTCGATGTCTTCCTTGTTGCTGGTCTCGATGCTGATCCATGCCGAGGCTGCAAACCAGCCCAAGCGGCCCAATTTGTCGAGCGCGACCGAGCCTGCGCCGCTGGCATAAGGCGGGTCCATCAGGATGACGTCGAAGGGCTTGATGGCCGATCCAAGTGACAGCACCGAGGAACGGCGGATGTCCGATTGCGCCTTTGCACCGAGCTTGTCGATATTGGTTTCGAGCGCCTTCAATGCGGCGGCGTCATGTTCGACGAAGGTGCAGGTGGCTGCCCCGCGTGACAGGGCTTCCAATCCCAAGCGCGCCGGAGCCTGCAAACAGGTCGAGCACCGCCAGATCCTCGAACGAACCCAAACGGCTGGCGAGCATCGAAAACAATGTTTCGCGCGTGCGGTCGGCGGTGGGTCTTGTGGTGTCGCCTTTGGGCGCGACGAGCGGACGCGAGCGCCATTGGCCGGAGATGATCCGCATTATTTCAACGTCTTTCGAAACTCGATCAGGTCAACCCTCCGCACTTCGCCAACTGTGCCGGGGGCCATGTCGCCGAGCACGAACGGCCCGTATCGCGTGCGGATCAGGCGGCTGACTTCGAGCCCGAGATGTTCGAGCACACGGCGCACTTCGCGGTTTTTGCCTTCGGTCAGCGTCATTTCGAGCCAGCCATTGCGCCCGGTGCGGCGTTCGAGATTGGCGTCGATCTTGCCATATTTCACGCCGTCTACTTCGACGCCGTGGATAAGTTCTTCGAGCTGTTCCTGCGAAACATCGCCAAAACAGCGCGCGCGATAGGTACGTTCGACGCCGGTCGAGGGCAATTCCATCTGCCGCTTGAATTCGCCGTCATTGGTGAGCAGCAGCAGCCCCTCGGTATTCAAATCGAGCCGTCCAATGGGCATCAGTCGCGGCAGGTCTTTGGGCAGCACGTCATAAATCGTCTTGCGCCCGCTAAAATCGCGCTCGGCGGTCAGGCAGCCTTCGGGTTTGTGGAAAAGGTAAAGCTGCGTCGGCGCTGGCTGGCCCACAGCTTTCCCGTCGACTTCAACGCCGTGCAGCGATTTCAGCAGCGTGGCAGGCGTTTCAACCTTCTCGCCATTGAGAGTAATCCGGCCATCGGCAATCATCCGCTCAATCTCGCGCCGCGAAGCGACGCCAGCGCGCGCGAGCAGCTTGGCGATGCGTTCCTCGCCATCGGCGCGTTCGAGCGCTCCTTTGCTTGGCGCGGCATTCGGATTGCGGCTTGCGTACAGGTTTTGCATCCCAGCGCAGGCGCGGCTGGCTTGGCAGGACGGGCGGGGGACTTTGGAAGGTGGTTTTGCCATGTTCGCGCCTTTGAAGCATTGGCGAAGAAAAGTCACGCCGCTGTTAAAGACATTGGCCATTCAGGAAAACGGCGTTAGTCAGGATATCACGAATTTTGGGGAGAAGATCATGACGGCTGCCACAAGCAACGCTGAACCCATTGGCAACGAGAAGCTAAAGGGGATTCAACTGTTGAAAGTGGCGTTCCGGAGCCGGAAAACTGCAGTCATGCTGTTTTTCGGCTTTTCCGCTGGATTGCCATACACTTTGCTGCTGGGGACATTGAACGCATGGCTGGGCGAAGCCAAGGTAAGCCTCGCAACAATTGGCATCCTGTCGTGGATAGGTCTTGCTTATGCTTTCAAATTCCTATGGTCGCCGCTGGTTGACAGGATTTATCCTGCCGGTTTTGTCAAAACTTGGGCGGAGGCGCAGTTGGCTCTTGCTGTGTCAGGTCGTGCTTGCGCTCACCTTTTGTCGTTTTGTCGCGGATTGATCCCGTGTGTATCTATCGGAACCTTTGCCATTATTCGCAGTAATTGCAGCGTTTTTCTCCGCTACACAAGACGTCGTGATCGATGCTTGGCGTATCGACGTTTTTGCCGATCAAAATACGCCAGTGGATGTCCTTTCGACGATTTATCAGTTTGGATATCGTATCGCGGCACTCATCGGCGGAGCATTGGCTTTGATTTTTGCGGCACGGGTAAGCTGGCCAACTGTCTATTTAGTTTTGGGGTTAGTGATGGGGCTGACCGTGATTGCCACGCTGCTAGCACCGGACACAAAGGCATCGGAGGCAACAGAACGACAAACAAATGCGCTCGCAAAAACAGGTGCAATTTTACCAAAATATAGGTCGATTGCGCTTGCTGTAGTTGGAATTTGCTGGGTTTGGGCAATCTATACGATTGGCGCATTTATGACAGCAATGCCTTATGGCTTCGCCTGATGATCCAAATAAGCCAGTTGCTGGCGATTTCGTTAAACATGTGGGCCCATGGATCGTAATCGCTACGGTTATCATTCCTGCTGCAGTGGCCGCCATTATCAACTATCTGGCGTTAAAAAAGGATGGAATTCTAAAGCAAGACTTGCCCAACGTGTCAGGCCCGCAGAAATTTGTCGATCACATCTATTCGGCGCTCGTTGCGCCTCTGGCCGATATTGTAAAGCGCTTGGGCTGGGGTTCATTGATCGTCTTGTGCCTTATCCTCTCTTACCGGATTTGCAATTCAATCTGGGGGCCATTTGCGTTTCCGTTTTATTTGGAGGAGCTCAATTACACCAATGATGAAGTGGCGTTTGCGTCAAAGATGTTTGGTGTGATCATGACTATTTTAGGGATAAGCGCAGGAGGGCTAATGCTTGTGTGGTTAGGCCGGATGCCGACGCTTGTCATCTGTGCGATCATCGCGGCGTTGACCAATCTGCTTTATGCCGACCTGGCAAATGGTGGACCCTATATCGATATGTTGGCCAACGGCCTTGGCATTAATGCCTTGGCCGAAAGCCTAGGCTATGATGCGCGAATGACGCGATTGCTGCTTGCGATTTCCGGAGAGAATATCGCAAGCGGAATGGCGGGTGCGGCGTTCATCGCCTATCTCTCTTCAATCACCAGTAAAGAGTATAGTGCAGTGCAATATGCGCTACTTTCATCCCTGACGTTTCTTGTCGGATCGTTAGGCCGTGGCGCGTTAGGCGAGCAAATCGAGGTAGTCGGCTATGCTCCCATATTCGTGTTCACGGCTGCGATTGGCGGGGTGGCTGTTCTCTTTTCGCTGCTCGAATGGTGGCGGCAGTCGCGCTATGGGGACGGATCGGTTACTGAGGTGGATTGAGGTGCGTTAAAAGGGCATCTCTGCGTTATCACGCAACACCTGCCCAGCAAGATAGAGTGAGCCGCATATCAGGACATTGGTCGGCTGACCGTCGGTCGCCAACCGGTGCAATGCGGCGGTGGTATCATCAACCGGATCGGCATGGGCGATACCCGTAGCTGTCCTGCACCAACCGACACAGGTTCTCTGGGATCATGATGTTCATGCCCCGGTATCGGCACGGCATGCAGCGAAGCAATTTTGTGCGCGAAGGGTTTGAGGAAACCGAGCGCGTCTTTGTTCGTCAACATGCCGATGATGACATGCACCGGCGGGCCGTTTTCCAGCGTCTTGGCAATCGCTGCGCCTGCATCAGGGTTGTGGCCGCCGTCGAGCCAGACAGTTGAACCTTCGGGCAGCAAATCGGTCAGCGGCCCTTTGCCCAAGCAACTGCATCCGCGCGGGCCAGCGGGTCCATTCCATTGCGGCGGACATCGCGGCTTCAGGGACGGTGATTGCCGATCTGGTGGCGCAGCATGGCGATGGCGAGCGCCGCGTTATCGGCCTGATGCGCGCCGGTCATGCGGGGAAGGGGGAGGCTGAGTTTGCCTGCCTCGTCGCGGTAATGCAGGCGGCCTTCGTAGGTGACGGCGTCCCACGCTTCGCCGCGTGCCAGCAATTTCGCGCCGGTCAGCGTCGCTTGCGCGGCGATGGTGTTGGCCATCGAGCTGCGATATTTTTGCGTGACCAAAGGGACGCCGGATTTGGCGATGCCTGCCTTTTCAAACGCGATGCGGTCGAGCGGGGCAGTCGGGTGTGCCTTCCTCGGGCGCGAGCAGGAAAGCCTTCATGGTCGATGCCGAGCGAAGCGATGCCGCAAACGGCGGGCGCGGCGATGACGTTGGTCGCGTCGAGCCTGCCGCCGAGGCCAACTTCGACGATGCAGGCATCGGCTGGCGTGCGCGCGAAGGCGAGAAAGGCGACGGCGGTGGTGACTTCGAAGAAGCTCGCCTCCAGCCCTTCGGCGTGGTCGAGGACTTCGGAGAGCAAGGCGGCGAGCGTGGTGTCGTCGATCAGCTTGCCCGCGACGCGGATGCGCTCGTTGAACCGCACCAGATGCGGGCTGGAATAGACATGGGCGGTCAGCCCCGCCGCCTCGATAGCGCCGCGCAGAAAGGCGCAGGTCGAGCCTTTGCCGTTGGTGCCGGAGACGTGGAAGACCGGCGGCAGGTTGTGGTGCGGATTGCCGAGCCGGTCGAGCAATGCGGTGATGCGCTCCAGCCCCAGCACATCGCGGCCCGGCGACAGCATGGTCAGCCGGTCGAGTTGCGCCTGGACGGCGGGGTCGGTGGAGATTGCGTGGTCGGCCACTACTCTACTCTCGTCATGCTGAACTTGTTTCACACAACGCATGTCGCTGTTATCCTGAAACAAGTTCAGGATGACGCTGAGGGAGGCAGGTGCGGAATTCAAGCCGCCTTCTTTACCGGCGCCAGATACCCAATCAGCTTCGACAAAGTCTCGCGCAATTCGTGCCGGTGGGTGACCATGTCGATCATGCCATGCTCCAGCAGATATTCCGCGCGCTGGAAGCCTTCGGGCAGTTTTTCGCGGATCGTCTGTTCGATCACCCGCTGTCCGGCAAAGCCGATCAGCGCGCCGGGTTCGGCGATCTGCACATCGCCGAGCATCGCGTAGGACGCGGTGACGCCGCCGGTGGTCGGGTCGGTCAGCACGACGATATAGGGCAGGCCCGCATCGTGCAGCATCTGGATCGCCACGGTCGATACGCGGCATTTGCATGAGGCGACAGAATGCCCTCCTGCATCCGCGCGCCGCCCGCTGCGGTGAAGATGATATAGGGGCATTTCGCCTTGATCGCGGCCTTGACCGCGTCGATGAACGCCTCGCCCACCGCCATGCCCATCGATCCGCCCATGAAGGCGAAATCCTGCACGCTGACGACGGCGGTCTGGCCGTCGATTTCGCCCTTGCGCGCTCATCATCGCGTCGGGTTCGCCGGTGGCGAGGCGCGCGGCCTTGATGCGGTCGGTGTATTTCTTGGTGTCCTTGAACTTCAGCGGGTCTTCGCCGACCGACTGGCGGGGTAAGGACGTCGTAGCTGTCATCATCGAACAAGGCGGCAAAGCGTTCCGCCGGGCCGATGCGGCCATGATGGTCGCATTTGGGGCAGACCGACTGGTTTTCCTCAAATTCCTTGAGGAAAATCATCGCGTGGCAGCCCTTGCATTTGTGCCAGAGCGTGTCGGCTGTCTCGCGCTTGGCGATGAAGGGAATGGCGTTGCGGACGCGGGTGACCCAGTTCATGTCTGTGCGACCTTTCGTGGCGTCGCGTAACAATGGAGCTGTCGCATGCGGTCCAGAGCTGCTTAAGCTGCCACATAATCGCGCACGGGGCCAGCGGCGTTGCTGCCATGTTCGGCGACCAGTTCGACCATCGCCGAACCGACCACCACGCCATCGGCGACGCGCGCGATGTTGGCGGCTTGTTCGGGCGTGCGCACGCCAAAGCCGACCGCGACGGGCAGGTCGGTATGCGCTTTCAGGCGGGCGACGGCTTCGTCGATGCTGGTCTGCGCGGCCTGTTGCAGGCCGGTGATGCCCGCGACGCTGACATAATAGAGAAAGCCCGATGCGCCATCGAGGACGGCGGGCAGGCGCGCGGTGTCGGTGGTGGGGGTGGCGAGGCGGATGAGGTCGATGCCTGCGCCGCGCAGCAACGGGCCAAGTTCGGCATCTTCCTCGGGCGGGATATCGACGCAGATGACGCCGTCGACGCCAGCCTTGTTGCATTCGGACGCGAACCAGTCGCCGCCGCGGATCGTCATCGGGTTGGCATAGCCCATCAGCACCAACGGCGTGTCGGGGTGGCGCGAACGGAAGGCGGCGGCGATTGCGAAGATGTCGGCGGTGGTGGTGCCAGCGGCAAGGCTGCGGATATTCGCCTTCTGGATCGCGGGGCCGTCGGCCATCGGGTCGGTGAAGGGCATGCCGAGCTCGATCACATCCGCGCCGCCCGCGACCAGCGCGTCGAGATTGGCGGCGGTGTCGCCATCGCCAGCGGTGATGAAGGTGACGAGCGCAGGGTGGCGGTTTGGCAGAAGGCGGTGGAGAGGCGGGTCATATCTTCGTCCCCAACGCCTCGGCCACGGTGAAAATATCCTTGTCGCCGCGCCCGCACAGGTTGGCGAGGATGATCTGGTCGCGGTCCATTTTCTTGGCTTCGCGCTCCACCGCTGCAATCGCGTGGGCGGGTTCCAGCGCGGGGATGATGCCTTCGGTGCGGCAGAGCAACTGGAAGGCGTCGAGCGCCTCGACATCGGTCACGCTGTCATAGCGCACGCGGCCGATTTCCTTGAGCCAGCTATGTTCGGGGCCGATGCCGGGATAATCGAGGCCTGCCGAAATCGAATGCGCTTCGGCGATCTGGCCGTCTTCGTCCTGCAGCAAATAGGTTTTGTTGCCGTGGAGGATGCCGGGGCGTCCGCCCGCAAGGCTCGCGGCATGTTCCTTGTCCAGCCCATGCCCCGCCGCCTCGACGCCGAGCATCGCGACGTCTTTGTCGTCGAGGAACGGGTGGAACAGGCCAATCGCGTTCGACCCGCCGCCGATCGCCGCGACCAGCAAATCGGGCAGGCGGTTGATGCGGCCAGCATCTGCGCGCGGGCTTCGGTGCCGATCACGCTCTGGAAATCGCGGACCAGTTCGGGGTAGGGATGCGGCCCCGCGGCGGTGCCGATGATGTAGAAAGTGTCGTGGACATTGGCGACCCAGTCGCGCAGCGCCTCATTCATCGCGTCCTTCAGCGTGTTTGCGCCCGACTGGTGACCGGAATGACCTCGGCGCCCAGCAGCTTCATGCGGAACACATTGGGCTGCTGCCGCTCGATATCCTTCGCGCCCATGTAGATGACGCAGGGCAGGCCGAACCGCGCGCAGACGGTCGCGGTGGCAACGCCGTGCTGGCCAGCGCCGGTTTCGGCAATGATCCGCGTCTTGCCCATGCGCATCGCGAGCAAAATCTGGCCGATGCAATTGTTGATCTTGTGCGCGCCGGTGTGGTTCAGCTCGTCGCGCTTGAACCAGATTTGCGCGCCTTTGCCTGTCGGAGCGTCTTTGCGGACTTCCTCGGTCAGCCGTTCGGCATAATAAAGCGGTGAAGGGCGGCCGACATAATGTTCGAGCAGATCGTCGAACTGCGCCTTGAACGCCGGGTCCTGTCTTCGCCGCGCGATATTCGCGCTCCAGATCGAGCACGAGCGGCATCAAGCGTTTCGGCCACATAACGCCCGCCAAACTGGCCAAAATGGCCGCGCTCGTCGGGCTGGTTGCGGAAGGAGTTTGGCGTTCGCGTTCATAAACTTCTCAATTCCGTTCGTGTCGAGCCCAGTCGAGACACCGTGCAGGACCGAGGGGCCTCTCGACGATGCTCGAGGCGAATGGTTAGGTGGTTGTAAAGTCGCGGACCGCTTTGCAGAAAGCCGCAATCTTGTCCACATCCTTGATGCCCGGTGCGGATTCGACGCCCGACGAGGTGTCGACCAACGGTGCGCGGGTCACGCGGATGGCTTCGGCGACATTGTCCGGCGTGAGGCCACCCGCAAGGCCCCAAGGCAGCTTGTGCTTGTGGTCCGCCAGCAACGACCAGTCGAACCGCGTGCCTGTTCCGCCGGGCAGCGCTTGTGCAGGCGCATCGAACAGCAAAAGGTCGGCGGCGTCGACAAAGCGGTCACTTTTCTTGAGCGTTGCCGCGTCTTTCACGCCCAGCGCTTTCCAGATTTCTATCGAGACTGCGCTTTTCAACAGTCGCAGCCATTCGGGGGTTTCGGTGCCGTGGAATTGCACGATATCGGGTTTGACGACTTCGAGTGCCTTTGCTGTGTAGCCGGGTTCGGCGTTTACCAGCAGCAGGACGGTTTTCAGCGCTGGCGGCGTTCGCATCCGAAGCGCTGCGGCCTGTTCAAAGTCGATATAACGTGGGCTGGGCGCGTAATTGTTCAAGTCCGATATGAGTCGCACCGGCTTTGGCGGCGGCATCGATTTCGGCTTCGGTTTTGAGGCCGCAGATTTTGATTTGGGTTGGCATACAGTTATTCCGCTCACTCCGTCGCCCCAGCGAAGGCTGGGGCCCATTACGTCTGTCCGCCTAAACCAGCGTCGGTTGAGAAAGGCAAGGCGAGATAGGCCCTAGCCTCGCTCAGGGCGACGAAACGCTTATTGTTGAACTACAGCGTCCCGACAATCGCCCGCGCCGCATCGTCTGGGCTTTCGGCCTTGGTAATAGGCCGCCCGACCACGAGCACGCTCGCGCCGTCGTCGCGGGCCTGCCGGGGTGTCACGATACGTTTCTGGTCGGCGCCATTGCCGCCTGTGGTGCGCAGGCCGGGGACGACGAAGAAGCCGTCTTTCCAGCTTTTCTTGACGGCGCGAACTTCATGGCCCGAACAGACGATGCCGTCGAGCCCTGCGTCCTGTGCCAGCGCGGCCAGCCGTGCCACTTGCGCATCGGGGCTATCCGACACCCCAACGCGGCTTAGGTCATGGTCATCAAGGCTGGTCAACACGGTCACCGCAACCACCTTGGTATGCGCGCCAGCCGCTGCTTTGGCATCCTCCATCATCGCCCGGCCACCTGCGGCGTGGATGGTGACGATGGCGGGTTCGAGCGCGTTGATCGCCTGCATCGCCTTGGCCACGGTGTTCGGAATGTCGTGCAGTTTCAGGTCGAGGAAAATTGGCAGGCCCAATTTCTGAACCTCGTGCACCCCGTGATGGCCATTGGCGCAGAAAAATTCCAGGCCCAATTTAACGCCGCCGACATGGTGTTTGATTTTCGTGATCAACGCGACGGCCTCGTCGAGATAGGGCGTGTCGATGGCGACATATAGCGGGTTACTCATATCGCGTCACCCGACGCATAGGATGGCGTCGGCGATACCGGCGCAGGCGGGGGATAGCCACGTTGATTACCCTCCAGCGACATGATCCGCCGCTTCATCCGCCACAGCATCGCGCGGTGCACGAAATAGAGCGGAAAGAAGCCGAGCAGGAACGCGGCAATCACCAAGGCAGGCAATTTGCTGTCGAGCCTCAGGCCGCCCCAAAGGCTGACCGATACCGGCACCCAGTTGTTAATCGCGAACACGACCAGACCGACGATGACCGTCACCCAGATCAATGTTTTCAAAAATCGCATCGGGCTTTCGCTCCTTCGATGCGACACCTTATGCAAAGATTGAGCGTTCCGCTAGGGGGTGGTTTGTGAAGGGTTAGAAACCCAGCCAGTTGACGACATCATCGAGTGGTGCGCGCGGCACTGGGAAGTTATTCACCGCCACTTCGGGATCGCGATAGCCGATCGCCATGCCGCAAAAGAAGATATGATCGTCGTCGGAATATCGAGCACTGCGCGCATATAGGTCCTGATACATTGCCCACGATTTCCTGCCCGCAACTGTCGAGGCCTTCCTCGCGCAGCAGCAGCATCACGGTTTGCATCCACATGCCGATATCGGACCATTGCGGCGGGCCCATATAGTGCGGGGTGTGGATGAGCAATAGCACCGGCGCGCCGAAGCGTCGAAGTTTTTCATCAACGCGCGATCCGCCCCGCGCCATCTTGTTGTCGCGCGGGAGCCGAGCGCAGGAACATCGCCTTGCCAATGCCGAAGCGCTGGTCTTCGTAGCGGCCATCGAGTCCGGGCGGGTAGATGGCATATTCGGGCTCGTGCTGCGGCGGGCGCTGGTGGCGGACTTCGGCTTTACCTTGGCGAGCAGGTCGTTGAGCGGATCGCCGGTCAGGAGATGCGCATTCCACGGCTGGGTATTGCCGCCCGATGGCGAGTGTTGCGCGGTTGTCCAGAACGCGGCGCAGGACGGCCTGATCCACCGGTCTGTCGAGAAATGCGCGGACCGAGCGGCGGCTGGCGACGGCTTCGGTGACGTTCAAAATTTACTCCTCGAACATTTCACGAATGACCGCGAGCGCATGCCAACGCGTCGCCGCGTCAAAAGGCTTGACCGATCCTCATTGATCATCGTAATGTTTGAATAGCGTTCGCAATTGGTCCCCCAACAAAATCCTTCGTTTACCGCCAAGCTGGGCGGGCAATCGGAAGGCTCTTGACCGACTGCCGCTGGCTACAACGGCATTACCGTGACGAGCGTAAATGCACGGTTCATCAAGTCCGGCGAGACAATCAAGCATGCGACAGGTTATTTGATCTCGCTAGTCGAACGGTCGATCAAGCTCTGTAACGCCAGATATCGCCCCGCGATACCGCCTTCGCTGTCACCAAGTTTCAGCTCTTCAATAGTCATCCGTCGAAATCGGCCACTCTGTCGTTCTTCTTCGGTCAAAGGCTCAAGCGCCAATATCGCTTGCCAGCTTCTTCCCAGCCTTCGCGCAGTCTGCAAGCTTCACCGGATCGATCTCACTCGGCGCATATTCAACACCGACTTCCATAGCCGCGCCGGATTTTGGCGCCAAGTTCCTTCGAGCATTGGTGACAGTGATGCCGTTACACAGTTTTGCGATCGATTGCATACGGAATCATTACACGTTGTATAACACCTTCAAGTTCACTCCTCGTCAAACAACCCGGCCAATTGCTCGATCATCGTGCCGCCCAATTGTTCGGCGTCCATGATGGTGACCGCGCGCTTGTAATAGCGGGTGACGTCATGGCCGATGCCGATGGCGACCAGTTGCACCGGCGAGCGCGTTTCGATCATCTCGATCACCTTGCGCAGATGCTGTTCGAGATAGCCGCCGTGATTGACGGACAATGTGGAATCATCGACCGGCGCGCCGTCCGAAATCACCATCAATATCCGCCGGTCTTCGGCGCGGGCGATCAGGCGGTTGTGCGCCCAGAGCAAGGCCTCGCCGTCGATATTTTCCTTGAGCAGCCCTTCGCGCATCATCAGGCCGAGGTTGCGTTTGGCGTGCCGCCACGGCTCGTCGGCCTTTTTGTAAATGATGTGGCGCAGGTCGTTCAAACGCCCCGGCATCGGCTGGCGTCCGGCGGCGAGCCAGTCTTCGCGTGCCTGTCCGCCCTTCCACGCGCGGGTGGTGAAGCCGAGGATTTCGGTCTTCACGCCGCAGCGTTCGAGCGTGCGCGCCAAGATATCGGCGCTGATCGCGGCGATGCTGAAATCGGCCGCCCGCGCATCGAGCCTGAATTGTCGATCAGCAACGTCACCACCGTATCGCGGAAATCGGTTTCGCGTTCGATCTTGTACGATAGCGAACTTCCCGGCGACACGACAACACGCGCCAGCCGCGCGGCGTCGAGCATCCCTTCTTCCTGGTCGAAATCCCAACTCCGGTTCTGCTGCGCCATCAGGCGGCGTTGCAGGCGGTTGGCGAGCTTGGTCACTACCGATTGCAGGTTGGACAATTGCTGGTCGAGATAGGCGCGAAGGCGGTTCAGCTCGTCTTCGTCGGCAAGTTCGGTCGCAGTGATCGTCTCGTCATATTTCGTGGACCAGATCTTGTAATCGCTTTGCGGCAGATGGTCCCAGTTGCGGCGCTGCGGGGTGACGGGCTGCATGCCGTCATCGCCCATTTCGCCGTCGGCGCCGTCCTGATCGTCCATGTCCTGCTGGTCGTAATCGGCCTCGGTTTCCTCGCCTTCGCCATCCTGCGGTTCGGCGCGGGCTTCGGCGGTGCCAGCCTCGCCTTCGCCTTCATCCTCGCTGTCGCCGTCCTGCTCCTGATCGTCATCAGCATCCTCGCCGCCTTCGTCCGCATCGGACGGGTCGATATCGCCTTCGGTCAGGTTCAGATGCTCGAGCATCGACTGCGTCAGCGCAGCAAAGGCCGATCTGGTCATCGAGCGCGAGGCCGAGCGCATCGAGATCGCTGCCCGCTTTCTCCTCGATCCAGCCGCGCAGCATATCGACGCCCTCAGCGGCTGCATTGGGAACGGGTAGGCCAGTCAGGCGCTCGCGGACGATGAGCGACAATGCGGTCGAAATCGGCACTTCGTCGGCGGCCTGAGCGCGGCTGATCGGGTCGGTGCGCAGTTTCAGGTCAAGCGCATGGCCGAGATTGGCAGCGACCCCGGCCATATTGCGCGAACCCAGCGCTTCGACTCGGGCATTTTCCACGGCGTCAAATGCAGCACCTGCAATCGCCTCAGTAGGGCGAAGCGAAGCATGGCGGGCGGCATTGTGATGCTTGAGCTTGAGCGCAAAACTGTCGGCAAAGCCGCGCGCCTCGGCAACCTGCTCGGGCGGCAGCAATCGGCCCGGCATCGGCACCTTGAAATTCTTGCCCACTTGAGTCGGCGCATCGGCGGTGAAGGCCAGTTCGACCTCGGGTTCATGCGCCAGAGCACGCGCGGTGCCGGTCAAAACCTGCTTGAACTGCTCCAGCGGAGATTCACCGGCCATTATTCAACCGCCATTTTGCATGCCGCTGCCACCGCTTCCTTGGTTGGCTTGGCTGTCAGCTGGAGTTTGAACACATGCGCGTTCGGTGTGGGAAGGCGGCCTTCGCCGGTTCGCGAACCATTCACGACCGCAGCGAAATCCTTACAGACGGCAATACTGCGAAGATAATCGCTATGCCCGCTGCCGCCGCTCGATACGTCGGTGGTGTCGATGATCGAAAAGCCGGTCTTGCTGGGCTGCGTCTCATACTTCGTCTTGGTTGCAAAACAGCGTTCAGCCAGACCTTTGGCCTTCAATTCCTTCGCCTCGAACGGGTTAAAGCAATAAGGTGAGCCAAGCCGCGGATAGCCATGCAGTGCACGCGAAACGGCTAGGGCCTTGTCTGACAGTGAAGCATATACCGTGATCCGGCGGTCGTTTTCCACACGGCGGGCGGCGAGGACTTCTTCGGCGATATCGCGTTCAAAATCTTCACGATCAACATCAGGTGATGCCAATATGATATTGGAAATATTACTGGAATCTGCGTTGGTCGAGCTTCGGTCGACATATTCCACCGCCGGAATAACCAGCCGTGCGCCCAACGAGTGCGAGACGATAACAATCTCCTTGACCCATTCGGTCCGAGCCAATTTGGTCAGGAAATTACGGAAATTGCGTTCGTCCCAATACATGTTGGTTTCATCGACGGCATAGCTGAGCAGATCGCCTTGCGACGGCCAGCTATACTGGATGATCGGGCCGTCAAATTGGGTCAAAGCCGCCATCTGGACCGTGTCCCTAGCGGTCGATGGAAAGGTTTCGCGGTAGCCGTGGACATACAGCAGCACGCGGCCCTTGCGCAGATTTGCGGCGTCGCGCAGGCCGTCCCACCATTCGCTTTCGGGCTGAAAGGCCAGCGGTACGACAATCTGCTTGTCGCCTTTGGCAGGTTTGACCGTTTGTGGCGGCGCGAAGCGTGCATAGCGCACACGGTCGCCGCGCTGGTTGGTCAGCTTGATATTTTCGCCCAGGCAGTCGGGCAGGCGGCTTGTTACTGCGAAATAATCCTTGCCCGCGATTGCTGCGGCGCTGGTCTGCGCCGGATTGCAGCGCGGGTCAGCGACCATCTGACTGTGAGGAACAGCGCCATAATTGACGGCTACGCCGCATCCGCCGAGCGTGAGTAATGTGAGCGCCAAAGCGGCAAAGCGAATCATGCCTTGCCCACAACGCTTTCCGGCAAATCCTTGCCGAAGACGCGCTGGTAATATTCGGCGACCAATGCGCGTTCTGCTTCATCGCATTTGTTGAGGAAGCTCAGACGGAAGGCAAAGCCGACATCTTTGAAGATCGCGGTGTTCTGGGCCCAGGTGATAACCGTACGCGGGCTCATCACGGTGGAAATATCGCCATTGATAAAGCCTTGACGCGTCAGGTCGGCGACCTTGACCATATTGGCGACTTCGGCGGCATCGCTGCCGCCAGCCTTTGCCAGCACGATTTCGCTTTCGACCTGCGCGGGCAAATAATTGAGACCAACCACGATGTTCCAACGGTCCATCTGGCCCTGGTTGATCGCTTGCGTGCCATGATACAGCCCGCTGGTGTCGCCGAGGCCAACGGTGTTGGCCGTGGCAAACAGGCGGAACCATGGGTTCGGGCGGATGACTCGGTTCTGATCGAGCAAAGTCAGCTTGCCCTCGGTTTCGAGGACGCGCTGGATCACGAACATCACGTCGGGGCGGCCTGCGTCATATTCGTCGAACACCAATGCAGTTGGCGTCTGCAACGCCCAAGGCAGCAGGCCTTCGCGGAATTCGGTGACCTGCTGGCCATCGCGCAGCACAATCGCATCGCGGCCGATGAGGTCGATACGGCTGATATGTGCGTCAAGGTTGATCCGGATGCACGGCCAGTTCAGCCGCGCTGCGACCTGTTCGATATGCGTCGATTTGCCGGTGCCGTGATAGCCCTGCACCATGACGCGGCGGTTATGCGCAAAGCCTGCCAGAATCGCCAGCGTGGTGTCGGGGTCGAAGACATAACTGTCGTCATGATCGGGAACGCGCTCGTCGGCTTCGCTAAACGCCGGGACATTGCATATCGACATCGATGCCGAACATTTCGCGCACGCTGACGGTTTTGTCGGGCGCGGCGAGGATGGTCGCATCGCGGCTGTCGGGCTGGATATTGGGAATGTCGGTCATTTTTGTTCTCGTCAGGCGAAGGCGGGAGCGGTTTTAAGGTGCGTATAGGCAGCAATCACGTCTTGCAAAGCCTTTTCATACGACCGGTTGCCGCCATTTTTGTCAGGGTGATAGGCGCGGACCTTCGCCGAATAGGCGCTGCGCAATGCCCGCCGGTCGGCATCCTCGCCAAGCCCTAGCGTCTTCAATGCGCGGCGGTCTTCGGGCGAGAGCATATGGCCGTCGGCGCGCGGCTTGGGCATCCGGTCCCGGAAGCGCGTGGAAATGGCATCGAGCGGGTCTTTGAAATCGGCCCATTTCGGCGGCGAATCGACGCTGCCCAAGGTGCGGAATGCGCGCGTTTCGGTCGGCCAGATGTTGAGCGGGCTTTGCGCGTCCATGATCTCTTCGGCGGACATGCCATCGAACCAGTTATAGCCAGCGTTGAATTCGCGAACATGGTCGAGGCACAAATAACGATAAGCGCCGGGACCATTGGGGGTGGCTGGCTGGCCTTCAGGATCGGGCGCGCGGAATTCGCCCGTCTCTTTGCACCCCGGATGCGCGCAATGCCGCCGCGACCCGCTGACGCGGCCATGAAATCGGTCAGATGGCCGCTTCGAATCCATGATTTTCCTTGGCGAAAAACGTTGCATATGGGAAGAGTTGCCGCATGAAAAAAGGCCCCGCACAAACCGAAATGGAAGAACTGCTGACCGCAGCCTTCGCCCCCACCCACCTCGCCGTCATCAACGACAGCGCCAGCGCATCACGGCCATAGCGGCGACGACGGGTCGGGCGAATCGCATTTTACGATTGAAATCGAAAGCGCGGCCTTTGCAGGCGTGAACCGCGTGATGCGGCAGCGGATGGTGAACAAAGCGCTTGGCGATATTCCCGGTGAGCGGGTTCACGCGCTGGCGATCAAGGCGAAGGCACCGGGAGAGTGAATGATGGACATCATCACCCCCGTTACCCACGATCTCGGTGCATTCGAGGTTCGACGTACCCTGCCGAGCAAGGGCCGGACAATGGTCGGCCCGTTTATCTTTGTCGACCAGTTTGGCCCTGCGTCGTTCGATATCGGGGAGGGCATGGATGTTCGCCCTCATCCGCATATCAATCTAGCGACAGTGACCTATTTGTTCGAGGGCGCAATCGACCATCGTGACAGTCTGGGCACTTATGCGACGATCCGGCCCGGAGCGCTCAACCTGATGACCGCAGGCAGGGGGATTGTGCATAGCGAGCGCACGCCGCAGCCCGAGCGCGCTAGCGGGATCGCCGATTTCGGGGATGCAGACCTGGCTGGCCTTGCCCGATGGCAAGGAGGAAATCGATCCCGCGTTTGAACATGTGGCACAAGACGACCTGCCGCTGATCGAGAATGATGGCGTTTCGGCGCGGGTGATTATGGGCACGCTTTGGGGCGCGACCGCGCCGACGACGCAACATGCATCGACGATCTATGCCGATATTTTGATGAATGCCGGGTCGACAATTCCAATCGATGCCGAGGCCGACGAACGCGCGATATTGGTTGGCACTGGGTTCGGCGCGTTTGGACGGCGAGCGGCTCGAAACGCATAGCCTTTATGTGCTGAAGCCCGGGCAGGCGATGACCTTGAAGGCCGAAACCGACTGCCGCGTAATGCTGCTTGGCGGCGAAGCGTTTAAAACGCCGCGCCATGTCTGGTGGAATTTCGTATCGTCCTCGCGCGACCGGATAAACCAGGCAAAGGCCGATTGGAAGGCAAGGTCGTTCCCGCTTGTGCCGGGCGATGATCAAGAATTCATTCCTATTCCGGAGGTGCCGTTGACGAAAAGCGCATGAATTGCGCATTTTTTACAATCAGTATGGATTATTTTGTGTTTTAAAGAGGTTAGCGGATTAGTATCCGCCGTCGCTAACCCAAGGTGCATTAATTGATGACCGAACTCTCCCATCGGCGCATTTCATTATCAACTGGCATTGAAATGGATTCCTATACAGCGGGCGATCCCGAAAATCCGGCGATCATTTTCCTCCACGGCTTTCCCGAATCGCACCGCACATGGCGGCACCAGATCGCGCATTTGTCCGACCGTTTCTATTGCATAGCGCCCGATCAGCGCGGCTATCGCGGGACGTCAAAGCCGCAAGACGTTGCAGCCTACACAGCCGACAAGCTGACCGCAGACATCTTTGCTCTTGCCGATGCGCTTGGCGTGCAGGAATTTACCATCGCTGGCCATGACTGGGGTGGTGCGATTGCCTGGGCAGTCGCGTTGAGCGGACAGCAAGGCGGGCTCAATCCGGCGTGGGCCGGACGCGTGCCGCGTGCGATTATTGCCAATGCGCCGCACCCTTATGTTTTTCAGCGCTTGTTGATCACTGACATGAATCAGCGCGCCGCCAGCCAGTATATCCGCGCCTTCCGCGACACCGCGAATGACGACCTGATCCGCGAAAAAGGGCTTACCGGCCTTTTGCTCGAAACCATTAAATGGGACAAGCCGAGCAATATGGAGCCGGAAGAACGCGCTGCTTTGTTGAAGGACTGGGACAACCGCGATGCCTGTTTCGGGATGGTGAACTGGTACCGCGCTTCCGCGCTTTATGTGCCCGCGATGGACGAAGAAGCGGAACTGCCGCCTTTTGCCAGCGGTGACTTTCCCAAACTAAATATCCCGACGCTCGTCATATGGGCGATGGATGATCTGGCATTACCGCCGAGTAATATCGACGGGATCGAAAAGTGGGTGCCGAATGTGAAAATGGAGCCGATGGACGATTGCGGCCACTTCGTTATCTGGGAAAAGCCAGCCGAAGTGAACCTTGCTATGGAGACGTTTTTGGGCTGATTGAGTATTAGCGCGAGCAAATTATGGCTGCTGATTTTGGAGCCAATTAACCCAGATACCATGTGCATGCGCTTCGCCGAGCATCACGGCTTCGCCGCCGCCCGGCCAATAGCGGACCTTCAATTCATGCCGAAACGTCGCGCGATTGGTTTCGAGTGATATCCACGCCAGTGGTTTTCAAGTGTCGGCTCGCGCACCCGCTTCAGTCATTGCCGCTTCGATTCGGTGTTGGGCATCGTCGGGTAGATATTGCCAGACAATGCTGTGCATCAGGACTCGGGTGGTTCCGGCAGCTTGCGGCTGGGACAGGCGCATTTCGACCCAATCGGCGGCATCGGCCTTTACCAAGTCCACGCCGCTTTCGCGGATCATTTCGATGCCTGCCTCCATCCGCGCGAAACGTTCGGGCATCTCGGGCCAGATATAGGCCATCAAGCGGTTGGCTGCGGCATCGTCGCGAACGTCGATTGGCTGGATATCGCAGCCTTGCACCGATCGGATCGTGAATTGATCGGCAGGCGGTGGCGAGCCGTTCCATGCCGGTTTGATTGTGACCGGTGCGTCGTCCGGGCCGCTGGTCACGCCGTTCAAATCATAGCGATAGCGGTCGATCAGCAGGTTCATGCCCGCGCTGGAGCCGATTTCGTTGAGTTCGAAATTTGGCGCCACGCGGCTTGCGAGCCAATGGAGCGCGGCGACAAAGCTCGCCGAGCGTCCCGCTTCGTTGGTTTGCGGCGGGCCGTCGAACCAAGGCAGTAATTCTGCGTCATGGCGTGCGACTACTTCGGCAATCAGCGAGTTCGACCGCGAATTGATCGGTTATTTCGCCACGATATATCTTGCCAAGGTCGGGTTCGATGCCGCGGCGGAAGAGATCATGAAAACCGCCCGCAATGCGCAACGGCAGGGCATCCTTCAAAACGGCTTTCGGGTCCCATTGCGCAATTCGCTTCCCACACAGGCTGTCTCCTTCAGCCAAAGCGATCAGCGCGCGGCAGATCGCCCCGGTGCCGGGTGCACCGTTATTGATGACATGATCGGCCTGATCGTTCAGTCCTGACAGTATTTCCGCATGGATCGCCATATTGCCCTTTCTGTCGCCCGCCCCTAAAGCCGCGCCATCATGGCCGAACGCATCATCTTTGCAATCCCCAAGGGACGAATACTGGACGAGGCGCTGCCGCTGATGCAGTGCGCGGGTATCGAGCCCGAAGCCGCGTTCTTTGACGACAACAGCCGGGCGTTGTTGTTCGCCACCAACAATCCGCAGATGAGCATCATTCGCGTGCGCGCATTCGACGTTGCGACCTTCGTCGCCCATGGCGCGGCGCAGATCGGGATTGTCGGTTCGGATGTGATCGACGAGTTCGATTATTCGGAACTTTATGCGCCGGTGGACTTGGGCATCGGGCGCTGCCGCATATCGGTGGCGATGCCTGCGGGCGCGGTGGATACGCACAAATGGTGGGCATATCCGCGTGGCCACGAAATATCCCGGGACGACCAGCCGATATTATCATGCGCGCGGTATTCAGGCCGAATGCGTGAAGCTGAACGGCGCGATGGAATTGGCGCCATCGCTTGGGCTTTCGGGGCGGATTGTCGATCTGGTGTCTTCAGGCAAGACATTGGCCGAAAACGGCTTGGTCGAAACCGATATCATTTCGCAGGTGTCGGCGCGGCTGATCGTCAACCGCGCGGCTTACAAGATGATGAGCGGCGACATTCCGGCACTGGTTGATCGTTTCCGCGAGCTTGCGCAAGTGAAGCGGCTTGACGCCTGCTGTCCAGCGGCTTTGCCGAAGCTTTTGACGCGTTGGTCAATGACCGGCGCGAGGCCGATGCCGATGTGTCGAGCGTTGTTGCGCAAACGCATCCGTTCGGTGCGCGACCGCGGCGATGTTACGCTCGTCGAAATGACGCAGCGGTTCGATGGTTTCGACCTCAACAGCGCAGGCTGGCAGATCGACGCGGCGCAGTGCAAGGCGGCTTATGACGGCCTTGCACCCGATTTGCGCGATGCGCTGAAGCTGGCGGCGACGCGGATCAGGGCATATCACAAGGCGCAATTGCCCAAGGACCGCGACTATCGCGATAAGCAAGGCGTCCGCCTCGGTGCGCGCTGGAGCGCGGTCGATGCGGCCGGGGTTTATGTCCCCGGTGGCCGCGCGGCCTATCCGTCATCGGTGTTGATGAACGCCATTCCGGCCAAGGTTGCTGGTGTCGAACGGCTGGTGATGGTCACGCCGACGCCGCGGCGGCGAGGTCAACCAGACGGTGATGGCCGCTGCGCATCTTGCCGGTGTCGACGAAATCTGGCGCGTTGGCGGCGCGCAGGCGATTGCGGCTTTGGCTTATGGCACCGACCGCATCCAGCCAGTCGATGTCATAACCGGCCCGGGCAATGCATGGGTGGCAGAGGCCAAACGCCAGCTTTACGGCGTGGTCGGAATCGACATGGTCGCGGGGCCATCCGAAATTGTCGTGGTCGCCGACGCCAAGAACAAGCCTGAATGGATTGCCGCCGATTTGCTCAGTCAGGCCGAGCATGATCCGACCAGCCAGTCGATCTTGTTCACCGACAATGCCGCATTTGCCGATAAGGTTAGCGGTTGCGGTTGACGCGCAACTGGCAGGATTGGCGACAAGCGCTGTGGCGGGTCAGAGCTGGGCGGACAATGGTGCGATTGTCGTGGTCAAAACCTTGAAGACGCAATGCCGCTGGTCAACCGGTTGGCAGCCGAGCATGTCGAACTGGCGGTCGACGATGACCGCGCCGAAGCGTTGTTCGCTCTGATCCGTCACGCCGGTTCGGTTTTTCTCGGACGCATGACTCCCGAGGCCATTGGCGATTATGTCGCTGGCCCCAACCACGTGTTGCCTACCGGTCGCCGGGCGCGCTTTGCGTCGGGGCTGTCGGTGCTCGATTTCATGAAACGCACCAGCTTCATCGCGCTCGACAAGGCGATCGATCAAGGCCATCGGTCCTGCCGCGGCAACGCTCGCCGATGCCGAAGGATTGCCAGCGCACGCGCTGAGCGTAAGGAAAAGATTATGAGCAAGACCTCCAAAGCCCGCTCCGCCGCGCGGCTCGCCGCTGTGCAGGCGCTGTACCAGATGGACATGGAAGAAATTGGCCTGGCGCGATTGCTGGGGCAGTTTCACGAACATCGGCTCGGCAAAGACATCGAAGATGCGCAACTGATCGATGCAGATGTCGACTTTTTCGATGATGTCGTGGTCGGCACCGATGGCCGGCGCGCCGAGATCGATGAATTGATCGAAGCCAATTTGGGCGAGCAATGGAAAATCGGACGGCTCGACAAGACGATGCTGCAAATCCTGCGCGCCGGAACCTACGAAATTATCGCGCGGCCCGATGTGCCGACGGGGACCATGATCAACGAATATATGGACGTCGCGCACGCCTTTTTCGATGCCAAGGACGCCAAGTTTGTGAATGCGCTGCTCGATGCGGTGGCGAAGGCGAAGCGGAACTGACCAACGAGATCCACCTTCATCGACCTCATGCGCGCAATGGCGACTAATCCGGCTGCGCGCGGGTTGCTCGACGACACAGCGGTCATCGACTTGGGCAATGAAAGCCTCATCCTAACGCACGACATGATGGCTGAGGGCGTGCACTGGCTTTCCAACGCCGACCCCGCCGATGTCGCGTGGAAGCTGGTCGCGTCAAACCTGTCCGACTTGGCGGCAAAAGGCGCACGGCCCTTGGGGGTGTTACTCGGTTTCATGCTCGGCGAAGACGAATGGGACCGAAGGTTCGCTGCCGGATTGCAGGCAGTCTTGAAGCGCTACGACGTAGCATTGCTCGGCGGCGACACGGTTTCCAATCGCGGCGACAAGCGGGCTTTGGGAATGACGGCAATCGGCGTGGCAACGCATCGACCGGTGCCTTCACGCAGCGGCGCGCGGATTGGCGATTTACTTTATGTTACTGGGACGCTCGGCGACGCTTTGGCCGGTTTCGAGCTGATCGAAGCGGGTTTTGATGAAATCGGACCGCTTGCCGATGCTTACAACCGGCCCGAACCGCGGCTTTCCGCAGGTCAGGCTGTTGCGCCTTATGTCACCGCGATGATGGACATCTCGGATGGTTTGCTGCTCGATGCCGACCGTATGGCGCGGGCGAGCAAAGTCGGAATCGCGATCGATATTTCCTGTCTGCCACTATCGCTTGAATATGCCAGCTATCGCGGCGGATACGACCGAAAGCCGGATGCAGGCGGCGAGTTGGGGGGATGATTATGAGTTGCTGTTCGCCGCCGGGCCCGATGTCCAGATCCCGATTGCGGCAACGCTGATCGGGCGCGTGATCGCCGACGCCGGACTAGCGCTCACCGATGGCAACAAGCAAGTCCCGCTGCCGCCATCGCTCGGTTATCAACATCAATAAGCCAAACCGGCCCGCAAGGCCGCTTTTATGGGTTGCGTTCCCCCGCACCGCCACCCTATAGCGCAGCGGCTTGCGTGCCTTTGCGGGCGCGCCGGGAGAGTATTTCTAACAAAGAATAACGGGGAAGGGACAGTTTATGTCTTTGTCAATTATGGCCATTTTGTGCGGGTTAGTTGCCGTGCTTTATGGAATTATCACGAGCCGGTCGGTGCTTGCTGCATCCGCCGGTACGCCGCGGATGCAGGAAATTGCAGCCGCTATTCAGGAAGGCGCTGGCGCCTATCTGACCCGCCAATATCGCACGATTGCGGTTGTTGGCGTGGTTGTTGCCGTGCTAGTCGGGGTTTTCCTTGGGCCGCTCTCGGCAGTCGGCTTCGTGCTCGGCGCTGTGCTTTCGGGCGCGACTGGTTTTATCGGGATGAACATCTCGGTTCGCGCCAACGTCCGCACGGCGCAGGCTGCTAGCGAAATCCTTGCAGAAGGGCCTGACCATGGCGTTCAATGCCGGTGCGATTACCGGTATGCTCGTCGCTGGTCTCGCGCTTGCTCGCGATTGCCGGTTTCTTCTATTACCTGACCGAAGTTGCGATGAACCTGCCGAACAGCCGTGCGGTTATCGACGGTTTGCTGGCATCTGGCATTCGGCGCTTCGCTGATTTCGATCTTCGCGCGTTTGGGCGGCGGTATCTTTACCAAGGCCGCTGACGTCGGTGCTGATCTTGGTCGGCAAGGTCGAAGCGAACATCCCCGAGGATGATCCACGCAACCCTGCAACCATCGCCGATAACGTTGGCGATAACGTCGGCGATTGCGCCGGTATGGCCGCCGACTTGTTCGAAACCTATGTCGTGACCATTGGCGCGACGATGGTATTGCTCGCGTTGCTGATGCCATCGACGATGCCTGCGGCTGAATTGCTCAATCTGATGTCGTTGCCACTGGTTGTTGGCGGTATCTGCATCCTGACCTCGATCTTGGGCACCTTCTTCGTCCGTTTGGGCGGAGGCACCAACATCATGGGTGCGATGTACAAGGGCTTCCTTGTCACTGCGATCACGTCGATTCCGGCGATCTATTATGTCACCACGCAAACGCTTGGCGATATGAATGCACTGGTCAGCTACAGCACTGGCGGGTTCACCGGCTTGGCGCTGTTCTATTCGATGATGGTCGGCCTCGCGGTCACAGGCCTTCTGGTCTGGATCACCGAATATTACACCGGCACCAATTTCCGTCCTGTGCGTTCGATTGCCAAGGCATCGGAAACCGGTCACGGCACCAACGTCATTCAGGGTCTGGCGATCAGCCTTAAATCGACCGCGTTGCCAACTTTGGTTATCTGCGTCGGCATTATCGTCTCGTTCCAGCTCGCTGGCATCATCGGCATCGCTTTTGCCGCAACCTCGATGCTGGCTTTGGCCGGTATGGTCGTGGCGCTCGATGCTTATGGTCCGGTGACCGATAACGCAGGCGGCATTGCCGAAATGGCGGAGATGGATAGCTCGGTACGTGAAAAGACCGATGCGCTCGACGCAGTGGGTAACACCACTAAGGCTGTGACCAAGGGCTATGCCATTGGGTCGGCGGCGCTGGCAGCACTCGTGTTGTTCGGCGCTTATACCGCTGACCTGGCGTTCTATGCAGACAAGCTCGGCCTGACCGAAGGCGTCGATTTCACGCTGATGAACCCTTATGTCATCGTCGGCCTCTTGCTCGGCGCGCTTTTGCCTTATCTCTTCGGAGCAATGGGCATGACTGCGGTTGGCAAGGCTGCTGGTGAAGTGGTGAAGGACGTTCGTGACCAGTTCGCGAGCAACCCCGGCATCATGGACGGCACGTCGAAGCCCGATTATGCGCGCACCGTTGACCTTGTGACCAAGGCAGCGATCCGCGAGATGATCATTCCGTCGTTGCTGCCGGTTTTGGCACCAATCGCGGTTTACTTCATCATCAGCTGGGTCGCTGGCCCTGCACAGGGCTTTGCAGCCTTGGGCGCGCTGCTGCTGGGTGTTATCGTCGGCGGTCTTTTCGTCGCGATCTCGATGACCTCGGGCGGCGGCGCTTGGGACAATGCCAAGAAGTATATCGAAGACGGCAATCACGGCGGCAAGGGTTCGGAAGCCCATAAGGCAGCCGTGACCGGCGACACTGTGGGCGATCCTTACAAGGACACCGCTGGTCCAGCCGTCAACCCGATGATCAAGATCACGAATATCGTGGCCTTGCTTCTGCTTGCTGCACTGGCACACGGCGGGATGTAAATCTTTGGCCGCCGAATAAATCAAACCCCGCCGGAAGCGATTTCGGCGGGGTTTTTCTTTGCTCATTAGCAATTTCTTTGCCGCTTTGGCTTATGCCAACCGTTAGAAATCCACGACGCAAGGGGCAAAGTGGCGACACGGGCGAACTACGCGGCCAATGAAGGCAATCTTGGCTGTCGGCTTTCAGGGCTGGCGGACGTTGTTCGACGCGCCGTTCGTTGCCAGTTGGAATGCGCTTGCAGGGCACGCAGCGGAACCCAATGCCTTTTCCGAAAGCTGGTTTTTGCAGCCGGCGCTGGAGCAATTTGATCCTTCAAGACGCGTGCAGATTTTCACCTTGTGGGACGGCGACGTGTTGTGCGGATTGATGCCAGTATCGACACATGCGCGTTATGGCAGATGGCCGCTGCCGCATGCGCAGAACTGGATGCACCATAATGCGTTTTTAGGAACGCCCTTGGTTCGTGCGGGTTATGAGCATAGTTTCTGGCAGGCGTATCTGGCGCATCTCGATCGCGAGCCGGGGCAGGCGTTATTCGCGCATCTGCACGGCCTGACCATAGACGGCGAGCTTGCAACCGCGCTTGAACAGGTTTGTGTGGAGCAAAAACGCCGCTGCGCGTTGGTCCATCGGACCGAGCGGGCGTTTCTGGGGCGGGGACTGTCACCCGGCGCGTACTTCGAAGCTGCGGTACGCAGCAAGAAGCGCAAAGAGTTGAGGCGTCAAAAAAACCGGCTTTCGGAACAAGGTGTTCTGACCTTTGCACGCGATGACAGCGCTACAGGGTTGGACGAATGGACGCAGGAATTTCTGGCGCTTGAACAACGGGGCTGGAAAGGCGGAAACGGATCTGCACTTGCTTGTGCCGACAACACGCGCAGGTTGTTTTCGGAAGTGCTTGCTGGGGCGGCAGCAGCGGGTAGGCTGGAGCGGCTCGAGTTGAGGCTCGATGGCAAACCTCTGGCGATGCTCGTCAATTTCCTCTGCGCACCGGGCAGCTTCTCCTTCAAGACGGCCTTCGACGAGGACTATGCGCGCTTCTCGCCCGGAGTGTTGCTGCAAATCGAAAATCTCGCTTTGCTCGAACACCCGCAGATCGACTATTGCGACAGCTGCGCAACCGAGGGCCATCCGATGATCGACAGCCTTTGGACCGGCAGGCGCGCGGTCGGGCGCTATTCGGTTGCCATCGGTGGGTCCGGTCGCCGTGCCATATTCGGCGCGTTTCTGGCTGCCGAATTGGCAAAGAGCGCGCCGAAGATTTCCCCCCAGATCGAAACAGGAGATGACGCATGACCGCGATCTTCGATTCCGCCACGCGCCAGTTTTTTGCGAGCCATTATCCAGAAACTCCACACAAGCTGACGCACAATTTGCGCGACCACCCGTTGCTGACGATTGAAGCACTGGCGCGGCTTGGCGAATCGCTTCCTGAAGCTTCAGTCGAATATAACAAGGGCGACTTGCCGGTGGGCATCGACCCGGCGTTGGTTCCCGCCAATGGCCTGAGCATCGGCGACACGATCCGCATGGTCGAAACCAGCGGTAGCTGGGCGGTGCTTAAGAACATTGAGCAGCTACCGGAATATGCCGCGCTGTTGATGGGGCTGCTCACCGAACTCAAGCCGCATATCGAGGAAAAGACGGGGCGGATGCTGAAGCCTCAAGGCTTTATCTTTGTATCCAGCCCCAATGCCGTCACGCCCTATCATTTCGACCCCGAGCACAACATATTGCTGCAACTGCGCGGGACGAAGGTGATGACGCAGTTCCCGGCGGGCGATAACCGCTTTGCGCCGGATGAGACGCACGAGGGCTATCACACTGGCGGCCATCGCAACCTTGTCTGGCGCGATGAGCTGGCAGCTGGCGGCACCGAATGGCCGCTAAAACCCGGCGAGGCGCTGTTCGTACCGGTGATGGCGCCGCATCATGTGAAGAACGGCCCGGCAGTATCGATCTCTCTGTCCATCACCTGGCGTAGCGACTGGAGCTTTGCCGAGGCCGATGCGCGCGCGTTTAATGGCGTGCTGCGCAAGGTCGGCGTTGAACCCGCCGCGCCTGGCCGCTTTCCTGCCCAGAACAAGACCAAGGCGCTTGCGTGGCGGGCGATCCGGAAGCTGTCTAGAACCGCTTCCGGAAGCTGAGTTCGAACACCCGACCGCGCGGGTCGATAAAGCCGGGTTGATAGCTCGAAAGGCACAACACCATTCTGGTCGCGGACGTCGATGATGTCGTTGAGGACATTATCGACACGCAAGGTCAGGCGGCTTCCCTTCAGAAATGGCACAGCTTCGACGACGCTTTTCTGCTGGTCGAGATCGACAAACGCGAACGCCGTGAGCGTCGCAAGATCGCTGAAGCGCAGGTCGCTGCTTCCAGCCAATCCGTTACCGTCTACGCGCGTTCCGCTTTTGTAATTGCCCTGTAGGCGCAAACCGAGGCCCTTGTGGAATACCCCGCCCGACAGTTCGAGTTCATGCCGCGATGCCCCGCCATTGCTGCTGGTTGCCGAGCCATTGAGCAGGTCGAGCACAGGCACGCCGGGGCGGACCAGGATTTCTTCCTGAATACGGTAGGTGTGGTAAAGCGCGAGGCTCCAGCGGCTGCCCCCTCCTCCCATCGGGCCGCCACCGGGGCCAAAGCCGCGAGGCCCACCGCCACCCATGCGCGGTCCACCGCCGCCGGGTCCACTAGAGCCGCCGCCAGCGCCGGGCGGACGTCCGCCGCCCATACCGGCCATCGGGCCACGTCCTTGTGGCTGCGGCCCGATGCCACCCGAAACGTTAAAGCCCCACCGAATGCGCTGCGATTCTTCCTTCGCGAAATTGACCGGACGCTGATCGACGCTGATGATCCGCCCGCTGGCATCGCGGACTACGCGACCGGCAAATGCGGCTTCGATTTCGGGCGTGAGGAGCGGAAAGTTTGCTGTCGTGTCCGAGCTGTTATTGCGGAAATAACCGAATTGAAGGCTGAAATCCTTGATGAAAGTCGGGCTCCAATTCGCGTTCAAATTCAAATCGCGCCGCTTCTCGGCGACGAGCAGCGGGTTGCCGCCGCTGGTAATGCTGACAAAAGAGCTTTGCCCGGTGGCAAAGTCGAAAAAAGCGACATTTGGCGTGACGATCAGCGGATTGCCGAGCTGGCTGATACCCGGCGCATTTTCGTCGCCAATCAAATTTGCTTGAAAAGTAAGGTTTTTAGCCGGTTGCCAGCGCAGTCCCACACCATATTCCATCAGACTGCCAAAATCGGAGAGCTCGCTGAATCCGATGTTGCCGTTAATTGCCCATGCTCCAATGGCTTTGCCAAGGCCGAAGTCGCCTTCGGTCAGCGGCAGTTCGGCATTGACCGAATTGTTGAAGATATTCCGGCGCAGCGACACATCGGTGATGATGCCCGATCGCCAGGTGTCGCTGTCGAGCATCTGGCGCGTGAAGCCAGAGGCAAACGTCATTTGCACGTCGCCAGCGGGCAGGCGGAAGGGCGAACCTGCCACTGTGCTGCGCGTTTCGATTGTTTGCGACAGGCTGTTGGCCAGGTCGGGCGCCAAGAATAGCAGGTTATTCCCAAAATCGGCGGCAAACGGGTTTGCGGTTCCGGCGAAAACTGCAGCGCGTAGATCTGCAAAGTCGACATTGCGCGTTGTCGTCGTTTCGCTATCGATGCGCGCATAATTACCGGTAACCGTCCAGCGCCACCCGCCGAGCAGGTGGTTGACCGTACCGCCGGTCTGGAACGTGTGCGTTTCATTTTCGCGCCCGAGTGCGCGCGGGTTCTCGAAATAGCGGCTGATGGTGGCGTCAGTACCAGTGAGTGAAAACGGACTAGACCCGGGTAGGACAAAGCTCGCACTCGGCAGGCCAAGCAACGATGAACTGCCATTCAGCGCGTAATTGGCGTTCAACGACAAGCTACTTTGCGGGCCGATCGAACGGCTCCAGGTCGTGTTGACCTCCAACCGCTCTGACTTCGGCAGCAGGCTGCGGAACTGGACGACATCGCCATCGAGTGGCGGCAGCGAACTGTCAGCGGTAGTCAATTCGCGCTCATTTTCGGTTAGCCGTGTCGAACGTTCTGCCTCGACGTCGATGCTCAGTCTGGTCTTGTCGCCGATTGTGACAAATGTAGCTTCAATCTCGTTGGTGGCAAAACCGCCGTCTTCGGGTTGCGCCATCTCGACTTCGGTAATGAACGAAGAGAAGTTATCTTTCAGAATGAAGTTGATGACTCGCTGATCTGGACGAAAGCCATATTTCAGCGCCACTTCTTCGGGGAAAATCTGCACCTGCTTGATGGCCTCGGGTGGCAGATCACGAAGCTCGCGAAAGCCCGAGATTCGCTGTCCGTTGAGCAATATCACCGGCTGGCCGCCACCACGTCCGCGACCCGAATTGGTCTGCGGTGCGACTGCGGCGAGAAGATCGGTCAACGAACCTGCGCCAACCGCAGCAATATCCGCCTCGGTCAATTCCTCTACGGGTGGTACATCGGTATCGACCGCGCCCCTGATCCGCTCGGCGGTGACAACAATATCGCCTGGGAGTTCGTCAACAGCGCTGTCGACATTTTCCGGAGCGGCGGTTGTGCGTTCGGTGTTGGCGGATTCTTGCGCAAAGGCGGGCAGCGTGGTTGAGGCCAGCAACAATGCCGTGAGGGAGAGCGTTTTCATGGGGAGGGGACTTTTTGTTGTTCTTGAACCGGACTAATAACCCAACGCCCAGTGCACGAAAGATGAACTTTGTCGCATTTTGTCGCAATACGGCGTTTGCGCGGTAACTCTTCCCTTTTCCGCAGGTTCCGTCTAAGGGCGCTGCAACATCAAGACTATCTGATATTCAAGGGGCCGAATGGCAAAAGAAGAACTTCTGGAAATGCGGGGCATCATTCGTGAATTGCTGCCCAATGCAATGTTCCGCGTCGAATTGGAAAATGGCCATGAAGTGCTTGGCCACACCGCAGGAAAAATGCGTAAGAACCGTATCCGTGTGCTCGTCGGCGACGAAGTATTGTGCGAACTCACCCCTTATGATCTGACCAAAGGCCGGATCACCTATCGCTTCAAATAAGCGGTAATTGCGGGGTATGCCGCAACTCGTTCTTGCCTCATCAAGTCCGCGTCGCCGCGATTTGCTAGCGCGCCTTGGCGTTGTGCCCGACCGTGTTGCATCGCCAGACATCGATGAAAACCCGCGCAAGGGCGAAGTGCCGCGCGTTTACGCTCTGCGCATGGCAGAACAGAAGGCGCAGGCAGTCGAGCGGAACGTGGGCGAAATCGTGCTGGCGGGAGATACCACGGTCGCGGTCGGACGGCGGATATTGCAGCAAGCCGTGGACGCGGAGATGCAGCGCGGATTTCTGAAATTGCTTAGCGGGCGGCGCCATCATGTGCTGAGCGCGGTAGCGGTCATCGATGTCGACGGACGTCTGCACACCCGGATTTCGGACAGCATCGTTCGCTTTAAGCGCTTGGGCGACGACGAGATCGATGCCTATATTGCGTGCGGAGAAGGTCTGGGCAAAGCGGGCGGCTATGCCATTCAGGGCAGGGCAGAGGCGCTGGTCGATTGGATGGCGGGCAGCCATTCGGGCGTCATTGGCCTGCCGTTATACGAAACTCGTGCGCTGTTACGCGCTGCGGGCTTCCCACTTGATTGAATTATGGATCGACGTAGCGCCGGGCGAACGGCGCGCGGCGCTGGTTGAAAATGGCGTATTCGTCGAAGTCCATATTCAGCGGGAATTACATTGGGCTTTGGGCGAGGCGGGCTTGGGCCGTATCGATCGCAAGACGCCGTCAGGAGCCTATATCGTCACGGATGATAAAGACGAGGTGCTCGTGCGCCGCAGTTCGCCGCAGCCTGAAGGCGCGCGTGTCGCGTTCGAAATCACCCGTGAATCGATTTGCGAGCCAGGGCGGGCGAAGCCGCCCGAAGCAAGGCTTATAGATGATCTACCGTCGGTGAATTCTGACAGGGAGCCACTTTGGGAAGCCAAGCTTTGCAGCTTTGGGGACTTGCCTCGTCGAAACGCCGATATATCGGCCGCTTTTGACGCCGCGTTGGTCGGCGCTTCGCACGTGGGTGATGCGACGATAAGTTTTCAGCGGACCAAGGCGGGGCTCGTGTTCGATGTTGATGGCATCGGTGACCCCATGACCATCAATCTTGCAGCGGCCAAGGAAATAGCGCGCCTTCTGCGGCTATATCAGGTCGGCGGGATGACGATGATCGACTTTGTCGCGGTTAAGTCCAAGGACCATCGGCAAGCGATAGCGGCTGCGTTCGACGACGCGGCTGCGACGGACTCTCGACCCTTTGAGCGCAGCGCCGTCAATGGCTTCGGATTGATGCAGATTGTCCGCGCTCGCCCCCGGCCTTCGGTACTCGACCAATTGTTCGGCACACGGATCGCGGCGCTGTCCGATGAAACACAGGCGCTCTGGCTGTTGCGAGAGGCTGGACGCTCATCGGGCTTTGGTGCGCGCACGATAATAGCGAGGAACTCGGTTGCCAATCTGCTGGCGTCGAAGGATTGGGCAAGCTTTCTTATCGAATGCGAACGCCAAATGGGCGCATCGCTTGTGGTCGTTGCCGATGACAGTATCACCGGCTATGGGCATGTCCATGTCGCGCAAAGCTGATCAGTGTCCATTGTGCAAAAAGCCCAAATCGGCTGCATTTGCGCCCTTTTGCAGTCAGGGATGCAAGGACCGGGACCTGTTACAATGGCTGGGCGACGGCTATCGCGTACCGGGTCCAGCGGCGGATTATGACGATAGCTTCGACGGCGGCGAACGCGACTGATTTTGCGCTTGCCAAGGGGCGCTTCGCCTCTCTATAGGCTGCGCTCCCACGCGGTTTTGCCCGTGTAGCCCGAGTAGCTCAGGGGTAGAGCAGCGGATTGAAAATCCGCGTGTCGGTGGTTCAAATCCGCCCTCGGGCACCATTTTCCACAACAAATGTCAGTGGACTGTCCCAAACGCAGCGCAGAGGACTGTCCCCGAGAGGGGTGCGCTAGCTTTAGGGGCTTGCTTCGCTGCGCTCCACGGCGCTGCGCTTGGGACAGTCCCTAAAAGCCCCAAAGAAAAAGCCGGAACAGCAATGCTGCCCCGGCTCTCTCCCCCACGAAAGATCGTGTATTAGAACTTATACTTTACCGCCGCGCCATAGGTGCGCGGCAAGCTCGGATAGCCCGAAATGCTTCCAGACTGGGCAACCGACGGGAATATGGTGGTCAGATATTTGTGATTTCCAAGGTTGCGGCCCCATAATGAAAATTGAAGCCCATTGTTCAATTCGACCGTTGCGGATGCCTCGATGGTATTCACTTCCCGCGAATATGTCGCAAGAAGCCCGCCATCTACTTGTGGAGTTGACAATTCATAGTGGTAACTTCCGCTCAACACAAATTTGTTGTCGTCGCCGAATGGCTGTTCGAAAACTGCCCCGAGAGTTGTCGCCAATTGTGGGATACCCGAAGGCCGCGTACCCGAAATATCACCAAACGGGCTCTGTACGAAGCTATCATATTTCGCATCAAGATAGACCATCGAGACATTAAAGGTCAGAGAATCGGTCGGCCGAACCGAGCCATCAAACTCGATACCGACTGTCGACTGTTTGCCAGCGTTGGACAGAACAAAGCCGGTCCCGATGAACAGATTGCCCTGAAAGTCGTTGATCGACTGTTTGAACGCTGTCAGGTTGAACGATGCCTGATCCCAGTTGCCCTTGATCCCGACTTCGAAAACCTTCGCTTTTTCAGGGTTGGCTAAGCGCGTACCGTAAGACTGGTTGACCCGTGTCAAGCCAGCAGCTGTGAGCGCAGCCCGATCCGACAGCAATGGCCTGGAATCTCGGGAAAGGTTGACCGAAGTGGCCTTGAATCCGGTCGCGTAGCTTGCGTAAATATTGACGCTGTCGGTGACCTCCCACGCAATGCGGGCAGTATACGATAAATCATCATCCGAAGACCGACCGTCCTCAACCGAATTTGGTAAATTCAAATAAGGCGGCAAGAACTGAAGCGGTTTGAGACCGTTCAAAGGGTTAGCCGCAACGTTGTTGGCATTCGCGGCAGCAAATGCGGTTACACCGGCATTTATTGCGTTAAAGGTTGGGTTTGTTAGGGGATTCATTGCAAATCCACCAATTTCTGCGGCAGTTGCAGAGCGACCCAAGCCGAGAGCTGCACCAACTTGTTGCGCCAAACCACCTTGATACAACAACTGTTGACGGAATGGAGCGTAAGCCGCAGCATCGAAATTCACCGATGACCAAACGTCGTTGCTAATGACATTGGTCGTAAATTTCTTTTTGTCTTTCGTGTAGTTAAAGCCACCGGTCAGCGTGATCCGGTCGGTAATCTCAAAATCAACCGTGCCGAAAATTGACCAGGCATCATCTTTCAACGTGTAGGCCTCGTTCAAACCCTGGCCTGCCGAGAAGAATTGATTGACGTAACGTCCGGGTGCGCCTTCGAGCGCACCAAAAGTTGCCTCCAATAGCGGAATGTTAAGTGCGCCACCTGAGGCACCTTGAACCAGTCCATTGGCAAAGCCGCGAGACTGGGCTCCCCACGCAACGGTAGCCTGTTGTTCGATATCCTCTTTGAAATAATAGCCACCGAGCAGGAAGTTTAACGGCCCGTCAAAATCCGACGCCAGCCGGACTTCTTGTGTAAAGGTCCGTATCTCGCGATCTTCGGTGACACCTTCCAAAATCGCGGCACTGGTGAAATCGGCATCCTGACGATAGCTCGAGTCCGAACCACGGTAGGCGGTGATCGAAGTCAGCGACAATGACCCGAGTTCAAAATCACCTTGTATTGAGCCGCCATAATTGTCGATCTTGTTCGTTGTCGGGAAGTTCGCATTTACCCGATAATCAAATGGGTTGTTCGAATTAACCGCTCCACCCAATGCGCGAACGATGTTTCCAGTCGGGCCATCAAGCACATTGCCTGCAATGCAGCAGTTTTCGTCAATACGGTCAAAATCGCCGATGATGCGGAATTTAACGGTGTCTGAAGGTTCGATCAACAACTGCCCGCGGGTAAACCAGCGGTCCCGGTTGTTTGATTTGTCGCCCGTGTTGATGATCGTTGCATAACCATCGCGCTTGTTAATGCCGCCTGCAAGGCTGAAAGCGATATTCTCACTGATCGGCCCAGTGACATCGGCTTTCAACACAATGGCGTTGAAATTACCGTAGCTGGCTTCGACCGAACCGCCGAATTCATATTTGGGCGCTGCGGTGACGATAGAGATAACGCCTGCTGACGCATTTTTGCCAAAAAGCGTTGATTGTGGGCCACGCAGCACCTCGACGCGCTGTAAATTGGGAAGGTCGCTAATTCCGGAGCCTGCACGTGAACGGTAAACTCCGTCGATGAAAATACCAACCGAGGGCTCAACCCCTGTGTTGTTGCCGCCATTGCCGAAGCCGCGAATGATGAAAGTGGTATTTCCTGAGCTCTGGTTTTGTGACACGCGAAGCGTTGGAGCTACAGTCTGCAAATCAATGAGGTCGCGAATTTGCGCACGCTCAATCGTTTCTGCACTTGTTACCGTAACGGCGACTGGAATTTCCTGCAAAGTCTGTTCGCGCTTGGTCGCCGTCACGATGATGACATTATCATCTTCGGCGGCCTCTTCCGCCTGTGGAGCTTCATCCTGCGCGTAAGCGACAGTCCCGAAACCCAATGATACAATGCTGATGGTCGATAGCATAGCCGTGCGTACGGCGCGATTTGCCAATTTCATGTCTCTCTCCTGTTTAAACCTGATCCGGTTTTTCCGGTTTTTCTTGGGGATGGATTATATTTTTGCCCCCCAGCATCCCGCTGAGCTGCTGAAAAGCATTGCACACGCAATAACCATGGAAATGCTGCGCAGCAAATGGATAGTTGGCGAATTGGGCTTATCGTCAAAAAGGTTGCAAAAATGCCACTATAGCAACAAATTGTCGCTGACGCTTTCGGTGAGGGCTGATATGGTTGAACTGCCAAAGCCTAGGAGAAAGCCGATGCCCGTCGACGTGATTTACAAAACCACTGCCACTGCAACCGGAGGCCGAGACGGTTCGGCCAAGTCGGATGACGGCTCAGTCGATGTGAAACTGGTCGTGCCCAAGGAAATGGGCGGACCGGGCGGGGTCGGCGCCAATCCGGAAAAACTCTTCGGCGCGGGCTATTCGGCTTGTTTTCTTGGTGCGATGAAGGCCGTTTCCGGTAAAGAAGGTGTGCGCGTGCCGCCTGAAACAACTGTTACGGCTACAATCGGTTTTGGACCGCGCAGCGAGGGTGGGTACGGTATCACAGCCGATCTGCATATCGAGATGCCGGGTGTCGATAAGGCTGATGCCGAGCGCCTCGTCGCGGCGGCACATGAGGTTTGCCCTTATTCCAACGCAACACGCGGGAATATCGATGTCGGATTGAGCGTCGCCTGAAAAACTGGTGCCGGCTACAAGGTTCGAACTCGTGACCCCCTGATTACAAAACCGTTACGTCGTTAGTAAAAAATTTAATTAACATATACTTAGCTGCATTCGAGTTTCAAATAGGTAACAAATGACAACAATGTTCCACAAGACATGGCAATGCCTAACAACACAAAAACGGTCACAGCATGGTTGGTCGATCGCTTGCGGTTCGTCTTCAAGCTGCGACGGTTAAGAGCTCCTACGCCAATTGCCGCTTCCGCTAGTAAAGCGGTCGCTCCAAGTTGTGATCATTTGATGCAATTCCTGCCATTCACTTAAGCATCTCGCCATTCGCAGCCCGCCCTGTCATATCGTCACTGCAGCTCTTCGACTGGTTTGGAGGCGACTTTATTAAGTTGATGCGCGTCAGCAGCCTGCGCCAGCCTCGCCCCGATTTGCATCGGAGCATCCTGCCGCAAACCGGGCAGCATCGTTTCTCCATTCGCCGGGCGCGGCGCGCTTAATCCGTCGGCGGAACCAAATCGTAGCTGTCGATGAAATCCGCTGTCACGCCATTTGTCCAGCCGAACCCGGTTTGCGTCTTATATTCTCCGCCGCCGCCGACATCGGCGCGCTCGACATCGTATTTCTCGAACAGCAGTCCGGCGCGTTGGAAGGTCGCGTTGACGGTGTTCACCCAACGACTTGCGATTTGGCGCGCCAGCTTGTCGTGGCCATAGCGTTGGAGGCCGGCCACCGCTATCCATTGCAGCGGCGCCCAGCCGTTCGGCTTGTCCCATTGCTGTCCGCTTTCGGCCTGCGTCGTGTGTAGCCCGCCCGGTGCGAGCAGGCCCTTCGTGATGGCGTCCGCCGTCCTGTCCGCTTGTTCGGCGCTCGCGGCCCCAACCAGCAACGGTGCCAGTGCCGCCGCGGTCAGCGCGCTGCGCGGGCTGTTAATGCTGATATCATAGTCGACGAAATATCCGCCATCGGCGTTCCACAAGTGCAGGTTCATTGCGGCGCGCCGCTCCTCAGCCAGTTGGCCGTAACGAGCAGCTTCAAAGTCGCCGCAAGCCGCGATTGTAGTTTCGAGGCCATAAAGAAAAGCGTTCAGATCGACGGGGATGATCGTCGTGGTGCGGATAGACGAGAGGCTTTCACTGTCGAGCCAGCGCGTGGAGAAATCCCAGCCGCTTTCGGCCCCTGCGCGCAGGTCTTGGTAGACATCCTCTGCCGACCTTCCGCTTTGGGCAGCGGTGGCAACATCCTCACCCCAGCTTTCGTCGCGCGGAGTTCGGCGCGGGTCCCAGTAACGGTTGAACAGCGAACCGTCGGCAAGCCTAGCCACGCGGCCTTTAGCCTGCCCCGGTTCGAGCGTCTCTGCACCCTCCATCCACCATCCATGCTCGCGCTTCATCGCGTCGAGGCGGCGAGCAGAGACGGTCGGTTCGGCTTCACCGAGTAACTCAACCATCATGTGATAGAGCGGCGGCTGTGAGCGGCCAAGATAATAGGTCCGCGTGCCATTAGGAACGTGGCCATAGGCCTCAATCATGTCGGTCATCGCATCGACAATGCCGGTCGCCAGCGCGGTTTGACCATCGCGGATCAGGCCGAGCATCGTGAAAAAGCTGTCCCAATAATAGATTTCGCGAAACCGTCCGCCGGGGACGATATGACGGTGGCCGATGGGAAGTGCCGAAGAGTTGTCGATACCTTGGCCGGGTGCACGAGCCAACTCGTTCCACATGTCGTGTATATAGGCGCGCAACGGCGTGGTCGGTGCCGAAGGCTCTGCTTGGCCAATCAGCACCGGTAGGTCGAAATTCTCTTCTATGAAGCGACGCAATGCATCGTCGCCCGACGGTAATGCGGCAAAGTCCGCCATGATATCGGCAACAGCGCGACGGGGGATGGCATCGACGAAAGTCTTGCCGTCGGCCAAAATCCCGCGTTCCTGCACCTTGGCGAGAAGCGGACCGTACAGGTCGGCGGGGCTCGGGTGGCCGTGTATCGTCACGCCTTTAAAAGCCTAGAAAAGAATTCGGCCTGAGCAGCTAACGCCACATCGGTTTCCGGACATTCAATCCATGCCCAGAATGCATGCGCCATGCCCTCGTAAACGCGCAGGTCAACATCGACACCGGCCTTTCGCAGGGCAAGGTCAGTGATCACCGTATGGCTCAAAAGCTGGTCGCGCGTACTGCTCATCAGCAGCATCGGTGGAAAGCCCGACAGGTCGCCCAATATCGGCGACAGCATTGGATCAGCGCGGTCTGTGCCAACGCAATAATCGCTTACCACTTCGGGGATTGACCGTTCTCCCATGATCGACGGCAGATAGCCCTCGCAGTCGCCGACATTCACAAAGTCACCTGCACCCGAAAAGAAACCGGCGGCAGCTGGCATAGCCAGACCCTCAGCCTTGATCCGTGCGAGTAGTTGCAGCGTCAGCATGGCACCGGCAGACGTGCCGAACACGCCGATCGCCGTTGCAGACCTAGTTGCCAAGGCGTCCTTGTATACGGCGAGCACGTCATCGACCGCGGCTGGGTAAGGATACTCCGGTGCCATCCGGTACAACACCGATGCCACGGGAATGCCGGTCAGCCCGGCGATTGGAATGGATTCGGTCAGCGACCCCGAATTGAGCGTGAAGCCGCCGCCGTGCATGTTGATTAGCAAGGCGTTGCCTGCCGCTTGGTTCGATCTGGGCCGGACCATATCGACAGAGACGCCCGCTATTTTCTCCCGCTTCACATCGACGTCGTGAAGTGCCATCCGCGCCTTGGCGATCGGCTTCAGATGGTTGAGCGCAGCCTTGCGGATCATTTTTCTCGCCAGCCCGCACCGCATCAGCGTCATGGTAAATTCCGGCGGAGACCCTTGCTTCAGCATCGGCGCCATCGCTGCCCGCGCCTCCGCGCTCACCGTTAGCGCGAAGGGCGGCTGTGCCGGAGTGGCAACCATCGGCCTAGTTCCCGAAACGATAGCCGATGCGGATGCCGTACATGCGTGGCTCGGTGTAGGTCAGACCGACCGTACCCGTGCTGCCCGCATATTGATCGAGCACACCGACCGGCTTCGCCTTATTGGTCAGGTTGGTTCCGAACAGCGTAATGTCGATCGGACGGCCGCCGACATTCTGCAATCCGATGGTGCCATTGAGCAACCCATAAGCAGGCAGGTAATTATAGAAAGATGAATTCGTCTGCGCGGTCGAAACCCTGCTCTGGCGGACGTAATTGCCCGAGAGAACAAGGTCGCCGAGCGAACCCAATTCGGCCTCATAGGACGCGCCGATCGAGAATTTATGCTTCGGCGTATAAGGGAACGGCGCGCCATTGAGGATAGCGCCAGCACTTGCGTCGGTGACCTCGGTATAGCGCGCATTGATGTACGAATAGCTGCCATTTAGCAGAGAAGCCGCGTACCGGAACGATCGTGGTATTAAGCTCGACACCTTCGATTTTGCCCTTGGCCGCGCTGCGCGTGACGTTGAGCAACACCGGCCCACCGGGCGTTGCGACCGACTCAACCGTCGTGCGCTGGATATTGCTATAGATGCCGCGATAGGCCGCAACGTTCATACGGACATCGACATTGCCGAGTGAAAATTGCGATTTCAGTCCGATTTCGATGTCGGACAGACGTTCGGGCGGGAAGATGCGATATTCCGATCCGACAGGCACGGGCCCGTTGACGCCGCCGGACTTATAGGCATCGCGCGCCGTAATATAGGCGTGCACGCCGTCGGTTACGTCATAGTCGAGCGTCGCGGTATAACTCGGGTATTTGTTGTCGACCGAACCTTCGACCGCAGGCGGCGCAAAAATGGTCTGCGAGGTGAAGCTATGCTCCCAAGTATAACGAAGTCCGCCGGTGACACTGAGTCCGTCCAGGGCAGGCGCAATTTGGCCAAGCGCTAGCGTTGCCTGTCCGAAAATCGCTTCGCTGCTGTTCTTCTGGACAAAGATTGCCGATGCCGTTGGAAGCAAAGTGCCGAACGGAAAGAAAGTATATTCGGCAATGCCCGCTGGTCCATCCCAGCGCTGACGATCAATGAAACCGCCAACGGAAAAGTCGAGAGCACCGTCTAGTGCGTTTCCTTGAAGCTGCAGCTCCTCGGTGAAAAAAGTTGGTGCGACAGTCGGTGCAACACTACCCGAAAACAATCCCGGATTCGAAGGGTTTATCCTGCTCGTTTGTCCCGAGATCGGGTTTGCAGTCCCGTCGTAATCATAGCCATATTTTGTCTTCAGCTTGGAATAGCTGATGATATTGCGGAGCTTCAGATTATCGCTCAGATCGACTGTAGTCTGGTTGATCACCTGCCAATATGGCGTCTCTGAAAACTGATCGAGATCGTAGGAAACTTGCCTGGGCCCGCGAGCATTTTGCTCGGCCACGGCAGTCGCCATACCCGGATAGAAAGCCAGTACTGGCAAGAAGCCGAACGGAGGACCGGCGTCCAAACCGGCAGCGGGATTGAATGCCCCCAGCACCGTCCCGCCGCCATTGGTGTGCGAGCTATAGTAACGCACCATCGTGTAGTTTTCGACGCCGTCGAACGGTCGCAGTGTTAGACCGAGACGGAAGCTTTCGTACGAAAGATTGTCATAATCCTTGCCTTCGAAGAACGGACCGACATCCTTGGTGTAACCGTCGCGGCGTCCGACTTCTCCAGCAATGCGTAGCAGCACCTTGCCCGGCACGATCGGCGTATTGAGTGCGCCTTCGATACGTCGGTCGTTGTAATTGCCGAGTTCAACGCGGACATAGCCTTCGAACCTGTCCTGCGGCTTCATCGGTTCGAATAGAATGTTACCGCCGGTAGCGTTCTTCCCGAACAGCGTGCCTTGCGGCCCGGCGAGCACCTGCACATTCGCAAGGTCATAATAGCTGCCGACGCGGCCATCGATATTTACGGAATTGGGCACCTCGGCAAAATAGTTCACGACGCCCGGCGTAGAGCCGAAGGCAGGGCCTTGGCCGCGCAACGCGAAAAAGGCGAACTCACGCGGATAGCCGCCGTTAATTGTGAACAAGGAAGGTGTGTTATCCGCGAGCGAAGTGCGGTCCGTTATCCCTTTTTGCTTGATAGCCTCCTCTGTAAAAGCGGTAACCGCAATCGGCACGTCCTGCAGATTTTCCTCGCGACGGCGGGCGGTGACAACGATGTCTTCGAAACCGCTTTGTTGGTCGGCTGAGTCTTCTTGGGCAGCTGGCGCCGCCTGTTGCGCAAAGGCTGCTGCTGGTATCAAGCTGCTGCTCAAAAGCAGAGCGAAACTAAATGTTGAACGCATGGGCTATCTCCCCTCCCTAAAACTGCCGGATATTCTTGCCCGGTTTAATGCACAGATATTCAAAAATGATATCGATGTCAATAGAGCTTGCGATATGCGCCGTATGGCTTATAAATGCGCCATAATAATATTGCTATCGGTAGCAAAGTTGAGGATGTCATGATGCAGCCAAAGCAGTTCTCTGCATGGGTTAGCGCTGAAGCGCAGCAAATGTTTGCGGCCGAGTCGCAAGCTCCGACGGCGCCGCCTTTGGACGATATCGCCGCACTTCGAGCGCACTATGATTTGTTCAACCAACGGCAACTTGCCGTCGCCCGGGAGCATTATGCGGTCCAGATTGCCAAGGACGAAATCGCGGGAGTCGCGGTGGATATTGTGGCTCCTTCCGATGGAGAGCCCGATCGTCGCACATTGATCTGCCTGCATGGCGGCGCTTTCATGTGGGGTCGCGGTGCGGGTGCATTGCTGGAGGCGGTTCCCGTTGCTGCCACATCCAAGCTACGCGTGATCGCCGTTGAATATGCACTTGCTCCAGAGGAGATATTCCCAGCGGCAGTCGATAACGTGCTTTCCGTTTATGAAGCATTGCGCACCCAACAACCGGCGAGCAGCATCGGCATATATGGCTGCTCTGCGGGCGGAATGCTGACGGCGCAAAGCGTTGCCCGGATGATAGAAGAGGCTCTGCCGGTGCCCGGTGCAATTGCCATGCTGTGCGGGACCGGTCTGGAAATGGACGGCGATGCCAAAATTAGCGCTGCATTCCTGAACGGCGAGGCTGAACCCGCAAATGCGCCCAGTATAGCGAGTCTGCCATATCTCTCTCAGGCCGATCCGCGCGATCCGTTAGTATTTCCGGGCGAGCATCCCGATGTCTTGGCAAATTTCCCTCCAAGCTTGCTGGTGACTGGCTCAAGAGATTTCGCAGCAAGTTCGGTAACGACGATGCATCGCCGTATGGTTGCGGCGGGCGTTGATGCGTCGCTGCTTCATTTCGATGGCATGTGGCACGCACATCACATGGCGACGACCTTGCCTGAATCGCGCGAGACTTTTGCAGCGCTCGCTCGCTTCTTCCGCGATCACTTAGTGTGATGTCACAGCATCAATCACTGCCCGGCACTGCTTTCTCGCGCGATAAGCGAGACTGGCAGCGGTGTAGTGTGGGCTGGCGCCTCTTGCCCTTCGATCATGGCAAGTATTGCAGTGCCCAACGCACGACCGGCAGCTGTGGCGTCCTGTCGAACAGAGGAAATCGAGGGCCGATGGGTACTGGCTATCGGTGTGTCATCAAAGCCAACGATGGCAACGTCTTTTGGGACAGAGATGTTACCCATCGTCAGTGTATCGCAGGCACCGGCGGCAATAAAATCGCTAACGGCGATAATTGCGTCGAACTGAATTCCGTCATCGAGCGCCGTCTGGGTGGCCCGTGCTCCGCTTTCGATCGAAAAAGCGCAAGGGATAATGCCCGCGAGCACAGCCTCGCTCGCCGCAAGCACTTCACGTACGCCTTCAAGACGGCCGGCAACTTCGGGATGCTGCGCGTCGCCAAGAAACAACAGTCGCTTGCGCCCCGCTGCAACCAGATGCTCGGCGGCGAGACGCCCACCTTGCCTGTTATCGCTGCCAATCACTTGCACGTTAAGTCCGGGGACTGGTTCCCCCCAGCCCACTACCGGAAGACCGGCATCGCGCACTTGTGCAAGATGGCGCCCGCCTTCGCCCTGCCCGAGTACAACAACGCCATCCGCACCGATGGCATTCGATTCCAGAAAATGTTCATTGGTGGTCAACAGCATTGCATGATCGGCTGGAGTCAGAACTTCAAGCAATCCGCCGATCATCGTCAGCAGCAGCGGATCGGTAATGGGCCGGTCGTCGCGCGCAAGCTGTTCGATCACAACAGCAATCGTCTGCGTGCGCCGCGTCCGCAGGCTGCGCGCAGCAACGTTCATACGGTAACCTACTTCGCCTGCGATCTTGGCAATCTTTTCGCGCAGTTCGGGACGCACGAGTTCGCTGCCGCGCAACGCCCTGGAAACCGTTATCTTGGAAACACCGGCCAGAGAGGCAACCATCTCCATGGTCGGCCGTTCTTCGGATCGCTTCGGGTTTTTCAATGCCATATTTTTGATGCCTGCCGCTCAATCCGCCGCAAGGTAGCGGCGGAGCAGGCGGGCAATCAAGTCAAAGGAGTCAGACACAGCCTTCAGATTTATCGGCAGGAACATGAAGCCGTGCGGCAAGCCGGGCAATCTGCAAACGAGCGTCTCAATCCCGGCCTTTGCCAATATGCTTGCGTAGAGTTCGCCATCATCGCGCAAGGGATCCTCAGCCGCCGTCAGGATGATCGCCGAAGCGAGGCCTTTATGGTTGGAGGCAAACATTGGCGAGATCAGCGGATCGGTAAATTCATGGCCGCCGACATACATCGAACGGCACGCCTCCAGATAGTTACGCGACAGACCTGGGGCCTTGATTTCATCCATAGATGGCAGCTCCAGACCCATATCGGTTACAGGATGGATGAGAAGCTGGAACAATGGCTGCTTGTCTCCGCTGTCGCGCAGACGCAATGTCATGGCAGCAGTGAGATTGGCGCCAGCGCTTTCGCCGCCCAAGGCGATGCGCATCGGATCACATCCCAACGCCTCCGCTTCGCGCCGCGCCCAATGCAAAGCCGTCGCAGCATCATCGAGCCCGGCAGGAAACGGATGCTCGGGCGCAAGCCGATATCCTACACCAAGTACGGCGCAATTGGCGCGTGCGGCAAGATGGCGGTGCATTGCATCATGGGTATCGAGGTCACCCAGCATCCATCCGCCGCCATGCAGAAAAACGAGCAACGGCAGCGGCTTGTCCGTTGCGGGCAAGTAAAGTCTGACAGGTACGCCGTCAGCATCGAAATCCTGGACACTGGCAAGTTCGACGCCGCCAAGTCCCTGTCCGATAATAGTCATTTGCTGGCGGATTATCGGGATAATCTCGGGAGTCAGAGGTGGCATCGGCGCCGGTTCTCCGACCAAAGCAGCTATTTCTTTATCGAGCATCGCAGGTCACTCCTGAATAATGTTACCGATATCAATCAGAATTTTTTGAAAAACAAGAGCGGGGATGGGAAATGACGGGGACCAATGCGATTGGGATGGAAAGTGGCGGCGGAACGGCCACCGATCCGCTTGCAAAGCGGCTGACATTCGGTGTGTCGGGACTTTATCTAGCGGTCTATCTCCATTACGGATTTTTTGCGTTCTTACCGTTGTGGCTTAAAAGCACCGGCGCCACCCCTGCAGAAACTGGCATTTTGATGGCAATACCGCTGGTACTGCGGATTTTGACCGTCGCACCCTTTTCCGCTTGGGCAGGAAATCGTGGCCGGGTCCGCAACTCCATCATTATGACGGCACTATGTTCAGCCGCTCTGATCGCGCTGTTGTTAGGAGAGCCGGGACATGCCGGACGCATTGCCGTGGTCATCGCATTTTCAATCATGTGGGACCAGATACCGGTCCTGACCGACGCCTATGCCGTTATGGCCGTGCGTAGCCACTCGCTCGACTTTGGACGGATGCGGGTTTGGGGTTCGATTGGCGTTGTGGCTTCCAGCGCGGCGGCTGGTCTTGCATTCGATTTTACGGGCATACAGGCTTTACCGCTACTTGTCGCAGTGTTGTTGCTGCTCCCGGCTATGGTTGCGCCCTTGCTGCCGTCCGACCGGCATATGGCTGCGCCAGAAGAAGGTCCGGCAGGCCGTTGGCGTGACGTCGTCGGCGACCGAAAGCTTATGCGCGCGATGGCGGCATCGGCATTCGTCATGGGAAGCCACGGCGTGCTGATGAGCTTCGGCGCAATTCAGTGGAATGCCCAAGGAATATCGACGGGCACGATCGGTTTGTTGCAGGCACTTGCGGTCAGCGCCGAAATATTGGCGTTCTGGTTTGGAAGCAAGCTTCTGGGCAAGCGCGATCCAAGCATATTGATCTGTATTGCCGCCGGTGCCGCAATGCTTCGCTGGCTTGTGATGGCAGCAAGTCCGGGAACTGCTGTACTGTTTGCAGTGCAATTGCTGCACGGCATCACCTCAACAGGCGCGATACTCGGCATCATGCTGGTGATCGCGGCGCGTGTACCTGTGCAATCCAGTTCTGCTGCCCAAGGGCTGAACGCAGTTCTGCTTGGCTTGGGGCTCGCGATATCGACCGGCGGGTCGGGCTTGTTATGGTCGCTCGGTACTTCCTTTGCCTATGCCGCAATGGCGGTGCTCGCCGCCATTGGCATCATCCTGGGATGGCCGACGAGAACGAAGACATTCAACGAACACACAACAGGACCATTGTCCACGACAGGAGCAGAGGCATGAGCAGGAAGAAACTGGACTCGACGAAAGTTGGCGCGGCTTTGATGTTGGCAGCGACCGCGATGACGCCAATATGCGCTCAAACAAACCAAGCTGCGCCAGCAGATCAGGCAGAGCGCAATATCATGACTTGGCCGATGCCGGACACCGTCAGCCCGGAGGGCCGCGCGATGGCATCCGCCATGGCTGCGGCTCCGATGCCGAACCCCATGCCACCGCTCGAAGTGCAGCGGCAGTTCATCGATGGGCTTCAGAACAGCATGGGTGCTGCGCTTCAGAAGAAATATGATGTGCGTGTCGAAGCGGCCGAGATTGCTGGCGTGCCGGTGCGGATAATCTACCCCAAGGGCATAACTGAGCTGGGCAAGAAGCCAGTATTGTTAAACCTTCACGGCGGCGGCTTTCAGCTCGATTCCGGATCGCTTACCGAAACAATTCCGATTGCGGCGTTGACTGGCATGCCTGTTGTCGCAGTGCTTTATCGGCTCGCGCCCGAACATCCCTATCCTGCCGCGCTCGATGACGCATTTGCTGTGTACAAAGCGCTCGAGAAGGATCGTAAGGCATCCAATATTGCCGTGTACGGTACTTCAGCGGGGGCTGTGCTCAGCGGACAACTGATCGCACGATTGGTGAGCCTCAAGCGTCCGATGCCAGCTGCACTTGGTTTCTTTTCCGGCAGCGCTGACCTGAGCACCAGCGGCGATTCTGAATCGTGGATGCCGCTGCCGGGCGGTGAAAAGACACTCGCTGCCTCTGTCGCCGGCTATATCGGTAAGGCCAACACCACCGATCCTATTCTGTCGCCAATCCATGGCGATCTGTCTGGTTTCCCGCCGAGTTTGCTGGTGAGCAGCACCCGGGACTCGCTACTGAGTGGAACATCAATTTTCGGCCGCCGACTTCTCGAACAGGGCGTGGACGCAAAGCTGGTCGTATTCGACGGACTGCCACACGCTTTCTGGGCGTATATGGACATTCCCGAAAGCACCGAGGCCAATGAACTGATGGCAAAGTTCCTGAAGTCCAAGCTTCCGGCCAAATAGATATGGACGATGGCGCCCAACATGATTCACTCCAAGCCCTAGGCTATGTAAGAGCCATTCGATCAGCGGCGGAGTCTGATCTTGCCGCGCCAGTATCGCTGTTCAGGGGAAGGTTGCGCAACTGGGGCGAAACGCTGGATCGTGCCGCGCGGCTGGCAGGCGGCATGCGCGCGCTTGGCGTAAAGGAAGGCGACCGCGTCGCTATATTGTCGCACAATAATAGCGGAGAAAGACCAGGCTGTCGCTCGTTCGATCAGATATTCTTGCATGTTACGAAAAGAGGTTGGCGCGAAATTGGGGAGGGCAGGGAGGATCGCCGATCCTCTCTTTGGTGCCTATATATAATGACAGAACTGATCACATCACCCCCCATTAATGTCTGAGCAGCGAGGCGCTCTGCTCGAATAGATATGTCCACCATTTCGGGTAAACCCAATGCGACGCCCTGATTAATCGTCAAAAGGATCGACGTGGCAATTAATCGGTTTTGAGGTAATCCCTAGCCAATAGGCTGATCGAAAAAACAACAATTGTTGAATGGCTTGCTGACCTTTTGGGTAGAAAATTCCTTCAATCTACATCGCGCGTTGGGCTTGCGTGGCTGGAGATTTCCTAAAGAAAGCGCAGATTTCGGAATTCTAATAACCATCTGAATATATGAGTATATTTTTGTGAAGACCTGATTTTTAGGCACAAAAGTGGTCACAGTGATTGGTAGATTAAATCTAATATACCGATGTAAGTTATTGAAAAATATGGTGCCGGCTACAAGGTTCGAACTCGTGACCCCCTGATTACAAATCAGGTGCTCTACCAACTGAGCTAAGCCGGCACCGTAGATCGCGCCTATAGCCTCAAATCACGCCAAAGGTCCAGCCCTCTGTTGATGCAATTTCGCGGGTTAAGGCTTCGGGTGTCCAAAGTGCCTTTTGCTCTGCGACATGGCGGAGCCACGCGGCAGTAATAATCGCGTCGGTTGCGTGGTCGGTGTAACGGTCGAGCGGACGTGTGCGGTTGGGTGCCGAAAGCAGCCAGCGCCACGTCCAAGGCCTCGGCATCGCGCAATTTGCTGCGACCTTTGCGGACGCCTGATGCGCGGGCCGCGATGCTGGTGTAGATTTCGACGATTACCGGGCCTCGCGCATGGCAAAGGATCGAATGGCCAGACGGGCAATGTTGCGCCGACCCGGTTGAGCATCCGCATTCCGGCAAAGCTGGCTTTGGCGACCTGTGATGCGCCGATGGCATCGAAGACACATGATGGTCTTGCCGCTGTCGCCCGTGATCGACAATGCGCATCGCAGCGTCGCCAGTGCATGAAGTCGGCCTTGCGACCGTCGGCGGCACCCAAATAGAAATGGCGACGGTGGTGGTGTTCGAGAAAGATGCTGGCGCCCAGATCATCGTCTTCGCAGATATGATTCGACATAGGCCCAGAAGTCGCGCGCGTTATCGGGGAGTATTGTCGCCGGGCAAATAACTCGCCGCGTTCGATCAATGGGTGGCGCAAAGCTGAAGTCGAAGCCGATCAGCAGATCGTCATTCTGCGCTGAGCAGCCAGTCGGCAATGCCTTGGCGCGACCATGCCTTTCCGGGCGGATCAACAATGCGGCGCGGCATTGCCGATGTCGCAAACTGGCCAGCGCAATGCCGCCGTGACGGCTACCCTTTGCGCCCGACCAATCGACACAGGCAAAACGAGGTGAAGCGCGGCATGAAGCGGCCATGCCGGCGGCGGGCCACAAAAGAAAAGGGCGAGGCCGAAGCCCCGCCCGTTTTACTGCTGCGAAAGTTGCGATTACTTGCGCTTGGCAGGAGCCTTTGCCGCGCTACTGCGCGCTTTAATGCAGCCCTTTTGGCGGCGTGCGCGTGCAACCAGATTGGCGTATCGCTGCTGCCGGTTTTGGCGGCGGTCGGCACGCGCAGCACGGCATATCGACGAGCACTCTGCGCCGCTGCATCGCGTCCGCCAAGCCCAAAGGCGAGAGCGAAGGCGACTGCGGCACCAACTGCCAAGTGCACCAAAGGCATATTCGATGATCGGGCCGCCGATATCCATCTGCTGCAGGCCGATGAAGATGAACAGCGCGACCGTGAGCCAGTAGGCGATATTGGGTGCAAGGCCGCCCCGGTTGCATCGGCAATCAGGTTCTGCAGGATTCGCGCGACAATACGCCAAACGCAATCAGGACCGCGCCGAACACGACATTGCCAGCCTGGGCCAGCACGGTTTGCAAGCATATTGGTCATTTGCGGAAAGCCGAGCATGTCGGTCGCCGCGATAGCGAAGAAGACCATGATCGCGATGGTGACAATCGTTGCGATGACGCCCGATGCCGTCCGGCCTTCGGGCAATATGCCAAGCTCGTTGATCGCCCGGTCGGCACCAAGGCTTGGCAATACGTCACGGATCAGCCCGCAACCCAGCGCGAAATGACATAAGCCAAGGCCCAAGCAACAGGCACGCACCGATAATCAGCGGAATGGCCTTAAACACCATGTTCAGCAGGTTCATCGCCGGTTCGGTAATCGCCGAAATGTCGAGCATATCGAGCGCGGCGATGGCAACAGGAATAATCACCAGCACATAGACAATTGTGCCGATGGTTTTGCTGATTGCGCTGTTGCCGGTTACGGCCTCGACGCCGCCCATATTGGCCCAGCGGTCGAAATTGATCGTGGCGAACGTTGTTTCGACCAAGTCACGTACGATGCGGGCGACATCGATACCGATGAAGAAAATCGCAACGGCAAAAACGATATTGTCGACATAGCCGATAAAGTTGCCAAGCAATCCTTCGACCGGCGTAATCACGCTATCAAAGCCCAATTGTTGCAACACAACCAGCAAGCCGAACAGCCAGATCAGCAATGAGACGATTTTACCCAGCGCCATGCCGACGCTTTCGCCGCTGGATGTACCACGCCGGAAAAATCCGATCTGGTCGACCATCCTGGCAAACGCCCATTTGGCGCCTTGCGCCAATGCCCATGTGTGCCAGCAAAATGATGGCCGCGAAAAAGATTTTTGCGGCCCAATCCATGAATAGGCTCTGATCAAATGCGTAACCCGCAATTTGCATGTTACCCATATTAGCTCCCCCTCATTTTGCGACCAAGTGGTCATCAGAAGCGAATGGAAACTAACATGGAATCAAGACTGTGGCAAATTTTTGCTGCATCTAATGCTGCGCAGCAATTTTTATGATTCAATCCAGTGATTTGCGGTCCTTCTCGCAGCCCATTCCAATAGCTGATGCGCTCTGTGACTTGGCTTCAAAGCCGCGCTCGACGGGGCGTAGAGCGTTGCCGGGGCGACCTCCTCTGGCCAATAATTTGCCCCCGAAAACCCGTCCTCGGCATCATGGTCATAGGCATAGCCTTTGCCATAGCCGATGTCCTTCATCAGCTTGGTCGGCGCGTTCAGGATGTTGGCGGGCGGCATCAGCGAACCGGTGTCGCCCGCCAGTTTCCACGCCGCTTTTTGCGCCTTATAAGCGGCGTTCGATTTGGGCGCGGTGGCGAGGTAAAGGCAGGCCTGCACAATCGCCAGTTCGCCTTCCGGGCTGACCAAGAAAATCATACGCATCCTTCGCGGCAAGGCATTGCACCAACGCCTGAGGGTCGGCGAGGCCGATATCTTCGCTGGCAAAACGGACAAGGCGGCGAGCACATAAAGCGGCTCTTCGCCCGCCACCAACATCCGCGCCATCCAGTATAAGCGCCGCCTGCGGGTCCGATCCGCGCAGGCTTTTGTGCAGAGCGGAGATCAGGTTGTAATGGCCCTCGCGGTCCTTGTCATAGACCGGCATCCGGCGTTGGAGCAAAGCGGCCATCGCGGGTGGATCGAGCGGGTTTTCGAGCGTGATCGAAAACAACGTTTCGGCCTGATTGAGCAGGAAGCGGCCATCGCCATCGGCGCTGTGGATCAAGCGCCGTGCGCGCTTCGTCGGTGACCGGCAGAGTGCGGCCTTCGACCGTCTTCGGCGCGGTCCAGCAATGTGCCGAGCGCCGCTTCGTCCAGCCGATTCAGCACCATCACCTGCGTCCGCGATAGCAACGCAGCGTTCAGTTCGAACGACGGATTTTCGGTGGTCGCACCAACCAGAGTAACCACGCCGCTTTCGACAAACGGCAAAAACCCGTCCTGCTGCGCGCGGTTGAAGCGGTGGATTTCGTCAACGAACAGCAATGTCTGCTTGCCCGTACGCGCCATCGTCTCGGCCTCGGCAAAGGCTTTTTTGAGATCGGCGACGCCCGAAAATACCGCCGATATGGCTTTGAAAGTGCATCCCAACGGCATCGGCGAGCAACCGCGCGATGCTGGTTTTGCCGGTGCCCGGCGGGCCCCACAAGATCATCGACGACAATTTGCCCGGCCGCGACCATCCGCCCGATGGCGCCTTCGGGGCCGGTCAGATGTTCTTGGCCGATAATATCGGCAAGCTGCAGCGGGCGAAGCTTATCGGCAAGCGGTGCGTTGGCGCGCAGCTGTTCGGTCGGGACTGGCAGTCGTCTTCAAATAGGTCGGTCATGTCAGCCCGTGCCATCGACCGCGCGGCGCGTTGGCGGATCAGGCGGATATAGGTGTCGGCGACCGTCTGGTTGATCGCGTCCCAGCTATATTCAAGCGAACGCTGCTCGCCTGCGTCGCCATGTTGGCGCGGAGCATTTCGTCGGTGCAATAAGCTTGTAGCGCGTCGGCATATTGGTCGATTGCGCCGGGTGGAATAAGTCGGCCCGAACATTGTCCTCAACCAAGGCTCTGGCTACCTGTGGCTTTGGCCGCGACAACGGGTAGACCGCATGCCATCGCCTCCAACGTCACATTGCCAAACGTTTCGGTCACCGACGGGTTGAACAGCATATCCATCGCCGCAACAGCACGGCCTAAATCGGCTCCGCCCTGAAAGCCTACAAACTCTGCATCGGGCAGGCGGCTTTCGAACCAGCCACGTGCGGGGCCTTCGCCGATGACCATGACCTTATGCTGCACCTGACGGCGGTTGAGTTGGTCAATGGTGTCGGAAAAGACATCAATCCTTTTTCCATCACCAACCGGCCCAAGGAAACCAATAACC
>CAWFCI010000003.1:0-642970 GCA_963814305.1 uncultured Alphaproteobacteria bacterium
CGGCTACCATTTGAAGGCTTATATTGACATGGTAAACACCCCGGCCTTTCACGCCGAGGTGACGGCTTATCCTGCAATAACTGTTATAGGCCGTGACAAGACGACAGCTACGCGCGTAGCTTACCGCCCCGCAATTGAGCGCAAATCGCTATCCTTGCTGGCGTCGTCGATTGTGAGTCAGGTCACGCCCGACCCAGCGAGCGGCGTTAGCGAGTTGCACGGCATCGCAACGGGTACAGAACCATGGATATTGAAATCGACCGACCAAATCTCGCTTGTGCGACGACTTGAGGCTGAATTTCCTCTTATCGAGGATGTCCATTGCAAAATTGGCATTGGTGTCGCGACAGGCGCCGACAAAGCTTTTATTGGCATCTATAATGAGATGGACGTAGAGCCAAGCCGCAAGCTTCCCCTTGTAACGACGCGCGATATTAAGAGCGGCGAGGTCGCGTGGAACGGATTGGGTGTCATTAACCCATTTGCGGACGATGGCCGGTTAGTGGAACTGGCATCATTCCCGAAACTCCGGAGCTATCTTGAGGCAAGGCGTGATCAGATTGCAGGCCGCCACGTCGCGAAAAAGACGCCAGCTAATTGGTATCGGACGATCGACCGCATTTACCCTGCGATCGCAGCAAAGCCGAAGCTCCTTATACCTGACATTAAGGGACAGGCGCACATCGTCTATGAAAGTGGTAAGCTTTATCCTCATCACAATCTATACTACATTACTTCGAATGCTTGGAATGTTCGGGCGTTAGAAGCTGTGCTGCTGTCCGGTATCGCACGCCTTTTCGTAGAAATTTACTCGACCCAGATGCGCGGGGGTTATCTTCGCTTTCAAGCCCAATACCTTAGACGCATACGCATTCCCGAATGGAGCAAGGTATCGCTGACTTTACAGCGTGAACTAGTCCAAGCGGCCGAGCAGCAGGACTTGGATGCGTGCAATCAAGCCGTATTCAGGCTTTATGGCCTATCGGAATCCGAGCAGATGGCATTAGAAAGGCAATAGCGAATATCATGGCGCTCGATCTCGCAGACTACGAACGAAAAGCTCGTGAGGCTACGATGGCATTCTGGGGCAACCGAGAAAAGGCGCGTCAGGCTCAGATTGAAGCAGGAAAGGCCGACCAAGGCGAGCGGGCAGGAGTGACCTCGGGCAAAAACATGGACGGTTTTCTTGCCTTACTAATTGATCTTGTGCAGGCGAACGGATTGCGAGGGGCCGATGTTCATCAACGCCGCGCGGTCCTTACACTGCCGGGCTATTTTCGGCCCACAAAGCTTTGGGATGTTCTTGTAATTCATCGCAGCCGTCTGGTCGCCGCAATCGAGCTAAAGAGTCAGGTCGGCCCATCGTTTGGAAATAATTTTAACAATCGCACCGAGGAAGCAATAGGCACCGCGCACGATCTTTGGACCGCTTATCGGGAGGGCGCTTTCGGACAGCAGTCTAGGCCGTTCGTAGGCTGGCTCATGATGGTGGAGGATGCTCCGGCGTCACGGCGGAAGGTGACAGACCGCTCTCCGCATTTCCCTGTATCTGAAGCATTTCAGGATGCATCCTACCTCAAACGCTATGATGTTTTGTGTCAGCGTCTGGTTCAAGAGCAGCTCTATAGCGCAGCGGCCGTACTTGCTTCTCCACGCCAAGCGGCTGGCACAGGAGAATTTTGTCAGATGTCAGAACTAACAGGTTTAAAGACCTTCGTTACAACCTTTGCGGGGTATATTGCCGCTGAGGCCGCGCGAGGATAAATGGCGATGGGAGCACGAGCGTACTAGCTCGTATCCCCCCCACTTGACCCACACCCCCTCCCCCTCTATATCACCCTCAACATCCTCCCCATCGGGAATGGCCTTGTCGTCGCGCAACTTGGCTAACGCATTGATGGGACTGGATTTTCACATACGCGAAACGGCTGCACGGCAGGACCCGAATCTCGGGGCCATTGCCATGCGGCCTTTTTCTGTCTGTGAATGCCCCTTGCGCGCCTGACATTCTGAACGAAGGCTAAAGCTCCTTATGGCATCCCGTACCGCTCCTGCGTCCCTCTCGCGTCAAAAGCGTATCCGCAAAATTTTCGGTGACATCCACGAAGTCATCGACATGCCCAACCTGATCGAAGTCCAGCGCGAAAGCTATGAGCAGTTCCTGCGCTCCGACCCGTCGATCGGCTATGTCTCGGGCCTCGAAAAGACGCTGCGCAGCGTTTTTCCGGTCAAGGATTTTGCCGGAACGTCGGAACTCGACTTCGTCCATTACGAACTCGAAGACCCCAAATATGACGTCGAAGAATGCCGCCAGCGCGGGATTACCTATGCCGCCCAGATGAAGGTGACATTGCGCCTGATCGTGTTCGAGGTTGACCCCGACACCGAAGCGCGCAGGGTTTTGGATATCAAGGAGCAGGACGTTTACATGGGCGACATGCCGCTCATGACTCATAACGGCACCTTCTTCATCAACGGCACAGAGCGCGTTATCGTATCGCAGATGCACCGTTCGCCGGGCGTATTGTTCGACCATGACCGCGGCAAGACGCACGCGTCGGGCAAATATCTGTTCGCCGCGCGCGTCATTCCTTATCGCGGTTCGTGGCTCGATTTCGAGTTCGATGCCAAGGACATCGTCAACGTCCGGATCGACCGCAAGCGCAAGCTGCCGGTTTCGACTTTGCTCTATGGTCTGGGCATGAATGACGAGGAAATCCTCAATCATTTCTATGACACCGTGACCTTCCAGCGCGGCAAGGGTGGCTGGATCATTCCGTTCAATGCCGAGCAATGGCGCGCTTCGAAGCCGATGTTCGACCTTGTCGATGGCAAATCGGGCGAAGTCATTTTCCCCGCCGGAACCAAGGTCACCCCGCGCGCTGCCAACAAGGCGGTCAAGGATGGCCTCACCGACCTGCTGATCCCGACCGAAGAAATCTTCGGCCGTTATTCGGCGTTCGAGCTGATCGACGAGAAGACCGGGCGGATTTATGTCGAGGCTGGCGACGAAATCACCGCCGAGAATCTCGAAGCGCTCGACAAGGCGGGCATCGATGCGATCGAACTGCTCGACATCGATCATGTCATCACCGGCGCATGGATCCGCAACACGCTGAAGGCCGACAAGGCCGAGAACCGCGACATGGGCCTCGACGCGATCTACCGCGTGATGCGCCCCGGCGAGCCGCCAACGCGCGAAACCGCCGAAGCGTTGTTCGCTGGCCTGTTCTTCGATCCCGACCGTTACGACCTGTCGGCGGTTGGCCGCGTCAAGCTCAACATGCGTTTGCAGCTCGATGCCGCTGACGATCACACCACCTTGCGCAACGAGGATATCCTCGCTGTCGTCAAGGAACTGGTGAACCTGAAGGACGGCAAGGGCGAAATCGACGATATCGATAACCTCGGCAACCGCCGCGTGCGTTCGGTGGGCGAATTGCTCGAAAACCAGTATCGCGTCGGGCTGCTCCGCATGGAGCGCGCGGTCAAGGAGCGTATGTCTTCGGTCGATGTGTCGACGGTAATGCCAAACGACCTCATCAACGCCAAGCCAGCGGTTGCCGCAGTTCGCGAATTCTTCGGCTCCTCGCAGCTGTCGCAGTTCATGGACCAGACCAATCCGCTTTCGGAAGTCACCCACAAGCGCCGCGTTTCGGCGCTTGGACCAGGCGGCCTGACCCGCGAACGCGCAGGCTTCGAAGTCCGCGACGTTCACCCGACGCATTATGGCCGTATCTGCCCGATTGAAACGCCCGAAGGCCCGAACATCGGTCTGATCAACAGCCTCGCATCGTTCAGCCGCGTGAACAAATATGGCTTCATCGAAACGCCGTACCGCAAAGTCATCGACCACAAGGTCACCGACGACGTGGTCTATCTGTCCGCAATGGAAGAGCAGAAGAACACGATTGCACAGGCGAACGCTGAACTCAATTCCGACGGCAGCTTTGCGGAGGAACTGATTTCGTCACGCGAATCCGGCGAATTCCTGATGGCCCCGCGCGATCAGGTTACGTTGATGGACGTTTCGCCGAAGCAGCTGGTTTCGGTTGCAGCATCGCTCATCCCGTTCCTGGAAAACGATGACGCCAACCGCGCGCTGATGGGTTCGAACATGCAACGTCAGGCTGTGCCTCTGCTCCGCGCAGAAGCACCGTTTGTCGGCACCGGCATGGAAGAAACCGTGGCCCGCGATTCCGGCGCTGCCATCGGCGCACGCCGCAGCGGCATCGTCGATCAGGTTGACGCAACGCGTATCGTTGTCCGCGTAACCGGCGAAGTCGAACCCGGCAAATCGGGCGTCGACATCTACACGCTGCAGAAATTCCAGCGTTCGAACCAGAACACCTGCATCAACCAGAAGCCGTTGGTGAAGGTTGGCGACGTGATCGAAGCAGGCGACATCATCGCCGACGGTCCTTCGACCGAACTGGGCGAACTGGCGCTTGGCAAAAACAGCCTCGTCGCGTTCATGCCGTGGAATGGCTACAACTACGAAGACTTCGATCCTGATCTCCGAGCGCATCGTTAAAGACGACGTGTTCACTTCGATCCACATCGAAGAATTCGAAGTGATGGCTCGCGATACCAAGCTCGGACCAGAAGACATCACGCGCGATATTCCAAACGTCGGTGAGGAAGCACTTCGCAGCCTCGACGAAGCGGGTATCGTCTACATCGGTGCCGAAGTGCATCCGGGTGACATCCTCGTCGGCAAGATCACCCCCAAGGGTGAAATCGCCGATGACGCCGGAAGAAAAGCTTCTGCGCGCCATCTTCGGTGAAAAGGCAAGCGACGTGCGCGACACCTCGCTGAAATTGCCGCCGGGCGTTGCCGGTACTGTTGTTGAAGTGCGCGTGTTTAACCGCCACGGCATCGACAAGGATGAGCGCGCGATGGCCATCGAACGCGAAGAAATCGAACGTCTTGCAAAGGACCGCGAGGACGAACGCTCGATTTTGAACCGTGCCAGCTACAATCGCCTGAAGGACATGCTGATCGGTCAGACCGCAGCAGCAGCGCCGAAGGGCATCAAGAAGGGCGACAAGATCACCGAGGAAAACCTCGCCGAAGTCGAGCGTCACGAATGGTGGAAAATCGCGGTTGCCGACGACAAGGTCCAGGGCGACCTGGAAGCCGTCAAGGTTCAGTATGACGATGCCGTCAAGCTGATCGTCGAGAAGTTCGAAGATCGCCGTGAGAAGCTGGAGCGCGGCGATGAGCTGGCTCCTGGCGTGCTCAAGATGGTCAAGGTCTTCGTCGCGGTGAAGCGCAAGCTGCAGCCGGGCGACAAGATGGCCGGCCGTCACGGCAACAAGGGTGTTATCTCACGGATCCTGCCGCAAGAAGACATGCCTTTCCTTGCCGATGGTACGCCAGTTGATATCGTGCTCAATCCGCTCGGTGTGCCTTCGCGTATGAACGTCGGTCAGATTTTCGAAACCCATCTGGGCTGGGCCGCGCGCGGTCTGGGAATGCAGATTGGTGAGGCTCTGGAAGAATGGCGTCATGCCAACCCGAACCCGGAAGCGGCAGCACCGCCCGAAGCGGTTCGCGAGTTGTCTGGTCAACGCCTATGGCGAAGATTATGCCAAGGAAATCAAGGGCCGCAGCGATGCGGACATTATCGAGCTGGCAGGCAACGTCAAAACTGGCGTGCCAATGGGCACTCCCGTGTTCGACGGCGCACGTGAACCTGACGTTACGACAATGCTGCAACTGGCGGGCCTCGACGGTTCGGGCCAGTCGGACCTGTTCGACGGACGCACCGGCGACAAGTTCGACCGCAAGGTGACCGTTGGCATCATCTACATGCTCAAACTGCATCACTTGTTGACGACAAGATCCACGCACGTTCGATCGGACCTTACTCGCTCGTCACGCAGCAGCCGCTGGGTGGTAAGGCGCAGTTCGGCGGTCAGCGTTTCGGGGAAATGGAAGTCTGGGCGCTGCAAGCCTATGGCGCTGCCTACACCCTGCAGGAAATGCTCACGGTCAAATCCGATGACGTTATCGGTCGTACCAAGGTTTACGAAGCCATCGTCAAGGGTGACGATACTTTCGAAGCCGGTATCCCTGAAAGCTTCAACGTTCTGGTCAAGGAAATGCGCTCGCTGGGTCTCAATGTAGACCTGAAGGCGCACGATCTGGTCGAAGGCGACGAGGGCTTTGCCGAGGCGGCGGAATAAGCAGCGAAGGGCGGACGAAGGTCCGCCCCCTGCCCTTCTGCAAGATTTCAAGGGTCGCTGACCCGATAAGGAATACAAAATGAACGAACTGAGCAAATTCAACAATCCCGTCGCCAAGGTCGAAACCTTCGACCAGATCCAGATCGGTATCGCGTCGCCGGAGAAAATTCGCAGTTGGTCTTTCGGCGAAATCAAAAAGCCCGAAACCATCAACTACCGCACGTTCAAGCCAGAGCGTGACGGCCTGTTCTGCGCGCGCATCTTTGGTCCGGTAAAGGATTATGAGTGCTTGTGCGGCAAGTATAAGCGCATGAAATATAAGGGCGTCGTCTGCGAGAAATGCGGCGTCGAAGTCACCGTCACCAAGGTGCGCCGTGAGCGTATGGGCCATATCGAGCTGGCCGCGCCGGTTGCGCATATCTGGTTCCTGAAGTCGCTGCCATCGCGCATCGGCCTGTTGCTCGACATGCAGTTGAAGCAGCTCGAACGCGTGCTCTATTTCGAGAATTACATCGTTACCGAGCCTGGCCTGACCGCGCTTGAGAAGTTCCAGTTGCTGTCGGAAGACGAATTGCTCGACGCACAGGACGAATATGGCGAAGACGCGTTCACCGCGTCGATCGGTGCCGAAGCCGTCAAGACGATGTTGATGGACCTCGACCTCATCACCGAACGTCAGGATCTGCTCGACGAGCTCGCCGTGACCAAGTCGGAACTGAAGCCGAAGAAGATCATCAAGCGTTTGAAGGTCGTCGAAAGCTTCATCGATTCAGGCAACAAGCCCGAATGGATGATCCTCGACGTCATTCCGGTCATTCCGCCAGAATTGCGCCCGCTGGTGCCATTGGATGGCGGCCGTTTCGCGACGTCCGATCTCAACGATCTCTATCGCCGCGTTATCAACCGTAACAACCGTTTGAAGCGCCTGATCGAACTTCGCGCGCCTGACATCATCGTCCGCAACGAAAAGCGCATGTTGCAGGAAGCCGTTGACGCATTGTTCGACAACGGTCGCCGTGGTCGCACGATCACCGGTGCCAACAAGCGTCCGCTGAAGTCGCTGTCCGATATGCTGAAGGGCAAGCAGGGCCGCTTCCGCCAGAACCTTCTCGGCAAGCGCGTCGATTATTCGGGACGTTCGGTCATCGTGACCGGTCCCGAACTGAAACTGCATCAGTGCGGTCTGCCAAAGAAAATGGCGCTCGAACTGTTCAAGCCGTTCATCTACTCGCGTCTCGATGCCAAGGGTCTTTCGATGACCCTGAAGCAGGCGAAGAAGTGGGTCGAAAAGGAGCGCAAGGAAGTCTGGGACATCCTCGACGAGGTTATCCGCGAGCATCCGGTTCTTCTGAACCGCGCGCCGACGCTTCACCGTTTGGGCATCCAGGCGTTCGAACCTGTCCTGATTGAAGGCAAGGCCATCCAGCTTCACCCGCTCGTCTGCTCGGCATTCAACGCCGACTTCGACGGTGACCAGATGGCCGTCCACGTCCCGCTGAGCCTCGAAGCACAGCTGGAAGCCCGCGTCCTGATGATGTCCACCAACAACATCCTGTCGCCAGCCAATGGTAAGCCGATCATCGTTCCTTCGCAGGACATGGTCTTGGGCCTCTATTATCTGTCGATGGACCGCAAGGGTGAGCCGGGCGAAGGCATGATGCTGTCGGATATGGCCGAAGTGCATCAGGCGCTTGAGGTTGGTGCGGTCACGCTCCACTCGAAGATCATCGCCCGCGTGCCGCAGACCAACGAAGCCGGTGAGCAGGTGATGGTTCGGTTCGACACCACGCCTGGCCGTATGTTGCTTGCCGAAACGCTGCCGCAAAGCCACCGCGTGCCGTTCGAAACCGTCAACCGTCTTCTCACAAAGAAGGAACTGGGCGACGTTATCGATCAGGTCTATCGTCACACCGGCCAGAAGGACACGGTATTGTTTGCCGACGCGATCATGTCGCTTGGCTTTAAGTACGCTTTCAAGGCCGGTATTTCGTTCGGCAAGGACGACATGATCATTCCGGAAGAAAAGGAAGGAATGGTTGCCGAAACCAAGGCGATTGTTGCCGATTTCGAGCAGCAATATCAGGACGGCCTGATCACCCAGCAGGAAAAGTACAACAAGGTGATCGACGCCTGGTCGACCTGTGGTGACAAGGTCGCCAACGCCATGATGGACAAGCTGAAGGCTTCGCCGATGGACGAGCATGGCCGCGAATTGCCGGTCAACTCGGTCTACATGATGGCGCACTCCGGTGCGCGTGGTTCGCCAGCGCAGATGAAGCAGCTTGCCGGTATGCGCGGGCTGATGGCCAAGCCTTCGGGCGAGATCATCGAAACGCCGATCATCTCGAACTTTAAGGAAGGTCTGACCGTTCTCGAGTATTTCAACTCGACCCACGGTGCCCGTAAGGGTCTGGCCGATACCGCGCTCAAGACGGCAAACTCGGGCTACCTGACCCGCCGTCTGGTCGACGTATCGCAGGATTGCACCATCGTCGAAGTCGACTGCAAAACCGAACGCGCGCTGGAAATGCGCTCGATCGTTCAGGGCGGTTCGACCATCGCCTCGCTCGGTGAGCGTGTGCTTGGCCGTACCACGGCAGAAGACATCATGGGCCTCGATGGCAAGGTATTGATCCCGTCGGGAACCTTGCTCGACGAGCCGATGGTCACCGCGATGGAAGAAACCGGCATTCAGGCCCTGAAGATCCGCAGCCCACTGGTCTGCGAATCCAAGGTCGGCGTGTGCGGAACCTGCTACGGCCGTGACTTGGCTCGCGGTACGCCGGTCAACATCGGTGAAGCTGTCGGCGTTATCGCTGCACAGTCGATCGGTGAGCCGGGCACGCAGCTGACCATGCGTACCTTCCACATCGGCGGTGCGGCGCAGCTTAACGAGCAGTCGAACCTTGATGCAACCGCGTCGGGTAAGGTCATGTATCGCGACCTGCCGACTATCGTCGACAAGCGCAAGAAGCGTCTCGCAATGGCCCGTAACGGTGAACTCGTAATCGTCGACAAGGACGGCCGCGAGATGGAAATCCACCGTCTGCCTTATGGTGCGACGCTGGCGTTCGCCGACGGCGATGCGGTCAATTCGGGCGATCGTCTGGCTGAATGGGACCCATTCACCATGCCGATCATCACCGAAAAATCGGGTATCGTGAAATATCAGGACCTGATCGACGGCAAGACGCTGACCGAGCAAACCGACGAAGCAACGGGCATCGCCCAGCGCGTCGTCACCGAAGACCGTGCGGGCAGCCGCACCAAGAAGGAAGACCTGCGTCCGCGCCTGACGCTTCTCGACGAGAAGACCGACGAAGCGGCACGTTATCTTCTGGGTGTCGGCACGATGCTGTCGGTTGAGGATGGTGCGGATGTTCAGGCAGGCGACGTTCTCGCCCGTGTGACCCGCGAATCCGCCAAGACCCGCGACATCACCGGCGGTCTGCCGCGCGTTGCCGAACTGTTCGAAGCGCGTATTCCGAAGGACAACGCGATCATCGCGAAGATTTCGGGCCGCGTCGAATTCGTCCGTGACTATAAGGCGAAACGCAAAATCGCGATTGTCCCGGAAGAAGGCGACCGGATCGAATATCTGATCCAGAAGTCGAAGGTGCTCGACGTGCAGGAAGGCGATTTCGTCCGCAAGGGCGATAACCTGATTGCCGGTTCGCCGAACCCGCATGACATTCTCGAAGTCATGGGCATCGAAGCTCTGGCCGAATATCTGGTTGCGGAAATCCAGGAAGTGTACCGTCTGCAAGGCGTGAAGATCAACGACAAGCACATCGAAACGATTGTTCGCCAGATGCTGCAGAAAGTTGAAATCACCTTTGGCGGCGACACCACGCTCCTGCCGGGCGAACAGGTCGACCGCGAAGAAATGGACGCGATCAACGCAAAGCTGACCAAGGGCCAGGCGCATGCAACGGGTAACCCCGTTCTGCTCGGCATCACCAAGGCGATCGTTGCAGACGCGTTCGTTCATCTCGGCCGCATCGTTCCAGGAAACCACCCGCGTGCTGACGCAGGCGGCGGTTGAGGGCAAGAAGGACATCCTGACCGGCCTGAAGGAAAACGTCATCGTCGGACGCTTGATCCCTGCGGGTACCGGCTCTGCCATGAACCGCATGCGGATTGCCGCCACCAGCCGCGACGTCGCGCTGCGTGCCCAGTACAAAAAGCTGCAGGAAAGCCTGATTGCGCCCGAAACGGCGGAAGAAGAGCATGCAGCCGAACTGGCACAAGGCCCCGAAGCCGCGATTGGCGACGATGTGTTGGCCAAGGTCATCGCCGATGACCTGACCACCGAAGACGCGGCGATGGACGATGTTATCGACGAATGGCAGCGAGGAAGAATAAGACTTTTCCGCTGAGGTCTGAGGACTAAACAAAAACCCGCCGGGAGTTATTCCGGCGGGTTTTTTGTTTGTGGAAAGCATTGTTCTGCCAGGCGTCTGGTTTGTTGTGGAGTCCGGAAAGTCCGGTTTCGACCGAGAACAGAGAAAAGCTGCCATATCGCGGTGGTAAGCGTCAGGTTAGCAACAGACCGAGAAATTTTGCATCGGGAACTGGGTTATAGGAGACCGGCTCTGCAGCAGTGAAGCCTAGGTCGGCGTATAGCCGCCGAGCGTGTATGAACTCGCCATGCACATCAAGCCTGATTTCGCGGTATCCGGCGCTGCGCGCTTCTTCCATGAGCCGGAGCGAAAGCGCCCGGCCGAGTCCGGCGCCCCTTGCGGTTGGCTTAACGTAAAGACGCTTCATTTCGCAAATGGCAGCGTCAACGCGCTTCATCGCGATGCTGCCGACGACATTATGGCCTTCTCGAGCGAGCAGAATGCGCCCAGCCGGCGGTGCATACTCCCCTGGCAGGTAAGATACGTCGAGCTTGTTCTTCTGATAATCCAAATTGACTGACGAATTGCCAATAAACTCGCGCCAGATTTCGATCACTTCGATCGCGTCATTGGGGAAGGTTGCAGGGCCGATTATAAGCATTGGTGCAACGATGCATAGTGACTAGGGCCAAAATGTGACCGCTGCGGAAGGTAGCCTGCATCGGTAAGGTCCCCTTCAAGGGGCGACATTTGTCGCCTCAACGACCGCAATGTTGTCGAAAGCCGCCATCCAAATCCCAACACCCCCCCACATAACCGCTAGCCATCCCGCATCCCCCTCAATATACAGCATAACTCGACAACGGGGATAGAGCGGGACGATATGCTGACGACCATAAGTTCATGGGTGAAGCGGCATCGCGTCTGGTCTGCGATTATCGCGCTGGTGCTGCTGTTCATCCTCTACCGCATCCTCCGCCCTACCCCGCATGATTATGAATATATCAGCGAAACCGTCACGCGCGGCGAGGTGCTGCGCAAGGTTTCGGCCAGCGGCAAGGTCCGCGCGCTGAACACGATCAAGGTCGGCACCGAAGTTTCGGGTCAGGTCACCAAGGTCTATGTCGATTTCAACTCGCCGGTGAAGGCAGGGCAAGTCCTTGCCGAGATCGACCCGACCCGCGTGCGGGCGCGCGTTCAGCAATCCGAGGCGCAGGTCGCGCTGGCTCGTGCCGGGTTGCAGCAGACGGTGGCCAATGTCGCTCGCGCGCGGTCGGAGCTTGAGATTCAGGAGCGCGACTTTGCGCGGCAAAAGGCGTTGGCCGAGCGCGGCTTTGTCTCGAAGGCGGGCCTCGACATCGCGCAAAGCAAGCTCAACAGCGCGCGCAACGCGTTGCAAGTGGCGCTGGCGCAAACGCAAAGCGGCAATGCGCAGATCAGTCAGGGCACGGCGGAACTCTCCTCGGCGCGGCTCGACCTCAACCGCACCGTCATTGTCGCGCCTGCCAGCGGCGTTATCATCAACAAATTGGTCGAACCGGGCACCACGGTCGCCGCCAGTTTCCAGACACCCAATTTGTTCGAAATTGCGGCGGACACCACAAAGATGCAGGTCGAGGCCTCGGTCGACGAAGCCGATATCGGGCAAATCCGCGAGGGCCAGAACGTCAATTTCACCGTCGACAGCTATCCCGATACCGTGTTCAAGGCCAAGGTTCGCCAGGTCCGCCAAGCGCCCGTCGAAACGCAGAATGTCGTCAGCTATCTGGTGATCATCGACGTCGATAATCTCGACGGCAAGTTGCTGCCCGGCATGACCGCCAATGTCGAAATCATCACCAGCGTGAAGGCTAACGTCACGCGCGTGCCGACCAACGCGCTGCGCTTCCGCCCGAAGGTCGCCGACCGGCCCGAGCCAGCGGCTGAAAAACCCGGTGCCGCGCCTGCCAAAAAAGCCCCGCCGCGTCCTGCCGTATATGTGGCGAGCGACGACGCTTACCGGCCTGCAAAGAAAATCATCCGGACCGGTTTGCAGGGCGACGAATATACCGAAGTGATTTCGGGCATCAAAGCCGGCGAAAAAGTGCTGGTTCGCAGTCAAATCGCTCAAACCCAAGACCGAAACCGACGACAGCGCGGACGAAGATGACGACACCGCTGCTTGAAACGCATGATCTGGTAAAGGATTATGTGATCGGCGGCGAAACCGTGCACGCGGTCAACCACGTTTCGCTGTCCATCGCACGCGGCGAATTTGTCGCGATCATGGGCGCGAGCGGTTCGGGCAAATCGACCTTCATGAACATGATCGGTTGCCTCGATATCCCGACATCGGGAACATTGCTGCTCGACGGCATCGATACCAAAACGCTCGATAGCGATGAGCTGGCCGAAATCCGCAACCGCAAGATCGGCTTTGTTTTCCAGCAATTCAACCTGCTTGCCCGAACGAGCGCGCTCGACAATGTCGCGGTGCCGTTGATTTATAGGGGGCTGGGTTACACCGAGCGGCGTGAACGCGCGCAGACGAAGCTGGAGGCGATGGGGCTTGGCGACCGGCTTGCTGAATACGCCAGCCAAGCTATCGGGCGGCCAGCAGCAGCGCGTGGCCATCGCCCGTGCGCTGGTTACGGACCCTTTGATGGTGCTGGCCGACGAACCTACAGGCGCGCTCGATACACAAACCTCGCTCGACATCATGGGGATTTTCCAGAAGCTGAACGACGAAGGCATCACGCTGATCGTCGTCACCCACGAGCCCGATATTGCGGAATATGCGCAGCGCCGGATTGTCTTTCGCGATGGCCAGGTCATCGAGGATGCAGCGGTCAAATCGCGCCGCCGTGCGAGTGCGGCATGAAAAGCCTGCTCGGCTCCATCGCCGGTTGGGGCGTCAATGTCGCGATTGCGCTAACCGCTTTGCGCACCAATCTGATGCGCTCAATCCTGACCACTTTGGGTGTGATGATCGGCGTATTTTCGGTGATATTGGCAGTTGCGGTGGGCAATGGTGCGCAGGTTTCGGTGTCGCAGCAGATCGCAACGCTTGGCTCAAACATGGCGATCGTGGTGCCTCAGCCTGACAGCGGCAGCGGCCCGCCACGTCCCAGCGACCGCGGCCGCCTGACCGAGCGCGATGGACAGGCCATATTGCGCGAAGTTTCAGGCGTGAGCGCGATGGCACCGCAAATTCGCAATAGCGTCCAGATCGTCGCGCCGGGACGTAGTGTCACCACGCAAGCCACTGGCGCGACCCCTGCTTACGGAACAATTTCCAACATCAACGCATCGGAAGGGCGGTTTCTGACGCAAAGCGACGTTAGCTCGGCAGCGCGGGTCGCGGTGATCGGCCAAACCGTTGCCGATAAATTGTTTCCCGAGATCAGCCCTGTCGGTGAAACCGTGCGGATCAACCGCGTTCCGTTTACCATCATCGGCCTCCTCGAAAGCAAGGGAAGCAATCTCGGTAACGACAATGACGACCAGATCGTCGTGCCCATAACGACGCTGCGCCAGCGGCTGCTGAACACACCGACGCAGGGGCCCGATGATGTGACGCTGATCTTTGTCGGTTTCGAAGACGAGGATGCGCTGCTTGCCGGCCAAGGTGAAATCAAGCGCCTGCTGCGTGATCGCTACCGGGTACAAAAGGGCAAGATCAATCCGTTCACGGTGCGTACAACCACAGAAATCGCCGAAACCACAGGTGAGGTAACTCAGATATTCCAGGCGGTGCTGGTCGCCATTGCTTCTATTTCGCTGCTCGTCGGCGGCATCGGTATCATGAACATCATGCTGGTCAGCGTGACCGAGCGCACCCGCGAAATCGGGCTGCGCATGGCGTTGGGAGCAAAGCGCAGCGATATCCGCAACCAGTTTTTGGTCGAAGCAGCTGTGTTATGCGTCATCGGCGGAGCCATCGGCCTGACATTGGCAATGGTGGCAGCGACAATTTTTGAACGCGTCGCAGAATTTCCCGCGCCTGTCGGCCTGGACACGGCGTTGATGGCGGTGGCGTTCTCCGCAGTGATCGGCCTGCTTTTCGGCGGTTATCCCGCGATTAGGGCGTCGCGTCTGTCACCGATTGAGGCGCTCAGGAGCGAGTGATTAGAATTTCCCCGATATGGACAGCTGGATCAACGGATCGAGTTCACGCCGCCGGTTGACGATCTGGTTCAACGTCCCCGATGCCCTTGTGTCATTGTAGATAAAGCGGTCGCGGCGGAAATCGGGGAGGTCGACCACTTCCAACCGCAACGTGCCGAGTTTGAACTTCGTATATTCGACGAACAGCACCGAACGGACACCGTCGCTTTGGCGCCGATATTCGTTGAAGAAATAGGCGTCGTTCGTTTCCTGCGTGTAAAAAGTTGCGCCGTAAACGAGGCCGAGTTGCGTGGCGTCATACCGCAATTGCCATTCCTGATGCCATAATGGACGGTTCGACATCCGGCGTTGCATCCCAGTCACCGGATCAGTGACGCGGCTGCCGTGATAATGGCCGATATATTTGAGCTCGATGCCGGTGACTCCCGCCGGTTTCGTCAGCCAGTCGAACGGCAGAGTGATTTCAAGCTCACCGTTCCACCTTTTGCTGTTGCCAACATTGCCTGCACCATCAAAACGCGCAGTGATATTGCCGCCAGCGTCGCGCAGCGTGATGGGGACAAGGTCCTGCGTATCGCTGACGAATTGATATTCGCCTTTCAGCTGGATGCTGCCGCGCTCAAGGAATTTGTGACGGATTAGGCCCGAAAGCGTTGTGACCTTTTCCGGGACCAGATCGGCGTTCCCCGCGTCGACCTGATTGCCAAGCGTCACATCGACCGAGGTCGCGAACTCACCAAAATTCAATTGCGCCACCTGACGGTCCGCACGGAACTCGAGGGTTGTCTGTGGGTCTGCCGTCCATGTCGCAATCGCGCGCGGCTTGATAAATTTGAAGCTGCGAGACGCGGTGCTGTCGCCAGACAGTGTCAGTTTCGAAAACTCGGCAATCACGCCCGCCTCAATTTTCCACGAAGGACTGACCGTCCAGATGTCAGTTATAAAGGGCTCTAACCGTGTCTCCTCTACCAGCACATTCGATGCGGGGAAGTTGGTCACTGCGCCTGCGGTCGAACTTACCGCAGAAAAGCGCGCGTCCAGTTTATTGTAAGCCAATTCGCCACCAAACTGGATCGCGTGGCTCTTCACTGCACCCCAGTCGTTCTGGATACGGACAACGGCTTCTGTGGGTTGGTTACGACTGCGCGTTTCGAACAATGTTACCGGATTGCCGGGGCGGGCCACATCGATGCTGCTGTCATTGCTTTCCTCGCCGGTGCGGTAAAGGCCGATAATCTTGGTGTTGAGTTTCGGCGCGACGCCGAATTCGACGTCGCCGCCAATTTCATAATTGATGTCGTCAATCGGCCCGCCACGCAGCAATAATTCGTCGCCGATGTCGCTTCCTGCGGCATTGTAATAATCGGCAAGCCTTCGGTCGAAACCATCCGACCAGCGCACACGTCCGTTCAGATTGACCTTTGCTCCGCCCAGCCGTGTCTTGACCGTACCGCCAATCGCCGCCTGATCATAGCCGCCTCTTCCTTGATAATGCCGTCTTTCGGTCAGTGCCGCCGATCCGGTCTTGAAATCCTCTGGCCCGAAGCCGTAAATCCGTTCGGAATAGGAAGAAAAATTCAATTCGTAGCTGGTGTCGCCGCGCCGCAGCGTTGCCGATGCGTTGCCCGACGGCTGGAAACCATAACGCTGTCCGGCGACAATCCGGCCTTCATAGGTACCGCTGACCTTTGCGGATATTTTTCGCACAACATTGACCACTTGCCCCTGCCCTTGCGTTTCGGCGTCAGCCCCGGCTTGTTCGGTGAGTTCGATGTAATCGACTTCGCTGGCGGGGATGCGCGACAATATGGTGAAAATATCGTCCGATTTCGATGAGGGCCGGTCGCCGTCGATCAGTACATTTCCGGCATTTTCGCCGAACCCGCGCCTTCCCTCGCCCTCGGCTATTGAAAAGCCCGGAATACGCCGCACCATGTCGAGCGCGGTCACGGGCGCATAGGTCACAAAGAAATCGGCACGGAACTGGCGCTTGCCGCTTGCTTCGACCGCCAGTGCGTTTGCGTTTTGCGCGTGCAGCGCTGGAGAAAGTGCGACGCTCGCCGCCCCGGCGAACATCAACGCAGCATGGCGACGAAAAGAAAACATCGAACCTCCCTTGGACCCCTGCAGGTTACGCTTCAGTCCACAGGCATTGCGACTACAGACGTAAACAACGGGATGGTATCGGCGTTCGACCAACGCGCGGCGCGTTCGACGAACTGCAAAGCTTCGCCAAAATCAGTCGTTTGTCGATTTGGGTTGCCACTTTGCCGACTGGAGCAGCTTAAATAGGCCGATCCTGTTCGGCCTCTATCCGCTCTGCGAGTTCGGACGCTTTGGCACAAGCATCCGCATCGCCGTCTTCACATTTTTCGCGTGCCTTGTCGCGTTGACGCGCCAGCTTGCCCAGCGCTTCCTCGCGCTTGCGCAATTCCCGTCCGCGCTTTTCATCGGATTCTGACTGGCTGGTGGTGAGCACATCTGCGGTTTTCGAAACAATTTTGACCGGCGCGGTGATAACCTCGCCCACCACAGAGGCAACGCAGCCCTGTAAAAGCAATAACGCCGCAGCGGAGACGATCACACGCATGTTTTACTCCAGACCTAAATAATGACGTCGCAAATAAGCCCGAAATGATGAGTCCAAGCTTAACAAGTTACAAGCTATTTCAGCAGTTCAATCGCTATTGCACGCACCTCATCGGCCAGCTCTGGTCTCTCCAAGGCAATCGCCAGATTGGCCTCGATATAGCCGACCTTAGAGCCGCAGTCATAACGCTTGCCATCGAAGGTTACGGCATGGAACGGCTGCTGCCCGATCATCTGTGCCATGGCATCGGTTAGCTGGATTTCACCACCCGCGCCCTTTTCCTGATTTTCGAGCACGCGCATGACCTCTGGCTGCAAGATGTAGCGGCCTGATATGATCAGGTTCGAAGGCGCGTCCTTTGCTTTCGGCTTTTCCACCAGCCCACGAACTTCAGTGACGGCACCATCGCTTTCGCCAGGCGAAATCACGCCGTAGTTCGACACCTTGTCATGCGGCACTTCGAGCACGCTGATTATGTTGCCGCCGAGGCGGTGATAGGCATCGACCATCTGTTTCATGCATCCGGGCGAGCCGTGCATGAATTCATCGGGCAGGAAAATCGCAAACGGTTCATCGCCGACAATATCGCGCGCGCACCAGATTGCATGGCCCAGCCCTAAAGGCTCCTGCTGGCGCACATAGGCGCAGTTGCCTGGACCAAGGCGCGTTGGTTCTAGCACGGACAAATCCTTGCCGCGCTCGGACATGGTTTTCTCAAGCTCGTAGGCAATGTCGAAATGGTCTTCGATCGCACTTTTGCCGCGGCCAGTGACGAAAATCATCTGTTCGATGCCTGCTTCGCGCGCTTCGTCGACCGCATATTGGATCAGCGGACGGTCGACGATGGGCAGCATCTCTTTCGGAATGGCTTTGGTGGCAGGCAGGAAGCGGGTTCCGAGCCCGGCAACAGGGAATACGGCCTTGCGAATGCGTTTGTGCGTCATGCCTCAGGATTAGCCGAACATGGTTAATTGTCTATGACTTCGTCAAGCCAGACGTTCGGCAAATCCCTTTTTCAACTTCGCCAGCTTGGGCGGAATAACGGCGAGGCAATAAGGGTTGCGCTGGCCTTCGCCTTCCCAATATTCCTGATGATAATCCTCTGCCGGATACCATGTCGCAGGCCCTTCAATGCTGGTGACAATCGGTGCGGGCCAGTCTGCTGCGGCGCGTTCGATACCGGCCTGAGCCTCGGCGCGCTGGTCATCGTTAAGCGGGAAAATCGCCGATCGATATTGGGTGCCGATGTCGTTGCCCTGCCTGTTCAATTGCGTCGGGTCATGCGTTGCAAAATGGATATCAAGCAAATCGGCATAGCTGATGACTTCCGGATCAAACCCAATCTTAATGGCTTCGGCATGGCCAGTACTGCCGCTGCACACGCTTTTATAGTCCGGGTTTACCACCGCGCCGCCAATATAGCCGCTCTCGACGCTGCTTACGCCTCTCAATTGCCCGAACACCGCGTCGGTGCACCAAAAACAACCGCCTGCAAAAATCGCTTCTTCATGTGGCATGGGAGAGTCCTTGTTCGTCATTTGGCGACCCGGTCTTTTTCGCTTCGTCGCCGCGTACCACCAGCAAGTACATCGCCGGCGTGACTATACGTGATAGCAGGGTCGACGAAATCAACCCCCCGATCAGCACAATCGCCAGCGGTCCGTAAAGGCTGCCACCAAACAAAGCGAGCGGCATCAGCCCGCCGATTGCGGTAATCGATGTCAGCAACACTGGCAGGAAGCGAACTTCACCCGCCTGCTCGATGGCTTCGCGCAAACCCAGCCCACGGTCGCGGAGCTGACTGGTAAAATCGACCAGCAGAATCGAGTTTTTAATCTCTATGCCGACCAGCGCGATAAACCCGATGACCGCGAGGAACGATAAACTGTTACCGGTGACAAGGACGGCAATAAGTCCGCCGAAGGTGCCGAGCGGAATCACACCTGCGACCACCAAGGCCTCCTTAAAGCGACCGAATTCGGCAACAAGAATGGCGAAAATGCTGAACATCGCGATCAAGACAATGGGACCAAGTCCTGCGAATGTGTCCCTGATCTTCTCTGCCTCGCCGCCGAGTTCGATGGAATAGCCAGGCTTGAGCGGGATCTTGTCCATTCGTGCCTGGGCATCGGCGTTGACCGTCGATACCGCGCCTTTCGATATTTGCGCAGTTACGCTGACGTTGCGTTCCAGATTGTAGCGATAGATGGCGGCTGGAGTTGATTCGAGCGTCGGGTTGCTGATTTCGGCCAATTGTACCGCCTGTCCGCTGCGGTTCGAGACATAAATGGATTCGAGCGCGGAGATCGGCTGCGTGTCGGCCAGTGGCAATCGCACAACCACTGGATAGCTGTCTCCCTCGACATCGCGGAACGTGCCTGCGCGCTCTCCGCTCAGCGCCAGCCGGATAGCACGGCGCGGCGCACCGGCGGGGACATCGAGTAATGCAGCCTTCGCGTCGTCGACACGCACGTCGAGATCGACACGGTCGAACGCCACTGGATTGTTGATGTCGCGCGTTCCCGGCGTATCGCGCAGCGCCTCTTCCATTTTGGCCGCAAGGTTGCGGAGTTCGTTCTGGTCAGGTCCATAGACGCGGAATTCAACGGGCGCGTTGATCGGCGCGCCGTTCTGGAACAGCACCAGCTTGATCCGCGCACCGGGTATCCGGTCGAGCTTCGCGCGCAGGCGTCCGACCATATCGCGGCTTTCGGCGCCTTTCCATTCGTCCATGATTGCCAGGACTTCGCCGTGCGTCGGGTTCTCGCCGCGTTGGAACACATTGTAGAATACGGGCGGATTATAGGCACCGACATTTTCCGCCCGGACCTTGATCGCGGGTTCGGTTTTCAGCACCTGCGAAACCTGCTGCACAATTCGCCCGGTTTCGGAAATGCTGGCTCCCTGTTCAGCCTCGACGGTGACCCGAAAATAGGAGGTGTCAGCGTTGGGAAACAGGCTGAAACCCAATGATGGGACCAGCGCGAAGGCCGCACAGGTGACAGCTAATGCACCCCATACCGAACGGCGCGGTCGGTCAAGCGCCCAGTGCAGCATCGGATGGTAGAAGCGATTGATCTTGTCCATCATCCAGCGAAGCAGCGCATTGCCGCCTTCATGCTCGTCGCGGCTCAATATCCTGCTGGCCAGGAACGGCACAATGGTCAGCGAAACGATCATCGACGCAGAAATCGTGGCGACGATCGTCGCAATAAAGCTCTGTATATATTTGCCCGCACCTTCGGGCAGGAAGAACAGTGGAAAGAAGGCGAATACCAGCACCCCGGTCGAGCCCATCACCGCCATCGTGATTTCGCGTGTGCCATCGACAGCCGCTTGGTCGCGGCTTTTTTTCATGCGCAGATGGCGAGCGATATTTTCGACAACCACGATGGAATCGTCAACTAGCAAGCCAAGCGAAAGGATGAAGCCTGCCACAACGAGCTGGCTCATGTTGAAGCCCATCGCAGACACCGCCAGCAAGCCGGACGCTATCGACAGCGGGATCGAAATCATCACGATCACCGACGCCCGCCAGCCAAGCGGCAACAGCGTGAACAGAACCAAAAACAGCGCTATGCCGAAATCGCGTGCGAGTTCGCGCAGCCGCTTCGTAATGTCCTTGCTCTGGTCAAACTGCACGACTGCTGTGATATCGGGCGGGAGCAGCCGTTTCTGCGCCTCCAACTCCTTCACGAGCAAGTTGCGCAGCTTGGTCGCATCGGTTCCGAGTTTCTGGTTTGCCGTGATCCAGATTGCGCGCTTTCCGTCATGGCTCAGCTTCACACGCTGTTCGGCAGCGCCATATTTTATCTCGGCAACATCACCGACCCGCAGGATCGTGCCATCATTGGTGCGCAAGGGCAGGTTACGGATTTTGCCGAGATCGCGAAAAGCCCCGCCCGCCTCGACATTGAAGCGTCGCGCACCACTTGTTACCGCACCGGCAGGCACATCTGCGCCGCCGATGCGGATCGCGTCGGCGACCAAACTTGCAGGTACACGCAACGCTGCCAGCCTGCCCGCATCGATAGCCACGCTTATTTCGGGTTGCGGCAGCCCGTAAATGTCGGACTGCCGTACGTCACCGTAACGGCCCAACGCCTCGCTGATATCGCGGGCATATTTTTCTAGTCTGTACCAGCTCGCGGTATCGCTAAGCAGCGCGATTTGCAGAATGGAAGTGTTCGTCGTGCGGATTTTTTCAAAAGTCAGGCGCTGCAGATCGGCAGGCAGTTGGCTGCGGATCGCGGTAACTTCGCGAACGGCATCGTTGAAATACTGGTCAGGATCGCCCGACCAGTCGAATTCGGCGCGGATAACAGCGTTGCCGTCGCTGCTGGTCGAGGCGACATTCTGCACGTCTTCCAGCCCCTGCAGGAGTTCCTCGACGGGTTTTGTAATGGTCTGCTCGATTTCCGCAGCATCCGCCCCGGGCTGTGATGCGACAATCGACACAACGGGCATCGAAAAATGCGGATCGACGGCTCGCGGCACATTCTGGAACGCCGAAAAGCCGAGTGCGCAGAGCAACACAAACAGCACTAGCGTAAGCTGCCACCTGCGGATTGCGACCTCGGCTATATGCATGTTCTAACCGGGCGCTTTGATGGCGCGAACCTTGGAACCGGTCCGCAATTTTTCAATGCCGGAGGTCACAATCGTATCGCCGGGTTTGATACCGCCTGTGACAATTACAAAATCATCGGTCACCCGCTCGATGGCAACATTGCGAGTTTCGACACGGCTTTTGCCATCGACGACATAAACCAGCCCTTCGCCTGTGCGCACCCCGAACAAGGCACTGGCCGGGATTTGCAACGTGCCCCCGCTGTCCGATGCAGGCAACCTGATCGTCGCCGTCCCGATTTGCCCTGAGCGCAGCTGCGGCCGGTTAGCCAGACGGAACTGCACCGAAAACGCACCGGTTGCTTCATTGGCGCGGCCGTCGATTTCTGACACAGTGGCGGTTATCGGAGCACCACTTAGCGATTCAATCGATATCTCCGCCGCCATGCCGACCCGAAGCTTTGAAGCGTCGCGGTCGACAATCGGCACGCGGAAGACGAAGCCGTCATCGCCTTCGCCCAGTATCAACGCTGGAGTTCCAGCGGCAATCACCTGCCCAGGTTGTACATTGCGAGAGAGAATGACGCCGCTTGATGGCGCATAAAGCTGCGCTGTGCCGCTGGCGAACCCGGCCTGGCGCACGCGGGCATCGGCGGCAATGACGGCGGCTTCAGCGGCCTCGTAACGTGCCTTGGTGACCCAGCCATCGGCGAATAGCGAACGCATCCGGTCGAATTCGGCGCGCGCGCGGTTGCGCTCGGCGGTTGCGACACTGACATCCGCGCCGACCGTCGTGCTATCCAACGCCGCGAGCAATGCGCCGCGTTTAACAAAGTCGCCTTCCTCAAACCCGACGGTCGCGACTTTGCCTGCGGTGGTAAAGCCCAATGGTGTTTCGCGGAGATAACGGACAGTGCCCACGGCATTGATCGTGCGTTGCAGATTTTCCTGCTGGACGGTCACCACTTGCACGGGATGAATCTCGTCGGAGGGCGTTTTGGTGGCGACTTTTCCTTCGCCGCACGCGGCAAGCAGCACGAGCGGCAGCAACCCGACCAAGATTTTGTCTTTTATGGGCAAATTTGCCTCCCCTGCACCGCTCTCCATTGGGTGATAGGGCAAAGCGGGACCGGATGAAATAGCATCCTGATATGCAACCTAATTTTTCGTGGTGCGTGACACATTAACCACCGATCAACAGCGGAGGCGGAAGCAATCCGTTTTGCTTTTGCGTTTGCGCCATCAGGTCGATTTCCGACTGCATCAGTTTCCGGCGGTTTTTCCAGCGCAAATGCGTTCCATCGGAAAATATGCCCAAGCCCGTCTTTCGACCATAATGTTCGGCAAAACGAAGCGCACCCGCCGGATCGTAACCCGCATTCGCCATCAGCCAAACCGAAAGCTGGTCCGCCTCGATCTCGGTCGCCAGTATTTCTCTTTTCCGGCGCTTGGCCTTTATTAGTCGTTCGCGGTGACCGAGCAGATTGTGCGCCAGCTCATGCGCCACCACCGCGGCAAGCTCGTCATTGTCTGCCCCGACAAACGCCATCAGACCTTCGGTAATTCTGACGCCCTCGCCATCTGCTCCTGCATCAAGTTTGGAACTGGCATCGACCCAGAACCGAGACTTGCAGGTTTCTGGCGGGTTCAAGGCGATTGTTGTTCGACCGTCGGCGGTTTGTAGCGTAACCCCGACTGGACCACCAATTTCAAGCGCCCGCCGCACTCCTTTTTCGATATTTTCAATCCGCTCGGCGCTTTGCTTATGCTGGATTTCGGTGTGAATGTTCAGGACGGTGCCATTGATCGCGACCAAGCCGTCCCCTGCCTTTATCCCTAGCCGTTCAGCCTCGCCACCGGCAACGACTGACGATATTGCAACGGGGTGACGCAGGCTGAATGCCGCACGTGCTATCTCGCGAGCCGGATATTGCTTTTCATCGTGCAGTACCCACCCCGGATTGCGTTCGCGTCTCTGGCAAAATGGCGAATTTGCCGACGCCAGACGGTGCCCGACGGTCGCCAGACGCAAGTCCTGCGCCACCAGCGCGCGATAGGCGGCCAATTGCTCGGGCGCAGGCGCAGCATATGCTGCGCCGCAAGCCATTAACATCGCCACCGCCACAATCCACCTCACCGGGCAGCAGCCCTTGCCAGACGGTCGTTGACAGCCACCCCAATGCCTTCGTTCGGAATAGGCGCTACGGCAATGGAGCGGTCGTTGCTAGCATCGGCACGGTGCAAGGCATCGAAAAGATTAGCGGCGGCTTGCGCCAAATTGGACGAGGCCGACAGGTTATCGTCACCTTCCAAGGGTCCAAATCCAATCAGATATTCGCCCGCCGCTCCTGTGCGGGCATTCAACCGCAGTGGTTTTTTCGGAGCATAATGGCTTGCAAGCTGCCCGGGCGCTTCGATTGTTGTGCTTTCGCTCGCAACAGGCGCAGAACCCGCGACGTGCGCAATTTGGCCCTCGGTCACCGGACCGGGTCGCAAAATCTGCCAACTATTGCCTCGGACCGCGACGATAGTCGATTCAAGGCCATCTGCGCACGGACCGCCATCAAGGATCAGCGGCACCGCTTGTCCAAGACTGGCAAGAACATGCTCGGCGCGGGTGGGGCTGATCCCGCCACTTGTGTTTGCAGACGGAGCCGCAAGGTTCAGGCCGCTACGTGCCAGAACCGCCTGCATCACGGGATGCGCTGGGCAACGAATGGCAATGGTCGGCAAACCGGCGGTGACAGCCTTTGCGACAGGCGCATCTTCGCGTAGCGGCAGCACCAAAGTTAACGCGCCCGGCCAAAACGCAGCAGCCAATCGATCCGCGAGATCATCAAAAACGGCCAGTTGATCAGCAGCCCCCTTGTCATGCACATGCACAATCAGCGGGTTGAAATCCGGACGGCCCTTGGCGGCATAGATTTTTGCGACAGCATCAGCCCTGCTCGCATCGGAGGCGAGGCCATAGACCGTTTCGGTTGGAATCGCGACAATCTGACCGCCGCGCAGCAGATCGACGGCGGCGGCGATTGCAGCATCGTCGGCGGGTAGCACCCAGCCTTCACCTAACGTATTTGAGCCAAACATCATTCGTGGCTATACGCGACCCTGAACCCGCTTTCACAGGATTTTTTACGACCCATGGCCTTTACCGCACCCGTTGCCGAGCAATTGTTCGTTTTGAAGCATATCACTGGCATCGACGCGCTCGCCGAACATGACCGTTTCGCCGATGCGACGCCTGATATGGTGCAAGCCATTGTCGAAGGCATTGGCGAATTTGCAGCAGCCGAGTTCACGCCGCTGAACCGGATCGGCGACACCGTTGGCGCGCGGCTGATTGATGGCAAGGTGGTGATGCCCGAAGGCTTCGTGGCCGCATATAAAGCCTATGTCGAAAACGGCTGGGGCTCGATCAATGCGCCCGCAGACTTCGGCGGACAAGGCCTTCCCTTTTCGCTGGCGACCACCGCGCTCGATTCGCTCGGTGCGGCAAATATGGCGTTTGCTTTGTGCCCCATTTTGTCGGTTGGCGCGATTGAGGCGATCAACCATCATGGGTCTGACGCGCAAAAGGCAACCTTCCTGCCCAGACTATCAACCGGTGAATGGACCGGGACGATGAACCTGACCGAGCCGCAGGCTGGGTCAGACGTTGGCGCGCTGAGGGCCACTGCAATGCCTCGTGGCGATGGGACATATCAGATCAAGGGCACAAAGATTTATATCAGCTTTGGCGATCACGACATGGCAGGGAACATCGTTCACCTCGTCCTCGCCCGCACCCCCGATGCACCTTCAGGGACAAAGGGCATTTCGCTGTTTCTCGTGCCCAAATATCGGCTTGAGGCGGATGGCGCTTTAGGTAAAGCCAATGATATCAGAGTTATATCGATAGAACATAAGATGGGTATTAACGCATCGCCAACCTGCGTTTTGGAGTTTGGCGAGGAAAGCGATTGTGTCGGCGAGCTGATCGGGCCCGAATTTGGCGGGATGCGCGCGATGTTCACGATGATGAATAACGCGCGGCTGAATGTCGGACTGCAAGGCGTGCAGATTGCCGAGGGCGCGACACAAAAGGCGATCTCGTTTGCCAGCGAACGCGTGCAGTCGGCCAAGGCTGGTGGCCCTTCGCGCGACCCTGTCGCGATTATCGAGCACCCCGATGTGCGGCGGATGCTGTTACGGATGAAGGCGGGGACGCAGGCAATCCGCGCGTTGCTGTATTACGCATCGGGCTTTGTTGACCGCGCGGCATTGGGTGAACCCGGTGCGCGCGAAATGGTCGATCTGCTGACCCCGCTCGCCAAAACGTACGGCACCGATATGGGTAGCGAGATCGCCTCGCTCGGTATTCAGGTCCACGGCGGCATGGGCTTCATCGAGGAAACCGGTGCGGCGCAATATTATCGCGATATCCGTATCGCCGCGATCTACGAAGGCACCAACGGCATTCAGGCCGCGGACCTAGTCGGGCGGAAACTCGGCATGGAAGGCGGCGAGGTTATCAGGCGTCATTTACAGGCGATTGCTTCGGATGCGGGCGACCAGCCGGGCCTTGCCTCGCTGACCGGCGCATGCAGCGAGGTCACCGAATATATGCTGGGTGCCAGCGTCGATGACCGGCTCGCGGGAAGCTATGCCTACACGACGATGATGGCAGTCGCGACATCTGGCTGGCTGATGCTCAAGCAATTGCGCGCAGCCGATGCCGAATTGGCCGCCGATGGCAGCAACGCGTTTCTGAAGGCCAAGATGGTAGCCTGTCGCTATTATCTTGAGATCATGGTGCCCGAAGCATTGGCATTGAGAGGAACCGCGGTGGCCGGTTCCGAATTGCTCTACGCGCTTAATGCCGAGGGGCTCGCCGCTTGAACGACAACACACTCAAACGCATCGCCGAAGCGCTCGAGCGGCTCTCGCCGCCGCCTGCGCCACCAATCGATCTGTCGTCGTTCGCGGCCTATCACTGGAATGGCAAGACGCTCGCTGCGGTTCAAGAGTTCAGACCGCTCCCGACCGATCTGATCGTTGGCGTCGACCGGCAGAAAACAGACCTCATCGAAAACAGCCGCCGCCATGCCGCAGGGGCCGCAGCCCATGATGTGCTGCTGTGGGGCGCGCGGGGAATGGGCAAATCGGCGCTGGTCAAATCGGTGGTCGGCGCCTTGCAGGATGAGGGCTTTTTCATCGCTTTGGTTGAGGCTGGCGCGGGGCATGTGAACAGCCTGCCAAAGCTGTTCGAAGAACTGGCCGCGTCGGGCCGCCGCTATATCCTGTTTGTCGACGATATTTCCTTCGAGCAGAATGACGAGGGCGCACGGTTGCTTCGCTCCTTGCTCGAAGGCGGGGTCGAAGCGAGGCCCAACAATGTCCGGCTCTACGTCACGTCTAACCGGCGGAACATTGTCGAACGAACTGCTAGCGAGCAGGACGATCCTCTGAATGTTCGCGATAGCATGGACGATAGCTTAGCATTGGCCGACAGATTCGGTCTGAAGCTAGGCTTCCAATATCCTGATCAGGAAGCATATCTTTCGATGGTCGGCGCTTATGCGGGTCATTTCGACCTCGATTGGGACGAGGCCGATGCGCTTGCTTTCGCGCATGGCCGGGGCGGTCGTTCAGGCCGTGTGGCTTGGCACTACACCATCGAACTGGCAGGCCGCGCTGGGCGCAAGATTTAAGTTTTTGCGCGCACCCGCCAGATGATGTTGCCGACATCATCGCTGACCAGCAAAGAACCATCCTTCGCCACCGTGACCATCGTCGGACGGCCTTGCGCATTGCCTGCCTTGTCCAGAAACCCGGTAAGGACCTTGACCGGCTTGCCCGCAGGTTCGCCGTTGGGGAATGGCACGAACATCACATCATAGCCCGACGCAGGCTTGCGATTCCATGAACCGTGGCGTGCAACAAACGCACCATTGGTAAGCGAAGCGCCCAGCTTTGCCTTATACCCAAACACCAGCCCCAGCGGCGCAGCATGAGCGCCCAAAGCATAATCGGGCCGCCGTTCATATTCGCGCTTTTCTGGCTTGGGCGGCGAGACGCGGGCGTCGGTAAAGCCACCCCAATAATGCTGCGGCCAGCCATAATCGGCGCCGAATTCCACCAGCGCGAGATAGTCGGGGACAAGGTCCGAGCCGAGCATGTCGCGTTCATTGACCACCGTCCAAAGCCGTCCCTGATTGTCCCAGTCGAGACCGACCGGATTGCGCAGACCGGTGGCGTAGGGAATCTTTGACGTCCTTGGCGATGTCATATTCGAACACCATGGCGCGGCCATTTTCGTTCTCCATGCCATTTTCGCCGATATTGCTGTTCGATCCGACCGAAATGTAGATTTTCTTCCCGTCGGGTGAAGCCGCCAGATTGCGCGTCCAATGATTGTTTGGGGCCTTCGCATTGAGACGCGTGTGCATCTTGCCCTCGGCAGAAATCTTCGTGTCGCCTTCCTTATACGGGAAGGAATAGAGCGCGTCGGTGTTGGCCACGAACAGCCGGTCGCCGACCAATACCATGCCGAACGGGGAATTCAGGCCCGTGATGAATGGCGTCTTCACTTCGGCTTTACCATCGCCATCGGCATCGCGCAGCAAACTGATTCGGTTTGCCGACGGCACCCCTGCCCCTGCCTTGCCCATCAGCCAGCGGGCGACCATGCCTTCGATGCCGCCGCCTTCCTTGGGCGGCGAATTGCTTTCAGCGACCAAAACGTCGCCATTGGGCAAGGCATAGACATTGCGCGGATGATCGAGGCCTTCGGCAAAGCGCTCGACAACCAGTCCCGGCGCAGCAACAGGTGCTTCGCCTGCTTTCCAGCGGTCGACATCGGCGACTTTGATCGTCGGGAAGGTTTGCGGACGCGGCTCGGTGAGTTCGGGCATTGGCCCGGTGAGTTGCGCGTCGGTCAGCCGCGCCGCATCAGGGCGAGTCATGAACCAGACGCCGATCGCGGCAAGCGCGATGAAAATCAGCGTTATGTTACGAACATGCTTCCACATATTATGACCTCTCAGGCGCGTTTGCGATCAACGAACCAGATCACCAGCGCAATCGCGCTGCCGATCCCAAGTCCGGCTACCATTCCCAATGATGGCTGGCCTAGCACGATACCGCCCATTGCTCCGAGCAAAAGCCCAAGCGCCACAAAGATACCGCCAGCTAAACGCGGTCTGCTGTTTTCAGTTCCTGACATGCCTGCCCTTTGCCACCGATACCAAGCCCCTAGCAAGCGCCAACATCATGCTTAATTCGTGCTAACCAATTGCCTTGACGGAACAGCGACACCCCAAATGGTAAAGCGCGCTTGCAGACAGGCCAATATTCACCCGGGTCTGTCTGCCACCCGAAGAACAACAGGAAAGCCGCCTCCGTCTATGTACTTGCCGCTCTATGTCGAACCGAAAGATGTCGCCCAAGCCGAAGCTTTGATCGACCAATTCGGCAAAGCGGCAGGGCTGGAGGCGGCCGACCGGGCCGAGGCCAGCCGCAACGTCGGCAATCACCTCAATTTCTGTCGCTGGCGCCAGATCGAGCGGCTGATCATCATGCTAAGCGTTGAGACGACGCTTGGCACCATTCACTGATTTAGTCCTCCAGCGACAACAACGAAGCATTGCCGCCAGCGCTCGTCGTGTCGGTGCTTGTCGTGCGTTCGGCGCAGAAGCGGTAAAGATAATGCGGGCCGCCTGCTTTCGGGCCAGTTCCGGACAGGCCTTCGCCGCCGAACGGCTGGCTGCCGACTACCGCGCCGATCATCGAGCGATTGACATAGAGATTACCGACGCGGGCGAGGTTCTCGACCGCCTCGCTGCTACGGGCGATGCGGCTGTGCAGGCCCATGGTGAGGCCGAAGCCCTTGGCGTTGACGCGGTGGACGGTATCCTCAAGTGTTCCTGCTTTCCATGTTGCCACATGCACCAATGGTCCGAACCATTCGGTATTGAGCTGATCCAGATTATCGATGCGGATGACGGTGGGCGGTACGAACAGGCCCTTGGTCGGGACTGGGATGCTGTGAACGATGCGGTCTTTTACGCTGTCGCGATACGCCATTAGTTTGTCGTAGGATGTCTGGTCGATGACGGGGCCGATATCGGTCGCTGGATCGGCGGGGTCGCCGACATTCAGCGTATCCATCGCGCCGCTGAGCATTTCGAGCGTATGTTCGGCGATATCCTCCTGCAGCAGCAGCAACCGCAATGCCGAGCAGCGCTGCCCCGCCGACTGGAAGCCCGAAACGATGACGTCGCGCACGACCTGTTCCGACAACGCCGTCGAATCGACGATCATTGCGTTCAGACCGCCGGTTTCGGCAATGAGTGGCACTAGCGGGCGGGCGTCGTCGGCAAGCAGGCTGCGCGCGATGGCTTTGGCAGTTGGCACCGATCCGGTGAAGACTACACCCGCGATGCGGACATCCTCGGTTAGCGCCGCTCCGACTTCGCCGCCGCCGACGACCAGTTGCAGCGCGGCTTTTGGAACGCCCGCTCTGTGCGCCAGTTCAACCGCAAAGGCGCCGATGGCGGGTGTCTGCGGCGCGGGCTTTGCCACAACCGTGTTGCCTGCAACCAAAGCCGCCGCAACTTGTCCCAGGAAAGATCGCGAGCGGGAAATTCCACGGCGCAATCGCAACCCACACGCCGCGCCCTTCGTGGCGCAGGACGTTGCGTTCGCCGGTGGGGCCGGGCAGTTCGACCGGCGACAGGTCGGAGCGTCCGCGCGCGGCGTAATAGCGGCAGAAATCGATGGCCTCGCGGACCTCTGCGAGAGCGTCGGGGATGGTTTTCTTGGCCTCTTGAACCGCAATTGCCATGAGCTGGCTGCGGTGTTCTTCAAGCAAATCTGCCAGACGGTCGAGGCAATCGGCGCGTTCTTCAAGCGGAGTCCGCGACCAATCTGGATAAGCCGACAATGCGGTTGTGACTGCTTTATCTACCCCAACCTCGTCATTCCCGCGTAGGCGGGAACCCATCCCCTGACCTTTCGGATATGCTGTAAGTTTCGGAGATGGGCCCCCGCCTTCGCGGGGGTGACGAGCGATAAAAGAGGCGATGTCCGCCAGAACCGCCACATCGTCCAGATCCATCCCGTTGCTATTGGCGCGCTCGGGCTGGAACAGGTCGGCAGGCAAGGCAATCGCCGGATGCCCCATCCCGCCGACCGCCATGACCTTGTCGACCGGGTCAGCGAGTAGCTCGTCTTCGCTGACCGATTGGTCCGCAAGCTGATGCACGAAACTGGAATTAGCGCCATTTTCCAGCAACCGTCGCACCAGATAGGCCAAAAGGTCACGGTGACCACCGACGGGCGCATAGGTGCGGCAATGATAGCCTTCCTTGCGCACAAGCCGTTCGAACAACCCTTCACCCATCCCATGCAAGCGCTGGAATTCGAAATCGCGGCTGTCGCCTGCCCATTCAAGGATCGTTGCCACTGTAAGGGCGTTGTGGCTGGCAAAGGCGGGACGAATATTCTTTGCGGCGAACATATCCTTTGCGCACGCGAGATAGGAAACATCGGTCGCGGGCTTGCGGGTGAACAACGGGAAGTCGGAAAGGCCGCGTTCCTGCGCGTGCTTAATCTCGCTGTCCCAATAAGCGCCCTTGACCAACCGGACCTGCATGATGCGGTTGGTCGATGCGCCAAGTGCGTTGACCCAGGCAATCGTGGGCCGCGCACGCTTTGAATAGGCCTGGACGGCCATGCCGAGGCCATCCCAGCCACCGAGAGCGGAATCGCGCGCAACGGCTTCGATTATGTCGAAACTCATTTCCAGCCTTGCCGCTTCCTCCGCATCGACCGTCAGTTGCACGCCTAGCGATGCAGCCGAGCGCGCCAGTTCGCGGAGCATTTCAGCCAACTCGGGTACGCATCGGGCGGCTTGCGCCGTTTCGTAACGCGGGTGGAGCGCCGACAACTTGACCGAAACGCTATGACCACGATCCGCCTTTTTACCGACGGCGGCGATCGCTCCGACATAGGCTTGGAAGTAACGTTCGGCGTCCGCCTTCGTGCGCGCTGCTTCGCCCAGCATGTCGAAGCTTGCGGTAAAGCCGCGATTGTCCTTCGATTCCATTCGCTTGATGGCTTCGTCAATATTGCGGCCCATCACGAAAACCTGCCCCATCAGCCGCATCGCCGCGCCCACCGCCTGCCGAACGAACGGTTCGCCGGCGCGCGATATCAGGCGCTTCAGGCTGCTTTCGCTGTCGCCTAGCACCGCCTTGCCCAGCACGAGCCCCCATGTCGCGCTGTTAACCAACAGGCTCGACGACTGCCCCTTATGCCCCCGCCAGTCGGCATCGGTCAGCTTGTCGGCGATCAGGAGGTCGGCAGTTTCGGGGTCGGGCACCCGCAGGAAGGCTTCGGCAAGCGAAAGCAGAGCAGTGCCTTCCTCAGTACCGAGGCGATATTCCTGCAGGAACTGATTCACCCAGCCGTCAGATTGCGCATCGCGCAGATCGGCGAGCAAGCCACGCGCATTTTTGCCAATCGCTGTCCGTTCACTGCCGCTAACCTGTGCGGCCACGACCAGTGGCGCAAGCACCTCAGGCTCGGATTTGCGATATAAGGGGGGAACGGCGGCGCGGGCGGAATCGAGCGATAAGGTCATGGCCGCGCTTTGCCGGATATTGGCCGCGCAAACAAGTTACAGATGCAACGAAAAGGCCGATGTCCTTGCGAACATCGGCCCACCCCCGAAAGGGATTTAGAAGGTTCTGCCCGGCGGCAGAGAAGGTTCAGGGACGCCGCCGGGCAAAAGCCGTCTAAAATTTAGCGATAGCGGCGGCAGTTGCTGTCCGACTTGTCGATTGCACGACCCGCCAGGGCACCTACGGCTGCACCAATGATGCTGCCTTCGGTCTTGTTACCGCGACGGGCGACTTCGTTACCGAGCAAGCCGCCAGCTACCGCACCGATGATGGTGCCGCCGGTGCCGCTGTTTCTGCAACGGTTGTAGTCGTTACGATAGTTATTGCCGTAATAACGGTCACCACGGCGATATTCGCGACGGTCATAACGGTCGTAGCGATCACCACGGTCATAGCGGTCGCCGCGATCATAACGGCTGTAGCCATCATCATAACGTCCGCCAGCCATGGCAGGTGTTGCGGTCAGTCCGGTCACTGCCGTTGCGGCAAGGACAAGTGCGCCGATGGTGTTTTTGAACTTGGTCATTATCTTACTCCTTGCTTCTGGCCCTTCCTTTCCTGGTGGAGAAGGAATTGGGCGGTTTGATTTCCTGTTGATGCTGTTATGGCCCGACGTCATTGACCCGATGCTGAATGCGTCGTTATTTATCGTTCATGTTTGGGGCGGTTTAGATGAACAGGCGTAAATCCAAGTGAAACCCCGATGGAGGCGATTTTCTGCTGCTCTGCTGCTGGCGGTCCTGACCGTCGGCGGTGTCAGGACCATATATCCCAGCGCCAGCCAGAACATCGCATTAAGGCCGTTACCGCTCGATCCTGCATATCCCGGCCCACGCCGCGTCGGCGAACTTATTTTCCTGAACGCATGGGAATTGCGCAGCAACAATGAAGACTTTGGCGGATTTTCTGCATTGGCCGCATTGTCCGATGGCCGTTTTGTGGGCGTCAGCGATGCTGGAACGTTGATCGGTTTCGGCCTTAACAGCGACGACCGCACGGACCGGCCATTCATCGCGCCGCTACCCGATTCGCAAGGCGCTGCCAAAAATTATGAAGACCGCGACAGCGAAGGTATCGCTTATGATCCCGACAGCGGACAGTTCTGGGTCAGTTACGAAGCGAAACACGCGATTCGGCGATTCTCGAGTTCATTTGCACGCTCGACCGGCATCGTGCGCCCGCGCGAGATGCAGGACTGGCCAAGCAACCAAGGGGCAGAAAGCATCATCCGGCTCACCGACGGCCGGTTCATCGTTGTCGCCGAAAGCCTCGAAAATAACACGCATCGGGCTCTTCTGTTCTCCGGCGACCCCATAGAATCGGGGACTGATATCGCGCAATTTACCTATCGCCCGCCCGCAGGCTATCGCGTAACCGATGGTGCGCAATTGCCTGACGGTCGGCTGCTGGTCCTCAACCGCCGGGTGGGTTTACCCAATGGTTTTGCGGCGAAACTGGCGCTTGTCGACCCTGCCGTCGTCGGCAAAGGCAAGACGGTGAGCGGGCGCGTGATCGCAACTTTGGCTGCACCGTTGCTGATCGACAATATGGAAGGGATTGCCGTCACCCAGCGCCGTGATGCTATTATTATATGGCTGATATCCGATGATAATTTCAGTATTTTCCAGCGCACATTGTTGATGAAATTCCGCCTTGCTGAACAAGCGCCCAAGAAAAAACCGGAGGCGGTGGCCGCCCCCGGTTTCGAATCTCTGTAATTCACCGCTACGAAAGTAGCGAAGAAATCAGGCCGCAGCCTTGACCTTCTTGGCGATTTCTTTCTTCACCTTGCGAGCATTGGTCGAAAGCTTCTCGTCCGAAGTCTTCAGCAACCAGTTATCGAGACCGCCATTATGTTCGACCGAGCGCAGACCGTGGGTCGAGACGCGGAACTTGAAGCCTTGCTCCATGGCGTCCGACAGCAAGGTCACATTCTGCAGGTTGGGCAGGAACGTGCGCTTTGTCTTATTGTTGGCGTGGCTCACATTGTTGCCGACCATACGGCCCTTGCCAGTGAGTTCGCAGATGCGCGCCATGATGTATATCCTGTAAAAAATGAGTGTGTGCGGAATCACTGACCCGCGAAAGTCGCTGCCCCTAACCTTCGAAGGGCAAAACGTCAACCCGCCGTGTAGCCAAAAGCGCTGATACAGGCTAGCGCAGCCGGATGCCGCTGACCAAAGCCCGCGAAATGATGGAAGAAGCACTTATGCTGGCAAGGGCGTCCGCGAAGGCAGGCGAGGTACCGGTCGGCGCGCTGGTGGTCAAGGATGGCCAGATCATCGGCAGGGGTGCCAACCGCCCCGTCGCCAGCCACGACCCAACCGCCCATGCCGAAATCATTGCAATGCGCGAGGCTGCGGTTTTTCTAGGCAATGACCGCCTAGTGGGCTGTGACCTGTGGGTAACGCTCGAGCCTTGCGCGATGTGCGCTGGTGCCATCGCCCACGCCCGCATTGCCCGGGTCTATTACGGTGCGGATGACCCAAAGGGCGGCGCAGTCGCGCATGGACCCCGATTGTTCGATCAGCCGACGATCCATCACAGGCCCGAGCTTTACGCAGGAATCGCGGCTGACGAAGCAGCAGAACTTCTTCGGATGTTCTTTTCCGAACGTCGCTAGCGCAAACTTTCGCCGAAAAACGCCAGCGTCCTTGCCCACGAAAGTTCAGCAGCCACCTTGTCGTATCGCGGGGTGCTGTCATTGTGAAAACCATGCTGTGTACCGGGATAGAAATGCGTTTGAAAGCGCTTCTGGTTGGCGGTTAGCGCCGCTTGGTAGGGAAGCGCCCCGGCGTTGATCCGTTCATCGACCTCGGCATAATGGACGAGCAGCGGCGCCTTTATGGCAGGGACTTCTTCGGCCCGTGGTTGGCGGCCATAATAAGGTACCGACGCAGCCATTTCAGGATAGGCGACCGCCAGCGCGTTGCACACGCCGCCGCCGTAGCAGAAACCGACTGCCCCAACCTTGCCCGTACTGTCCTTATGGTCGCGCAGGAAGGCGAAGCTTGCGAAGAAATCCTCAAGCAATTTCGCAGGATCGAGCTTGGCCTGCAATTCGCGGCCTTTTTCGTCATTGCCGGGATAGCCGCCGACCGATGACAATCCGTCGGGGCCAAATGCCTTGTAACCTGCCTTCGCGAGGCGGCGTACCACGTCCTCGATATAGGGGTTGAGCCCGCGATTTTCGTGGATGACCAGAACGGCGGGTAGCTTGCCCTTCGCCTTGGCAGGCATCGCCATGAGGCCGTTGATCGAACCATGACCTTCAGGGCTTGGCACCGTCACCTGCGACGTTACAATCGCCGGATCATCGGCCTTGACCTGCTGCGCCAGAGCATAATCGGGCGCAAGCTGGTTCAGGATCATCAGGCCGGTGATACCCGCCGCCGCATATTTCCCCGCCTCGCGGATAAACTCGCGCTTGGTCAGCTTGCCGTGCACATATCCGTCGAAAATTTCGAGGATATAGGGATGGAAGTCGCTCGCCTTCATGCGGGGTGAAGCATCGGCTTCGGCCATCCCTGCTCTCCTTTAATGTACGAAACGGGCTACCACGTCGCGATACGAACGGCTTACCTTGACCTGCGCGCCCAATTCGAGCACCAGAAAGCATTCGCCGTTGGTATGCGGCTTCACCTGACGCACCTGATCGAGGTTGACGATTGTCGAGCGGTGGACTCGCTGGAAGGTGCGCGGATCAAGGCGCTTTTCGAGATCCTTCATCGTTTCGCGCAGGATCAGCGAATTGTCGGCGGTGTAGATGCACATATAATCGCCCGCAGCATCGATGCGCTCGATACTTTCGACGTCCACGCGGAAAATCTGGCCGCGATCCTTGACGTTGATGAGCTTTTCGAATCGAGTCGAGGTCGACACATCATCGTCGAGCGATGCAAGACTGTCAGCAGCATTCGGCGCGACTTCATTGATAACGTTGCGCAAACGTTCGAGTTCATCCGAAGTTCGCTTGTCGGCGAGCCGCCCGCGCACGCGTTCCATCGTATCGGCAAGCCGGTCTGGTTCGACCGGTTTCATCAGATAATCGATCGCCTGCGCCTCGAACGCCTTGATGGCATGTTCGGAATAAGCGGTCACAAACACGAACAATGGCGGATCGATGTCCATGATGCCCTGCACGACCGAAAAGCCATCGAAACCGGGCATCTGGATGTCGAGAAAGACCAGGTCGGGTTTCAGCGTCTTGATTTTGCGGATCGCCTCGCGCCCGTTGTGGCAGGTGGCGACGATTTCGATATCGTCGAATGCCTGCAAGCTTAGTTCGAGGCCTTGGATCGCCAGTTTTTCGTCGTCGACCAATATGGTGCGGATGCTCATGCGGTTATCATTCCTTGTGATATTGCCCCCGCTTGATTGTTTTCAACTGCTATAATGCGGCTTTGATAGGGTAGTTCCAGCAAAACCTCAAATCCCCCGCTTGGCTTTATATAATGTTCAAAGCGCTGATCGTCGCCATAGGCTTGCGATAGCCGTTCGCGCGTGTTCGCCATGCCGACGCCCGTAGACAGGCTGTGGTCTTGATAGCCCGGCTGCAACCCCGGGCCGGTGTCCGATACGGTAATGCGAACCCTTTGGCCGACGAGTTGAGCGCTGACCGAAATATCCGCGCCTTCTTCTTTGGGCGTCACCGCATATTTGATGGCATTTTCAACCAGCGGCTGGAGCAGCAGCGACGGCACAAGCGCATTCTCGACAGCAGGTTCTATTAGGAAAGAAGCGCGTAACCGCTCCTCAAAGCGCATTTTTTCAATATCGAGATAGAGCTTCAGCGTTTCGATTTCCTGCGTCAACGGTACTTTCGCCGCCGCCTCGTTAATCAGCGTGAAGCGCAAAAACGACGAAAGCCGCGACAGCATGGCATTGGCCTGCTCGGTCTGTTTCAGGAGCACCAACGTCGAAATACTGTTCAGCGTATTGAACAGGAAATGCGGATTAAGCTGATACCGCAGCATCGTCAGCTGGGCGCTGGTTGCCTGCGCTTCCAGCCGCAGCATCTGGTCCTGCTGCTCCTCGGCGCGGACGAAATAGTTGATTGCGTAATAGAGCGCAGACCATGCCGCCAGCAGCACCGAGTTGATGTAAATAGCGGCGAGCCATAACTGCGCAAAAGGCGTTTCGTCAGCGCCCTCACGGATCGTCTGCAGCACCCAGACGTCGATATAGGCATATCCGATGGTCCCCACCGAGACGGCAAGGAACGTGAGGCTCCAGGTAATGAATGGTCGTTGGTCGATGAGGAAACGGTAGATGACCGACAGCACGAGGGTAATCGAATAGCCGGTCACCGCCGAAATCAGGATGGGAACAAGGAAACTGACCGGCTGCCCCTGCGCGATGCCCGACGCCGCTCGCAGAATAACCGCACCAGCCCAACCCGCTGAGTGCAGGTTCCAGAATGCGCGGTTTTTGTCGGCAAAAAAGGGTTTATCGGTCAGCTCTAAAACGGCCATGCAAGGGGTCTAGCCGCATTTTACGATTGCATGAAGCCCTTGTTTCGCTTCGCAGTGATGGTTAGCATGTTTGTGAGAGGATTTGATCATGGACCATCGGGACGACCGCGCCACTTTCCACGATATGGCGCAAAGTACACGGGAAGATTGGCAGATCATCATGCGCCACAATATCCCTTTTGCGCAGAACGGCGGCAAGCGGATATTGGAGCATTTGAAGCTGCTCGACGGTGATTTCGGCGGCTTTGCGGTCGACCGACTGGCGCATTCGTTGCAAACCGCGACCCGCGCGCACCGGGACGGGCGCGAGGATGATTATGTGGTAATGGCGCTGCTCCACGATATCGGTGACACGCTGGGGGCAACGAACCATCCCGACATTGCGGCGGCGATCCTGAAGCCGTTCGTCTCGGAAAAACTACACTGGATCGTGCAGCATCACGGCATTTTCCAGGGGCATAATTTCTTTCACCATCTCGGCCTCGACCGCGACATGCGCGAACAATTTCGCGGGCATGAGTGGTTTGCCGAAACGCAAGAATTCATCGACAAATATGACTGCCCCGCATTCGACCCGGAATATGACAGCTTGCCACTGGAGTTTTTCGAGCCGATGGTAATGAAGCTGTTCCAATATCCGCTGAACAGCATTTACAAAAAGGCAATCGCCGAACCAGCAGAGTGACGGCAGCTTTGCTCCAAAACCACAAGGAGCACGAATATGGCCAAGAGCCAGAAGAAAACGAACAAAGAGACGCGCAAGCCAAAGGCTGAAAAGCCCAAAAAGCAAAATGCATCCAACCCGTCGACCAAGGGCAGTGTCGCTGGGATTGATAGCTTCTAAGTCCTAACGCCCCAGCAACACCCTCGCCTGCCCGGCAATTTGTGCCAGCATTGCCGGCGTCGGCATTCCGGCGAGCTTCGCGCGATCGACCATCGCCCTGAAAGCCTGAACGCGCTCTGCGTTGTCGGCAAGCCAGCTTTGGGCGTCTTCGAGCGGCTTTTTGGCGGCACGGCGGCGGAGGAAATCGAGACGCATTGCCTGGAAGTCACGCGCAAGGCCAGCGACCAGCAGCCGCTCCCACGGATCGTGCGGGTCCATTTGCATCGCTGTGCCTTGTGCCCAGCCGATGCCAAGCGCATCGCCGACGGCAGTGAATGCCTGGGTTAGCGCGGTAACATCGCCTTTTTGGGTGGACGATAAAGCTGCAAGGCCAATCGCCCCGTCGAGTTGCGCCATCTGCACCAGCCGGTCGGCAATCTTGCGCGGTGCGCCATTGTCGGTCAGACGCGCGCCGAAGCTTTCGGTCTGGTGCCGAATATCAGCAGGAAGCAAGCTGTCGAGATTGGCCGACAGCTTGTGCAGAACCGGCGTGTAGATCGCGGTTGCGGCGCCGACGTCGCGGCCCTCTGAGGCGTTACGGATGATATCCGCCATTTGCGCTCGAGTTTCGACCGCTGCCTGACCGAACAGCATCAGCCGCGTCGCTTCGGGCATCTGCGCGGTGTCGATGGCGTGCCATAGAGACGGCAAATCATAAATGCGCTCGGCTATGGCAAAGGCCGCAGCGACATCGCCGAGGCTGCAGCCTTCCTCTTCGGCCAGTTCGAACGGGTGCAACATACCAAGCCGGTTGATCATGCGATTGGCAAGCTTGGTGGCGATGATTTCCTTGCGCAGCCGGTGCGCGAGGATGGCGTTTTTGTGCTTCTTGACCATCGCCTCAGGGAAAGCCGCGAGCAGTTCGCCGTCCATCGATGGGTCGGTGGCAAGCGGGGCTTCCTCCACCCCGTCCTGCGCCGCCAGTTTTGCGGTAGAGAGCAACACGGCAAGTTCGGGGCGGGTCAGGCCATTGCCTTCGCTGGCGCGGCGAAACAGTTCTTCGTTCGGAGCCAAGCCTTCGACCACCCGGTCGAGCCTGCCGGTTCCTTCGAAGGTTTCGATAAGTCGCACATAGGCAGGCAGATCACCCGCGCCGCCGGTTTCGGCGATGGAGAGCGCCAGCGTCTGCATCCGGTTATCTTCTAGCACCAGATGCGCGACTGCGTCGGTCATGCTGGCAAGCAGGTCGTTGCGGACTGCTTCTTTCAGGCGCCCGGCACGCATTTCGGCATTGAGCGCGATCTTGATGTTGACCTCATTATCCGAACAATCGACGCCTGCGCTGTTGTCGATAAAGTCGGTATTGATCCGCCCGCCGCGCAAGGCAAAGCCGATACGTCCCGCTTGCGTGACGCCAAGGTTTGCGCCCTCGCCGATGACTTGTGCATGGACATCAACACCGTTGACACGGATGGCATCGTTACCGGGGTCGCCGACATCCAAATGGCTCTCGCTGCGGTCCTTGATATACGTACCGATGCCGCCGAACCACATGAGTTGAACGGGTGCCTTCAGGATCGCCGTCATCAACGCTGCTGGTTCAATTTCCTTGTCCGGTATGCCAAGCAAGGCTCTGATTTCAGGTGTAGTCTTGATGACTTTTTCACTCCGCGCGAAAACCCCGCCCCCTTTGGAGATGAGTTTCGCATCATAATCGAGCCAGCTCGATCGCGGCAGGTTGAACAGCCGTTGCCGCTCTTTCCAGCTTGTCGCAGGATCGGGGCTGGGATCGAAAAAGATATGCCGGTGGTCGAACGCGGCGACGACCTTGAGCGCCTTGGAGAGCAGCATACCGTTGCCGAACACGTCACCCGACATATCGCCCACGCCCGCGACGGTGACCGGCTCTTTCTGCACGTCGATGCCCATTTCGGCGAAATGGCGCTGAACCGAGAGCCAGCCGCCTTTGGCAGTAATGCCCATCGCCTTGTGGTCGTAACCGACCGAGCCACCACTTGCGAAGGCATCGCCCAGCCAGAAATTGCGCTCAAGCGCGATGGCGTTGGCGGTGTCTGAAAACGTCGCGGTGCCCTTGTCAGCAGCAACCACGAAATAAGGGTCTTGGCCGTCGTGGATGACGACATCGGCGGGGTGGACGACCTTGTCATCGACGATGTTGTCGGTGACTGAGAGCAAGGTGCGGATGAAAATCTTGTAGCTTTCGGTCCCTTCGGCAAACCACGCATCGCGGTCCACGCGCATGTCGGGCAAGCGCTTGGGGTAGAAACCGCCCTTGGCTCCGGTCGGCACGATCACCGCATTCTTGACGCGCTGCGCTTTCATAAGGCCAAGCACTTCGGTGCGAAAATCGTCGCGCCGGTCGGACCAGCGCAAGCCGCCACGTGCAACCGGACCAGCGCGCAAGTGGATGCCTTCGACGCGCGGCGAATAGACGAACACCTCGCGCCAGGGCAGCGGGGCGGGGAGGCCTGGCACCTTCGCGCTGTCGAGCTTGAACGCCAATGCTTCAGAGGCAGCGGGAACAAATGCATTTGTGCGCAGCGTCGCGCGTACGACCGCCATGAAACGGCGCAGGATACGATCTTCATCGATGGCTGAAACACTGGCCAGTCCGTCGAGTATTGCTTTGATATATTTATCAGCGAGCCGTTCACGGTCGCTACCCGTCGCCGGATTGTGCATTGCCCCGAACAGCGAAACGATCGCTTGCGTGATGCTCGCGTTTTTGGCGAGCGCGACAACAACATTGGCCATACTGTAATTGGCGCCGGTCTGGCGCAAATAGCGATACCATGCGCGCAGCCAGATCACCGATTGCGGGTCAAGCGCTGCGATGGTCACCAGCTGGTTGAAAACATCGTTTTCAGCCTCGCCATCGAGCACCTGACTAAGTGCGCTTTCGAGGATCGCGGCGCGAGCAGCGACTGACTTCGCCGTACCACCGCGCAACCCCAACCTGAAATCGTGGATGTAATTGCCGTCGCCAAGCGTGGTTGGCAATTCTTCCAGGACGTCGAAACCAAAATTTTCGAGTGCGGGAACGATATCGCTCAGCGGCATCGCACCGCCTTGCGAATATACCTTGAGTCGGAGGCTTTCCCCTTCGGCAGACAACCGCGCGACTTTGCTATGGTCGCGCTCCATTTGCAGCAACCCAATCATGTCGCGCGCCGCTTCTTCGGTCGGATAATGGCTACGATAGCTTGCCGGGAAGGCGGGGCCGTAGCGCACCAACATCGCTGCTGCGCGTTTTTCGTCGGTCAACCGGGCAAGCGCCGCCTCGACCGCAGGCTCCCAGCCACGCACCATGAGTTCCAGCCTGTCGTCGAGCTTGGCCTCATCGACTTTTTGCGCACGATCTGGCAGGTCGAGCGTGTAGCGCAGCAGCGCCACACCGCCATCCTCCATGCTGATCGTCCAGCCCAGTAGCGCGCCGCCGGTCGCCTCTGTCAGCATCGTTTCGATCTGCTTGCGAATTCCTGTCGAGACATCGTCACGCGGTAGCCAGACGAAAATGTACAGATGCCGCCCCAACGGCGAACGGATCGCAAGCAGCTTGGGCCGTGGCCGGTCGGTGAGCGACATCGCTGTCAGCGTCACGCGCTCCAACTCGGCGAGCTTGAGCGACACCAGCAAATCATGCGGCAGCGAGGTCAGCGCATGAGTCATCGCCTTGCCCGCATGGCCCGAGGGATCGAAACCGAAACGCTCCATCAACGTCGAAAGATGCGTGCGCAATACGGGTATGCGCTCAGGCGAAGTTGCCAGTGCAGCGCTTGTCCAAAGGCCTGCCGTTACTGAAACGCCGGTAATGTTGCTGCCATCGCGGACCGGTACAACAACGAGGTCGAGCTGCACATTGCGGTGAACTGTCGAAGTGCGGTTCGCCTTCAATACCAAAGGCGCACGTCCGCCTTCTTCAAACCATTTTATCGCCAAGCCGACGCTGACTTCCGATAATATTAAATAATCACTGACTCGCGATAGACCCAATCGGTCGGAACGCGTGCCATCGCGGGTGATTGTCTCGTGCCCCAGGATGGTCATGTTGTTTTCAAGGAACCAGCGGACCAAAGCCGCACCCTCGCCGTCGGGCAGGCTGTCGGCATCGTCGGACATCGCACCAAGCATCTTGCGCCAGTCGGAGACAGCCCCGCGCACGTCGCGCAATACGGCAATCAGCTCCTCTTCCAGAACGCGCCGTTCCTTGGCATCAATGCGGTCGGTTTCGATATAGATGAACAATTCGCGCGCGATGCCACCGTCGCGCTTGCGGCTCACCGACTGGAGCAGGCTGCCTTCATCACGTTTGGTAGAGAGCACCGGATAAATCAGGCGCTTGATGATAATGCCCCGCGCCGACAGCGTCGCCGAGATCGAATCGACAAGAAAGGGCATGTCGTCATTGTTCATCGCGATCCGCATCGCGAGGCGACCGGTTGGATCGGTAAAGCTGTCGAGGGCGACAGCGGCACTGCCTGACTTGCGCCGATGCGCGGTTTCGAGCGTGTAGGTCGCGGCCTGATCGCACGCCTTCGCATCAAATCCTTCATTTTCGCCGGGTAATGCGCTTGCGGAGAAGGCCGAGGCCATTGCCTTCATCAGGCTGGAATCGATTTTTACGGATGAATTTGACGCTTTGGCGGTCGCCATGAAGATACTCCTGAGCCCACGAACAGTCTGGTTTCGTCCCATAAGATACGGCACGAGCCATTGTAATTTTATTTCAAGGCTTATGCCCGCCTTCGCGAGTGGAGACAAGGGAGGTTGCGATGCCACAGCCGCCTGTGTAGCGTCGCGTCCAACAAACATGGGTTCGGAGAGTTACGTGGACAAAAAGCTGACATACTGGATTTTGGCCGGAATGATCCTCGGCGTGATTGTCGGCTATGCGGTCCATGTCGGCATCCCGCAGGACAATGCCTGGTTCGAATATCTGACCAAGACGTTCAAATTGCTCTCGGATATTTTCCTCAATCTGATCAAATTACTCGTCGCGCCGCTGATCCTGTCGACGATTGTCGTCGGCATCGCGCATATGGGCGATAGCTCGGCGCTTGGCCGCATCGGCTTTCGCGCTATCACCTGGTTCATTATCGCCAGTTTCATCTCGATCGGGCTTGGCCTCTTGATGGTCAACCTGTTCCAGCCGGGCGTCGGCGCTCCGGTTGACGGTATTGCCAACGCCGCGGCCACCATCGGCGAGGTCAAAAAGCTCGATTTCTGGGAATTCATCCTCTCGATCTTCCCGAAAAATGCGCTTGAGGCGATGGCGACCAACAACATATTGCAGATATTGGTTTTCGCATTGTTCGCCGGTGTTGCGCTCTCCGCGCTAGGCGAAAAGGGCGCGCCATTGGTTCGCGGCGCCGATGCGCTGGCTGAAATGATGCTGCAGATTACGCATTATGTGATGCGTTATGCTCCGATAGCGGTGTTTGGTGCGCTTGCGGGCGTGGTGGCCAAGAGTGGGCTCGCTATCCTTGGCACCTACCTTGAACTGGTCACCGAATTTTATCTGTCGCTGGCGATATTGTGGACAATCCTGCTCTCTATTGGCGCGATATTCCTCGGTCGGCGGATATTTACGCTGATCCGATATATCCGCGAGCCGATGCTGATCGCGTTTTCAACCGCATCCTCCGAAGCCGCATTGCCAAAGCTGTTCGAACAACTCGACCGCTTCGGCGTACCGCGCCGGATTTCGGGTTTCATGCTGCCTTTGGGCTACAGCTTCAACCTCGACGGTTCGATGATGTATATGAGCTTTGCGACGATCTTTATCGCGCAAGCCTATGGCATCGACCTGCCGATAGCCACGCAGATCCTGATCCTGCTGACGCTGATGATCTCGTCCAAGGGCGTGGCCGCCGTGCCGCGCGCAAGCCTCGTGGTCATCACTGGCACGCTCGCGATGTTCGACTTGCCGGTCGAAGGCGTGGCCCTGATCCTGGCCATCGACCAATTCCTCGACATGGGCCGCACCGCAACCAATGTCGTTGGAAATGCGGTCGCGACTTCGGTGATTACAAAGTGGGAAGGTATGCTTGAGGTCGAGGAACCCGAATTTATCGAGCCGCCGCACGCGCCTACGCATACTGTAGCTGGCGGCAAGGCAGGGCTGGATTTGGCTGAGGATATGGTGACCGACGAGCGGTCGAAGCCGACCTAAGCGGGGAGCTTGCGTCCGACCAAAGTGCCCTTGGCTCCTTTGCTGTCGAGCTTGAACCGCATATTGTGATGCTCGCGCCGCCAGCGGCGCGCGACCACGCGTTCGCCTAGCCTTGCTGCGTCATCAAGCAATACCATGCCGCCGCGCCGAAGCTTCGGAAACAGACTGGCCGCGCTTCCACGCACGTGCGGGTGGATCGCCCAGGGCGGGCCATCGACCACCAGAAGGTCAATCTCGACGGGGACGTCGGTCAGCTGATACCAATGCCCCGGCCAGCCATCGGGCGCTGGCCCGAGCGGCGCGTGGCGGATATCGGCCGGGATATTATTTTCCGAAATCCATTCCTGCGTGATTGCGGCAAATTCCTGATGCTGGTCATAGCTGATACAACGCCCGCCACCGTTTAGCTGCAAAGCGCGGTTGATCACGAAACTGGAAGCGCCGCAGCCAAGCTCGACCACCACCTGTGGACGCAGCTCCTCAATGGCGCGGACAATATGCCAGAGAAAATTGGTATCTGCTTTCCAGCTACCCAGATTGGGCAAAGCATCGAGCGGCAAATCGAGATGACGAAGCAACGCCGCCTTGTCCGCCTTGCGCCCGCCGTGCAGGCTGCGTAGCAACCACGGCCATTGCACTGCGCCATAGGCCATGACCATCGCACGGTCGCCCAGCGACAGATTGAGGTCGATATCATGGAGCGGCAGCAACGCCGTTGTTTCGCGGGTGGTCATATCAACCCTCCAATGACGCTGCACGACGAACAGTCAATGAAGCATTTTTCCGGCTGGCCTGTTTTCCGCACGATTTGAACCATGCGCAACAAACGAATGCATTTCAGCGATTGTTCCAATGCTTTGACAATGACTGATTATACTGGATAACTGGCAACCGGAGAAGGAGCAAATTATGGCAACTGCCGCAGCGCAGGGCGAAACCGCCTTTGCCATTTCCACCCGCCGGGTCATGCTCTGGACTCTGCTTGTCGTCTACATCCTGAATTTCCTCGACAGGCAGATCGTCGCCATCCTTGCCGAACCGATGAAGCGCGAGTTTGGGTTGAGCGATACGCAGCTGGGGCTTCTGGCGGGACCGGCATTTGCGGTATTTTACGCGGTGCTGGGCATTCCCATTGCCCGTTATGCCGACAAGCAAAAGACCAACCGGGTCTGGCTGATCTCGATATCGCTCGTAATCTGGTCAGCGATGACTGCGGTCTGCGGGGTGGCGCAGAACTTCCTCCAGCTCGCGTTGGCGCGGGTTGGCGTCGGCGTCGGCGAGGCCGGGTGCACCCCGGCTGCGCATTCGCTGATTGCGGACAGCGTCTCGCCTGAAAAGCGTTCGTCAGCAATCGCGTTTTACGGGCTCGGGATTCCCATCGGCGGTTTGCTCGGATTGATTGTCGGCGGAATTATGAACGACCTTTATGGTTGGCGGGCGGCATTCATGATTGTGGGGGCACCGGGGATCATTCTGGCATTTGTGCTGCCCAAAATTATACGCGATCCCCGTCGGGCTCGGAAAACCGAGCAAGCTGCAACCACCGGGAACGTTGCCAAGCCTGTTTTGTCATTAAGCGACGCAGCGCGCGAAATATTTGCATCGAAAGCCTATCTTTATATTTTTATCGCCGCCTCGTTCACCGCTTTCCTGAGCTATGGCAAAGGCCTTTGGACGATCAGTTTCTTCATCCGATCACATGGACTGTCAACGACCGAGGCGGGCCTTTCGCTTGCGGTTGCTCTTTACGCGTCCGGAATTGTCGGGACATGGCTCGGCGGGAAAATCGCCGACATATTCGGCACGCGCGACAAGCGTCATTTGTTGACCTTGCCAGCCATCGGCATGGCAATCGCCCCCCCGCTTTTGTTTGCCAGTTACTGGGCCGACGACTGGCGAATAGGGATGGTATTGCTGATCATCCCGACCATCTTGAACTCGACCTATTACGGCCCTGCTTATGGTTGCGTCCAAGGGCTTGTTCGCCTCGAAGCGCGTGCGGTTGCGGCGTCGCTGGTCGTGTTCGGGCAAAATCTGATTGGCCTCGGCCTTGGACCGCTTCTGTTCGGCGTTGCGTCCGACGCGCTGCAACCAATCGCAGGTGCCGATAGCGTCCGCTGGGTGCTTTACGGCGCGGCGTGGCTCGGGTTGATCCCCGCGTTCTTCTTCTGGCGCGCGAGCCTCAGGTTGAAGGACGAACTTAAGAGCGGTTAATCGGCAAAGGGATCCCTCACCAATATCGTGTCCTCGCGCTGGGGCGAGGTGCTGACCAAAGCGACAGGCGTTTCGATCAGTTCCTGCACGCGGGTGATATATTTGATCGCCTGTGCAGGAAGATCGGCCCAGCTGCGCGCGCCTGCGGTGGTTTCCTGCCAGCCGGGCATTTCCTCGTAAATCGGCTCGACCGATGCCTGATCGGCGGCGTGCGCTGGGAGGTAATCGTAGACCTTCCCGTTTAGTCGATAGCCGGTGCAAATCTTGATCGTCTCGAAACCGTCGAGCACGTCGAGCTTTGTCAGCGCGATGCCGGTAACGCCCGATACCGCGCAGCTTTGGCGCACGATGACGGCGTCGAACCAACCGCACCGGCGTTTGCGACCGGTGACCGTGCCGAATTCGTGGCCCCGCTCACCAAGTCGCTGGCCGGTTTCGTCTTCGAGTTCGGTCGGGAACGGGCCGGAGCCGACGCGGGTGGTGTAGGCCTTGACGATGCCCAGCACGAAACCGGCAGCACTTGGGCCGAGGCCCGAGCCTGACGCTGCTGTGCCTGACACGGTGTTCGAGCTGGTCACAAACGGATAGGTGCCGTGGTCAACATCGAGCAATACGCCCTGCGCGCCTTCGAACAATATCCGCGCGCCTGCCTTGCGCACTTGGTTCAGCCGCTTCCAGACCGGCTCGGCATATTCAAGGACGAACGGAGCAATTTCCTTAAGGTCAGCGATGAGCCGTTCACGATCCACGGGTGGTTCACCAAAACCGGCACGCAGCGCATCATGATGTGCGCACAATCGGTCGAGTTGCGCATCCAACGCATCGAGATGCGCGAGATCGCACACACGAATCGCGCGGCGGCCAACCTTGTCCTCATAAGCCGGACCGATGCCGCGCCCGGTGGTGCCGATTTTGCCTGACCCGGCAGCGGTCTCGCGAAGCCCGTCGAGGTCGCGGTGGATCGGCAGGATCAGTGCGCAATTGTCGGCGAGCGCGAAATTGTCGGTGGTGATCGAAACCCCCTGCCCGCGCAGTTTTTCCATTTCGGCCCGCAACGCCCAAGGATCGAGCACCACGCCATTACCGATGATCGACAGCGTGCCGGTGACAATGCCCGACGGCAGCAATGACAATTTATAGACATTTTCGCCAACCACCAAAGTATGGCCTGCATTATGCCCGCCCTGAAAGCGGACCACAGCATCGGCGCGTTCGGCCAGCCAGTCGACAATCTTGCCTTTGCCTTCGTCGCCCCATTGAGCGCCGATTACGGTTACATTCGCCATAAGTTCCTCAAATCTTCGAGGGCCTTTTTCTGCACGGAAGGATTTTTTCCGCGAAGGGATTCGCCGTGGCCCCCGTTATGACTATGGATGCTGGACGTCCACCCCAAAGCGTCAATGGAGGCAAAAGATGCGAAAATGGATATTGGGCAGCGCTGCCGTCGCGCTGGTGGCAACCTGTGCTGTGGCGCAACGACAAAGGCTTCCGGCGGAGTGCCGCCGCGAAATCGTGCAGCTTTGCGGCATGAACCGCGACGCCATTCGCCGCTGCTTGGCAGAAAAGGCCAGCCAGCTTTCCGAAAACTGCCGAAGCGCATTGCGCGAGAATTATCGGCAAGCGCGGCGGTGAGGGCAAAATGACGCGCGCGACGGCTGGCGCTACCGAAATGGCCTATGGCGATGAGCCCTTGCAAAAGCTCGATTTCTGGCGCGCCAAATCCGGCAACGCGCCGCTGGTGATTTTCGTCCACGGCGGCGGCTGGAAACGCGGCGACAAGAACAATGCCACCGGCGGCAGCAAAGCTCCGCATTATCTCGCGCAGGGCTATGGCTTTGCCAGCATCAATTACCGGCTGGTTCCGGATGCAACGGTCGAGCAGCAGGCGGCGGATGTCGCCAATGCAGTCGCGTATTTGCGGGTCAACGCGGCCAAGTTCGGCATCGACGCCAATCGAATCGTTCTGATGGGCCATAGCGCTGGCGCACATCTGTCGGCTTTGGTTGGCACCGACCCGCAATATTTGCGTAAAGCGGGACTAGATGTCTCGGCATTGGCAGGCGTAATACCGCTCGACGGCGCGGCCTATGACGTGCCTGCGCAAATGACTGAAGGTGCGAGGTTTATGGGCGATACCTATGCACAGGCGTTCGGCACTGATCCGGCGCGGCAGAAGGCGCTATCGCCTTACTGGCACGCCGCATCGCCCAATTCTCCGGCGTTTCTCATTCTTCATGTCGAACGCGATGACGGCGCGCGGCAATCGGCTGGCTTGGCCGCCGCGCTCCGCAAAAATGGTGTCAGCGTTAAATTGCAAGGCTTCGAGGGCAAAGGACTGCGCGGCCATATGGAAATCAACCGAAAGCTGGGCGACGCCGACTATCCGGCGACGCCTGTTGTCGATGCGTGGCTGCGCGAATTGTTCGGCGCTTAAATCGCCTCAGGCCGTCCGTTGGTGAGGATGTAAGCGCAGCCTAACGACGCCGCGCTGTCGTTTTCGTCGAGTGCGGCAACGGTTACCCAGCCCTCGGCGCGCATCTGCGCGGCTTTGGTCGGGAGCGTCCCTGCGGGCAGGAACAGCCGCTTGTTCTCGGCTTCCTCCGCCGCCATGTCGATCAGCGGATCGGGATAGAGCGAGAAGCCAGTGGCGACTTCATGGCTGCCATCGGGCCGCTCAATGGCGTAGGTGCCACCGCGACCCAGCGCAGCGGTGTAGCCCTTGGCGAACAGCGTGAAACCAAACCAGTTCTGATACTCAAAACTGTGCCGCTCGGTGGGGTCGAGCGTAATGGTCGCACGTCCGGCGACCGAAGCAGCTATCGCTTCAAGTCCGGCAATCCGCGATGCCAATGCCCCTCCTGCGTCGATAGCGCGCAGTTTCTCAACCGCATCGGCAAATGGCCCGGTGGCTGCCAGCAAAGGCAGATAGGCATCGGCACCCAAGGCGCTCAAACCGCCTGCATCCTTCATATCCAGTTCGGAACGCACAATGTCGATTTGGTCAGCTGCCAGCGGCAAAGCTTCAACCGCCAGTGTTTCCACCAAATCCGGAAGCGTGAAATCGACGGTGATATCCTTCACCCCAGCCGCTTCAAGCGCATCGAGCGCGACGCCGACAATCTCTGAAGCCGCCGCTACGCTGTCATTGCCGACCAGCTCCGCACCCAGTTGAGTAACCTCGCGTTCGGGTCGCAACTGCCGCGCGCGCAGCCGCAAGACCTGCCCATGATAACACAGCCGCAAAGGACGCGGCGCATCGGCCATTCGCGTCGTTGCGATGCGCCCGACCTGAACCGTAATATCGCCGCGCAATGCTAATGTATGGCCCGATACCGGATCGGTAAAGCGCAGCAGACTGTTCCGCGTCGCTCCGCCACTTCGTGCCGACAGGCTGCTCTCGAATTCGGCAATCGCAGGGGCAACGCGGGCATAGCCGTTGGACGCCATGACATCGAGCATCGCCCGCGCCACCCGCACGGCCGCTTCTGCTTGCGGTGGCAAGCGGTCGCGGAAGCCTTCGGGCAAAAGGTCGGGCGGGACGGTCATGCGCGCTCTTTACGCGAAAAGTCTGCGCGGGGAAGCCCCGTCAGAATTTCAACGCCTTCACTGTCTTGACGCCCGGCAACTTGCACACCTGCCACAGTACCGGCTCTTCGATTGGCGAGTCCATCGTCAGCAGCAACACTGCCTCGCCGCCAGCGCTTCGCCGGCCGAGATGGAATGTGCCGATGTTGAGGCCAGCTTCGCCCAGAGCCGTGCCGACACGGCCGATGAACCCCGGCGCGTCTTCGTTGACGATGTAGAGCATGTCGCCCTCAAGCTCGGCCTCAAGGCTGATGCCGAAAATCTCGACCGAGCCGCGCTTCGCCATTGCCGAACAGGGTTCCCGCAACCGAGCGCGCTCCTGCGGTGGTGTTCACCGTGACGCGTATCAAGCGTATGGTACGCCCCGGTCTTGTCGTGCCGCACTTCACGGATGTCGAAACCGCGTTCTTTGGCGAGATACGGCGCGTTGACCATGTTCACGGCGTCGGAGAAGCGGCGCATGAAACCCGCCAAAACAGCGGCGGTAATCGGCTTGATATTGAGCTCGGCCGCAGCGCCCTCGACCTCGATTGCGATATTGTCGAGATCGTCATGCGCGAGTTGACCAACAAGCGAACCAAGCTTTTGCGCCAGCGTCATATAAGGCTTCAACTTCGGCGCTTCTTCTGCGCTAAGGCTTGGCATGTTGAGCGCGTTGGTTACGCCGCCGTTGACGAGATAGTCGGACAATTGCTCGGCCACCTGAATTGCAACATTGACCTGCGCTTCATCGGTCGATGCGCCCAGATGCGGGGTCGAGATGAAGTTCGGGGTGCCGAACAGAGGTGATTCCTTGGCGGGCTCGGTCTGGAACACGTCGAGTGCCGCGCCGCCGACCTGACCGCTGTCGAGCGCTTCCTTGAGCGCCGCCTCGTCGACCAGTCCGCCGCGTGCGCAGTTGATGATTCGAACGCCCTTCTTACACTTGGCGATATTTTCGCGGCTCAGGATGTTGCGGGTCTGGTCGGTCAACGGCGTGTGCAAGGTAATGAAATCAGCCTTGGCGAGCAGCGTGTCGAGATCGGCCTTTTCAACGCCCATCTCGACCGCACGTTCGGCGGTGAGGAACGGGTCGAACGCAACGACCTTCATCTTGAGACCGAGCGCGCGGCTGGCGACGATAGAGCCGATATTGCCAGCGCCAATCAGACCGAGCGTCTTGCCGGTGACTTCGACGCCCATGAAACGGTTCTTTTCCCACTTGCCGGCTTGAGTCGAGGCATCGGCCTCGGGCAATTGGCGGGCAAGCGCGAACATCAACGCGATGGCGTGTTCCGCGGTGGTGATCGAATTACCGAACGGCGTGTTCATCACGACGATGCCCTTCACCGATGCGGCGGGGATGTCGATATTGTCGACGCCAATCCCGGCGCGGCCGACAACCTTCAAATTGGTCGCAGCTTCGATGAGTTCCTTGGTCAGCTTGGTGGTCGAGCGAATGGCAAGGCCGTCATATTGGCCGATGATGGCTTTCAGTTCTTCGGGTGTCTTGCCGGTGATGACGTCAACGTCACAACCGCGTTCGCGGAAGATTTGCTCGGCTTTCGGGTCCATTTGGTCGGAAATGAGTACGCGTGGTTTGGTCATGATTATTTTCCTTTAGGGAAAGTTTGTTACTCGACCCGTCATGGCTGAGACTTGTTTCAGCATCCATCGTGCAGCAAGGGCGGACCTTGAGAGGACGGATGGACCCTGAAACAAGCTCAGGGTGACGGCTTGGGACTAAGAGGTTAGCGCGGCGTAAGCCCAATCGAGCCAAGGCCCGAGCGCTTCGATGTCGGCGGTATCAACGGTCGCACCGCACCAGACCCGAAGCCCCGGCGGGGCGTCGCGGTATCCGGCGATGTCATACGCTGCACCTTCGGCTTCGAGCAGCGACGCCATTTTCTTGATCATCGCTTCGTCTGCACCTTCGACGGTCAGGCAGACCGAAGTAGTCGAGCGAATAGCGGGATCGGCGGCGAGGAAGCCGAGATAGTCGCGAGCATCGACAATTGCGCCGAGTGCCGCCGCATTGGCATTGCTTCGCGCCATCAGGCCTTGCAAGCCGCCAACCGACTTCGCCCATTCGAGCGCGAAGATCACGTCTTCGACCGCGAGCATCGAAGGCGTATTGATCGTCTCGCCCTTGAATACGCCCTCCGCGAGCGCGCCTTTGGACATAAGACGAAACACCTTAGGCAGCGGCCATGCGGGCGTATAGCTTTCGAGCCGTTCGACCGCGCGGGGGCCAAGGATGAGAACGCCATGCGCGCCCTCGCCGCCCAGCACTTTCTGCCAGCTAAAGGTCGTTACATCGAGCTTATCCCACGGCATGTCGTAAGCAAACACCGCAGAGGTGGCGTCGTTGAAGGTCAGACCTTCGCGGTCGTCGGCAATCCAGTCGCCGTTCGGAACCCGCGCGCCCGAAGTCGTGCCGTTCCATGTAAAGACCACGTCATTCGAGAAATCGACCGAAGCCAAATCAGGTATCTCGCCATAAGGCGCGTTCAAAACCGTCGCGTTCAATTTGAGCTGTTTGTTGACATCGGTCACCCAGCCTTCGCCAAAGCTTTCCCATGCCATCATCGTGACTGGGCGTGCCCCGAGCATCGTCCACATCGCCATTTCGATAGCGCCGGTGTCGGAGCCGGGAACGATCCCGATCCGGTGCGTATCGGGCACTTGAAGCACTTCGCGCATCAGGTCGATAGCAAGCTGCAGACGCGACTTGCCGATCTTGGCGCGATGCGAGCGGCCCAGTGATTCGGTTGCTAATTTGGAGGCTTCCCAACCCGGCGGCTTTGCGCAGGGACCGGAAGAAAAGAACGGACGCGCAGGGCGGACCTGCGGTTTACTGATAGTCATGTAAGCTTCTCCTTGCAGAGAGCAGCGCGGCGTTGGGACCGCGTGGCCCGGAGCCGCATTTAGTTGCGGCCCCGGTTTTGTCAACGACTATCGCTCTTGATCTTCAGTAACCGGCCTTGCGAAACAAAACTTCGCCGCGGCGACCGACATAGAGTTTTTCGAGGCTGACGGGGTGGAAATAAGCTTCGACACGGTCGCCTTCAGGGGTGGTGCCATATACTTCGTAACAGCCACCATCGACCTTCGATTTGCGCACGGTCCAGCCTTCCTTGGTCAGCTTTTCAGTCAGGACTTCCTGGCTTTTCCAGCCCGATACCGGTCCGGCCTTGCAGGTAATCACACCGGTGGCCGATGCGGGCGCTGAAGCCAATGCAGCGGCTGCGGCGGCACCGAGGATGAGGGTTGAAAATACACGCATGATCATGCTCCTTTTGGTGTTAATTTGGGGACTAGAAAATATCGGGCAGCAACCATTGCGCCAAGCGGAATGAAATGGACGAGCGCCGGACCTAGATTATTGTGGATGAATATCCAATGGACGAGCACCAGCAGCGCAGCCGGATAAACCAGCCGCTGCAATCGCTTCCAACCGGCTTTGAGCGCGCGAATCGAGCGCATCGTTGCTGGTGATCAGCGAGCGGGACAAACAGCAGCATCGCCGCCCATCCGGTCCAGATTCCCAGCGCCCAGAATTCGGCGAGTATGTCTTCGAGACTGCCCATGTCGATCACGTAAAAAATCAGGTGAAGCACGGCATAGGCAAAGGCCGCAACGCCAAGCGCACGACGGCGCTGGACCAGCCAGTTGAGCCAAGGCTTTGGCCCGAACAGCGACACCAAAGGGCTGAGCATCATCGCGATAATCATCAACCGCGCCGACCATTCTCCGGTCGGATGCAGCAAATCCATGGCAATGATTTGGCCAGAATAATATCCACGCAGCATGAAAATTGCCGGGATCGACAGCAATAACCAGAATGCCGGTTTCTTGTTAAGAATTATTCGCAACATCTCGTCGCGATAATTGGAAGCGCGTAGCCTTGCAACGCGGAATTTGTATCAAAGCGTCGCAGCGCGATAAGCGACGGGTGGTGGTATTGCTGCGCCATAAAGCCGTTGACCCGTCAAGTTATTGACGGCCTGTTAACCACGAATCGCTACAAACGGGGCATGGTTTCGCGATTATTCCGCATAGCAATGTTGGCAGGCGCAACGCTCGCGCTTGCTGCCTGCGGCGGGCGAGAGAGCAGCGAAGTCGTGCGCCCGAACAATAACGCGTTCCAGAGCCAACGATGCGCGGATATGCCTGTCCGACCTCAAATCGAAATCAGTCAAATTCTCGGCGCTGCCTAACCAGAGCTTCGGCGGCGGATGCCGTACCATCGACACGATCAAGCTGATGGATTTCGGCACGCCCACCACCAACCTCGGCGCGATGACCTGTCCGCTGGCAGCCAATTTCGCGGCATGGGCGAAGCATGCGGTCAACCCAGCGGCGCGGCATTTTCTCGGCTCTGATGTCATACGCATCGAAACGATGGGCACGTATAGCTGCCGCATTGTGAACGGCGGTCGTTCTGGCAAATTATCGCAGCATGCCTTTGGCAACGCAGTCGATATCTCGGCCTTCGTGCTGGATGACGGCAGGCGGGTCTCGGTGCTGAACGGCTGGCGCGGCAATCAGCGCGAGCAGCAATTCCTGCGCCGTCTGCACCAGTCGGCGTGCAAGCGTTTCGGTACGGTGCTCGGTCCCGATTACAACAATGCCCACGCCAATCACTTCCATTTCGACATGGCGCAGTCGATGCAGGATGGTTCTGCCTACTGCCGATAAGGGGTGGCAAAAGCGCGAAGGCGCGCCTAAACATGGGCCAATGACGGATACAAAAATAAACGACCGCCGCTTTTACAAAGCACAACAAGAAGCGGACTTCGCCGAACAACAACTTTCCACCCCGCAGACAGAAAGCAAGTCTTACCGGCTGGCATTTCAGGACAGCGAATTCCTGCTGCGCGAAGATTTGCGTCCGGTTCGTTTTCAACTCGAACTGCTCAAGACCGAGATGCTCCTCGAAGAGGCCAATATCGGCTCGATGCTGGTCATTTATGGCTCGGCGCGCATTCCCGAACCCGACAAAGCTGATGCGATAATCGCGGCGGCCGAAGGTGAACGCGCCACTATCATCGCAGAGCGCATGAAAGAAAAATCGCGCTTTTACGAAGAAGCACGGCATCTTGCGCAAATCGCCAGCCAGGCCGCTATCACAGACGAGGAAGGACGTCGCCATTTCGTCGTCTGCTCGGGCGGCGGGCCTTCGATTATGGAGGCAGCAAATCGCGGCGCGCATGATGTTGGCGCGGAATCGGTTGGCCTCAACATCGTACTGCCGCACGAGCAAGCCCCGAACCTTTACGTTACGCCTCGCCTCAGTTTCCAGTTCCATTATTTCGCGTTGCGCAAGATGCACTTCCTGCTTCGCGCCCGCGCCGTTGCCGTCTTCCCGGGCGGTTTCGGGACATTCGATGAATTTTTCGAGCTATTGACGCTGGTCCAGACCGGCAAGATCAAGAAAATGCCGATCCTGTTGTTCGGCAAGGAGTTCTGGCACCGCGTTGTCAATTTCGAGGAATTGATGCTCGAAGGCGTGATCAGCCCGCCTGATCTCGAGCTGTTCCAGTTCGTTGAAACCGCAGAAGAGGCATGGGCCGCAATTTGCGATTTTTACGAAGTCTGAAGCCTTTTTATTTGGGAGCAGGTGCGGCAGCAGCATCCGCTGTTGGAGCAGCGGCATCGGCTGGAGCTTCACCTTCTGCGGCAGCAGCGTTGGCGACCGCAGCCTCGACCGGCGATGGCAGGGGAATGTTAGAACCTTGGCTGTTGAGATACAACATCACCGCAGCGCGTTCCTCGGGATTGCCGAGGCCGGCAAAGGTCATCTTGTTACCCGGCGCATATTTTTTCGGGTTGGACAGCCATTCGTTCAGGGCCTCGAAAGTCCAGGTGCCGCCCTTTGTTTTCAGCGCGTCCGAATAGGCAAAACCGGCATGGCTGGCGAGCGGCTTGCCCACGGTGCCCCAGAGATTGGGGCCGATGCCATTGGTACCGCCAGATGCTATCGTATGGCAGGCAACGCATTTTTTGAAAATCGCTTCGCCCTTCGACATGTCGGCCGCAGCCATCATGTTGCCGATCGGCACAGCAGCCTCCGCACCGCCACCCTCGCTCGATTCAACGCCGGGGATCACGAAGCCCTGCTTTTCGGGTTCATGGCCCGCAAAATACATCCCCGACGCGATTGTCAAACCCAAGGCAGCAATGCCTCCGCCCAAGACCCAGCCTGCGATTGTATTACTGCGATCATCCATGAAATTTCTGCCCTGATATGCGTTGTCGTGCGCGCGCGCCAGAGGCTCGCCAGATTCTCCCGCTCCTCTAATCGCCGAGGCTTGCCCGTGCAAGTGCCGAAATCCGGTCTTGCCGGATAAGTTAGGCTACCCTAACGCGGCGGGCATTATGGACAGCTACCCCGCCCCTGCCCTTGCCAAAGTCAAGGAAATGACCGCCGCCGCCGCCGCCGAGCCGGAGCGCACGGTCGCCTTTCAAGGTGCGCCGGGGGCTAATTCGCATATCGCAGCGCTCGAATATGACGCCGATTGCCTGCCGTTGCCCTGTTTTTCCTTCGAGGATGCTATCGACGCGGTCAAGGACGGCACAGCGGCGCGGGCGATTATCCCCATCGAAAATTCACTGCATGGCCGCGTGGCGGACATTCATTTCTTGCTGCCCGAATCCGGCCTGTCGATCATTGCCGAACATTTCATGCCGATCCGCCATTGCCTGATGGCAAAATCTGCCAACGCCAAGCTGACTACCGCGATGAGTCATCCTCAGGCGCTCGGCCAATGCCGCCATTATTTGCGGGCACACGGGATCATTCCGGTTGCCTATGCCGACACTGCGGCGGCGGCCGCCTTTGTTGCCGCCGGTGATGATCCCAGCGCCGGAGCAATCGCTCCACCAATTGCCGCAGAGCTTTACGGTCTGGTAGCCATCAATGACGGCGTACAGGATGATGCCAGCAATATGACACGCTTCGTCGTTCTGTCGCGTGACGCTGCCGATGTCGCCGCAATGGAAGACACGTTGATGACAACCTTCATCTTTGAGGTGAAGAACATCCCCGCCGCGCTTTATAAAGCGATGGGCGGATTTGCGACCAACGGCGTGAATATGACCAAGCTCGAAAGCTATCAGAACGGTGCAAGCTTTGCCGCGACGGAGTTTTTCGCCGATATCGAGGGCGCACCGGGCGATGTCGCCGTCGACCGCGCGCTCGACGAACTGCGCTTCCATTGCAATACCGTGCGCCTCTTGGGTACCTACCGGCAGGCGCGCAAAAGAGGCTGATGCCGCGTCAAAAGCTGCAAAGCCCAGTCATCACGGGTCTGGAACAGCAAGATGACTTTTGACAGTTTTGACGCGAAAACGTAATTTTTGCTCGCTCCACCCCCCTTGGCAAATTTTGTTCAGCATGATGACGAATCGCATTCATGGTATGAATAGAACATAAAGTGAACAAATTGTCAAGTTGAATGTTCTCAGGCAGCGGCCTGCGCCGCAAGACAGGCTTCCTCTAGCGCCACGAGAAACTGGTCAACGGTGCGATCCCATGTGAAGCCCGCGCCGAACCGGGCGGCGGCGTTGCTGCTACACAGCAATGCTGCTGCAATAGCCGTCGTCAGGTTTTCGTTCACCGAACCTACAGGTTCGTCGAGTTCATTTAACGCACCCAGGCCCTTCGCGCCGACGATGTCCAGCGGACCCGGCACAGGATAGCCCGCGACTGGCACCCCGCAAGCCAGCGCCTCGATCATCACCAGCCCGAACGTATCGGTTTTGCTGGGGAAAACGAACACGTCAGCGGCAGCATAAGCCTGCGCCAATTCATGACCGGTCAAACTGCCGGTAAAAACCGCATCGGAAAAACGCGCTTTCAGTTCCTCCAACGCGGGGCCATCGCCGACGACAACTTTCGTTCCTTCGACATCGCAATTCAGAAAACTTTCAAGATTTTTCTCGACCGCAACCCGCCCCACAGACAGCAATATCGGGCGCGGCAGGGGTGCGAGCGCGGGATGCGACGTTAGTTCTGGTTTGAAGATGCCGGTATCGATTCCGCGCGTCCATGGCCGCGTGTGGGTTATGCCGCGCCCGGCCAGCTCGTCGCTCAAGCGAGGCGTGGCGGAAAGCACAGCGCGCGAAGAGGCATGAAAACGTCGCATCACTGGCCAGAAAAAGTCGGGGGACAGTCCAGTCCGCACCGAAGCATAATCCGGAAAGCGGGTGTGAAAGGCCGTAGTGAACGGCACGTCGTTTGACATGCACCAGCGCCGCGTGCTCCAGCCAATCGGCCCTTCAGTCGAGATGTGGACGATATCGGGCCCAAAATCAGCCAGCGTTCTACGAAGCCCAAAGCGCGGTGCAACCGCCAAACGGATTTCACCATAGCCAGGACAGGGCACGGTGCGGAACTGGTCAGGGCTTATGACGGTAACCGCATGACCCCGTGTCCGCAGCAGCTTCACCGTCATTTCGAGCGTGCGAACCACGCCATTGACCTGAGGCGCCCATGCGTCAGTCGCGATCGCAATCCTCACGCCGCGACCTTGGCAAGCTTGGCCGCATGCTTGCGCTGCCGATTTTGCTCGGCCCAGTCGATGATCGACATATTGCCGTCCTTATCCTCGACCAAAGCGGTGCAGCTTTCGACCCAATCGCCGTCGTTGTAATAAGTGACGCCTTCGAACTCGCGGATTTCGGCATGGTGGATATGGCCGCAGACCACGCCATCGACACCGCGTTCGATTGCGGCACGAGCGACGGCTTCTTCATATTGGCCGATGAACGCAACAGCGTTTTTAACGCGCATCTTGAGGTAGGAAGAAAGCGACCAATAAGGCAAATGCAGGCGGCGGCGCACTGCGTTGAGCCAGACATTCGCCTTCAGCAAAAATGTGTATGCCGCATCGCCAAGGAAGGCGAGCCACTTGGCATAGAGCACCACACTATCGAACATGTCGCCATGGGTCACAAGTAGCAGGCGTCCGTCGGCGGTTTCATGAATCGCCTCATGCGCCAGTTCTACGCCGCCGAAACCCAGGCCGACATAATCGCGGAACATCTCGTCATGATTGCCCGGGACATAGACCACGCGTGTGCCCTTATGCGCCATTTTCAGGATACGCCGGACTACTTCATTATGGCTAGATGGCCAGTACCAGCCCTTACGCAGCCGCCAGCCATCGACAATGTCGCCGACCAGATACAGCGTATCGCATTTGATGCTGTGCAGAAAATCCAGCAACAATTCGGCGTTACAGCCAGATGTTCCGAGATGGATGTCGGATATCCACACCGTGCGGTATTTCTGCTTGGGCTGGTAACTACGCGGTTCTTTTTCGTGGAACCACTCAGGCATTTTCGGGTCAAATATCCCCGCCATCTCTTGTTTGTTCGGGATATTCTTGTTCAGGACATCGGTCATGAAAATTCCAGTTATCTGCCTTAACTGGAATTGCCGGATAGCGGCCGTCCGTTACGCGATCACGTCAGCGGCATGACAGTTTCGAGTCATCTGAAAATTTGCTTTGGCGTTGGACCCGCATCGCTCCAACCGTGTTATACTCTGCCCAAGCAGAGGAAATTATCATGGCAGACCTATCGCAGATCAAAGAACATGCCGAAGTCATCGGTGCAGACGGCGTCCATGTCGGCACCGTCGACGGGGTCGAAGGCAACCGGATCAAACTGACAAAAAAGGATTCAGGCCAAGGCAGCCACAAAGGCCATCATCATTATATCGACGGCGGTTTGGTAGCTTCTGTCGAGGACAGCACCGTCCGGCTCTCGGCCAATGGCGACGTGGCGGTGACGTTCGAGCAAGAAGAAGCCTGATTAAGATGTAAGGGCCGCGAGCGCTTAGTGCGCCGCGCCCCAGCTTGCTCCCGTGCCGATATCGACGCCAAGCGGGACGGTAAGTTTGACGACCGGTTCCGCCGCGCCTGCCATTACCGAGCGGATCACCTCGCTGGCTGCAACGACATCACTTTCGGGCAGTTCAAACACGAGTTCATCGTGCACCTGGAGCAACATCTTCACATTTGATAACCCGGCCTGCTCAAGTGCAGGCCCCATGCGTACCATTGCCCGTTTGATGATGTCCGCACTCGTGCCCTGGATTGGCGCGTTGATCGCGGCCCGTTCGCTGCCCTGTCGTTCGTTCTGATTGGGGGCATTAATTCTCGGGAACCATGTCTTGCGGCCAAACAGGGTCGTTGAATGGCCGCTCGCCTTCACCTCGGCGAGCGTTTCCTGGATATAATCCGAAATGCCCGGGAAGCGTTTGAAATAGGTGTCGATCATCGCCTGCGCCTCGTCCGGCGTTGACTCGAGCCGCTTTGAAAGGCCCCAACGCGAGATGCCATACAGGATCGAGAAATTGATCGTCTTGGCCTTGCCGCGGGTGTCGCGATTGACCTCGCCAAACAATTCCTGCGCGGTGCGGGCGTGGATGTCCTCGCCTTGCTCAAAGGCTTCACGCAACGGCCCGACATCCGCCATATGCGCGGCCAGCCGCAGCTCGATCTGGCTGTAGTCGGCGGCGAGGATGACATTGCCGGGTTCGGCGATAAAGGCATCGCGGATTTGCCGCCCGGTCTCGGTGCGGATCGGGATGTTCTGCAAATTCGGGTCGGTCGATGACAACCGCCCGGTCTGCGCGCCAACCAATGAATAGCTGGTATGGACGCGGCCGGTCGAGGGATCGATTTGTTGTTGCAGACTGTCGGTATAGGTCGATTTCAACTTTGACAATTGCCGCCAATCGAGCACCTTGCGCGCGATTTCGACGCCCTGCCCCGCCAGATCCTCAAGCACGGTCACGTCAGTCGAATATTGCCCCGACTTGCCTTTCTTGCCGCCCTTGAAACCCATTTTGCCGAACAGGATTTCGCCCAATTGCTGCGGGCTGCCAATGGTGAAGGGCTGGCCTGCGAGGTCGTGAATTTCCTTTTCCAACGCCTCCATCGCTTTGGCAAATTCGGTCGATAGCCGCGCCAGCACCGCGCGATCAACCTTGATACCGGTGCACTCCATTTTGGACAGCACAGGCACCAGCGGACGGTCCACCATTTCATAGACGCGCGTTGCCTTTTCGGGGCTGAGGCGCAGCTTAAGGTGATGCCACAGGCGCAGCGTAACGTCGGCGTCCTCGGCGGCATAGCAGGTGGCGTCGGCCAGCGGCACGGCGGCAAAGCCGATCTGGCTTTTGCCCGTCCCGGTGACGGTCTTGTAGCTGATGCACTCATGGCCCAAATGCAGCTTCGCCAGCTCGTCCATGCCATGGCCCTGCCGCCCGGCATCGAGCGCGAAGCTCATCACCATCGTATCATCATAAGGCGCGATTTCGAGGCCGTGCCGCGCGAGCACCGACATATCATATTTGAGGTTCTGGCCGATTTTCAGGACTGCGTTGTCGGCAAGCAACGGCTTCAGGTGGGAAACCGCATCGGCAAGCGCAATCTGCACCGGCTTTTCGGCAAACATGTCGGTGCCGCCATGCGCAAGCGGCACATAGCAGGCCTCGCCGGGCGCTACCGCCAGCGAAAAGCCGACAAGGTTGGCGCTTGCCGCCTGCAGACTGTCGGTTTCCGTATCGAAGCCGAGCAAGCCGGTTTCCCGCGCGCGCGAAATCCAGTGGTCGAGCCGTGCCATATCGGTCACGCATTCGTAGCTCTTGGTGTCGATGGGTGGCATCGGCGCAGGGCGTGCGGCATTGCCCGCAACGGGCGCACTCGCGGCACCTTCGCCTTTGCTCGTCGCCTTGGGATTGCCAGCAATTGCCTTGTTGGCTGACGCCGTATTGGCGACATGTCCAATGCGTTTTAGCAACGAGTTGAACCCGTGATGCTGAAGGAACGCCGCCAGCGGTTCTTCCGGAATTGCGCCGAGTTTCATGTCGTCGAGAGCGATTGGCAGCGGGCAATCCTCTTTTAACGTCACCAGTACCTTTGACAGCCGCGCCTTATCGGCATGCTCAATCAAATTGTCGCGCATCTTCGACGGCTTCATGTCTGGTGCAGCGGCGAGCACAGATTCGAGGTCACCGAATTCCTGGATCAGCTTGGTCGCGGTCTTCGGGCCGACACCGGGAACGCCTGGTACATTGTCCACGCTGTCGCCCATCAGTGCGAGGACATCGCCCACCTTTTCCGGCCCGACGCCGAATTTTTCGAACACTTCCTCGGTGCGGATACGCTCATTCTTCATCGTGTCGAACATATCGACGCCCCCCGTGCCGGAGGCAGAAATGGGCTCGACGAGCTGCATCAGGTCCTTGTCGCGAGGAGACGATAGTGACATGCCAGCCCGCCGCGCACGCCGCCTTGGCATAGCTCGCGATCATGTCGTCGGCCTCGACATTTTCCTCCTCCACCATCGGTAGCGAGAAAGCCCGCGTTGCATCGCGGATCATCGGAAATTGCGGACGCAAATCCTCAGGTGGTTCCGGTCGGTTGGCTTTGTAGAGATCATAGATTTCGTTGCGGAACGACTGACTCGATTTGTCGAGCACGACTGCCATATGCGTTGGCCCATCCGCCTGATGCAGGTCATCGGCCAGTTTCCACAACATGGTGGTATAGCCGTAGACAGCCCCGACTGGCTCGCCGCGAACATTGGTCAGCGGCGGCAGGCGGTGGTAGGCACGGAAAATATAGGCCGAGCCGTCGACGAGATAGAGATGCTTTTGTTCAGACATACCGCATTCGATAGCAGCGGCTTTCGCCCGCGCCTATCGTGAAATGTCTGTTGAAGCGTTAGTCTGCGAAGGTCAATTCAGCAGCCTTGCGCAGTTTGTATTCGGCATAGGCCTTGTTCAGAACCTTCATACCGCGACGGCAATAATATTGATCATAATGGTTATCGCTGCTGCACCGGGCGCGAAGCTGAGATAAAACCTGCGTCGCGCTGCGGTTGCTCCCCGAGGAATCGTAGGACCAAGCCATAGTCGAAGTGCTGTAATCGTAACTCGGCTGGGTTACAAAACCATTATAGGTCTGGGCAAAAACCGGAGTGGAAAACAAAAGTCCAGTGGCCAAAATGCCAGTTCTGATACGCATCGTCCTTCTCCTCATTTGTCCCATAAAACCACTAACTCTAAGAAATTGAATTACGCCATTTCATTCCTGAATACAGGATGAATTTCGGCGTTCGGTAAATGGATATCGGAGGGAATGTTGCCGTTGACACGCACAATTCTGGGACGCCCCTCGGCCATATAATGCCATCGGAAAAAGCGGAACCGCAAAACCTGCCCCAATGTTACCGCGCCCATGCGCTTGTGCGAGAGCAAAGAAGGCAGATTATAATCGGCAATCCAGCTCATCGACCATCGTTTGCCATTTGCGTGGAGCCAATCCGCAGTACCCGCCCACAGGGCTGCAAAACCCCTTCCAAGCCGATGGCGCGGCGCAATCCAAAGGCCCGCATCCCATACCGCGCCATCTGGAACATGAAAGCGGATGGGCATTGCGTCTTCCTTGAACGGACCGGTGCCGACCCACGTAATGCCGACAAGGTCGTCCTTGCGGTTATAGGCGGCAAGGCAAACCATCCCCTGTGCAAAGCGAAGGCGCTGCACATCGGGCGGAATATCGATATTGTGGTGTAGCAACGCCTCCGGTGCGATGGCTTCAACCCGAAAGCCGTTCGGCATTGCCGGCATGCCCGAAACCGGAACAGCGACGAGCATCAAGCGGCTATACCCTATCATCCCTGCCTTTGCCGCCAATCGGGCAGCAGCGTAGGAAACTACGCCCGCGAGGCCCAATAGTTTCAGGCTGGCAATGTCAGGCACGTCATACTCCGCTGCGTCGGAACCACGTATAGTGCAATTTCAGAAAGAAATCCTGAACGGATTATGGCCAGCGGTTACTGAGTTCAGCGAGCACCTAGACGTCGGTCGGATTTGACCATCGCCCATGCTGAGACCTTGGCCCTATTGCGGCACGCTCGTTCGATTTTGCGCACTTGGTGGCCCAATTGGTCATTGGCAAAGTCGCACACTTCGCGGGCAGCACGGTCGATCTCGTAAGGCCAGGATTTCTTGACCCTTTTTCGTGTTCAAATTGATGTCATATGTGCGGACGGCAATCGAATGGGTTTCATTTGAAGCAGCATGAGCCGCCAGCGGCAGCGTCGCAACAAGGGCGATTATCGATAATTTTTTGAAAGCCAGCATGGATATTCTCCTGATTTATATTCCGCGTCGAAACGTTTCGCGACGTGGCGGCAGTGAATTGCAGGAGGTGAGAATATCAGCGCGCTCGCTTTGAAACCCGGCTAGCCGATTTCAAAATCGACCAGTGCGCCCGGCCAAAACCGCTTGTCGCCACGCTTTTCGTCTGGCAGCCAGCTTTCATGTCTATCTTCAGCCAAATTGACCTGATGGCGCGCGGTGGTTCAATTGCGTTGCTTGCTCTATGGAGTTGGTTGCTGATCCGCGATCATCGCGAGCAGTTCGCAGGCCGGCTCGCCGTGGTGATGGCGCTCGCGATCATCTGCTATCTGATAGTGACTGCCGAGCTTTTCCCAAGACCGACGATATCGGGCCTAATTCTGGCTTTATGCGGCAGTTCGACACCGGGCATATTCTGGCTGTTCGCAAAAGCGTGGTTTAACGACGAAAAACATATCAGACGCCGGGATGTGGCGTTGGTGTTGCTGGCGGCGGCAAACATATCGATCATGTTGGTCAGCTATCCCGATGACGGCATCATCAACCTGATATCAGGCACATTATTCCGGATAAGCATGTTGTCCTTTGCTGCCGCAGGCCTTTGGGAAGCGTGGCGCGGACGCGAGGGGGATCTCATCGAGAGCAGGCGCCGTTTGCGGCCACGGCTGGTCGCAGCGGTCGGTACTTATGTTGTGTTGATCGCTCTGAGCGAAATCGCCGTGCATAATTTGGGCATGCCATACTGGCTGATCGGCATCGTCACGAGCAGCATCGTCTTTATAACATTCCTGTTCTGCGCCGCGATGTTCGGAATGCGGCAGGCCGATTTGTTCGGACCGGTCAACGGCGCAAAGCCGGTCGCTGGCAAAACTGTCGCCGACGACCCGCTTGCCGAAAAACTGCGCGGCCACATGGAGCGCGAATTGGCTTGGCGTGATGAGAGGTTATCGATTGCCGCACTTGCAGCCCAACTCGGCGAGCAGGAATACCGGTTGCGCCGTGTCATCAACGGCCAACTTGGCCACCGCAACTTCGCCGCGTTTTTGAACGGCTATCGGCTTGCCGAAGTGAAGGCAGCGCTCGGCGATCCGACCCAAAAAGACGTCCCGATTATCACCATCGCGCTCGACGCCGGTTTCGGTTCGCTGGGTCCATTCAACCGTGCTTTCCGCGAAGCCCAGGGGATGACGCCAAGTGCGTATAGAGCGCAGATGGCTGGCTGATTTCGAAATCGGCTAGCCAGTTTCGGAATACCGTGAGTAAGCAGCGCGTCATGCAGGCAGGTGACGTGCATCAACTGCCAAGGACGACATTATGACCACCGGAATTCCTCCCCTCGATATCTTGCTGAATCACGGAATCGCAATCTTTAACTTTGATTTCGGGCGTTACCTGATGGCGGCCTCGGTCACCTTTATTATTGTCTGGCTGCTGCGCCGGACGGCACTAAAGACCCGCAAGATACAGACACGCGAGGCGACGTTCGGCGACATGCGGCGGGAATTTGTGCAGTCGCTCCAGTCGGTATTCGTCTATGTCATCGGCGTCTGCTTTCTGATCTGGGGCCGCGAAGCTGGCATATTCCACGATGTCTTTGGCCAAGGTTTTGGCCTTGGTATCGATCTCCTCATCCTCGCAGGAATCATCATCGCCCACGACGCCTATTTCTATTGGGCGCATCGTTTCATGCACCACCCAAAGCTCTTCAAGACATTCCACCGCGCGCACCACCGCTCGATTACGCCGACACCTTGGGCCGCCTATAGCTTCGCCATGCCAGAGGCAGCGGTGATGTTCATGTTTGTGCCCATCTGGCAGTTTTTTGTGCCGACGCCGGGCTGGGTGATGTTCGCCTGGCTCAATTTCCAGATCATCCGCAACGCGATGGGCCATTCCGGCTTCGAATTCTTCCCGCGCTGGTGGCTGTCGACGCCGCTGACCAGCTGGGTCAACACCACCGTGCACCATGACCTGCACCATAATGGCAGTTTCAATCACAATTACGGACTATATTTCACGTTCTGGGACAAATGGATGGGGACCGAGCATCCCAAATATCAGGAAAAATTTGCTGAAGTCGTGAATCGCCCACGCGAGAAAACCGCAGCCGGTGAACTCACTGTAGCGGCCTAAGGCGCTTCCTCACCCCACAGCCGGTCGCTTTCGATATAGCCGTAGCGGCCGGCATTTTCGAACCGGCACCAGCCTTTTCGACATTCTTCGATGCGGCCCACCACACCCGGTTCAACGCGCCAGGCGATACGTGCGGTTTCTTCGGGAGCTTCGCGGAGCGAACCCACGCCGCTGCCTGATACCACGGCAGTTCTTTTGGGACTCAGCAAGCGCACATGCATCCAGCCCTGATCGCCGTCGGGGTCTTCGACCTTGCGCCAGACGCTGTGCACCGCAACGACCTTAACCGGCAGGTTTTGCCGTTTAAAGACCCATTTTACCGGAAATTCGGTGCTCGGTCCGGTTCGCATCCGCGCCTCTGGTTCCTCGATCGAGGCCCAATAGGGCGTTTTTTGCTGCGACTGCGCCACCGCTTGGCCGCCAGCGAGCAGCGCCGCCACGATTAGAATTTTTTTGCCTGAAATGCCATCGTCTTACCCCACCGATGCTCCTTATAGTGTAAGCCGTACCGACAGTGCAACCATCCTGTCTTGACGTCATCCAGAAATCAGCTTTAGTCGGCTGATGCCAGAACCCAGCCGTATCGAACGACCGCGCATTCATGTAACACGCAAATTATTGCCTGCGGTCGAAGCGCGAATGGCCGAATTATTCGATGCCAGTCTGAATGCCGATGACACGCCAATGGGCCGCGAGCATCTGGCAGCAGCAATGGCAGACTGCGATGTATTCGTGCCGACGGTTACCGACAGCATCGATGCCGACCTCATCAAGGCTGCGCCGCCCCGCCTGAAACTGATCGCCAATTACGGTGCAGGCGTGAACCATATCGACCTTGCCGCCGCGAAGGCGAAAGGCATCATGGTCACAAATACCCCCGGCGTGTTCACCGACGACACCGCAGACCTGACAATGGCGCTGATCCTCAACGTCCCGCGTCGTCTCGGTGAAGGTCACCGGGCCATGCGTGCAGGCGAATGGGACGGCTGGCGGCCAACAGGAATGCTCGGTCATCGCATCGGCGGCAAGACGCTCGGAATTATCGGATTTGGCCGCATTGGCGAAGCCGTCGCCGTTCGCGCCAAAGCATTTGGCTTGAATATCATATACAACAAACGCAGCCGGTTGCCCGCCAGCGTCGAGGAGGAATTGGGCGTCACTTTTGAACCCGATCTCGACCGGCTGGTTATGCGGTCAGACATTATTACGCTGCACTGTCCGCTGACCGCAGAAACTGACAAGATTATCAACACCGCGCGGCTCGCATTGATGAAGCCGGACGCCTATATCATCAACAGCTCGCGCGGCGAACTGATCGACGAGGATGCGCTGATCAATGCTTTGCAAGCGGGCCGGATTGCGGGCGCGGGTCTTGACGTTTATACCCACGAACCCGCCGTCGATCCTCGCTTCTTTGCCATTCCCAACGTCGTCCTGCTGCCGCATCTGGGCAGCGCTACGTTTGAGGGCCGAGAAGCATCGGGCGAGCGGGTGATTACAAATATTCGGATGTGGGCCGACGGCCATCGTCCGCCCGATCAGGTTCTAGACGGGTGGAATTGAGTAATTTTCTGTCGAAAAACTGACATTAACCGTAATTTGCGCATTGAGCATCCACCGCTGCTGGCTTAGGAGACTGGCAAAATAAATCGGGGCGGGGACGGACATGATCCATAAAATTTTGAAATCGGCATTGATGCTTGCTGCCTTCGCGGCGGCACCGGCTTTCGCGCAAGACACGGCTGTGGCCGTACCCGAAGCGAATAGTGGCGACAGCGCCTGGATACTCACATCGTCTGCGCTGGTCCTGATGATGACGCTGCCCGGGCTCGCGCTGTTTTATGGCGGTCTTGTCCGCGCCAAGAATTTCCTGTCGGTGCTGGTGCAGTGCGGCGCAATCGCTGCTCTGGCGTCGGTCATATGGATCGCGGTAGGATATAGCCTTGCGTTTTCGGTCAACGGCAACGGCTATCTCGGCGCGGCGGACAATTTCATGTTCGGCGGCTTGCTCGATTCGGTCCGTGAAGGGCAGAGCATCGGCGAGCTGTCCTTTGCCTTGTTCCAGATGACCTTTGCGGTCATCACCCCTGCCCTGATCGTCGGCGCCTGGGTCGAGCGCGCGCGTTTTGGCTGGGTCGTGGCGTTCAGTGCGTTGTGGTCGCTGCTGGTCTATGTTCCGGTCACCCGCTGGGTATGGGGCGGCGGATTTCTGGCCGAACAGGGCGTTATCGATTTTGCCGGTGGTATTGTCGTACACACCACTGCGGGCATTTCGGCACTGGTCGTCGCGCTGATGCTGGGCAAACGGATCGGATTTCCCAAAACGTTGATGCTGCCGCATAGTCCGGCGCTGACTGTGGCTGGCGCTGGCCTGCTCTGGGTGGGATGGTTCGGCTTCAACGGCGGTTCGGCCTTGGCGGCGAATGATGCCGCCGCGAGCGCGATCATCAATACCCATGTTGCGGCGTCGGTCGCGGCTTTGGTGTGGATGCTGATCGAACGGATCAAGGTCGGCAAAGCGACTGCGGTTGGTTTTGCCACCGGTGCGGTCGCGGGCCTCGCCACGATTACCCCCGCCGCAGGCACTGTAGGCCCTGGCGGTGCGGTCATCATCGGGGTGCTTGCGGGCATCATCTGCTTCTGGTTCGTTGGCCTCATCAAAGGCACGCTGAAAATCGACGATTCGCTCGATGTCTTCGCCGTTCATGGCGTCGGCGGCATCAGCGGCTCGTTGCTCCTCGCGGTATTCGCCAGCGAAAGCTTTGGCGGTGTTGGCTATGCCGAGGGCGCGGGCATGGCATCGCAGCTTTGGGTGCAGCTGAAGGGCGTTGCCATCGTCGCGGTCTATTCCGCCGTGGTCACGCTCATCATCGGCTATATGGTCTCGATGGTCCTGCCGATGCGCGTCAGCGAAGATCAGGAACGCGACGGCCTCGACATCGCCAGCCACGGCGAACGGGCATGGGATCTGGATTGAGGCCTGAATCGCCACGGAAGCTGTAGCGGTCAACTGCCCTGTAAGGTCAATTCGCGGAACAATGCGCGGTCGAGTATCTCGTCGAACTTGCAGCCAAGCCGGTCGCCTTCGGCCCAGACGGCGGTTGCGCTGATCGGATTGCTACCGGCCAGCCGCAGCCATAAACGGTCGCCGACTTTGAAACTGCCATCGAGGAGCACGCGGCACCCGTAAATCGAAAGATCGACAAGGCGCGCCTCGATGGGATGCTTGGCATGACTGCGGACAGTAGCCTTGCCGAGCAGGACCGGATGGCGCACAGCTTCGCGCTGCTCCAATCGGGCAGGTTCGACTTTGCGATATTGCGACGTCATGTAGCCCATCAACATCCCCTGCCGAAGATGTATGCCTATAAGGTCAATAATCGGTAAACGACGCGCCACGTTCTGTAAGAAATTTCGACGCCTTTTCAGGCATCGACGAAATCAGTCGCCGGTCAATATCCGGTCCACCAGTTGCTTCACCGTCGGCACGAAGCCGTTTGAATAAAACGGGTCCTTGCCGAACAGATAGGCGCTGTGACCTGCGAACATCAGATTTTCGTCGATCGGCGCGCCGTGGGCGATGTTCTGCAATGCTTTCTGGATGCAGAAGCTGCGCGGGTCGGCGAGCCGGCCGGTCGAGTTATTGTCATGGTCTTTCCACGACGAAAAACCGCAATGCGACAGGCAACCCATGCAATCCTTCTGGTCCTTGCGGATGACCTCGCCCGACGGCGGCGTCACGAAGACCAGCGTATTGTCGGGCGTTTTCAGCGCAACGGTAAACCCGCGCGCATCCCATTCGCGGGCCTTCATCAGATCGCGCGGGCGTGACCCAGAAATTCTTGCCCTTCACGCCGACATCGAGCTGCGCGGTATGTTCGAGGTCGGCGGTTTGCACATAGGCGAATTTGCCGGTCCGACCGCGCCTGTAATTCGAGCAGGAACGGATTGATCACTGCGCTCGAATAAAAACCGGTTGGCGAAAACTGGTGCAGCAAAACGCCGTCTTCGGGAATTTTGGTCAGCGCATCTTTCCAGCCCTGCGGGATCGGACTTTCCTGCGTCAGCAAAGGCCGCGTGCCAAGCTGGAAAACGATCTGCCCCAGTTCCGGATTGTCGATCCAGTCATTCCAGTCGCGCAAGATACCAGACACCGCCTGCCATCACGATGGGCAGCTCGTCAGGAATGCCCTCGGCGCGCATCACATCGCGCAGCGCCTTGACGCGCGGATAGGGGTCTTCGGGGCTGCGCGGGTCTTCGGCGTTGGACAGGCCGTTATGCCCGCCCGCCAGCCACGGGTCTTCATAGACCACCGCACCCAGCCATTCGGGCACCTTGTGATAGGCGCGCTTCCAAAGCGCACGAAACGCGCGCGCAGAGCTGACGATCGGCAGATAATAGACGCCATATTGCGCAGCAATTTCGGATAGCTTGTAGGGCATCCCCGCGCCGCAGGTGACGCCGGTGACCATGCCTTTGGTCTGCTTCGAGCACGCCGTGCAGGATGCGTTGCGCGCCGCCCATTTCCCACAACACATTGATATTGATCGCGCCCTTGCCACCCGATATTTCATGCGCCAGCTTGACCTGTGCGATGCCGCCACGGATGCCATATTCGACAAGCTCCTCATGGCGTTCGGCGCGGGTTTTGCCGTGGAACACCTGCGGAATCATGTCGCCATTTTCGTCATAGCTGTCGGCATTGACTGCCGATACCGTGCCGATGCCTCCAGCGGCGGCCCAAGCGCCCGAGCTTGCATGATTGGTTGCGGCAACGCCCTTGCCGCCTTCGACCAGCGGCCAGACTTCCTTGCCGCCATAGATAATGGGTTTCAGCCCCTTGAACACAAATACGACCCCTATGTGATGCAAAAATGCGCCCGCAAGCGCGCTCCCCTCCGCTTTGCGCTATCGCAAATCGATCAGCTTTGTCGCGCAAAATCGGCGCGTTTCATCGCAGAACCATAAAGCTGCCGATAGCGCGCGAACATGGTTTCCTCGTCATATTGCGAGAAAGCCAGAAAGCGGTTTGCCTCGCCGACTTCAGCGCGCAATTCGGCGTCGCTTGGCCAGCGTCGGGATGGCGTTGGCCAGACCCGCTTCGTCTTTGCGGGCAACGATAAAGGGCCGGTTTTCCGCGCGACACGATGTTGCGCACATCGCCGACATCGGTGCGATACCGCAGGAAGCCCGCTGGCCATCGCCTCGACCAGCGAAATCGGATATTGCTCGCTATCCGACCACAGCGCAAAAATATCGAACAGCCCGATATAGCGCGCCGGATCGCGCAGGAAGCCGGGCATCATCACGCGATCAGCGATGCCCAGTCGTGCGGCTTCGGCGATTATTGCGTCGCGCTCTGGCCCTTCGCCCGCAATTGCCAGCCGCACATTCGGCCCTGCCGCAGCCACCGCGCGGACCAGCCGCGGCAAATTCTTGACCGTGCGCAATCCGGCAATCGTTCCGACTACCACTTCGCCATCGCGCTTTGACGAAGCCCGGAAACGCGCCGCGTTGCGCCTTGCGGTTGAAATGCGCGGTGTCGATGCCGTTCGGGAAGCGGCTGATTTTGTCGAGCGGGCTGATGCCATGCCGTTCGCGCAATTTTTTCCAGCGTTTTTGACGGCACCACCAGCGTATGTGCCCGCTGCAAGCGCAATCGTCCGAAACCAGTTGCGGCGCTTTTTCAGCCGCTCGATCTCGTCATGGTTGAACCCGTCCTCATGGTGGATCAGCGGCGGCAGGCCCATGCTGTGCCCGAGCAACGTCCGCGCCATCACCCCATCCATCGATCCCCAGTTATAGCTCAGCACCAGATGGAATTTTTTCATATAGGCGGCGAGTTTCCGGTATCGGCCCATGCCCGGCATCCCTGCCAGGGAAGGTGCTGCGTCCTTTGGAAAATTGACCTTCACCCGTTTATCGATCAGGTCCGCTGCACCGAATGCGCCATCGACGGCCGACAAGACTATATGCTCAGCCTGATCGCCGAAATGATTCATCAGCCGCACGGTACGCGTTTCCTGCCCGCCCGGGTTAAAACTGCTGTGCAAATGCAGGATGCGGACCGCCGCCATACTTGCCTTTCCGTAACGCACCGCCCAGAACGGGCGATGCAAATCAAAGTCGTGCCGTCCCCCTACCGCCCCGATCCGAAAATCGCCAGTATTAGCGACAAAGATCGGTGATGCCGTCCGGGCAGCCGATTTTCCCGAGACGATATTACGCTTTCGCAATGACCGATGCGCGGCCACGGTCGGGTTGGATAGGTTAAGCGACGAACAATGGCTGCGCCATTTCGGGCGGTTCGAGCCATTGCCTGAGAATATGCCAGAGCCACTGGCGCTGCGTTATCACGGCCACCAGTTCCGCGTTTACAATCCGGAGATCGGCGACGGACGTGGTTTCCTGTTTGCGCAATTGCGCGACGGTCACGACCGGCTGCTCGATTTGGGCACCAAAGGTTCGGGGACAACGCCTTACAGCCGCTGGGGCGATGGGCGGCTGACGCTGAAAGGCGGCGTGCGCGAAATACTCGCGACCGAAATGCTCGAAGCCTTGGGGGTCAACACTTCCAAAACTTTTTCGCTCATCGAAACCGGCGAACAGTTGATGCGCGGCGACGAACCTTCGCCGACGCGCTCAGCGGTCATGGTCCGGCTCAGCCACAGCCATATCCGCATCGGCACGTTCCAGCGCCTAGCCGCACTTGGCGAGACCGGCACGATGGAGCGACTGGTCGATTATTGTTTGACGATTTTATACAATGAAGCGCCGTCGGATAACCCCGCAGCGCAATTATTAGCCCTGGCGGTCGAGCGAATTGCTGACCTTGCCGCCTCCTATATGGTCGCCGGTTTCGTCCACGGCGTGCTCAACAGCGACAATATCAACATCACCGGCGAAAGCTTCGATTACGGCCCGTGGCGCTTCACCGAGTACTGGGACCCGCGCTTCACCGCCGCCTATTTCGATGAGAGCGGGCTGTACGCGTTCGGGCGGCAGGCCGAGGCGATCCACTGGAATCTGGGGCAATTGGCGGTTTCGTTGCGGCTGATGTCGCGAAGCGCCGCCGCTGATCGAGGCGCTCGAACGCTTTCCCGCTTTGTTTCAGCAGCGCGATCATCCGCCGTTTTCTGTGGCGTTTGGGCGTCGCATCACGCGGCGAAGAAAATGACCGCAAGCTGGTCGAAGCCGCCGAACGCTCTATGGTGCGCGAGCAAATTCCCATCGACCGTTTCTTTCACGATCATCGCGGCGGGCGACGTTCGGCGATTGACGAGCTTGGTGGAAATGCTCTCCGGTTATAGCGATCCTGTTGCCGTTGCCGATGATTATTGGTCGGATGAACAGCCTTGCTCAATGCTGATCGACGAAGTCGAAAGCATCTGGGCGGCGATCGCCGACCGATGATGACTGGAAACCATTATATCGAAAGATAGATGCGATCCGCCGGATGGGCGACGCGCACGCAAAACCCTTGTAAATTGGCGATTTTACAACCCGAATTTACCTGATGTAAAACTATCCGACCGAATTATAGTAAACAGACGACTTACCTCAATTTAGAAGCCACATATTGTCCGAACTTGCCTCTTTCGAACCAGCTACCGGCGCCCAGCTTTGGCGCGGGCGTTCGGCCGATGTCGACGCAGAAATTGCGGCGGCGCGCGCGGCATGGCCCAAATGGGCGGCGGCACCGCTGTCCGAGCGGATCGACCGCGTTCGCGGCTTTGCCAACCGGGTCCGCGCCGATCTGGACAAGTTCGCCGATCTGATCGCGCGCGAAACCGGCAAGCCGTTATGGGAAGCCCGCACCGAGGTCGAGTCGGTCGTCGCCAAGGTCGACATCTCGGTACGTGCCTATGCCGACCGGACGTCGCAGCGCCGCATCGATGGCAAGGCCGGGACGCAGGAACGCGCTTCGCCATAAGCCGCATGGCGTGCTGGCGGTGCTCGGCCCCTATAATTTCCCGGCGCATCTGCCCAACGGACATATCGTTCCCGCGCTGATTGCGGGCAATGCCATCGTCTTCAAGCCATCCGAGAAAACCCCTGCAGTCGGCGAAATGCTGGTCGATTATTACCGCAAGGCAGGCATTCCCGAAGGCGTTATCCGCATTGCCCAGGGCGGCCCCGAAACCGGCAAGGCGCTATCGCAGCATCCCGATATCGACGGGCTGCTTTTCACCGGATCGGCGCAGACCGGTATTGCGCTCAACCGGCAATTTGCGCAACGGCCCGACAAGATCCTGGCGCTCGAAATGGGCGGCAACAACCCGATCATCGTCTGGGACACGCGCGACATCCATAGCGCTGCCGTTCTCGTCGTCCAGTCGGCTTTTCTGAGCGCTGGCCAGCGCTGCACCGCCGCGCGCCGCCTGATCGTGAAGGACGAGCTTTATGATCTGGTCGTCGGCGAGGTCAAAAAGATTGCCGACCGGCTGGTCATCGGCGAACCGCATGGCGAACCCCCGCCTTTCATGGGGCCGGTGATCGACAATGATGTGTGCGACAATCTGGTCGAAAGCTTCCTCGCGCTGATGAGCCGAGGCGGTAGGCCAATCAAACATATGCAGGTGCCAGTGCAGGGCCGCCCTTTCCTGACACCCGGCATCATCGACGTGACCGATATGGTCGAGCGGCCCGACATCGAACTGTTCGGCCCGTTGCTGCAGGTCATCCGCGTGCCCGATTTCAATGCTGCGATTGCACGAGGCGAACAACACGCGTTTCGGCCTTTCGGCATCGCTGATCGGCGGCACAGCCGCAGCAATATGACGAATTCTGGGCCAACAGCCGCGCCGGCATCGTCAACTGGAACGCGCCAACCAACGGCGCGTCATCGTCGGCGCCGTTTGGCGGCATTGGCCTTTCGGGCAACCACCGGCCAAGCGCTTATTATGCCGCCGATTATTGCGCCTATCCGGTTGTTTCGGCGGAAAATGAGGTGCCGAAGGCGATGATCGGCATCGGTCTGAAAGACGACGATACCATCGCTGGCCTATCCGGGAAATAGCCGCCTAAAGTTCAGCTAGGCGTCGGCGCAATATATCCTCATTTGAAGCTGGAACGTCGGTGGCGCATGTTGGCCGCATGGAAAAGGCACGAGTCTATCTGGTGGGCGCTGGTCCCGGCGACCCCGAATTGCTGACGCTGAAAGCCGCGCGGTTGATCGCGGCGGCAGATGTGATCGTGCATGACGGGCTGGTCGATCGAAGCGATCATGGACATGGTCAACCCGGCAGCGCGACTGATTTCGGTCGCCAAAGAGCCGCCGCAAACATTCGGTGCCGCAAGAGGGCATCAACGCCATTCTGGTGCGCGAGGCGCAGGCCGGGCACATGGTCGTGCGCCTGAAAGGCGGCGATCCCTTCATCTTCGGACGCGGCGGCGAAGAGGCCGAGGCGTGCCGCGATGCGGGTGTCGACGTTGAAGTCGTGCCCGGCATTTCGGCGGCGATGGGCGGCGCGGCGGCAAGCGATGCTGCCCCTCACCCACCGCGATGCGTCGAGCGCGGTCAGCTTTGTCGCTGGCCAGTGCAAGGGGCTGACCGACCAGAATTGGGCTGGGCTTGCTGGCAAGGGCCGCACGCTGGTCATCTATATGGGCGTCGCGACCGCCGCCGACATTACCGAGAAGCTGATTGCCGACGGGCTGTCGCCCGACATGCCCGTCGCGGTGCTGGAGCGCGCGACGCGTCCCGATGCCCGCGCGCCATCCGCACGTTCCTGACCGATCTCGGCGACATGATCGCGCGCGAGGGCGTGGCATCGCCCGCGATCATCGTCGTCGGCGAAGTCGTGCTGAAATCCGATGCGGAAGACCGGCTCATCGCATTTTGCCAAACAAGCGGAGAAAATTGCGTGAAGTTATTGACGGGAAATGATTTGGGCTCGGGTGCTGTCACCTGGTGGGCAGGAACGGCTGGTCCGTCCATGTCGAGGATGCCGTCGATGTCGGCGAACGCGGCGAAGCGATCCTTGCACGCCGAAGAAGGCGCACGCCGGGTCAACGCGCCCTATATCATCGATGCGATTGCCACGCCCGAAGGCCCCCGCCCCGCGCATATCAAGGACCGCGTCCGCGCGCTTGGCCCGACGGTGCGCCCTGACCTGACATCTGAAACCAGCCGACCCGCAAGCCGGCGAATGGGTGATCTGACATGTATAAATATGACAATTACGACCAAGCCATCGTCGATGCCCGCGTTGAGGAATTCCGCGATCAGGTGAAGCGCCGCCTGGCGGGCGAAATCACCGAGGACCAGTTCAAGCCGCTGCGGCTGATGAACGGCCTCTATCTGCAACTCCACGCCTATATGCTGCGCGTTGCCATACCTTATGGCACGATGGACAGCCGCCAGATGCGGATGCTGGCGCATATCGCGCGCAAATATGACCGCGATTACGGCCATTTCACCACGCGGCAGAATATCCAGTATAACTGGATCAAGCTGGAAGAATGCCCCGATCTGCTCGCCGAACTGGCGAGCGTCGAAATGCACGCGATCCAGACCAGCGGCAATTGCATCCGCAATATCTCGTCCGACCAATATGCCGGTGCTGCCGCCGATGAAGTCGCCGACCCGCGCCCTTGGGCCGAGTTGCTGCGCCAATGGTCGACCTTCCATCCCGAATTCAGCTATTTGCCGCGCAAGTTCAAGATTGCGGTGATCGCTTCGCCCGAAGACCGCGCCGCGATGCGCCTGCACGATATCGGGCTTGAGCTGGTCAAGCAGGACGGCGTGCTCGGTGCGCGCGTGTTTGTCGGTGGCGGCATGGGCCGCACGCCGATGATCGCGCCGGAGATCAATCCGTTCGTCAGCGCCGAAGATTTGCTGAGCTATATCGAGGCCTGCCTGCGCGTGTACAACCGCTATGGCCGCCGCGATAATATCTACAAGGCGCGGATCAAAATCCTCGTCCACGAAATCGGTGCCGACGAATATCGCCGCCAGGTCGCCGAAGAATTCGCGCATGTGAAGACTTTGGGCATTGATCCGCCACTGGCCGAGTTTGACCGCATTCGGCGCCTTCTTCGCGCCGCCCGCGTTCGATGCCGTCGAGCGACGAACCTGACCGCAGCGACCCCGATTTCGCGGTCTGGCTCGACCAGAATGTGAAGCCGCACAAGCAGGCGGGCTATGCCATCGTCAATATCAGCCTGAAGCCCATCGGCGGCATTCCCGGCGATGCGTCAGCGCCGACGCAGATCGATGTGATGGCCGACCTCGCCGAGAAATACAGCTTCGACGAACTGCGCGTTACCCACGCGCAGAACATCGTCTTGCCGCATGTCGCCAAGCGCGACCTTTATGCGGTCTGGCAGGCACTGAGCGACGCCGAACTGGCCAATGCCAATCTCGACCTGATCAGCGACATCATCGCCTGCCCCGGCCTCGATTATTGCAGCCTGGCCAACGCGCGCTCGATTCCGGTCGCGCAGAAAATCGCGACGCGCTTTGCCGATATGGACCGGCAGCGCGATCTTGGCGAGTTGAAGCTCAAAATCTCGGGCTGCATCAACGCCTGCGGCCATCATCATGCCGGGCATATCGGCATCTTGGGCGTCGACCGGAAGGGCGTGGAAAATTATCAGCTGACCTTTGGCGGCTCCGGCGCGGAGGATGTCAGCATCGGCAAAATCATCGGCCCCGGCTTTGACGAAGACGGCGTTGTCGATGCGGTCGAAAAGGCCACCGAAGTCTACAAAACTTTGCGCGAAGGCGATGAGCGTTTCGTCGACACCTATCGCCGTGTCGGCCTCGAACCGTTCAAGGAGGCGATCTATGGTTGAGTTCCGCTACCGCGACGATGAAGTGCAGGAGCAGCCATCGGTAACGCTCGACGCCTTTCTGGACCAGTCGAACGCAACCGCCGTTCGGCTTGAACCCGACGACGATGCGCGCGCCTTGATCCCGTTTCTGGACCGGCTGACGCTTGATCGAAGTCGCCTTCCCCAAATATCGCGATGGCCGCGGCTACAGCTCGGCGCGTATCCTGCGCGAAGCAGGCTATACCGGCGAACTGCGCGCGCAAGGCGACGTGCTGGTCGACCAGATCGCGTTCATGCGCCGCTGCGGCTTTGACAGCTTTGCGCCCGAAGGCTCGCTCAACCCTGCCGATGTCGAAGCGGCGTTCGCGCGTTACGACCATGTCTATCAGGGTGCAGATGCTGCCGTCCCGTTGGAAATTGCGGCATGGCTGACCTAACCCGTTCGCATCGAGGAGTCGAGATGGGCTGCGCCCGATGGGTGTCATCACTACCTCCCGAACTGCAAGCAAATCGACCGCATCGACACCGCGCCACGTTATACCGAGGCCGATGCCGTTCGCCTGAATAACATGTTCCGCGGACGCGATACTGTCGAGATGCTGACGGTGTTGCTCAAGGAAAATATGCTGGGCGATGCGGCCATTGTCTCGAGCTTTGGCGCGGAATCGGCGGTGTTGCTCCACCTGATCGCCAGCATCGACCCGACCGTCCCGGTGCTGTTCCTCGAAACCGGCAAGCATTTCCCCGAAACGATTACCTATCGCGAAGAACTGCGTGAAAAGATCGGTTTCACCGATCTGCGTAACCTGACGCCCGATCCCGCCTTGCTGGCGCAGAAGGACGGAACGGGCCTGCGCTGGTCTTACGACCCCGATGGCTGCTGCGAAATCCGCAAGGTGCTGCCGTTGAAAGCCGCGCTTGCGGCTTTGACGCGCAGTTTACCGGGCGCAAGGCGTTCCAGTCATCGACCCGCAAGGCGCTGCCGCGCTTTGAAATCGAAGAAGGCCGGTTGAAGGTCAATCCGCTCGCTGATTGGGATAAGGCTCGGCTCGACGCCTATATGGCCGAGCATGACTTGCCTGCGCATCCGTTGGTCGAACAGGGCTATCCCTCGATTGGCTGCTCCCCCTGCACCACCAAAGTCGCTCCCGGCGAAGACCCGCGTTCGGGCCGCTGGAAGGGCTGGGACAAGGTCGAATGCGGAATCCACACCGAAGTCACACCGCTGGATGACAGCGGCGCGAACGATCCGATTTTCTGAGACGATCCCTCTCTCCTTTAGGGGAGAGGAGCGAGACTTACGAACTTGTGCGTTAGTCGCAGCGGAGAGGGGCTGGACGGTGATGTTGCGCGCAACTTCCCCCTCTCCAAGTACGGCCAGGCGACAAGTCGCCAAGCCTTCCTATCCTCTCCCCTAAAGGAGAGAGGCGATCAGTCCTTCGGGAAAAAATATTCCTGGATTTCCGAGGCAATCCGTGCAGGGCGCAGCGTTTCGGCATCGATGCAGCACCAGCTCGATTTGACTTCGGCCAGCACTTCCTCGCCGCGTTTGATCACCGTGTCATAAAACGACCGCGCGCCGTGCACCTTTTCCAGCACCACCGACGCGATCACATCGTCGTTGAGGAACGCAGGTTTGCGATAGGTAATCTCGTGCTTCAGCGCGACCCACAGATATTTCGCGGCGGTTTCCGGCGGCGCGAGCTTGTTCCAATGGTCAAGCACCGCGTCCTGCACCCAGTTCAGATAGCGCGCATTGTTGACATGCCCCATGAAGTCGATGTCGGCAGGCAAAACGCCAATGCGGTGAAGATGCGGGAGAGCGATGTGTCATATATGGATATCGAGCTTATAGCGCGCCCGTTGGCTGCGAAAGCATGAACAAAGCGCGGTTTAACTGACATTATTGTTAATTTTCTCGAAGTTGTTGCCTATCCGCCATCCCATCCCCACATGATCGACGATGGCACGGCGTTATCTGGACTAGATGGACGCGACACCAATGCGTTTCGCTGGTGTATGCTCGCTATTGGGCTGGGTCCTGGTGCTGGGCGCGCCGCTGCTTGGGCCGATCCCCGGACCGGGGCCGCTGCTTATCCTGCCCATCGGGCTTGCGCTAATCCTGAAAAATTCGCTCTGGGCAAAAAAGCGTTATGCGAGGGCGGCCAGACGGCATCCCGAATTATGCCAATTGGGCAAATTGGGCGATGCGGCGGAGCAAGGTGACCGAGCGCCCGCCCTTCCCCGACCTGAAAGCCGATATCATGCATCTGTTCCGGCGCGATGATCTTGACGCAAAACTGCCATAAGCCGATGTTGACTTTTGCTGCTCCCAACCGTATCGGCCACGTCAACAAAGGCGGTCGCTGGACAGATTCGGCGGCCCTTTTCATTTCAAGACGCATAAAATTTAAGGATTACAGTCATGAAGCGCACTTTTCAGCCGAGCAATCTCGTGCGTGCCCGCCGCCACGGTTTCCGTCTGCGCATGTCGACCGCTGCTGGCCGCAACATCCTGAACGCCCGCCGCGCGCGTGGCCGCAAGAAGCTTTCGGCTTAACACCCGAAACGGCGGACCGCGATATGCGCGGTTACAGCATCATCAAAAAGCGGGCAGACTTTCTGGCCGCCAACCGGGGGAAGCGATATGCAACTCCCGGTTTTGTTTTGCTCGTCCGCGACCGGCAAGATGACGATCCCGCCAAACGGTTAGGGATCACCATCACCAAAAAAGTCGGCAATGCAGTTGTCCGCAACCGGATGCGGCGCAGGTTTCGTGAACTCGCGCGCGAGATGCTCGCCGACAAAGGCAAGGCCGGGGCTGACCACATATTGATTGGCCGTGATGGCGGGATTGAGCGTGAATTTGGTGAACTGCGGGCTGATCTGACGAAGGCTTTGGGGAAATTGTGCGGAGTGGCTCCCCTCCCCTTTAGGGGAGGGGTCGGGGGTGGGGTCGCTCCGCGTGGCGCCGCTTACGCCGATAAACCCCACCCCAACCCCTCCCCTGAAGGGGAGGGGCTTTGATGCTAGCCCGTCTCCTCATCCTCATCGCACGCGGCTGGCAGATCGGTCCCTCGCGCATCCTGCCGCCGACCTGCCGCTACAGCCCAAGCTGCTCGGCCTATGCGATAACGGCGCTGCAAAGATATGGCGCAATTAAGGGTGGCTGGCTTGCGCTCAAACGGCTATTGCGCTGCCAACCTTGGGGTGGGCACGGCCATGATCCGGTGCCATAAGCACCCAAACTATTGAATAACGGGGAAAGTTTCACGTGGACGACAAGCGTAACCTGATAATTGCAGTCTTGCTGACAGGCCTCATTCTGTTCGGCTGGCCTTATGTTGCGAGCACTTTCTTCCCGACGGCAGCACCTGACCCGTCACCGCGCCCGCCAAGACCGAAGCTGCGGCGGGAGCGGCAACAACCGGGGCCGCGATCACCTCGGCGGCAGCGCCCAAGAATATGCCGCTTGGCGACGCGCTGAAGGGTTCGGTTCGTGTCCTCATTGAAACGCCAAAACTGAAAGGCTCGATCAACCTCGAAGGCGCGCGCATCGACGACCTGCTACTTGCTCGCACACCGCACCGCTTTGCCCAAGGATTCGCCGCCGGTTCGCCTGTTCGCACCATCGGGTACCGCAAAGGCGCATTTCGCCCGCTTTGGCTGGGTCGGCACTGGCGTAACCGTCCCGGACGACAAGACCGTCTGGACACCAAGCGCCAGCAAGCTCACGCCGGAAACGCCGGTGACATTGAGCTGGACCAACGCCGAGGGCCAGAAGTTCGACATCATCCTGTCCGTCGACACCGATTACATGATCACTGCCGAACAGCGCTTTACAAACGGTGCGTCAACAGAGGCTCAAGTTGCACCATTTGGTCTGCTCAGCCGCAACGGCCAGTCGCCCGATCCCGACACCTGGAACATCCATGTCGGCCCGATGGGCGTGTTCAACGACGAGATCGTCAACATCAACTATGACGATGTCATCGAAGCGCCGAAGGGCGAACTGGACTATTCGACCACGGGCGGTTGGCTCGGCGTGACCGAGATGTATTGGCTGGCGGCGCTGATCCCCGACCAGAAAGTCCGGACCAACGCGTCATTCAAGTCCGCCGATGGCTATTATTGGTCGCAAATGGTCAACGCCACGCAGAGCAAAGTCGCGCCCGGCGCAACGATCTCGCAAACCTCACGCCTTTTTGCTGGCGCGAAGGAGGTCGAAACGCTCGACAGCTATGCCAATGCCAAGGAAAATGCCGTTCCCCTGCTCGATTATTCGATCGACTGGGGCTGGTTCTGGTTCATCGCCATTCCGTTCTTCTGGATACTCCACTGGCTATTCGGCGTCTTCGGCAACTTCGGGGTTGCGATCATCGGCCTGACGATCATCGTCCGTCTCTTCATGTATCCCGTTGCACAGAAGCAGTTTGCTTCGATGGCGCAGATGCGCGCGGTGCAGCCGAAGATGAAAGCGGTGCAGGAGCGGTGGAAAGACGACAAGCCGCGCATGCAGCAGGAAATGATGAAGCTGTACAAGGATGAAAAGGTCAACCCGCTCGCCGGATGCCTGCCGATCCTGCTGCAAATTCCGATCTTCTTCGCGCTCTACAAGATTTTGATGCTCAGCATCGAAATGCGGCACCAGCCGTTTGCTTTGTGGCTCAAGGATCTTTCGGTTCCCGATCCGTCGGCGCATTTGCTGTTCGATATGCTTGGCACCGGCATTACGCTCCCCGCATTCCTTGCCATCGGCGTGTTGCCGATCCTGCTCGGCGTGACGATGTGGCTGATGCAAAAGCTCAATCCGCAACCGATGGACGAGGTGCAGAAGCAGGTGTTCGCAATCATGCCGTGGTTCCTGATGTTCATCATGGCCCCATTCGCCGCAGGGCTTCAGCTTGTACTGGGTGATGTCGAACCTCGTTTCGATAGCGCAGCAGAAATGGCTCTATTCGCGGCATCCGATCCTGAAGGAACAGATGGCGAAGGAAGCCGAAGAAAAGGCGCGGGAGAAGGCGAAGGCGTAACTTAAGTCCCTCTCTCCTTTAGGGGCGAGGAAACGAAGCCTTATGACCCCGGACTCGATCCGGGGGAATTAGGCGAAGTTGGAGAGGGGCAGTGCGTTGTTGATAGCGCACAGCCCCTCTCCGCTGCGACTAACGAGCAAGCTCGTAAGTCTCGCTCCTCTCCCCTGAAGGAGAGAGGTTTTGGAGTCATAATGAACGACCATAATAAAATCTTTTCCGGCCCGGTCACCTTCCTGAAATCAGCGCCGAAGCTGGAATTTCTGCCCGACCCCACGGTGCCAGAAATCGCCTTTGCGGGCCGGTCCAATGTCGGCAAATCGAGCCTGATCAACGCGGTGTTGGGCCGCAACAATCTCGCTCGCGCGTCGAACACGCCGGGGCGGACGCAGGAGCTGAACTTTTTCGACGTCGGCGACCCCGCGCTGTTTCGCATCGTAGATATGCCGGGCTATGGCTATGCGAAGGCACCGCTCAAGACCGTCCAGCAATGGCGGCACCTCATCAACGACTATTTACGCGGGCGCGCGGTGTTGAAGCGCGTGTTTGTGCTGATCGACAGCCGCCACGGCATCAAGGAAGTCGATCACGAGATCATGAAAATGCTCGATGCGGCCGCGATCAGTTACCGGATTGTTCTGACCAAGACCGACAAGATCAAGGCTACCGAGCGCGAGGCGGTCGAGGCCGATACGATGGCCAAGCTACGCAAGCATGTTGCGGCTTACCCCGAGCTTTCGGTGACCTCGGCGGAAAAAAAGGGCGGGATTGAAGAATTGCGCAACGCGGTTTTGGAGGCTGTGGCGAGCTAACCTAACCCGTTCGTGTCGAGCATCGTCGAGACACCTTGAGTTCATGCACAAAGGAAAGGTGTCTCGACTGCGCTCGACACGAACGGAAAAGAAAGTCATTAGAGACCGATGACCATCAAACTCATCATCGGCAACAAAGCCTATTCCAGTTGGAGCCTGCGCGGCTGGCTGGCGGCCAAGCAGTCCGGGCTGCACTTCGATGAAATGACCGTGCCGCTTTACAGCGACGATTGGGAAGAACGAAAACGCGAAGTCGATCTTGCGCCGTCATCGGGCAAAGTGCCGATATTATGGGATGGCGATGCGGTGGTTTGGGACAGCCTCGCCATTATCGACTATCTTGCCGACAAGGTTGGGCGCGACCGTTACTGGCCAAAGGATGAAGTCGCACGCGGCATGGCGCGTTCGATGGCGGCGGAAATGCACTCGGGCTATATGGCGCTTCGCCGCGAATGCCCGATGAATATCCGCAAGACGCTGACCGATGTGAAGGTTTCCGAAGAAACCCGCGCCGACGCCATCCGCATATTGCAGACATGGGCAGAGGCGCGCTCGCGTTTCGGGCGCGAGGGGCCGTATCTGTTCGGTACTTTCAGCGCCGCCGATATCATGCTCGCGCCGGTCGTCACACGCTTTGTGACGTATGGTTTCACCCTGCCCGGTTTTGCGCAAAGCTATGTCGAGGCGATGCTGGCGCATCCGTGGATGGAAGACTGGTATGCCGCGGCGGCATTAGAGCCTTGGACAATCAAGCGGTTTGAGGACGCGGCTAACTGACATGCCCCTCTCCCATTGGGAGAGGGGAAACTACCTGATCCGCGTCGTCGGATAGGGCGTGCCATCCTTGTGGAAATAGCCGTCGGCGGCGAACGTCATATCGATGTCCGAATATTCGCCCCCGCCATTCTTATCGCCTGCGCTGATCGCGATGAAAGCACAGTCAATATCGGTGCGATTCTCCATCCGATGCCCGTTTTGAACCGCCCGCTGCCCAAGCCGCAACGTCGCCTGCGCGCAGGATCGTCTCGCCGTCATCCTCGATTAACACCGCCTCGCCTGACAGCATGATGACCATCTCGTCCTCGGCTGCGTGCCAATGCCGCTGCGATGACCACGCCCCGGGCTTCAGGACCACATGGCTCGCACCCATTTGGGTCAAGCCAGCCAGCCGGCGCCAGCCTGCGCCACCAGCGACCTTTGACGTCGTCATTGAACGGCGCCGGATAGCCGGTTGCGTTGGATTGGGGAATGGCTTCGATATCAATCTTGGGCATCGCTCGCTCCTAGCCGCATTGTGCGCGGTGCAGCAGTTTCTGGTCGGCGAGCACCAAAGCCATCATTGCCTCCACCACCGGCGTTCCGCGGATTCCAACGCATGGATCGTGGCGGCCCTTGGTGACGATGTCGGTTGCCTCGCCATCCCGCGTGACGGTTTCAACGGGCGTCAAGATCGAAGAGGTCGGCTTGAATGCAACGCGCACCACTACAGGCTGCCCCGTGGAAATCCCGCCAGCCACTCCGCCTGCATTGTTCGCCAGAAATTCGGGTTGGTTCGATCCTTCCGCCGAAGGCCGCATCCGGTCGGCATTTTCCTCTCCGCGAAGCCGCGCCGCGTCAAAGCCAGCGCCGATTTCGACGCCCTTCACGGCGTTGATACTCATCATGGCAGCGGCAAGTTCGCTGTCGAGCTTGGCATAAAGCGGCGCACCCCAGCCGGGCGGAACGCCAGTCGCCACGCACTCGATCACCGCGCCCAGTGACGACCCGGCCTTGCGCGCTTCGTCGATCAACTTCTCCCAGCGACCCGCCGCCGCTTCGTCGGGGCACCAGAACGGATTTTTCCCGATCTGCGCCGCTTCGAAATTATCGCGATCAATCGCATCGCCGCCAATTTCGGCGACATAAGCCAGTATCTCGACATCAGGCATCACCGCCCGCGCCACGGCACCTGCGGCCACACGCGCCGCCGTCTCGCGCGCGCTCGACCGCCCGCCGCCGCGATAGTCGCGAAAGCCATATTTGGCGTCATAGCTGTAATCGGCATGGCCGGGGCGATAGGCTTTGGCGACGTCGGAATAATCCTTCGACCGCTGGTCAACATTCTCGATCATCAGTGAAATCGGCGTGCCAGTGGTGCGCCCTTCGAACACGCCAGACAGTATTTTGACTGCGTCAGGTTCCTGCCGCTGCGTTGTGAAGCGCGAAGTCCCCGGACGGCGTTTGTCAAGGAACGGCTGGATATCGGCTTCGCGACAGCGCAATGCCGGGAGGACAGCCATCCACCACAGCACCCAGCGCAGGCCCGTGGCTTTCGCCCCAAGTGGTGAAACGGAAAACGCGGCCGAAGGTATTAAAGCTCATTTCTGCTCTCTGGCTGACGCGCCCTGACCGAGCGATAGCGAACCTGCTCCTTGCCTATCCACGTCCGGATTGCACGGAAAATAATAAGCGTGACGGCAACGGCCAAAACGCGCGCGGCGTGCGGATGGCCATATTCGCCGCCAATGCGTCCGGCCCAAACAAACGCTCCGATAACCGCAACGAAACCCGCCATGGAGACAAAGGCATCGAGGATGGGAGGCAACCCTTCCCAATAATGCTTGGCATGCCAGTAGCCGTGCAGGCCGACAAGCAAAGCACTGCCGACAAGCAGCAGCACGACCTCGTTGCTATGCCCCGCGATCATCAAGCCAACCCGATATCAGGAGCATCCTCCTGCTTCATGCCCACGGTGTGATAGCCTGCGTCGACATGATGCGTTTCGCCGGTGACTCCAGCCGAAAGGTCGGAGAGGAGATAAAGCGCCGATGCGCCGACGTCGTCAATCGTGACGTTGCGGCGGAGCGGGGAGTTCAGTTCGTTCCACTTCATGATATAACGGAAATCGCCGATGCCTGAAGCGGCAAGCGTCTTGATCGGGCCCGCCGAAATTGCGTTCACGCGAATACCATCGGGGCCGACGTCATTAGCCAGATATTTAACCGAAGTTTCAAGCGCTGCCTTGGCAACGCCCATCACATTGTAATGCGGCACGACCTTTTCCGCACCGTAATAAGACAGCGTCAGCATCGACCCGCCGCCTTCGCCAGTTTCGGGGTCGAGAGGCTTCATCATCGCAGCGGCGCGTTTCGCAACAGCGGTGAAACTGTAAACGCTGATGTTCATCGTCATCAGGAAATCGTCGAGTCCGACATCGAAATATTTGCCGCGCAGCGCTTCCTTGTTCGTATAGCCAATCGCGTGGACGACAAAATCGATGGTCGGCCACTTTGCCGCTAACGTCTCGAACGCGCGGTCGAGATTGGCCATGTCAGCCACATCACAATCGATCAGGAAATCGCAACCCAGCGATTCTGCCAAGGGTCGCACACGCTTTTCCATGACTTCGCCTTGATAGCTGAAGGCCAGTTCCGCGCCCTCGGCCTTAAGCCTCTGCGCTATCCCCCATGCAAGCGACTTGTCATTCGCAAGCCCCATAATCAGCCCGCGTTTGCCAGCCATCAATCCGTTCATAATGTCCTCATTTATCGAAAAGTTCGGGTTGGCGTTCCCTTAAGCCATTTTCGTGTCGGTTGGCTAGCGCAGCATTGAGTTGCGCACCAGACACTAGGCCAAGTCCGATCAGGTAAAAGAAAATCAGCGCGACCATAACCCCGGCGAGGCTGCCATAGGTTACGTCATAATTACTGACCGTTGACAGAAACCACGGCAGAACAGTGGTACAGCCAAGCCACCATAGGCTGACCAAGGCTGCACCCGGCCATTTGGGATAAATGCGCGACCGGTATTTTTGTGGGGTCAGCCCGCGGAAAATCAGGTAGATCGCGGCGAACAATATTAGGAACGGAACGAACCTTCCCAACGCGAAATATCCCGCAATATTTTCTGCCGACGGAATGAAGCGATAGACCAGCCCTTCGATAGCCGTCACCAAAACCTGCGCGCTGAACGCGACCATCGCCAGCAACACCGAAAACACCACGGTGCCGAGCGACCCGAGACGATACTGCCAGAAATAGAGCGACGGCGTAGTCCCATAAGACCGGTGCATCACATCGCGGATGGTTTCTATCAGGCTCGCGGTGGTCCAAAGACTGACTGCCGCGCCGAACCACAATAACGGCCCCGACCGCGCAGTCATCGCGCTTTCCACAGGACCGCGTAGCGCATCGGCAACGCCCGGCGGCACGGTCTGAAAAAACGCGTTAATCAGGGCAATGCCGGAGTTCGTCTGCCCGAACGCCCCTGCAATCGCGGCAGCAACAATACAGAATGAAAACAATACGACGAGCGAGAGATACGCAAAGTTGCCTGCGTGGACGAAGCCTTCGCTATAGACGCCGACAAGTACGCGTTTCACCACTTCCCATAATTGGTGGGGCGTATCGAGCCGCGAGAACCATCTGGCCTCGCTTTCGCCATGCACTTCGGCATTATGCGCCCGTGCCTCTGGCGAAAGGGGCGAATGTTCAGACACTTAAGCCTGCGCGTACCATTTCGTCGTTGCCAAGCGCTTCGGTCAATTTCTGGAGCTCTTCCGGATCTTTGGGCAGGTGAATCATCAAACTCACATATTGGTCGCCGCGTTCCCCGTTCTTGCGGGTAAATCCGCGGCCCTTGATGCGCAGCGTCGCGCCCGAGTTTGTTTTCGGGGGCACCGTCAGCATAACCGCGCCATCGACCGTAGGAACTTTGACCTTGCCGCCCTCGACCGCCTCTTTCAGCGAAATCGGCAGATCGATTCGGATATGGTCGCCATCGCGGGTGAGATGCGGGTGTTTGCCGATTTTGAGTGTCACCATCGCGTCGCCATTGCCGCCGGGGCCGGGTTGGCCCTTGCCGGGAATACGGATTTGCTGGCCCGCAACGATGCCGTTCGGCAGCTTGAACTCGACTGTTTTGCCGTCGCGTAGAATTATGCGCTGCGGCGCCAAGCGTTGCGGCATCGGTGAACGACACCAGATGCTCATAAGCAATATTCGCGCCCTTGGGCGGCGGTGCCTGTTGCGGGCGCGGACCCGGCGCGCGGACGTGCGCCACCGCCACCGCCGAACAGGCCGTCGAAGATATCGCCGAGGTCGATCCCGCCACTGCCACCGAAATCGAAATTGCGCACCGCCCGGGACCGCCCGCCGCCTGGTAACTACCGCCGCCGAACGGGTTGCCCCAGCAAAGCGCGGCTGGCCGTTCTCGTCGATCTCGCCTCGGTCAAATTGCGCGCGCTTGCTGCGTGTCGGACAGCAGGTCATAGGCGCGCGTGACATCGCTGAATTTGCTCTGCAGCCTTCGGATTATCCTTGATTCTTGTCCGGGTGCAGCTCCTTGGCAAGCTTGCGATAGGCGCTCTTGATCGCCTTTGCGTCCGCGCCTTTGGAAACGCCCAATATGGAATAAGGATCGGCCATTCTTGTCCCTGTATTACTTGCTTAAGCGCTCTAAATCGGAATTGACGCCCGTCAAGTCAACTCGTTCACCAGCGAAAACGTGTCCCTGTGAGCGTTAGCGTACGCGTTTTCCAGCACTTTTCATTGAAATATATATCCTAAGCTGCTAAGCTATATCGATGGCTGATAACGTGACCAATGCCTTATTGCTCGAACAGTTGAAGGCGATATTCAAGCAAAGCTTGCCTCGATGTCAAGCGACATCACAGACGTGAAAATCGACGTGACGCAGCCTGAAATCACATATGTCGGGTTTCATGATGACCGAAATCACACAAGACAGTGCTATTGCGGCCTTGCAGACGCGTCTTGAAAGAATCTGAGCGACGGCTCGAAATACAGTAGCTGAATCGCAAGGCCGTACTGAATATCGTTTCAGGGCTCTTGCTCTTTCCTCTGCGTTTGCTTGGCCTATCAAGCAGCTATGGAAAGACCCGATCCCTTTGCCCTGTTCGATGATTGGTTTGCGCAAGCGCAGGCAAGCGAACCCAATGATCCCAACGCGATGGCGCTGGCAACCGCCGGCGGTGATGGTCAGCCTTCGGTGCGAATGGTGCTGTTGAAAGGTCATGGCCGCGATCTGGGCACGCATGGCGGCTTCACCTTTTACACCAATTTCGAAAGCCGCAAGGCGATGCAGTTGAGCGACAATCTCAACGTTGCTTTGCTCTTCCACTGGAAATCGCTGCGGCGCCAGATCCGCATCGAAGGCGAGGCGAACCCGGTCGATGATGCCACCGCTAATGCCTATTTCGCAACTCGTTCGCGTAATTCGCAGCTTGGCGCTTGGGCATCCGACCAATCGCGACCGCTGGCCGACCGCGAAACATTTCAGGCGCGTTTCGCCGAAATGGAGGTGCGTTTCGAGGGACAAGACGTAGCCCGCCCTCCGCATTGGTCGGGATGGCTAGTGACGCCAGCGCGTATCGAATTCTGGCAGGACCGCGAATTCCGCCTGCACGAGCGCTGGCTGTATGAACGGCACGGCGATGAGTGGACGAGCGGAATGCTTTACCCATGAGTTTGGGCCACAATCACCACCATGAAGCGCATGGCAGCCTGACCGCAAAGGCCGCTATTGCCAGCGTCAGCATGGCGCTATTCCTGCTGGCGCTTAAAATCTATGCGGCGGCGGAAACCGGTTCGGTCGCGCTGCTGGGCTCGCTCGCCGATACCGCATTCGATGTGCTCGCGTCGTTGCTGACGCTATTCAGCGTCCGCTATGCCGCGCGGCCGGCCGATGACGACCACCGTTTCGGCCACGGCAAGGCCGAGTCCTTATCGGCGCTCATACAGGTCATGCTGGTTGTCATATCAGCAAGTTTGATCGGTTGGCGCGCGATCGAGCGATTGGGCAGCGGCGAGACGACCAGTCATCCAGAATATGGCATTGGGGTTTCCCTGATTGCGATTGTCGCAACGCTCGGCCTGCTCGCCTATCAGCGAAATGTGGTCCGGAAAACCGGCTCGGTCGCCATTCACGCCGATCATGTGCATTATCAAAGCGACCTGCTGCTCAACATCGCGGTCATCGTCGCCATCGTTCTGGACACTATTTTGGGCGTGCGCGGTGCCGACCCGTTATTCGGCATTGTCATCGCATTGTGGCTGCTCTGGGGAGCCTATAAGGCCGCGCAGTTGGCGCTCGACCACCTGCTCGACCGCGAGTGGCCTGCTGAAAAGCGCGCGCGTTTTCTTGCAGTCGCCAACCGCCATCCCGAAATGAACACAATTCACGATGTCCGCACGCGGTCGAGCGGAATGCATGATTTCGTCCAATTCCACGTCTGGTTCGATCCCAACAAGACGCTCGGCGAGGTTCATGCCATCATGGACGAGGTAGAGGACGAACTGGCGCGCGAATTTCCCGGCGTAGAGGTGTTGATCCATCCCGAACCCGATAACCATACCCACGGCCACGACCACGAGCATGCCAAACCATGACTGACCTGCCTTATTATCATGTCGATGCTTTTGCCGACCGGCCTTTTACCGGCAATCAGGCGGCGGTGATGCCGCTCGACTGCATGGCTGGACGACGCGGTCCTGCAAGCCATCGGCGAAGAGAACAACTTCGCCGAAACCGCCTTCATCGTTCCTGACGCGACGGGCGAAGCGGACTATGAACTGCGCTGGTTTACACCGGCGGTTGAAATTCGGTTGTGCGGCCATGCGACGCTGGCGAGCGGGCATATTGTCCTTAGTGAAAACCCCGACATGGACCGGGTCACCTTCCGCACGCGCAAGGCGGGAATACTGGAAGTGCGGCGTGAAGCGGACGGCTATGCCGTTGCCCTGCCCGCGATCCGGACCCAAGCCATGGATTTGCCCGAAATGGCCGAGGCTATGGGCGGTCAATCCGTTGACGATGCGCCGCAACCCTGACCATTATAACCTCTTCCGATATGCCACAGCCGCCGAGGTTATCGCGCTAAATCCGGATATGAAGGCGCTCGCCGCGTTCGGCGACGACAGCTTTACCGCGACTGCGCCGGGCACCGACACCGACATCGTCAGTCGCGTTTTCGTGCCCGGCGCGGGCGTCGATGAAGACAGCGTCACCGGCAGCGCCCATGCAGTTCTCACGCCTTATTGGGCCGCTGAACTGGGCCGTAACAGTTTCACCGCCTATCAGGCATCCGCTCGCGGCGGCTATCTGGGATGCCGTCTTGACGGTGACCGCGCGTGGCTTTCGGGCCAATGCTTCACAGTCGTAAAGGGCGTGTTCAGTTTGAAGTGACCAATCCGGCACACCGCACTCCACAAAGGATCGAATATGCTGAAATCAACTGCAACCATCGCTGCGTTCCTGCTGTCCACCGCAGGCATCGCGCAGGATGCACCGCCATCGCCTCCTCGCGGCAGCGGAATGCCAAGTGTCGAACAGATTATTGCATTTATGGATGCGAACAAGGATGGCTTCATTGCGAAGGATGAAGCGCAAGGCCCGATGGCGCAGCACTTCGTCCATATCGATGCCGACAAGGACGACAAAATTTCGGCCGATGAGTTGAAGGCCGCGATGTCGGCTATGCGTCCACCCGAACCGCAGCAGGGTGAACCCGAAAGCGATTCAGAATAACAAATATTACGGCGTCGCTGGCGATCAGCCAGCGACGCTGATTATCATTCAGCCAACAGTGGCCTTGTTGATCTTACCGGGATTCGCAGGCGGCTCGCCTTTCGGCAGCGCGTCGACATGTTCCATGCCGCTGACGACATTGCCCCATGCCGTATACTGGTTATCGAGGAAAGTCGCGTCGTCGAAGCAGATGAAGAACTGGCTGTTCGCGCTGTTCGGGCTCGACGAACGCGCCATTGAGCAGGTGCCGCGGACATGCGGTTCGCTGTTGAATTCCTGCGCCAGATCGGGCTTTTTCGATCCGCCCATACCCGTTCCCGTCGGGCAACCGCCCTGCGCCATGAAGCCGGGGATCACGCGGTGGAAGGTGATGCCGTCGTAGAAGCCTTCGCTTGCAAGCTCCTTGATGCGCGCAACATGGTTGGGCGCGAGGTCAGAACGCAGCTTGATGACAACATCGCCGCTGTCGAGGCTGAGGGTAAGGGTTTCGTCGGCCATGAATTGTCCTTTTCGGCTAAGGCAGATTGTTGGCCGCTGCCCTAGGCGAAGCGCTGCTATCTGCAAAGCCAAAATGTTGTGCCCCCTCTCTCCTTCAGGGGAGAGGAGCGAGACTTAGGGCCGAAGGCGCTTAGTCGCAGCGGAGAGGGGCAGAACGGTAAGGTCGCGGGCGAGTTCCCCTCTCCAACTTCGCCTAAGCCTGTCGGCTGAGGCTACGTATCCTCTCCCCTGAAGGAGAGAGGGAAACACGCCCAAAATCATTGCTTTTTGCTTTGCCCGGTCTAGGAGAGGCGCGTCCGCAACATATCAGCCAAACGGGAGGCCGCACATGACCAGCGAAAACGCCGACCCCGTGACCATAGAGGACGAAGTCGTCGAAACGCTCGACGAGGATAATCGCCTGACCCGCGACTTTGTCGACCGTGTACTCGATGCGGTCGAGCAAGGCGATCTGGCCGAGGCCCACCGGCTGGTCGAGCCGCTTCACGAAGCCGACATCGCCGACCTTTTCGAACTGACCCCGCGCGAACGGCGCGGCGAACTGGCGATTGCGCTGGGCGATCTGATGAGCGCCGAAGTTTTGGCCGAAGTCAACGACTGGGTGCGCGAAGACATTATCGATGCCCTGCCTGCCGCACTCGTTGCCGACTTGGCTGGGCAGCTCGATACCGACGATGCAGTCGCGATCATCGAGGATATGGAGGCGGAGGACCAGCAGGCGGTCCTTGCCGAGCTAGACCCCGAAGACCGCGCGGTTATCGAGGATGCGCTTTCATACCCAGAGGAAACCGCCGGTCGGATCATGCAGCGCGAACTGGTTGCGGTGCCCGAACATATGACCGTCGGGCATCTGATCGACTATCTGCGCGATCATCAGGACCTGACCACCGATTTCTGGGAAGTCTTCGTCGTCGATCCGCAGCATAAACCGGTTGGCACCTGCAAGCTTTCGTGGATCATGCGCAGTCAGCGCAAGGTTCCGGTCAGCGAAATCATGCAGCATGAACAGACTTTGATCCCGGTCGATATGGACCAGGAAGAGGTCGCACTGCGCTTCCAGAAATATGCGCTGATTTCAGCGGCTGTGGTCGATGAGGCGGGCCGCCTTGTCGGGGTCATCACCGCCGACGACATCGTCCACATCATTCAGGAAGAGGCGGACGAGGATTTCCTGCAGCTATCGGGTGCGGGCGAAGGCGACATTAACGAGCCGATTTCGGACAGCTACAAATCCCGCGTTCGCTGGCTGATCGCCAATCTCGGGACCGCGATGGTCGCGAGCTTCATCATCGCCCAGTTCGGTGCGGCGATCGAGACGATGGTGGCGCTCGCTGTACTGATGCCCATCGTCGCGTCGATTGGTGGCAATGCGGGCACGCAGACGCTCGCCGTGACGGTCCGCGCACTGGCGACCAACCAGCTAACGCAATCGAACACGGTGCGCTCGATATGGCGCGAGATCAGGGTGGCGCTTCTTATTGGCACGACAATCGCCATTATTGCGGGTCTTGGCGCGGGCGCCATTTTTGGCAACTGGGTGCTGGCGGGTGTGATTGCGGCGGCGCTGCTGTGCAACATCGCCCTGGCTGGCCTTTCAGGGGTGGCCATTCCGGTTATCCTCGACCGGCTCGATCAAGACCCGGCGGTGTCGAGTTCGATCTTCGTCACAATGATTACAGATTCTATGGGCTTTTTGATTTTTCTCGGACTGGCTGTTGCGAGCGGACTTGCGGGTTAGTCACCCCGCACCCACATCCACCCCATGCCGCTCAACATGACCAAAATCGCCTTCGGTGCAGACAGCGTCCCGGATCTTCGTCGCAGGCTCGAGGCCTATGCCAGCGAAGGCGAAGCGCGGCTGACCACGCGCTATCTGCCAAAACGAATCGAGGAGATGACGGGCGGTTCGCTCTTCTGGATTCACGGCCACGCGCTGATTGGCCGAAGCCCGATCATCGGCTTTATGGAGAATGGCACCGGGCGATATTTTATCCGCATCGAACCGCGCCTCATCCCCGTCCGCTCAATTCCCAAACGTGCGCATCAGGGCTGGCGTTATCTGGAAGAAGCCAACGCCCCGCCCGATCTGGACAGCAGCGAAGCCGATGGCCGCGATGAAATGTCACCCAAGATGCTGGGTGAGTTGATGAAGATGGGGCTGGTTTAAGCGGCCTCGCGCTTGCGCAGCACCTTGACGATGACGTCGGCAAACGTTTCGGCACTCTGCGCGCCGGGCACCATGAACTTGCCGTCGAAAACAATTGCCGGGACGCCCGTGATATTCTGGTCGAGCCAATAGGCTTGCTCCGAGCGGACAGTTTGAGTCAGCGCATCATCGGCCAGCCACGCCGCCGCCGCTTCGCGGTCCATGCCTTGCGCTTCGGCGACATCCAGGAGCACCGCCTCGTCGCTGACATCGCGGCGGTCCTGAAAATAGGCTTTGAACAGCGCCATCTTGAGCGCTGTCTGTGCCTGCCAGCCGCGTTCGCTGCCGAAAATCGTCAGCAATTTGTGCGCCTTGAAGGTGTTGTATATCCGCATTCCGTCGCCATAATTGAAAGCAAAGCCGACGCCTTCGCCGATGTCATTCAGACGCTGCCGGTTGGCACGGCTTTGGTCGGGCGTGCTGCCATATTTGCGGGCGATATGCTCGGCGGTGTCCTCGCCTTCGGGTGCCATGTTCGGGTTGAGTTCGAACGGATGCCACCAGGTTTCGGCAGCGACAGGCTGCTCGATCATCGCCAACGCCGCTTCGACCTGTTTGTAGCCGATGATGCACCACGGGCAAACGACGTCCGAAACGATGTCGATGCGGAGCGGCTGTGCGGTCATTCGTCCACCCAAGCCCGCAGCAAACTATGCGCGATTGCAAATGGCGGCGGGGCGTTGAACGTTTTATCTGGCGCATCATCAAGTGCCGCGCGGGCTTCGTCCTTGGTCACCCAGCGCGCGTCTTCCAACTCCGTCGTGTCGAGCGTGATTTCATCGCCCAACGCATCGGCAACGCATGCAATCATCAACTGCGATCCGCCAAACGGCCAGGGCTGGCTCGTGACATAGCGCACCGCGCCGCAGGTAACGCCCGCCTCTTCGTGGATTTCGCGGCGGACAGCCTCTTCGATGCTTTCGCCGGGTTCGAGGAAGCCTGCCAGCGCCGAATAATTGCCCGGCGGAAAGCGCGATTGCCGACCGACCAACGCCTTGCCTTCATACTCCGCGAGCATGATGACGACGGGATCGGTGCGCGGAAAATGCTCTTTGCCGCAATTGCCGCATTTGCGGCCCCAACCGGCGCGGAATAAAGCGGTCGCGCTTCCGCATTTTCCGCAGAAACGGTGTCCGTTGTGCCATTCGATCAGGCTGCGTGCAGTGCCGTAAATCGCGGCATCCTCGGCTGGAAGGATGCTAAGGGCGCGCCAGATGGCAGGCGAGCGGAAGGCATCGCCTTCGGCTTCAACCAGCGCCACGAAATGTGGCTTGCCGTCGGCGAGGCCAAGCAGGATCAGCTCTTCGGAACCCGTTAGCTCGGCGACCGAATGCCAGTGCAAGCCGCCCTCGGACGCGACCACCGGATCGAGGCCGTCCAGCCCCAATATCCGCGCACGCCAATCGCCCAGCAACGCACCATAAGCTTCCGCATCGTTGCGGACTCTGTCGGCGCGGTCGAGCGGCGAACCTGTGAAGCCGGGAGCAATCATCGCGTCAGGCGGTAACGCCCAAGTCCTTCATCACCCATTTCGCGAAGTCCTCGTGGAATGGATAGGCATTGCTCGGCACATATTGCGCCATGCAGACCGCGCGCAACTTGCGCTTGGTATCGACGAAAGCGACTGTGCCCGCCGCGCCGCCCCAGCCGAACGTGCCTGCGAACGCGCCCACGCCGACACGCCCACCAGCGCCGTTACCTGCCCCTGCGATAAACGTGCCTTCGGTCTTCACGCCCGCAGGAAGCAGGTTCGATGTCGCCAAGGCAACGGTTTCCGCCGACATGATTTGCGCCCCGTCAAGTTCGCCGCCATTTTGCAGCATATGCAGAAACCGGTCATAATCGCGTGCCGAACAGACAAGCCCTGCGCCGCCAAAGGCAAAAGCCGGCTTGTCGAGATAAATGCTGGTTTCCGCAGGATCGACGGGGAACAGGAAGCCGTTCACCGGCGCATAATTTGTCACAAAGCGATGACGCTCGGACGCAGGTACCTGGAAATAGCTGCTGCGCATTTTCAGCGGTACGAATATCCGTGTTTTGAGGAATTCCTCGAAATCCATGCCGCTGGCGACCTCGATCACCCGACCGAGCAGGTCGAGCGAAATCGAATAGCTCCATTTGGTGCCCGGTTCGGCAATCAGAGGCAGATTCGCCACGCGCTCGGCAAAGGTTTTAAGGTCGGGCGTTGGCGCTGGCACAGGCTGCCCCGGAATCGGAAATTTGCTGAATATTGCCGGATTGATCCCCTGTTCATTATACAGTTTCAGCAACGGGCCTTTGGTGATGATGCCATAGCCAAGCCCGGCAGTATGCGTCAGCAGGTGCCGGACGGTAATCTGGTTTTTCGCCGGCACCGCGTCGATGCTGTTGTCGGGGTCGGTCAGCACCGTCATTTTTGCAAATTCGGGGATGAAATCGGCGATGGGCTGGTCGAGCTTCATCTTGCCTTCGCCAACCAGGATCATCGCGGCGATGCCAGTGATCGGCTTGGTCATCGAATAGACGCGCCAGAGCGTATCAATATCGACAGGGGATTTGCTGCCTTGCGCAATAGTGCCAACTGCGACGATATCGGCGGGCGAGCTACCCTTGCCGATGGTGGCAAGCAGACCCGGCAATTTGCCGGTCGGACACATAGCTGTCGAACGCAGTCTTGATCGTCGGATATTTCTCCACAGCCGCCTGCGCCCAAAGTCTGCGCCGGAGCAGAGCGATGTCGTCGCGCAGCAGAAGCTCCCGCTCCAGCCCAGAAAGCCGCGCCGTCCGATCTCAATCTGCCCGATTGCCTGCATTTCCATCGTCACTCTCCTGAAATTTTGACTGGCCAGATACGATTACCGCTTTTGCTACCTTGTTGAATAAGGTCGGCAGGCCAGCCTTGTCGAGCGATTTTACCGGCCACCATTCGCCCTCACCGGGGTCCGTTGCGCGTTTCAGGCCATGCCGTAACGGCAATTTTGAGGTCGAGCGTGAAATGGGTGAAGACATGGGCAACGCGCACATCCAGTTCACGCCATTCCGCTGGTGCAGGGGGACCACCATCCCCATCGGCGCGGGCGCTCCATTGATCGTCAGGTAAGCGCGCGCATCCCGGCAAGCATGCCCTTGCCTTCGCGGCGGACCAGCCAAACTTTGTCATGCTTTGCAATCCAGTATGCCGTAGCCGGTTCGCTGAGGCTTTGCCTTTTTGGCAGGTTTGACGGGATAGGTTTCGAGGTCGCCAGAACGATAGCGCATACAACACCCGTTGCGATCGGGCAAATCAGGCAGGACGGGTTTTTCACTGAACATATGCCAGCGCCCAAATCCATCATGGCTTGGGCAAAATCCCCTGCACGCTGCATCTGGCGTTATCGCGTCCGTCGCTCCGTAGATCACCGGCTTGGCGGCCGGTAGCGGCGTGGAAATCGCGAACAGCCGTGCAACAACGCGTTCGACATTGGCATCGACCACCACCGCGCGCTGACCAAAGGCAATGGCGGCGATTGCCGCTGCGGTATAAGGCCCGATGCCCGGCAATTTGAGCAGATCCGCTTCGCTTGCCGGAAGGCGTCCGGCATGATCCGCCACCACCGCTTTCGCGCATTTAATCAGGTTTCGCGCCCGCGCATAATAGCCAAGCCCGGCCCACGCCGCCATGACATCGCCCTCATCCGCCGCAGCCAGAGCAGCAAAATCGGGCCAGCGTTGCGTGAACCTTTGAAAATACGGTCCGACCGCCGCAACCGTTGTCTGTTGCAGCATGATTTCGGACAGCCAGACATGATAAGGGTCGGGCAATCCCTGCCCCGGCAAGGTGCGCCATGGCAGGTCGCGGGCATGGACATCATAATGCGCCAGCAAGTCTCGCGCGATATCCCCAGTTTTTTGGTCTTTGGTTGGACGGCAGGCATCGGAAATGGCATGAATGAGGCGATGGACAAAGGCAAGGCAGCTTCTGGGAAAGGCGTACCCAAAAAAGTAGCGCCCAAGCCCTATCAGCGCCCGCGCGGCGGCGAAGCGCGCGCGGTGTCCGACCTCATGCCTGAAATTGGTCGTGCCGCATTCCGCCGCTTCGGCTTTGTGCAGAGTTCCGTGGTCAGCCGCTGGGACGAAATCGTCGGCGCGCGTTATGCAGCGGTATCGGCGCCTGAGGCCATTCGCTTCCCGGTGGGCAAAAAGTCGGAAGGCACGCTCGAACTGACCGTCGAGGGCGCGCACGCGACGATGATCCAGCATGTGCTTCCCGAAATCATCGAGCGCGTGAACCGCTTTTTCGGCTATGGTGCAGTCGCGCGGGTCAAGGTGCGCCAAGGCGTAGTGGCGCGAGCCGGTGACGCGGCAAGCCGCCGCCCCGCCATCGCTGAAGCCGGTGCCGATGGAATTGGGTGATAGCTTACGCGAAATCGGCGACCCGGAGCTGTTTGCAGTGCTCGAAAGCCTCGCAAAAAGCCTTGCCAAAGCGGGCGACTGATTCCAGATGCGCAGGATTGTTTATAAGGATCGCAAAACAGACAATGGCGCACTTCAAAAAATATCTCGGGCTCGCGCTGATCGGTGTCGCATCGCTTGCGGCCGCATCGTCGGCTGCTCCGGCGAAAACCAATTGGCTGCACAACATTCACTGTTACCGACAAAGGCGCGCATGTTGTTGGCAATCCGGCGGCGGCGAACAAGGTCATCGAGTATCTCAGCTACACCTGCGGCCATTGCGCTGAATTCGAAGCCAAGGAAGCGCCGCAATTCAAGGCAGCCTATGTCGTCACCGGCAAAGCCAGCCTCGAAATCCGCAATTGTTGCTCAACCCAATCGACCTGACCGCAGCGATGCTGGCGCGCTGTGGCGGCAAAGGGCGATTTTTTGGCAACCAGAAGCATCTGTTTGCGACGCAGGCGGTCGTGGCTGGGCAAGACCAAAAATATCAGCGCCGCGACGCAGGCCAAACTGAAGTCCGAGGATTATGCCGGTTTCATGACCGGTGTGTACACCGAAATCGGCCTCGACAAGGTGATGCAGCAGCGAGGGGTTACGACGGTGCAGGGCAAGGCCTGCCTTGCCGATAAGGCGTCGCTGAACGCGGTTCTCGAAATGACCGATGCCGGAAGCGCCTTGGGCGTCACGGGAACGCCGAGTTTCCTCGTAAATGGAAAACTTCAGGATCACATGCACAGCTTTGCCGAGTTGAAGGCCGTGTTGAAATGACGCAAACCGCAGTAACCAAAGGAACGAACATGCGTATCAAATCTATCATGCTTGCAGCAACCGCTGCACTGGCGCTTGCTTCTTGTGGTGGCGGTGACACGGCCAGCGCGCCGACCGGCGAACCCATTGCCAAGGTCGTCGCGCCTGCCGGAAAGGCGTGGACCGATGTGGTTAGCAAGACCGAAGCTGGCGGATACAAAATGGGTAACCCCGAAGCCAAGCTGCAGCTACTCGAATATGGCGCGATTACCTGCCCCGGCTGTGCGCAATTTGCCGCACAATCGACCGAAGAGCTGAATGAACTCGTCAACACCGGCGCGGTAGCGTTCGAATTCCGGCCGTTCCTTGTCCACGGCATTCAGGATATTCCTGGCTTTCTGCTGGCACAATGCAGCGGCCCTGAGGCATTTTTCCCGCTGATCGACCAGCTTTTCGCCGACCAGCAAAACTGGCTCGGCAAGATCAGTACGGTTACCGAGGCCGACCAGCAGGCGATGCAGAAAATGTCGCCGCCTGAAATTTCCACGCTGCTTGGCACCAAGATGGGCCTTATAGAGTTCGTCAAATCGCGCGGTATCAGCGAGGATCAGGCAAAGGCCTGCCTGTCCGACAAAACGGCTATCGACGGCCTGATCGCGCTCACCGAGAAAGGCTCCAAGGATGACGGCGTTTCCGGCACACCTTTCTTCCTATTGAACGGCGCGAAACTCGACGGCGGCTCGTGGAATGTGGTCAAGGGCAAGCTGGTCGAAGCTGGCGCCAGATAATCCATGGCTCGGGGGGGCCATCACATCGCTGCCTTGACGCAAGGATATGAAACTTGCGGATAAAGAGGCTGAAACTTGTCGGCTTCAAGAGCTTTGTCGAGCCTGCCGAACTGCGGATCGAAACCGGTCTGACCGGCATTGTCGGCCCCAATGGTTGCGGCAAATCAAATCTGCTCGAAGCCATTCGCTGGGTGATGGGCGAGAGCAGTGCCAAGTCGATGCGCGGCGCTGGCATGGAAGATGTGATCTTCGCCGGCACCGCATCGCGCCCGCCGCGCGACTTTGCCGAGGTCACCATTTCGGCCGAACGCGACGTTGCGGAAGCGGCGAATGACGAGGACAGCGAGCTCGAGGTAACCCGGCGCATCGAGCGCGGTGCAGGCTCCGCCTATCGCTCCAACGGACGCGATGTGCGCGCCAAAGACGTTGCCTTGATCTTCGCCGATGCCGCGACCGGCGCGCATTCGCCTGCTTTGGTCAGCCAAGGCCGCATTGGCGCAATCATTTCAGCCAAGCCGCAGGAACGGCGGCAAATGCTCGAAGAAGCGGCGGGCATTTCCGGCCTTCATGTCCGGCGCAAGGATGCCGAACAGAAACTGCGCGCCGCGGAAAGCAATCTCGACCGGCTGGCGACGATCTTGGCCGATATGGATGCGCGTGCCGGACAGTTGCGGCGGCAGGCAAAGCAGGCCGAACGCTATCGCAAGCTTTCAAAGGACATATTGCAGGCCGAGGCGCGGCTGATTTTTGTTCGCTGGCAAGAGGCAAAGGCGGCGGCGGACGCGGCGCGGGCCGAGGCGAATGCCGCTTCGGAGGCGGTGAACAACGCAACTGTCGTCCAGCGCGAACTGACCGAAAAGCAGCAGACCGCCGTGCGTGAACTGGCCGAAGCGCGCTCGGTCGCGATGGCGGCGCGCGATGCTGCAAGCGATTTGTCCAACAGACTGGTGCAACTGACCGGCGAGCGTGATCGCATTATCCAGCGGCAGGCGGACCTGTCGGCGCAGGCCGCGCGCATGGCCGATGATGGCGCGCGCGAGGGCAGGCTGACTCACGACGCCGCCGATGCGCTGGCCCGTTTGCAGGCCGAAAGTGCGTCGTTGGCCGAGCAACTCAAACGGCAGGAGGAGGACCGCCCTGCCCTGATCGCGATCAGTCGAAAGTTCCGAGCGACAGGCCCGCGAAAGCGAAGTTGCTTTGGCAAAAGCCGCAGCCGAACAGGCACGTGCCGATGCCGAATTGCGCGTTGCGGATGCTGCACTGACCAACGCAAATGCGCGGGTGGAACGCGCCGAACGCGATGCGGCGCGGTTGGCGCAGGAACAAGCCGCACTTGGCGACGAATCCGAACTTCAAGCAGCCAGATCGGCTGCGCAAAACGCCGTCGCACTATTGCAGGGGCAATCGGAAACGGCGGCGACCTCGATAGCGTTGCTCGACGCAAAGCGCGCCGAACTTACCGACCAACGCGAGACGGCACAAAGCGCGTTTGCCAGCGCGAAAGCCGAACTGGCGGCCTTGCTGTCCGAACATGCGGCGCTTGAGCGCGCACTTGCAAAGGCAAGCGGCGATCAGGCCATCGATAAGATCAAGGCCGAGCCGGGCTATGAACGCGCATTGGCGGCGGCGCTTGGCGACGATGCCAATGCCGGTATCGGTGGCAGCAGCGGGCGGCGCTGGCTGGGTAGAGGCACGGATATCCCCAATATTGAAGGCACCCGCCTTGTCGATCATGTCGAAGCCCCGGTCGAACTCCGCGCCCGCCTGTCGCTGGTGCGTGTGGTCGATGCCGACAGCGGCGAAGCGTTGGCACCCGGCGAGCGACTGGTCACGCGCGATGGCAAGCTGCGCCGCTGGGATGGGTTTGCCGCAGACGACGATGGCGCGACGACCGCTGAATTGCTTATCCGCGCCAACCGTTTGGGCGAACTGGCCGAACTCATTCCGCCTGCCGAGGCTGCGTTGGCGGCGCAAGGCGACAGCGCTTGAACAACTGGCCGCGAACATTGGCGCGGCGCAGGACGAATATCGCGCCGCAATTGCTACACAACAGGCTAACGAGAGCGAGTTGCGACAGGCCTTACGCGCAGCCGACCAGGCCGAAGATGCCTTTGCACGGTGGCAACGCGCCGGTGCCGCCCTCATTGATCGGATCGCATTGAGCGAGCAAGAGCTGGCCGCAGCCTCAGCCGATCTGGCGGCGGCCCAAACCGCGCGAGACGCCCTGCCCGACGGATCACATCATGGCGATCTGGTAGCCAAGCTGACAACCGAAAGTGAGGCGGTCCGCCAGTTGCTGATGCGCAGCCAGACCGACCTTTCCTCGCTCGACCAGCTTTTGTCGCAAACCCGCGAGCGACGCGCGGTGGCGATGGCGGAAATTCGAGGCTGGCAGGAACGTGCCGGAGAGGCTGAACGGCGCATCGCGGAGATGAACAAGCGCTCCGCCGAAATTGCTGCCGAACTGGAGACGATGGCCGGACGGCCCGATATATTGGTCCGCGAAATCGAAACAGTGCAGGCCGATAAAGACCAGCTGGGCGAGAAACTGGCGCAATTGCAGGTGGCCGAGAGCAATAGCGAGGCAGCGCTAAAGGCACTCGAAGCGGAACTCGCTGCATCAGCAGAATTGCTGTCGTCTGCGCGCGAAGCACGTGCCGGAGCCGAGGCGCGCGCCGAAAACCAAGAGCTTCGCCGCGTTGAGATGGGTCGCGTGTCCGGCGAACGTTTCGAATGCCCGCCGCCGGTTTTGCCGGAAAAGCTGGAATTCGACGAAACCGCTTTGGACGATGCCTCGACCGAGTCCGCACGGCTCGACCGCCTGCAAAACGAGCGTGAACGCATCGGTCCGGTCAACCTGATCGCCGCAGACGAATTGGCGGAACTAGAAGAAGGGCAAGCCAAAGGCATCGCCGAAAGCGAGGAGTTAACCCAAGCGATCAACCGCCTGCGCGGCTCGATTGGTAGCCTTAACCGCGAAGGACGGACGCGGCTGTTGGCTGCTTTTGAAGCCGTCGACCAGCATTTCCGCCGCTTGTTCTCGACACTGTTCAACGGCGGTCAGGCGCATCTCGCTTTGATCGACAGCGACGATCCGCTGGAGGCCGGGCTCGAAATTTTCGCGCAGCCGCCGGGCAAGAAACTGCAATCGCTGACTTTGCTCTCGGGCGGCGAACAGGCGCTGACTGCGGTCGCGCTGATCTTCTGCTTTATTCCTCACCAACCCCGCGCCGATCTGCGTGCTCGACGAAGTCGATGCGCCGCTGGACGACGCCAATATCGAGCGCTTCTGCGACCTGCTCGACGCGATGACCCGCGAAACCGACACGCGATATCTGATCGTCACCCACAACGCCGTGACCATGAGCCGGATGCACCGGCTGTTTGGCGTGACGATGGTCGAACAGGGCATTTCGCGTCTGGTATCGGTTGACCTGGGCGGGGCGGAGGAATTACTGGCTGCGGAATGACCCTATCCGGCCCAATCACCAACAGCTTCATCTCGCAGCGACTTCGGCTCAATTATGTCGATTGGGGAAACCCCGAGGCGCCACCGCTGCTCCTCATCCACGGCGGCCGCGATCATGCGCGCAGTTGGGATTGGGTGGCGGAAGAATTGCGCCACGACTGGCACATTATCGCCCCCGATCTGCGCGGCCATGGCGACAGCGCCTGGTCACCCGACGGCAATTACGAAATGTCGGCCTTTGTATATGATATTGCGCAGTTGGTCCACCAGCTCAACCTCGCGCCGGTGACGATTATCGCGCACTCGATGGGCGGCAATATCGCGACTTCGCTATGCGGGCATTTACCCCGAGAATGTGCGCAAGCTGGTCAATATCGAGGGACTTGGCCCGTCGCCAGCTATGCTCGCCGAACGCGAGGCGTTGGGTATCCAGAAACGCTTTCGCCAATGGATCGAGGACAAGCGCAACGCGGCAGGTCGCACGCCGAAACGCTATCCCAATATCGAGGCGGCATATGAGCGGATGAAGACCGAAAACGCCTATCTGACCGACGAACAGGCGCGGCACCTGACCGTTCATGGCATCAGCCGCAATGAGGACGGGACGTGGAGTTGGAAGTTCGACAATTACCTCAACATCTGGGCGATTTTCGACATGCCGCGTGAGGATTTGCTGGCGATTATGGCAGGCCATCACTTGCCCGATGCTGCTGCTCTACGGCGAGAAAAGCTGGGCCTCAAACCCCGAGAAAGATGGCCGCATCGAACATTTCCCGACCGCGAAAGTCATCGAATATGAAAATGCCGGGCATTGGTTGCACCACGACCAGTTCGACCGCTTCATGGCCGATGTGAGGGCATTTCTCTAAGCGATCATCGCCTTCAAAGCCTCTACCCGGTCGGCCTCTTCCGCTGGCTTGTCGCGGCGCAGTCGGGAAATTCGGGGGAAGCGCATCGCTATGCCCGATTTATGGCGTTTGCTTTCGTGCACGGCATCGAACGCGACTTCGAGCACCAGCGATTTTTCGACCTCGCGTACAGGACCAAAACGCGCCACGGTGTTGTTGCGCACGAAGCGGTCAAGCCATTTAAGTTCTTCATCGCTGAACCCCGAATAGGCCTTGCCCACTGGCAGCAGCGTGCCGTCGTCGCCCCAGCAGCCAAAGGTGTAATCGGAATAATAAGAGGAGCGTTTGCCGCTGCCGCGTTGCGCGTACATCATCACGCAATCGGCGACCAAAGGCTCGCGTTTCCATTTGTACCAGAGCCCGACTTTGCGTCCCGCTAGATATGGCGCGTCGCGCCGTTTGAGCATAACGCCCTCGATCGCCGCCTCGCGGGAACCTGCGCGGATTTCGCCGAGATGGCTCGAAATCGCTGGCTTCGATTATCGCCGACAGGTCGAAACGAACAGGATCGAGTTTGGCGGCAAATACTTTCAAGCCGATCCCGACGTTTTGTCCATGGCAGTCCCCGCAAATCCTCCGGTGCCGTCGAACAAGATGTCATACAGCCGGACGAACACCGGATATTCGGCCTGCATTGCCGCGGTCACGGTCTTGCGGCCCAGACGCTGCTGCAGCGCGTTAAAGCTCGCCGCCTCGCCGCCCTGGACATCGCCGCGCACCAGTAACTCGCCATCGACCACGCCGATCGCCGGAAAAGGCTCCCGCAATTTCGGGAAAACCGCCCGTAACCTCGTCGCCGCCACGACTGAACAATCGCGTTTCGCCGCCAGTCGAGGCAATCTGGATGCGGATGCCGTCCCATTTCCATTCGGCGGCAAAATCTGCGAGATCGACCATGCCGTCCTCCAGCGGATGCGCGAGCATGAAGGGACGGAAGAAGGCGCTGTCGGCTGGGTCGGGCCGTTCGGACTTGCCCTCGCCCCAAGCGAACAGTTCGGCATAAGGCGGGCGCAATGCGTGCCAGACTTCCTCGACATCATCGACATGTTTGTCAAAGCCTTGGGCAAATGCAGTCTTCGCCAGCCGCGCCGAAATGCCGACGCGCAATCCCGCCGACGCGAGCTTGAGCAACGCATAACGCCCATTGGCATCAAGCCGGTCCATCAGCTCGCCCAGCACCGACGGCGCACGCGCACGGCTGGCATTGTTGAGCAAGTCGATCACTTCACCAAGCTTGGGCGACCTGCCGAGGCCGCGTGCGGAAGCTGGTCCCACATCAACGCCACTGTTTCGGCGGTGTCGCCGACATAGTCGCGGCTCATGCGAAACAGCATGCAGGGTCGAAACGCTCGTCGGCCATGTTGCGGATCGCGCCGTATTCTTGACCGTGGCGATGCTGAGCGTCCCGCCAGCGCGGCCAGCGCCCAGCCGCGATCCGGGTCGGGCGTGTCGCGCAGATAATCCGCAATATAGCCGATCTTGCGCGTCGCGCGACCGTGTGTAGACCAGATCGTCGAGAAGCGCGGCAAATGCCTCCATCAACCCTCGTCCTCATCTTCGCGCCCGACCAGATCGAGCGCACGCGCCTTCATCTGATGCAAGCTCGCACCAGCGCGCAGAGCGCGTCGGTGCGGCCATGCGTGATCCAGGTTTCGGAGGGGCGCAGTTCGAGCAGCGTTGCCGGTCAATTCGTCCCAGTCGGCATGGTCGGAAATCACCAGCGGCAGTTCGACATTGCGTCTGCCGTGCGCGCTGCCGAACGCGCATCCAGCCCGATGCCATCGCGGTAACCGGATCGGGCAAACGCCGCGCCCAGCGGTCATTAAGCGCGGATGGCGGCGCAATGACAATCGCGCCGCTGCATTCGCCGCCTTAGGCAGACCAGTCGCCATCACCAGTTCGCCAAGCTCGACACCGTGCGCGTCATAAAGCTCGCACATTTTCTGCATCGCGCCGTGGATGTAAATCGGTTCATGATATCCCGCAGCGCGCAGTTCGGCGATAACCCGCTGCGCTTTGCCAAGCGCATAGGCACCGACGAGCGACGCAGCCATCGGGATTGGCCTCGCGCGCATCCAGCAGTTTGGCAATCTCACCCTGCTATCGGCGGATGCGTGAACACCGGCAAGTCCGAACGTCGCCTCGGTAATCAACACGTCGCAAGGCACCGGTTCGAACAGCGCGCAGGTCGGGTCCGGCGCGGCGCTTGTAATCGCCGGTCACCACCACCCGCTCGCCTGCATGTTCGAGCAATATCTGCGCCGAGCCCAGCACATGCCCTGCTGGATGAAAGCTGATTTTAACGCCGCGTGCTTCGATGCCGTCGCCATAAGTCACCGGCGTGCCCATCGTCGGTGCCATAGCGCAGCGCCATGATTGCCAGCGTTTCCGGCGTCGCCCACACCGCTCCATGCCCGCTGCGTGCATGGTCCGCATGGCCATGCGTCACCAGCGCCGTGTCAGCGGGATGCGACGGGTCGATCCACATATCGGCAGGGCTTCACATAAATGCCGTGCGGGTGCGGTTCGATCCAGTGCTGGGCGGCGGTGCGGGGGATGGATAGTTCCTTTTTCTGTAGGGAATATGGCGATGTGGCGAGCGTGATGTAAACCGCACAAACCTGCGAAAGTTCACGGTGGATTCGCCCCTCGCGCGAGGCGCAAAGAAGAGCTGAAAAGCGCGGTCATTTTTCTTCTCCTTCGTCTTCGTGTCTTTGCGGCTTTGCGTGATAAAAATCCTCACTCCGCCTGCCTGATAATATGCGGCCGTTATAGACAGCATCGACATGTGAACATATATAGAACAAATGTCGCAAATGCAAATCACCGAAAAGCTCGCCATCCTTGCCGATGCCGCAAAATATGACGCGTCCTGCGCGTCGTCGGGCACCGTCAAACGGTCGAGCAGCAAAGCGGGCGGCATCGGTTCGACCGAGGGCATGGGGATTTGCCATGCTTATGCGCCCGATGGTCGCTGTATTTCTTTGCTGAAAATTCTGCTGACCAATAGCTGCATTTTCGACTGCCATTATTGCATCAACCGCAAAAGCTCGAACGTGCGGCGGGCGAAGTTTACCGCGAAGGAGGTCGTCGATCTGACGCTCAATTTCTACAAGCGCAATTATATCGAAGGGCTGTTCCTGTCGTCGGGCATCATCAAAAGCTCGAACTACACGATGGAGCAGATTGTCGAGGTCGCGCGGTCGCTTGCGCGAAGATCATGACTTTCGCGGCTATATCCATTTGAAAACCATTCCCGATGCCGACCCTGAATTGCTCGAAGCGGCAGGGCGGCATGCCGACCGGTTATCGATCAATGTCGAACTGCCAACGCGCGCCGGGTTGAATGCGCTGGCGCCCGAAAAATCCGAAGAGCGGATCGAAGGCGCAATGGGCGGGCTGAAAATGTCCATTCTCGACAGCAAGGATGCGAAGAAAAAATATAAGAGCGCGCCGAATTTTGCGCCCGCAGGTCAATCTACGCAGATGATTGTTGGCGCCGATGCGGCGACCGACAGCGATATCGTCCGACGCGCCAACGGGCTTTATGACCGCTTCGGTTTGCGCCGCGTCTATTATTCGGCGTTCAGCCCGATCCCCGATGCGAGCGCCGTTCTTGCCGCTGCAGCGCCCGCCGTTAATGCGCGAACATCGGCTGTATCAGTCCGACTGGCTGATGCGCTTTTACGGCTTTGCGCCGCAAGAAGTGGTCGATGCGGCGGAGGCAGACGGCATGTTACCGCTCGATATCGACCCGAAGCTTGCCTGGGCGTTGAAGCATCGTGCGCAGTTTCCGGTCGATGTGAACCGTGCGCCCAAGGCCATGCTGTGGCGCGTACCGGGGCTTGGTACCAAGGCGGTCGATGCGATTGTCAAGGCCCGGCGCTGGCGGCGTTTGCGGCTTGAAGATGTCGGGCGGTTGACGGTTTCCATCACGAAAATCCGCCCGTTTCTGGTCGCCGAAGGCTGGTCGCCCGGCGGCCTGACCGACATGGAGCATTTGCGCGCGACGCATTGCTCCAAAGGTCGAGCAGCTGGAGCTGTTTGCATGATTACTGCACGGCTGGCGGCCGAGGATGATTTCGATGGCTGGCGTGACCAGTGCGCGGGATTGCTCCGCATCGGGGCGCGGCCTTCGGATATCGTCTGGCAGGTTGGCGAGCACAAAAGACTGACCTGTTTGCCAGCCCCGACTATGCGCAATCGCACCCTCTGCCATTGGCGTGCCGAAGGGCTTTGCCGAGCTTGCCGCGGTCCGTCATCTGCCATTCGGACCATGAGCGTTTCGGGCTGTTGTATCAATTGCTGGTCGACCTGAAAGCGCGGCGGCGGCATATGGGAGACAAGACCGATCCGTTGCTTCGCAAACTTGAAGTGATGGCGAAGACGGTTCGCCGCGACATACACAAGATGCGCGCTTTCGTTCGCTTTCGCCGCGTCGAGCAGGATGGGAACGAGCATTATATCGCCTGGTTTGAACCCGAACATCATATCGTCCGTCATCAACGCCGCGTTCTTCGTCCGGCGCTTTGCCGGGATGCGATGGTCGATCCTGACGCCACAGCCTGTCGATCCATTGGGACAAGGACAGGCTGCATGAAGGCCCGCCCGCGCGCAAGGAAGACGCGCCGAGCGAGGACATCATCGAGGATCAGTGGAAGACCTATTATGGTTCGATCTTCAATCCGGCGCGGTTGAAGGTGAAGGCGATGCTGAAGGAAATGCCGAAGAAATATTGGCACAATATGCCCGAAACGGCGTTGGTGTCGGAACTGATCCAATCGGCGCGAGGTCGCGAAGTTGCGATGATCGAAAAGGAAATCGCGCCCGTCATCGCCGACACTCTGGCGACGCTTCATCAGGAGGCCAAACGTTGCCGCCGTTGCCCGCTTATATGGCCCGGCAACGCAGGTGGTGTTTGGCGAAGGGCCCGAAAATGCGAGGCTGATGTTCGTCGGCGAGCAACCCGGCGATCAGGAGGATTTGGCGGGGCGGCCGTTTGTCGGCCCCGCCGGGCAATTGTTCAATGCGGCGCTTGCCGAGGCCGGCGTTGACCGCGCACAGGCCTATGTCACCAACGCGGTCAAGCATTTCAAATTCAAGCCACAGGGCAAGCGTCGAATCCACGACAAGCCCAATGTCGGCGAAATCAACCATTGCCGCTGGTGGCTGAAGCGCGAGATCGAGATGGTGAAGCCCGACTTGATCGTTGCTTTGGGTGCGACTGCCGCGCGCAGCCTGACGGGCAAGAAGCATCCCGGTCACCGCCAATCGCGGGCAGATTTTCGAAAGTCTTGAAGGCGTGCCCGTGCTCTGACCATTCACCCGAGTTTCCTGCTACGCCTTCCCGATGCCGAAACCGCATCATTGGAGCGCGAGACGTTTGTGGCCGATCTGGCGAGTGTGAAGCAGCGGATAAGCGGCCTTCAAATCGCCTGAAGGTGCAGCAACAGGCAGGTTTCGGGCTGTGCGTGCGGCAATTGCATTCCAGCGTGCATCAGCGCCGCGCCGCTAAACACAGCGCCTGTCGCCGCCGAGATCGAGCTGTTCGACCAAAGAAGGCGCTTTGACCGCTTGCCAATTCTGCGGCCAGACGAGCTTGAGGCGATAAGTCGCGCGTTGCGTCCAATCCAGCAAACCGCAACCGCCCCGGCAACACATGGGGGTCGCCAGTGACATATGCGAACGAGAACAAAGCCTCCGACTTATCGTGCGCTACAACCCCACTCGCCAGATGCTGCGGCGCTGTATCGAGCCGGTAAAGCTCGCCGTCGTGCAACAACGCGCGGTGCTGCTTGTGCAGCTGTAATGGCCGTTTTCAATTCGTCCAGATCGCCCTGCCGCTCGGTCAGCAGGTTCAGTTCCAGCCCCATATGCCCGGTCAGCGCCGTCGCGGCGCGCATCGCCATCGACAGCCGCCGTCCGGTGACATGGCAATGCGCTGGCCCGACATGACAGCCCAATATTTCAGGGGGCAGGAAGAAACTCGCGCCGCGCTGGATCTGCTGGCGGTCGAGCGCGTCGTTGCTGTCCGATGTCCACACCCGGTCGCTGTGCGCCAAGCACGCCCATGTCGGCGCGCGCGCCGCCCGACGAACAGCTTTCGATTTCGACATGCGGATGCGCCGCACGGATTCGGTCGAGCAATGTATAAAGCGCGCTTACCTGTGCGACTGCGCATTGCCCGCCCATCGATGCCGCCGGGATGGCTGAGGTCGCGGTTCATATCCCATTTGATGTAGCTAATGGCATGATCGGAGCAGGATCGCATCGATGCGCTCGAACAGATAATCCGCAACTTCGGGGCGGCTGATATCAAGCACATATTGCGTTCGGAACGGCACCTGATCGACGCCCTCGATTTGCAACACCCAATCGGGATGCGCGCGATAGAGGTCGCTGTCGGGATTGACCATTTCGGGTTCGAACCAGATGCCGAACTCCATGCCGAGGCCGGTGACATGATCGACCAGCGGCTTCAGTCCTTGCGGGATAAACGGCATCGGACACATACCAGTCGCCCAGCCCCGCCGTGTCATTCCGCCGCGCGCCGAACCAGCCGTCATCGAGGACAAAGCGTTCGACGCCAAGCGCCGCAGCGCGGCTGGCGATTTCTTTCAGCTTGTCAGTATCATGGTCAAAATAAACCGCTTCCCAAGTGTTGTAATGCACAGGACGTGGCTTGGCGCGCATTTCGGGGCGCAGGAGTTTTGCGCGAACATGGGAGTGGAATTTGCGGCTCAATGCGCTGAACCCATCGGCGCTATAGGCGGCGACGATTTCAGGCGACGCATAGCTCTCGCCCGGCGCAAGCCGGATCTCGCCGGGAAACAGCAACGCCCCCATGCTGGCAACCACGCGGCCATCGGTCAGGGTATCGACGCGCAGCCGGTGGTTGCCGCTCCACGCCAGATGAAGGCCATAGACTTCGCCTGCGCCTTCATTGGTATCTGCCGCCGCCAACAACAATGCCGGAAAGCTGAAATGCGACGTCCGCCCGCTACGGTTTTCGCGCAAATAGGTTCCCGAGCCGCGCTTCACCCGCTCGCGCCCGAACTCCTGCGTCCAGCGGCCGGTAAAGCCGATAATATCGGTCATGCTCGACGGAATGGGCAAGCAAGCGGTCGCCATTTCGTTCAGGTCGAGCGGCTGCACGCCCTCATTGGTCAACGTTGAACCAATACGCAGGACGCCGGTTTTCGGATCAAAGTTTATGACATATTCCAGACTTAGCCGTGTCCGTTCATCACCGCAGAAAATTCTGGCACCATCCTCGTGCGGCTCGACGTTGCCAACCGCGAACAGGCTTCCCCAATCCTTGCCCTCACGGTGCGCAGCAAAAGCCTGTAGCATCGGATGCCCCAACCCTGGTTCCATCGCCAACGACAATGGCAGCGAGACATCGGCCACTCCGTGCATCCCCTGCCGCAGCGCAAGTTGTTCAAGCTCCACAGCTTTAACGCCAATACCAAGTCTAGCGCCCCAATAGAGTAGCGACAATGGCTCGCCCGGAGCACAGGAAAAAACCACGCTGCAATCATCGGCATCAAGGCAGAGGTGGCGCAAACGGGACTCCCGGAGTTATATGAAGTGAATCAAAATAGCGGATTGTTTGGTTGTGTTTTCACACGCGCCATCTAGTTTCGCAAATAAGCAAAAAGCGCAAGCGCAAAGCTTTGCAAACAGGTACTTGGGAGGGTCGATGTTTCAGTTATCCAATGATGCTGCGCAGATGGGCATATTCGTTGCGCTGACGGCATTGATTGCGGTCCTGACTTACTGGAAAGTGCACGGCAAGGGGGCCAGGCGCACCGAAGACGCTGGTTCGACCAAGGAAGTGTTTCTGGCGGGCGGCGGGCTGAGCTGGCTGTTTGTCGCAGGCTCGATCACGCTGACCAACCTGTCCACCGAGCAGCTGGTCGGCATGAACGGCAACCAGATGCTTCTGCTCGCATGGTGGGAGATTTGCGGCTTTATCGGACTGCTGATCCTCGCATTTGTGTTCGTGCCGATTTATTATCGCAACAATTGCACCACAGTGACCGAGCTGCTCGAACGACGTTATAAAGGCGGGAGCATCAGGACGGTGATCTCGGCACTGTTCCTGCTCGGCAATATCCTCATCTACCTCCCCGCCGCGCTCTATTCGGGTAGCCTGTTTCTGAAATCGATGTTCGGGGTCGAATGGTCTTTGTTGTGGTTTGCCGCGCCGATGGCGATCATCGCTGCGATCTACACCATTACTGGCGGTCTGCGCGCGGTTGCGGTGATGGACACTTATTCAGGCATCGGCGTGCTGGCAATTGCGTTTCTGGTGGTGATATTGGCGCTGGCGGCGGTCGGCTTCGACCTGTCTACAGTGCCTGCCGAACGGACATCGATGATCGGCAGCATCGAATCCCCCATTCCTTTCCATACGCTCTTTACCGGCATGATTTTCATCCAGATTTTCTATTGGTCGACCAACCAGAATATCACGCAAAAGGCGATGACCGCACCGACAGTGAAAGAGGCGCAAAAGGGCGTGCTCGCTGCCGCCACGGTGCGCATTCTCATCATCCCGGCCATCGTCGTGATCCCCGGCGTCGTCGCGTACAAACTGTTCGGCAGTCTGGGCGATGCTGCTTATGGCAAGCTCGTTGCGCACGTCCTTCCCGGCTGGATGTCGGGTGCGTTTGCGGCCATGATGGCAGCGGCGGTGATCGCACATACCAGCGCTATATTGAACAGCTCGGTCGCGCTGTACTCGGTGGATTTCCACGACAAGTTCGTCCGGCCGGTGGCGAACCATTGGCGGTTGGCGGCGGTGGTTTCGGTTGTGCTGACCATAACCTCGATCTTGCTCGTGCCAGTGTTCGAAAACGCCAAGAGCATCATCAATTTGCTGCAACAATTGAACGGCCTTTCGTCGATGCCGATCCTGTCGGCATTTATCGCCGGACTGCTGTTCCGCAACATGGACGCGCGCGCCGCGATTGCAGGGCTGGCGTGGGGCGTTGCGCTTTATGCATTGCACAACTTCATCCTATACGTCCCTGGCACGCTGTATGCCGGCGAGACATTTTACCAGCATGTCGGCATCGGCTGGCTGCATTATATCGACGTCATGGCGATTGTGTTGATAACGTGCGTGCTGGTGGCACTTGGCGTAAACCGCATAGTCTTTGGTAATCACGCAGCGTTTATCTGGAGCAAGGAAGGACGCCGTCTGGCGGCGCTTGAGGCATGAGCGAATATATTCTGGTAATCGATGAAGGCACGACATCGACGCGCGCGGTGCTGTTCACCGCGGATGGCAAGGCGGCGGGCAGTTGCCAACGCCCCTTGACGCAAAATTATCCCGCACCGGGGCTGGTCGAGCATGATGCGGCGGAAATCTGGAACCTGACACTCGAATGCGCGCGCGAAATGGTCGCAAAAGCGGGCGGTGCAGACAGGATTGCAGGGATCGGCATCACCAACCAGCGCGAGACCGTGGTATTTTGGGACCGGCGGACCGGAGAGCCGCTTGCGCCCGCAATCGTCTGGCAAGACCGGCGGACGGCAGATATCTGTGCCGACCTGAAAGAGCGAGGCGAGGAGCCGGTGGTGCAGGCCAAGACCGGCTTGCTGCTCGACCCCTATTTCTCGGGATCGAAAATCGGATGGGCGCTCGAAAATTGGCCTCAACTTAAGGACGGCGGTGAACATCTCGCAGTCGGCACAGTCGAAAGTTACCTCGTTTTTCGCCTAACCGGCGGTCTCCATATCAGCGACGCGACCAACGCCTCGCGGACCGCATTGATGGCGATTGGCAGCGGCGGCTGGGATGATGGCTTGACCGACCTGTTCGGCGTCCCGCGCGGCATATTGCCCGAGATTACCGACTGCGCGGGCGATCTTGGGACGACGCTGCCCGAATGGTTCGGTGGGTCCATCCAGATATCCGGCATGGCGGGCGACCAGCAGGCGGCGACCATCGGGCAGGGCTGCTTCGCTATCGGCCAGACCAAGGCGACATTCGGCACCGGCGCATTTGTCCTCACGCAAACCGGCACGACCTTGCGGCAATCGAAGAACCGTCTGCTCTCGACTGTCTTGTACCAACTCGGTGGCGAACGCCATTATGCGCTCGAAGGATCGGTGTTTGTTGCCGGAAGCCTTGTGCAATGGCTGCGCGACGATCTGGGCCTTATCGACAAAGCATCCGACACCGAGCCGCTGGCGCGCAGCGTGCCCGACAATGGAGGCGTCTATCTTGTCCCCGCCCTATCTGGCCTCGGCGCGCCGCATTGGCAGCCTAATGCGCGCGGTTGCATCAGTGGGCTTAGCTTCTCGGCGAACAAGGCGCATGTCGCCCGCGCCGCGCTGGAGGCAATGGCGCACCAGACGCATGATCTAAAAACCGCCTTTGCCGCCGATGGCGCGGATTGGGCAGAACTGCGCATCGACGGCGGGATGGTCGCGAATGACTGGATGGCGCAGGATTTGGCGGACATGCTCGCCATCGACGTCGAGCGGCCCGAATTCATCGAAACCACGGCGCTGGGCGCAGCAATGCTCGCTGCCGTTGGCGCAGGGATTTATCAATCGCTGGACGAAGCCGCCATCATGCGCGGCGGGGTCACCCGTTTCTCGCCGCAACTCGCCGACAGCCCAACGTAACACGCGGCTATCGGGTTGGACAGATGCCCTATCGCGCGTTCTGCGCTAACCAGCCACCTGCCCTATCAACAGTTTAACGCCATCTTAACCATCCTTTGCCAATGTGATTGCGACGAAATAGTCGCGACGCACATCGACAGGACCATGAGATGGATAATTTGCGCGGATTTGAGCCATTTGGATCGGACAATGATGCCGACCAGCCGACCTATGCCGCTTTCGAAGAGGATGCTGCAATCGAAGCTCCGCCCATCGTTTCGGGCGACGAGCGCCGGATGCAAGTGCGCGCCTATAATTTCTGGACCGCGCAGCTTCACGACAAAAATTACCCTTGCATTGAAGAGCTTGACCCGTCGTCGGTCGATGATTTTCGCGATTTCAGCGTGTTGCTCGATTTCACATCGGGGATAGAAAATCCATCGATCGAATATTTGGGCGAGCAGCTTCGAGTCGAATGCGGGCTGGACGAAGACGTAACCTATCTCGACCAGGTCCCGAGCCGTTCGTTGCTGTCGCGTATTACCGACCATTATCTGCAGATCATCGCCAACCGTGCACCAATCGGTTTCGAGGCCGAGTTCGTCAACGACCGCGGCGTCAACATCATGTATCGCGGCATCCTCCTCCCTTACTCCTCGGACGATGACACCATCGATTTCATCTATGGCGTAATCAACTGGAAAGAGGCGCGTCGACCGTTGAAGCGGCGCGCCGCTTACAACTCGAAGTCGAGCAGGCATTGGCCGCCGCGCCGCCGCGTCAGGAGCATGTTCCGGTTTGGGCCGACGGGCCGATTGCCGGACATCTGGAAGACGTTCCCGAAGCCGACGAACTCGAACTGGGCGAAGATTTTGCCTTTGACGAAGTCCAGCCCGATGAAAATTCCTCGCTCGCCGACTGGCTCGATGCCGCACGGCAAAGCGCCGACAGCGCGCGCGATGCAGATTTGCGCACGCGCGAGGCACTTTACCAAGCCATTGGCCGCGCGCATGACTTTGCGTTGGTCGCCGCGAAAAACCGCGAGGATTATGCCGAAATAGTGAGCGATGCCGGCCTCACCGTGCAGGAACGCGCGCCGTTCACGCCGATCGTGAAATTGGTGTTCGGCGCAGGCTATGACAAAACCCGCCTGACCGAATTTGCCACCGCGCTGCAATTTGCCGACCGTAATGCCGTGCCGATGGGCGGCCTGGCTGAAGTGCTCGCCAACTATGACGGCGGCCTGAAAGGCATCATCGCCGCCGAACGCCGCGCAAAAAAGGTTGCCGCTGGCCAGCATGTCGCCGCCATCGCCGCCGATCCCCGCCCACGCCTTCGCTCTGCCCGCGCCCGCGACCTCAGCGAATTTGCAGGTTCCGGCGAAGAATTCGTCCTGCTCGTTGCGCGCCGTGATGCAGACGGCAATGTCGCCATTGTCGGCGCAGTCGAAGCCGATGCAGCTATGACCGAGAAGGCGTTGCGCAAGACCGCGGTCTGACTTGTTTCGGAAGTGGAATAAGCCCGTAACGCTGCGGTCCAGATGACCGACAGCCTTGCCCTTAGACTACGCCCAAAAACTAATCGCCTGCGAAAGCGTCACGCCCGCGTCCGGCGCAGTGTTCGACGCGCTTGAGGCGATGCTCCTGCCGCTGGGTTTCACCGTCGAGCGGTTCATTGCGGGCGAAGGCGACGACAATCCGGCGCATGGCGCGCCGGTCGAAAATCTGTTCGCGATCCGTGAAGCACAAGGCCGCCATTTCGCCTTTGCCGGCCATGTCGATGTCGTTCCTCCCGGCGATGGCTGGAACAGCGACCCGTTCGTGCCCGAAATTCGCGGCGACCTGCTGCACGGGCGCGGCGCGGTCGATATGAAGGGCAGCATCGCGGCCTTTGTTGCCGCTTTGCACCAGATTCCGGCGGACGCAGGCACGATCAGCCTGATCATCACCGGCGACGAAGAAGGCCCCGCGATTTACGGCACCCGCGCGCTGATCGACCATATGCAAGAGCGCGGCATCGATTCCCGATGCCTGCCTTGTCGGCGAACCGACCAGCGTCAACCGCTTGGGCGACATGATGAAGATCGGGCGGCGCGGTTCGGTCAATATGTGGATTTCGGTCGCGGGCACGCAAGGCCATGTCGCTTACCCGCATCTGGCCGATAATCCGATCCCCACGCTCGTCGCGATATTGGCCGAAATCGAGGCGATCCATCTCGACGACGGCACCGACTGGTTCCAGCCGAGCAATATCGAAATTACCGACCTCAATGTCGGCAACAAGGCAACCAACGTCATTCCGGCAAAGGCCGAAGCGCGGCTGTCGATCCGGTTCAACGATCTGCAGAGCGGCGAAGCGCTGGTCGAGCGTATACGCGAACTGGTTGAGCGCGGCGGCGGCACTCTGACCGCAATGATCTCCGGCGAGGCTTTTCTGACGCCGCCGGGCGAATTGTCGGCGGCGATTTCGGAGGCTGTCGAGGCGGTGACAGGCGTTATGCCCGAACCTTCCACCACCGGCGGAACTTCGGACGCGCGCTTCCTGACCAAGATATGCCCGGTGGTCGAATTCGGCCTGTGCAATGCAACAATGCACAAGCTCGACGAGGCGGTTGCGATTGCCGATCTGGACGCGCTGGCCGAGATTTACCGGCGCGTCGCGCTGAAGATGCTAGCTCTTTAAAACGATATAAAGCGCACCCGCGCCGCCATGCCGGGGATGCGCGTTGCGGACGGCTGAAATATGGCGCGCATGCCGTGAAGCCGCTAGCCAGTCGCGCACGACGGCAGCGATCGCGCCCCTGCCCTCGCCGCTAGCACGGTCATGCGCACGGGGTTTGCCGGTTACCAGAAGGATGACCTTGAATTTCTGCGCAATCGCCTGCTCAAGCGCGCCGTCGAGCCGCGCATAAGCACGCGACAGGTTGGCATCGTGGAGGTCGATACTGATGTCGGGAACGATGCCGCCACGCTTGATGCGGCGGTCCCAGTGGGAGTCGAGATTATCCTCGCCGGAACGCGGCAGGGTGACCGCTCCGTAGGGTGGTGGAGGCGGGCTCGCCTTGGCGCGTGACGCAGGACGGACAATCCCCTCCGTCACTCGGCTTCGCGAGGCGCCACCTTCACGTTCCAGGGTCAGCCTTGACGCCGTGCAACGGCTTCACCGTCGCCATGACCTTGCCCCAAAGTGCCTTCTCCTCTGGGCCAAGGCGGCGCGCCATGGCTCAGGGAATAAGCCGCGCGACCGCAGCCTTGGGCAGGAAGATCAACGCCGCACCGCGCGCCGCCATACCGCCGGCGATGCCCCGCGCACGGTCGCCAGCACCCCAGAAGGTATCGATGCGATTCGCGCCTTTGATTGCGCCGCCGGTATCCTGCGCGATCCAGATGCCGTTGGGTTCGGCGCGATCCATCGACAGCCAGAGCGGCGCGCCCAGCGGAACGAATTTCACATCGACCGCTGCGCTTGCCTCGCCGACGACCGGATAGCCCATCGCCCCGATCGGCCCTGCTCCCGTCAGTTCGCGGAAAAAAACGAAGCTTTTGTTCTCGTGCATGATCTTGCGGCCCTCTTCGGGGTTGGCGCGCAGATAAGCGACGATGCCCTGCATCGAACCATCGGTGATAAGGCCGCGATCTTTCATCAGCCGCCCGATGCCGGTATAACCGCGCCCGTTCTGGCTTTCATAACCGATACGCATCACCCCGCCGTCGGGCAGCTTCAGCCGCCCAGACCCCTGGATTTGCAGGAAGAAGAATTCGACAACGTCGTTGGCGTAAGCAATTTCCAGCCCGCGCCCGGCAAGCGAACCGCCTTCAATTGCGGCGCGGTCATCATATTGCACAAACTTGGTGCCGCTGACCTTGCCGCGAATGCTTTTGCCCTTCAGGTCATCCGAAAAAGCGCCGAGATCGACATCGATCAGGTCGGTGGGCCGCTTGTAGACCGGCACTTCGCATCCCGGCTGGCTGTGTCCGGCAGCCTGCAATTTCGGGTTCGAAATAGCCAGTTGCGATGGCCTTGCCATCGCCGACCTGCACCGCATCCATATGCGCGGCAAAAAAGGAAATGGCGTCGCCGGTCCAGGTCTTGACCGCGTCACAAGCGGCGACCCAATCCGAACCTTGCGTCAGGCCGCTATTGTCGGTGCGACGGACAAGCCCGGGGCAACTGGTGCGAAAACTGTCCATCGCCAGCTTTGGTTTTGCGCGCATCGACTTTGAGCGAGCCAATTTCCGGCCCGCGCACAACGCCCAGCGTTGCCGCTGTGGTGCCATCGCCGATGGCTGGCTCCGGCAGGCAAAGTGCCTCGGGCTTCGAAGGAATGGGCGTTGGCCGCACGATCAGATACACTGGCCGTCGGCGTCGAGGCTGTCGACGGCCCGCCATCGGGAATGATCCCGCCCGAACAGGCGGAAAGCAGGAGGGCGGCAAAAGCTGCGAATAACAGGGCGCGTTTCATCGCGCCGGTGAATCAGACCGAGTCGGTTTCGTCAAGCTTCCAGTTACGGTCGCCCGACTTTGACATCGCGCATGAAGGTCCAGACGTCGTGCGTTTCAACTGCGTCGGTCATCGACCCGCCGATAACATTGCCGTCCTTGTCCTTGACCAATGCCGCGATGTCAGCGTCGAAGTCGCAACGTAATACGTGCCATCGGCGCATCGTAAGCTGGCATCGACAATGCGCGCTTCGTCAATCCGCACCAGCCGATTTTCAAGCGTTTCGCCACGTTCGATCCGACCGTCGATGGCTTCGGCAAAACTTTCATAGACATCATCGTCACACAGGAAATTCAGCGTGTCCTTGTCGCCCTTCCAATAAGCCTCCAAGACAAGCTTGTAGGCCGACTTACCGCCTTCGATAAACAGTCCGGCATCGAACTGGCGGTCGACATTGGCAATGGCACGAAGCCCGCTTTGCGCGGCGAGTTCCACGTTGGTCATATCGCCCTGCGGCAAGGCAGGTGAGGACTCACCTCCCGTCACGGGCTGGCGAATCACGGGGGCACTAGTCTCAAGCGGCTGCCGCGTGACCGTTTCCTGCTCGTGACCAGTGCGTTTGCCCAAGCACCGAATAGAGGCGAAGGCCCAAAAAGGCGGCAACCAGCGCAAGCAAGACAATGGTAAAAGTCACAACGCCTCCAAGTAGGCACACAAATAATGGCGAGATCCAAACGAAAATCCGCCCCAGCTTTGCCCGCAAGCGATATAAGCATTAGCAGAGATAGTTTCAAATAGCTTTACCGAAAGAAATGCAAGGCTGAGCCGATAGTTTCGCCAAGGAACGGGGAATGCGCACTAGTGATTGCCCTTTTTGTACGCCCCTGCTAGGCGCGACGGCCAATAAGGGGCGCTGGGGTTAGCGACCCAAAAACAACAGGAAAGTCACGAATTCAGATGGCCGAAGAAGAAGGCAATATCGTTTCGGAAGAATTGAAAGCCAAACGGCGAAGATACCGCACCTGCGGTTGGCATGCTCAATCAATATATCAAGGACTTGTCGGTCGAAAACCCGCAGGCTCCGCACAGCTTCCAGTGGGACGCGCAGCCGCAAATCGACGTGCAGGTCAATATCCAGGTCAATGCGATCAACGACGAGATCCACGAAGTCGCTTTGAAAATTGTGGTGAAGGCCGAAAGCGACAATGGCGTCCATTTCTCGGTCGAACTTGATTATGGCACTTTATTCGGTCTGCGCAACCTTACCGACGAGCAGGCACATCCGTTCCTTTTCGGCGAAGCGCCGCGCCTGATGTTCCCCTTTGCCCGCCGTGTGGTTGTCTGATGCCGTGCGTGATGCAGGTTATCCGCCGCTGGTGCTGGAACCCATCGATTTCAACGCGCTTTATGTGCAGCAGATCTCGCAGGCCCAGCGATGGCGGAAACACAGCCTGCTGGCGAAGCGTAGAACCGGACCGCCAGATAGATAAATGAGCTGGTCCGAACAGCATGGGGACCATCGGCGGGCTGACGCTTGTCAGCCGCGATCCTCGGTCTTGTCCGTGACAATGCTGATGGCGCGTTTTGTCGGTGCCGGGTTTCGCATCCGACGCGTTTCTGATCGCGTGCGACTACCCAACATGTTTCGCGCATTGTTTGCCGAAGGTGCGTTCGCCGCGGTTTTCGTCCCGATGTTCAACAGACACGTGACCGAGCGAAGGATGGCGACGGGCTGGCATCGGGCATCACATTTGCCGAACAAGCACTCGCCGTACTCTTGCCGGTGCTGCTGGTTATGACGCTGATCCTTGAGGTTGGCGCGTGGTATGTCACGCGCGATGCTACGGGTGGCTTCCAACGGCGTAAGCGACGGTGAGTTTGCGCTATGCCGTCGAACTGGCGCGCTATCACATTCCCCTATCTGATGCTGATTTCAGCCTTGTCTCTTTGTTCGGCGGAATACTGAATTCGCTGGGCAAATTCTGGGTCAATGCGGCCGCGCCGATATTGCTGAACGTCGCATTGATTACCGCGTTGCTGTTTTTTCAGCGGCAGCGATCCCAAAGAAACAGCACGATACCAGGCGATGGCCGTCAGTGTCGCGGGGCTATTGCAGCTTATATGGCTGATGCCTGGGCGTGCCGCCGTACCGGCGTGAGCCTTAAATGGCGCTCGTTCCCGGCTCGATCCGGAAGTCCGAAAGCTGCTATCGCTCTGTATGGCCAGCAGCGGCAGGTGCAGGTGCGGTCCAGATCAACCTGTTGATTTCGACATCACTCGCAGCGTCGCTGCTGCCCGATGGTTCGGTGACCTGTGGCTCTACATGGCCGACCGGTTGAACCAGCTGCCACTGGGTCTGATCGGCATCGGCACTTGGCACCGTGCTGATTCCCGCCATATCGCGGCAATTGGGGGCGGGCGACGAAGGCCAAGCGATCGACACGCAAAACAGGGCGCATGGAACTGGCGCTGTTGTTGGCTATTCCCGCGACGGTGGCGCTTATCGTCTGCGGCCTGCCGATAACCGCCGCGTTGTTCGGCTATGGTCGCTACACCCCCGACGACGTGTTCGCGACATCGCAGGCACTTGCTGGCGTTTTCGGCGGCTTGCCAAGCTACATACTGGTGAAGGTACTGACCCCAGGCTATTATGCGAGGCAGGATACCAAGACACCGGTGCGGTTCGCGGTCATATCGATGGTCGTCAACCTCGTGCTCAATCTCGCTCTAATCCCGACCATCGGGCATATCGGCCCGCCGCTGGCGACTGCGTGTCGCGGCGACCGTGAATGTGGCCTTGCTGTATTTCACCTTGCGCAAGCGCGGGCATTTTGTGGCCGATGCGCAGCTTATCCGCCGCGGCTGGCGGCTGGCGCTTGCTGCGTTGCTGATGGGCGCGGCGATGTGGCCATTACTCGGGTTTTTCATGCCCTATACCACTGGTAGCTGGTGGGTCCGCGGGTCGGCCATGGCGGTTCTGGTCGGCACAGGCTGCCTGGTGTACGCCGTCGCAACCCTTGCATTGCGTGCATTCACCATCGCCGATTTGAAGGCGCAATTTACGCGAAAGAGAAAGAGCAACTAATGCGCGTCGTTTCTGGCATTCAGCCCACCGGCAACCTGCACCTCGGCAATTATCTGGGCGCGATCCGCAACTGGGTGAAGATGCAGGATGAGATGGAATGCCTTTATTTCCTCGCCGATCTGCATGCGATTTCGATGCCGCATAATCCTGCGGAGCTGACCGCCAATACCCGCGAGATGGCAGCGGCGCTCATTGCCTGCGGGCTGGATATCAACAAATCTATCCTGTTCAACCAGGCGCAGGTTCCGGCGCATGCAGAGCTGCAATGGTTGCTGACCGGCACCGCGCGCATGGGCTGGCTGAACCGCATGACGCAGTTCAAGGACAAATCGGGCAAGAACCGCGAAGGTGCCAGCATCGCGCTGTTTACTTATCCGGTTTTGCAGGCAGCCGATGTGTTACTGTATCAGGCAACGCATGTGCCTGTGGGGGAGGACCAGAAACAGCATCTTGAACTCGCGCGCGACATCGCGCAGAAGTTCAACAATGATTTCGGGAACGGTGCCGACATCTTCACTCTGCCCGATCCGATCATCCCCAAGGAAACGGCGCGAATCATGTCGTTGCGCGACGGCAGCGCAAAAATGTCGAAATCCGATCCGAGCGACATGAGCCGGATCAACCTTGCCGACGATGCCGACACTATCCTGAGCAAGATCAAGAAGGCAAAGACCGATCCCGAACCCTTGCCATCGGAGGCCGCAGGTCTGGAAGGCCGCGCCGAGGCGCAAAATCTCGTTGGCATTTACGCCGCCTTTGCTGAAGAGAGTGTGGAAACGACGCTTTCCCAATTTGGCGGTCAGGGTTTTGGCGCGTTCAAACCGCGCTTTGGCCGAATTGGTGATCGAGAATTTCCGTCCGATTTCGCAAGCGTTCAATGCGCTGAAAAACGATCATGAGCAGATCGATGCCGCGCTTGCCAAGGGTGCAGCGAAGGCCCGTGAACTCGGTGCGCCTACTTTGAAGGCAGCCTATGCCGCGTTGGGGTTGCTGCGCTGAAACGCGCGCTGTATCGTTCAACCGAAGTTCAGCGAAACCATATTAGTTTTCAATGCGTTACTGTGTATGACGGCAGCCAAGCCGCCAGCATGAGGAATTTGACATGAAGAACAAAGTCGTCACTTTTCTCGCCCCCATCGCGCTGCTTGGCGCTCGGTGCCTGCGCCACACCGTTCAAGGCCGATGTTTCGCGCTTTCAGGAACTGCCAGCACCGCAAGGGCAGACGTTCACGATCCGCGCGGCCAATCCTGCAGATTCTGGCGGCATCGAATTTGGCCAATATGCCTCACTGGTCGCCACCGAGTTGCAAGAGATAGGCTATGTCCCTGCGTCTGGCGGCAACGCTGATATGACGGTCACGCTCGATTATACCGTCGATCAGGGTAAGGAACGCACCATCGTCCGGCAGGACCCGTTCTATGATCCTTATTGGGGATATGGCAGTTTCTATCGCCCTTATGTCGTCCGCACCCGGCGTGGCGCGCGCTACATCACCGGCTATTACGACCCTTTCCTCTACAGCGGCTTCAACCGCGGCTATGACGTTGACAGCTTTACTGTCTATACCGCCAATCTCGACATGAAGATTGACCGCAATAACGACGGCAAGCGTCTGTTTGAAGGCAAGGCCGAAGCGAAGTCGCGATCGAACAAATTGCCCTATCTCGTACCCAATTTGGTCGAGGCGATGTTTACTGGATTTCCAGGCAACAGCGGCGAAACAGTACGGATTTCGGTCGCGCCGGAAGAGAAGCGCTAAGACCCTAAACCCCGCAGCCGAGCTCGGATTTACCATAAGCAGCACCCTCGCCACGCGTGCCGCTGATCCCGGCGTATAGTTCGGTGGACGGGAAATTGCCGTTGCCGTCGATCCGAAAGCCTTTGGCACGGAACACGTCAATTACCTTGGCTGGCGGATCGGCGAAATAGAGCGATTGCGATTCATAATGCTGGCCAATGGCAGTCAACGACAACCCCTCGAAGGATCGAGCCAGTTTGACATAGCTGCTTTTGCCTTCTGCGGCAGAATAAGCCTTGTCGCGTGCTTCATCGTCGGCAAATTCCCTGTCCTCAAGTGCCTGCCACTGCGCCTTGAGCCGAGCGCCGATCTTGGCGAATTCAGCCCCCAGTTCGCTGCCGAAATTGCAGGTTTGCGGGTTAAAGGCGATGGCTACGGGCTTGCCGCCAAGCCGCGCGAGGATCTCCCTCCCCTGCAAGATATAGCCGATGCGGCCATCGGGAAATTTGACTTCCAGCGCCCCGTTGGCGGTTAGGCCGGACAGTTTTAAAACCGTGCCGGCACTTACACTGTCCAGCAACTCGCTATCAGTGGCTGCGGCGTAGACGTCGATCCGGCTGTCCGCCGTCCAGTTCCGATCGCCAAGCGACTGGACGAGTTCGGGTGGTTGTAGCTCGACCAAATTAACCGTTGCGACGAAGCCCTTGCCTTCCGACAATTCAAGCCATTCGCTGCCGTCTTCGCTCACCTTCAAAACGCCGCTGATCGCGCTCCCACGCGGCAGTTTGCCCAATATCGTGCTGCCCGATGTTGTCGGTTTGTCGCGGATATTGGCATTGGTGATGGTGAAAAGCTGGACCGGCGCAGCCGCCGGTGCTGATTCCGAAGTAGATGCGGTCGACAGACTGCTGCCTTCGATGTCGTCAGCGATAAAAAGCCAGTAATAGGCACCACCGATCAGCAGCAGACTGCCGACAACGGCGAGAATGACCGGCCAGTTGCGCTCCGGCTTCGGTTCCATCGGGCAATGGCGGTACGATTTCGGCCACCGGTGAAAATTCACGTGGCTGGTCCTTTATGGGGGCTTGGACTTGCTCTACGGCGGGTTCGGCTACCGGCCCCGGCATCGCCGTTCCGCATTTCGCGCAGTAAAGCGCATCAGGCGTATTGGCCGTGCCGCAGGATGTGCAGAATTTCACCATCTTTCCCGAATCCTCACCGATCCGTGGATAAGCTGTGCAAAGCCCGTTGAAAAGCAGTGATTAAGTTGTGGGCTATTAGGCTTCGAGTTGGCGCAACAACGCACGGACATCATTGTCCATATCGCTGTCCTGCGCACGCAAACCTTCGACCAGACGCACCGCATGGATCACCGTCGAATGGTCTCGCCCGCCGAACTTGCGGCCGATTTCGGGATAGCTGCGCGGGGTCATGACCTTGGCGAGATACATGGCGACCTGACGCGGGCGCACGACGGCACGCGCGCGGCGCTTCGACGACATTTCGCTGCGATCAATGCGATAATATTCGCACACCGCGCGCTGGATTTCGTCGATGGTGATGCGGCGGCGGCAGGCGCTGAGGATGTCCTTGAGCTGTTCCTCCGCCAAAACCCGCGTGACGGGCTTACCGGTCAATTGAGCATAAGCGAGCAGTTTGTTCAGTCCGCCTTCGAGTTCGCGGACATTGCGGCTGATCGTGCGGGCAAGAAACTCGACCACATCCTCGCCAACCTGTGCCTCGGGCATATTTGCCAGACGCTGCTCGAGGATCGAACGGCGCAGTTCGAGGTCGGCAGGCTGGATATCGGCAACAAGACCCATCGACAGGCGCGACAATATCCGCTGGTCAACGCCATCCAGTGCTTGCGGTGCACGATCGGCGGCGACCACCAGCCGCTTTCCTGCGCCGATGATGGCATCAATCGTGTGCAGGAATTCTTCCTGCGTCGAAACCTTGCCGATGATGAACTGGATATCGTCGATCAGCAGCACATCGACCGCACGCAGCCGCGCCTTGAATTCCATGACTTCCTTGCGCCGCATCGCGGTCACGAATTCCATCATGAATTTTTCGGCCGACATATAGATAATCTGCGCGTCGGGATTGACCTCTGCATAAGCATGGCCAATCGCGTGCATCAGGTGGGTTTTGCCCTGCCCGGTGGCCGCTTGCAGATAGAGCGGATTGAACAACGGCTTGTCCTTCGACGCCACACGTTCGGCCGCGCTCAGCGCCAATACATTGGTCTGGCCCTTGACGAAATTGGCGAACGTCATCCGCGGATCGAGCGCCGAGCGTACCGGTAATACCTCTGCCATGTGCTGCGCTGCGGGCCGTTCGGTCACGCCAGATGGACGAAGCATCTCAACACGCGCGGCACCGGGACGAGTCCGGATTTTGAGCTGTTTGACGCTGTTGTTCGTCGCTGCCCATGCAAGACGCAGGCGGTCGGCATAATGGTCCGAAACCCAGCTTGCCGAAAAATCGGACGGCAGGAGCAATTCGAGCGTGCCGGTCAGGTCACAAAAATCGCCCAAAGAAATCGAGCGGATCCATTGGCCGTAAATCTGCGCGCCTAAGTCGCGGCGCAGTCCAGACGAAATCGCCTGCCAGTCCGAATCGAAGCGCGCGTTTAGCGCCTGAGCGACGACTGCATCGCCCGCTGGTTGACCATCATGATTTTGCGATACGGAAATATTACCGGCCACCTTGCCTGCCCCTCTTGTCCACCCCTCACCAGCCTGCCGCAACCGCTCGCTATTTGCCGCATCATCAGGCCACAGAAACCCCCGCCTTCATTTGCCACCAAATGAAGCGCAATCCATGTCCAAATCTCGATGTGAGGCATTGCCCGACTGTCGTCACGCCCTGCTGGAAAGCTCTGTGTAGACAGCATGAAACGAGTTGATCAAGGGCTGGCTTGCAAAAAAAATGAAATAAATGCCATTGACTCGCCGCAAGCCAAGCAAATGCGTAATTTAATTTTTACTACGCTGTATTGCTTCAATTTTCCGCAAAATTGGTCGGCGCATCGTCCCCGAATCGCCGGAAATGCGTGTCACAGGACTGTCATGAAATCGGCAAAGAAAAACCCGCCGGGATCGCGGCGGGCTTGTCGTTTCAAAGCCGGACGAGCCGACTATAACTTTTAGTTTAAGCGAGGCCGCCGACGGCCTTGGTCAGGCGACCGAATTTGCGCGATGCCGTGTTCTTGTGCAGCACGCCCTTCGATACGCCGCGCGCCATTTCGGGCTGGGCTGCAGCAAGCGCTGCGGCGGCTGCCGATTTGTCACCCAGTTCAATCGCTGCTTCTACCTTTTTGATAAAAGTACGGATGCGGCTGACGCGCGCAGTGTTGACATCGGTGCGACGCGCGTTGCGACGGATACGCTTTTTTGCTTGCGGCGTATTTGCCATTTTAGTCCTCGAATTTCGTTAGATACGAGTGCACATCAAGCGATGCCAACCCGTGGAAGGAGCCGCCCTTAGCGGTGGGTTTGAGATTCGTCAACCGCGAAATGGCGCACTAACGCTGACATTTCGCGCAGTAAAAGGTCGAACGCCCCGAATCAACCCGGCGTTTGACTTGCGCTCCGCAGGCGCAGGTCTCGCCTTCGCGGCCATAGACCAGAAAATCCTTGGCAAAATAGCCAAGCTCGCCGTCCGGCGCGGCAAAATCCCGCAAGGTGGAGCCGCCCGCCGCAATGGCCGAAGTCAGGACATCCTTGATAGCGACCACCAGCTTTCCCAGGCGCGGCTTGCTGATTTGAGCGGAAACGGCGGTCGGCGAAATACCCGCCATATGCAGCGCCTCGCAGACATAGATATTGCCCAATCCCGCAACGATATTCTGGTTGAGAAGCATTGCTTTGATCGGCGCGGCGCGGCCTTTGAGCGCGGCCTGCAACACGAATGCGTCGAAGGCATCGGATAACGGCTCCGGCCCCATGGTCACAAAAGCCTTATACCCGTCGATCTCGGCTGCCGGCATAATGTCCAGCGACCCGAATCGCCTATGGTCGTTAAGCGCGACCACCCGGCCGCTACCCGTCTCCAATATGAAGTGATCGTGCTTCTCGATCTCCAATGGGTCGATCCGCCACCGCCCCGACATGCCGAGATGGAAGATTAGCACATCTTCGCGGTCGGTATGAATCAGCCCGTATTTCGCGCGCCTGCCCAATCCCGTCACCCGTGCACCCGTCAGCCGCTGGCGCAGATCGACGGGCATCGGCCAGCGCAAATCGGCACGACGCGGTTCTGCGCGGACGATGACCTCGCCTTCCAGTACAGCGCGCAGGCCGGCGACGGTGGTTTCTACTTCAGGAAGCTCAGGCATGAAGCCTTTCCCTTGACCTATTTCCCGACCGAAAAGCTATAGGGAATGTAGAGGAACACCTCGGTATTGCTCACCTGCTGCCATGCGATGTCGCGATCAAGGCCAGAGACATCGACACCATATTCCGGCCCGTAAAAGCTGACGGCATGCTTTGCCCCGGCGGCAATGCGCTTGTAGATTTCGTCGCGATATTGTTCCGGGTTGACGATGGTCAGGGCCAGACCGCCTTGCTGTTTGATCAGCGAGCGTCCGGTCGCTGGTACACTTTTCGCGAAGGCCGTAATTTTTGCCTGCGCATTGCCGATCGAACCGTCGAGTTTGGTCTTTACTCTCAGCCGCACCGTCGCTTCGCTGCCATCGTCCTCGAATGCAGCCTCAGGCGCTTCATCGTCATCGTCATAGTCTTCGTCATCATCGTCCGACACCGGTTTTCCGCCCAGCCCGGGAAACTGATCTTGCCAGTTGGCGCGGGTGACCTCAACCAACTGCAATTGCCCGGTGACAAGACTGAACCCGTCCTTTTTTGCTTGGTCGATGGCGGCGAGCAGCATGGCCAGAACTTCGCGCTTGCGCATATCGGCCTCACGCGAGTCCGAGACGATTTCAATATTGCGCGCCGCCGAATCCGCTTGCCGCTTCAAGCCGATAACCGGCGGCGTGGCAGGAAGGCCAATGGAGATTGGCGAGGACGACAGGCTGTTCGATATGCGCTGTGCGGTTACCACCACTTCGCCCAAATCCTCTTCCTGTGCTATCACTGGCGTTGCCAAAAGTGCACAGCCAAGGGCTGTTCCGATGAATGCTTTCATGGCCTTCCTCCCGCTCATTTGGGCACAATGGTGTAGCGATAGGGGATATACAGAAATACGTCGGTGTTGCTGACCTGCGACCAGAATAATTGCCCGTCGATTCCGCTGACCTGCACCGCATAATCGGGCCCGAAGACCGCAGCCTGCGCCCGCGCATTTTCGGCCACCAGATTCACAATCGCAGCGCGATACTTGTCGGGATCGATGATGGTGAGAGTCACTCCGCCGGATTTGTCGATGGAACCGCGCCCGGTTTTGGGAACAGTTTTTACGAAATCGCCCAGCTTCTTTTCGGCATTGGTAACCGAGCCTGCGAGCTTCGTCTTGACCATGAAGGTCACCTGACTCGTATCGACACGCCCCGCGCCGAACATCGGCAGTTCCTGGTAATTGGCTCTGGTCACGGGGACGAGTTCAAAGCTGCCCGTCACCATCTCGACACCCGCAGCGCTCGCGCGATCGAGCGCGGACACGAGCATCGCATGGATTTCGCGTTTGCGGTCGGCTTCATCGCGCGAGTCTGAAGAAATCGAAACGGTCATCACCGCCGAATCGGCCTGCCTCCGCAACCCCACCACTGGCCGGTCCTGCTGCGCATAGCGCGCGTTGAGACGGTTCGCGGTCACCACGACTTCGCCGAGGCCCGGTGCGCTGGCGTCCTGAGCCGCGGCCGGTGCAGCAAGCAAGGCCGCCACCACGAGAAATCCTGCTTTCATGACAGCTCCCCCTTCCGGCGGGAAGTCTCTGCTTTTTCCGCAAAAAAGACAAGCGCAAAGCTGCAACTGGCCCCACGCATTTTGCACGTTTCAGCCTTTGCGGCGCCGCCAACTATCGGCTAGGGAACTGCGCCATGAGCGAAACCGTTTCCTTTGGCTATGAGCAGGTAACCCCTGAAGAAAAGACTGCGCGCGTTGGCGGCGTCTTTTCCAATGTCGCGCGCAAATATGATGTCATGAACGACGCGATGTCAGGCGGAATGCACCGGCTGTGGAAAGACAAGTTCGTTCGCCGCGTGAAGCCGCGTGACGGCGAAGACATCCTCGACATGGCGGGCGGCACTGGCGATATCGCCTTCCGCATGGAAAAATCGGGCGCGCGGGTGACCGTATCCGACATCAATGAGGATATGCTTGGCGTCGGCATGGAACGCGCGATGGAGCGCGGCATCGCCAGCTTGATCTGGTCACCGCAAAATGCGGAAGTGCTGAGCTTTCCCGACCGTCATTTTGATGCCTACACCATCGCCTTCGGCATACGCAATGTAACCGACATTCCAGCTGCACTTGCCGAAGCGCACCGCGTTCTGCGCTATGGTGGGCGGTTTTTCTGCCTTGAGTTCTCGACCGTCGAATGGCCAGGGCTGGCGCAGATTTATGATGTCTATTCCGACAAGCTTGTACCCAAGCTCGGTAAGGCGATAGCAGACGACGAGGATAGTTACCGGTATCTGGTCGAATCGATTCGCCGCTTTCCCGACATGCAGAATTTCAAACGCATGATTGGCGAAGCTGGGTTCGTGCAGACCAAAGTCGAACCCATTATGGGCGGGCTGGTCGCTATCCACAGTGGTTGGAAGGTTTAACACCGCCACGCATGACACGCCCTGCAACCCACATTCTGCGCTTGCTTAAATGGGGCCGTATATTGGCACGCCACGGCGCATTGCGTGCGATCGAGGCCGACCGCAACACACCGCCGCAGGTCAAACGGCTGTGCCGGATTGCGCGGCTAGGTACGCTTCAGCCGAAAATTCCCGACTATGCCGGTGCGTTCAAAGCAATTGGTCCCGCAGCCATCAAGCTGGGCCAGACTTTAGCGACACGCCCCGACATCATCGGCGTTGAAGCAGCGCATAACTTGCTGACCTTGCAGGATCAACTGCCACCCGCGCCGTTCGAATCGGTCTACGCAGAAATCGACACCAGCCTGAACAAGCCCGCCGCCGAGCTTTTCGAACATATCGATCCGGTGGCCAGTCGGCGCCGCCTCGATTGCGCAGGTCCACCGCGCCCGCACCACCGAGGGCAAGGACGTTGCGGTCAAAGTCCTGCGTCCCGGCATCCGCGAACAGTTCGCTCGCGATATTGAGACCTATGAATGGGCCGCCGCTCATCTCGAAGCGCTGGGCGGGGAGGCTGCACGGTTGCGTCCGCAACTCGTCATCGCCAACCTCAAACGCTGGACCTTGCGTGAGCTCGATTTGCGCCGCGAGGCGGCCAGCGCATCCGAACTCAAGGACGCAATGGTCGCGGTGGATGGCTATACCATACCCGCCATCGACTGGGACCGGACTTCAGGCCGCGTCCTGACGCTCGATTGGGTCGATGGCATCAAGATTGCCGATATCGAGGCGCTGAAGGCGGCGGGGCATGACCTAAACAAGCTCGCGGAAAAGCTGGTTCTGACGTTTCTACGGCAGGCCATATCCGAAGGCTTTTTCCATGCCGACATGCACCAGGGCAATCTGTTCGTGCGCGCCGACGGCACAATTGTCGCCATCGACTTCGGCATCATGGGCCGCATCAACCGGCAGGCGCGTTTCTGGCTTGCCGAGATTCTCTACGGCCTGACCACGGGTAATTATAAACGCGTCGCCGAGATCCATTTCGAGGCGCAATATGTGCCAAGCTATCATAATGTCGACGAGTTCGCGACCGCCCTGCGGGCCGTCGGGGAACCTACGCGCGGCAAGCCGGTCAGCGAACTGTCGGTCGGGCAGATGCTCGATAGCCTGTTCGCCATCACCCGCGATTTCGACATGCAGACCCAGCCGCATCTGCTGTTGTTGCAAAAAACGATGGTGATGGTCGAGGGCATCGCGACCTCGCTTAACCCCGCGATCAACATGTGGGATGTCGCCGCCCCTTATGTCCGCGACTGGATACGCGGCGAGTTGGGGCCGGAGGCGATGCTGGCCGATGGATTACGCAAACAGGCCGACACGCTGAAGATGATCCCCGACATTATCCGCCGCCTTGACGACCAGCTGCCGAAAAAAGGCGGGGCACCTGAGGCGCCTCCTTTGCCCGAGGTGCAATTGATATGGGAGCGGCGCACGGGAAGCAATGGCTGGCGTTACCTCTCTGTAGCAGCAATGGCTGGTGCCGCTGGCGCAGCGGCGATGTGGGCGCTAGGATAGCACCGTGACCGAAGCCAAGCGCGCCCTCCTGATCGTCTCCGGCGGTATCGCAGCGTATAAAGCGCTCGAACTCGTTCGCCTGCTCAAACGCCAAGGGATCGCCGTTCGTGCGGTCATGACGCAGAGCGCGACCGAATTTGTGACGCCGCTGTCGATGGGCGTGATGACCGAGGATCAGGTTTACGGCGACATGTTCGACCTGAAGGAAGAGCGCGAGATCGGGCATATCCAGCTATCGCCGGCAAGCCGACCTGATTGTCATCTGCCCCGCCACCGCCAACATACTGGCGAAGATGGCGGCGGGTATCGCGGATGACCTGGCCACAACGATCTTGCTGGCGACCGACAAACCGGTTCTGGCGGTTCCAGCTATGAATGTCCGGATGTGGCAACACCCCGCGACACAGCGCAATCTGGCGCAGCTTCGGGCAGATGGCGTCACGATCATGGACCCCGACGAAGGCGCGATGGCATGCGGCGAGTTTGGCCCGGGTCGCCTGCCAGAACCCCCTGTCGTCGCCGAACGGATTTGCGCGATGCTGGGGCATGGCTTTGACGCCGCGCTGACCAGCGGACGTCGCGCCGACAACTAATCCAGCCCGCCGCAGCATTGGAATCGCAACCCGATTTCGCCGATATCGACCACCGCCCGCTGTTCGGCAAGCGCGTGCTCGTTACCGCTGGCCCCACTTACGAAGCCATCGACCCCGTTCGCTACATTGCCAACCGCTCTTCGGGTCGGCAAGGCTTTGCCATCGCCGCCGCCGCCGCCGAAATGGGCGCAGACGTTACGCTGGTGGCAGGTCCGGTCCATCTGGTAACGCCGCCTGGCGTTATCCGCATCGACGTTGAAAGCGCGCTCGAGATGCAGGCCGAGGTTGAAAAGGCGCTGCCCACCGACGTTGCGATACTGGTTGCTGCAGTCGCCGACTGGCGCGCCGCAGATGTGCCGGGACAGAAGATCAAGAAGGATGGCAAAGCGATACCACCCCTTACATTAACCGAAAATCCTGACATTCTCGCAAGTCTCGCCAAGCATAAGCAGCGGCCAAAGCTATTGATTGGTTTCGCCGCCGAGACCGAGAAGATCGTCGAACATGCGACCGCAAAGCTCGCCAAAAAGGGCTGCGACTGGATTGTTGCGAATGATGTTTCAGGCGATGTCATGGGCGGCGAAAATAACGCTTTCCATGTCGTCACCAAAGACGGCGTGGAAAGCTGGCCGGACAGTCCGAAGGACGTCATCGCGCGCAAACTGATGGAGAAGGTGGCCGATGAAATCGCCAATAAAGCGCGTTGAAGTCCGCGTCAAACGCTTGAACCATGGTGCCGGATTGCCATTGCCCGACTACACCACATCGGGCGCTGCGGGCATGGACGTCTGTGCTGCCGAAAGCCTGTTGCTGCGCATAGGCAAACGCCACGCTGTCGCCACTGGTTTCGCCTTCGCCATTCCCGACGGATATGAAGTTCAGGTCCGTCCGCGCTCGGGGCTTGCGCTCAAGCACGGCATCACCTGCCTCAACACGCCGGGCACCATCGACAGCGACTATCGTGGCGAGGTGAAGGTCATTCTGGCCAATCTGGGCGAAGATGATTTCCAGATCACCAAAGGCGACCGTATCGCGCAGTTGGTGGTGTCGCCGGTAACCCATGCGGCAATGGTCGAGGTCGAGGAGATCGACGACACGGCGCGTGGTGCTGGGGGCTTTGGTTCGACGGGGGTATGACCCTCACCGACCAGCAACTCGACCGCTACGCCCGCCACATCGTGCTGCGCGACATTGGCGGCGCGGGGCAGGCGAAGTTACTCGAAAGCCATGTTTTGCTGATCGGTGCGGGCGGCATTGGCTGTCCGGCCATTCAATATCTCGCGGCGGCGGGCGTTGGCACGATCAGCGTGGTCGATGATGATGTGGTGTCGCTGTCAAACCTTCAACGGCAAGTGCTTTACAGCGAAACGCAGGTCGGGATGCCGAAAGTTCAGGCGGCGGCTGACGCTGTGCAGCGGCTAAACCCCGATGTCGGAATTTCGCGGCGTTCAACAGCGGATCACCGCAGATACCTCACTTGATATCCTGACTGGCGTTGACGCGGTCATCGACGGCAGCGACAATTTCGCAACTCGCCTGATCGTCAACGACCTGTGCCTTGCGGCCCAAATCCCGCTTGTCAGTGCCGCTATCGGCCAGTTCCATGGGCAGATCGGCACCTTCACCGGCTGGATAGCCGACGCGCCTTGCTATCGCTGCTTCGTCGGCGATGCCCACGATCCCGATGATTGCGACGACTGCGCGACGCAAGGCGTGCTCGGCGCGATGTGCGGCCTGATGGGGAGCTTCGCCGCAATGGAAGCGATTCGCGTGCTGGCAGGATTCGGCGTGTCCCAAACTGGCAAGCTCCACATCTTCGATGGCATGACGCCCGCAATGCGCTCAATCAAACTACCGAAGGACCCGGCTTGCGGGAGTTGCAGCGCTGCCATCGAGTCGGAAACCTAAGCCGCGAAGCGGTACTAATTTTTATCACGCAAAGACGCAAAGACACGAAGGAAAAAGCGAACAGACGGCCTTTCTCTATTCTACCTCTTTGCGCCTTTGCGCCATTGCGTGATAAAAAATTGGCTACGCCGAGAGCCTGCCCAACAACTCGTCCACCCACAACGGCACCAGTTCGCTTGCCGGGCCATATCGAACCTCGCTGAAAAAATGACTCCCCTGGCTGGGTTCCATATTGAGTTCCAGCGTTCGCACGCCTTGCGCCCGTGCCTCGCGTACAAATCCCGCAGCAGGATAGACCGCACCCGATGTGCCGATGCTGACGAACAGGTCGGCACGGTTGAGCGCCGCATATATCTCATCCATGCGATAAGGCATTTCGCCAAACCAGACGATGTCGGGCCGTAACTGGCCTACTATACCGCATGCTGGGCAAGCAGGCCGCTCAATCAATGCCTCGTGCCACACATGCCGCACGTCGCACGCCAAGCACCACGCGTTCAAATGCTCACCGTGCATATGCAACAAGCGTTTCGCCCCTGCCCGTTCATGCAGATCGTCGACATTCTGCGTGACGATCAGCAGCCCGCCGCCCCACTCGGCATCCAGCCGCGCCAAAGCACGATGCGCTGCGTTGGGTTCTTTGGTCTGGATCGCCTCGCGCCGCATATCGTAAAAGCGTAACACCAGATCGGGGTCGCGATCGAATGCCTCGGGCGTTGCGACATCTTCGACGCGGTGCTGCTCCCACAGGCCACCGCCGTCGCGGAAGGTGTCGATGCCGCTCTCTGCGCTTACGCCCGCGCCGGTCAGGATTACGATATTGCGAATGTCATTCATCTCGCCCATGAAGCAGCAAATTTGCAAGGTAACAAGTATATGACGGCAATCGGCATCATCGGCAGCGCTGGGCGCATGGGAAAGGCGCTGGTCGATGCCATTCAAATCGCGGGGCTGACCTATGCAGGCGGCGTCGACAAGGGCGATGATCTCGCAGCTTTGGTCGCGGCATCGGATGTACTGGTCGATTTCTCGTCACCCCACGCGCTCGAAGCCAATCTCGACGCCTGCGTTGCTGCGGGCAAGCCTATCGTTATCGGCACCACCGGCCTTGAGGAACGCCACCATTTCCTGATCGACGACGCCGCGCGCGACATCGCGGTCCTGCAAACGGGGAACACCTCGCTCGGCGTCACGATGCTAGCTGCATTGGTCCGGCAAGCCGCCAGCCAACTCGGCGACGACTGGGATATCGAAATCGTCGAAATGCACCACCGCCACAAGGTCGATGCGCCGTCGGGCACCGCTTTGTTGTTAGGTGAAGCTGCCGCCAAGGGCCGCAACATCGACCTCAAAACCCATAGCGAACGCGGGAGAGACGGCATCACCGGCCCGCGCGCCACCGGAGCCATTGGCTTTGCGTCACTAAGGGGCGGAAGCGTCGCCGGCGACCACAATGTCATCTTCGCCAGCGATAATGAACGCATCGAACTAACCCACCGCGCCGAAAGCCGCGCAGTTTTTGCCAAGGGCGCGGTGAAGGCGGCGATGTGGCTAATTGGGCAGAAGGCTGGGCGTTACGGGATGGATGAGGTTTTGGGGGTCTAGCGAGTTAAGCCCTTGGCACTGACGGAACCAACTTCAGATACCGATCTACAAATTCAATTTCGTCAAATTCCGCCAGCCCATTTTCGCATAACATAATTGCTGCCTGCGCGGCGCATTGAATAACCTCCGGGCTGATCAAATGCGCACCATTCGTTGCCTTTGGCACCAGTTTACTCAAGACATTGCGGTCTCTTAGCAGTCCACTAAGAGCCATAATACGACTGTGTATCGCCATTCCCATAACGCCCTTGTTTTCTGCAGTCTCAACGGGATGCAGCGTTTTGACAAGGCAGAGCATTTGCTCGGTGACGTCCCTTCGATCATGAGGATCGAGGTTAGAGTGCATGGTAATGACATCTGCCAGCAATTCAGCGGGCACGATCTGCGCCTGAACGCGCTCGTCAAAACCCATCACAACCTACCCTCCCGCAACGCCGCCCTCGCCGCATCAGCCAAAAATCCCGAACGGTTTTTCGCGACTTTGTCTATGGCCGCGACCAAGCCCTCGTCCAGCGTCACATTCACGCGGATCGACTTCCCGGGACGTTCGGCGCGCACCAATATCCGCGCGACCTCCTCAACCTCCGGATCACGGTCAATGCTGTCGAACGGCGATGGCGGCGCGAGTTCGTCTCCATATTCCGCAGCAACAATCAGGTGACCGGCCAAGGCCTCTTCCGCATTTTCCGCCGCCTCCTGCTCGGTCTTGCCCGCCGAGACACAGCCCGGCAGATCGGGAAAGAAAACACCAAAGCCATCAACCGATTTCTCGATAATCGCCGGATAAAAAACCGTTGCCACTTTATTCCCCAATATCATCTATTTCTGAGCTTCATTCCGCTTTGCGTCTCGATACTCTTCAAAGTACCAATCGGCAGATCGGATTTTGGATGCGGAACCGTTACTGTTCCGGGTCTCTCCGCATGCCTGAAATGCTTATGACTTCCAGTCTGCCTGACCTCCTTCCAGCCCGCTGACTTTAGCTGCCGGATAACCTCCCTGCTCTGCATACTCCGTCACCCAATCATATAATGTGTATTTATACACATTATAGCCGTTTTTCAACATTCATTCCCGTAGTTGAGAACATATATAGAACAAATGTTTCTTGCAATGTAGGATTTGCTCTGATGTAAGCTTGGGATGACTGACGAATTTTCCCCTCCCGACCGCATCACAACCGCGACGCTGCTTGCCGACGCGCCCGAGTTTACGCCTGTGCCGATGGAACGCGCCCGCCATGATGGCTGGACTCCGGAACGGCAGCGGATGTTTATCGCCGCGCTGTCCGCCACTGGCACCGTCGATTCGGCGGCGCGTTCCGTTGGTATGACGCGGATGGCGGCGTATAATCTGCGCAAGCGCGCGGGGGCGGAGAGCTTTGGGCAGGCTTGGGATCTGGCTATCCATACCGGTCGCGCGCGGGTGTTTGATTATGCGATGGACCGAGCACTGAACGGCGTGACAACGTTGCGGCTACGCTTGGGCGGCGTGATCGACATCGGACATGGGCCTGACGGCAAGATGATCACGGCGATGCTGAAATCGCCGTTGTAAAGCACATCAAACTATACAGAAGTTGACGGAAAAAGCGCGTATCCTGTCTATCTTTGTAAACTTATCGGCGAAAAAACGGGTAAAGAGACCGAATGAAAAAAGCCGACATCTTCGAATTCTACCGTCGCCTTGCCGAGGCAAACCCGTCGCCCGAAACCGAACTTGCCTATGGCAATGTCTACCAGTTGCTTGTGGCGGTGACCTGTTCCGCTCAGTCGACCGATGTCGGGGTGAACAAAGCGACGCGCAAGCTGTTCGCTGAAGTCGAGACGCCTGCGCAGATGGTCGCTTTGGGCGAGGACGGCTTGAAGGCGCATATCAAGACCATTGGCCTGTTCAACGGCAAGGCGAAGAACGTCATTGCGCTATCTGAAATTCTCGTGCGCGACCACGGAGGCGAGGTGCCTGCTGACCGCGCTGCGTTGGAGGCGTTCCCGGCGTTGGGCGCAAAACCGCCAATGTCGTGATGAACACCGCTTTCGGCGCAGAAACCTTCGCGGTCGATACGCATATCTTCCGTGTCGGCAATCGCACCGGACTAGCCCCGGGCAAGACCGTTTTGGCGGTCGAAAAAGCACTCGACAAAAAGACACCGCAGCCGTTTCGCGTTGGCGCGCATCACTGGCTGATCCTGCATGGCCGCTATGTCTGCAAGGCGCGGACGCCCGAATGCTGGCGCTGTCCGGTCGCCGATTTGTGCCGGTTCAAGCCCAAAACGGCGGCTCCCAAAGCAAAGTCAGCGCAAGTTCAGCTTAAACCGGCTATTGCGAGTCGTTAATCACGGGAGATGTTCGATGCGCAAATCGCATATTGCTTGTTTCCACCCTCGCCGCGCTGACCGTCGGTGCCACTGCTGGCATGTCGGCGAAAAAAGAGCCGCCCCCGTCCGCGCCGTGGGCGAACCGGTACGCTGCGTCTCGCTTTCACAAATCCGCTCGACCACGGTCGTCGATAACAGCACCATCGATTTCAAGATGGCGGGCGGCAAGATCTATCGCAATTCGCTGCCCTATAGCTGCCCCGGGCTTAAAGATCCGAGGACCGCTTTTCGTATCGCACTTCGCTAAGTCAGCTCTGCAATGTCGATATTGTGCGGGTGTTGCACGATTATGGTGGGCAGTTGACCGAAGGTGTCGGCTGCGGACTTGGGAAATTCCAGCCGGTAGAGAAGATTAGCGCCGCAAACTGAGGCATTTGATTAGGTCGTCTGTTGATTTGTTACCTTATTACCCAACCGCAGCGCCTTCAATGTCCCTTAAAGCCGTTGCGCCACCCACCGAGGAAAATGCGACGCGCGGTTCCGTTATTGACAGTCCTTAGAAATGGCGTGTGCTACTTCCCCGTCCAGTTACCCGGCCGCTTTTCGACAAAGGCGGCCATGCCTTCTTTCTGATCTTCGCTGCCGAAAAGTCCGTGGAACAGTCGGCGCTCAAATACGACGCCCTGCTGCAATGTGGTTTCGAACGCGGCATTGACCATTTCCTTGCAGGCGATAGCCGCCAATGGTGCCATTCCGGCAATAGCCTGGGCGGTTTTGAGCGCCTCGTCCACCAACACGGCAGCGGGCACGACCTTGGCGACCAGCCCAGAGCGCTCGGCTTCGGGGGCGTCCATCATCCTGCCGGTCAGGCACATTTCCATTGCCTTCGCCTTGCCGATCGCCCGCGTCAGCCGCTGCGATCCGCCCATCCCGGGTGTGACCGCTAGCTTGATTTCGGGCTGGCCAAACTTGGCGTTGTCGCCCGCGATAATGAAGTCCGCCATCATCGCCAGCTCGCACCCGCCGCCCAAAGCAAAGCCGTTCACCGCGGCGATCCATGGCTTGCGTGTCGCGGTGACTCGGTCGTAGCCGGCGAAGAAGTTGGAGCCATACATTTCGGCGAAGCTTTGCGACTGCATTTCCTTGATATCCGCGCCCGCAGCGAAGGCCTTCTCGCTGCCGGTCAGAACAGCACAGCGCTGGCTGTCATCAGCGTCGAATTTGCCGAATGCGTCGATAAGGTCGGCCAGCACTTGACTGTTGAGCGCGTTCAAGGCTTGCGGGCGGTTAAGGGTGATCAGCGTCACCGCACCGCGTTGATCGACCAATATGGTTTCGTAACTCATAGCGGCTTCCATTCTTCCTTGGCTGGCAGCGGGGCGAAGATCGCATCCAGCAACTCCTCGGTCACATCTTCGGGCGTCGTCGGGTCCCATTTCGGCTCATTGTCCTTGTCGACAATGACCGCGCGCACGCCTTCGGCAAAATCGGGCCGCAGTATGACACGCGACGCGATGCGATATTCCATCGCCATATTGTCGGCAAAATCAGTAAACGCGGCGCTCTGTGCCAATTGCCGCAGCGCGACCTTGCACGTCTGCGGGCTCTTGGTCCGTAGCGTTGCCAACTCGCGCATTGCCCAGTTGCTCTCGTCGCCCTCCAGACTGGCAAGGATATCCTCGAACCGGTCGGACGCAAAGTGGCGGTTTATGTCGAACAAGGTTTCGACAATTTTGGACGGTGGCGGGGTTGCCGACAGCGTCCCCAATATCCCGTCGATCCGTTCGACATCTTCATTCGCAATCCGCTCCTTTGCATCGGCAAGTGCCTCAGAGGACAGATAATGCGTAGCAAGGCCAAGCTCCAGACAGCCGGAACCAGCAACCCTCGCGCCAGTCAGCGCCAGAAACTGACCCACCCGCCCCTCAAGCCGCGACAGATACCAGCCGCCACCCACATCGGGGAACAGGCCGATACCAGTTTCGGGCATGGCAAAACGGCTATTCTCGGTCGCAACGCGGAAACGCGCTGGCTGGCTGATCCCCACGCCGCCGCCCATGCAGATGCCGTCCATGAAAGCGACAACGGGTTTGGGATAGGTGAACAGCAAATGGTTGAGCTGATATTCGTCGTGGAAGAATTGTCGCCCGGACTTGCCTCCATCGTTCAGCGCCGAGTTGCGCAAGAAAGCGATATCACCGCCCGCACAAAAGCCACGGCCCTCGGCATGATCGATGATGATGCATTTGACCTTGCGCGATTTCTGCCATTTGAGCAGCGCTTCGGTCATGGCATGGACCATGTCGAGCGTCAGCGCATGGAGCGCCGCCGGACGGTTCAGGCTGATAATGCCGGCATGGCCGTCGATCCGGGTCAAGATGTCAGGAGTCATTGGCGCAACAAGTCCCGGCCGACGATCATCCGCATGACCTGATTGGTTCCTTCGAGGATGGAGTGGACGCGCAGGTCGCGCCAGAAGCGTTCGATCGGATAATCGCGCAAATAGCCATAGCCGCCAAAGAGTTGCAGCGCCTTGTTGACGATTTCGCTGCCATTGTCGGTCGCCAAGCGTTTGGCCATCGCCGAAAACCGTGATTTGTCGGGTGCGTTCGCGGTCACCTTGGCAGCGGCAATATACAACAGCGCCCGCGCTGCCTCCAAATCGGTCGCCATATCGGCAAGCATGAACTGCGTATTCTGGAAATCGGCCACGGGCTGCCCGAACTGCTGGCGCTCTTTGGTATATTTGACCAATTCGTCGAGACAGCGCTGCGCTCCGCCCAGCGAGCAAGCGCCGATGTTCAACCGCCCGCCGTCCAAACCCATCATCGCAAAGCGGAAGCCATCACCTTCCGCGCCGACTCGATTGGCAACGGGCACACGGCAATCTTCGAAAATCACCTGCGCGGTGGGTGATGCGTTCCAGCCGAGTTTCTTTTCGGGCGCGCCAAAGCTCAACCCCGGCATGCCCTTTTCAACCACAAGGCAGGAAATGCCCTTCGCGCCGTTGTCACCTGTCCGCACCATGCAGACATAAATATCATTGTAACCCGCGCCGCTGATGAACTGCTTTGTGCCGTTCAGCACATAATGATCGCCGTCCAGCCGCGCCGTCGTCTTCAGCGCCGCCGCATCCGAGCCGCTGCCTGGCTCGGTCAGGCAGTAACTCGCGATCTTCTCCATGCTCACCAATTCGGGCAAAAACCGCTTTTTTATCTCTTCGCCGCCAAAGCAATCAATCATCCATGCCGCCATATTGTGGATCGAGATATAGGCGCTGGTCGCAGGACAGCCATAAGCCATCGCCTCCATAATCAGCGCCGCCTCAAGCCGCCCAAGGCCTGTGCCACCCAATTCTTCGGACACATAAATCGCGCCGAAGCCAAGCTCACCCGCCGCTTTCCAGACATCGACCGGATAATGGCATTTTTCATCCCATTCGGCGGCAAAGGGCGTGATCGCGTCAGCGGTGAACTTCTTTGCCATATCCTGTATGGCGACCTGGTCTTCGGTCAAATCGAACTGGTTTTGCATGGCGCCGCCGTAGCATTGCGATTTCGACTTATCCAGCCATTAGCTTGGGACACTGGACATATTGGTAGGCCGCTCCATCGTCTTTGTTGGTGCGCGTGATCCGCTTGCGGTCTTCGCTGAGTTCGAAAGCCATGGGTTTCGACCATTTCTCACCCTCGCCGACAAATTCGAATTCGGCCTCCATAGTCTTCGATGTTTGCCGCTTGCCTGCGGTCATGGTGCCGATCAATTCATGGAATTTGACGAGCTTGCCCTGCAGGGACATCATCTCCGGGCTATTTTCCGGATCGTCGGCGCAGCCAGAAGCGGTCTTTGCCCAGCGACCCTGATAGGCCCCGGGAAACTGACTTATAGCGATTTCTAGCGGAACGTCGGCCACCTGCGCCGAGGAAGTGGCCGCTACATTCTGCGCAACCTGTTCCTGCGCCTTGTCTTCGGACGAGACCGGCAGACAAGATCCCAGCGCCGCCCCCAACACACTGGCCCCTACACAAAGCAGTCTTGCGGTCATCGTCTGCGTCCCTCGTTTCAACCCACAAAACGTTTGGAGAGGCGTCCGGTTCCATCAGCCGGGCGATGCTGTTGCCATGCGCCTTACGTATGGAGCCAAAAAAAGCTTGGCGAACGGCCACTGCCCCTGCTAACCGCGCGGCTTAAGCACCCATAGCTCAGCTGGATAGAGCGCTGCCCTCCGAAGGCAGAGGCCAGAGGTTCGAATCCTCTTGGGTGCGCCATTTACCCCAAAAGTAACGGTGCGAGTTTTGCCCTTTGCCACGCCGCATCGCCAAATTGCGAGGCATGGAAGATTGACGCGCGGCGATGAAGTCCCGCGTCGCAATCATGGGTAAAGCCGAAACCGCCGTGGAACTGGATCGCGCGGTCGGACGTAAAGCTATAAACGCCATCCGCCGCCGCCTTGGCCATCCGTACCGCGACTTCGCCGAGGCCCTGATCGCTGAAAGATGATGCCGCGCTATACAAATGCGAGCGCGCTTTTTCGTAATCGACATAGGCGTCGACGATGGGATGTTTGAGCGCCTGATATTCGCCGATAACCTTGCCAAATTGCTTGCGCGTTTGCAGATAGCTGACGGTGTAGTCGATCACGCTCTGCGTCCCCCCGCACATTTCAGCGCTTTGCAGTAGGGCGGCGGCTTGATCGATATGTGCGAGAGCTTGCGCCGTTTTGCCAACGTCGAGCAACGCCGTTTTGGCAAGACGAAATACCATCGAGTGACAGCGCAAAGCTGCGTTTGGTTTCATCGATTATCGCTTCACGGCGCAAACGGCCTTTAAGTTCGGCTGAGGTCAACAGCACCAAAGCAAGCCGGCCATCGAGCATCACCGAAACGACAGCTACCTCTGCGCTCTCGGCCCAGAGCACGAACAATTTCTCGTCCCGAAAGGACGAGAGTATCGCCATCTGCCTTGGCGGTCGCGGCGATGTTGGTCAGATCCCAATCGCCGTTCGCCTCCGACAGCGCTAGCGTGCCAACGGCGCCTTCAGCAAGTCGCGGCAGCCACTCCGCTTGCTGCGCCGCCGTGCCGCCCGCAATCAGCGACTGCGCCGCAAGAGTGGAAGCAACAAACGGCGACGCCATCAAATGGCGGCCCATTTGTTCGACCACCGGCACCACTTCGGCGAGGCTTAGCCCGACACCACCATGCGCTTCGGGAATAGCTATCGCTGTCCATCCCAACCCGGCCATCTCTGCCCAGACAGTGGCATCGTAGCCTAAATCGCTTTCCATCAATCTGCGCACAACGTTGATCGGCGATTTATCGCGGCAGAAACTCGTTGCTACATCGAGTATCTCGATCTGTTCCTCGCTATACGCCAAATTTGCAAACTGCATCGCGCTCTCCTGTCCGGCTGTTGCTAAGTCTATGGCGTGACCGGAGGCATGAAATCAAGCGGGTTTAATTGGGCGGTTAAATTTACAGCCTGTTCCAGCACCTTCCGGCCTGGCCGCACTTTCATCCGGTGTCCGGGCTTGGTCGCCATCGACACATCCTTGACGGTCTGCATGAACACCCATTCGTTGGTCGCGGCCTGTGGCGTAAGCGAAAGATGCATATAGCCACGGTTCGAAGTATCGACCCAGCGCAACTCGTTCTTGCTTCGTTCGACCAATCCGCGCGCAATGACGGCCGGATCGGTGCCTTGGGTCGCACTTTCAAAGCCGGGGGAGGACACGCTATGGCCGCCGAATTCGACGCCTGCTGGCTTGCCGCCTTCGGGCAAGTCGAATGCCCAGCCATTGTGGCTGTCGCCAGTTACGACCACCAGATTGGCGTCCGCTCGCTGCGCCGCCGACAGCAAACGCGACCGCGCCGCCGGATAGCCACCCCAGTTGTCGAGATTATAGGGCAGCCCGGCCTTTGCCGCAGCAATCCCCTGCCGAACGAAATTCTTCGTCCGGTCGGGCGCGTCTTTAGGGAACCAATTAAGTGCTTCTTCTGGGGTATAGTTATAGCCCATGTTGGTCCCGGTCCCGAGCACAGCCCATGTTGCCTTATTCCGCGCAATCGTCTTGAAAAGCCAGCTTTCCTGCTCGGTTCCGAACATCGTCATCGACTGCGTCTTGCCATGCGCCGTCATGGAACTCGGCAAAGGCCTTGCCGGATCGGCGGCCCGCATAAGTTCGCCATGGAAATAAGGCTTTGAGCGCGCCACCATCCGCGTATCGGTGCGGTAATAAGTCGCTAGCTCGCCAATCGGATATTCTTTCCATGGTTGTTCGCCGACCGGCAGCCATTCACGCCATACCTGCATCGCCGCATTGCGTCGCGCGCTCCAGTCGCCCTCGTCAGACGTATGGTTCTGCGCCCCACCTTCCCAGCTATCGTTCGCGCCTTCATGATCGTCGGTATTCGGGATCATCGGGAAATTGGCATGCAAAGCCTGCAACTGCTTATCGGCACGGTAGCTGGCATAACGCAGACGATAATCGGCGAGTGTCAGAATTTCGTCTGCCGGGAAAATCCGCGCCGCAAACTTGGCACCGCCATCATATCCGCCGCGGCCATATTCGTAGATATAATCGCCCATGTGCAACACGAGATCGATATCGTCGCGCGCCGCCGCATGGCCATAGGCGTTGAATTCGCCGAAGCCGAGGTTGGAGCAGGAGAAGATCGCGATATTGAATTTTGCCGCCTTGCCGACGGGCAACGTCTTGGTGCGCCCGACGGACGACATCGTGCCATCGGGCGCGATGAAACGGAACCAGTGCCATTTGCCAGGCGCAAGATTGTCGACGGTGATTTTGACCGTATGGTCGCGCCACGGACCGGTGACCATTTGCCCGCCGCCCGCTATCTTGGCGAAGTCCTGGCTTTCCGAAATCTCGACACGAACTTTTGATGGACCGCCAGTAGGGCTCACATAGCGTGTCCAGAGCAACACCGAATCAGGCCCCGGCTCACCGCTCGCGACATTATGCGTAAATCCGATCAGGCCGAGCAAAGCCTGCGCCATCGCCGCGCCGCCGGGGAGCAGCAGCCCGCCGATCCCGAAACCTGCGGTAGTCATTAACTGGCGGCGATTGATAAAAAACGACATCCCCGTTCCCTCTGATTTTTGTCTGTCTTATGCGGTAGGTGTGCGCTGTTGCAACGATATTACAATTGTGTGCGTAGCGACCATAATTCGGGAAAGGCCCGCTTGGTTACTGTACTGGAAAGGTAGCTGACCCCCGCCGTGCCGCCGGTGCCGCGCTTGCCGCCGATGATGCGTTCGACGGTCAGCACATGCTTGTGCCGCCACGTTGCCATCGCGTCGTCGAGATCGACAAGCTTCTCGGCAAGCTGGTATAGTTCCCAATAGCGTTCGGTATCGCGGTAAACCTGCAAGAAACCCGGCTTCGACCTCGGGCGAAAAGACGTGCGGCTGTGCCCAGTCGCGATTCGAGTTGGCCCAACGGCACATCGATTCCCGCGCGCGCCAGCGCGATGATCGTATCGTCCCAGATGCTCGGTTCGGTCAGTGCCTCTACCATCGCGGCGCGCGCCTCGGGTCGGTCGTTTTGAAATTTCAGGATGGCTCGCATCCTTCAGGCCAAGCATGAACTCGACGGTGCGGAACTGGTCCGACTGGAAGCCCGAACTTGGCCCCAGCACATGACGGAAGCGGGTGTAATCGGACGGCGTCATGGTCGACAGCACGTCCCAACTAAGCGTCATAACTGCCTGAATCCGGCTGACTCGCGCCAACGCTTTATAGGCCGGAATCAGTGCGTCGTTGCGGATGTCGCATCTGCGCGATTTTCAATTCGCGGATCATCTGTTTCAGCCACAATTCCTTGGTCTGGTGGATGATGATGAACAGCATTTCATCATCGAGCTCCGACTGCGGATGCTGGCTGCCAAGCAGCGTATCGAGCGCGAGGTACCGCGCGTAGGTCATAGGGGCTTCGGTCATGCGAGCAACATTACCGTTACAAATGAAACTATGCCAGCAAACTATCCAGCCATTTTTCGGCCAATTGCTCGGCCTCTTCCGGCGTGAACGGAGCATTGCCGAGGCTGAGTTCGAGCCATAGGCCATCGACCAAGGCCGTCAGCGCAATCGCCGCAAGGCGCGGATCAGCTGGCGCGCCCGGACAGGCTGATATGAGCCGTTCCATATCGCTGCGGTTATCGGCGTAAATTTCGTCATGGATTGCGCCGATGGCGGGGTTGGTGCGCGACAGGCTCCAGAAAGCGAGCCAAGTCGCGAGCAGCTCAGGATCGGCGATGGGCGCGCGAAAGCTTGCGGTGACAAACGCGAGCAAACGCGCGCGCGGTTCGGTTTGCGGCATCGACTGCTGACGATGCAACGCGTCGGCGACCCGTGCGCCGGTCGCGCGATAGGTATCGGCGATAAGCGCCTCGATTCCGTCGAAATAATGGCGCAGCAGCCCCGGCGACACCCCCGCCTCGGTGCAGATCACCCGCACCGAAGTGCCCTGCGCGCCATGCTTTGCCAAACACCCGCGCGCAGGCCGCGATCAGCGCATCGCGCCGCGTATCGGCACTCTCGCGGGTAAAGGCTTGTCTCGCGCTCATGCCGTTGTTATACACTCGTATAACAAGGAGCACAAGATGTCCGAATCGGACCCCAACATTGCTAAGGACGTTCTGGACGGCTGGTCGCTTCCCGCTTGGACCTATGACGATCCCGAATTTGCCAAGATCGAAATCGACCGCGTTTTCCGGCCTTCGTGGCAAGTCGTTTGCCATGTCTCCGACGTCCCCAACTCCGGCGACTGGCACAGCCTCGATTATATCGGCGAAAGCGTCATTGTCGTGCGCGGGCAGGACAATCAACTCCGCGCCTTCACCAATGTCTGCCGCCATCGCGGCTCGCGCCTGGTCGATGGCGCGAGCGGATGCGCCAAGAAGCTGGTCTGCCCCTATCATGCATGGACCTATGATCTCGACGGTCGGCTGACCGGCGTTCCCGACAGCGCCAGTCCTATCCGACGCTCGACAAGGAGCAAGGCCGGGCTGGTGCCGGTCGAAATGGAAATCTGGCGCGGCTTCATTTTCGTTCGACTTGAAAGCGGCGGGCCATCGGTCGCCGAAATGATGGCGCCTTATGAAGCGCAGATCGCGCCTTACCGTTTCGAAGAACTCGAAGCGCTTGGCCGCGTCACCCTCCGCCCGCGCGACGTGAACTGGAAGAATGTCGGCGACAATTATTCGGACGGGCTGCACATCCCCGTCGCGCATCCCGGCCTCACCCGCCTGTTCGGCAAAAGCTATGGCATCGAAGCCGAACCCCATGTCGACCGCATGTGGGGTGATCTTGATCGACCGGCCATCGGCCAATTGGTCGGAGCGCGCCTACCAGAACCTGCTTCCGCCGGTGCCGCATTTGCCCGAGGCCAACCAGCGGCACTGGCTCTATTTCAAGCTCTGGCCGTCGGTCGCGTTCGATATCTACCCCGATCAGGTCGATTTCATGCAGTGGCTGCCGACCGGTCCGACAAGCTGCGTCATCCGCGAGATCAGCTATGTTCTGCCCGATGACCGGCGCGAGATGAGGGCCGCGCGCTATCTCAACTGGCGGATCAACCGGCAGGTCAATGCCGAGGACACTCTGCTCATCACCCGCGTGCAGCAGGGCATGGCGATCGCGCAGTTTCACTATGGGGCCGCTGTCCGACAAGGAAGTGTGCCTGAAAAGCTTTTGCCGCCGGATGCGCGAACTCATCCCCGAAGCGCGCCAGGAACATCGCCCCGCACCGGGCTGGAGCCATAAATGACCAAAAAATACGACGCCCTCATCATCGGCGCCGGCCATAACGGCCTTGTCTGCGCCTTCTATCTCGCCCGCGCTGGCCTCAAGGTCCGCATCGTCGAGCGCCGCGATGTCGTCGGCGGCGCGGCGGTGACCGAGGAATTCCACCCCGGCTTCCGCAACTCGGTGGCGAGCTACACCGTCAGCCTGCTCCAGCCCAAGGTCATCGCCGACATGAAGCTGGCCGATCACGGCTACCGCGTGATCGAACGGCCGATCTCGAATTTCCTGCCGCAGGAAGATGGCGGTTATCTGAAACTCGGCGGCGGGCTGGAGCGGACGCAGAAGGAATTCTGCGCGCTTCTCCGAACATGATGCTCGTGTACTGCCCGAATATTACGACATGCTCGAAGGCGTTGCCGATGTGCTGCGCGATCTGGCGCTCAAATCGCCGCCCAATGTCGGTGACGGGCTCAAGACATTGATCGACGCCGCGCTGCAGGGTCGCGGGCTGATGAAGCTGTCATCTCAGCCAGCAACGCGATGTGCTCGACCTTTTCACCAAGTCCGCGCGCACGTTCCTGGACAGCTGGTTCGAAAGCGAAGCGGTCAAGGCCGCGTTCGGCTTCGACGCGGTGGTCGGCAACTATGCCAGCCCCGACACGCCGGGCAGCGCCTATGTCTTGCTCCACCACGTCTTCGGCGAGGTCAACGGCAAGAAGGGCGCATGGGGCCACAGCATCGGCGGCATGGGCGCGATCACGCAGATCATGGCGAAGGTCTGCCGCGATCTGGGCGTCGAGATCAGCCTCGAAGCGCCGGTATCGCGCGTGCTGGTCGATGGCGACAAAGCGGTTGGCGTGCGGCTTGAAAGCGGCGAGGAAATCGCCGCCGACCGCGTGATCGCCAATGTCGGGCCGAAGATCCTGTACGAACGCATGTTCGACGACGGCGACCTGAAGCCCGAATTCAAACGCCGCGTCAAAGGCTTCAAGGCGGGCAGCGGCACATTCCGGATGAATGTCGCGCTGTCCGAACTGCCGCGCTTTACCTGCCTGCCCGAACCCGGCGAGCATCACCAGTCGGGCATCATCATCGCGCCGACGCTCGATTATATGGACGAGGCGTTTCTCGATGCGAAACGATATGGCTGGTCGAAAAAGCCGATCGTCGAGATGCTGATCCCCTCGACCGTCGACGACAGCCTTGCGCCTCCGGGCCAGCATGTCGCGCAGCCTGTTCTGCCAGCAATTCGACCCCGACACATGACTGGGACGCCGACGAGGGCAAAGCCGCGGATACGATCATCGACACCGTTGAGGCCCACGCCCCGGGCTTCCGCGCGTCGATCCTCGGCCAGCAAATCCTGTCACCGCTCGGCCTCGAACGCAAATTCGGCCTGGCCGGCGGCGACATCATGCACGGCAATATGAGCCTCGACCAACTTGTGGACGCGCGCGCCCTGTGCTGGGCCATGGCGCGTATCGCGGGCCGCTCAAGGGGCTCTATATGTGCGGCGCAGGCGCGCATCCCGGCGGCGGCGTCACCGGCGCGCCGGGGCATAATTGCGCTCAGGAAGTGATGGCGGACGCCTCATTTTTCGGTAAGCTGCGCCGCGCCCACCAGTAAAGCGGGAGACCGGCCAGCATCAGGACAATGCTCAGCCCGCCTGCCTCGAATCCTGCGCCCCACAGGCTCCACACGCCGAATATCAATCCGGCAATCGCGAAAGGGATCGCGATCCGGCGCTTCAGCGCTACCGCTGCGCAGGCAAGGTAGAGCCACAGGGTCACCGACGTCGTCAGCAGCGCCATGAAGGTGAACAGCCCGCCCATCGACTGGTTGCTGTTGGCAAAAATCAGCAGGCTGCCCAGCACCGATCGCGGTTAGCAGCCCGTTGACCGCCACGCCGTTTGCAGCTGTCCGGGCGAACCAGCCAGGCATCATCCGCCGCCGCGCCATTTCGAGCGGCAATTCGCCCTGCACCAACGTCCAGCCATTGACCGCGCCGATTGCGCTGATCGCGGCGAACAACGCGATGAACGATGCCGCTTGCGGAGACCAAAAGGTCGAAACGAACAATGCGAACGGCGCGTTCGAGGCCGCGACCTGATCAGCCGGAAGCATCAAAGTTATGCCTGAACAGACGATGAGATAGAGGATGCCTGCCAGCAGCGCGCCCAGAAATGTAGCGCGTGGAACATTGCGTTGCGGGTTGTCGATCTTGTGCGAAGCTGCGCAGGCGGCTTCGAAGCCAACCATAGCCCACAATGTCATCGCGGCGGCAGCGTTGACCGAAGGGAGTGAAAGACCTTCGTCCGGAAATGGTGCCAGCGATGCGGTGCCCGGCCCTTGAAAATACCAGCGCAATGAGGACGGCCACCACCAGCAACGGGATGATTTTCAAGATCGTCGTCACCACCTGGAACGACCCAGCCGAACGAACGCCGATCAGGTTGATGCCGGTCATCGTCCAGACCACGCCCAAAGCGGCAAGCGAAGGATGCTCGCCGAATATCGGCGGCGAAGCTGGCCAAATAGGACACCGCCCCAACTGCAATGGTCACGCAACCGGTCCATACCGACACCCAGAAGGCAAAGCCGATCAGGAACCCTGCGAGCGGGCCGAAGCTGCGCTCGACCAGTTCGGCCGGGCCGATTGCACCTTCGTGAGTTGCAGTCAGTCGGCGAGGACATGTGCAAGGCACAGCGCCCCCGCAATCGTGATCGCCCAGCCTGCAATCGCGTTCCAGCCGAACGGTGCGAGCCCCTGCGGTAGCAGGAACACACCCGAGCCGATCATATTGCCCATCACCAAGGCGACCGACATGAAAAAGCCGAGCTTTCGGCCCGGCTCTTTCGTTTCGTTTTGCATCAAGACGCGATCAGAAATCGCGGCTGAATTTAATGCCGATTACACGCGGTTTGATAAGCACATCATAGAACGCCCCTCCCGTCGGTGTCGCGGCAGTAACCCCAGTGCCGCATACTGTCTCGAGACATTGCACCCCGGTGTTCACTACGCCGCGCGTGTCGAACAGGTTGGTCGCAAACGCCTCAATGGCCCAGACTTCGTTCTTCACGCCAATCGAGAAGTCAGCAGTCGTGTAAGCGCCGAGATTGCCCTTCAGCGCGTTTTGCGCTGGCCGCAAATCGCTGCGGCGGCTGCCGGTGTGATTGACTGCAAACTGCACATGGCCGTCCCAGTCGGCAACAGGGAATTCATAGCGTGCGATGGCGTTGCCCTTGAACTTCGCAGTCACCGGCAAGCCGCGATCCGGACGGCGCAAGTATTGGGTTACCCGACATCGTGGATCGCACGTCGAATTGAGCAACTGACGCAGAAGTCACGGCGGATCTTTGCGTCATTGTAGCTGAAGCCAGCATTCAGGCTGAAACCGCCTGCGCGGTAACCGGCATCCATTTCGACGCCCCGTATCCGCGCGATCCCGGCATTACGAATTTCGGTCAGGCCGTTGGCACCCAGGAAGGATAGCTGGATATTATTCCAGTCCTCCTGATAGACCGCGCCATTCCAAGCGGAAGCGCCAAAAGTGGTTTTCCAGCCCAGTTCGTAATTATCGAGCTTGTCCGAACCATAAGGCGGCAATGTCCCGCGTCGGTTGATCCCGCCGGGACGGAAGCCGCGCGACCATGTCGCGTACACCAGAACATCATCGGTGAACTTTATAGGTCGCGTTGAGCTTGTGGATGAAGCCGGTGTCCGAGGTCGATTTATCAACATTGGTGCACGGACTGCCATCGACCAAAATTGGCACTGGCGTCCCCGCCGGATTGGCGCGGCGCGTGGTGCCGTCGGTGTTGAGGCAGGCGGCCTCACCGGTCCGGCTTGAATAGCCGCCCGAATATCCGAAAAAGCCCTGTAGCGAGTTGTCGAATTTATAATAACGACCGCCGCCGGTCAGCGACAGTTTGTCGGTCACATCAAAGGTCAACTCACCGAACGCTGCATAATCGCGATCGACGCGCAATTGCTTGGTCAGCCAGATATTGCTGTCGGTGCCGGTAACGGTGATCGAATCCGCAATATTGTCGATGATATAATTCTGCTCGATATTGTGCGATTGCCGCTGGTAAAACAGGCCGCCGATAAAGCGCAGCGGCGCGTCTGCAGGGCTGGCAATACGGATTTCGCCAAAGGTGCGTTTGTAACGGTCGACGCCCTGAATATACTGGTTCGGATTTACCAGATTTCCGGCATTATCGTAGAAATAATTACCGTAACCCGACAACGCATCGTAGAAATACGCATAGTCCGAATAATCGCTTTCGGTTTCGGTCTTGCGGCGCAAATGTCCACCCGTGGCCGTCAAATCCCAATTTCCGATCTTGCCCTCGATGGTCAGCGCAGCCTGAATCCATTTATCCTTGCTGCTCTCGGGATTGTACTGGACAGTTTGCAGCCCGCCTGTCGTCTGGCCCGACCGCTCTCGCGAATAGCTGCCTTCGGTCTGCTGGACCTGGCCCATCAAGGTGGGCTTGATCGTCCAGTTATCATCAAGGTCGATGCCGAGCGCGAGACGCGCACCATAAGTTTCGGCGTCGTTATAGTTTTTCTCGGTCAGCGCTGCGTTGCCCTGGTTGATACTCGACGATGGATAAGTGCGCGAGCCATAGATATTGTCGATATAGCCGCCATCATCGCGATACCAGCCAACCAGACGCGCCGCTGCACCTTCGCCGATGGGCACGTTGAGGAAGCCTTCGTAAATCGCACCAAAATCGCCATGCGCGACGTTGTTGATCTCGACCCCTGCGCCGCCATAAAAGCCCGAAGGATCGGGGGCGTTGGTGACAAGCTTAAGCGTGCCCGCCATCGAGCTTGCGCCGTAGAGCGTGCCTTGCGGTCCGGCCAAAGCCTCTACGCGTGCCAAATCATAGGCATGCAAATCGAGCGCGCCCTGAATGGTCGTGATCGGCATTTCGTCGAGATAGGTGCCAACGGTCGGCAACGACGCCGAGTGGTTGGCATTCTCGCCGCTGGCGACGCCGCGGAAATAGACCTGGGCGAAACCCGGGCCGCCTTGCTGGATGGTCACCGATGGCAGGAATTTCACGACATCTTGCAAATCGCTGACCTGCAACTGGTCGAGCTTCTCATTGCCGATGGCGTTGATAGCGATCGGGACATCCTGCAAATTCTGTTCGCGCTTTTGCGCGGTGACGACAATGACATCGTCGTCACTTTCGGCTGCTTCCTGCGCCATTGCGGGCATGGCAAGGCCAAGCGCGGTCGAGGCGAAAAGCGTGGATAAAGCGACCTTATTGTTGAAACGGCGCATGAAGCGAACCTCCCTAGTTCATTGCCTTGTTACATATATGTGAATAGACTCACATTCACTGCTGCATTGCAATAAATTTTCGGCGAACATCGTTTGCGGCGCACGAATTGCATAGCCACTGTGGCTTTGGCGCAACGAAATCAGGCCGGATAGGTTTTCCAAAGGTCGCCAAGGGCGGCTTTGAGAGGGCCTAGTTGCGCGCCATAGGGCTTCCACTGATCCACGCCGTCGCGATTGATGGGGCGGCGGACCTGTTCGCTCGACGCTGTACGAACGGCACGTTTGTTTTCATGAAAGCTAAGGCAAGCCGCTTCAAATGGCAGGCCGAGATAGCCCAGTAATCGCCTGATTTCAGCTTCTGGATTATCGAGCAGTTCTTCGTGGATTACCCGGTGAACATATCCGGGTTGCACGACATCGAAATGCTCCATCGCGCGTACATAATCGGCGTAATATCGGCCCATATGGTCGAGATCATAGCTGAATGACTGACCCTTTGCGAAATGCTGGCGAAAGTTCGAGAAACAGCAATCGAGCGGATGCCGCCTTGCGTCGATGATTTTCGCGTTCGGCAGGATAAGGCGGATAAAGCCCAGATAGCTCCAGTTGTTCGGTAGCTTGTCGATGAAAAAAGGCCTGTCCGTCTTACGCTGAATGCGGGTGCGCTCGATGAATTCCGCACCGAGGCGATCAAGATCTTCCGGCGTCATATCCGCCACAGCCCCGACCCAGCCATCTTTGTCCCGCCCCGCTCGCATCGCCATTGCGGGGATATCAGGCAATTCCATCGTGCCCTCAATCATCGAATGGCTCGACAATATCTGCTCGATCAGCGTCGAACCGGCACGCGGCATTCCGATAATGAAGATCGGGTCGGTCGCTGCGTGGCCATGTCGTGCTGCGATAAATTCAGGCGTAAATTGGCTGATCAATTTGTCGACATGCGCCGTAACCGCATCAGGGTCGTGCGACAGTTCACCGGCTCGAAGACGATTGCCCTTGGCATAATGCGTAAACGCCGCTTCATGATCGCCCTGCTCTTCGTTGGCCTTGCCGAGCGCGAAATGGAGATGAAATTCGTCCTCGTGCACCAATCCGCTTGCTTCCAGCGCGGTATGCATCGCAGCGACATCTTCATCCGAAAAGCGAACGGTCTTTAGGTTGGCAAGGCTCCACCAAACTTCGCCCAATGCAGGTTCGACGGTCAGCGCTTGCCGATAGGCCGATATGCTCGCCTCTTGGTCGCCGACCGTTTTGAGCATATGGCCATAGCTCATCCAGAGCTTTGCCTGTTCGGGGAAGCGCTCTGTCAGTTCCCGGTATAGTCCGATAGCTTCATCATAACCGCCGATCCGGCCCAAGGCCGCAGCTTTCAGATTCTGCTGCGACGGCTTGTCGCCGCCGTCGGCCAGCACGGCATCGAGTTGTTCGAGCGCCTCTGGAAAGCGGTTCTGCTTATACAGCACCGTCGCCAGGTTCGCCCGCGCGACGCCGAACGAAGGCGCGATTTCAAGCGCGCGCCTGAGCAAAGCCTCGCTATCTTTCAGCCGCCCGATGCGTGCAGCCAGTTCGGCCATCATGCGGATTGCCGCGACATCGGTCGGCGCGTTACGTAGACGGCTCCGCAACAATGGCTCTGCGTCGTGCAGCCGGTCTTCGGCCAGCGCCAATGCGGCGTCGATCAGGGCCGGATTGCGCAACGCGGCATCGATGGACTGGCGAGCGATATCGGAGGTCATTGGGATTGCGGTCTAGGCAAATCAGCCACCACGTCAATGTCGCACAGTTCGTGCGGTGTGCCGGTAATGATGATTGCGTCACGAAGGAGATGCCGTGCACCTGCGTCGCCGCCAGTGGCCAGCAGCAGCGGCCAAGCCGCGCGTGGGAACAGTGCAGGCGGCATCGGCGAATGGCCAAAGCTGGATGCGGCCAAGCCATCCCCAGCGGCTACCGAAGCGAGGTGCGACCGCGTTACGAATGGCATGTCAGCGAGCGTCACAAGCAACCCCTTTGCCGTCGTCCGCTCGGCGGCTTGGACTGCCAGATGCACTGAATGCGCCTGCCCTTTTTCAGGTTCAGCATTATCGATGATCGCAAAATCCATTGCCGCAAAATGGTGCGCCAATCCAGCACCTGATTGACACACCGCAAAGCGCCAGCCGAAGCCCATTGGTGCCAGAGTTTTTGCGATATGTGCACCCATCGGGACGCCATTGATCGGGACCATCAGCTTATCCGAGCCAAACCGCGTCGCTCGCCCCGCCGCCAGCACCGCAACCGCGATATCACCGCATTCCATCGTTAAATGCCTTCACCATGCCGCCTGCGATGGACAGCGCTATTTCAGGCGCGCTGATTGCATTGATCGAAACACCTGCCGGCCCCTCGATACGCGAGAGCTGATCTGCACTGATGCCAGCCGATGCTAGGCGCTCAATGCGCTTGGCGTGTGACGCCTTGGAACCCAGCGCAGCGACATAGGTAGCACCGCTTTGCAGGGCAGCGGAAAGCGCCGGGTCGTCGATCTTGGGATCATGGCTCAGGGTTACGATTGCCGTGCGCGCGTCGGGTTTTAGCGCGGCGATTGCCTCATCGGGCCAACGATCATCGAGTGTGACATCGGGAAAGCGCTCAGATGTTAGGAAACGGGCGCGGGGGTCAACCAGCGTTACCTCAATACCCATTGATCGCGCAATATCAGCCAAAGCGGCGGCAATTTCTACTGCACCGACAATGATCAACCTGCGCGGCGGCAGGTAGCGATTCAGGAACAGACCTTCCGCCTCGCCGTCCAACAATCTACTCGCACCCGTCGCCAGTTCGGTGCCGACCAGGAGTGTTTCACGCGCCGCGCGCGAATTGATTATCGCGCCAAACAGCTTGCCTGGAAAATGTGCAGGCGAAACATTCTGGACCATCACGACGATGTCACCGCCGCACGGCAGCCCGACCTCCCAAGCCGAGCCGTCTGCAACGCCATAGCGGCGAACGGCAAAGCTGTCTTTAGCGATCACATCGGCAGCCAACTGCAAGATGTCACCTTCGACACAGCCACCCGATACGGAGCCCACAAACCGCCCATCTTCATGCACCAGCATATGCGTGCCCACCGGACAGGGCGCGGATTTCCAGGTTTCGACCACGGTCGCCAAGGCCATCGGTGCGCCACGCCACGCCATGACGCTGGCCAATATGCGGTGATGGTCGGCGGCTCCGGGTTTCATGGCGTCCGGCCTAGCAAAGCCCCGAACGGGTTGCTATATGAAACGCAATCGGGAGACAGCGGAATGGCAATAGCAGCAACAGTGAACGGCAAGGCAGTAATGCTAGAGGCCGAGCCCGACACGCCTTTGCTGTGGGCCGTGCGCGAAGAGCTTGGGCTTACCGGCACAAAATTCGGTTGCGGTATCGCGGCTTGCGGTGCGTGCACCGTGCATGTGAATGGCGAACCAGCGCGGTCGTGTAGCATTCCGATCAGCGATGTGGCGGGCAAGTCGATTACCACCATTGAAGGGCTGAAAGGGGCAGACGGCACACTCCACAAGGTCCAGCAGGCATGGATCGACGCGCAAGTGCCGCAATGCGGTTATTGCCAGTCGGGGCAGATTATGGCCGCCGTCGCATTGATCCAGAAAACGGGCAAACCAAGCGCCGCACAGGTCGACGAGGCGATGACCAACATCTGCCGCTGCGGCACCTATCCGCGCATCCGCACCGCAATCCTCGCCGCGACCGGTCAGGCCGCAACCGCCGTCGAAGGAGCCGCATGATGGGTGTCAAGCGCAGGGCATTTCTAATCGGCGGTGCGGCCATCGTCGGCGGCGGAATTTTCGCAGTCTATTCCGCCGACAGTTCAAACCGCAAACGCGCAGTCGAGCTGACCACCAAGGGCAAGGACGGATCGTTCCTCAGCTGGGTGAAAATCAGCGAAGACGACACCGTCACCGTCTATTCGCCGCATATCGATTTCGGCCAGGGGTCGCACACCGCACTGGCGCAGATGGTCGCCGAAGAGCTTGATGCCGACTGGACCAAGATCGTCGTCGAACATGCGCCTGCCGATCCGGCCTTTGCCAACAGCGCGCTTGGACGGGGCTTCATGGCCGATGTGTCGGGCCAGCCCGGCGTGGTTGCGGCGCTGCCTGCATCGTTCATTTCTATGGCTGCGCGATCGATGAACTTGCAGGTCACCGGCGGATCGTCGGCGGTGCGCTATACTGGCCAGAACGGGATGCGCGTCGCAGGCGCTGCGGCTCGCGAGGCTCTGGTCGCGGAAGCAGCAGATCGGTTGAAGGTGCCGGTCAGCGAGCTGACCACACTCGACAGCCGCGTCATCCACGCCAAAAGCAGCGCGTCACTGCGCTATGGCGAACTGGCGCAAGCCGCAGCCGCGCGGTCGCTCAACAGCGAAGTGAAGCTGAAAGAGCGCAAGGATTTCCGCTACATCGGCCAAGGCGTTCACCGCCTCGACATTCCTGCCAAGGTCGATGGCAGCGCGACCTACGGCATCGACTTCACCTTGCCCGACATGCGCGTCGCAACGATCATGATGGCCCCGGTGCGCGATGGTAAGCTGACCTCGGTAGACACGGCGCCTGCAATGGCGGTCAAGGGCGTCGAGAAAGTCATCAAGCTTGATGACGCCGTGGTTGTCATCGCCAAGGGCTATTGGCAGGCGACCAAAGGGCATGCAGGCGCTAACTCCGCAGTTCAGCGACGGCGGGCATGGCGGTCTTTCAACCGCGTCGATTTATGCCGCGCAGGACAAGCTTAATGCCGCTGGCGAAAAGCTGGTGGCACCCGATGGCGGCAAGCTGCTCACCGCCGACTATAAAGCGCCGTTCCTGCATCAAGCGATGATGGAGCCGTTCGCGATGACCGCGCACCACAAGGACGGCAAGCTCGATATGTGGGGCGGCCTGCAAGACCCGCTTTCGGCGCGGATGATGGCGGCTGAAATCAGCAGGCCTCGATGCCGCCAAGGTGATGTTCCACCCGATGATCATGGGCGGCGGTTTCGGACGCCGCTTCCCGCCGTACAGCCAGATTGTCGACCAACTGGCAAAGATCGCGATGCAGGTGCCCTATCCGGTCAAACTGATCTGGAGCCGCGAACAGGATGTCCAGCACGGAGCTTACCGTCCGCAGGTCGCGGCGCGGTTGCAAGCCGTCACCGGCAAAAAGCGGATGGCCGCATGGGCGTCGGATTACGCGCAAATGGACGATGCGGCCGCAGAAGGGACCGTGCCCTACGCCATCCCCAATTTCGAGGCGCGGCACCACGAATATATCTCCAATCAGGTCAACGCCTATTGGCGATCGGTCAACGCCAGCCAGCACGGCTTTTTCAACGAGAGCTTCGTTGACGAGCTCGCCCACGCCGAGGGCGAAGACCCTTACACGTTCCGCCGCAACCATCTGAAGGCCGGATCGCGCCAACTGCTCGTGCTCGACACCGTCGCCCAGCGCGCCGGTTGGGGAACGCCTCTGCCCGAAGGCCGCGCACGCGGCATCGCGATGGTCGAAAGTTTCGGCACCATCGTTGCTGAAGTGGTCGAGGCATCGCTGAAAGAAGACGGCACGCCAAAGGTCCACAAGGCATGGGCGGTGGTCGATTGCGGCACCACGGTAAACCCGCTGAACGCTGCAGCGCAAATCAGGGCGGCGTGATCATGGGTCTGTCGGCGGCGATCGGCGAGCAGATCACGCTCGACAAGGGCGCGGTGATCGAAAGCAATTTTGGCGATTATCCGGTGATGAAATTGGCCGATGCACCGGAGATCGATGTCCACTTCATCGAAAGCGGCGCAAAGATGGGCGGGATTGGCGAACCGGGATTGCCGCCAGCGGCCCCGGCACTTGCCAACGCATTGTTCGCGCTGACGGGCAAGCGCGTTCGGCAACTGCCGATACTGGCTCAGGCAAAGGTATAGTTTTTTCTCTGAACATTGTCATTCCCGCGAAGGCGGGAATCTATGGTCTAAGCGGTAAGCGTTTCACCACGAACGTTGTGTAGACCCAATTGGCAGACCATGGATTCCCGCCTTCGCGGGAATGACAAAAATCTAATTACAGATGGAGTTGTCCAATTGCACCAAGCTCGCCTTCTGGCGCCCACCGATAATCTGGACGCCGCCGAAACGCTCGCGCGCGCGTTCCAGAATGAGACCGGCTGGAGCTACGTCATACCCGACGCCAAGCAACGCGCGCAGCGTCTGGTCGGCGCATTCCACCTCTTCCTGCGCGACGAACACCGTAAGGGCGCGGTATTCGGCACCGATGGGTTCGAGGCGGTCACCTTATGGCGCGGCCCGGGCCAAGCGCATGACAGCCTTGTGGGACCGCGCGCGGCTGATCGTGCCGTTCGTGCAGACTTTGCGCTATTCGATTTTCCGCGGGCTTAGAAGTCGCCGACCTGATCGAAAAGCATCTGCCCAAAGAACCCGTCTGGTATCTCCACTACGCCGGATGCGACCCTGCGTTTCAGGGCCAAGGCTTCGGCGGAGCCGCCATCCGCGCAGGCCTGGACCGCGCCGACCATGACGGGCTACCCGCCTATCTGGAAACCGCCGACGAACATAATATCGCGCTCTATCAGAATTTCGGTTTTGAGGTGAAGCATAGCTGGCACGTGCCCGAAGGCCCGCAATTCTGGGGAATGCAACGGCCGGGGAAGACCCGGCATTAGGCTCGACTGACTACTCCTTGGGCATTGTCTCCGGGCGGATATATTGAAACATGTGCGCGACATAATCCGCCTTACCGAGGTCAACACCTTGGTTACGCAAGATGGCATACGCCGCCATCACGTGAAAATAGAACTGCGGCAACGCCCAGTCGCGCGCATATTGCTCTGCCGTCAGATCAAAGATCATCCCGTTAGGAATTTCGTGCGCTAACAGGTCGCCCCTCGTCGCCGTCCAGTGCATCAGGCGCTACCCTTGCGAGAAGTTTTAACGTTTCCTCGATCCGCGCCTGAGCTTGCGCGATTGTTCCGGGCCGTTCTCCAGCGTCAAGGGCTTCGGTGCGCAGCTCGCCTAGGATCGAATCAAACGTCTCTCCACGCAGCCGGTACATCGCTTCAAGAGCCTGGATGCAGGTGAAACGGATTTGGGTCGATAATGGAAACATTTCGGGTGCAAGCCGCGCGGACAACAATGCTTCGGCGTCGATTTCCGGCAATTGCGCTTGAGCCTTTGCCAGCCAGTTCGAGAGCATTTTCAACATTTGAGCAAAGGTTGGAACAAGGAGGTTGGTCAGCGTCATCGATTAAATCTCCATTTGCATCGCTTCCCTATTCACCCTAAACGCCCGCCCACGCAACGGGTCTTTGTGAAAGCAAGGATAATAGGGAATGTGGTGCGGCCTTGGGGTGACCCCGGGTTTAATCCACAACTGCTCCCGCAACTGTAACCGGCGAGTTCGCGTCCCATATGCCACTGGAGAAATCCGGGAAGGCGGGACGCAATGAACGTTGACCCGGAAGTCAGGAGACCTGCCCGCCTGCGGTCTGTCCTTTGTGCTTGCGGGACGCTGGCGCAATCGGGGTTTTCCTCCGCGTGACGACATTTGTTTGGACGTCATGCGAAGGATTAAGGTTATGACATTTTTGAAAAGTTCCGTTGCCATATTGGCGCTGCTGCCTGCCTGTGCCTACGCGCAGGAAGCGAAAGAAGACATCGTCGTCACCGCCAGCGGCTTTGAACAGCCGCGTTCCGAAACCGGTCAGGCGATCACCGTCATCGACGAAGACCGGTTGCAGGAATTGCAGGCGGTCAGCATTACAGACGCGCTCAAAACGCTACCCGGCGTTACCGTAGTTACACGCGGCCCTGTCGGCAGCCAGAGCGCGGTATTCCTGCGCGGTGGCAATGGGTCGCAGACCTTGGTGCTGGTCGACGGCGTCCGGATCAACGACCCGTCCAGCCCCAACGCCGCGTTCGATTTCGGCGCGTTGCTCACCGGCAATATCGGCCGCGTCGAAGTGCTGCGCGGGCCGAACTCGATTATCTGGGGGAGCCAGGCGATTGGCGGGGTAATCAATGTCGAGAGCTTGGCTCCGACCGAAGCCTTGGTCGCGCGCGTCGGTGCCGAATATGGCTATGCCGACAGCATGAAGGCCAATGCCAACCTGTCGGGCACAAGCGGCATGTTCGAGGGCAGCGTCGGCGGAGCCTATTACCGGACCGACGGCATCTCGGCGCTGGCTGGCGGCACCGAGAAAGACGGGTATGAGAATTACGCCGCAAACGGACGGTTGAAGGTCAATCTTGCGGACAATTTCGCGCTCGATTTCCGTGGCTATTATAATCGCGGCACCATCGAATATGACTCGCCCTTCGGCGGCGGCGCTAATGCCTTGCCGATCTCGAAGAACCGGCAGTTCACCGGCTATGTCGGCGCGAACTTCGACTTGGCCGACGGGCGTTTCCGCAACCGCGTGTCTTATTCGCGCACCGACATCAGCCGCGTCGGCACCGACCCCGTCGTCTTCAGCTTCAACAATTTCGATGTCGAAGGAACCATCGACCGCTTCGAATATCACGGCAGCTTCGATTTGGCCGATGCCGCAACCATCGTGTTCGGTGCCGAGCATGAGCGGACGTTCGCCAGCACCTCATTCGAAGGCGCGCCAGCCGATGTTGCGCGTAACAAAGTGACCAGCGGCTTTGGTCAACTAATCGTGCGCCCCTTTACCGGCCTGACACTGACCGGCGGTGTGCGGCATGACGACTATAGCGACTATGGCGGGCAGACGACCTTTGGTGGCAACGCGGCCTATACGCCCAATGCAGGCGACACCGTCTTGCGGGCAACCTATGCCGAAGGCTTCCGCGCGCCGACCTTGAGCGAGGGCCAGCCGCCATTCGGCAATCCCGACCTCAGCCCCGAAACCGCGCGCAATTTCGATCTTGGCGTCGAGCATCGGTTTCTGGACGGCAAGGCACAGGTGTTTGCGACCTATTTCAACCGGCGCAGCACCGACCAGATCACCTTTTCCTTCGTCACTTTCCAGTCGGAGAATATCGGACGGGTGAAGACCGAAGGCGTTGAATTGGGCTTCGCGCTGCAACCGACCGACGCGGCTGACCATTCAGGCGAACTACACGCTGACCGATGCCATCAACCGCTCGGCGGGCACGAATTTCGGCAACCGGCTTGAGCTGCGCCCGCAGCATTCGGGTAGCTTCACGCTCGATTGGCAAACGCCGTGGAAGCTGAAGCTGGGCGACGACCTTGCTGCTGACCGGCGACAGCTTCGACAATGCCGCGAACACTGTGCGGTTCGATGGCTATGCGCTTGCCAATGTCCGCGCCGCCTTCCCCGTGACCGAGACGGTCGAACTTTATGGCCGCGTCGATAATGTGTTCGATACCGATTACACTGTCGTGAACCGCTACAACACTTACGGCCGCAACGCGCATGTCGGCGTGCGGGCGAAGTTTCTGATGAATTGCCTTTGGCTGCAAAGCCAGATAGAAATGAAAGGATGACGAACATGACATCAGTAAAATCCTTAAGCTGGCCGCTCTCGCTTGCCGCTAGTACCGTGGTCGGCAGCTTGCTGCTCGCCTGCGTGTTTCCTTTTGCCAGCTTTGCAGCTTTGGCCGCTTTGACCATGACACCACGTCGCGGGCTTGCTTTGGTTACAGGTGCTTGGACCGCCAATCAGGCCACCGGCTTTTTCCTGATGTCCTTCCCGTGGGACGCGCAAGCGGTCGGGCATGGCATCGCGATACTGGCGGCGACGCTGGCGGCGACTGTGGTGGCACGCGTTGCGCTGACGAAAATTAGCGGACCGGTGGCGTTGCGCGCCGGTGCAGCTTTGCTGTCGGCATTTGTCGTATTCCAGATCCTGCTTCGCGCTTATGCAAGCGTCGGCGGCGGGGCTGAGAATTTCTCCGCAGAGATCATCTCGGGCGTCGCGGTGAACGATGCCATCTGGTTTACCGGGCTTCTGGCGCTGCGCGGCGTCATCGCGCATTTCTCGGGCGAGAAGGCTTTGCCAGCAACCGCTTGACGCGACTCACACGGCGGGGGAGAGGGGGTTTATGAAACATCTCCTCCCCCTCGCTGCTCTATTGCTCGCCGGTTGCGCGACTACCCAACCGACCTCCGTTGCCACCCCGCAAAGTGCGCAGGAGGCTTTGCGGCCTTATTACGCCACGCTCGAAGCGAAGCTGCCCAAGGCACCTGCCAACCCTTCGCTCGCCGCAGACACCGTAATCACGCGTTTCGCCTTCGGCTCCTGCGTCAACGAAAACCGCGACATGAAATTCTGGGACGTCATCGCCGCGCAGAAGCCGCAGGCGTTTCTGCTGATCGGCGACAATGTCTATGGCGACACACGGCGCGACCAGCGGCGCGGACATCCCGACACTGGCGGCGAGCTACAAGAAGCTCAACACGCCGCGTCGAGTTCGACCGGTTCCGCCGCAGCGTGCCGATGATGACGACATGGGACGACCATGATTTCGGCGCGAACGACGCGGGCGGCGCCTTTGCGTTCAAGGAATATGCCGAGAAGGTCTATGAAAATTATTGGGGCTCGTCGCGACGAAGTGCAGTTCACGCCCCGGCGTCCATGAAAGCCGCATCGTCGGGCCCGAGGGCAAGCGCGTCCAGTTCATCATCCTCGACGCGCGCTTCTTCCGCTCCGACCTTGCCAGCATGCCCTATCGCGACCCCGGCCCGGCGCTTGGCTGGTATATTCCCAACACCGACCCGAAGGCGACGATATTGGGCGGGCGCAATGGGAATGGCTGGCGCAGCGAACTCGCCAAGCCTGCCGAGCTGCGCTTCATCATTTCGTCGACTCAGGTCATCACCGACGCGCATAATTTCGAAGGCTGGACCAACTTCCCCAAAGAGCGCGAGCGGCTTTACGCGATTGCTCGCCGAGAAGGGCGTCAACAATGCGATCTTTCTGACCGGCGACCGGCATTCGGGCGGCTTCTACAAAACCAATGCCCCCGGCGTTTCGAAGCCATTGTGGGACTTCACCTCAAGCTCGCTAAACTTTGCGTTCGGCAAAGGCGACGGCAGCGACCGCGAGCCTGATCCGCGCCGCACGGGCGGTTTTTGGGGCATCCCCAATTTCGGCCAGATCGACATCGACTGGGCAGCGAAGAAGGTGACGATGAGCCTGCGCAAGGACGATGGCAGCGTGATCGAAACGCAGGTGGTGGGTGCTATTGATTGAAATTTCCTCTCCCATTGGGAGAGGATACGAAGCCTTAGCCGACAGGCTTAGGCGAAGTTGGTGAGGGGCTGTGCGCTGTCGGGAAGGAAGAACCCCTCACCCAGCTACGACTAGCAAACAAGTTTGCAAGTCTGCGCAACCCTCTCCCAAAGGAGAGGGATTCAGCCCTTTGCCACCACCGAATAATCGACGGCGGCCACGCGCTCCATCACAGCCTCCCGGATCGCGTGCGCCGTTGCGAGCGGCAGTGCAATCATTTCAAGCGTCCCGCCTGCGATACCGAATTTGAGTGTTGCTAGGCCCTGCCGCCGTGAAATCGGTCCTTGCGCAATCTCGACCGTCTGCACCTTCACTTGCGGCGCGATGGTGAATCGCTGCTGCCACCAGCCACGTCGGACATAAATTTGCCTAGCGTCGAAGGCATAGCGGTATTTATACCAGTCCAACCACAGAACAGGCGCAAATGGAACAAGCAACAACAGAAGCAATATGGATCGTAACGGGCTAGCGTCGGCGAAGAATATCACCGCCAACATCGCCATTAATATGACGGGGAGCAGCAGTAATATTTGAATGCTCCAATGCTGCCCGACACCGCGCTGGAACGGTGTTTCGCTATCCGGCGCATCGACCATAGCAGCATTCGCAATCTGCCAGATTTCGCCCAGCGTGGCAAAGGGTGCGGCGACGAAGTTGCTTTCTTCCTTGCTGTCCTGCGCAAGGCTGACGAATTTCAGGCTATGCCAGCCACAGCGTTTGCGGATCGGGCCGGTCTGGATAACGGCCGCCTGCACGCGATGCGCTGGCATGACGACATCGGTCAAGGTCAGCAACCCGCGACGGCGGCGGAATCCTTTGGCGGTGCGCTCAAGGCGGAAGCCATGTTCGCGCAAGACGGTGCGGATGACGCCGGTGGCGAGGCCGATAAAAATCAGGCTGCCCAAAGCAATCAGCGCCAGTATGATCCGTGCCGAAACACTTATGCCATCGATGTTATCGACCGAAACGCCGCGATCTTCGGCAACACCGATCCAATGTTTGAAATCCCAAATCTCGAACGGCAGCAGAACGTCGAATTGCTGTGCCAAACCGCCAAGAACCGCGAAAATCACGAGCGAGAATGAGTAAAGCCCGAAAATAAAAACCCGCTTGCCATCCATCGCGAAGATTGGTGGTGCGCCCTCTTGCTCGACGGGGTCCGCTGATTCTTCTGGGAAAACCGCACCGCTTTTGTGCGCCTTCACGACCTCGCGCAGGCGGTTCGCTTCCTCGACACTCACAAAACTCAGCTTCGCATCGTCACCGTCACCGCCGCCGGTTTCAAACTTGACCTCGCCCAACCCGAAAATGCGCGCCAGCGGCTTCTGCTCGATGCTGACATCCTGAATACGTTCATAGGGGATCGACCGAGCCGTTCGGTTCAGCACGCCGCTTTCGATCCGAACGTCATGCTGGCCGATATAATAGCGAAATCGCATCCAGCCGATCCAGCGGAACAGTACGCTGACCAGCAAAACGACTGCAATGGCTATCGGGATCAACTGGGGATTATTTTGCGAGCGCGTCCCAAACACGACTGCCACGATCGGGAAGAAGAGTTGCGGTAGGCCCATGACAAGGCCGACGAGCAGGCCTTTGATATCGAGCCTGTGGCCCTCGTCAGCAACAGGCAGATCAACGTTTGCGCTGGCTTCGTTCAAAGCGTATCCGCCCTTATCGCGGCGCGTATCGCCTCGCGCATCACCAGCGCGTCAGCATGAAGCAAGCCCGGCAAGGCGACCGTGCTGTTATGGTTTCCGGCTGTATGCACCGTCAGCGTGGCAAGATCGTAGCGCCGGTCAATCGGTCCCTGATCGACATCGATATGCTGGATTCGGCCGAACGGCACCACGGTGTCGCGATAGAACATATAGCCGCGCACGATGCGCAGGCGGTCACTGCCCATATCATAGCCCCAATGCCGGTATTTTCGCGCAGGGACGACGAAGGCGATGTAGACATAGAGGAACAGCACCGGCGCGATGATACTGCCCGGTGGCAGGAACTGCGCGCTTTCCAATACCCCAGCACCGATGAGGAAAGGCAACAACCCGACGGCCGAAGCGATGCGTGTTGTCTTTACCCAGGCCGGGTTGAGCGGGGTGAGTTCGTGCGTGGTTTCGTCGGTCATGCGGCTGATATGAGGGAGCTGTATTGTGTTGGCAAGACGGTTTGTCTGAACCCCCTCTCCCGTTGGGAGAGGATACGTAGCCTTAGCCGACAGGCTTAGGCGAAGTTGGTGAGGGGTTGTGCACTATCGAGAGAGCACATCCCCTCACCCAGCTACGACTAGCAAACAAGTTTGCAAGTCTGCGCAACCCTCTCCCAATGGGAGAGGGGCTATCTGGCCAACGCCTCTTCCGCCTCGGCGACCAGCTTGGCGATGATGTCGACCACGGGCCGCTCGACATGCACCATGCCGACCGATTGCCCGGCCATGACCGAACCATATTCGACGTCACCGTCGATCACCGCGCGGCGGAGCGCGCCCGCCCAGTATTTCTCGATTTCAAGCTGAGCGGCCTCCATCTCGATCTCGCCCCGGTCGAGCATCGCCGCAACTTCGACCTGTTTGGCGGTGAACAATTCGGTGCCCTTGTTTTTCAGTGCGCGGACTGGAATGACCGGTAAGCGCGGGTCAATCTGCACGCTTGCCACGGCGTCGCGGGCGTTGGCGCGCAGGAACGCGGCCTTGAAATTGGGATGCGCGATGCTTTCATGCGCGCAGACAAAGCGCGTGCCGAGTTGGACCCCGCTCGCGCCCATTTCCAGATAGCTGGCGATCGAGCCCACCGCGCGCGATGCCGCCAGCAACGAATATCGGCAGTTGCTCGCCCAGTTCGGGCAGAATTTCCTGCGCCAGCACCGATGTCGCCACCGGCCCGATATGCCCGCCCGCCTCGCTGCCCTCGATAACCAGCGCATCGACCCCCGAACGCGCAAATTTCTTGGCCAGCGTCAGCGCGGGCGCAAAGCAAATGACCTTCGCGCCAAATTCCTTGATCGCCTCGATGCTGCCCTTGGGCGGCAACCCGCCCGCAAGCACGACATGGCTGACATTGTACTGCGCGCACACCGCGATCAGATCCATGATCTGCGGGTGCATGGTGATGAGGTTCACGCCGAACGGCTTTGCGGTCATCGCCTTCGTCGCGGCAATCTCCGCATCAAGCAATTCCGGCGTCATCGCCCCGCAAGCAATCACCCCGAACCCGCCCGCGTTAGTGATCGCTGAAACAAGATTCCGCTCCGAAACCCAGGACATCGCCCCGCACATGATAGCGGTTTCGCAGCCCAGAAATTCGGTGCCGCGTTGCATGAGGTGGCGAGTTTGGTCATGCGCGTCTTCTTAGAAGCGAGCCGCAACCAATGGAAGCGCTTTACTCCCCATCCAGCCCATAGGCCGTGTGCAACACCCGCACCGCTAGCTCGGTCTCATCCTCGTCGATCAGCACCGACACCTTGATCTCGCTCGTCGAGATCGCCTGAATGTTGATCTTGCGGTCGGCCAGTGAACTGAACATCATCGATGCGACGCCGGCATGGCTCTTCATCCCGACGCCGACCACCGAAATCTTGGCGACCTTCATGTCCGAAATCAGGCGGTTGTAGCCGATGGCCTCGCGCTGGTTTTCCAATATGTCGGTGCAGCGCACGAGGTCGGCGCGAGGGCAGGTGAAGGTCACGTCGGTCTCGCCCTTGTCGCGGCCGACATTCTGGATGATCATGTCGACGTTGATGTTTGCGTCGGCCAGCGGCGCGAAGATGTGGCTCACTGCGCCGGGGCGGTCAGGCACGCGGGTCAGCGTGATTTTCGCCTCATTCTTGTCGGCGGCGATGCCGGTGATCAGTTGGCGTTCCACTTGATACTTCTCCAATTCTTCGTCGGTCACGATCATCGTGCCGGGGATGCTGTCGGCGTCGGGCGCGCTTTCGTCGGTGAAGGACGAGAGCACCTGCACGCGCACATTTTCTTTCATCGCCAGGCCCGACCGAGCGGGTTTGCAAGACTTTCGATCCGACCGATGCCAGTTCGAGCATTTCTTCGTAGGTAACGGCCTTCAGCTTGCGCGCGCGGGCCACGATGCGCGGGTCGGTGGTGTAGACGCCGTCGACGTCGGTATAGATATCGCAGCGGTCGGCCTTGACCGCAGCCGCAACCGCAACCGCCGACGTGTCGGAGCCGCCGCGACCCAAGGTGGTGATGCGGTTGTCGTCGGTCAGGCCCTGAAAGCCGGGAATGACGGCGATCGTGCCAGCGCCCATCGAGGCAAGCAGCTCGTCGGTATCGATTGCGCCGATCCGCGCCTTGGCATGGGCATCATCGGTGTGGATCGGCATTTGCCAGCCGAGCCAACTCCGCGCATTGCATCCCAAGAGCCTGCAAGGTGATGGCCAGCAGGCCAGCTGTAATCTGCTCGCCCGCCGCGACCACGACGTCGTATTCGGCGGGATCGTAAAGCGCGTTCGCTTCGCGGCAGAAACCCACCAGCCGGTCGGTTTCGCCCGCCATCGCGCTCACCACGACCGCAACTTCGTCGCCACGTTCGGCCTGGCGTTTGACGATTTGGGCGGCGCGCCGGATGCGCTCGGTTCCCGCCATCGACGTGCCGCCAAATTTCATTATTATGCGCGCCATTGGATTCGGCTTTTCCTTATAAGCATTTGGCGCAATCGCGCTTTGTTGCAAATCGGGGGCCTGATAGGGACAGGATATGACAAAGGCAAGCGCACTAAAGACTATAAATGACGCAGAAGCGGCGCATTTCGGTGCGCTGGCGGCGGATTGGTGGGACCCGAAGGGTTCGAGCGCTATGCTGCACAAGCTCAACCCGGTGCGGCTTGGGTTTTATCCGCAACGCAATTGACGCGCATTTCGGCGGCGACGGCAATGCACGGCACCCGTTGACAGGCAAGACAGGGCTTGATGTCGGTTGCGGCGCGGGGTTGTTGTGCGAGCCGTTGGCGCGGATGGGTGCAGCGGTAACGGGTGTCGATGCCGCGCCCGAAAATGTCGCGGCGGCGAAAGCCCATGCTGCGCAGTCGGAATTAGCTATCGACTATCGCGCTGGCGAGTTGGCCGAAGCAGGGGCTGGGCAAGTTCGATGTGGTAACCTCGATGGAGGTTATCGAGCATGTCACCGACCCCGCCGCCTTCATCGCAGAATTGGTCGCGCATTTGAAGCCAGATGGCCTGCTACTGCTGTCTACGCCCAACCGCACTGCGGCCTCGCGGTTGTTTCTGGTGGAAGCAGCAGAGCGGCTCGGTCAGGTGCCGCGCGGAACGCATGACTGGAACCAGTTTTTGACGCCCGAGGAACTGGCGGTGTTGCTCGACGATGCGGGGCTCGAAATATTGGAAATGACCGGCATCGCGTTTTCGCCGCTCAAGGGGCTGCACTTAAGCTCGAATATGGCACTCAATTATATTCTCAGCGCTCGGTTCAAAGCCTAATCATAGCCTGCGTCAGCATATTGGTCGTCGGCCAAGTCAGTAAAGCGAGTGATTTTCGCTTCGAACTTCATCCGCACACGCCCGGTCGAACCGTGCCTTTGTTTTGAAACGATCAGTTCGGCAACGCCGTGAATTCGCTCCATTTTTTCGTTCCACGCATCGAATGCGGGCGTGCCCTCGTCGGGCTTTTTCATCGCTTCATAATAATCTTCGCGATAGACGAACCACACCATATCCGCGTCTTGCTCGATCGAGCCGGACTCACGCAGGTCAGACAACATCGGACGTTTGTCTTCGCGCTGTTCGACCGCCCGGCTGAACTGCGACAGCGCGATAACCGGCAGACCAAGTTCCTTCGCCAGCGTCTTCAGGCCACGGCTAATCTCCGAAATTTCATTTACTCGATTGTCGTTGGCGCGGCTTGAGCCTTGGAGCAGCTGCAGATAATCGACCACGATCAGTCCAATGCCATGCCGCCGCTGCAACCGCCGTGCGCGCGTCCGGAGCGCTGCAATGGTCAGCGCCGGAGTGTCGTCGATATAGAGCGGCAGCTCCTGCAATTCGCGGCTGGCGCGCGACAATTCGCGGAAATCGTCACGGCTGAAATTTTGCCCATGCGCAGCAATTCGGAGCTGATCCCCGATTGTTCGGCCAAGATACGCGTCGCCAACTGGTCGGCGGACATTTCGAGGCTGAAAAACGCAACCTTTGCACCTGCGCCCTTCGATTCCTCGATACCGTCCTCGCGCTCACGGATCCATCTGCGCGCGGCGTTGAATGCGATGTTGGTGGCAAGCGAGGTTTTGCCCATGCCGGGACGTCCCGCCAAAATCACAAGGTCGGAGTTGTGCAGACCGCCGCATTTGGCGTTGATGCTGTCCAGGCCGGTTGTGACGCCCGACAGGCTTCCGCCCGAATTAAGCGCCTTTTCGACATTCTTGATCGCTTCGGTCGAGGCCATGAGGAAGCTCTTCATCGAGCCCGTTTCGCCCTCACCTTCGGCAACCTTGTACAGCGCGCTTTCAGCTGCCTCGATCTGGCCCTTGGGATCAACGCTTTCGCTCGTGTCGAGCGCGTTATCGACCAAAGTCCGACCGACGGTCACGAGTTCGCGGAGTAATGCGAGGTCGTATATCTGCTGCGCAAAATCACGCGCACCGATAAGCCCCGCGCCATCCGCGGTGAGCTTCACCAGATAGCCCGGCCCGCCCAGTTCGCGCATCGATTCGTCGGCTTCGAAAAATGGCTTCAAGGTAACCGGCGTGACCAGCATATTGCGGTCGATCAGGCGTAAAATCTGTTCATAAACGCGGCCATGCAGCGGCTCGAAAAAATGGTCGGGCTGGAGCTTGATCGAGACGTCCTCGATGATTCGATTGTCGATGAGAATTGCGCCCAGAAACGCGGCCTCCGCCTCGATGTTGCGCGGCAGGCGCTGGGGTTCTGCCTCATTGGCAGCAGCTAGTCTGATCGGTTCGGCCATGAGGCCCTATCCTTTAGCATGACGACGGGCGCAAGGGTGTCGAAAAATACAACGGGGGATATGATTGTGGACAACCTGCCCGTCGTCCCCGCGCAGGCGGGGACCCTAGACAGTCGTGCCAAACCCAACAGATTAAACCGGCTGCGATCCCCGCCTTCGCGGGGATGACGGCATTACTCACTTGCCCCAAAATTATCCCAAGCTAACACAGCAACATGGGCGACCACCGCATCATCAAAGTCGAACTCGACGAGGCAACGATACTCCGGCGCAATGCCGATATCGAGCAGGAGCGGCGCGTTGCGATTTTCGATTTGATTGAGGATAATGTTTTCAAGCCATTGCGCGATTTCGGCGATGGCTATGCCGGACCATACCATCTTAAAATCAGCGTCGAGGAAGGGCGGCTGATCCTCGATGTCAGGCGCAGCGACGACACGCCATTCGAAACCCTGATCCTTGGTCTGGGCCGTTTCCGCCGCGTGGTGAAAGACTATTTTGCGATCTGCGACAGTTACTACCAAGCCATCCGCAAGGCCAGCGCGGCCGAGATCGAGACCATCGACATGGCGCGGCGCGGTGTCCACAACGAGGCGGCAGACCTCTTGATGGAACGTCTGGAGGGCAAAATCGAAACCGATTTCGCCACTGCCCGCCGCCTGTTCACGCTGATTTGCGTGCTGCACATCAAAGGGTAAGAGGGTGCGGGGCGTTTTCTGATTCGGGAGCATTTGGGTCGCATGGCTGGGGGTAAGAGCCGCTATTTTCGGGTGGGCGCGATTGCGCTTGCAGTGGCGCTCGGCATTTTTGTCGTGTGGAGCTACGCCACCGGCTGGGCACCGTCGCGCGACGAATATGCTGTTCAAGGCATCGTCGTCAGCGAGGCAAACGGCAAGCCCGATTGGGCGCAACTCGGCGCGACGGGGGTCGATTTTGCCTATATCACGGCGGTCGAAGGCGCGCGCGGCCGTGACACGCAGTTTCAGGCTAATCTGGAGGGGGTGAAACAGGCGGGTATTCGCTATGGCGCGCTGCATCATTTCGACATCTGCCGCCTCGCTTCCGATCAGGCAACATTGTTCATCACCACCGTCCCGCGCAGCGAGGCAGCATTGCCGCCCGCAGTGCAGCTCGATTTTTCCGAAACCTGCAAGGGCCGCCCCAACCGTGCGCTGATCCTGTCCGAGCTCGCAACCTTCCTCGGCCAGATCGAGGCGCATAGCGGGATGCCGGCAATCCTGCTACTCACGCCCGAGTTCGAGAAGGAGTATCAGGTGAGCAGCGCAATCGACCGCACCGTCTGGCTTGAGGGGAATTGGTTCCTCCCCGATTATTCGGCGCGGCCGTGGGTGATGTGGACCGCGAACACCGCGCGCCATATCAGCGGTATCGAAGGTGCGGTGCGCTGGGCCGTGGTACGCAAATGAGCGCGGATCTGGTCAGCGCGGCGATTACGGCGGCGGGCAATGCCTACGCGCCTTATTCGAACTTCCATGTCGGTGCGGCTTTGTTGCTTGAGGACGGCAGCATTGTAACCGGCAGTAATTTCGAGAATGCCAGCTACGGTATGACTCTGTGCGCCGAGACTGTCGCGATCGCCAAGGCGAACAGCGACGGACAGTTGCGACAGATTGTTGCCATAGCAGTTGCAGGTGGCCCCGAGGGCAGCGTCGGCGCAGGCACCGATGCAATTACGCCGTGCGGACGCTGTCGCCAGATCATCAAGGAAGTCGCCGACTTGAACGAACGCGACCTGCCCGTGTATTGCGCAAAGGCAGACGGATACGACATCTATCATTTGTCCGAATTATTGCCGCATGGCTTCGGCCCGGCCAGCCTGAAATCCTGATACACTGCATTTTCCTACTTCCCCTTTCTCGTCATTCCCGCGTAGGCGGGAATTCATCACCTGAAATATCCGAGCAAGCCGACGGCTCAGGTGATGTGCCCCCGCCTTCGCGGGGGTGACGAAGGGGTGGGTAAAGCAACGTGTCAATTTTATCAGATATCTGGATTCGCGAGCAAGCGCAGTCCAACAATATGATCGAACCCTTTGTCGAGGCGCAGCGCCGCGATGGATGCATCAGCTATGGCCTGTCATCCTATGGCTATGACGCTCGCGTGTCCGACGAGTTCAAGATTTTCACCAATGTCGACAGCTCAATCGTCGACCCGAAGGAATTCGACCCTAAAAGCTTCGTCGACCGCAAGACCGACGTCTGCATCATCCCGCCGAACAGCTTCGCACTTGCCCGCACCGTCGAATATTTCCGCGTGCCGCGCGACGTGCTGGTGATCTGCCTTGGCAAAAGCACCTATGCGCGGTGCGGGATCATCGTCAACGTGACCCCACTGGAGCCGGGCTGGGAAGGTCATGTGACGCTAGAATTCAGCAACACCACACCGCTTCCAGCCAAAATCTACGCCAATGAAGGCGCGTGCCAGTTCCTGTTCCTCAAGGGCGAGCAGCCCTGCGAAACCAGCTACGCCGACCGTGCGGGCAAATATATGGGCCAGCGCGGGGTGACCTTGCCAAAGCTTTAGGTTGCCTCTGATGGAACTGCGAGGCGTTGACGGTTGTTGACGCAGTAGGGTTCGAGGAGATGCATCATGTTTTCAGGGTTGTTCGCATTTATCGGCCGCATCATGCTGTCGCTGATTTTCATCATATCGGGCGCGGTCAAGCTGGCTGATCCGGCAGCGACCGGCACCGCACTCACCAGCGTCGGCTTTCCGACTAGCCTTGCGTTGCCAGCAATACTGTTCGAGCTGATCGGTGGAATTATGATCGCCTTGGGCGTATTTACGCGGATCATGTCGCTCGTTTTCGCGGCGTTTTGTTTGCTTACCGCATTATTGTTTCACAGCGAAACCGCCGATGCGATGCAGGCAGCCATGGCGATGAAAAATGTCGCAATTGCAGGCGGCTTCCTGTGTCTGTTCGCCTATGAAGGCAAGAGCTGGAGCCTCGATCATTATCGCGCCCGCCGCCGCACTGAAGCGGCGCGCGAACCGATCGTGCATCCGGGAGTCGGCGCTGGGTGAAGCCAAATGTAAAATCGTTCAGTCGCGGTTCACCGCTGAAATAATACGTCCTGTCGCACTGAGATGTGGGGAGGACATCATGAACAAATTAGCGATAGCCCTATGCGGGCTTGGGATCGTTGCAATACCGTTTGCCGCCATCGCAGCCGACGAGCAACAATTCGGCTTCACCGTCGGCAGCGTAAACATCACCAAACCGATATCGACGGGAGCACTCGGCCTGAAAAACATGGCATCGTCGAAAATCGCATCGAAGCGCGATCTGGTGGTTACCGGAAACAATCCCCGCTTCACCGTCACCGGACAGGTATTCTGCAAGCCGGGTGCGCGATTGACCGCGGTACAGGCGATCATCGGCAAAGGCATATTGCACAATAACGACATGATGGTTGTCCAAAGCTGGGGCAAAACGGCGAAGCACGACGATGTAGCCGGACGCAGCGACGCCGACGTCTCGCTCGAGGTCGAGTTGAAGGTGTCGAAGCGCGCCAACGATGCGGCGATCGACCTGACATTCAATCCGGCGCGTGAATATGAGCAGAAGCTCAAGCCGTTTGTTGCAAAGGGAAACACGGCCGCCGAGTATCTGCGCGACACACAAGCGTTCGACATGGATGTCACCGTCAATCTGGTTGCCTGGTGCAAGATGGACGCGAATGCCAATTCGGTGCTGGCAGGCAAAACCTATGCTGGCTTTACCTCGCGCAAGGTGCCGATAACGATCCTGTATAATGGCGACCCTTTAATTGTTGACGGCCCCGCTCCACGCTCCAAGGCTTCGACTCGCAAAGGAAGCGGGGGGCCACCCGCCACCACCATTCCGCCAGTCGAATAGTAGCTCGCCCACTTTAGCGTTTTGACTTTCGGAGCCGAGCCGCGCATCACCTGATTCAAACAGAAACAGGAGAGCCGTATGGCGAGCGACCGCGAATTCGATATCATTGTCTACGGCGCGACGGGTTACACCGGGCGCTCTGGTCGCCGAATATCTGACGGCTCGCGAAGGTGCGCCGAAATGGGCGATGGCGGGGCGGAACCTTTCCAAGCTGGAGGAGGTGCGCGACCTTGTTAGTGCGCCTGCCGATACGCCTTTGGTGGTTGCCGATGCCTCCGATCCGGCTTCGCTCGACGCAATGTGCAAGCGAACGAAGGTCGTGCTGACCACCGTCGGGCCGTACCAGCTTTACGGCAATGAACTGGTCGCGGCGTGCGTCGCCAATGGCACCGATTACACCGACCTGTGCGGCGAGCCGGCGTGGATGCGGAACAAGATCGACGAGCATGATGCTGCGGCCAAGGCATCAGGCGCGCGGATCGTGTTTTCGGCTGGCTTCGATTCGATTCCCTTCGATCTCGGCGTCCTGTTTTTGCAAGCCGAAGCGGTGAAGCGCCACGGTTCGTCCGCACCTCGCGTCAAAGGCCGCGTTCGCAAGATGCAGGGCGGTGCGTCGGGGGGCACGATTGCCAGCCTGACCGAAACCATGAAAGCTGCGGCGAAAAATCCGAGCATTATCGGGCTGCTCAAATCGTCCTTCGCACTGACGCCCGGTTTCGAAGGACCGTCCCAACCCTCAGGGCTTCTTCCCGAATATGATAATGATGCTGGCGCATGGGCGGCACCGTTCGTGATGGCGCCGATCAACACCAAGAATGTTCACCGGACAAACTTCCTGCTCGGCCATCTATGGGGTGCAGATTTTGTCTATGACGAGATGATGCTGACCACCATCGGCGAGGCGGGCAAGGCGATTGCTGAGGGAATCGCCAAGATGAACCCGTTCGGCGATTCCAAACTCAAACCCGGCGAAGGCCCGAGCCCCGAGGAGCGCGAAAATGGTTTCTACGACATATTGTTCATCGGCCAATATCCCGACGGGCGCGAGATACGCGCCTCAGTCAAGGGCGACCGCGACCCGGGCTATGGCTCGACTTCGAAGATGATCGCCGAAACCGCTATTGCCTTGAGCGAGATCGACGGACCGGGCGGGGTGACCACACCGGGCGCGGCATTGGGTGGGGCGTTAATCGACCGGTTGGAGGCGAAGGCGGGATTGACCTTCGCTGTAGAAGGCTAGCCCTTCCCTATCCGCCATCGTCCCACTATATGGCGCGGACCATGTTAGGTCGTCTTTTCAAAAAAGCGGAAGTTCAGCGTCCGCTCGATACCGCGCGGGTGCCTAATGGCACGCGCATTTATGCCATTGGCGATATTCACGGGCGCAACGATTTGCTCCACAATTTGCTCCGCCAAATCGACGCGGACGATGCAACGCGTGGGCCAGCCGATACGACGATCATTTTCCTCGGCGACCTGATGGACCGTGGCGACGACAGCGCGGGGGTTATCGAGACCGCGATGGCGCTTCAGGCTTCGGGCAAGAAGGTCCGTTTCCTGATGGGCAATCATGAAGAAGTCTTCGTCCGCGCCTGCCGCAAGAACGACCCCAAAATCACGCGCTTTTTTTTGCGTATCGGCGGCGAGGCGACGGTGCTGTCTTACCCGATCACGCGCATGGACTATATGACGCTCGACATGGAGCAATTGTCAGAGCGCCTCAGTAGCCTTGTTCCCGAAGCACATCTGGAATTTGTTGAGAGCTTCGAAGACCAGATTATCATCGGCGATTATGCCTTTGTCCATGCCGGGATAAAGCCGGGCGTGCCGTTGTCCGAGCAGAAGGTCAGCGACCTGCGCTGGATCCGCGAGGAATTTGTCGACCAGCGCGGCGACCTCGAAAAGGTCATCGTCTATGGCCACACCATATACCCCGACATCGAGGAACGCGGCTCGCGCATCGGTATCGATACCGGGGCGTATGCAAGCGGAAAATTGACCGCGCTTGCACTCGAAGGCGGCGAACGCTGGTATTTGCAAACCTGATGCGTTAGCCATCGGGGCATGAGAAAAATTGCCCTGTTCGCCAGCGCTGCAGCGCTGCTCTGTGCTTTCCCCGCAACTGCCCAAAACGAAGCCAGTCCGGCAAGGCTGAAGGCCGATGTCGAGAAACTGGTAAGCTTTGGCACACGTCATACGCTCTCATCGGCTACCGACCCGAAACGTGGCATTGGCGCTGCGCGGGCGTGGGCGAAATCTGAATTCGAAAAAATTTCAAAGGCCTGCAAAGGTTGCCTGACTACCGAAATGCTCGAACGCAATATGTCCGGCCCGCGCGTTCCGAATGGCGTCAATATCGTTGACGTGCTCGCGATCAAGCCCGGCAAGATGGGCTGGGACCATGTCATCATCATCGCAGGCCACATCGACAGCCGCGTGTCCGACGTGATGGACTTTACCAAGGATGCGCCGGGTGCTAACGACGACGGATCGGGCAGCGCGCTCGTGATTGAGGCGGCAAGGCTTTTGTCCAAGCAGCCGCAGGGCAACGCTACAATCGTCCTCGCGTTGCTTTCGGGCGAGGAACAGGGGTTGTTCGGCGGGCGCTTGCTGGCCGAAACCGCGAAAGAGCGCGGCTGGAAAGTCAGCGCGATGCTCAATAACGATATCGTCGGCAACACCGTTGGCACCGACGGGCGCAAGGTCGATGATGTGGTCCGCGTGTTCAGCGAGGGCATCCGCTTTTCCGAGGATCGAGATGCGCAACTGGCCAGACGCGGCAGCGGCGGGTGAGGACGACGGCCCGAGCCGATCGCTGATGCGTTACGCCGATAATGTGGCTGAGAAGAACGCAGCGCTCGGTCTCGATGTCTTCGGCGTGCGCCGCCCCGACCGGTTTTCGCGCGGCGGCGACCATCTGCCCGCCCTCGAACTGGGCTTTCCCGCGATCCGCTTCACCGTCGGCGTCGAGCATTATCACCACCAGCATCAGGATTTACGCACCGAAAACGGCGTCGATTATGGCGATACCGTCGACAAAATGGACTTTGCCTATCTCGCGAAGGTGGCCGCGTTGAATGTGGCAACAGCAACTGCTTTGTCTGCCGCCCCGCCAGCGCCAGCATCGGCCACTTTGGGCGGCGCTGTTTCTTCGGATACGCAGGTGAAATGGACGCCTGTCGGCGGCGCAACCGGCTACCGCATCTACTGGCGCAAGGCCGACACTCCGAACTGGATGGACAAAGTCGATGTGGCGGGTGCAACCACCGCCGAAACGACGCTTAAGGGCGTAATCGTTGACGACCATTTCGTTGGTGTTGCTGCGCTGGATGCTGAAGGCGACGAAAGCACGATCACTTTTGCGGGCTTGCCGCCGAGCAAAACCGTGACCTCTGACCATTGATTCCCGCTATCCGGGAATGACAAGTTTGGATTGATGAGAGGTTCTGCAATAAACAAAGGGCGCAGCCCCATCTGACCGCGCCCTCCATTTACTCGGGGTTGAATGCATTTAAATTCAGGCAACCATAGGTTGCTCCATATCGTCAAGATCGCGCAGCACATAGCCGCGGCCCCAGACGGTTTCGATGTAGTTTTCGCCCATGCACGCGAGCGACAATTTCTTGCGCAGCTTGCAGATGAAAACGTCGATAATCTTGAGCTCGGGTTCGTCCATGCCGCCATAAAGGTGGTTGAGGAACATTTCCTTGGTGAGCGTGGTGCCTTTGCGGAGCGAAAGCAGCTCAAGCATCGCATATTCCTTGCCGGTCAGGTGAACGCGGCTGCCGTCGACTTCGACGGTCTTGGCATCGAGGTTGACCGCAAGCTTGCCGGTGCGAATGACCGACTGCGAGTGACCCTTTGAACGGCGCACAACCGCATGGATGCGGGCAACGAGTTCTTCGCGGTGGAACGGCTTGGTGACATAATCGTCGGCACCGAAACCGAAAGAGCGCACCTTGCTGTCCATTTCCGAAATGCCGGAAAGAATAAGCACTGGTGTCTGCACCTTGGCGACGCGCAGTTTCTTGAGCACATCATAGCCGTGCATGTCCGGCAAATTAAGGTCGAGCAAGATGATGTCATAATCATAAAGCTTACCCAGATCGAGGCCCTCTTCACCCAGATCGGTCGTGTAGACATTGAACCCTTCGGTCGCGAGCATCATCTCGATGGCCTTCGCGGTGGTAGGTTCGTCTTCAATCAAAAGCACGCGCATTGGGCAAACCCCTTTAAGTTTTGCAACTACCCAACGACCGATCCACACCCCTGCGATGCAGCCATTGGTATTCATTAACCATATCGGAAATGAACTTAAAAGGTTAATTTCGTCTTAACGCCGCGATTCCAGCGAGTCGCGGGGTGGTGTTAAGGCCAAAAATGACTCATTTCTGCGGGTTTGGAGTCTCTTGGTCCCGCGCTAAAAAATTTGCGCTGCACAATCTCGCAAAGCCGAAATCTTGAAATATCGGCGTCTCATCCCACCTAAGGATCATTCCGGCGGTTCACTTCCCCGCCGATGCGGACATATTCATGACCGATACGACGACCACTAGCCGCCTCCACATCGAGGCGCGACCTTTCAACACGCTTGGCAAACGCGATCATGGCTGGCTTAAACCCAATTTCCATTTCAGCTTTGCCGATTATTACGACGCAGACCGGATGGGCTGGGGCAATATCCGCGTGTGGAACGATGACGAGATTGCCGCGCAGTCCGGCTTTCCGCCGCATGCGCACGATAATATGGAAATCATCACCTATGTCCGCGAAGGCGCGATCACGCATCAGGACAGCATGGGCAATGTCGGGCGGACCGAGGCCGGCGATGTACAGGTGATGAGCGCTGGCACTGGCGTGACGCACAGCGAATATAATCTGGAGGACGGCCTGTGCCGTCTGTTCCAGATCTGGGTGTTGCCCCGCGAGCGCGGTGTTATGCCCGCTTGGGACCAACTGCAATTTCCGAAGGCGGTCCTGAGCGGCGTCGAAGGATCGGGCGGATTCAATGTGCTGGCCAGCGGCTATGGTGAGGATGGCGCGCTCTCGATCAATGCAGATGCGCGGGTGCTGGGTGCGACAATTGCGGCGGGCGCTAGCGCACAATATGACCTGGCCGATGGGCATCATGCCTATCTGGTTCCGGCGACCGGTCGGGTGCGAATCGACGGCACCGAATATGGAGCTCGTGACGGCATTGCAGTCCGCGGCGGCGGGGTGCTGGTCGTCGAAGCTATAGAAGATTCCGAACTGGTGATGGTCGACAGCTTATAGTTTGGCGCGCTATGGGCGCAGTCATGGCCTATGACCTGCCCGAAGATCTGCTCGAAGAAACCTTCCTGGCGTCCACAGGGCCAGGTGGGCAGAATGTGAACAAGGTTGCGACCGCGTGCCAGCTTCGCGTCGATGTCTATGCGCTGGGGTTGGAGCCTTATGCGTTCCGGCAGTTGAAGGTCCTAGCTGGCAGCAAAATGACCATTGGCGGCGAATTGATTGTCACCGCGCGCAACCACCGCACGCGCGAAGCCAATCGTCAAGAAGCGCGCGCACGTGTTATCGAACTTATCGACCGCGCGTATATCCGGCAAGCGCGGCGGGTCGCCACCAAACCCAGCAAGGCCGCGAAGGCCCGCCGCGTCGACACCAAAAAGGGCCGCGCTACGGTCAAGAAAAACCGTGGCAAGGTCAGTTTCGACTGATAAGGCGCGGGCCATGTACGAATTTGCCATCGACGCGGCCGCACCAAAGGCCGAACTTTACCGAGAACTGATCCGAGCCGCCGACGCGCTGACCGCTGGCGAGCCGGACGTCGTTGCCAATATGGCAAATGTCGCGGCGTTGCTCTGGGAATATCTGCCCGATGTCAATTGGACTGGCTTTTACCGCATATTGGACGGAGAGCTCGTGCTCGGGCCTTTCCAAGGCAAGGCCGCGTGTATTCGCATTGCGCTTGGCGAAGGTGTGTGCGGGGCTGCGGCGGCAACCGGCGAAACATTGCGAATTGACGATGTGCACAGCTTTCCGGGACATATCGCCTGCGATGCCAACAGCGCTTCCGAGCTGGTGGTGCCGGTCAAACGCGCGGGCCAGGTTATCGCGGTGATCGATCTAGACAGCCCCTCGCCGATGCGCTTCGACGTTGCCGATGCACTCGGAATCGAAGCCCTTGCAGAACTGCTCGCCGACCGGATCTGACCAAACTGCCTCATTTTGGAACAAGGCGTTGAACGCCCACGCAATTTACATGTGAGCCGTTGGCGCGTTGCAACAAAAAATGTTAAGACCTCTTTAACCATTGGCACCGGCGATTTCCGGCGCAGGCTATGCTTAGGGAGTGATTAACCATGAAAAATGTCCTGTTTTCGGGCGTTGCAGCGGCAGGTTTGCTGTTGGCTGCGTCTGGCGCAACGGCCGCCGACTCGAATATCCCCGTCGCCAAGGCCAACGCCGCAAGCGCGATGCAGTTGGTGGTAAATGGTCGCAAAATGGGCGGTGGCATGAAGCCTGGCATAAGCATGCCAAAACCGCACATGGGCGGAATGAAGCCGGGCATGGGTATGCCGAAGCCTCATATGGGCGGAATGAAGCCGGGTAGCCATCATATCGGCATGAAGCCTCGTCCCGGTTTTCATGGCATCCCCAAGCATGACGTTTATCGCCGCCCGCATCGCGGCTTTGTCCTGCCACGTTACTGGGTACAGCCAAGCTTCTATTTGTCCAACTTTGGCAGCTATGGCCTCAGCGCGCCGTCGAATGGCTATTATTGGAGCCGCTATTATGACGACGCCGTGCTGACCGATCAGCGCGGCTTTGTGCAGGATTATCGCAGCGATATTAACTGGGACGCCAATAATTATGGGCCAGACCGGACTGACGATTATCGCCAGCCAGAATATGGCCCGTCGATGCGACCCGACGCCAACGCCTATAACTGGAATGACGATGTCGCTTTCGCCGCGCCCGATGGATCGAGCTACAGCTATGACGGCGAGTGGGATGGCGAATATGTCGACCCGCAGGGCCGTGTCTTCGAGGGTGACTGGAGCGGCACAGTTACGCGTCATGACGGCGTCGAAGGTCCCGGCTATCCTGCCCAGGCTGCACGCGACGATACCTATTACACCGGGCCGCCTGACCGTGCCTATTCGCAAAGCTACACCGGACCACCAGACCGCGAATATTCGCGTCACTATACAGTACCACGCGGCTATGAAGGCTACGAACGCTGCCTGAAGAGCAATGGCGTCGCCGGTGGCGCAATCGGTGCAATTCTTGGCGGCGTTGCAGGCAACCGCATCGCAGGCCGCGGCGACCGCCTGGGTGGCAGCTTGCTGGGCGCAGGCCTTGGCGGTCTTGCCGGGGTGGCCATCGAAAAGGCCATGGGCAAGTGCAAGCGGTACCAGCCGCGCGCCGAACTGCCGCCACGTGGACCCTATTATCCGCCGCAAGGTCAATATCCGCAGCATCATGGCTGGCAGGGTGGCTATTATTATTATCCGCAGGCACCGATGGTTACCGTGACAGTCGTGCCCGGTTCATCGCACACGACAACGACGGTGACCGAAGAGGTCTATTACGAAACCGTCAAAACCTATCCGCGCAAGAAAGTGGTACGCAAGTGGAAGCCAAAACCCAAACCGCGCTGCATCTGCCGCTGATAAAAGAAACCCCGCCAGTGGCGGGGTTTTTTGTGGCGTTAGACGACGGCTTGCTGATCAGCAGGCTCGAACCGTTCCCAGCCATCCGGACCCAATCGCTCCATCGGGCGGTAGCGGATCTTGTACTGCATCCGCGCTGCACCCTCGACCCAATAGCCGAGATAGACATAAGGCAGGCCTGCGGCTTTCGCGCGCGCATGATATGATCCATGATGATAAAATTGCCAAGGCCCGGGCGCCCTTCGGCTTCGGCATCGTAAAAACTGTAGATCATCGACAGGCCGTCGGCTTGCTGGTCGGTCAGGCACGCGCCGACAAGCTCGCCCGGCCGTCCAAAGCGGCCCGGGGTGCGATATTCGACGACATGGCTGCGTACCGGCGACTGTTCGACCATGTCGGCATAGTCCATATCGTCCATCCCGGCCATGCCGCCCGACGGGTGGCGCTGCGACAGATAGCGCCGCAGCAGGTCATATTGCTCCGACGTCGACCAAGGGCGGCAGGCGCTGACCGCGAGATCGGCATTGCGCTTGATAATCCGCCGCTGCGTGGCGTTGGGCTGGAATTCGTCGGTCAGCACCCGCACCGAGACGCAGGATTTGCAATCGATGCAGCTTGGGCGATAGGCAACATTCTGGCTGCGGCGAAAACCGATGCGGCCAAGCGCCTCGTTCAGTTCATCGGCATGCGCGCCGCTCAGTTCGGTGAAAACCTTCCGCTCGGTCTTGCCTGGCAATATAAGGGCACGGGCCCGGGTTGGTGACAAAAAAACGTGGAAAGCGGACTGGTGCGCTCATCGATTATCCGTCCCCGAAAGCCAAATTTTAGCAGTTGTTGTTGACTCTTTTATGCACCGCATTTTGGCGGCTGAAAAGAGTATTTACCACGAAAATTTGTATCGAGGATTCACTTGTTCAGCTCGACCTGCTCGACCTTGTAACCCGCTGCGTTCAGGCCAGCGACCAGACCCTGCAATTGCTGCGCGTCGCGCGCTTCGCATTCGATATCGGTGATCAGGCCCTTGGCGGGCAAAGTCGTGAATATCCGCTGGTGATAGATTTCGATGATGTTGACATTGTGGTCGTTGAACAGCCGCATCACCTTGAACAAAGCACCGGGGCGATCCTGTAGGGTAATGCGCAACCGCGCCAGCCGGCCCGAACGCGCCAGATCGCGCAGCAGCACATTGGCCAGCAGCCGCGTGTCGATATTGCCGCCGCACAAAACGATGCCGACATTCTTGCCCGCGAAAAAATCCGGGTTGGCCATCACCGCGGCAAGCCCCGCCGCGCCCGCGCCTTCGACCACGGTCTTTTCGATCTGCAGCAACAGGCTGACCGCGCTTTCCAGCTGCGCTTCGCTGACCAGTACGATGTCATCGACAAGATCGCGAATGACCTCGGACGGTGAAGCTGCCCGGCACTTTGACCGCGATACCTTCGGCCAGCGTGTCGCCTTCGCACGGCAGTTGCTGGTTCTTGAGCAGCGCATACATCGATGGATAAAGCTCTGCCTGAACGCCGATCAGGCCGATATCGGGCTTCAACCCGCGCGCCGCCGTCCCCATGCCCGACAGCAGACCGCCGCCGCCGATGGGCACCACCAGCATGTCGATCTCAGGAACACTCTCCAGCATTTCGAGCGCCACCGTCCCCTGCCCGGCGGCAACATCCGGGTCATCAAACGGGTGAACAAAGGTCAGCCCCTGCTCGGCCTCCAGCAGCCGCGCATGTTTATATGCATCGTCGAAGCTCTCGCCGTGCAGCACCACCAACCCGCCGACGCTTTCGGTCTGCATGACCTTCACGGTCGGGCGTAGGCACCGGCATGACGATCGTTGCCGGGACGCCCAGCCGCGTTGCGTGATAGCTAAGCCCCTGCGCATGGTTGCCGGCCGATGCCGCGATCACGCCCTTGGCGCGCTGCTCGTCGGTTAGCAGCAGCAGCGCATTGAGCGCACCGCGTTCCTTATAGGCGGCGGTGAACTGGAGATTTTCAAACTTGAGATAAATATTCGCGCCAGTCAGTTTCGACAGCGTCTGGCTGTGCAGCGTCGGTGTCGCGACGATGGAATCGCGAATGCGCGCATGCGCCGCGCGGACATGGTCGAGGGTCAATAGGTCACTCATATTGCGCGGGGGCCTATCCTATCTGGCGCTAAGTGCAAACACAGATTAGAGCAGGGCTATGACTAGAATAGCTTTTATCGGTTTGGGCGTGATGGGCGGCCCCATTGCACGCCATCTTTCCACTGCCGGACATGAGATGACGGTCTACAACCGATCTCGCGCCAAGGCCGAAGCCTGGGTGGCGGCGCATGGCGGCACGCTAGCTGTGTCGCCTGCGGAAGCAGCGAACGACGCCGAGGTCGTGATCAGCTGCGTCGGCACCGACGATGATCTGGCGGGCGTAACGCTGGGCCGCGATGGTGCGTTTGCGGCGATGGCAAGGGCGCCTCTATATCGACCACACCACCGTGTCGGCGCGCATTGCGCGGCAATTGGGCGTCGAAGCCAAATCGCGCGGGTTGTTGGTGGTCGATGCGCCGCTGACCGGCGGGCAGATCGGCGCGGAGAATGGCACGCTGGCGATCATGTGCGGCGGCAGCGAGGCGTCGATGGAGGCGGCACGCCCGATCATGGACGCCTATTCCAAACGCATCGTCCATGTCGGCGGCCCCGGCACCGGACAGACGACCAAGATGTGCAACCAGATTGCCTTTGCCGGCGTCATCCAGTCCTTGTCCGAAGCGATGCGCTTCGCTCAATCGGCGGAACTTGATGTCGACAAGGTCTATGAAGCGATATCCGGCGGCGCGGCGCAAAGCTGGCAGATGGACAATCGCTGGGCGACAATGGCTGAGGATGAATTTGATTTCGGCTTTGCCGTGGACTGGATGCGCAAGGATCTGGGACTGGCATTTGACGAAGCGCGCGCGCTGGGTGCGACCTTGCCGATTACCGCGCTGATCGATCAATTCTACTCCGATGTGCAGCAAATGGGCGGCGGACGACTGGACACCAGCGCGATTGTGAAAAGGTTGCCCAAAGGATGACTGTATCCGATCGTGTCACCGTCGAGAACAAGAAGGCGGCCGCATGAGGTCTGAATCCTGAGCTCGCGCTACACGAACGGCTATGTATGAGGCTTCTCGCGCTAGCCCTGCTCGCCACCCCCGCCTTCGCCGACGGCCTGGTCGAAAATGTGAACGGCATCACGCTCGACAAGGATGGCAAAGTCATCCGCTTCAACGCGATGCTGGTCGGCAAGGACGGCAAGGTCACCGAATTGCTGACCAAGAAGGACAAACTGCCCAAGCAACTCGATTTCCGCCATGACGGACGCGGCGCGACGATGTTGCCAGGGCTGATCGACGCGCACGGCCATGTCATGGGGCTGGGCTTCCAGCAACTGACGCTCGACCTGTCCGCCACCAACAGCCTTGCCGAGGCACAGGCCGCGATACAGGCTTATGCCGCGAAAAACCCCGAACGCCGCTGGATTATCGGACGCGGTTGGAATCAGGAAAAATGGGGCTTGGGCCGTTTCCCGACCGCCGCCGATCTTGACGCAGCCGTGAGCGACCGTCCGGTCTGGCTGGAACGCGTTGATGGCCATGCGGGCTGGGCAAACAGCCGGGCGATGGAGATTGCAGGCGTCACTGCCGCGAGCAAATCACCGCCCGGCGGACGGATTGAAATTGCGGGCGGCAAACCAAGCGGCATCTTTGTCGACGCCGCATCCGAACTGGTCGGCAAATTCGTGCCCGCACCAAAGCCCGCCGAGCGCGATGTCGCTTTGGGCGAGGCGCAGAAAAAACTGCTGTCACAAGGCATTACCGCAATTGCCGATATGGGCACGACGATGGACGATTGGCAAAGCTATCGCCGCGCGGGCGATGGCGGCTGGCTGTCGATCCGGATTTTCGGTTATGCGGCGGGTATCGACAATATGGTCGCGATTGCCGGACCGAGGCCGACGCCTTGGCTCTATGATGACAAGCTTCGGCTTGGCGGCGTGAAGCTTTATCTGGACGGCGCGCTGGGTAGCCGCGGTGCCTGGCTGAAAAAACCCTACGCCGATGCTGCTGGACAAACCGGCCTGCAATTCCTCGCACCCGCAGAAATCCGCAACTTGATGGTTCGCGCTTCAATGGACGGATTCCAGACCGCGATCCACGCTATCGGCGACGCTGCCAATGCCGAAGTCATCAGCGCGGTCGAGGAATTGTCCGAAACCTATAAAGGCGACCAGCGCTGGCGGATCGAGCATGTGCAGATTGTCGATCCAGCCGACCTGCCGAAACTCGGGAAACATGGCATTATTTCCTCGATGCAGCCGGTGCACCAGACATCGGACCGGACGATGGCCGAAGCGCGGCTTGGGCCGGAGCGGCTCAAGGGCGCCTATGCGTGGCAATCGATCGCCAAGGCGGGCGGCAAGCTGGCTTTTGGTTCGGACGTGCCCGTTGAGTCCGCCGACCCGTTTGCGGGCCTTGCCGACGGCCATGACCCGCGAGGACGCCGCTGGTCAGCCATTTGGCGGCTGGCGCCCTGAGGAGCGCGTGAGCCGCGAACAGGCGCTGGCGGGCTTCACCACAGGCGCGGCTTATGCCGCTTTTGCTGAAACCAAAGTCGGTTCGCTGACCCCCGGCCATCATGCCGATTTCGTGCTGATCGATATCGACCCCCTTCTCGCCAGCCCGTCGGAATTGCGCAAGGCAGTGGTGAAGGAGACTTGGGTCGGCGGCAGGCCGGTCTACAAAAATGCTGCACTAATTGCTGCAGACGAGCGCAAGGATGGCGAGACGCGCTAGCCTTTTATATTGCGCAGCATTTTCCGCGCAAAAGTCTATTGTAGAAGCGCAGAAAGCGACTGCTTGCCGTAGCGTCAATGTCACGATTGTTGCAAAATAGCATCATGCCGCAATATTTCGCAGAAATCCGCGCTTTACAGCGATGACATTTATATGCGTTTTCGCTACGTTGTTACAAAATAATGTCAAAACAGGAGAGAACATGATGTCGGCACGCGCCCAATCCCTGAGCCACGCACTTAAATTTTCCGCAGCTTGCCTCGCACTCGCGATCCCAAGCCTTTCTTACGCACAGGAAGAAGCGCAGGCCGAGGAAGATAGCGCGAACGAAGAAATCGTCGTTACCGCCCAAGGCCGCACGCAGCTCCTTTCCGACGTTCCTGTCGCAATCTCTGCCGTCAATGCCGAGACACTCCAGAACAGCGGCGCGAACGATATTCGCCAACTGAACCAGGTTGCGCCGTCGTTGCTCGTATCGTCGACCGGTTCGGAAGCTAACGGCTCGGCACGTATTCGCGGTATCGGCACCGTCGGCGATAACCCCGGCCTCGAAAGCTCGGTCCCGGTCTTCATCGACGGCGTGTATCGTTCGCGCTCGGGTATCGGCCTTAACGAGCTCGGCGAAATCGACCGTGTCGAAGTCCAGCGCGGACCTCAGGGAACGCTCGGCGGACGCAACTCCTCGGCTGGCCTCATCAGCATCTATTCGAAAAAGCCAAGCTTCACCTTCGGCGGCAGCGGCGAACTGACATACGGCAATTATGATTTCATGCGCGCCGCAACCAGCTTCACTGGCCCGATCACCGAGCAGCTCGCGTTCCGCGTCGATGGCGTTTATGTAAAGCGCGACGGTTTCTACACCGACGACCAGAATGGCCGCGACGTCAACAACCGTGACCGGTATTTCCTGCGCGGCCAGTTGCTGTTCGAACCCACCGACGCACTGTCGATCCGCCTGATCGCCGATTACACCAAGCGTTCGGAAGAATGCTGCGCGGCGACCTATGTCGATGGTACGGTCAACCAGTTCATCGGCAATTTGAATAATCCCAGCACAACGGGTGTTGCCTCAACGCCGACCTCGAACAACATCATCAATGTGCTGCGCGATCTGGGCCAAGGGCTCGGAGCTTTCAATCAGGGCTACGGTCGCAATATTTCGATCAGCCCCAACCGCGTATTTACCGGCAAGACCAAGGATTACGGTTTCTCCGGCCAGATCGATTATGATTTCGGCGGAGCGACATTGACTTCGATTACGGCGTACCGCCAATATCGTTCGGGCCAGGCGTCTGACACCGATTATGGCGAAGTCGATATCCTGTATCGCGCGCCGAGCGACGATGCGTATCGCCAGTTCCACACTTTCACGCAGGAACTGCGGTTGCAAGGCGAAGCCTTTGGCGGAACGCTCGACTGGTTGGTTGGCGGCTTCTTCGCTAATGAAAAACTGACCGTTCAGGACAATCTTCGCTTCGGCTCGCAATATGGCCGCTTCGCGAACTGCCGGATCATTTCTGGCGGCGGACTGGCCTTTGCCTATAGCCCCGGCTCGCAAAGCTGTATCAATCCTGCGCTGCGTGCGACCGTAACGGGTGCGCTTGGCGCTGCCGGTCCCGCTATCGTCGCAGGTCTGGACCGCCTCGATACGCTAAACGATCGCGGTTCGACCATTGACCGCTATTTCCAGAACGGCACGAACTGGGCCGTGTTCACGCACAACATTGTGCACATTACCGACACACTCGATCTGACGCTTGGCCTTCGTTACACCAAGGACAAGAAGCGGTTTAATGCGACATTTGGCAACGACAACACGGTCTGCACGGCAAACCAGGCGGCCTTGGCGCCGTTGCTGACGACCGCCGCCGCAGCCACCGCTGGCGCGGTCATTGGCTTGTCATGTCAGGGCAACTCGACCGCAGAGTTGAACGGTGTTTCGATCAACGACCGTCGTAGCGAGGACGAAGTCACGGGCACGGCCATACTGTCGTGGAAGCCGATCGATGACCTGCTGCTCTATGGTAGCTTCGCACGCGGCTACAAAGCGGGTGGATTTAACCTTGACCGCTCGGCGCTCAAGCCCCCGACCCTGCCTTTTGGTGGACAGGCCGGCGCACAAGCGCTGGTCGGCAATTTGCAGTTCGATCCCGAACTGGTGGACAGCTATGAAATCGGTGCGAAATATTCGACTGGTCCTTTCAGCCTGAGCCTGTCGGCTTTCCGTTCGGACTTCTCGAATTTCCAGCTGAATACCTTCAACGGCACGGTGTTTCTCGTGCAGACAATCAACGGCTGCAACAATCTGATTGGCGGGCCTGACGCTGATACGGATCAGAATCTTCTGCCTCCGGCACCAACTTTAATGCCAGCCCGAATACTACCGGCACCTGTGCCACAGGCGACGTAACCTATGGTGTTCGGACACAAGGTGTCGAGCTTGAGGCATCACTGTCGCCCGCCCGCAACTTCAGGGTGGCCGCAGGTTTGACCTATGCCCGAACGAAATACCAAAATGATCTGATCGGGACGAAGAACGGCACAGCGCTCGATACGGCGTTGCGCAAATTGCCAGGCGATAATCTCTCGAACGCGCCCGAGTTGGTGGCAACGTCAAGCGTGACCTGGACGCCCGAAATCGGCAGCGGCGGGATGAGCGGACTCTTCTATTTCGACGGGCGCATGACAAGCGATTACAACACCGGGTCCGACCTGTTTCCACAAAAAGAACAGGATGGCTTTGCGGTGTTCAACGCGCGTATCGGCCTTCGCGGCCCGGACGAAGCATGGGGCATCGAGTTGTGGGGCCAGAACATCTTCAACAAGGATTATGCACAGGTTGCATTCAACACGCCCTTCCAGGCAGGCCAGACCTCGGCACCATTTGTTGATCCGCAATATCCCGGTGGTCGTCAGATCTTTTCGCAGTTCCTTGCCGAACCGCGGACCTATGGCATCACGCTTCGCGGCAAGTTCTGACCACCGCGCACAGACAAAAAGAAAGGGCCCGTTTTGCGGGCCCTTTTTTGTTGCGCTTATGACGGGATGGACTGGCTCAAAAAGCCCGGCATCGGCCCGTTCCAGCCGTCATCGGGACCATCGTCCCGGGCTTTCTCGACCGGCTTTTCGCGCGGCGGTTTGGCGGCTCGGGGCTCTTTGGCCGGACGTGGCTCGTCGGCGGTCGGTTCGTTCTTCTGGGGCTTTGGTGCAGCTTTTGACTTTGCCGATCTGGGCTTTTCGGGCGGCAAGTCGGCTGGTGCTTCCACTTTCCCCATCCGGCCAATTTTTACGCCAATCAGCTTTTCGATGCTATCGATCGCTTCCTCGTCGGCTTTGGTCACAAAGGTATAGGCCTTGCCCTTCGCCCCGGCGCGCCCCGTGCGGCCAATGCGGTGGACATAGTCATCGGGATGCCAAGGCGCGTCGAAATTGAACACATGGCTCACACCTTTGACATCCAGCCCGCGCGCGGCGACGTCGGATGCAATCAGCAGGTTGATTTCACCCGATTTGAACGCCTCCAACTGGCGCTGGCGTGTCGCCTGATCGATGTCGCCGTGGATTTCGCCCGATTTGAAACCATGTTGTTGAAGGCTTTTGTTCAACTCGCGCACCGTAGTCTTGCGGTTGCAAAAGACGATTGCGGTCTGCACATCCTCGCTGCGGATCAGGTCGCGCAGCACTTCGCGCTTTTTCATCGGCGCGACATTGACCAGAAACTGTTCGATATTGAGGTTTGACGACGCAGGCCGCGCCACTTCGATATATTTCGGGTTGGACAGGAATTTGTCGGCAAGTTTTTTGATCGGCGGCGGCATCGTGGCCGAAAACAGTAATGTCTGGCGCGTGGCAGGCAGCTTGGTACAGATATGCTCGATGTCGGGAATGAAGCCCATATCGAGCATCCGGTCGGCCTCGTCGATCACCAGCATCTCGCAGCCGGTGAGCAAAATCTTGCCACGCTCGAACAGGTCCATCAACCGGCCGGGAGTCGCGATCAGAACGTCGACGCCCTTTTCCAGCGCCTTGACCTGGTCGCCCATCTGCACGCCGCCGATGAGCAGCGCCATCGATAGCTTGTGATATTTGCCGTATTTCTCGAAATTCTCGGCGACCTGCGCGGCAAGTTCGCGCGTGGGCTCCAGAATCAGCGAACGCGGCATCCGGGCGCGGGCGCGGCCATTGGCAAGCACATCGATCATCGGCAGCACGAAACTCGCGGTCTTGCCTGTTCCGGTCTGCGCAATCGCGATGATGTCGCGCATCATCTGGACTTGCGGAATGGCGGCGGCCTGAATGGGCGTTGGCGTGTCGTAACCCGCCTCGGTTACGGCCTTCAATAATTCATCGGACAGGCCGATATCGGCAAAACGCATAGAAATGTTTCCGGAAATATATCTGCCGGTGGTCAATCACTGGCCCCGGAGTTGCGCGCGCTTTGACGCCTGCCATAGCAAATGTCAAGGAAATTGGCGGCTAGCGCGGTATCAGCAGCCGGAATTTATCGACCTCGCACTTTGCGCCAGTGCGGGCATGAAGCAGATCGCGGTCGACGCATAATTTACCGTCATAGGGCCGCTCCATATAGGCCCCTGCATAAAATTCGCGGGCGAGACAACCGTCGCCGAGATAGGCGCGGATCAGCACGCCATCGCGGGTGAGCAATTCGAGCGAGCGATTGGTGCTGACCCGCGATCCGGCCAGCTTGTCAATCCACAGGCATTTGCCGATTTTCTGCTCTTTGTAGCGGATTGGCACCGCGCTGGTCTTCTTCAGTGCAATGGCTGGCGCGGCAGCAGGCTGGCTCGGTAGCCGTACAATCACGCGCTGGTCGACGCGGACCTGGTAGAAAACGGTGTCGATGCGGATAATCGGCGCAAAAGGATTGTCACTGCGCACCAGTTCGACCTGCCCCCACGCGCTATGCGAAATGGTCAGTAATCCTGCGGCAAACAACATTAGGGTAAAGGCTGCGCGCAAATATCGTTCCGGTATCGAGTTGAAGTTCAAATGCGTTTAGCCGATAGGGTTGAACGTCGCATGAATTGCGCATTTGCAAGTCCGCTGTCAATCGATTGGAAGTCGCCGTGCCGAACCGGAACGCATTGTCCGAATTGTATGAACGGCTGGGACCAAAGGGTTTCAGCGACGATGCAGAGCTAATGGAACCTTGGTTGACCGACTGGCGCGGGCGTTACACCGGAAGAGCCGCCGCCTTGGTGTCGCCCTCCAGCACCGAAGAAGTCGCGGCGATTATCCGGATTGCGGCAAAATACCGGTTGGCCTTAGTTCCACAAGGCGGCAATAGCGGCATGGTTGCCGGAGCTACGCCGGACCAGAGCGGCGAGCAGATTATCCTGTCGCTGCGCCGGATGAATGCGGTGCAAGATATTGACGCGGACAGCGGACTGGTGCGGTGTGAGGCTGGGGTCATACTGCAGAACCTGCATGAAGCGGCAGCCGCAAAGGGTCGTCGTTTTCCACTTACGCTGGGAGGCAAGGGTTCAGCCACCGTTGGCGGGCTTATTTCAACCAACGCAGGCGGAACGCAGGTTCTGCGGCACGGCACGATGCGGCACCTGGTCGCTGGGTTTGGAGGCGGTGTTGCCCGATGGCTCGATCTATGATGGCATGGCCCCGCTCAAAAAGGACAATCGTGGCTATGATTTTAAGCAGCTGTTGATCGGTGGCGAGGGCACGATCGGCATCGTTACCGGCGCGGTGTTGCAAACCGTTCCCGCCCTCATCGACCGTTGCGTCGTTTGGGCGGGGGTGGATAGCCCCGAACACGCCTATCGCCTGCTGCTGTTCATGCAATCCAAGGCGCGCGAACGGCTTGAGGGCTTCGAGATATTGCCGCAACGCGCGCTCGATGCCGTGGTCAAGCATATCGCTGGCACCCGTGCGCCGCTCGACACCGCGCACCGCTGGCACGCGCTGATGGAACTTGTGCAGGATGACCGAACGCAGTCATCGCCTGCGGAACTGGCAACCACGCTGCTTGAAGAGGCGATCGGGGCGGACATGCTTGAAAATGCGACCATTGCCTCGAGCGAAGCGCAAGCCGACGCCTTCTGGAAAATCCGCGACTCGATTGCCGAAGCCGAGCGCGCCGAGGGGCCTGCGCTGCAGCATGACATCAGCGTTCCCGTCCCCGACATGGCGCGCTTTATCGAGGCCGAATCGCCGGTCATCGAAGCACGCTGGCCTGGCACTGCGACCGTCGCGTTCGGGCATCTGGGCGATGGCAATATCCATTTCCACGTCAAGGCCCCGAAAGACATCGCGGCGGCCGACTGGTATGCGGGCGAAGGCCGGGACATCACCTCGCATATCTACGATCGCGTGCATGATTATGCCGGGTCGCTGTCCGCCGAACATGGCATCGGACAAGCAAAAATAGACGAATTTGCGCGCCTGGCCGAACCAGCGAGACTGGCCGCATTGCGCGCGATAAAACAGGCCTTCGACCCGTTGTGTATCATGAATCCGGGCAAGCTTGTTCCGCTTGCCACGACGGCCCTATCCGCCTAAAGCGCCGCATCGTTTTTCTGTAATTTTCAAGCATAATGGAGTCACCGATGGCCAGCGCGCCCCAAGCAGCAAATCTGCCGCTTCTTTACAACGACCTTGTCCCGCTTAACAGCAACGATCATGTGACTTGGAAGACCCGCATGCTCGAAAACGCAAAGTTCATGGACGGCCAGCACGCAATTCCCCTGACCATCGAGGAATTCATCCCGGCGTCGCGCAACTATCCGATCATTTTCTCGGCTTCGGAAAATCCCGTGCCGCTCGTGCTGATGGGGATGAACGAAGGCGTAAACGCGTTCATGGACGATGATGGCAGATTTACCGGCCCGATCTATGTCCCTGCCTATGTTCGCCGCTATCCATTCATGCTCGCCAAATTGCGTCCAGACACCGATGAGCTGTCGCTTTGCTTCGACCCGACCTCTGGCGCGGTTGGCGAATTCGATGACGGCATCGCGTTGTTTGAAGACGGCAAGCCAAGCGAGAACACGCAAAATGTCCTCAAATTCTGCGAAGATTTTGAAAATGCCGGTGCGCAGACCCATGCCTTTATCGAAGAACTGAAAAAGCACGATCTGCTGATGGACGGCGAAGTGTCGATCCAGCAGGAAGGCCAGGAAAAGCCTTACGTCTATCGCGGCTTCAAGATGATCGACGAGACCAAGCTGCGCGACCTGCGCGGTGATGCGGTCCGCAAGCTCAACCAGAACGGTATATTGGCGCTGATCCACGCGCATCTTTTCTCGCTGCAACTGATGCGTGAAATATTTGCACTTCAGGTTGCCCAAGGTAAGGTGCCGCAGGTGACGGAACTGCCCACCGGCTAAGCTAATCCATGCCGTCACTTGCCAGATGAGGGAGTGACGGCATGAGCAAATACAGCAAGACGGCAATATTACTGCATTGGACCATCGCCATTCTGGTGGTCGCTAACGTGGTGCTGGTCAGCATGGCAGAGGAACTGCCGCGCGCCGCCAAAGCGGTTTACATGAACCCGCACAAGGCCATCGGCGTATCTATCCTGCTGCTGTCTTTATTCCGGCTGTTCTGGCGCTTGGGACACAAGCCACCGCCCATGCCCGATGCAATCACCGGATGGCAGGCGAAGCTGGGCAAGGCGGTACATGCGATTTTCTATTTCCTGATCATCGCAGTGCCATTGTCCGGCTGGATTATGGCATCGGCACACCCGCAAGCCCCGCCAGTCAGCTTTTTTGGACTGTTCGATGTCGACTTTGCCCGTCGGCAAAAGCGAGAGCCTTGCAGGTGTCGGCCATGATGCGCATGAAATCCTGACCAAGCCACTGGTCATTCTGATCTTCCTGCACGTCATCGGTGCGCTCAAGCACCAGTTTGCCGACCGGTTGCCGTTTATCCAGCGGATGTGGCCCTAATCATACAGGCCTTGCGCGCGGGAGAACAATATTTCCCGCGCGTCATTCGATAACATTTCACGCAACAATAGCTCGAATTGCGGTCGGGCGTCGCATACCGCCAGCCGGACCGCATCGACCAGCAACAGTTCGTCGACGCTGGCAAGCCCAGAGCAAGGGCGGTGGATAGCAAACGGCTCTGGCCAGATTTGCGTCACCGTTTCCATCAAGAGGCTGAAGCGCAGCGCAACGATGGCCGAAAGCAGATATCCCTCGAGTCGGCGCGGCGGATCGTGCGCGGTTTTCCGCAATATGCACCAGCTGCGTGCAGCCAATATGTGGCGCGCATCGCGCGATGGCATGTCCAGTAGTTTGGTAGGAGCGGGCATGAATTGTTTAATGAGCCTCGGCAACCTCCGTCTGTCCGATAATTATTGATATTAATTCGCAATAGTAAATTCTTTTTGCTCAATGCGGCGATTCCTCGCAGCGTTCCGTCGCTTCGCCTACAGGCACGTAAAATTTACGTCACAGAGTCTTGATTTTGAAACAAGGAAGCCCCATTCCATGACAAGGACGGAAATCTCCCCTCCCTTTTCCGTCCTACCGGTGCCGTCAGGCGGCACCACCTCCCTGAACCTTGGCCACCCCGGAATTTTTCCGGGGTGGTTTTTTCTTGAGAGCTGGAAACGGCTTTATTCTGCGGCGATCAGCGTTCTTGTACCCGTTGCTTGATCGGCCAACGCATAAATAAGGTCGCTGACCAGCACCTGCATTGCAGTGAGGCCCGCACCCGGTTCACGCAACGTCGAATCGAGATAAAGCGACCGATCGACTTCCAGCTGGATGGCATGGATATTCGCTCTGGGCTGCGCATGACGGCGCAAGATATGTTCGCCCGCATAGGGATGGTTGAGCGCTGCTGCATACCCACGCATCCGAATTTGTTCGATGAGCAACTCTGCATATTGCGAACCTGCGCTTTGTCCGAAGCGGTCGCCGATAACAAACTGCGGCGGCTTGTCCCCCTGCATTTGCCGGATTGGCGGCATACTGTGCAGATCGAGCAGGATCGCGACGCCGAATTTTGACCGCATCCGCGCCAAAATATTACCGACCTGCGCGTGATAAGGGCGATGGAATGACGCAATGCGTTGTTCGACCTCAGCCAGTTCAAACGGGCGCTTCCATAAATCCCCGTCGCCTGACAATCGCCGGGGGATCAGCCCCAGACCGCCCCTTTGCTTGGGTCCGGGCTGCGCGTAATTCACCCGTTCGGCTCCGTGCACCATGTCCACATCAAGGTCATTTTCGTCCCGATTGAGATCGATCCACGCCCGCGCGCGATGGGCAATGATGACAGGGCTTTCGACTCGCGTCAGGCTCCGCGTCAGAAGGTCTGCATATCGGTCCTCCAAACGCAGCAGCGCCGTTCGCGGTAAGCGCAACGCGCTGAAAATTATGTCAGGATAGTCGCGCCCGGCGTGCGGGACAGAAACCAGCACTGGAATCGCCAATGCTTCGACCCCGTAAGTCGCAAACCCGCTCGTTCCACCTTGCTGCATCGACCGCCTGTCGCCCTCTCGTCGCACAGCCTTGTGCCATGTTTTACAGCTTTTGGTGCAAAAAATTAAAACTCTGGCATTAATGGGATAATCAACAGCGGGCTCCGAGTCCGCGAAGTACGCAAGAGGATAGAATATGGCCCGCATTTTGCTCGCCGAAGACGAACAGGCGATGCGCGAATATCTGACGCGTGCGCTCGAACGCTCGGGGTACGAGGTCGTTTCGGTCGACCGTGGCACAGAGGCCGCGCCATTGCTTGAGGCTGAACATTTCGACCTGCTGCTGACCGATATCGTCATGCCCGAAATGGACGGTATCGAGCTGGCGCGTCATTGCAGCAAAGTATCGCCTGCAACTGAAGTGATGTTCATCACCGGTTTTTCGGGCGTAGCGTTGCGCGCGGGCGAATCGATGCCGAGCGCGAAAATCCTGTCCAAGCCCTTCCACCTGAAAGACTTGGTGCTCGAAGTCGAACGGCTGTTTGCCAAGGAAAAATTCGGCGAATTGAATTAGGCTTGAATGATAGCGGCAGCCCAGCTAGAGGCTCCCGCAGCGTGGGCGTATAGCTCAGTGGTAGAGCACTGTGTTGACATCGCAGGGGTCGCAAGTTCAATCCTTGCTACGCCCACCATTTTTACAGAAATCCCCAAAATGTCAGACCGAAATGATCAGGCCTTGCTGGGCGCGACGCCGTGCCATCTTTTATGAGCGCGCGTGAAGGCACTGAGGTCGCTATACCCCAACAACAGCGCGATTTCGCCCAGCGACCGTTTGTCCTCAAGCCCGTACAGGCGAAACATATCCTGCCGAACGCGGTCGATCAAATCTCGGAACGGCACGCCTTCCTCGACAAGTTTACGACGTAATGTCCGCTCGGTCATGCCAAAGGATGCTGCCATCCGGTCGAGCGTCGGCGGCGATTTGTCGAGTGCATTTGAAAGGTAGAAATAGCTGTTGGCAAGATGCGCTTTGCTCTCCGCCATCCAATCCGCTGGCTGGCGATAGCGCGCCGACGCCGCCTCAAGCAGCGTCGGATGCGCATGCGGCGAAGGCCGGAATAACTGCCGTGCGGCAATTTCGGCGCGCGTCTGCGGCATCGAAAAGCGCACCGGACACCCGAATGCCGCTTCATATTTTTCGACAGCAAAACGGGGCTGGTGCCTGAATTCGACCACACGCAGCAACGCCGGTTCGTTTAAGATTTGCCGCGCCAGCCGCGCATAGGTCGCGACCGACAATTCGATAAAAGGCGCATAGGTCGAGACGTAATCGGGATGGCAGTGCCAGATCAGGCACGGGGGCTTTGTTATGACGTCGAGTTCGGTGCGGAACATATTCTGCCGCAGAGCCTGGATCGCAATATTCCCCTGAATAACAGCGGCCAGATTGGCTTCGAGCCGAGTCGCATAGCCGAGATCAGAGAAATTCTGCATCGCCGCCTTGTCACCTACGCGCAACAACACCGATGGGTCACCAAACTGCCTTTCAAGCGTTGACAGGAAACGCAACGCCAGTTGCGATGATAGCCGGGCCAACGGATTGCGCAGTGCCGGTTCTTCGATGCCGGTCGCCGCCAGAATCGCACGCTGGTCACCGCCAATGTCCACCGCGCCGCGCAGCAGGCGGACGATCAGGTTGGCCGACATCGTATCGACTGACATCGCTCCGCCGCCCTGCGCCAATTTATCGACCCATTCGTAAATGTCGGCTCTCCCTGCTGCTTACCCTGTTCATCATGGCGCATCGCATTGCGCAAGCGGCATTTTAACCGTCTTGCGGGTGGATTTAAGGCACGCTAGGCCCGTGTCATGAATCTCGCTTCGATCCTCGCCCAGTTTCAGCCGGGCGCTTTCAGCCATAACATCAATATTCCGCCAAGTTGGCACCAGGGCCGCACAAGTTACGGCGGGTTGAGTTCGGTACTGGCCTATCAGGCGGCAAAGCTTGCCGATGCCGATTTGCCGCCCCTGCAATCGGCGCAGATTGCCTTTGTCGGGCCGCTGGCAGGCGAAGTGGAAGTGACGGCGACAGTGCTCCGGCGAGGCAAAAATACGGCATTCGTCAAATCCGAGATTTCAGGCGCGGACGGCATCGGTCTGTCCTGCACCTTCATTTTCATGAACCGGCGGCATAGCCATCTCGACTATGAAGGCATGAAACGTCCCGACTTCCAACCCATCCCAACAGCCGAAACCGCCCGCAGCGGTCCGCCCGAATTTTTCACCGGCCATATGCAATATCCCGACAAGCGGCTTGATCTGGGCATGGCGACCAACCGGCTTGCCAGCTGGCACCGCTTCACGGAACATGCAGGCCTCGACCATATCGCCGAATTGCTCTGCATCGGCGACGCGCTGCCTCCGTCGGCAATGGGGCTTATGACCGAAAAGGGTATGGTCAGTTCGATGAATTGGCAGGTCAACATGCTGACCGACGCACCCGCCACCACCGATGGCTGGTGGTATCTGGAAAGCGAAACGCATCATGCGGCCAACGGCGCGAGCAGCCAATATATGACTGCGTGGAACAGCGAAGGCGAACCGGTGCTGACCGGGATGCAATCGGTGGCAATTTTCGTCTAGGTTTGCAAACCGCGCCTTGCATAGCGCAGGACGAAAAACACCAGCCCGATGATAATAAACGTATCGACAAAAGTTGTGTAGAACAGCCAGCCGTCAGTCGTTAGCAACTTTGCAGCGGCATAATTTAAACCCGCCATCAGCAGTCCGACACATCCCATGGCAAAGGCAAAACGCCCGGGGTCGATGTCCGAATAGGGCATATATCGTGCCAGGCCCTTGCCGATATACGACCCCCCGCGAAGGCCATCTGCCATGAAGAAAATGGCTGCGATCAAGCCGGTGATCGTGCCGCGTAGCTTAATCCATTCATCGTCGGCCAGCCACACCGCCAGCCCTGCGGAGATGCACAGCATCACGATGCCGAATAACGCCAAGCCGCCAGTGACATCGATTTTGGTCATCTGCTGGAACAGCACCAGCCCGAAACCCACCGCAATACCAACCAACGCGGCGGTTTGCAGGTCGGACAGCTTGGCGATCAAGAAAAATAGCAATCCGGTGACCACATCGACCGCGAACGGCAGGCGGTTCTCCTTGGCAAAAACGCCACTTTGAAACGGGTTGGGATTATCCCCGCGCGATGCTTCGATCGCGTCGCGGAAACTTTTGTGCTCGACAGCAGCAACGCGATGCTTTTCGGGGTAAGCAGGAACGCGGCCTTGATGGCTCTCATAAATCAGCGCGCCGTCCAGCCGCGCGACTGCACCGGTTGTCCACATTCCCATATAGCCATATTCGACATCGAGCTTGCGTCCGTCGGGAAGCTTGGCCGACAGCTTATGGTTGCGTACCGATCCCGGACCCAGCAGCGGCGTCTTATCGCTCGCCTGCTCGACGCCGAGCATGGTCAGCGTCGAATGCAACCCGTCACCGCGCGCGCGCCCCGAAATCGCAAAGGCCAGGCCATCTATCGTGAAACGCCGCGTCGGATAACGCCACCACGTAAAACTCATCCGAGCGCTGCCTGCTTTTCTTCGGCCAGCCGGTCGAGTTCGGCGCGGCTTTTCTTTTCACTCGAAGATTTCAGCTGCCCGCAAGCCGCCATGATATCGCGGCCACGCGGAGTGCGGATCGGCGCGCTGATGCCGGCCTCGAAAATGATGCTGGAAAAGCGCTTGATACGTTCGGGGTCCGAACATTCATAAGGCGCGCCGGGCCAAGGGTTGAACGGGATCAGGTTGACCTTGGCGGGCAATTTATACTGCCGGATCAAGCTGACCAGTTCGCGCGCATCGTCGTCGCTGTCATTCTTGTCCTTCAGCATCACATATTCGAAGGTGATCCGCCGTGCGTTGCTGACGCCGGGATATTCGGCGCAGGCGCGCAGCAGCTCGTCGATGCCATATTTGCGGTTAATCGGGACAATCTCGTCACGAATTTCCTTCGTCACCGCGTGCAGCGAAACCGCAAGGTTGACGTTAATCTCTTCGCCCGCGCGTGCCATCATCGGCACCACGCCGCTCGTCGACAGCGTAATCCGCCGCCGCGAAAGGCCAAGGCCGTCGCCGTGCATCACGATCTTCATCGCATCGCGGACATTGTCGAAATTATACAGCGGCTCGCCCATGCCCATCAGCACGATATTTGTCAGCATCCGGCCATCGGCGGTGTAATGGCCGACATCGTCGTCTTCCTCATCGTCGTTCGCGACCGCCATATTCCCCTTGGGCCATTCGCCAAGCGCGTCACGCGCCAGCATCACCTGCCCGACAATCTCGCCCGGCGTCAGGTTCCGCACCAGCCGCATCGTGCCGGTATGGCAGAAACGGCAGTTGAGCGTGCAGCCGACCTGCGATGAAATACACAAGGTCCCGCGATCGGCGTCGGGGATGAACACCATCTCATAATCCTGCGCGTCGTCGGTGCGCAGCAGCCATTTGCGCGTGCCATCGGTCGACACCTGCGCCTCGACGACTTCGGGGCGGCCAATAACGAACCGGTCGGCGAGCCATGGCCGCATCGTCTTCGAAATATCGGTCATCGCCTCGAAATCGGTAACACCGCGATGGTATATCCAGTGAAACACCTGCTTCGAGCGCAGCTTTGCCGCCTTTTCATCGAGCTGCAATTCTTCGAACAACTGCCGGATTTGCAGGTGGCTGAGTCCGATAAGGTCGATGCGTCCATCGCTACGCGGAGTGATCGCGCGCGGGGTTACTACAGGGTCGATATGGCCGGGGATTTGCATGTCCATGAGCTATCGCGACGAAAAACAAAGCAACGCAATGAAAGATTGGCGCCGCCTTACACTCAGTTTGTCAAATTTTGCCATCACCAGCTTAGCAGTGTCTATCGCTCTCCGGGCGTCCGACAACTTCAGTTTCTGTGAAGGATCATAATCGGCAAGATGTCGATTCTCTTGCAATTCGATCAATGCGCTTGCCAAAAACTGCAGGTTGGTACCATGCCCCTTTGTTGGATGGAAATGCTTCAAAATATCGGCTTGCAGGCTGCTTCTCGATAGTTTTTCGCAAAGCTTCTTCAATGCGCTGTGATTTATGCTTCGGTATACTAGGGTATATCGCGTCGAATTGCGCTTAGTAACCCCGACCATTTCATCCGCTGCAGCGGCCAAAATAAAATGAAATGCTGCGTAATAAGCTGCGGAAATAGCACGTCTTATATCAGCTTGCCTTGGCGCTCCAGCTGGAGGCGATATAAGTTGCTCTGCTTGCTCAAGCAGGTGAGATGGATTGATAACCGCCACGATTAATCGTCATCATTACCATCGAGGTCATCATCGGGATCTGCCAAGTCTTGGAGATCTAATTCTGTAGAATATTCGATTATCGGAAAGCGATCGTCGCCTTCGCGGGTTAATTCATTACGGAGGTCCACAAGAAGCTTCAGAGCATCCTCAGCACTAATCGCGACCACCGCCTCCTCTGGAAATACGAACACAACTCGCAACGCTTCCTTGCCTTCACTATCCAAAGTAGGCTCAGTGAGAATTCGGCTCAATTTGAACGTCGGAAGACGCTTGCGAGCCGCACTCGTAGCTAGCTTCTGCAATTCATTCTCATTGAGCATGGCGTTTTTAGCAAATCCATTTTGACCGCAGGAGCATAAAATTTGTCCCCGGGAGCAACCTTGAGCGGATAACTGCTCTTGCGAGCGCCTCAAGGGAGCAACCGGGGACCTGATAGACACCGTTTAAATAAAATCGCGCCCAAAGTCAAGTTTTCAAGCACCCCAACGCCGCCGCATCGATGGCGCTGGGCGCACCGCGCAGGCTGTAAGCATCAACAATCGACCGTCCGTTGCGGCCGATACTTTCGACGCTAAGCGATGTTGCCGAGCGCATTGCCGCGATGATCGCAAGGTCCATGCGTCGGTCGGTGGCCCATCCGCTATTGCCGTCCACTTTCAACCGAAAACGCCTGCCCCCGGCGCTTAAAGTGATGCCGCCGTTGGTGGAACGTTCGCGCGACAGCCGGACATAAATCTGGTGCGTGACGCGGCGCTTGGGCCAAAAGCCGATGGAGAGATAGGCGTTGCGCGTTGGTGTGCCGACGGTTTCTTCGGGCGCAGCGATGGCATAGCAGCGGGGCGTTTCGGGGTCACGGAATGCGGCCCAGCCCTGATAGACGCCGAGCCGGTCCTTTGCTATAAGCGGCGCGGCCAGCAGCGCGAGTGCAAGGACCAGCAGCAAACCTCACGCCCGCTCCCCAAGCCCTTCGCCGTCAATGACCAGTTCCTCGATTCCGTCACGGATCATCACCATGCTGCCCTGCGCAAGGCTGTGCGCGATGGGTGCGCCGAAACGCTCCATCGGTTGATGCGCCAGCAAAAGCCCGCGCAGTACCCGCGCCGTCATGCCGTGGCAGATGACGAGCATATCGTGCTCAAACGCCTGCTCGCCGATCCAGTGCGACAGCCGTGCGGCGACATCCTCATAATATTCGCCGCCGTCTGGACGCACAGAAAACAATTTGTGTTCCATATCGACAATCGGGCCAATCTCGGCGGCGATGTCGGCGTAAGTGCGGCTCGACCAAGTCCCTACATCGATTTCAAGCAAGCGATCATCGCGCCGTGTCAGGTGCCAGTCGGCCTCAATTTCCTCGGCAATAATCGCCAAAGTTTGCAGCGCCCTGCCAGCTGTCGATGACCAAAGCTGCGGCCTTGCCTCCTTACCCAGATAGTTCGCCAGCGCGCGGCCCATCATCTTGGCCTGGACGCATCCGTCCCATGTCAGTGGAGTATGCACCTCCATCTGCCCTTGCATCCGCGCGATCCTGTTGAACACAGTTTCCCCGTGCCGCGCGATGAAAAGCCGTCGTCCATTTGTTGAAATTCCCATATTTCTCTATATTCCACAGCTTATTGCACATGGCAAAAGCTATCGGCTTGCCCTAGTTGCCAAAGCGGTTAAGACAGAATCGCCGCATTTAGTGGGATTTTCGGCAGGATTTACGGGCAGGCAGCCCGATTAGGGGAATGAAGATGAGAGCCACAATCGAACGCGCGACCCTGCTGAAAAGCCTGAGCCACGTCCAGTCGGTGGTGGAACGGCGCAACACCATTCCCATCCTCTCGAACGTCCTGATCGAAGCCAGCGATGGCGGCCAGATCAAGCTGACTGCTACTGACCTCGATTTGCAGGTCGTCGAAACATTTGCAGCGCAGGTGGAAACGCCGGGTGCGACTACGGTTTCGGCACATACCTTGTTCGAAATCGCGCGCAAATTGCCCGAAGGCTCGCAGGTGCAGCTCCACGCGGCCGACGGTCGCATGGCAGTCAATGCGGGCCGCGCTCGTTTTAGTCTCGCGACCTTGCCGCGCGATGATTTTCCGATGATCGCTGAAGGCGAACTGCCCACTTCGTTCGAAATTCCCGCATCGTCGCTGATCCAGATTATCGACAAGACGCGCTTTGCGATTTCGACCGAAGAGACGCGTTATTATCTCAACGGTATTTTCCTCCACGTCACCGAAGATGCCGAACCAGTGCTGAAAGCCGCCGCCACCGACGGTCACCGCCTCGCGCGCGTGACTCTTCCACGCCCAGCCGGAGCCGAGGGCATGCCCGACATCATCGTCCCGCGCAAATGCGTCGCCGAAGTCCGCAAGCTGCTCGATGAAAGCGGCGACAATGTCATTCAGGTCGACCTGTCCGCAAGCAAGATCCGCTTCACCTTCGACCATGTCATTCTGACATCGAAGTTGATCGACGGCACATTCCCCGATTACAGCCGAGTCATTCCGACCGCGAACGACAAATTGCTGCGCATCGACCCCAAGGCGTTCAGCCAAGGCGTCGACCGCGTCGCCACCATTGCCACTGAAAAGACCCGCGCGGTGAAAATGGCGCTCGACAAGGACAAGATCACGCTGTCGGTTACGTCGCCTGAAAACGGCACCGCAGCCGAAGAGGTTTCCGGCGAATATTCAGCGACGGCTTCGAAATCGGCTTCAACGCGCGCTATTTGATGGACATATTAAGCGAAATCGAGGGCGACGTTGTCGAACTGCACTTGGCCGATGCGAGTGCGCCGACGCTTATACGTGAGAATGACAAGAGCGCAGCTTTGTATGTGCTGATGCCGATGCGGGTTTGAATATGCAAATCTGTCGAAGCTTTATGGCTGGTCAATTTCGGTGATTACGAAATGCCAAGCGAAGCCAGAAATGGCGGCGTTCTCGTACGGGGTTGAAACTGAACGGGGTTTCGTCGACGGCAATTGCCGGATTTGAATTATGTGTGGCACTTACAAAGTTTCGACCGACAAATTTGAAGCAGATGATTTCGATTAGCCGGTTCAACTTTAATCCGGAGGTTGAGAGCGATTGGGGGCCGGACGTTGCAGAGTTGGACGTCCAAGCATCATATTGACGCGCGAAGATCGATATTATGTACGGTACAATGTGGCCTAGATTAGCGCCTGACAACAAGTTAGCCGTGTTCCTAGTACGTTTTAGGGATCTACCCTAAATAGCCTTGGGCATCGACCCGCTGTGGATCACCGGATCATCCGCACCTCAACCCCAATTGCGTCGGCAATTTTGAGCCAATCCCTATCAGCGGTCAGTGCCACCGCCCTATTGCTTTTCGCCAATGCCAGGCAAAGGCAGTCGGCTTGGGAAATGCCATTTTTGCGGGCCAGTTCACGAAAATCGGCTGCATCCAACGCAACCTGCTGCGAAACCGGCACAACAGAAATTTCCGCCAAATCTATCGCGGTCTCAAAATCTTGCCGATTCCAGCCATGAAGATACTGAATCTGTGCTGCCTCGCCGAGATTGACGGCTCCGATAATCGCTCTGGTCGAGCGACGCCTCGACAATGTCTGCGCCGGTTTCGCGCTTTAAAAGAGCAAGGAGCGCCGACGCATCGAGGACAACCACGCTCAGTATTTCTCGTGCGCTGCGTCTGCACGTTTTTGCTGCAGAAAATCCTCGACGGTAAAGCTCGGCTTGCCCTTGCTTGCTTCTTCGTAAAAGGCCTGCGCTTTTGACACCCGCTGCCGAACGCTTGACAGTTCGAGTCCGTATTCACTTTCATGCAAAAACAGACGGCCGCCATTTTCCAGCCCCATCCGCTTGCGCACCTCGACGGGAAGGACCATTCGGCCATTGGCTGCTACGTTAATTTCTATACCCATGAACCTTGCCTCATTCCGTTTATGTGGCACACCTAGCATATTGTGACATAAAAATCAAATGTGGCACGAGTTACTCTGCTGCCTCCGCCATCATCACGCTTTGCGGGCCTCGCACAACGATGCCCGGAAGCGCTCCAGTCATCACGCCATCGCGGAATGTGACCACGCCCGATTTTACCGTCGCAACATAGCCGGTCGCCTTTTGCAGCAAGCGTTTGCCGCCCGCTGGCAGGTCGAACGCCAACCAAGGCTTTTGCAATTTCAGTTCGTCAAAATCGATCACGTTGATGTCGGCCAAATATCCCGGCTTCAGCAACCCACGGTCGTTCAAGCCCATACAGCCGCGCCGTATCATGGCATTGGCGTTTCACCGCCAGTTCGAGCGGGATGGTTCCCGCCTTGCGGTCGCGCGCCCAATAGCTCAGCAGAAATGTCGGTGACGCCGCGTCGCAGATCGTTCCGCAATGCGCGCCGCCATCGGACAGCGATGCAACGATATCCTCGCGCTGGAGCAGCTCTTTGGTGAAGTCGAGATTGCCGTCCATATAGTTCAATATCGGCAGGTAAATCATGCCGTTGCCGTCATCGGCCATCAACTGGTCATAGGCGTATTCGGCGCTTTCTTTGCCCGCAGGCTTGCGCAAAGCCGAAGATGCTTTCCTCGCGCGTCGGTTCATAACTGAACCCGTCGCCGAGCGGGAATTGCATCGCCCATGCGGCGGTGACCAGCATGAAGAACGGCGCCATATCGACCGAAGGCGGCGGCAGATTGTCCTCCGCCAGCATCGCCGCCTTGAACGCCGGGTCGGATAGCTTGGCCTTCTGCTCGTCCCACGACAGCCCCGCGATTTTCTGCCAGCTTGGTTTGCGCATGAACGGATGCACGGTGCCGCGCCAGTTCATGATCACGCCGATGCCGCGCAATCCAATCGCCGCGACCAAATTCGCACCATTGTCGTTGGCGGCTTGCATCGCCGCCATTTGCTCGGTCCACGGCATTTTCTTGATCGGCGATTGCAGCATGGTGAAAGCGATGGGCAGCCCGGTCTCGCGGCTCAACCGTCCCATCCAGCCGAATTCGTCCCATTCCTCCATGAAGTCGGTCGTCAGCTCGAACACACCGTGGCCAACCTTGCCCATCGCGCGGCCAATGCCGACCAGTTCTGGCTCGGTTGCGGTGGTGCCGGGGACCAGCTCGCCATCAATCGATTTGTGCAATATCGTGCGCGAGGTGGAAAAGCCCAAAGCCCCTGCGCGCAGGCCTTCCTCCACCAGCCGCGCCATTTCGGCGATGTCGGCCTCGGTCGGCTCTTCATTATCCGCGCCACGCTGGCCCATCACATAGGCGCGCAACGCGCCGTGCGGAACATGCGTGCCGATGTCGATGGTGCGCGGCAGCCGTTCCAGCGCGTCGAGATAATCGGGAAAACTCTCCCAATCCCACTTCATCCCCTCGGCCAATGCCGTGCCGGGAATATCCTCGACGCCTTCCATCAGGCCGATCAGCCAGTCATGCTTGTCTGAGCGCGCTGGCGCAAAGCCGACACCGCAATTGCCCATGACGACGGTAGTGACGCCGTGCCAGCTCGACGGCCCCATCTCGCTGTCCCACGTCGCCTGCCCGTCATAATGGGTGTGGATGTCGACAAAGCCGGGCGCGACAATTTTGCCAGTCGCGTCGATTTCTTCGCGGCCTTGGGTGGAGATATGCCCGATGGCAGTGATGACGCCGCCATCGATCGCCACATCGGCGAAAAAGCGCGGCGCGCCAGTGCCATCCACCACGGTTCCGCCACGAATGACCATATCGTGCATATCGATTCTCCTCTGTCCGAGAAGGAGGATACCAGACTTAATTGCGCGGTTAAAGCGACGGCGTTCTATCGTTGCGAGCTTGGCACTCTGCGCAGCGGTAGCTGCGTGAAATAATTTGCGCTTCGACAGCGCAGACACCGAGTGCGCCTAACCGCAGGGCGCTAAGATTTTATCTTCAGGGAGAATTGGTTATTCCGCAGGCTGGACTTCGCCGCCTTTGCGCAAGCGATTACCTGCAAGCCCCCGAAGCGCCGCAAAGACGCGCGGCACCATGGCATTACGCTGCATCCACTCGGCATATTCGGCATAAGCAGGGTCGGCGCTCAGATGCTTTTCCTCGGTCCGCGCCCGCCAGTAATAAATACCGCTGACCAGTGCCAATATCGCGGTGTTGCGGATCATGTCGGCGGCGCTGCCGGTGGTGACGAGGAACGGCATCGTCGCGAGCCACCAATAGGCGTTCTTGCTTAAATAGGCCGGGTGCTTGGAAAACGCGTAGGGGCCGTGGGTCAGTATTCCGCGATGCGTCAGGTTCGAAAAACGCAGTCCGAATGCGACCGTCGCCCAAGCGTAGATACCGGTCAGCAGAACCAGCAACCCACCCCAAATCCACAGCAATGCCGTCTGCCCTTCAAACCAGTAAGCCCAGTCGCTCGTGCCAATATGATAATCGAGCGGCCCGCCATTGTTCATCAGGATGAAGGGCGGATAACACATCAACGCAGCGACCCAGCCCGCGAGATAGGGGTTCGCGGTTCGAATATGCGCGTCGAGCGGCTTCATCGTCAGCATATAACCGACGGTGGCGAACTGCACATCGACAAGGAACATCGCGGTGATCAGCGCATTGGCGAGCCACACCGGATTGGTCGCGACTTCGGCGAAGTTCATGTTCACGATATCGCGGAAACCGCCGGGGACGATCGAAATCATGAACGCGAGGAAAAAACCCTTCACCGTCCAGGCGCGCAGGTGATGGAACATCTCGTCGCGCTCCCAATCGGCACGGCCCGCAATCCACGCGCCAAGGTGCCATGCACCGTCGCGCGGGTTTACCAGATAGCGGTCGAGCCAGACCACATAAGGCCCCGACAGGATAACCAGAGGGATAGCTGCGGCCTGAAACATCTCCATCGAGAACAGGTAAGCGCCGTCCCAGTAGAAGCGGCACAAAGCATAGATGCTGGCGATGACCGCCCATGTTGCCCACAGCCCGGCGATCTTGACGATGCTGTCGTCGAGGACATCGGCGACAGGGCGTTTGAGGCTCCAGTCGATACCAGTCGATGGCCGCCGGTGCACCTTGTCCACGAGCAGCGACCATAGCACCATCGGTAGTCCGCAAAAGACCAACGCGACCATGGCTGAATAAGGTCCGTCGGCCAACGCTGGCCAACCGGGAAAACCAAGCGCCGCGCCAATGCTACCGAAATTTCGGGCAATGATGACCGCAAGCAAAAGCCCGAACAGCCCGCTCAAGCCGACAGCAGTGCTGACGGCGGACACGGGCCGGGGATCGGCGGCATTGACGACGCGACTTTTCACGACGTTTTGTTAGCGGAAATTGGTTAAAGAAACGGTGAGATTTGAGATTTGGACGAAAACTGTCCGCCCTACGGGGACTGTCCCCGCACGGGGACTGTCCCTTAAGCTAACCGTTTAGCATGACGTCACTGGGACAGTCCACGGCGCTTCGCTTGGGACAGTCCCCTTGGCTTAGGTTTTGCGCTGGCCTAGCAGCCTCAGCCGCAATGCGTTCAGTTTGATAAAACCAGCGGCATCCTTCTGGTCATAGGCACCGGCATCGTCCTCAAAGGTCACGACCTTTTCGCTATACAGACTGTTCGGCGATTTCCTGCCAACGACGCTTGCCAAGCCCTTGTAAAGCTTGAGCCTTACCGTACCCGCAACATGCTCCTGACTGTGATCAATGGCGGCCTGCAACATCTCGCGCTCGGGCGAGAACCAGAAGCCATTGTAAATGAGCTCGGCATATTTCGGCATCAGCTCGTCTTTCAGATGTGCCGCGCCGCGGTCGAGCGTGATGCTTTCGATGCCGCGATGCGCGCGGGCGTAAATTTCCCCGCCTGGCGTTTCATACATGCCGCGCGATTTCATGCCGACGAAGCGGTTTTCGACGAGATCGAGGCGGCCAATGCCATGCCTGCGGCCAAGTTCGTTGAGCGCTGCGAGCAGGGTCGCGGGCGACATCGCTTCTCCGTTCAGCGCAACCCCGTCGCCCTTTTCGAAATCGACGGTAATATATTCGGGCGTGTCGGGTGCATCCTCGGGATTGACCGTACGCGAATAGACATAATCCGGGGTTTCATCCCACGGATCTTCGAGTACCTTGCCCTCGGACGATGTGTGCAACAGGTTCGCATCGGTCGAAAACGGGCTCTCGCCGCGCTTGTCCTTGGGCACCGGAATCTGATGCTGCTCCGCCCATTCGATCAACCGCGTGCGGCTGGTCAGGTCCCATTCGCGCCACGGTGCGATCACCTTGATATCCGGGTTCAGCGCGTAGGCGGACAGCTCGAACCGCACCTGGTCGTTGCCCTTGCCGGTCGCGCCATGCGCGATGGCATCGGCGCCGGTTTCCGCCGCAATCTCTATCAGGCGCTTGGAAATCAGGGGCCGCGCAATCGACGTACCGAGCAGATAGTCGCCTTCATAGCGCGCGTTGGCACGCATCATCGGGAAGACGAAATCACGCACGAATTCTTCACGCAGATCGTCGATGTAGATGTGATGATCCGGAACGCCCATCAGCACCGCTTTTTCGCGTGCCGGCCCAAGCTCTTCGCCCTGCCCCAAATCGGCGGTGAAGGTTACCACCTCGCAGCCATATTCGACCTGCAACCATTTCAGGATGACGCTGGTGTCTAAGCCGCCCGAATAAGCGAGCACGACTTTTTTGACCGAATCTTTCATGAGACCACTTTCCATTGAACTATCGCGGCGCGGCTAGCAGTCTGGACAGGCGGCGGCAAGGCGATAAGCTGGTTGCAGCAGGAAACTCGATTATGGCCAAATATGAGCTGAAAACCAAAGCCACGCCGGTTAGCGTTGCCGATTTTATCGAGGCCGTCGCCGACGAACGGCAACGCGACGACGCGAAAAAGATTACAGCGATGATGGAGAGACTTTCGGGACACAAACCGAAAATGTGGGGGCCATCAATCATCGGCTTTGGCAGCTATCACTATAAATATGATAGCGGCCACGAGGGCGATATGGCGCGCATCGGCTTTTCACCGCGCAAGGCGAATACGGTGCTTTACCTTTTGGATGGTTTTGACGGCCATGCCGAACTGATGGAGAAGCTGGGCAAGCATAAAACCGGCAAGTCATGCCTCTACATCAAGCGGCTAAGCGACATTGACGAGGGCGTGCTTGAGCAACTTTGCCTCGAATCGCTGAAATGGATGGCGCAGAAATACCCCGAATGATCCGGTAACTTTCCGACGTTCGTCAGCGAACCTACGATTGCGGACAGGGTTTAGCCTCCCTTTTTTCCCTGTCCGCGCCCTGCTCAGGAAACCGCCGATGAAACCTCATTCTGCTCTCGCATTGCTCTCACTTGGCCTCGCATTGGCAGCATGCCAGCAGCAACCCGACATGGTCGCAAAGGCCGAAGCTAAAACGCCGACGGCGGCTCCAACGGCCGCCAATCCCGTTGTTGTTGAGTTATATCAAAGCCAGGGATGTTCATCCTGCCCACCGGCCAATGCGGCGCTGAACGCCGTGGCGGATCAAGCCGGGTGTCATCGCGCTCAGCTTTGCCGTCACCTATTGGGACCGGTTGGGGTGGAAAGATATATTTGCGGACAAGGCCTATACCCAGCGGCAATATGATTATGCCCATGCGCTGGGCAACGCGAATGTTGCCACGCCGCAAATCATCATCAACGGCCAGACCGTTATTACCGGCATCAAGCGCGGCGAACTTGCAGCAAGTATCGCTTCGGCAAAGCCGATCTCGGGCGGTCCGGCAATCACAGTCGAGCAGGGTATATTAAAGCTCGGCAAAGGGTCGGGTATGGCCACCGTCTGGCTGGTTCGCTACGATCCCCGAGTCCACAATGTCGCCATTCGTTCGGGCGAAAATACCGGACGGACATTGCCGCACAAGAATATCGTTAGATCATTGTCGCAAGTCGGAGAATGGCGCGGGCAACCTGCAAGTTTCAAATTGCCCACTGTTTCCAAAGACAATTTGAATACGGCAATTCTGGTTCAGCGCGCTGACGCAGGAGCGATCATCGCCGCAAAAATTATCTAGGACTTTTTCATTCCGCGGGAATGTGTGAAGCGCTTTTTCCACGTCCCGACTGGCGCAATTTGAACGCCTGACGTTTTTCTCTGTAGCGGACAACCAGATAAGCCACTGTAGTCACCAGTCCAATGCCTAAAATAACGGCAATGGCGAGCCTGTCGTCCATCAATATCCCCTTATCAGCCTTATGCTATTTCGTACACGGTTATACGCGCCAATTAACAATCAGGTCGGTCAGTGACAATAATTATAATGAGTGAACTTGCAATTAACCAAAAGTTATACTGGCAATCGTTTGTTTCCCGCAAATAGTGCTCGGCTACCCGGCAACATCGTAATTTCGGCCAGCGCATCCAGCAAAAAGCATTCGCCAACGACTGCCCTTCCGAAAGGCGTCATCCACTCGCCTTCCAGCGGCACCAACCACATCGGACAAATCGGTTGGGAGCAAATTTAACGCGGCACTATCGTCGATGTGCGACAGCCAGAAATGCGGGCCATCAACCAGCGACATGTTACCCAGCGCTTTTCCCGACCGGATATCGGCATAAGGGGCCGCTGTTGATACGGCGACGCCGTCGTCCAGATGCAATTCGCGTGGCCGTGCCATAATCGTAAAGCCGGTAAGTGATATCGGCATATTGCTGCACTTCGACGAGCGTGATGCCAGCGCCAATGGCGTGCACGGTACCTGCCGGGATGTAGAAATAATCGCCTGCTTTGACCGGCTTCCAATCCATCAATTGCTCGATCTCGCCCGATAGCGATGCGGCGCGGAGTTCGGCACTGTTCAGCGGCTGTGTCGTTCCCATGCCCAGCACGGCACCGGGTTCGGCATCGACGATATACCAGCATTCTTCCTTGCCAGACGGCAGCCCGCGCGCTCGGGCTTGATCGTCATTTGGATGGACCTGAATCGACAGTTTTTCGGACGTGAAAAGCCATTTGACGAGGATCGGCAGCGGCCGTCCGTCGGGTGCCTCATACCAGATCTCGCCGATCCGGCGACCGTTTATGTCGCCGAACTGGGCTGGGATATCAGTTCGCCCCCAAGGCTTTTCGACTAGATGTTTCGCCAGTTTCATTTGATTGCGCCTATCAGCAAAATTAACGCTTTTGCACCGCCGAAAGTCCCGCTAGGGCGTTGCCAATAATAAAACATCTCCCCGGGCACCAAGTTTCACTGGAGCCGAAATAATGACCGAATATGTTACCCGCGCGGGCCTGCAAGTTGCAGAAGAGCTGGCGCGCTTTGTTGAAACCCGTGCGCTACCCGAAACAGGGGTAGGCACCGATCATCTGTGGCAGGGGCTGGCCGATATCTTGGCGCGCTTCGTGCCGCTGAACCGCGCCTTGCTGGCAAAGCGCGACGAGATTCAGGCCAAGCTGGATGCGTGGCACGCCGCCAATCCCGGTCCGATCAACGATATGCCCGCCTATCAGGCGTATTTGCGCGAAATCGGCTATCTGGTCCCCGAGCCAGCGCCCTTTGCCATCGGCACGCAGAATGTCGATGCCGAAATCGCCACGATGGCCGGGCCGCAACTTGTTGTGCCGTCGCTCAACGACCGTTTCGTCCTCAACGCCGCCAATGCGCGGTGGGGAAGTCTGTACGATGCGCTTTACGGCACCGATGTGCTCGACGCAGCTCCGGCCAAGCCCGGCGGCTATGATGCGGCGCGCGGTGCTGCGGTCGTCGCTTATGCACGGCATTTTTTGAACGAAACCATCCCCAGGTGGGAGGCTGCTTTAGACGGTCAACACGCCCCGCATTTTGTTGCAAAGACATCCGATGGCACCAAGCAACGCTATCTGTTCAAGCAGAATGGCCTGCACATCGAGATAGTGGTCGATCCAGCGCACCCGATCGGGGCGACCGACGATCTCGGCATTGCCGATGTCATCCTCGAATCCGCGCTGACCACGATCGTCGATCTGGAAGATTCGGTCGCTGCAGTCGATGCCGAGGACAAGGTCGCGGCGTACACCAACTGGCTGGGCCTGATGCGCGGCGATCTGGTTGCGTCGTTCGACAAGGGCGGAAGGACCATGACCCGCGCGCTCGATGCAGACCGCGAATATGACGGACTGACGCTGCCCGGGCGCAGCCTGATGTTCGTGCGCAATGTCGGGCATCTGATGACCAATCCGGCGATTACTGCTGCCCGATGGCAGCGAAGCGCCCGAAGGCATCCTCGACGCGCTGTTCACCTCGCTTTGCGCGCTGCACGACCTGATGGGCCTCGGCACCGCACCGCAACAGCCGCGCGGGGTCGATCTACATCGTCAAGCCCAAGATGCACGGTCCCGAAGAGGCCGCGTTCACCAACGCCCTGTTCGATGCGGTGGAGGATGTGCTCGGCCTTGCGCGCCACACCATCAAGGTCGGCGTCATGGACGAGGAACGCCGCACCAGCGCCAATCTCGCCGCGTGCATCCATGCGGTGAAGGACCGCATCGTGTTCATCAACACCGGCTTCCTCGACCGCACCGGCGACGAGATGCACACCGCGATGCAGGCTGGCCCGATGATCCGCAAGGCGGACATGAAAAGCTCGTCGTGGATTCAGGCCTATGAAGCGCGCAATGTGCAGATCGGTCTCGCCTGCGGCCTTTCGGGCAAGGCGCAGATCGGCAAGGGCATGTGGGCCGCACCCGACATGATGCGCGACATGATGGCGCAGAAGATCGGCCACCCCAAGGCTGGCGCGAATACCGCCTGGGTGCCCTCGCCGACCGCTGCGACATTGCACGCGATGCACTATCATCAATTTGATGTGTTCGCGCGGCAGGCGGAGCTCAGCCCAAACCGCGTGTGAGCCGTCGAACACCTCGCCGAAAGGCCTCGACAGGCTCAGGGCTTACGGTTGAAAGCTTGACGCGCTGCTGACCATTCCCGTCGCGCCCGTCGGCCACAATTGGTCCGACGAGGAAGTCACCCAGGAACTCGAAAACAACGCGCAAGGCATATCTGGGCTATGTCGTCCGCTGGATCGATCAGGGCGTCGGCTGTTCAAAGGTGCCCGACATCCATGACATCGGCCTGATGGAAGACCGCGCAACGCTGCGCATTTCGTCGCAGCATATCGCCAACTGGCTGCTCCACGGCATTGCGACCGAAGCACAGGTCGACGCGGCGCTTACCAAAATGGCGGCAAAGGTCGATGCGCAGAATGCGGGCGACCCGCTTTACGAAAAGCTGACCCCCGATGGCATCGCCTTCAAGGCTGCACGCGCGCTGATCTTCGAAGGCGTCGCGCAGCCCAACGGCTACACCGAACCGCTGCTCCACAAATTCCGGCTGGAGAAGAAAGCGGCGGCCTAGCGCGCCTCGCTTTCTTCATCTGCTTCGCCTTCCATTCCATCGCGCGGCGCACGCGGCGTTCGACCGAAGGGTGCGAGTAAAAGGCGGCTTCCTCGCAACGCCGACGGGCGCGGGTAGCGATATTCGGCGGTCTTGACCAACGCCGCTGCCAACGCATCGGGCAAGTTGACCGTCCGCAGCGAATAAGCGTCGGCATCGCTTTCGCCAATGCGGGTAACGCTGTTCAGCGCCGGTTGGGCCAGTAACGCGAACACCGAAACGACGAACAGCAGCACCGGCAAGCCTTCGGGATCGCCGACTTGCGCTTTGCTGCCGAACAATGCGGCCACGCGTCCGAACAGCCGGTCGGCAAGGAAAAAGCCGAGCATCGCCAGACCGGCAAAGAGGAACAACAATGCGCCAGATATGGCCTAGGACATAATGGCCGACTTCATGCCCGGTCACGGCCTTCACCTCGTCGAGCGAAGCTTGCTTCATCGCCACATCGGAAATCGCGATGCGCGCCGAGTCCCGAAAACGCCCGACACATTGGCGGTGAAATTGTTCGACTGGCGCGAGCCATCGAACATCAACAAGCGGTCATGCGGAATGCCAGCTTCGTCCGCCATCTTGAGGAGCGCGGTCCGGACCGGGCCATCGGGTACCGGCTTATAGTCGTTGAAAATCGGCTCGATCAGCACCGGCGAGAGCAATATGGTTGCCGCAGCCGCGAATGCGGTCAGCCCGCCCGACCATAGCCACCAGTGTCCTGCCCGTCCGGCGGATAAGCGCATAAACGCCGAGGAAGAACAGCCCGCCCAACAGGCTCGACATCGCAATTCCGATCGCGTCTTGCGTCAGGAAGTCTGACAGAGGCTGGCTGGTGCGGCCATAGGATTTTTCGAAACCCCATTCCTGATAAATGCCCCATGGCAGGGTGATCAGCGCGGAAATCAGGAAAAAGGTGACGCACACCAGCAAGGTCCGAAGCGCCCAGCCGCGCTTTTCCAGCTTTGCCGAAACGCGTTCCAACAACCCCAGTCGCACAATGACCAAAGTGACCAGCGCCGAAACGACAAGCCCCCACAGCAGCATCCAGTGCGTCGCCGAAGTATAGTCCGCCGCCTTCGCCAAAGCCTCTGGGCCAAGCCTGTCAATATAGCGCGCGGTTTCGACCGCCGGATCAAATGCCATTCAAAATCCCTCCATCCGACTGTATTGGCTATATGATACAGTTTTCGGATGCAACAGCGCATCTTGCTTCGCGGCATCGGCGCATGATTTATTGGAACGATGTGGAGGTTGATGCTCGCTTATGGCTTGGCGCTTGCCGCATTGGCCTTCATGCTTGAATGGCTCGATTACAAACATGCGGTCCATGCGTGGTCGACCGAATTTTATGTCGCCTGATCGCGATGGTGTTCGTCGCTGCTGGGTATTTGGGTCGGCAACCGGCTGACGGCGACAGCCACGCGTCGCCTATGCCCGCAACGACGCAGCCATCGCTTCGCTCGGGATTAGCGCGCGCGAATGCGAGGTGCTCGAAATGCTGGCGGCGGGACATGCCAACAAGGTGATTGCCCGCCGCCTCGACATTTCGCCCAACACCGTCAAAACGCATGTCGCCCGGTTGTACGAGAAGCTTGAGGTCGCCAGCCGGACGCAGGCCATCGGCAAAGCGCGCGCGCTCGATATACTGCCATAAATTCGGGCGATTTCACGCAAATCACCCTTTTGGGCGATAGACTTATCGTCCATTGCGCCGCCTTATTCTCCGTGGCATCCACACTATCAGGGAGAAAATTGATGGGCAGAATTATAGTCGTTTACGGCGTCATCGCAGGCGTCACCGTCGCGTTACTCATGCGCGTTGCAATGATGCTGTTCCCCGAAGGCGGCACCGGCGGCATGGTCGCGGGATTTTCGTCGATGATCATCGCGCTGACCTTCGTTTTCATCGGCATGAAACGCTATCGCGATGTCGAACTGGGCGGCGTTATCAAATTCGGCAAGGCGATGGTCGTCGGCTTTGGTATCGCCGCGATTGCGACCGTCTTTTATGTCGCCGCGTGGGAGCTGTATCTCTATTTCACCAACTACACCTTCATGGACGAATATACCCGTATTGTGCTCAAGCAGGCCAACGAAGCGGGCAAGTCCGCCGCAGAAATCGCCGCGCTGGCCAAAGAAATGGACGGTTTCAAAGCGCTCTACGCCAACCCGATCAGCCGCATGGGCAGTAACCGCGATGGAAATTTCCCCGGTCGCAATCCTGATGCCGATCATCTCCGCAGCCTTGCTGCGTAACAGCAGGTTCATGCCAGCGAGGGCTTAAGCGTTCGCATCGATAAACCGCTCGGCATCAAGCGCGGCCATGCAGCCGGTGCCTGCGCTGGTCACGGCTTGGCGATAGATATGGTCCATCACGTCGCCTGAGGCAAAAACGCCCGGCACGCTGGTTTCGGTCGCCTGACCCTCGGCCCCGCCGCGCACCTTGATATAGCCGCCTGCCATGTCGAGATGGCCTTCGAAAATGCCGGTGTTGGGCTTGTGGCCGATAGCGATGAAGACGCCGTGGAGTTCGATGTCCTCGGTGCCGCTGCCGTCCGTCGCTGCGATGCGCATTCCGGTGACGCCCGATGCGTCGCCAAGCACTTCGTCGAGCCTATGGTTCCACTTGATGGTAACCTTGCCCTCGGCTTCGCGCGCGAACAGGCGGTCTTGCAGGATTTTCTCGGCCTTCAACTTGTCGCGTCGGTGCACCAACGTCACATGGCTGGCGATATTGGCGAGATAGAGCGCTTCCTCCACCGCCGTATTGCCGCCGCCGATGACCGCGACCGGCTTGTTGCGATAGAAAAACCCGTCGCAGGTCGCGCAGGCCGAAACGCCCTTGCCCATGAACGCGGTCTCGCTCGGCAGTCCCAGATATTGCGCGCTGGCACCCGTCGCGATGATCACCGCGTCGGCGGTATAATCGCCCGCGCCGCCGGTCAGCGTAAACGGCCGCTTCGAAAAATCGACCTTCTCGATATAATCATTCTCGATTCGCGTGCCGAAGCGTTCGGCATGTTTGCGCATCCGCTCCATCAGTTCGGGGCCCATCACGCCGGCGTCATCGCCCGGCCAGTTGTCGACATCGGTGGTCGTCATCAACTGCCCGCCGATTTCGACGCCGGTGATAATCATCGGCGAAAGGTTGGCGCGCGCGGCGTAGACGGCGGCGGTGTAGCCTGCCGGGCCGGAGCCAATGATGATGACGGGCGCGTGGCGATTTTCTGACATGGATGCACTTTCTGATTCTGCTGGGCAGCGACATAAGCGTCGCATGCGCTTTGGCCAAGGGCGGCGCATCACTTATCCCCATCAATTTAGGGGCTTCACATTGCGCGCCTGCGCACTTATCAGGCGCGCAAGTTCAAGGTTTCGGGGATCGTTTCATGACAAAAATCACGGTTATCTCACGCGACGGCGCAGGCCGCGAAGTCGAGGCAGAAAGCGGCCTTTCGCTGATGGAAGTCATCCGCGACAATGGCTTTGACGAATTGCTGGCCTTGTGCGGCGGTTGCTGTTCGTGCGCGACCTGCCATGTGCATATCGACCCGGCCTTTGCCGACAAGACTGCCAGCGATGGGCGAGGACGAGAACGACCTGCTCGACAGCACCGACCACCGCGACGAAAACTCGCGCCTGTCGTGCCAGATTCCGGTCAGCGATGCACTCGACGGGCTGGTCGTTACGATTGCGGCTGAGGATTGACGCGACCGCCATTTGGGTACCGTATGCTGCCTCGAAGCACTTCGTTTAGCGCAGGAGAAACGCCTTGCCCGCCAGCTTGCTTCCGACAAGCCAGGGTGCGATATGTTGTTCACCCGCGCATCGCGGTGTCGAAGGCTTCAGCGACAACCGGATATCCGTGCCCATCCGGGATGCACAGCCAGTTGCCGTCCTCGCGCTTGTCCACATAAGTTAGCACCGTTGAAACCGGATGTTCGGCAGCGTGTGCTGCGGCAGCATCGAAATTGCCGAACATCGCCAGCCGTTCCAGATTGCGCCGTGTCGGGAAGATGATCTTCACTTCGCCCTTGTCGGCTTTTTGCAGAACGTCCGCCGCGCTCGCCCAGAACAACGCCCGATTTTCGGTGTGGTCAACAGTCGCCAATGGAGCGCTTTTACCTGCATCAACCAAGTAGAAGCGCGTGTCGAACACACGGATCGCGCCTTCGAATCCAGGCGGTCGCCAGCGCGACCAAGGCACCAATTGCTCGAAATCGGGAGTCCAATTGTGGCGATTGCAGATGGCTTGCAGACTGTCGCCATTGTGGAGTTCGGCTCTCGCAACATCGCAATCGGCTGGATCAGTAACGCCCGCCAGTCCCAACGCCAGCCCCGCTTCCTCAATCGTCTCGCGGATCGCCGCCAGCCGCGCCGCTGCTTCATCAAGCGGCAATGGCCCGCCCAGCATTTCGGCATAATCAAAATCCGCAGCGTCGACCTTGCCGCCGGGAAATACCGCAGCACCGCCAGCAAAAGCCATCGCCTTGATCCGCTCGACCATCAGGATCAGCGGCGCGCCGCCATCGGGGTTTTCGCGGAAAATGACCATCGTCGCGGCGGGGGTAGCGACGGGTGGGGGAGTGGTTTCTGAAGGCATGCCGCCTAACAAGCATGATTAGACACAGCTTAGAAGCGGAAACATAATCCGGCGGTTAAACTGGCTGCGAAATTTTTTCGAAGGGTTTTTGCGTTACATGCGTATTATCGGCGAACTTCGGTTTTTCAGGTGTTCCGAATGCAGCAAGCGGTCAAACCGGCTATAGAGAATGACGATGAGCTGGTTGCCCGCATTGCGGCGCGCGACCACGGCGCCATGCGCCTTGCCGCCGACCGTCATGCCCAACTGGTGTGGCGGGTTGCCTACCGGATGCTTGGCGACGCAGCCGAGGCAGAGGATGTGGCGCAGGAGTCGCTGCTAAAGCTCTGGAATCACGCCGACCGCTGGAACGCAGGCGGGCCCGGAATCGCGCCGTGGCTGAAAAAAGTTACGGTCAACCAATGCCTCGACCGCCTCCGTCGCAAACGCTTTACCAGCGACGAGGAAGTGCCCGAGCGCGCAGACGAAAGCCCGCTTGCCGACCGCCAGATCGAATCGGTCGAAGTGGGCAAAGCGGTGAAGGATTGTATCGAAGCGCTTCCGGACAGGCAGCGCGCGGCGGTGATCCTGACTTATTATGAAGAAGCGCCGAACCAGGGTGCGGCGGAGACGATGGAAATGCAATTGAAAGCCTTTGAATCCTTGCTGTTCCGTGCACGCACCTCGCTAAAGGGCTGCGTCGAGCGCAAGGGTGTGGCTGGAGCGCAATGATGGCCGAACCTGCCTTTTCCCCCGAGATCGAAAAGGCGCTCGATGCCTATATCGTGCCAGCCGGTGCCGCAAGGCTTTTCCGACCGGCTGATGGCGCGGATTGCCGGTGGCGATACCGGCGTGAATGTCGCTGCCGTCGCCGTTGCCATCGTCGCGCCCGCGCCGCGCAAGCCCATGGCGGCGTACGGGCAGAATAATCGGCATCGTCGGGACCTTCTCGTTGGCCACCGCCACGGCAGCAGCCGCAGGCTTTTTCGGCGATCCGGTGTATGTGCCCGGGGTCAGCGAGGCGCTGGTCGAGGCGAAAATCGTCGAAACGCCTGCACCGATAGCAAAACCAAAAGTGCGGATATTGGCTGAATGCGAAGCCGGTCGAAGCAGTCGTGGCCGCTCAACCTCCGGCTACCGGAAGCATGGCGGTCGTCAACCGCGTTACCAACCTTCGGGACGACCCCGAATTTGCCAAACTCGCCCCGCGCGAACGGCTTGGTCGTCGCGCGCAAGGAAGTCCGGCAAATGGTCCGCTCGGGCGAGGCAAGCCGTCAAGACGTCCGCACTGCAATGCGCGAACTCGCACAAAGATGCCGACCCCGCGGCCAAGGAAGCCTGGCGCAAGGCCGCAGTCGAACGCCGCGAGAGAACGGCTGGAAAGGCGAGAAGCGCTGCGCAACGCGTCGCCCGAAGAACGCGCAGCGATGCTGCAAGCCCTGCGCGAACGGCGGCAGGCGCGGCTGAACGAAACAGAGTAATTGCCTCCCCGAACCGGGGAGGTGGCGCGCGCGAAGCGCGTGACGGAGGGGAACGTGCGCCGAAAGCGCGAGCTATGCGGCGGTTGCCCCTCCACCATGCCTGCGGCGGTCAGCCCCTACCCCGTGCCGGGCAGGAATTAAAATCGAAGGGTTTTAGCTTGCCATTCGTTTCGGTTTCAGGAGCAGGGAAAATCGCCCTCCCCCTTTAAATCGCAAGGAGAATGGACATGAAACATCTGATCATTTTGCCGTTGGCCGCATTGGCATTGGCTGCCTCGGCCAGCGCCCAGACCAGCCGGACGACGACAATCGAAAAGCCCAAAGGTACCGCAACCAAGACAGTGACCCGCGACAATGGCACGCGGACGGTCGATGCCACCGCCACGCGCAACAGCGACGGTGCCACCGCGACGCGTCACCGCGAACGCACTAAAACCGAAAACGGCGTCAGCGGCAGCGGATCGCAAACCGGCTTTAACGGCAAGACACGGTCCTACGAATATGACCGCACCCGCACCGAGGACGGCTGGACCACCACCGGCAGCCGACCGACAAAAAGGGCCGCGCCTATGAATATGACGCTTATGGCCGCAAGACCGAAACCGGGCGCGAAAGCGAGCGCAACGTCACGCGCGACGGCGAGCAGGTTTACAACCGCCGGCGACTGTCGTCCGCACCGACGGCCAGATCCAGCGCGACGTCAGCGTCACCCGCGATCCAAGCTTTCGTCCCCGCAAGGCCGGACGCCGCCGGTAACAAATCCCTCTCCCATTGGGAGAGGGTTGCGAAAGCTTGGCGACTTGTCGCCTAGCTGTAGCTGGGTGAGGGTCCGTGCCTTATCGATAGCGCAGAACCCCTCACCAACTTTGCCTAAGCGCAAGCGCTAAGGCTTCGTATCCTCTCCCAATGGGAGAGGGGCCAATTGAATTGCTGCGCGCCGTCCCTGCACTCACGGCGCGCAGCATATCCAATGTAAAGTCTGGCCCGTCGATATTGCGCCAAGCCGATAACGTGGCAGCCTCGCCATCGGAGGCACATATATGGGCATCATCGAAATACTGGGCCTCGCCGGCAGCCTCAGCCTGCTCTCGGGCTGGCGCTTTTACCTGACGATATTCGCCACTGGGCTTGCGATGCATTTCAACATTGTTCCGCTGCCCGAAAATCTGGCCATGCTCGATGTGCTGGCGAACCCGTGGGTGCTCGGCATCAGCGCAATTGGCGCAGTCGCCGAGTTTTTCGCCGACAAAATTGCGTGGCTCAATTCGATCTGGGACGGGCTGCACACGTTGGTCCGCCCCGTCGGCGGCGCATTGCTGGCGCTGGCGGTGGTCGATAGCTCTGACCCGACATGGCAGGTGATCGCCTTCCTGCTCGGCGGCGGCGCGGCGCTGGCGAGCCATGCGACCAAGTCCACCGCGCGCGCTGCGGTCAATACCAGCCCAGAACCGTTCAGCAATGTCGTGGTTTCGACCGTCGAAGATGTCGCGACTGGCGGCCTGCTTGTGCTCGCTTTTGCCAACCCGGTCGCCGCCCTGGTTATCGCTGTTGTGCTGTTGGCGCTGGCGATATGGGGACTGTGGGCTGGCTACCGGGCGTTCCGGAGGGTGTTTCCGAAGCCGCCCCTGAACTCGGCTGCAAGCCGACGCCGGAGTAGCGCCCGTTCCTTGCGCAAAGGTCACATTCGCGTTCGGCACCGGCATGATCGGCTTTGGCAATTCGCCGCTATATCCCGAATAGATGAACCCGCCATTTTCAAGCGTATCCATTATCCACTCGCGCTTGTCGGGTTCGACCACGAAACAGCCTTCGCTCGAGCCAGGGCGTCCCTTATTGGCGATATATTCGGCATTGAAATAGCGCCGCCGTTCGGGCTGGTAACTGTGCACGACGATATCGCGCATCCGCATCTGGTTGTTGCTCGGCTCCAGCCCGTCAAGCCGAAGCGACAGGCCATTCTGCCCGACATAGCGTTCCGCCCCGATGGCCGCGCCCAATGACGAGGACAGGCTGTTATAGACATTGCTGAATACCGTCGCATAGCCGTCCTGATCGGGGTCAGAACCGATGCCATGCGCCACGACGATCGGCCGGTCGAGCCCGTCGCCGTCACGCAGATCGACGCGGTAGAGACGCGGTTCGCGGCTATGCTTGGCGAAATCGACGATGACGATAACTGCGGGACCGGCATTGCGGCCATATACGCAGTAATAGTTGCGGTATTTTTCAACGGCGGTCGTGAACAATTTGCCATCGAGAAGCTGCTTCGGCGAAGCAGGCGTGCCATAATAGCCATAAGAAATCGCCTTGGCCGAAAGACCGAGCGAAGCGCAATCAATTTGCGGCCGGGGCGGCTTCACATAGACCGGGAGCGCAACGGTGCCATCGCCAGTGCCCGATTTGAACATTGGCTGGATGGAAGAAACAGGCGCAACACCCTCCTGCGCAAAAACAGGCGCGGTGGCGAGAAGCAGCGGCAGGAAGGCAGAATATTTGGTCAAAATCTCGTCCATCAATCGGTTCAGATGTATAACGACACGACCCTCTCTTTTGCTCCATTATGCTGCATTTGCGAGATTTCGCAAGTTCGGGTGAAACCCTGCCTTGTAAAATCTTCGCCGGACGCGCCATTTTCGAAGCATCCGCGCCCTCTTGCGCTTTTAGAACAAATCTGGAACAACGCCGAACATGTCACTCACCCACATCAAGGTGCGCGGTGCGCGCGAGCATAATCTCAAGGGCGTCGATATCGACCTGCCGCGCGATCAAGTTGATCGTGATTACCGGGCTGTCGGGTCGCGGCAAATCGAGCCTCGCGTTCGACACCATCTATGCCGAGGGGCAGCGGCGCTATGTGGAGTCGCTGTCGGCCTATGCGCGGCAGTTCCTCGAAATGATGCAGAAGCCCGATGTCGAGCATATCGAAGGGCTCTCAGCCCTGCGATCTCCATCGAGCAGAAAACCACGTCGCGCAACCCGCGCTCGACGGTCGCGACCGTGACCGAAATCTACGACTATATGCGCCTGTTCTGGGCGCGCGTCGGCATCCCCTATTCGCCCGCGACCGGCCTGCCGATCACCGCGCAGACCGTCAGCCAGATGGTCGACCGCGTGATGGCGCTGCCCGAGGGCACCCGCGCTTTCCTGCTCGCGCCTGCCGTTCAAGGCCGCAAGGGCGAATATCGCAAGGAACTCGCCGAGTGGCAGCGCTCGGGCTACACGCGCGTCCGCATCGACGGCGAATTCTACCCCATCGAAGAAGCCCCCGCGCTCGACAAGAAATACAAGCATGACATCGAGGTCGTGGTCGACCGCATCGTCGTCAAGGACGGTATCCAGCAGCGTCTGGCCGAAAGTTTCGAGGCGGCGTTGAAGCTGGCCGACGGGCTGGCGTTCGTCGATCTGGCCGATGGGACGGTCGCCGAACTGGTGCCGAGCGCATTTGGCGAAGCGCGGGCGACTTCAGGCGGCTGCCCAAGCGGAGAGCCTCGCGGGGACGGTGCACGAGTCGCGATGCCGAGATGCGCGACCGTCCCCGAAGCAGCCCCGAAGCGGCGAGGCGAGCATGAAAGGCACCGGCCTCCCCGCCAACCGCATCGTCTTCTCCGAAAAATTCGCCTGCCCGGTCAGCGGCTTCACCATCGCCGAAATCGCGCCGCGGCTGTTCTCGCTTCAACGCCCCGCAAGGCGCGTGCCCCGATTGCGACGGCCTTGGCGAGCGGCAGGAGTTCGACCCGCAGCTTGTCGTCCCCAACGAACATCTCAGCCTCAAGAAGGGCGCGGTCGTGCCGTGGGCGAAATCCAACCCGCCCAGCCCTTATTATATGCAGGTGCTGTCCAGCCTCGCCAAGGCCTACGACTTCAACCTCGACACCCCGTGGGAGGATCTGCTCCCCGACCAGAAGCTCATCATCCTCCACGGCACCGGCGGGCTGCCGGTCGAACTCACCTTCAAGGACGGGCGCAAGGAATATACGGTGCGCAAGGCGTTCGAGGGCGTCATCGGCAACCTCAACCGCCGCCTGCTGCAAACCGACAGCGCGTGGATGCGCGAGGAACTGTCGCAAATACCAGACCTCGCAACCGTGCGAAACCTGCCACGGCGCGCGCCTCAAACCCGAAGCGCTCAGCGTCAAGATCGCTGGCGTCGACATCGCCACCCCAACCAAAATGAGCGTCGGCGATGCGCTCGTCTGGTTCGGCAATGTCGACCAGACGCTGACCAATCAGCAGCAGCAGATTGCCAAGGCGATCCTCAAGGAAATCAACGAACGGCTCGGCTTCCTCAACAATGTCGGCCTCGATTATCTCAACCTCGACCGCACCAGCGGCACCTTGTCCGGCGGCGAGAGCCAGCGCATCCGCCTCGCGTCGCAAATCGGCAGCGGCCTGTCGGGCGTGCTCTACGTCCTCGACGAACCCAGCATCGGCTTGCACCAGAAGGACAATGACCGCCTGCTCGCGACGCTCCGCCGGCTGCGCGACCTCGGCAACACCGTCATCGTCGTCGAACATGACGAAGACGCGATCCGCACCGCCGACTGGGTGGTCGATCTCGGCCCCGGCGCTGGCGTCCACGGCGGCACGGTGATGGCCGAAGGCACGCTGGAGCACGATCCTCAAGGCCAAGATCGCTCACCGCCGATTATCTCAACGGCACCCGCGAAATCGCGGTCCCCAAGACGCGGCGCAAGGGCAACAAGAAGAAGCTCACCGTCCACAACGCCCGCGCCAACAACCTGAAAAACGTCACCGCGAGCATCCCGCTCGGCACCTTCTCCTGCATCACCGGCGTGTCGGGTTCGGGCAAGTCGAGCTTCACCATCGACACGCTCTACGCCTCGGCGGCGCGGCAACTGAACGGCGCGCGCGTCATCGCGGGCGCGCATGACAAGATCACCGGCCTCGAACATTGCGACAAGGTGATCGACATCGACCAGTCGCCCATCGGCCGCACGCCGCGGTCGAACCCCGCGACCTATACCGGCGCGTTCACCAACATCCGCGACTGGTTCGCGCAGCTGCCCGAAAGCGCGGCGCGCGGGTACAAGCCGGGGCGTTTCTCGTTCAACGTCAAGGGCGGCCGCTGCGAAACCTGCAGCGGCGACGGCCTGATCAAGATCGAAATGCACTTCCTGCCCGACGTCTATGTGACGTGCGAGGAATGCAACGGCAAACGCTACAACCGCGAAACGCTGGAGGTCAAATGGAAGGGCCTCAGCATCGCCGACGTGCTCGACATGACGGTCGAGGACGCGGTCGAGGTCTTCAAGGCCGTCCCCCCGATCCGCGACAAGATGGCGATGCTGGCCGAGGTCGGGCTTGGCTATGTCAAGGTCGGGCAGCAGGCAACGACATTATCAGGCGGCGAAGCGCAACGCGTCAAACTCGCCAAGGAACTCAGCCGCCGCAGCACCGGCCAGACGCTCTACATATTGGACGAGCCCACCACCGGACTTGCATTTCGAGGACGTCCGCAAACTCCTCGAAGTCCTCCACCGCCTGGTCGAACAGGGCAACAGCGTGGTGGTGATCGAACATAATCTCGACGTCATCAAGACCGCAGACTGGGTGATCGACCTCGGGCCGGAAGGCGGCGTCAAGGGCGGGGAGATTGTCGCGGAGGGAACTCCGGAGCAGGTGGCGAAGGAGCCGAAGTCATATACCGGGCATTATCTCAAACCCATGCTTGCGAAAGCAGGCAAGGGTTTGTCCGCCGAGCCGTAGGCGACCGTAGGTCAACCCTTGGCGTAGGCGGGGGCGCCGACCTGTCCGCCGTAGCCTTGGCGAAGGTGGATGCTGGCGAAGGCGAAGTAACACCAAACCCTCTCCCCTAAAGGAGAGAGGGAGTAAGCCCAAAACCCTCCCCTTGCGGGAGAGGATACGAAGCCTTGGCGCTTGCGCCTAGGCGTAGTTGGTGAGGGGTTCTGCCCCATCGGTCGCGCACAACGCCAAATCCCGCTACCCCAAAACCACTCGCCAAATTATTTCGCGCGAAGACGCGAAGGAGCGAAGAGGCGCGAAGGGGTTGCGCAAACCCCGCGCGAAGCGCCTTCAAAATCCTGACATATAAATTTACCTGCAGCTATAAAGGATGAATAGCCTTTCAGGCTGACGCCCCTTCGCGTTCCTTCGCCCGTTGGCCTCCGGCCGCCTTCGGCACCGCGAGCTTCGCGCGAAATCACTTTTGAGAAGTTTTTCAGTTCACCGCCCCACGACAAACCGGGTACTCCGCTTTCACGGCATACGGTCGGCAAGTGAACCTACTTCCTGACTGCCGCTCTCAGGGATTTTCATTTTGCCCGTTTCAAGTCGGTTGCACGAGTCCGATCACCCTGAAGCCCTGAGCTCGAAGGATGTGGGCCGCCGCCCGGAATCCGCATCGGCAACAAGGTCATCCGTCCGGCAACCGGAGTCCTGACCAAAGACGGCATCCGCCCCATCGGCCGCCCGCCCATCGGCGACGCGCCGGGAAGGGAGGGAATCAAGAAGCAGGTGACATTGCGCCTCGACGCCGACCTAATCGACCGCTTCCGCGCGACCGGCAAAGGCTGGCAGTCGCGGATCAACGAGGCGCTGCGTAAGGCGGCGGGGATTTAGGGCAGTTAGTAAACTGGCACCGTAACTCCAGTAAACTGGTGCCGTAACTCCCGAAATTCCGGGCCTACTTGTAAATAAACTCCCAATGCATTAGATCAAACAGTGAACGGGGAGAATCATGCCCTGATTTCCAATCTAAAAGCGCGCAAAGTGGCAGTTGCAAATAGCGCTGCGGCAAATAACACAACGGCTTTAGAGGCTCATGCCATCGGCATGCATCCTGCTCATCTAAGACGAATGCTTGCAAATATCAGCAGAATGTTGGGGATGGTTGATCGTAAATCTCTTAAACACCCTGAGTACCTCGCTTCGACGCCGACTATAGTTCCTGAACGGGCAATTGAACTAGTGGCGGGTATCAAACCGAGCCTTGATGCGGGCATCGAGAATTTCATACAGAGTATATTGCCGTCGCTAGTAGAGGTTGAAGAGCGACTGGTCAAAGCTGTTGGTATCGGCGCATTCAAGACAGCCGAGATTAAAAATTCACAAGTGAGAGCGATAAATCAGATTTAGACCGCGCTCAGCTCAGTGGGAAAGAAGCAACAAATATCCTAGAAAAAGTTAGATCAGAGAACAACGATTTGGATAAAGAAAAGGACCGTCTAGGAAAATCGCTCGAGGTAATCGCAACGGACAAAAAGAAAATTGAAGATATCGCGAAGCTGGCCGAAAAACTTGCACGCGGAAACTCTTCACAGAATGCGCTTGAAGCACTTGTACGGACTGCTCGCGGCAAGGCAGAAGAGATTGACAAGGCATTGTCGATGGCCCTGAAAGGGGAGGCGGCAGCTGTGACTGCCGCTGCACAGGCTGACGAAGCAAAGCGCAAATCTGAAGCGAGTCTTGATGGCTTAGAAGCTTCCAATCAAAAGGCTGTCGGCATTTTGAACAACGCGACACAAGCGGGATTGGCTAGTGCGTACAAATCTGAACGAGAACATCTGCAGACCCAGCAAAATTGGTTTTCCTATGTTTTCTATGGGATTATATTGGCAATAGTCGCTTACGCAGCCATATTTATTCTGCCAATAGCTGAAAATATTTTCAGAACGAATGGCACTAACACTCTGGCAATGAAAGAGAATGCACTCCTACTGCTAGTGAGATTTTTCATTTTGATACCGGCTGTTTGGGCGCTCATTTTCACTAACAAACGCTATATTACGCTTGAAGCGCTCCAGATGGACTATGCAGCAAAAGCTAACACTGCATTGGCATATTCAGGCTACCGTGACGAAATGGGGGACGATATCGATTTGAGCAAACGGCTAAAGGACGGCTTATTAATGCGCTTTCTGGAGCATCCGTCTAGGCTTCTTGGGAGTAGTGGAGAAGACCACAAAGACTTCAGCTTTTTTGGCCGAGACAAGCACCCAGATTTCAATAATCCGAAAAAATCTGCCGCTCCAGTAGAAGATGAACCTGATGAATGAATGTTGAGCTGGTCCCTCATACCAGCGTCAAGAGTTCCGGAGAGTTCCGGGAACACAATACTAATTAGCCCCCTCAAGCCACCGCCATCATCCCCTTCTTCTCCACCAAAGTCAGCAGCTTGAGCGCTGCGCCGCTGGGGCGCTTTTCTCCCGCGCTCCCATTGGCTCACCAGCCCCGGCGTTACATTCAAAACGCGGGCAAAGACGGTCTGGCTGGCGAGTTCGCGGGTCCGCAATGCCTTAATGTCGGCGGGCGACAACGGGTCAGGCAGCACTCGGTCAGGCACATTGTGTCGAATTCGCGCATCGTCGTTTTGCCCAACGTGCCAGCCGCAAAAGCATCTTCGATCATCTCATGCACCACCGCCAATGCGGGGGATTTAGCCTGTTTGCTCATTGTCGATTTCCTCGCAAATCTTAACGCTGGCCCTCTCTATAACCTTTAGTTTTATAGCTCTTAGTGCTAGTTTTATCAATGATGCCACGGTGACAAGTCGATAACCCCAAACTCCTCTGCGTCTCTGCGAAACTCTGCGCCTCTGCGTGAACCAAAATTCTTCCCTATCTGCCCCGCATCCGCCAAACCCTCCTTATGACCGCCTATCGCCCCGAATTCGAAGCCGCGCTGCGCCTGTTTGCGCGGGTGAGTGAGGCGATGCACGAGCGGGGGTTTCAACGCCCCATCCTCGTCGGCGGTGCAGCGGCGGAGTTTTATTCGCAGAGCGCGATCAACACCGGCGACTTCGACCTATGCACGCCACGGCAGGATGCGCTTGAGGAGGAGATGCAAAAGGCTGGTTTCGTCAAGCCATCGGGCGCTGGCCAGATGACCAAGGGCTGGATTCACCCCGAACTGCGGCTCGGCTTTGAAGTTGTTGCCGATTTTCCGATGGATGGCGGCTATGACCGCGAGACGCTCGCGCTGATCGAGAATTTCACCGACGAGGGCGCATTTCGTCGTGATTTCGGTCGAGGACCTGATTGCCGACCGCATGGGCCAATATGCTTCGGGAACGGCACGCGACCGGCTGCAACAGGCGCAGACATTATACCGGCTTCACCCGTCGCTCGATAAAGTGTATCTGGACCGCCGTATCCGCGAAGAAACGACAATGACTATGGCATCGAAGACGCTTGAAAGCTGAAGAGAATTGGTCGAAAGACATGGCCGGACGTCGCGTGGACTTCCCGGCGTTCAGCGACGCCTTGTCCAAACGCCGCGCGGAACTTGGCTGATCCCGACCTGCCCCGCAACAGCGGCGAGCGGCGGACGGAGAGCAAGAAGGCTTTGCTCAAGGCCATAAAGGACGCTGGCGGGAAGTGGTGAGCCCACTCCCCGCTTGCAATGTAGGATTTCCTTTGTCAGCGTCGCGGGCCAAATCGCTATCCGCCCGAATGGCTGCGGGCCTGTGCTGAGCCTGTCGAAGGGGCCTGCAATCAGCCAGCGCCAGATCCGACCTCGCTAAAGCAACAAAGGATACAGTTGCACCGCCTGTGCATCGGTTTTAGCGCGCTGACCGTTTTAGATATCTTTCAGAACCGAAGCGCCAAGAAAACCCCGCCCGCGGGAGGATGCGGACGGGGTTCCTTCTTGCCCTGATAACCCGAGTGCTAGGGGGTCAGGGCAATGGCGCGGCGGGGTGAGGAAGGGCCTTGCCCGCCGAACCAAAGCTTTGAAATTCTTACGGCATCAACACGGTGTCGACGACGTGCACGGTGCCGTTCGATGCGATCATGTCAGGCGCGGTGACGGTGGCTTTGCCGCCCTTGGCATCGGTCAGGACGATCTTGTCGCCTTCCATCATCGCCTTCAGGCTGCCGCCGTTCAGCGTCTTGATGGTCGCGGTGCCGCCGCCATCGGCGATCTGCTTGGCCAAGATCGCCCGATTTGATGTTCCCCGAAATCACGTGATATTTCAGGATGCCGCCCAGCTTGTCCTTGCTTTCGGGCTTCATCAGGCCGTCGAGCGTTGCCTTGTCGACCTTGGCAAATGCCGCGTTGGTCGGCGCGATGACGGTGAAGGGACCAGTGCCGCTCAGCGTTTCGCCAAGGCCAGCTGCGGTCACTGCGGATACCAGAGTCGAAACGTCGGGGTTGCCCTGCGCCAGCGCGACGATGTTCTTGTCGCCCGATGCTTCGGCGGCGACCATATTATCGCCTGCGGTGCTTTCATCGGCCACGACTTCGGTGTCGGTGGTGGTCGGCGCTTCGCTGCTGCACGCGGCAAGCGCGAGTGCGGAGATCGATGCGAACATCGTGAGTTTGAGTGTCTTCATGGTTGCGATCCTCTTTGGATATAAATGGTCCCTCGAGTGGCAGTAACGCGAGTGGGCGGCAAAAGGTTGCAGGGGGCCGCGAAAAATCGCGGGATAGGTTCGCCCTGCCGTTTTGCGTGGCAAATGCGCGGGCAGGCGTTATGCGGCTTGGCATGACCGGCCTGTCCCCTGCCTTACGCGAAGCCGCCGCGCGCCTTGAAGGCGTGAGCGATACGCCGCGGCTCGATGCCGAACTGCTGATGGCGCATGCGCTTGGGGTCGAGCGGTCGCGAGATGCTGTTGCGGCAGGCGGATTTGACGGTGCCGGAGGGGTTTGCGGCGCTGCTCGCGCGGCGGCTGGCGGATGAGCCGGTGGCCTATATCACCGGGCGGCAGGCGTTCTGGGACTTGGAGCTGGCAGTCACGCCGGACGTCCTGATCCCGCGCGCCGATAGCGAGACGTTGATCGAGCTGGCGTTGGAGGGGGCGATGCCGCGCGGGTGCTGGACCTCGGCACAGGCTCGGGCGCGCTGCTGCTGGCGGCGCTTTCCGCCTTTCCGCAAGCGACGGGCGTTGGCGTCGATGCCAGCCAGGCGGCGCTGGCGGTGGCGAAGGGCAATGCGGAACGGCTTGGCTTTGGCGCACGGTCGGATTGGCTGCACCAAGCTGGCGCGATGCGGGATGGAGCGAAGGGCTTGGACGCTTCGACCTCATCCTCTGCAACCCGCCTTATGTCGAGGACTGACGCCGAGCTTGCCCCTATGGTCAAGGCGCACGAACCGCACAGCGCGCTGTTCGCCGGGCCCGAAGGCCTCGACGATTACCGCATCCTCATTCCTCAAATTCCCGCGCTGCTTAGCCCCGGCGGCGTTGCTATCTTCGAGATCGGCCACCGCCAAGCCGACGCCGTTCAGGATTTGGCAACCAGAGCGGGTTTATCCACCGAAATGCGCCGCGATCTGGCTGGAAAACCCCGCGCCTTGCGCTTTTCGCTTGGAATCGGGTTATCGAACGGCTAGACGCATAGGGCATCGCAGCAAAAACGCCCAAAACCGGGCCTTTGGCGCGAAGCCGCCCCCAGCGCAGATGGAATGAATTCAAGGTCGGGACGGACCTTGGCGCAACCCGAAAGAACCGGGTTTACGGGGCACCAAGCATCATTTTGTGCAAAGCTTAAGGACAGGGCAAATCCTGATGAACACCAACAACAACCGGCCACAGAATAACAACAACCGCCGTCGCGGTCGCAACAATAACAACAATAACCGGCAGCAGCAGAACAACCGCAGCGGGTTCGATTATAACAACAGCATCGACAACCGGGCGCGCGGCAACGCGGCGCAGATGCTGGAAAAATACAAAAAGCTGGCACAGGATGCGCAGTTCAACGGCGACCGTGTGAACGCCGAATATCACCTGCAATTTGCCGACCATTATTTCCGCGTCCTCGCCGATTTCCGTGGCCGTCAGGAAGCACGCGCTGAGCAGCAGGGCGAACGTCGCCCGCCGCGTGATGACAATCGCGATGACTGGCGTGACCAGAATGCTGAAAGCGGCTATGAGGAAATGGACGCTGGCGATCAGCGCGAAACCGAGAGCGAAGTTGCTTCCGAAGAACGCGAAGAGCAACCCCGCCGCGAATCGCGCGAAGAACGCCCGCGCCGCAATGACCGGAACGAACGAGGCAATCGCCCCGAACGTGACGGCAACCGCGCGCCACGTCGTCATCACAGCGAAGAAGTGGCCGACGAGCCTGCAGGTCTCGACCTCTCGGTATTGCCGCCTTCAATTGCATTGGCCAATGACGACGACGTCGAAGTCGAAGCAGCCAAACCCGCCCGCAAACCGCGTGCGCGTCGCCCGAAGTCGGCAAATGACGAGGAAACCGTGACCGCGGCGGAATAATCACTTCGCCGCCGTTAATCCTCTGGTCATCCGCAAAATAATAGTTCATTCCATGTAATACTATTACAAGGGGAGAATATTATGCGCCACCTGTTGCTGCTCACATTGGGAGGCGCGTTGGCGGTTCCCCTGCTTGCCCAACCCGCGCCAACGAGCGTCGCGGTCCCCGGCGAAGCCACCGCACAGGGCGACATCGCCGTTACCATCTACCAGAACGGCCAGAGCCTCGTGCAGGATACACGCCGGATGAACCTGCCCGGCGGGCGCTCGAAACAGGAATTCCCCGACGTCTCCGCGCAAATCCGCGCCGAAACCGTCACGCTGACCGGACCCGGGCATTGGCATTGTCGAACAGAATTTCGATTACGACCTGCTGACGCCTGCCAAGCTGATGGAAAAGGCGGTCGGCCAGACCATCACCTTGCTGCGCACCAATCCCGCGACCGGCACCGAAACCCGCGTCCGCGCCAAAGTGCTTGCGGCCAATGGCGGCGTGGTCTTGCAGATCGGCGATACTATCGAGGTGCTGCGCGACGACGGCCTTCCCGTCCGCGTGATCTTCGACAAAGTGCCGCCAAATCTGCGCGCGCGGCCAACCTTGTCGGTAACGCTGGAATCCAAAGGCGGGATGACGCCGACGACGCTCACCTACCTGACCCCCGGCCTTGGCTGGACATCGGATTATGTGACGCTCTTCGACGATGCCAAGCAGACCATCGACGTGCAGGGCTGGGTGACTTTGACCAACAATACCGGCACCGATTATACCAACGCCGATGTGCTGCTGGTCGCGGGCAATCCCAATCAGGGCGGCGGGCGGCGCAGTTTCCAGACGCCGTATAATCCCTCGACCGGCACCATCGACGAGGCCGGAACCGAGAGCAACGACCGCGAGCGGCTGGGCGATTATTATCTCTACCCGCTGGGCGAGCGCACGACGATCTCCAACGCCCAGCAAAAGCAGGTGAGCTTTCTCGACGTGAAGGCCGCGCCCGCGCGCAGCACGTACGAGTTCAACAATGGCTGGCTCGCCACAAACGAAGCGGCGAGCGCAGCTTCAGTGCTCAAATTTTCGACCTCGCGCGGCGGCGGTCTCGGCGACCAGCTGCCGTCGGGCACGATGCGTGTCTATATGCGCGACAAACGCGGCGATCCGCAATTCATCGGTGAAAGCCGCATCGAGGCGACACCGATGGGCAGCGCGATGTCGATCCGGACCGGCGAGGCGTTCGACGTGAAAGTCAAAACCATCGTCGAAGAACGCACACGCCTGTCGTCGAGCCGCTGGAAAACACGGATGCGTTACGAGATAACAAATGCCCGCAATAACGCGATCACCGTCGACCTGGGGCAGAACGGCTTGTGGGGCGACGTCCGCCTTCCGAGCAATCCCAGGAAGGCAAACGCGTCTCCGCCGACCGGGTGGAATGGAACGTGCCGGTGCCCGCCAATGGCAAGGCGACGGTGACGGCGACTTTTGATAGCCGGTATTGAGGGTTAGCGCGTTGCGCATGCCCAACACCTTAGCGTCGCCCCAGCGAAGGCTGGGGCCCATCACGTCTATCGGCCATGCTCAGCCAGAACGAGAGGCGCATAGGCCCCAGCCTTCGCTGGGGCGACGGGTGGGTTTGTTGGCGGGAATAGTGTTTTTTCTCCCCACCCCCACCCTCGCCCAAACGCTCATCACCTCCCCCGAGCCCGAAGCAGTTTCACTCACCGTCTATCGCGGTCAGAAATATGGCAACGCGCCCATCGATCCCCATTGGCCCACAGGCTACGCGCTCGTCACCGAAACCCGCACTGTGACCATTCCGGCGGGGACAAGTCCGTCGTCCGTTTCGAGGGCGTCGCCGAGGGCATGTTTCCCGAAAGCGCCATTGTCACGGGCCTGCCCAAAGGCGTGAAGGAAAAGAACCGTGACGCGCGGCTGCTCTCGCCGCTCGGGCTGGTCGATGCCTATCTGAAGCGCGAAGTCAGCATCACCCGCACCAGCAAAGCCACCGGCATCGCGCGGACCTATGACGCAATCATCACCTCGGCCCCCGGCGGCGCGGTGATCTTGCAAACCGGCGAAGGCTATGAGGCGCTGCATTGCACCGGCCTTCCCGAACGCATGGGCTTTGACAAGGTGCCAGCCAATCTGTCGGCCAAACCCACGCTGTCGGTGATCACTCAAAGCGACAAGCCGACCACCGCCAGACTGACATTGACCTATATGGCCGCCGGCTTCGACTGGCAGGCCAATTACATCGCCCAGGTGCAGGAGCGCGGCGCGGACGGTAAAGGCAAGGTCGACATGTTCGCCTGGCTGACGCTGGCCAATGGCGGCAACCAGAGTTTTCTCAACGCGAACACGATGGCAATCGCAGGCGAACCCAACCGCGTGCGGCGCGGCGCGCAGGCGCGGCCGACTGGCGGCCCGCTGCAACTCAAATGCTGGCCGATGCAACGTACGCACGAAGTGCCTTACCGGCTCGGCTATTATCCCGCCCCGCCGCCTCCACCGCCCGCGCCAATGGCAATGTATGAAGAAGGCGAGGCTGACAGCATCGTCGTGACCGCCCAAAAGCGGGGCCGCGCGCAATTGGAAATGGCCTCCCCCGTCGCCGTCATCGTCGCCGAGCAGGAGGATCTGGGCGACCTCAAACTCTACCGCATCCCCGAGCCCGTCACGGTCAACGCCAAGGGCCAGAAACAGGTCGCGATGCTTGTCAAACCCGGCGCTGCGTTCGAACATTATTACGCCGCCAATGTGAACAATGGAGGCGGCGAGAGCCAGCCGATGACGCTAATGCTGCGCGGCGAAAACAAGACCGAGAAAGGCCTGGGCCTGCCCATGCCGCAAGGCCAGGTGATGATATTCGAGAACAGCAGCTACGGCCCGCTCCTCGCCGGAGAGGCATCGTTAAATGATCGCGCTATCGGCGAAGAAGTCGAGTTGGCGGTCGGCCAATCGAGTGACGTGCGGATGCGGGTGACGCAGTTGTCGGAGAAAGGCGACAAGCAACGCTGGAAAGTCGAAATCACCAACGCGCGCGCAACGCCGGTCAATGTCGAGGTCGAAATCCCCTATGAATTGCGCGGCAAGCCCAAGGGCTTGGCGAAGGTCGACGGCGTGCCGACCTGGAAGGCGACCGTGGCGGGCAATGGCGATGCGGCGTTGTTTTATGAGGTCAAGTTGGAGTGAGGGTTAGGCGTCCGGCAGCGCCCTCGGCTTATGCTCCTCGTCAAGCGCTACGAAGGTAAACAGCCCCTCGGTCACCTTCACCTCCTGCTGCCCGCGCGCCCGGGTCGCGATGACTTCGATTCGGATGCCCATTGAGGTTCGCCCTCGCCGTTCCAGCGAGGCGTAGACCGAGATGATGTCGCGCAACAAGATCGGCGCGATGAACTCCATTTTTTCGATGGCGACCGTTGCGGTAGCACCTTGGGCAATCCGTCCGGCGACGATGCCGCCGGCCTGGTCCATCACGCCAAGCACCCAACCGCCGAAAATATGGCCGTTGGAATTAATGTCCGCCGGGCCGGGGACGACCCGCAGGATTGGATCGTTGCGGCTTGGCAAGTTGCGGATGTTTTCAGTCACGGTCGGCTTCGTCCTCGAAAGGATCGTCTATCGCTTCATCATGCCCCGACCCGCTCGACAGGAACACCAGCCCCATCAAAGCCGTCGCCAGCAACAGCATCGCAATGATCCCGCCTGCGGTCGCGATATAGAAATGGATCGAGATCATCCCGAACTGATAATAAAACGCCCCCAGCACGAGCGCCGTCACCAAAATCGTGAACGCGAACATCCAGCGCATCAGCCGCCAGTAGCGGTTCCAGGCAAAGCCGCTATATTCAGGATCATCAAGGCGTGAGGGGCGAGTCATGTTCTTGCGAAGCGAGCTTTATGCTATAAAGTCAATCAGGGGAAGATAAGAGGAGAGCGCGATGACGATAGCTGCAATATTGAGCGGGCGGGACGGCGCGGTATGGACCGCACAACCGCATGAGAGCGTCGGCGAAGTGGTTGCCCGTCTCGCCGAAAACCGCATCGGGGCGCTGCCCGTGGTCGAGGGCGATGCGGTCGTCGGCATTTTTTCGGAGCGCGACATCGTGTATGGCGTCGCGAAACTCGGTGCCGCCTTCCTTGCCAAGACCGTAGGCGAAACGATGACGTCGCCGGCAATTACCGTCTCCGGCGACACGGCGATCCTCTCCGCGCTATCGATGATGACCAAACGCCGAATCCGCCATTTGCCCGTCGTCGAAGACAATCGCCTGACCGGATTTGTCTCGATCGGCGACCTCGTCAAACACCGGATCGAGAAGATCGAGGCCGAAGCCGCTGCAATGCGCGATTATATTTCTATGGCCTAACTGGAGTTCTCCCATGTCAAAGATCGATTTCTACACCAATCCGATGTCGCGCGGGCAAATCGCGCGCTGGGCGCTGCACGAGGCGGGAGCGGAGTATGAGCAACATCTGCTCGATTATGGCACGACGATGAAGGCACCCGAATACCTCGCCATCAATCCGATGGGCAAGGTTCCGGCGATTGTCCATGACGGCAATGTGGTGACCGAATGCGCCGCAATCTGCGCCTATCTCGCCGATGCTTTTCACGAAGCCAGATTGCAGCCGACGCCAAACGAACGCGCCGATTATTATCGCTGGATGTTCTTTGCCGCAGGGCCATTAGAAAGCGCGATAACTGATCGTCATTTGAAGTGCGAGCCAACCGAAGAGCAACAACGCATGGCGGGCTATGGAAGTTACGAACATGCCGTGGCCGCGCTCGAAGGCGCATTGTCGGGCAAGGATTATATCTGCGGCAACCGCTTCACCGCCGCCGATATCTATGTCGGGTCGCAGGTCGATTGGGGGCTGCAATTCGGCACGCTGCCCGCGAGCGCCGCATTCAACAGCTATGCCGAACGGCTTCGCGAACGCGAAGCCTATAAGGCGTCGAAGGCAATCGACGGCGCGCTGATCGCGGCGGCAGAGCAACCGGCGTAACAATTTGCAAAACCGCCGCAATCGGGTGGCTTTCGCGCATCAGGGTTAAGGGGAAATTTACCTCGTTCTTTTAGCGTTGGCTAATGTGGGGCGCAAATCTCCTTATCCGCCGCAAAATGCTGGCGTTATTGGTGTTGTTCGCCACGATGCTATGCGTGCCTGCTCCCGCCGCAGCGCAAAGCGTCAAGCTTTCAACCTGCATCCTCAAGGCACAGCCCGACGACCGGGCCGAACAGATGCTGTTTCGCGCCGCGAGTTTCGACTGCGCCAGCGAGCAAAGCCAGCTCCAGCCCGGCGATTACTGGGTCCGGATGCCGGTCCCGCAATCGGCCGAAATCCCGCGCGAGGGCCTGATTTTCCGGACCGCCAGCCTGTGGGATAAAGGCTTCGAATTATGGGCCGTACACAGCAACGGCCAGATCGAAAATTATCGCCCTTTCGAAAAGCAGGCAATCAACCCGATGCGGCTCGGCGCGACTATAGTCGTCCCGCTCCGCCAGAATGACGCCCCCGTCGCGATGTTGCTGGCAAAGGTAAAAGGCAGCGGCGTTGTGCGCGGCGTGATGGTGCAATCGCAACTCTCGTCGAGCGAGTCCGCGATCACCTTCGAAATGGCGATGGCCGTGCTCTATGCCGGATTTGTCGGATTATGTATCGCGTTGCTGACCTATAATATCGCGCTGTGGCAGGCGATACGCGAACGGTTTTTGCTGGCCTATTGCTTCATGGTCGTGTGCACATTGGCCTACGGGATATTCACATCGGGCGCGCCGCATTATTTTGCCACCGGATTGTCGGGCACCGACCGGTTGCGGTTCACCATTCCGTTACTGGCGTACACGGCAAGCAGCGCAATGATTTTCATCCGCCACTTTTTCGATGACTCACATATGCCGAAATGGCTGGTCAGATGCACCTACGCGCATGCCGTCTGGATATCGGGCTATGCGACATTATATGCCCTTCTCGCGCCGTGGAATGTCAAATTGCTCGATGCCATTTATGTCTATGGTTTCATACCCGTGCCGTTGCTGGTCGGCTGTTTCGTCTGGAATGCGTGGCGGCACAAAGACCCGTTTCTCGGCTATTTCCTGCTGGCATGGAGCGGCCCTGCTGTATCCGCAGCGTTACGGATGTTGCACGGGTTCGATATATTGCCATACCATATCCTGATCGAAAACAGCACCTTGTTCGGGCTCGCGTTCGAGGCATTGGTCAGTTCGGTTGCAATCGCGCACCGCATCCGCCTGCTCGCACAAGCCCGCGACCGCGCGGAAATTGCCGAAGCGCATGCGATGGCGATGGCCGACACCGATCCGTTGACCGGGCTTTTGAACCGCCGCGCTTTCCTGCGCACGATATTGGAGCGCAACAGCAACTGGACGTTGCTACTGCTCGACATCGATCATTTCAAGCGGGTCAATGACAGTCTGGGCCATGCCGGGGGCGATGAAGCCATCATCCTGTTTGCGCGCGCGCTTCAAACCAAAATGCCAAATGGTGCACTTGCTTGCGCGCATGGGCGGCGAAGAATTTGCGATTGCCTATCGCGGCGACATGATGCTGATCGAGCCCGATGAACTGCTCGCGCAAATCCGCAAAGTCGACCTGCCCGGCGGGTACCGGATTACGGCAAGCATAGGCATCGCCAACCGCAATGTGGCGAACGATGACGATTGGAAAATCCTCTATCGCGCGGCCGACATGGCGCTCTATCGCGCAAAGTCCGACGGTCGCGACCGTTTCATCCGCACCCAGCCGCAGGCACAGGCCGCCTAGCCGGGCTTTGCCGGTGTCGCCGTCGTACTCGGCGGCACTTTCGCAGGCATTATCGGCGGCGCCGATTGCGGTCCGGTCTGGGGTAAAGGTGCGTAGGCCGGGCGCGGCGCATATTTCATGTTCCAATCGGCCAGATTGCGCTCATATTGCACATAGGCGTCGTAAAAGCGGATAAAGATGCCGTCGATGTCGGTGAGGCCGCCAATGGCATATTCGGGCAAGGCGGCGGTCGGCACCAGATTGCCTTCGCTGACCTTGCGCAACGCAGTGTCGCAATAGTCCGCACGGACCGGCGGCAGCGCGAAATAATTATACAGGTCTGTCATCCTGGTATCGCGGACACGAAGCCCGTTCTGCCCCGGATAGCGTTTCACATATTCGCGGTCGACGGTCTTGCTGGTCTTCGACAACAGAACTTTGTGGGTTATAATGAACTTGTTATATTCGGTGGCAATCCGGCCCCATACCGGCCCCTGGCAATTGAGTGCAGCGACGTTCAGTGCCGAACGAAAATGCCAGATTTGCTCGTCGCGACTGAGGCCCCGATTTGGCGTGACGCGGACGCCGTCCAGCCCGAGCGGCGGGATCGTCATCGATGTCGCGGCACCGCCCGGTGGCAACGGCATGGCTGGCGGAGGCGGGGGCGGCGGTGGAACATAAATCGGCGGGGGCGCGACTTTAACCGGCGGCGGTGCACAGCCCGCAACCGCCGTCACAAAGATAATTGCCGTCAGATTTTTTACGCCCGGACGCATCTTATTTTCTCTCCACTAACACCGGCCCCGTTCCAACAGGATTTTGGCGCGAAAGAAAAGGCCTGTTCGCCAAAAGCCCAAAGAAAATGGCCCAGTGGTTTCCCACCGGGCCATATATCATTGTACCAGCTTAACGCAGCGTGACTTGATTAGTCGCGGCTGCCCATGAAGCTGAGCAGGAACTGGAACATGTTGATGAAGTCCAGATACAGGTTGAGCGCACCCATGATCGCGGCCTTGCCGATGAAATCCGAATCCGAACTGCGAAGCTGCAGATAGGTGTTCTTGATCATCTGCGTGTCATAAACCGTCAGACCTGCAAAGATCAGCACGCCGACGCCGCTGACGACCCATTGCAATGTGCTCGACTGGAACCAGATATTGGCAAGCGACGCCACGATCAGGCCGACAAGGCCCATGATCAGGAACGTGCCCATGCCGCTCAGGTCTTTCTTGGTCGTGTAACCGACAAGGCTAAGCCCGGCAAAAGCCGCTGCGGTTGCAAAGAAGGTCGTTGCGATCGACGCTCCGGTATACACTAGGAAGATCGTCGACATCGAAAGTCCCATCAGACCGGCGAAGCCCCAGAAACACGCCTGCAACGCACCGGTCGAAAGCTTGTTAAGGCCAAAGTTCATCACCAGGATGAGTGCCAAAGGCGAAAGGATGATGACCCAGCGCAATATGCCGCCGTTGATCATCACATTCTGGCCGAATGCGCTTCCTGCAAACAGCATCGCAACGATGCCCGTCAGCAAAACGCCCGACGCCATATAATTGTAAACCTTGAGCATGTGCGCACGAAGCCCGGCATCGACCGCAACCGCACCGGCACCAATGCCGACGCCCTCAAGACTTGACTGGGTCCCGGTTACCCGTGGATCGGACCACTGTGCCATGATCTAATACTCCTCAAAAAACGGCAATATTGCCGTATGGCGACAATATCGTGATGTTTGAAAGCTTTTTCAAGCGAAACACGACATGGGGTTGTGGAGAATTTTATAAAGAAAGACAGTAGTTCGCGCGAAGGTCGCGAAGGAGCGAAGAGGCGCGAAGGGGTTCTTCCAACTGGCGTGATGGCGCATTTTATAATCTGCCCGACGTTTAAATCTGAGCGGCGGGCAGATGATGATATGCGCCTTCGGGCAAGCTCTTAATCTTCGCCCCTCTTCGCTCCTTCGCGACCTTCGCGCGAAATTCTACCTTGCCCAAGTTGAAAACCAATTCAGGTTGCGCGCCGTTCATGTTCTGCTAGCCATGAAGCAACAAGGCGGCAACCGCCAAACGGGAGACGGTCGTGAGTGATACGGTGCAAGCAGGCGACGGCGAACAACCTAGCAAAGCCTTGCCCGAAGCCAGTGGCTACAGCTGGTATGTCCTCGGCGTCCTCGTCATCGTTTACATCCTGAACTTCATCGACCGGCAGATTTTGAGCATCCTCGCGGTCGACATCAAGGCCGATCTGGGCCTGACCGACGGCGATATGGGCTTTCTAGGCGGCGCGGCTTTTGCCGTATTCTATGCATTGTTCGGTATTCCGCTCGGGCGGCTGGCAGACAATTGGAACCGCAAAAAACTGCTCGCTGTCGGTCTAGCATTGTGGTCGATCATGACCGCTCTTTCGGGATTTGCCCGCAATCAGGCGCAGCTGACCATTGCCCGGATGGGCGTTGGCGTCGGCGAAGCGACCGCCAGCCCGACGGCTTATTCGCTCATTTCCGACTATTTCCCCAAACGCCAGCGCGCCACTGCCTTGGCCATTTATTCCTCAGGGCTCTATATCGGTGGCGGCGTTTCATTGTTCATCGGCGCGCTCATCGTCAAATCGTGGAATGCCGCTTATCCCGGTGGCGGGCCTATGGGTCTGGTCGGCTGGCAGGCGGCTTTCCTCGCCGTCGGCATCCCGGGACTATTGCTGGCTCTGTGGGTTGCTTCCTTGCGCGAACCGATGCGCGGCGCGATGGACGGAGTGTCGACGGCCAGCAACCCTGCGCCGTTCCGCGCCTTTGCCAGCGACCTGTCGATGATCGTCCCGCCCTTCACGATTTGGGGCGCGTGGCAGCGTGGGCCATCGGCGCTATTTATCAACCTGGCGACCGGCGCGGCCATTGCCGCATTCGCCACTTGGATGATCCAGCTTACCGGCAATTTCCCGCAATGGTCGGCGGTTGGTTTTGGCTATTATGCCGTGTTCTCGTGGGCATCGGCTTTGCGCGCAAAAGACCCCGCGACCTTCAAACTCATATGGGGAACGCCCGCCTTTATCTGCACGACATTGGGCTATGGCCTGATCGCGCTGGCATCTTATGCGCTCGCCTTCTGGGCGGCACCCTATGCCGAGATCGTCCTGAAATTGCCCAAGGCGGAACTTGCCTTTATCCTTGGTGCCAACGGTGCCTTGGGTGGCTTTATTGGCGTGATCATTGGCGGACGGATCGCTGACGCGTTAAGAGCCACAAACCCAGCAGGACGCTTGCTCGTTGTCATTTTCGGCGTTCTGGGGCCGATCATCCCGATCTGGATTGGCTACACGACCGATGACGGCACGCTGTTCTACGTCATGAATTTCGTCGCGCAGGTGTGCGGGGCATCGGCGCTGGGCGCGGCTGCCGCGACCACACAGGACCTCGTGCTGCCCCGGATGCGCGGCACCGCCACCGCCGCATTCTTCCTTGGCACCACGCTCGTCGGGCTGTCGTTCGGCCCTTATATGGTCGGGCAGATTTCGGACCTTGCCGGAACCATCGTCGATGGCAAGCCGGTCGGGAACTTGCGCGTCGGGATATTGTCATTGATCGCCGTGGCACCAGTCGCGCTCGGGTTGTTGATCGCGGCCTACCGGATGCTACCACATGCCGAGCGCACCATAATCGAGCGCACCCGCGCTGCTGGTGAACCCGTTTAATCGCACGATTAAATTCCACTTGACGCTAAAGTAAACATATTGTCTCTACGCGCATACTTCATCACCTTTGGAGAGACCGATGTCACTCGATACGATTCCGCGCAGCGCCTATAATGAAGACCATGAAGCCTTCCGCCAGTCGGTCCGCCAGTTCCTGCTAAAGGAAGTCGCGCCCAATGCGAAACAGTGGCAGGAAGACGGCATCGTTCCAAAATCGATCTGGCCGAAAGCAGGCGAAGTCGGGATGCTTTGCCCCACCGCGCCCGTCGAATATGGCGGGCTTGGCCTGGACTTCGGCTATAACGCCATCGTCGATGAAGAGAGCGCTTATTATGGCGGCGCGGCCACCGGCTTCTCGCTGCAATCGGACATCGTCGTCAACTATATCACCAGCTATGGCAGCGAAGAGCAGAAGAAGCATTGGCTGCCCAAGACTGATTTCGGGCGAAGTCATCACCGCCATCGCCATGACAGAACCCGGCACCGGGTCCGATCTTCAGGGGATGAAGACCACCGCCAGGAAAGACGGCAATCATTATGTCATCAACGGCAGCAAGACCTACATCACCAACGGCCAGAACGCCGACCTGATCCTCGTTTGCGTCAAGACCGACACCGAAATCCAGCCTGCCTATAAGGGCATGTCGATCGTCCTGGTCGAGGCCGACCGTGAAGGATTCAAACGCGGGCGCAACCTCGACAAGATCGGCATGGACGAAGCCGATACGTCGGAATTGTTCTTCGAAGATGTCCGCGTGCCAATGACAAATTGCCTCGGCGAAGAGGGCAAGGGCTTCATCTATCTGATGAGCGAATTGCCGCAGGAACGCCTGTCGATTGCGGTCTCGGCGATGGCCAGCACGCAAAAGGCGTTCGATGAAACCGTCGCCTTTTGCCGCGAGCGGATTGTCTTCGGCAAGCCATCTGCTCGATTTCCAGAATACGCGTTTTGTGTCTGGCAGACATCAAGTCGAAATTGCAGGTCGGCTGGGCGCATCTCGATTGGGCGCTCAATCGCCATTACAAGAAAGAACTGACCGCCGAAGAAGGTGCCGCCGCCAAATTATGGCACACCGACCTGCAATGGGAAGTCGTCGATGCCTGTCTGCAACTCCACGGCGGTGCTGGCTATATGAACGAATATCCCATCGCCCGCATGTGGCGCGCCGCGCGCGTGACCAGGATTTTCGGTGGGACCAACGAGATCATGAAGGAACTGATCGGGCGGGGGTTGTAAGTGGCAAAACCGCAACCCTGGCAACTCGACCCCGCCAATTACCCGTTCAGCCACAGCACCGAAACGCGCTTCGCCGACATGGATCTGCTTGGCCATATCAACAATGTCGCGATGGCGGGCTTGTTCGAGCATGGACGCGGGATGTTCAACCACGCCATCGAAGTCCAGCGCCGCGCGCCGGGGCAGCGCTGGTTGATTGTCAGCGTCGCACTTGAATATATCGCCGAAGCGCATTTTCCCGAGCATGTCACCATCGCCAGCGGCATTTTGCGTGTCGGGTCGTCGAGCTGGGACATCGCCTCCGCTGCATTCCAAGGCGGAGAATGCAAGGCGACGTGCGTCACCACGATCGTGCTGACCGACAAAAGCGGACCGACAGCCTTGCCCGAAGGTTTGCGCGAGGAATTTGACAGACTACGCGTCAAAACCGCCTAATCGACAAAGCTGGCAGGCCGTTTCTGCATCCCAGCCATCACCGCCTCAATCTGATTTGGCGTTCTGATCACCCGCGCCTGCCGGACGCTTTCGGCCATCAGGATCGCGTCTTCGTCCATGTCGGCAAATTCGTTGAACAGCGCCTTGGCCTCTCGCATCGCCTCTGGATTGCGGTTGGCGATTTCGTTGGCAATCGCCATCGCCTTGGCGTGCGGATTTTCGTCGACATAGGAGGCAAAGCCTAGGCCCAGCGCCTCAGCTCCTGAAAATTCGCGGTTGGTATAAGTCAGTTCGCGCAGCACGTCGTCGCGCACCAGTCCGCGCCACAGAGCATAGCCGCCCATATCTGGGATCAGCCCCCATTTCATTTCCATCACCGCCAGCCGCGCATCGGGCGCGACTACGCGAATGTCTGCTCCGCTGGCGATCTGCAAGCCGCCGCCGAAGCAGACGCCGTGGACTGCTGCGATTACCGGCATCGGCAGCTTGCGCCAGAGCATCGCGACTTGCTGGAACATGTTGGCATTACCATGCGTGCGGTCGGTCAGTTTGCCGACACCCGCACTCGCGCTGGCACCGCCGCCAGCCATGCTCGCCATATCGAGACCTGCACAGAAACTCCGTCCCTCGCCAGACAGCACCACTGCGCGCACGCCCTGCATCGCCGCCAATTCCTCGCCCGCGGCAATAATCCCGGCAAACATCGCCGGATCAAGCGCATTCATCTTGTCGGCGCGGATCAACCGGACATCGGCTATGTGATTTTCAACGCCAATCGAAACGCGGTCGTTCATGCTTTTTCCTTCAGGGCAAATTCCACAAGCGGCAATTGGTCGTTGCCAAAATACATTTTGGTGCGATCGACAAAGATCGTCGGCGAGCCATATCCGCCGCGTTCGATGACTTCTTCGGTGTTGGCACGCAGCAATGCTTTGACATCGTCGGTTTGCGACTTCGCACGCATCGCTTTACCGTCGAGGCCGACGCTATCCGCCACCGCCACCAAGATATCGGGATCATCCAGATTCTCTTGACGCCCGAAATAGCTCTCAAATGCCCCGCGCGTAAACGCCGTCAGCCCGGGCATATCGTCCGCCAGCGCACAGGCCATCCGCATCGCATTCACGCTCTTTGCTGGATGATATGCGCTCGGAAAATTCATCTCGACACCCGCCAGCGCGGCCCAGTCCTTCAGCACGCGCCAGCTATGCTTCAGCTTGCGGTTGTCGGTTGCTTCGCGTGCGGCGTAGACGGACTGGTTCACCGCATTAAAGACGCCGCCGACCAAAATCGGACGAAGCCGCACACAAGCGCCCGTGCGTTGCAACACATCTTGGAGATTGTTAAACGCCAAATAGGTCCACGGACTCGACAGATCGTAGAAAAATTCGATACGTTCCTGTCCCATGCCATGCTCTCCTTGGGAACGATGCTTAGCATCGCGGTGCGTTTAATGAAGCGGTTAAATGCGGGGTCTCTGCCCTTCGATATAGGTCAGCGACGCTAATCGGCGAATTTACACATCTGGCCGCATGTAAAGGCGCACTTCCGCCGTCTTAAATTGACTTTAACCATATGCCGTCACAAACATCGGACCAATAAGGGTTTGTCCGTGTGGATGCGGACCGAGGGGTCGTTAATGTTTGAAGGCAAAGATATGGGCTTTGCCATTGCTGGGAGTGGGGCCAATACGGTCTTTGGGGAACGTGTGGTTTTGGCCGACGCGATGGTAGCGCCCATGCGCCAAACGCCCGAGCGGGGTTGGCTCGACCGTTTGGCCGAACTCGACCTTGTCCCCGACCTTGGGGAGGATATCGGCTCTGCCCGCTGGTTCCGTGGCCTGGGCACGTTTACATCGCTGAGCGTTCTCGCGCTTGCCCTTCTCCCCGATTTTGGCCCTGTCTATGGCGCACAGCCGCCCTTACCTACCGAAACGGAGTTCGAACAATCACGCGCGCAAATGGTGATGCCCATCGCATTTGGCAGCGATAGCGGACAACGCATGGCGGCGACCGATGCGGTGGTCGCGCTAGCCGGAAGCCCCGAGCGCCCGCGTATCGAACTGACCGCCACATTAGGGCGCGGTGACAGCTTCGCCCGCGTCCTGCAACGCGCCGGTGTCGGCAGCGGCGAGGCTGGCAATGTGACTTCGATGGTGTCGGGCGTGACCTCGCTCGGCGAGATCGAACCCGGCACACCTATCGAAATCATACTTGGCCAGCGCAGTTCGAAAAATGCCGCACGGCCTTTGGAATCAGTGGCATTCCGTGCGCGTTTTGACCTCAACCTTGCGGTCAACCGCGAAGGCGGGGCATTACGCCTGACGCGCAAGCCGATATCCGTGGACGAAACCCCCCTGCGCATCCGTGGCGTCGTTGGTAGTCAGGGCATTTACAGATCCGCCCGCGCCGCCGGTGCGCCCGCCGTCGCCATCCAGGATTATCTAAAGGTCATCGCCGGACGCACTTCGCTATCCGCAATCCGCGCCAGCGACGAATTCGATATCATCGTCGATTACAAGCGCGCCGAAACCGGCGAGGTGAAGGTCGGTAAACTGCTCTATGCCGGTGTTGAGCGCGATGGCAAATCAGCGATCCAGATGCTCAAATGGACCAGCGGCGACAACAGCCAGTGGTTCGAAGCATCGGGTGTTGGAGAATCCAAAGGCGCGTTAAGCCGTCCGGTCAACGGGCCGGTAACATCGGGCTTCGGCTCGCGCCGCCATCCGATTTTGGGCTATCGCAGGATGCACGCGGGCCTCGATTTCAAGGCAGGCTACGGCACACCGATTTACGCGGTCACCGATGGCTCGGTCGCTTATGCCGGACGCAAGGGCGGTTACGGCAATTTCGTTCAGCTCAACCATGGCAGCGGGCTGGCCACCGGTTACGGTCATATGAGCCGGATCGCCGCCCGCCCCGGCAGCCGCGTGCGGCGCGGGCAGATTATCGGCTATGTCGGTTCGACTGGGCTGTCGACTGGACCGCATCTGCATTACGAACTGTATCGCAATGGCCGCGCTGTAAACCCGATGTCAGTGAAGTTCACCCAGCGCGCGCAGTTGGAAGGCAACGACCTTGCGCGCTTCAAGGGGCAGCTCGCCCGCCTCAAATCGGTCAGGCCCGGTGCCGCGCTCACCCCAATCAAACCCTCGGGCCGCGCCACCGAAGAACCCAAACGCGAAATCGACCGGCTAACGCAGCGTATGGATAATGGACCTCCAGCCCTTCGTAAACTGTCGTCGCCCCAGCGCAGGCTGGGGCCTATCACGTCCTGAGGGGACGGCAGACAATTGCCTATATCGATAGACGCCATGGGCCCCAGCCTGCGCTGGGGCGACGAAATTGCTGAACAATAATCGCTGATTGAGCATGTTGGCAGCCTTCGCTAAGCAGTGCGCATGAGCGATACCCCGAACTTCCCCAACACCCGCCTTCGCCGGACCCGCGCGACGCCGTGGAGCCGCGATATGGTGCGCGAAAATGTCCTGACCCCGGCTGACCTGATCTGGCCGCTTGTTCGTGACCGAAGGTGAAGGCGTCGAGGAACCGATAGCCACCCTGCCCGGCGTTTCGCGCTGGTCGGTCGACAAGATTGTCGAACGCGCCGCCGAAGCCATCGATCTCGGCATTCCGTGCATCGGCCTGTTCCCCAACACGCAACCCGACCGGCGGAGCGACGATGGGCAGGAAGCGCTCAATCCCGACAATTTGATGTGCCGCGCGATCCGCGCGATCAAGGCAGCGCATGGCGACAAGATCGGGGTGCTGACCGACGTAGCGCTCGACCCTTACACCGCGCACGGGCAGGACGGGCTGGTCGACGACGCCGGTTACGTTCTCAACGACGAAACCGTAGCGGTGCTTGTCGATCAAGCAGTCAATCAGGCCGAAGCGGGCGCTGACATCATCGCACCATCGGACATGATGGACGGACGCATCGGCGCAATCCGTAAGGCGCTCGAAATGCACGGACACAGCAACGTCCAGATCATGTCCTACGCCGCCAAATATGCCAGCGCCTTTTACGGACCATTCCGCGACGCGGTGGGTTCTCGCGGGCTGCTCAAGGGCGACAAAAAAGGTTACCAGATGGACCCGGCGAACGCGCAAGAAGCCTTGCGCGAGGTCGCGATGGACATCGCCGAGGGCGCGGACAGCGTGATGGTGAAGCCCGGCCTGCCCTATCTCGATATTATCCGCCGCGTTAAGGACAGTTTCGACGTGCCCGTCTTTGCCTATCAGGTCTCCGGCGAATATGCGATGATCGAGGCCGCTGCTGCCGCCGGTGCAGGCGACCGCGATGCACTTGTCCTCGAAACTTTGCTGGCCTTCAAACGCGCAGGTTGTTCGGGCGTTCTCACGTATCACGCGGCACACGCTGCGCGGTTGTTGAAGGACTGATCGGTTGGAAGATTTCACGCGAAGCTCGCGAAGGAGCGAAGGGCGCGAAGAATGAGAAACTCTATCGAGGAAATTGCTGCGATTGCAGTTGATTGCGGATTACAGGTCCATAAGGATTTGGGGCCGGGTTTGTTGGAATCGGCATATGAGACAGTGTTGGCACACTTGCTCGCCAAGCGAGGGCTGGATGTTAAAACGCAAGTGATCGTCCCGATCATTTATGACGGGATAAAAATCGATCAGGGGTTTCGAGCCGATATTATCGCCGAAGGCAAAGTTCTAATCGAACTCAAATCAGTTGAACGGCTCATGCCGGTTCACGGCAAACAGGTGCTCACTTATCTTCGTTTCCTGAATCTGCCAGTCGGCCTGCTAATGAATTTTTCGAGCGAGACGTTTCGCGAAGGTTTGAAACGCATCGTCAATAAACACCATCAAACCAAATCCTCTCGCCTCAATATTCATCAATAATCTTCGCGCTCTTCGCTCCTTCGCGAGCTTCGCGTGAAATTTTTTTGGAAAAAGTAGATTCATGATCGAGCTAGTCATATGAACTCAAATTCTGCGCCGACAAACACAAGACTGCTGTTTCTGATCACCATATTGACCGGCAGTTTCCTGCTGTTCCTCGTCCAGCCGATGATTGCGCGCATGGCGCTGCCACGGCTCGGCGGGGCACCTGCGGTGTGGAACAGCGCGATGCTGGTCTATCAAGCTCTGCTGCTGGCGGGCTATGCTTATGCCCACCGCTTGGCCAAAGAACCGGCGCGGCGGCAGGCGATGGTCCACCTTGATCATGTTTGCAATTGCCCTGTTATGGCTGCCCATCGGCCTCGCCGCGCTGTACCCGCCCGCCGATGGTTCGCCGATTTTCTGGGTGCCGTGGCTGCTCATTGCCTCTATCGGGCCACTGTTCTTCGTGGTCGCGGCGCAAGCCCCCTTGATGCAGCGTTGGTATGCGCTTTCCGGTAATGAGGGCGAACCTTATGCGCTTTATGCCGCATCGAATATCGGCAGTTTTGCCGGCCTCATCGCCTATCCGTTACTGGTCGAACCCTTTACGGCGCTGAACAGCCAGAAATGGATTTGGAGCGGCATTTACCTCGCGCTCATGGCGCTGGTCGCGATCTGTGCACGGCAACTTTGGCAAACGCCCTCGCCGACAATTGCGGTCGCAGCACCGCCCAGCGAAGCAACGACCATCGGCTGGAAACGCCGCCTGTACTGGATCGCGCTCGCGGCTGTTCCATCAGGGCTGATGCTTTCGACGACATCGCATCTGACCACCGACCTGATGGCGATGCCTTTGCTTTGGGTCATTCCGCTTGGCATCTATCTGCTGAGCTTCAGCGTGGCTTTTGCCGATGACCGAATGTTCGCCAACATCTTCACGCGTATGGCACCTGTCGTTCTCGTGATAGCAGGCTCGTTCGTCTTCATCGTCTGGGGCAAAGCCGCAATCAACGGCATGGTCGCCAGCCTCAGCCTGTTGTTCGTGGTTGCAGTGTCGCTGCACGCCGAGATGTACCGAACGCGGCCAGCGCCAAGCGAACTTACCAGTTTCTACCTGATGATGTCGGTCGGCGGGGTCATCGGCGGACTGTTCTGCGCGATACTGGCACCATTGGTGTTCAATTGGACATGGGAACATCCCATACTGATCCTCGCAGCAGCGGTGCTGATGCCCAAGGTCGGCCTGATTCCGTTCAACCATGAAAATCGCATTATTGTCGGCGCAATGGCTGTGATCGGCCTTCTTGCGCTGGCGCTCGGTATTTATGGCGCAATGACGTACCCCGACACGATTACCATGAAAAAGGTTATATTTGCTGCGATAATCATGACACTGGCGATAGCCACAGCAGGCTTTCGAATCCCCTTCCTGCTGGCAGTCGCCGGGCTGCTCACGGTCAATGGTGGGTGGGACAATTTGAAGAAAAGCACCGACGGTTCACGGATGCGGAGCTATTTTGGCACCTACACCGTAGCCAATGATCGCAAATCTCGTTGGCTGATGCATGGCACCACTTTGCACGGAATGCAGCTGCGCGATGCCCCGACCCGGCCGATCAGTTACTATCCGGTAACTTCAGGCGTCGGCATCGCATTTGCGAAAGCGCCCGCGCTGTTCGGTCCAAATGCATCGATTGGTGTTGTCGGTCTCGGCACCGGCACGCTTGCTTGCTATCGCAAGCCTGGACAAAATTGGCAGTTTTTCGAAATCGATCCCTTGATGATCGAAATCGCGCGCGAGAAGAAGGTTTTCTCCTTCCTCGAACGTTGCGCGCCCGATGTGCCGATTACGCTTGGAGATGCCAGGCTGACGCTGGCAGAAGTGCCTCAGGGCAAGTTCGACATCTTGGCGCTCGACGCGTTTTCGTCGGATTCGATTCCCCTGCATTTGCTCACCAAAGAGGCGTTTGCGACCTATCGCCGCGCACTGAAACCCGACGGGCTTTTGCTGGTGCATATCTCGAACCGGTATATCGATCTTAACCCAGTTGTGGCGGCAGAAGCAAAAGCGAACAAATGGTTCGCCGCTTTGCGCCACGACAGCCCGACCGATGCCCTGATGAAAAAGGGCGACCGCGCCTCGCAGTGGATCGCGCTCAGCCCCGATGCCGCCAAGCTCGCGCAGCTTACCGGAAAGCTCGATACAATCAAGAATCGCTATCATGACAAAGACCAGTGGCTTGCGCTCGCCCCGCCGGGCAAGACCAGTCCGTGGACCGACGATTATGCTTCGGTCCTGCCACATCTTTCGTTCTGGAAAATCCTATGACAATGAGCCGACCGGATGTCAGCATCATCACCATCGGCGGCAAGACCCCGCAGATCCATGATAGCGCCTTTATCGCGCCCGGATGCCGGATCATCGGCGACGTCACCGTCGGCCCGGAAGCAAGCATCTGGTATAACTGCGTTATCCGCGCCGAGGTCAATCGCATCGTCATCGGTGCGCGGAGCAATATCCAGGATGGCAGCGTCGTGCACTGCGACGGCCCGATGCCGGGAGTCGAGGACGGCTACCCTACGATCATCGGCGAGGACGTATTGGTTGGCCATAATGTCATGCTGCACGGCTGCATCCTCCACGACCGCGCATTTGTCGGGCTGTCGGCGACGGTGATGAACGGCGCGGTGATCGAGGGCGATGCGATGCTGGCGGCGGGCGCTATGCTCACTCAGGGCAAGCGCATCGAGGCGCGGCAATTATGGGCTGGCTCGCCTGCGCGTTTTGTGCGCGATCTCGACGATGCCGCCGTCATGGGAATGCGCATCGGCGTCGCGCATTATGTCGAGAATGCTAAAACCCACGCGGCATCGCTGGCGGCGGGTTAGGCCTTCGCCCAGCGGCGGACGAGGTTGTGATATATCTGCGTTAGGCGGATGACCTCGCTGTCGTTACCGCCCCGATCCAACGTCAGATGCTGAATGCTCTGGTCGAGATCGAACAAGGTTTCTCGCGCTTCATTTTCGCGGACGAGTGACTCCACCCAGAAGAAACTGCTGATGCGTTCGCCGCGCGTGACTTCCGTAACATGGTGGATGCTCGTTGACGGATAGAGCAGCATATGTCCCGCTGGCAGCTTGTACGCTGAACTACCAAACGCGCCTTGGATGACAAGCTCGCCGCCATCATAATCAACGGGGTCGGTCAGGAACAAGGTCGCTGACAGATCGGTCCGCATCTGCGCCCCCGTCACAGGATCGACGCGGATGGCGTTGTCGACATGGTCGCCAAAGCCATCGCCTATGCCATATCGGTTGAACAATGGCGGATAGATCGCGTGCGGCAGCGCGGCGGACAGGAACAGCCCGCTTTGCGCCAACGCTTGCTGTACCGCCGCCCGTGCGCGCATTGCTGCCTCGCCGCTTTCGGGCAACTGCCGGTTGCGTTTGGCAAGCGCAGCCCCTGCCCCGCTGGTGACATTGCCGTCGACCCAGTCGGCAGCCGCGATTGCCCTCCCCAATGCTATCGCCTCGTCAGGTGGCAAAACATCGGGAATGGCAATCAACATATCGGCAAACCTTAGAAGCTCGCGGTCAGCGATAGCGTAGCCGAACGCCCCGGCGCGATATAGGCGAAAGGTGCGCCCGACCGGTATATGGCATCATAATAGAGTCTCGTTAGTCAGGTTCAGCACATTCAGCCGCGCTTCGAGCCATTCGAGCGGTTTGAACCGCGCAACGGCGTCAAAGCGCGTGTAGCTTGGCACAAAGGCGGTTCCGGCAACTTGGCTGCCGCCGAAATATCTTGCTCTGATAATAGACCTGTCCGCCAACCTGTACATGATCGGTAAGGGCATAGGTCGCCAGCAACGACGCGCTGTGTTTCGGGATATTGGCAAATGGCTTGCCCTCGTTCGCGGCGTTCACTGAGTCCACCAGCTTCGCATCGGTGTAGGTATAGCCGCCGAAAAGCTGAATCTTTTCACCCAGATTACCCGTGACGCCAAGTTCTGCGCCGCGCGAACGCAGCTTGCCAACAAGGTCGTAAACCCCCGGCGTCACCTGCTCGCGCGCGTTTTTCTTGGTAATCTGGAACAACGCCCCGGTCAGCAGCAATTTGCCATCGAACAGCTCCCCCTTTGCACCCACTTCGAAGCTCTCGTTTCGCTCTGGCTCCAGATTTTGCGTGACGGCGGCAAGGCCGTCATAAGCGATACCGCTGCCATCAAGCTGCTCGCCGCTCGGGTTGGATGAAGTCGAAAACGAGGCATAGACGCTGACCGCTTCGACAGGCTTGTACAGAGCGCTCGCCTGCCAGTTCAGGAAGCTGACATTGTTAGCGAGCCGTTCGGGTTGCAACCCGGCTGCGTTACTGGCGTCAGGGTTGAACAACACGATGTCATAACTGTCATAACGCGCACCCAAGGTGACCGAGAATTTCGGGCCGAATTTGATCGTGTCGATCAGATACACGCCGGTAGATTCCACCCGGGTTTTGGTCGGCCCGGTAATGCCGTCGACATATGAAATCTGGCTACCATTGAGAACCGGGTTCGGATTGAGCAGGTTGTGAATATAGGGCGATACCGAAATGACATTGCCATTCCCATCCTCGACAAATGCGGAAGTGATAAGGCGGAACGCGTCCACCTTTTCGAGCGCATATTCGGCTCCGAATACGATGCTGTGCGAAAAGCCTTCATCGCCCAATCGGATCGTCGCATCGGCAAGGCTTGCCAGATAATTGGTATCCGAATAGCGCCGCTGCGCGCCGGGTGAGACGGTGAACTGGTCTTCGGGCAACAACGTGCCCGTTGCGGGGCAGGCGCCCGTCGCGGTGCGGGTGAAACGGCAAACCGCTCCGACCGGTCCAGCCAGATAGCGGTTATAGGTCTGCCCATAACGCGTGATGCTGCGCAGGCTTAGCGCAGTCGATTGGATCATATTCGACCGCAAAGGTACCGATATCGGTGCCATTATACATGAAGTCGCGACCGATCACGCCGTAGTAATTATCGCGGTCAACCTTGTAAGGTTGCTGCGTCACTGAATCGAACGGGTGGCCCCAATCGGGCGTCGCATCCAAACGGAAATGATAATAATCGGCGGTAATGAGCAGCCCGTTGACCGGGTTCCAGCCCAGCGCAATCGCCGTGCCCTTCTTGTTGCTTTCGACATAATCGCGGCCCGGCGTGTCGGCATCATGGTACATCGTGTTGACTCGAACCGCGAGGCTGTCGGTCAGCATGATATTGGCGTCAATGGTGCCGCGATAATTGTTCTCGGTGCCGATGCTGCCTTCAACCACGGCAAAATCATTGCCGATCTGCGGGCGCTTCGATTGCAGGCTGACGAGGCCGCCGGTGGTGCCACGTCCGCCGAAGCTGCCCGACGGGCCCTTGATGATTTCGATCTGCTCGACGCCAAATATCTCGCGGCTCGACACGCCGGGATCGCGGAGGCCGTCGATATAGACATCGTTCCGCGCCTCGAAACCGCGGATGAAGATGCGGTCGCCAAACGCATTTCCGCCTTCGCCGGTGCCGAGCGTCACGCCGGGGGTTGACCGAACCACTTCGCGGAAACTGGTTGCGCCGATGTCCTCGATGACTTCCTTGGGAATCACCGTGACGCTTTTCGGGGTATCGCGCAGCGGTTCGGTAAACTTGCTGTTCGCCGATTTTTCGACCTTGTAGGGCGCGTCGGGATTGGCATTGGGGTTGGCATCGCCCTGCCGCTCGCCGGTGACAATGATCGTACGCCGGTCCTGCCCGTCATTATCCGCCATGTCGTCCATGCCAAAAGCGGGTGCAGCTATCGATGCGGACAAGGCCCCGGACAAAAGCGCTTTGGAAATCAGGGTGGGACGAGACATGGGTGAACCTTTCAATTTAATATTGCGAGTCATTAGCATATATATCATCGAAAAAGCCCCGCATGGCATGACCAGCGGGGCTATTTCTTAGAATTTGGCGCGGATGGTGAAGCGGCCGTTGACTGGCGCTCCTGTCGAGATGTTGTTATTGTTGTGGGCGTCGGAAAAATAGGCGGTGTCGAACAGATTTTCGACATTGAGCTGCAACTGCACCTCGTTGCTCACATCATAATAAAGCGCTGCGTCCACCCGCGTGAACGACGGCAGCTTTGCCGTCGTGGGCGAGGTCCGGATCGCGGCAAACTGGCTCGATTGGTGGATGATGCCAACGCCAGCTGCCAGCCGGTCGGTGAAATCATAGCGGTTCCACAGGCTCGCCTGATGCTTTGGTACCTGACCCAGCCGAACAGTATCGTTCCCGGCAAGTGCGGCATCCTGATAGCTGTAGCCGCCATGCACTTGCCATTCGGGGGTGATGCGGCCCGCGACCGATAACTCGACCCCTTTGGTGCGCGTTTTACCGACATTGATGCTGGCGAGCGGATTTGCGGGATCGGGCGTCGTCGCGTTGCTGCGGTCCAACTGGAACACTGCCACAGTCACATTGAAATTCGGCCTGATGTCCCATTTCGCACCGAGCTCGTAGTTGGTGAACTTTTCGGGCGCGAGATTTTCTTGTGTGGTGGACAGGGTCAAAAATTGGTCGCCCGATCGCGGCAGGAAAGACTGGCTGTAACTGCCGTAGAGCGAGATATTTTCCTGCGGTTTGAAGATCAGGCCCAGACGCGGGCTGATCTTGTCGTCCTTGCGGGCAAATGGCCGGTCGATGGCGGGAAACAGGTCAATGCCCTGGATATCGAAACTGTCGTAGCGCAACCCGGCGACCACATCGATATGTTCGCCGATGCTGATCTGGTCTTGCACATAGGCCGAGAAAAATTCGACGTCGGACACGGTATCGCGGTTGAGGACGTTGAAATTGACTGTCGGAAACACCCGCGTCGCCAAATTGAAGGTTGAGCTGGAAAGCGTTCCATTTATCCGGCGATTGGCTGATTTCTGGTCACCATATTCGGCGCCGAGCAGAATTTTGTGTTCCAAAGGACCAGTGTTGACGTCCCAGACCAAATTGCCCTGCGCGATGAAATTTTCACGTTGCGTCGGGTCGCTATAAGATGACAGCGCCACGGTCCCATTTTGCCCCGTCGCCGCGCCGTTGGCGAAGACATTGACGTAGATTTTGTCATAGTCGCCATAGAGCAACGTGCTGCTGAAATTCAGATTATCCGCAAGCTGACCGTCGAGCCGAAGCTTGGCGATCTGCGCTTCGAGCTTTGTGCGGTTGACCCCGGGAACACCAAAAAACTGGTCGCGATAACCCGAGATCGGCCGGTTATATTGTCCCGCCCCGGTCGCAATTGAAGGCACGCCGCGATCGGTCGTGCGGTCGTCATTCACATATTCGTACGACAGCCCGAGGTTCCAGTTTTCCCCCAGCTTGAACGCAACATAGGGGTTCCACGCATAGCGCTCGCCACCGACAAAATCGCGATGACTGTCGAGATTCTCGTAAACCGCATTCACGCGAACCGCTGCCATACCGTTCAGCGGCGCATTCAAGTCGGCAGAGACATCATAAGCACCGAAGCTGTTGATGCTGGCCTGCCCAGCAGTGAAAGCCTCGGTCTGCGGGGATTTTTGCACGCGGTTGATGATCCCGCCACCGCCGCCGCGCCCGAAGATCAGCGCATAAGGGCCTTTCAGGATTTCAACGCGTTCGATATTGTACAATCCGCGATAATATTGAACGTCATCGCGCACACCGTCGAGGAAGAAGTCAGCGGTGGTGTTCTGGCCGCGAAGGGTAATCTGGTCACGGTTGCCTTCGCCCTGCCCCACGGTGGTTCCAGGCACATAGCGCAAAACATCGGCGAGCGAATGATGCGACTGATCGTCGAGTTGCTCGCGAGTCACCACATTGATTGTCTGCGGAATGTCGAGCAGCGGGGTATCGGTCTTGGTTGCGGTCACCGAGTTGGACGCGACATAGCCTTCGCTTACGCCGGTCACGATGATTGTGCTTTTGTCATCATAACCCGCAGCCGCATCAAACCCGGCTTCTTCGGCCATTGCTGGATGCGAAACGAGCGCGGCAAATGCCATAGCAATGAAAGATGCCCTGTAATCCCGCATGTCGTCCCTTTGCAATTATTGCGAATGACTCGCAAACTCTGTTCAGGGCCTATTGCGAATTGTTATCATATGCAAATACTAATCGTGGTTATGCGCAAAAGTTTTTTGCAACTGTGACATCAGCGCGATAATGCGCGACATCAGGCACAATCTGGCAAGGGCATCAGGGCAATGAAGGCGACCATCTGGCACAATCCCGATTGCGGCACATCGCGCAAGACGCTTGCCATCCTGCAGGAAACACCCGGCGTGGATGTAGCGATCGTCGAATATCGCAAGATCCCGTTTGCCCGTTCCAAACTCGAACAGCTTTTTCGCGAAGCCGGGCTGACGCCACGCGAGGCTTTGCGCACACGCGGATCGCCTGCCGAAGAACTCGGCCTGATTGATGGCGCATCACCCGATGATATATTGGACGCGATGGTCGTCCATCCGATTCTGGTCGAACGACCTTTTGTCGAAACCGACAAGGGCGTGCGGCTATGTCGCCCTCAGGAAAAGGTCACAGAAATTCTATAGCCGCGTTTACGCGACGTGGCGCCGGGGCTGGCTGAACAATGTCAGGCTGTCGGCAAAGACCATCGGCCTGCCAAAATAATAGCCCTGGATTTTCTTGCAGCCGAGTTGCTGGATCATCGCCAGCTCAGCCTCGGTCTCGACGCCTTCTGCAGTAGTCGCGATGTTCAGACTATCCGCCAGCGCCACAACCGCACGAATGATGGCAAGACTCTCCGCCTTGTTCTTCGCCGCGCCCTGCACAAAGCTGCGATCCACCTTGATGGTGTCAAAGCGGACGTTACGCAGATAGCCAAGCGACGAATAGCCGGTGCCGAAATCGTCGAGCGACAATTTGATACCGAGCCCGCGCAACCGGTCGAGTACCTGCACCGCCAAGGTCCCATCGCGCAGGAAAATGCTTTCGGTAACTTCAAGCTCCAGCCGCCATGCTGCCAAGCCGCTATCGTGCAACGCCGAAATGACCGTTTCGACAAAGTTGGTGCTCGTCAACTGATCGACCGAGATATTCACCGCGACCCGGGTGGTCTCCGGCCAGCTCATGGCGTCCTTACACGCCTTACGCAGCACAAAATCGCCAATCGATACGATCAGCCGGGCATCTTCGGCCACCGGAATAAATTTGGCGGGCGATACGCTTCCGAATTTGGGATTGTTCCAGCGCACGAGCGCTTCAAACCCGACCAACGCATGGTCTTCGCTGGCATTCACCACCGGCTGATATTCGACATGCAGTTGCTCGCGCTCGAGCGCATTGCGCAGCTCGAATTCCATCAGCCTTTTTTCTTCGGCATTGGCGTGGAGTTTATGCTGATAGCCGTGGTGCGTGTTGCCGCCCTGATCCTTCGAACGATAAAGTGCAAGGTCGGCGCTGCGCATCAGCAATTCGACGGTGCGGCCATCGGCCGGCCCAAGCGCGCTGCCGACGCTGGCACCGATATAGAGCGTATTCTGGTCGACTTCATATGGCCGCGAAAGGCTGTCTATGATCCGACGGGCCAGTGTTGCCAGATATTTTCCGTCGTCCGAATCCTTCACGACCACCGCAAATTCGTCGCCACCCAGCCGTCCGCACAGTTCGTTATCGGTCATGATGAGCTGCAATCGCCGCGCAACCTGCGCCAGCAGACGGTCGCCGACGGGATGCCCCAGCGTATCGTTGACCGCCTTGAACCGGTCGAGATCGATCATCAGGAAGCCGCATTTGCGCCGCCATTTTTCAGCCTCGGTCAACGCTTCGGCCAAGGTCTCGGTCAGTTGGAGACGATTGGGCAGACCTGTCAGCGTATCGAAGCGCGCCAGATGCGAAATCTTGTCGGCGGATTCGCGCTGTTCGGTTACGTCGGAACCGACACCGCGGAAGCCCAGGAAGTTACCTTCTTCGGAATTACGCGGCGACGCCGACAATTCCCACCAGCGGGTGATGCCCTTGATCGTCACCGGCACAATCAGGTTGCTGAAAGATTCGCGCCGTTTCAACCGGTCGGCAAGGTCGTGCAGCGCGTCAGGATATTGGCCTTTTTCCCATGCATCGCCGGCGATCAGCTTCAGCAGCGGCTGGCCTTCGATGACTTTGGCATCTTCGCCCAACGCATAAGCGAACCTTGGCGACACATGCGTTGCGCAGCGTGACGTATCGGTCTGCCACAGCCAGTCCGCGCCGCTATCTTCAAATTCGCGGAGAAGCAGGCTCACCGTTTCGGATTTTTCCTGAACGATGCTGTTGGCAACCTCGAACAATATCTGCGCTCGTGCCGAACGCAAACACGCCATCACCAGCAGGGCACCGATACCTAATGCCGCGACCGCAAGATAATAGCCGCCATGATAGACAAAGCCCAATGCTGCGCAGAAACTCGTGACGCCGATAAAAATCGTCGCCGCCATGGGCGCGGTCGGCAACAACAGCGAAGCATAGACCATCATCCCCAGCATGATCGACCAAAGGCCAAGCGCCTCCATGATCGTCCCGCTATGTCCGAGGAATGCAAAGGAGGAGCCCCACATCGTGGCAGTGATGGCCGAATGGGTATTCAGCCGCTTGACATCCTCGCGATTGACCTGTGGCCGGTCCCAGACCCACTTCGTGCCGAATTGCTGGAACGAAAAAAGATGGAAACCGCTGAACAGCGCGACCCAGCTTAGCGTGGCCCAACCAGGCGCGATGTCCCTGTACAGCAGTACCGCCATAATCGCACAAACAAGGTTAAGCGAGACGCGCAGCGTCGTGCGTTTCCGCATCGACCGTGCCTGAATGGAGCGCATGATGTCGCCGTCCAGCCCGACCGGCTCGGCAAGGCCCAACAGCGCCTTGAACGATAGTTCGCTGGGTAGTTCAAGGGACGCATCTTTTCTAATCACCCGACATGTGTAGCGCCGGAACCTTACCCAAAGGTAATCAGGCCCGCAAAAACACGGCAACTGGGTATAAAATATACAAGGATTATCAACGATTGCGACGCTTTACCCGATATTAACCAAAGGTCGCTTTGCAAAGGATTGCGGTGCCTGCGATCAGGCTGCGAAGGCGTATGGCTGGATCTCACCTGACAAATAGAGATTGCGCGCCTTGGCACGGCTCATCTTGCCCGAGCTGGTGCGCGGCAATGTCCGCGGCGGGACAAGCTCGACCACGCAGTTCATACCCGTAACCGAACGCACCTTGTCACGAATCTGTTCGCGCAACTTGGCGCGTTCGACCTCGTCGGTGGTGCGGCACTGGACAAGAACGGCAGGGCTTTCCTCGCCGCCGGGCGTGGTGACCGAAAACGCCGCGATATCACCTGCCTTGAACCCGGGAAGTTGTTCCACTGCCCATTCAATATCTTGTGGCCAATGGTTTTTGCCATTTATGATAATCATGTCCTTGGCGCGGCCGACGATGTAGATATAGCCGTTCGACAGATAGCCCATATCGCCGGTGTCCAGCCAACCATCGACCAGACAGGCATCGGTCGATTCCTTGTCGCGGAAATATTCTTTCATCAGCGATGGCCCGGTGCACCAGACCTTGCCGATGGTTTTGTCAGCCAACGGGCGGCGGTTTTCGTCGCGGATTTCTATCGTCATGTCCTTCACCGCCTTGCCGCAATTGACAATGGCGCGATGGCGGACGGGGCGGTCGGGCGCGCCCGGATGGCCAGTAAGTTCGGTTTCCTCGACCAGCTCGACCTGAATACCCTCGCCCGGCGGCATGATCGACACCGCCAGCGTTGTTTCGGCGAGGCCATAGCTCGGCAGGAAGGACGATGCCTTGAACCCTGCATCACCGAAGGCATCGACGAATGCCTGCATGACGTCGGGCCGGATCATGTCAGCGCCATTACCGGCCAGCCGCCACTTCGACAGGTCGAACCGGTCGTTGACATGGCTTTGGCTCGAAATCCGCCGCGCACAAATATCGTAGCCGAAGGTCGGAGAGTAGCTGATGACCGTACCGTCGGCGGCGCTAATCACATCGAGCCATGCCAGCGGACGGCGGGCGAAATCTTCGGTCTTCATGTAATCGGTCGATACCTGGTTGGCGACTGGCGAGAGGAAGCAACCGACCAGCCCCATGTCATGATACCAGGGGAGCCACGAAACACACCGGTCGCTCTGCGTTACTTCCATGCCATGCGAGTGCGCGGACAGGTTGTTGAGCAAGGCATGGTGCGTGACCGCTACGCCATGCGGGAAGCGGGTCGATCCGCTTGAATATTGCAAATAGCAGATCTCGTCAGTTTTCGCGGCCGGCAGATCGGACTTGAGCGCAATGCGGTCGGAGAAGCTTTCCCAGTCGATACCCTCGACATTGCAATTGACCGCCGCTTCGCCAGCCATTTCGGCCAGTTCGGCCGGGTAAAACAGGATTTTCGGATCACAGCTTTTTAGCTGCACCGACAATTGATCGACATAGCTTTCTTTGCCCCCGAACGATGTCGGCAGCGGCAACGGCACCGGCCATGCCCCGGCATAAATGCAGCCGAAGAACAACGCAGCAAAATCGGTCCCGGTTTCGGCGACCAAAGCGATCCTGTCATCCTTTTTGATGCCGTGGCTGATCAGGCGATAGGCCATGCTGAGCGCATCTTCGCGCATTTCGGAATAGGGATAGGCCCGCGCAAGCTTGCCCCGCATATCGTGGAAATTCAGCCCGCGCTTGCCAGTTGCAGCATAATCGAGCGCCTCACCCAAGGTGGCAAAATCGGAAAAACGGCGCGGCAAGCTGTCCTGCGTCGGCGTCGATGCGAGTTCGCTCATATACTGTCCCATAGCTAAGGGCTGCGGCCCATATTACATTTTTGTTATCGTCGGCTTTTACGAACCGATACCAGTTCAAAATTCGTCCCGACTGTGGCAAGAATAGGGCGTGAAAAATGGTCGCTCCGACAAAAAACCGCCGCCACCGCTGAATGACGAGCGTTTACGCGGGCTGGCGCTGCATTATGTCGGCAAATATGCGACCACGCAGGCCAAGCTCGGCGCCTATCTGACCCGCAAAATCCGCGAGCGCGGCTGGGATGGCGAGCGGCGCACCGATGTCGCAGCATTAGTCGAACAATTTGCCGAGCTTGGCTATATCAACGACGCGCAATTCGCCGAGGCGCGAAGCAGGAGCTTCGTCCGCCGCGGCTATGGCGAACGGCGGTTAAACGAAGACTTGCGAGCCAGCGGCATTGGCGAGAGCGATGCGGTTCCCGCCAAGGAGCATATGGCTGGAAGCACATTTGCAGCGGCCGAGAATTTTGCGCGACGCAAGCGCTTGGGGCCGTTTGCCAGCGAGGCTGCACCGCTCGAGAAACGCCAAAAGCAACTCCACGCCTTCTTGCGGGCGGGGCACGGATTCGACGTTGCGAAGCGCTTCGTAAATGCGGAGCCGGGCGAGACGGTAGAAGAGCAGTAGCTGCGCCGGATAGCTCGCCTGTTGCGGCGCGCAGATTGGACTCATCCCGCAATTTGGGGTATATACTACATCGCAAAGACGTCGGATAATCGACGTATTTTCAAATCGGGTCGCTTTCATTTGCTCTTTTGGGAGGAAAGCTATGGCTGCGCCTGAACTAGATATGGATAAATTGCATGCGTTCGTCGGCAAGATGCTCGGCGATCTTGGCGGCGCGTTCAGCGTGCCAACCGTACGGATCGGGATCAGGCTAGGGTTATTCGATGCGTTGGCGCAGGGGCCGGCGACATCGGAAGAACTGGCGGCCAAGACCGGTCTTGCCGAACGCTATGTGCGCGAATGGGCAATGGCGCAGGCGTGCAGCGGCTATCTCGATCTTGATGCGGCAAGCGACGCGTTCAGCCTTTCGCCCGAAGCAGCGATGGTTTTCTCGGTCAAGGACAGCCCTGTGTATTTGGCCGGAGCTTATGACTTGGTCGCAGCAATGATCGAGGCAGAGTCCAAGGTCGAAGCCGCCTTCCGCAGCGGCGAAGGCGTCGGCTGGGGCGAAAGCGGCGGCTGCCTGTTTTGCGCGGTCGGCGCGTTTTTCCGGCCGGGCTATGTCAACAATATCGTGCAAAGCTGGATACCCGCGCTCGATGGCATTAAGGCAAAACTGGCCAATGGCGGGCGCGTCGCCGATATCGGCTGCGGCGTCGGCTTTTCGACCCTGCTGATGGCCAAAGCCTATCCGCAATCCGAATTTGTCGGCTATGATTTTCACGGGCCGTCGATCGAGGACGCGCGCAAACATGCGACCGAACACGGCCTCGCGGATCGCGTCCGGTTCGAGGTAGCCCGCGCCAAGGACATCAGCGACGGCGAATTCGACCTTATAACCGCCTTCGATTGCCTGCACGATATGGGCGACCCCGAAGGCTGCGCGCAGCATTTGCGCGAATGTTTGAAAGCGGACGGCAGCTGGCTAATCTGCGAACCCATCGCCGCCGACAACGCCAGCGACAATGTCGGCAGTCCCGTCAGCCGCCTCTACTACAACGCCTCGACCATGATCTGCGTCCCGACCTCGCTCGACCAAGAGGTCGGTGCGGCGCTGGGTGCGCAAGCGGGTGAGGCGAAAATCACGGAGGTGCTGAAGACAGCGGGCTTCGGATCAGTAAGGCGCGCGACCGAGGGGCCGTTCAACATGATATTGGAGGCGCGGCGATAGCGACCTAGTCGTAGACTCTATCCGCCGTCGCCACCGCTTCGGACGCGCGCAGCGCCGAGATGATCCGCATCAGATGCGGCAAGTCATGCACTTCCAGATCGACCTCGAACGTGTGAAATTCGACATCGCGCGCGGTCATGCGCAGGTTGATGATGTTCGCCTTGTGATAGCCGAAAATGCCCGCAATTTCGCCAAGCGTGCCGGGGCGGTTGTGGATGACGACGCGCAGCCGCGCCGATGCGCCGTCGCTGCCCTGCCCCCAGCTTAAGTCCACCCAGTCGGCATCGACGCCGCTGGCCAGCCGGTCGCATTCGATGGTGTGGACCTCGACCGGCTGGCCCGGCGCGCGCAGGCCGACGATGCGGTCGCCGGGGATGGGGTGGCAGCAATCGCCGAGATGATAGCCGACGCCGGGGGTCAGGCCGCGGATCGAGATCGCGCGTTCCTGATTGGGGAAATCGGCGCCCTCGCCGTCGGCATCAAAGCCCGGCACCAACGCCTCCATCAGCGCGCGGTCGGTCAACTTGCCCGCGCCGATGCGGTGCATCAGTTCCTCGTCATCCTCCAGCTTGAGCCGCTTGACCGCCGCGTCGAGCGCTTTCTTGCCGATTTTGCCGGGCATCCGACTGGCGATGTCCTCGTATAGCTTGCGCCCGATCGCGACCAGCTCGTCGCGTTCGCGGTGCCGGACATGACGGCGGATCGCGGCGCGCGCCTTGCCGGTGGTGACAAAGTTTAGCCAGGTCGGCTGCGGCTCCTGCGCCTTGGACTTCAATATTTCGACCATGTCGCCATTGTTGAGTTGCGTGCGCAGCGGCACATGGCGGCCGTTGACCTTCGCGCCCACGGTCTTGTCACCCAGGTCGGTGTGCACCGCATAGGCAAAATCGACCACAGTCGAGCCCTTGGGCAACTGGTGCAGCGCGCCCTTTGGCGTGAAGGCAAAAATGCGGTCCTGATACATCGCCATCCGCGTGTTTTCGAGCATGTCCTCGGCATCATGGCTGGTTTCGAGAATTTCGATGAGGTCGCGCAACCATCCCGCCTGCCCGTCGGGCCGCTCGTCGCTCTTATACGCCCAGTGCGCGGCAAAGCCATGTTCGCTGCTGCGGTGCATGTCGGCGCTTCTGATCTGCACCTCGACGCGCATATTCTTGGCGAACATGATCGTCGTGTGGATCGATTTATAGCCGTTGCGCTTGGGGGTAGAGATAAAGTCCTTGAACCGCCCCGGCACCATTTGCCAGCGCCGGTGGAGCACGCCAAGCGCGCGGTAACAATCCTCCTCGCTCTCGGTGATCACCCGAAACGCGTTGATATCGGTCAGCTGCTCGAACGCGACATGGCGCTCCTGCATCTTCTTCCAGATCGAATACGGATGCTTTTCGCGGCCCGAGATTTTGATCTTCAGGCCCGCCTGCTCCATCTCCCAGCCGATCGTCTGGTTGATCTGGTCGATCTCGACATCGGCCTTTTCGCGGATCTGTTTGAGCCGCCCGGTGATCGTCTCATAGGCCTCGGGCTCGAGCTGCTGGAACGCCAGCATCTGCATCTCGCGCATATATTCGTACATCCCGATCCGCTCGGCGAGCGGCGCATAGATATCCATCGTCTCCTTGGCGATGCGGCGGCGCTTTTCGGGGCTTTTGATGAAATGCAGCGTCCGCATATTGTGCAGCCGGTCGGCGAGCTTGACCAAAAGCACGCGGATATCGTCCGAAATCGCCAGCAGGAATTTGCGCAAATTCTCCGCCGCGCGCTCATCCTCGGTCTGCGCCTCGATCTTCGACAGCTTGGTCACGCCGTCGACCAGCCGCGCCACCTCCGGCCCGAACTTCGCCTCGACATCCTCGATCGAGGTCAGCGTGTCCTCCACCGTGTCGTGGAGCAACGCGGTAATGATCGTGTCCTCATCCATCTTGAGGTCGGTCATCAAGCCCGCGACCTCGACCGGATGCGAGAAATAAGGATCACCCGAAGCCCGCTTCTGCGCGCCGTGCATCTTGACGGTGTAGACATAGGCGCGGTTCAGCCGATCCTCATCGACCTCCGGGTGATAAGCGCGCACCCGCTCAACCAGTTCATATTGCCGCATCATATGGGCTTAGGTTGGGTTATTTACGCTGCGATGCAACAGGAAAGTGGTTTTGGACGCCAAGTATATTTGCAAATCGCGCCCACTTCGGCTACGTTACATGTAACGGAGAAGCGACATGGGCGTACATGAAAGAATGACTGGGGCCGAGCGCGTGGCAAAGCGCCGCGCTACGTTGCGGGCGAATGGGCTGCGACCACGGCAGATTTGGTTGCCCGACCTGCGCGACCCCAAGGTGCGGGCCGATGTCCGTGCCGATGCCGCCGCGCTGGCGAAGCAAGCGCATAAGTGGGATGATTTCTGGATCGACGTGGAACATCTCCAAGCCGACATTTGGGACAGCTATCCGCCTGCCCGTTTTCACGGCGACGGCGTTGATGAGGAACCTAACCCCACATGAAGCGCGGCGATGTGGTGATCGCCACGGCTCCGGGGTTCGGCACAAAGCCGCGACCGTATATCGTGATCCAGTCAGACGATTATGCGGTGCTGCCTACGCAGATATTGATGCCAACGACCAGCGATCTGGCAGAACCGCCGTCGTTGCTGCGCGTTAGAATTGAACCGACCAAAACAAACGGTTTGCGCGAAATTTCGGACGTCATGACTGACATTCCGATAACGGTCAGGGTCAATAAAATTCACAAGCATATCGGGCAGGTTTCCGCCGCCGATCTGTTGCGTGTTGAACAAGCGTTGGCGCTGGTGCTGGGGTTTGCGGGGTGATTTTGTCTAGCTGTCGTGACACAATTGATAACACAGCGGATTTGCAATCTGTCTATTAACGCCTCAATTGATGATTTTATCCAAGATTATGAGATAACGAACTGATACATTGAAGTTTTAGGGAGTTAAACATGGCAGATGAAACGGAACTTGCAGTAGCAGTCATGCGTGTTGCAAAAAACCAAGCGAATGGTGTTGCCACTTTTCCTCGTGCGAAGCGCGAAATTCCTAATCTTATCAATCTATCTAGCCAAAATTTGGCTGGCTCAACTACCCGAAACGGTGAGCCGATGTGGCATCAGCTATTGAGAAACATTAAATCCCATTACCGTGATGATACAAACTTTATCTATCTCGGATATCTTCAACACGTCCCTGGCGTTGGGTATTCGATCACGAAAAAGGGCTCCACTTATCTTAAGGCAAACGGTTTTTAACGGTATTTGGCCTTGTAACCTGTGGGCAACCACCGGAGCTCAGTTTTCGTAACGCAAGTATTATCCCACACAAACCAAGCGTAAGCCGTTGTTCCACTTCCTTTTTGCACTGCGCCCGCTGGGTAAAAAGTAATGCGCTCACTAAATACCCAAACTCTCGATGGAGGGGCTTCGTTAAATATCGTCTTTTGACGATTAGCGCCTTCCAGAAATGCCAAACGTAGGAGCAGTGCGAACTTGTGCTCCGCCGCTTTTAGTCCGGCTTTTACGAAGCCCTCGGCTGCATTGTAGGGAGGATTTGTGACGATGTTCGAGGCACATCGATTAGTGTGCAGAAAATCTACTCCACCTTCACCATATCCCCGGTCATACAAATCAGAACTAATGACTCGATTTCCGGTTAGTTCTAAGACTTCAGACATCGATCCGTCGCCACACGCGCTTTCCCAAATATCGCCAGCGAAATGTTCATTATCAATAAGTGCATGTGTGGCCCATTTCGGCGTTGGAAAAAAATTCAGCACCACTTAAGTCCGCAAAACGTTTTGTCGTCGGTTTGAATCCGCCGTTAAGATTGTAGGTAGCATCCATTCATAAATCATAGCAGAATCAATGCGTTATGCAAGCTTTGTAAGTGACTCCGAAAGATTCTGATTTCTCGTAGTCCCAATCCTTCGCAGCACTTCACCGATCGTAACCACTTCAATATTCTGCCATCGTCGACCGACAAAAAAGGCCTGTCGCCGGTAACAATCATTTCGGCTTTCGCAGCAAGCGCCGTGCCAACACAACATCGTCGTCGGGGTCTGGCGCTATGCGCGGCGTCTCGGCTGGCCTTACAATTTCAACATAAGCGGCGTAGCCATCGACGATCTGGTCAATGGATTGGCCCGATGCGGAGATCCTTTCAGCAAATTTGTCGCGCGACAATATTCCAGTCAATTCGCGCAGCAAATCTATGCTGCTGAAAAGCGTGATCTGCCCAGCGTCAGCCAGATCGAAAAGCTGACGCGGCGTTCCGCCCCATAAAATGGCCGACACGACAACATTGGTGTCGAGAACAACTCGTTTCAATGCGCCGACGGGTCTGCGCGGCGTTCTGCCCGGAATTTTGCAATTTCAGCAGCAACTTCTTCCGGCGACATCGCGGGGCCGGACGAGGTTTCGGCCATACGGTCCATCGCTTGGCGCAAATTGCTCTTTCGTAACGTCTTCACGCCATCGCGGAGCAACTGCTCCAGATTTTCACCTGACAGCAATCCAACCTCCGCCGCATCGCGCGCAAGGTCATCGGGTAGGGTGATTTGGACGTTTTTCATGATATCTGAATATCAGAAAACACCGCCTTCTCCAAGTGCGTCATTTTATCAACCAAAACAATTACTTATGATAAGACTTCAAAAACCCCTTTCCTACAATGTTCCTAATATGTTCTATACTGCCCGATGGAACACAAACACCCCTCCCCAACCCGCCCCGACATCGCTTTCGACCCTGCGTCGGTGGCCCCCGTCGGCCCTTTAATCCCCGGCGACTCCGCCGATCCTGAACCCGGCAACACCCCCGTCGCGCTCCCCGAATCGGAGACTTACGACCCCGCCGACTATCGCTGGGTTCCCGTCCGTCGCCGTCCGCGGACCGATGGCTGGACCGAGGAGAAGCAGCGGCGGTTTATTGAGGCGCTCGCCGATACCGGGCTGGTCAGCCACGCCGCCAAGGCTGTGGGCATGAGCCGGGAGTCGGCCAACCGCCTGCGCCGTTCGCCGCATGGTGCTGCTTTTGCGCGCGCATGGGATGCGGCGCGGCTGCACGCAGGGTCGGCGCTGGAGGATATTGCTTTTGAACGCGCGATCGAAGGGCAAGAGCGCAATGTTTATAATGAATATGGCGAAATCATCTGCACCAAGCGCGTGGTCAACGACCGGATGCTGACCTTTCTGCTCAGTCACCTGATGCCCGAACGTTATGGCAAAATGGCGCGCGGGGCCGCACCGGATTTAAGTGATAGTCAGTCACCGCCGCCAGCGGCGCTCGAAGCCAGCCTGCGTGCGATGGAACCAGAGCTTCCGGCCCCGCCCGAGGAAATGCTCGATCCGGAAACGCTGGACGCTGAAATCGAGATTGCCGAGATCATGGACGGTACGCTGCCGCCGTTCCTCTCCGAACAGCGGCCGCCAAAAAGCGATGAGCAGCTGGAGGCCGAGGACATCGCGGCGCAACATCAAAGGGGGAAAGAGGCCGCCGAAAAAGAGGATCGCGGCGAACAGCTGGACGATCAGGAGCGCCGCGATTTATACCACTATATCGACCCGACATATCGGCACGACAAGGGGCGAAAGCGGTATCGCTAGCGGCGTTTAAGGTGAGACCTTAGTGTGACTTTCCGATTTTTCCCGGTCCCGAAAACAAAAACGCCGGAAGGATATCCTCCCGGCGCTAAGGTGTTTCGGCTCTCTGTGCCGCGTCGGGGACGTGGCGAGGGGGTAAGGAGAGAGGAGCCGAAAAAATCTGTCTGCGCGCGCGAATTAATTCTTCGCGATCACTTCCTTTTTGTTGCCGTTGCAGGCGGCAAGTTCGTCGGCGGTGAAAACGCGGTCGCCGGCGGAGAAGGCCGATACGGCGCCGAATTCACGGGCGATGCTGATGCACATATTCTTGGGCGCGGTCGAAGCCATCGGCGCGCGGCAGGCGGTGCCGTCGCACTTGACGAATACGCTGCGCAGCAATTCCTGGCTGGACGCGGCGGGTTGCGCGAGTTCGACCTGGTAATAAGGGCCCTTGGCGGTGGCGGCCTGGGCTTGTCCGGCTACACCGAAGAGAAGCGTGGTGCTGAGGACGGCTGCGGCGGCAAGGGTGCCCAGACGGGCAGAAATATGGGAGAGGGTCATAATCAATTCCTTTTTAGCTTTGCTGCCACGCCGGACTTCGAAGTTTCCGAATGTCCCTCGCAGCGTGCATCTGGAAAAACCAGTTGCGAATCACTACCTATTATATTAGGTTTTGAGTTGCAACTTAAAACTGATTACCGGTTGATTTTTTTTCGGGCATGGCGTTAGCTGCCCACAGAGGATAAGTTTATGGGCCTAAGAGAACCCCTGCAGGACATTGCCGAGTGCGGCCTTCCGACCGCGTTGGAGGCGATGGGCGAACGCTGGTCATTCATGATCCTGCGCGCCGCGTTCAACCGCGTGCGCCATTTTGAGGAGTTCCTTTCCGAAATCGGCATCGCGCGCAATATTCTTGCCAACCGCCTGACCCGGCTGACCGAAAGCGGCATCCTCCACCGCACCCCCTGCCCCGACGACCGGCGCAAGGTCGAGTATCGGCTCACCGAAAAGGGTCTCGACCTTCTGCCCTCAATGATCGCGCTGCGCCAGTGGGGCGAGAAATGGGGAACGGGCGTCCCGTCAAACCCGGTGCTCGTCGATGACCGCGACCACCAGCCGATCCTGCCGGTGACGATCCGCAGCCATGACGACCGCGTTCTCGATTGCAACAGCCTGAGCTGGATGAACTCATCGGACATCAAGCCGCTCCACACCGAAGACGCTACGGCAGGCGACCGTGTCAGGAAATTGAGCGCGATCTGAAGTCGCGCTATTGACACTAAATAAAGCAACCTTGAAATTTTGTTGCGAATCTGTTACACTCTGCTCAACAGGTCAAAAATGACCGACGTTTGCATTGGCTATCCGGCCAGCAGACGCTCTTGGCGCAAGGGACGAACGACATAGTCTTATGGGCACGATGGTTGCCGACAAAGCTAAATTCTCCCGAATAATCAGAAAGGTCGTAATATGACGTCCACAGCGGCGATATTTGATGTAGGCGATTATGTGGTCTATCCCAAGCATGGGGTCGGACGCGTGATCGAACTGCAGGACAGCGAAATTGCAGGGATGCAGCTTCAGCTTTACGTGCTGCGCTTCGAGAAGGAAAAAATGACCCTTCGCGTGCCGTTCAACAAGGCCGAAGGCGTCGGCATGCGCAAGCTGTCGAGCGACAAGACGCTGAAGGAAGCGATGTACACGCTGACCGGCAAGCCACGCGTCAAGCGCACCATGTGGTCGCGCCGCGCGCAGGAATATGAAGCGAAGATCAACTCGGGCGACCTGGTGTCGATCGCCGAAGTGACCCGCGACCTGTTCCGCCCCGACGACCAGCCCGAGCAGAGCTATTCCGAACGGCAAATTTTTGAAGCCGCGTCGAGCCGCCTCGCGCGCGAACTGGCCGCGATGGAAAAGACCGACGAAAAGGCTGCTTTGCAGAAGATATTGGCCGTGCTCAACGAAGCAGCACCGCAATATTACGAAAAAGCCGAGTAACCAGTTTCCTTACCGGAAAATCTGAAGGGCGCTCTTCGGGGCGCCCTTTTTTCGATTGCGCGGCGGTCACCTTGGTGTATTATTAGGCCAATACACATAGGAGGCTCCCCCATGAAATTATCCCCTTTGCATCTTCTCCCGCTCGCCGTTTTGGCGCTTGGCGCTTGTGGCATGGACGTCAATGCCGAGGACAAAAGGCTGACCTCCGACGGCAAGGCGATCTCCACCTCCGCGGCGACCACGGGTTCGTTCACCAAGATCGAGGCGGTTGGGCCGGACAACATCATTTTTGTCACCGGCGACGCGTTTTCCATCAAGGCGGAGGGCGATGCGGATGCGATTACCAAGCTGCGTTATGCGATGGACAATGGAACGATCATCATCGGCCGCGAGAAAGGCAAATGGTGGGGTGACGGTTCAAAGGGCGTGACGGTCACCGTGACCGCACCAACGCTGGCCGCCGCTTCGCTGGCTGGATCGGGCGACTTCACCGCTGACCGGATGACGGGCGACAAGGTGAAGGTCGAACTCGCCGGATCGGGCAATGCGAAGGTCGGCGATGTGGCCGCGAAAAGCTTTGAAAGCGACTTGGCCGGAACCGGCGACATCATCGTCGCAGGCAAAGTCGAGCGCGCCGAATTCGGTGTGGCGGGAACCGGCGACGTCGATGCCTCAAATCTCGTGAGCGTCGATGCCGAAGTGTCAATTGCCGGAACCGGCGATGTCAGCGTGAACGCCACCGGCACCGTCGATGCCTCGATTGCCGGAACCGGCGACATCAGCGTGACCGGCGGGGCGAAGTGCACGTCTTCCGCCGTGGGATCAGGCAAAGTCAGTTGCGGGTGAGCGTAAGCGCTCGATCATGAACAATTGGTGGGACCGCCATGTCGTGCCGCGGCTGATCGGCTGTGCCTGTCGTCAGCCTGCCATTATGAAAACCCGCGCCAGTATCGTGCCGCTGGCGTCGGGCGATGTGCTGGAGCTGGGCTGCGGCGGGGCGGCGAATTTGGCGTTTTATGACTGGTATAAGGTCAGGCGGCTGTCGGGCGTCGATCCTTCGCCCGAATTGCTCGAACGAGCGCAGGACGAGCTGGCCACATCAGGGCGTTCCGCCAATTTCGTGGCGGGCGTTGCCGAGGCTTTGCCCTTTGCCAGCGGCAGTTTCGATTGCGTCGTCACCACCTTCACGCTCTGTTCGGTGCAGGACCCGGTGGCGGCGCTTTCCGAAGCGCAGCGCGTTTTGAAACCCGGCGGGCGGTTGCTGTTTGTCGAGCATGGCCTGTCACCCGACGCCGCGCCTGCGAAGTGGCAGGGCCGGATCGAGCCGATGTGGAAGCATATCGCGGGCGGTTGCCATTTGACCCGGCCGGTAACTCGCGCCATATCCTCGGCAGGCTTTGCGTGCGATGCGCCGCGGGGCCATTATATGAAGAGGACACCGAAATGGCTGGGCTGGGTCGAATATGGCGAGGCACGATTGGCGTCTTGAGCGCATTGGCGCTGGCGGGTATCGCGGACGCACAAGCACCGGCATCAACGGGCAAAGCCATCGAGCGCAAATTGCTCGTCGCAAGTTTCGAGAATATTGTCGTCATCGGTGACATCAGCGTCACCGTCACCACCGGCAAATCGCCCTCGGCCATCGCCAGCGGCGACAAGCGCGTGCTGGAATCGTTGAAGCTGGAGCGCGTCGGCACGACCTTGCGCGTGCGGTTGCAGGATGTGATCAACAACCAAAGAGGCGTGCCGATTACCGCGCCGCTGACCGTCCGCCTGACCACGCAGGAGATCAAGGACATCACGCTTGAGCGGCAATGGCAATCTGGCGATTTCCGAAGTGAAGCAGCAGGACCTTGTGCGGATGCTGATTGCCGGCAACGGATCGGTGACTGTCGGGCGGCTGGTGACGGACCAGTTTTCCGCGACGATCAACGGCAATGGCAAGATCGACCTTGGGCGGCGGCACCGTCCGCGATGCGCGCGTGACCATCGACGGCGCGGGCGGGTTCGAGGGCGCGAAGGTGGCGACGCGCAAACTGCGGCTTGAGCATATCGGCAATGCCGTCTCGACCGCCACGGTCGAGGAAGGCACCGATATTTTCAACCGCGGCCTTGGCAATATTACTATCGGCGGCAAAGGCACATGCTTCGTCAAGGAGGCGGGCGGCGCGGCGATTAACTGCGCGAAAATGGATAGTGGAGGTAAGAAATGATGTTGCAGCGTTTTGGAGTATTGGGTGCGCTGGCGCTGGCCTTGCTCGCGGGCTGCACCGTTCCGGCCAATGGCGACAGCAAAATTGCGGGCGGCTGCATTGCAGGCGCTGACAAAGGGCAGTCCGCTGCGGGACTGAAACAGGTAATGCTGTGCGTGAAGAGCGCCCCCAAAACGCACGAGTTCACCACCGAAATCGCTGGGACAAGCATGGAGCAGGCCAAGGGCATGATGTTCCGTACCGAAATGCCCGACAATACCGCGATGATCTTCCCCTTTCCCGAGCCCAAGACAGCCAGCTTCTGGATGAAGAACACGGTGATCCCGCTCGACATCATTTTTGTGCGACCTAATGGCAGTATCGAGAGCATTGCGGAAAATGCTGTGCCTTATTCGACCGAGCCCGTTTTGTCGGGCGAACCCGTGGGCGCGGTGCTCGAAATACGCGGCGGGTTGGCAGCAGAGCTTGGCATTCAGCCGGGCGATATGGTCACTTGGCGCGGCAAATAGGGATTGCACGCAAGGGCGCTACGCCCTAATCGCAACGCCCATGGGAATCCTCGGAAAAATCTTTACTTGGTGGGACGGTGCCACCATCGGCACCGCGCTCTACAGCTGGCGCAAGGGCAAGGCGTTCGGTGAGGATACCGAAGGCAACAAATACTACCAGAGTGCCGACGGCAAACGCCGCTGGGTTATATACAATGGTGCAAACGACGCGAGCCGGGTGTCGCCCGACTGGCATGGCTGGCTGCACGGCACGCATGACGGTCAACCCGACGATTATTTGCCGCCGGTCCGCGGGTTTGAAGCCGAGGCTTTGCCGAACCTGACCGGAACGGCCAGCGCCTATCGCCCTGCAGGCGCAATTGAGCGAGGCGGACGGCGCGCGCGGGCGACTGGTGATTATGAAGCGTGGAGCCCAGACGCCGCATGAAACTGACACGCGGCCTGTTGTTGCTGCCTTTGCTGGCAACGCTGGGCGCGTGCGACATGCTGGGCGGTAACAAGGATGCCGAACTCGCCCCTGAAAAAGCGGGCAAAGCGCAGCCGACCAATGACAAGATCGTCGTCGCCGAGGGCGAACAAATCGGCACGCCGATGGCCGAACGAGTCGCGGTGCTTGGCCTGCTGAACAAGCGTAACGGCCAGACGCGCGATATCGAGCTGAAACCCGGCGAGGCGATCCGTTTCGGCAACGTCGTGGTGCGTGTGCGCGCGTGCGAGAAAACCGCGCCGTGGGAAACCTATCCCGACCAGGGGGCGTTTGTGCAGTTGCTGGTGAACGAACGCCCGCCCGGAACGACCGAGGCCGAACGCTGGCGCAGCGTATTCTCGGGCTGGCTGTTCAAAGAAAATCCGGCGGCCAATGTCGTCGAGCACCCGATTTACGACGTCTGGGTCAAGGCCTGCAAAATGAGCTTCCCCGGCGAGGAAGAGGCGGTTGAAGAGAAATCGGACGATGCCCCTGCTGCCAAGGCCCCGTCCAAAGCGCCCCAGACACCAGCCCCAGCTGCACCCGCCGATGAAGAAGGCGAGGGCGAGGAAACCACCGAGGCCTGATAGTCGCGGCCCACGGCGGCTTCGAGCAGGACAAGATAATCCGCTTGGCTGATTTCGATCGCGCCGAGGCTCGCCAGATGGTCGGTTATGAACTGACAGTCGAGTAACTCAAAGCCCCCGACCTTCATCCGCGCGACCAGCCATGTCAATGCGACCTTCGAGGCATCGGTCGCACGGCTGAACATGCTTTCGCCGAAGAATGCGCGGCCCATTGCCATACCGTATAAACCGCCAACCAGTTCACCGCCCAGCCAGCATTCAACGCTGTGCGCATGACCAAGGCGATGCAGGTCGCAGAACGCATCTTCGATATCGGGGTTGATCCATGTATCGCGCCGGTCGTCGCGCGACTCTGCGCAAGTGGCAATAACTTGCGCGAAGGCTTGGTCCGCCGTCACGATGAACCGTTCCTGCCTTATCGTTTTGGCCAACGACTTCGACAGCCGGAAACCGTTCAGCGGCAAAATTGCGCGATCCTCGGGCTCGATCCAGAAAGTATCGGGATCGTCGCGCGCGTCGGACATCGGGAAAATGCCGTTGGCATAAGCACGCATCAGCAGGTCGAGGTCGATTGGCATCCGAGGGTCAGGACCTACCAAATGCGCCTTCGAGGCGTCGAAATGGCAAAGATATCGGAGCAAAATGCGCGCTGCCGATAGTCATTCTACCGGCAAGGGCATTTTGTTTCGAGATCGAAGCCATTTCGACGTCCTACGGATTTGACCCATTTTGTCCATTGCTGCGTTGGCAAGCTCGGACATAGAACCACTATGCCCAGCGCCTGCCGCCTTGCCCTGAACAAAATGGCTTCAAACCTCGAAGGCGCATTTGGTAGGTCCTGACCCTTCGCGACCTATCACGAATTGCGTGCAGCGATGCAATGGCCTATAGCCTACAAAACCGCCCCGGTAGCGAGCTAACGCCGCCGGGGTTCATCGTTTCAAGTGAAGTAAGGCACCGCTCATGACCCGCCGCCGCAAAATATACGAAGGCAAGGCCAAGATTCTCTATGAAGGCCCCGAACCCGGCACCTTGATCCAATATTTCAAGGATGATGCCACTGCCTTCAACGCGCAGAAAAAGGGCACGATCGCCGGCAAGGGCGTGATCAACAACCGCGTTTCGGAGCATGTCTTCACGCGGTTGTCGCACATCGGCATCCCGACCCACTTCATCCGCCGCCTCAACATGCGAGAGCAGTTGATCCGGCAGGTCGAGATTGTCCCCATTGAAGTCATCGTCCGCAATGTCGCCGCTGGCACGCTGTCGAAGCGGCTGGGCATCGAGGAAGGCACGCCGTTGCCGCACACGCTCCTTGAATATTGCTACAAGGACGACGCGCTAGGCGATCCTTTGGTCGCCGAAGAGCATATCGCCTGTTTCGGCTGGGCGAGCCAGGAGGAAATGCAGGACATTTCGTCTATGGCGATCCGTATCAACGATTTCATGTGCGGCATGTTTGCCGCGATCGGCATTCGCCTCGTTGATTTCAAACTCGAATTCGGCCGACTGTTCGATGGCGATTTTTCGCGCATCATTCTGGCCGACGAAATCAGCCCCGATGGCTGCCGCTTGTGGGACATCGAAACCGGCGAGAAGCTCGACAAGGACCGGTTCCGCCGCGATCTGGGCGGCGAAGCCGAAGCCTATCAGGAAGTCGCGCGCCGCCTTGGCCTGATGCCCGAGGAAACCGAAGGCGCGGTACTCGACATGGTCAGCCACCGACTGCGCAAGGGCAAATAAGCGACGGTGAGTCGCAGCGCGATTATCGGCGGGATTTTTGCGGCGCTGCTGGCGCTCGGCAGTCCTCTCGCTGCGGAGGTTCCTAAGGGCGCGACACGCACCGCACCGTGGAATGCCGAAACATCCGACCTCGAACCCGATAGCAGCATCATCTACGGCCAGCTTCCCAACGGCCTGCGCTACGCCATCCGCCCCAACCAGCGCCCGCAGAATCAGGTTATCATTCGCATGGCCATCGACTTCGGCTCGGCGGTCGAAGCTGATGACGAGCAGGGTATTGCGCATTTCATCGAACATATGGCCTTTAACGGCAGCACCAACGTGCCTGAGGGTGAAATGGTCAAGATGCTCGAGCGGCTCGGGCTGTCGTTCGGTGCGGATACCAATGCTTCGACGGGCTACACACAAACACAGTATAAGCTCGACCTGCCACGGGCCGACCCTTCACTGATCGAACGCGCATTGTTCCTGATGCGCGAAACCGCAAGCGAAGTACTGTTCAACCCCGAGGCCGTGCAACGCGAACGCGGCGTAGTCATTGCGGAAAAACGGCAGGGCGAAAATTACGGCTTCCAGAGTAGCCGTGCAGCAAATAACCTGTTCTATCCCGACACCTATTATTCGACGCGCTATCCTATCGGCCAGCAAGACGTTCTGGAAACTGCCCCTGCCGCGCGACTGAAAGCGCTTTACGCCAAATATTACCGACCCGACCGGACTAAGATTATCGTAGTCGGCCCGGTCGATGTCGCGGCCATCGAGCGCGAAATCGTTGCGAAATTTGCCAACTGGCAGAATGTCGGCCCGCCTTTAGGCGATATCGACCAATGCACGCTCGACCCGGCGCGGGCTTCAATGGCGGGTAGCTTTGCGCATCCCAAAATCGGCGAGGCCATCGGCGTCCAGCAAATGATCGCCGACAAAAAACGGCCTGACAATATCGAACGTGCGACCATCGAGCTGAAAATGCAGATTGCGTCTGCTATCATCTCGCAACGATTGTCCCGCCGCTCGCGCGAGGGCGATATGCCCTTTCTGGGCGGTGGTCCCAGCTTCGGGCTCAACCTGTGCGACCAATATGCACGCATCGGTTTCAGTGCGTCTGGCAAGGACGGGAGCTGGAAGGAAATATTGCCCTTTGCCGAGCAAATTGTCCGGCAGGCGACAGAACATGGCTTTGGCGAAGCCGAGATTGCCGAGCAGGTCAAACGCCTCGATACCGCCTATGAAAACGCCGCAAAGGGCGAAGCAACCAAGCCGAGCGTTGCAATCGCCAACGAACTCGCCGGGTTGGACGATGACGTGCTGAATTCCGCTGCCTATCGGCGGATTCTCTGGCTGCAGATCCGCCCCTTCATGACCAAATCGGCCATCGACGCCGAATTTGCCAAATGGTTCGGGCAGCTCGACCGGCCTTTGATGTTCCTGACCACCAAGAATGCCGACGGCATTCACAACCGACCAGTTACTCGCGCAATTCAAGGCAAGCCGCGCCATCGCTGTGGCCGCCACCGCCAGCCCGAGAAGTGCAGGCGTTTGCCTATACCGACTTTGGTCCGGCCGGAACGGTGGTCGAAGACAAACAAATTGCCGATCTGGGTATTCGCACCGTCCGTTTTGCCAATGGGGTGCATGTTGAACCTCAAGAAAACCGACTTCGAGAATAACCGGATACGCTATTCGCTGCGTATAGACGGCGGCGAACTGCATTTCGGCAAGGACAAGGCCGTGCTCTCGCGGTTTATGTCCGGCGCCTATGTTTCGGGCGGCTTGCAGGCGCATGATATCGAAGACTTGCGCTCGATACTGGCAGGAACCACGGTATCCGCCGGGTTCAACGTGTCCGACGATTATTTCGGCAGCGGCGGCGCGGTCGCTCCCATTGATCTGGAACGGCAGTTGCAGGTTATGGCGGCCTTCACGCAAATATCCGGCCTATTCGGAAAATGCGCTGCGCCTGTATCCGCCGTCCGCTTGCCGAATTTTATGCCCGGCTCGATGCGACGCCAGCCTCCGCGATTGGTGTCGCTGCACCCCGCATCATGACGGACAACGACCCGCGTTTTACCTTGGCACCATTTGAAACGATCAATGCCGCCGACTTCGCAGGCCTGAAAGCCGCGCTGGGCGATGCGCTGGTTAAAAACCGGCTTGAGATCGCGCTCGTCGGCGACATCGACGAAGAAGCCGCAATCGCCAGCGTTGCCCGCACCTTCGGCGCGATGCCGCCGCGCAAACCGTAAGCGGTGATTTTGCCGACGCGGTGCGAAGCAATTGGTCCAAGCAAGCGGCAGCTTCGACATTCCCCACAAAGGCGAGGCAAACCAGCTCGGTTGGCGACGCGTCTGGACCACCACCGACGATAGCGACCAGAAAGTTACGCAAGGCATGGATTTGCTGGCCCGGATCGTGACTTTGCGGCTGATCGACGAGCTTCGCGAAAAACTGGGCGCGACCTATGGCGGTGGCGCGAGTTCGAGCATGTCGAACCTCTATCCCGGACGCGGCACATTTTCGATTTCAACCAGCGGCGACCCCAAAGACCTTGCTGCTATCGAGGCAACGGTCGATGGCATTATCGCCGAACTGACCGCTGCGCCGGCCGAGGCCGACCTGTTTGAACGTGCGCGCAAGCCCGTACTTGAGAGCTATGCAGACTGGCGCAAGCGCAACGAAACTTGGATCGGCGTTGTTGCAGAGGCGCAGACCAACCCCGCACGCCTCGACCGGTTCCGGCGCAGCGAAGAACTGTTCAAGACGATCACGCCTGACGATTTGTTTGGGAACTGGCGAAAAAATGGATTTCGCGAAACCTGCGCCATTCACGTTCCGCGCTCTGCCAGCGGACACAATCGCGGCAAATGCGGCACCCCCTGGCGCAGCACGATAATCAGCCCTTGGTTTTGTATCCGCAAACAATGCCAAGGATGAAGGCCAGAAACAGGCCCAATTGAACCTCGTCATTGGGCACGCCGCTCCAGCCGAGCATTTCGTGACCGAACGCGAAAAGCCCGATGAACATTGCTGTCGCCAATCCAACCATATGGTCCTCCGAACGGCAAAATTGCCACCACGAACCGAGTGTGGTGAACAGGCATAAACCCGTTACCATCAAGGCGGAATTGCCGAACAGGGTTAAAATATGGTTACTACGCAACTGCGGACTTGTTTCATGACGGGCGCAATCTATAGGGGGCCATCGGCCAGTAAGCACAGGTGAACCCATGAAAACCCGCGTCTTCGTAACCTTGAAAAACGGCGTACTCGACCCGCAGGGCAAGGCTATCCACCACGCGCTTGAAGGCCTCGGTTTTGCCGGCGTCAACGATGTGCGCGCAGGGCGGCTGATCGAGATCGACCACGAACCCGGCGTATCGAAAGCCGACCTAGAAGCCATGTGCGCCAAGCTGCTGGCCAATATGGTCATCGAGAATTTCGAGATCGAGCAAGCCTGATGCGCGCAGCGGTCATCCAGTTTCCCGGCTCCAACTGCGACCGCGATATGGCGGTGGCGATCCGCGAGGTCATGGGCGCCGATACCAGCATGGTCTGGCACCGCGACAGCGAGTTGCCGCAAGGCCTTGACCTGATCGCGGTTCCGGGCGGCTTTTCTTATGGCGATTATCTGCGCTCCGGCGCAATGGCCGCGCGCTCACCGGTGATGCAGGCGGTGGTTGAGGCGGCAGGTCGCGGGGTGCCGGTACTTGGCGTGTGCAACGGCTTCCAGATATTGACCGAAGCCGGGCTTGCTGCCCGGCGCGCTGATGCGCAATGCGGGTATCCGCTTTGTTTGCCGGACGGTGAAGCTGAAGGTCGAAAACAGCCAGTCGATATTCACCAGCGGCTATGATTCAGGCGAGGAAATCGCCATTCCGGTCGCGCATCATGACGGCAATTATTTTGCCGATGATGCAACACTCGACCGGCTGGAAGGCGAAGGCCGCGTGGCGTTCCGCTATGCCGAAGAGGTCAACGGCTCCGCGCGCAATATCGCGGGATTACTCAACGATGCAGGCAATGTCCTTGGCATGATGCCGCACCCCGAACGCATGATCGAGGCCGTGCATGGCGGGTCAGACGGTCGCAGGCTCTTCGAAGGATCTGATCCGCGAAATCGCGTGATTCGGCACCGTCGATTTTTGGTGCTGTTGCCGGTCGAGCGGAAAAGCACCCGTCCCAGCACCAGTATGAGGGTCGGCCAGAACATCGTATTGTAAAGGTCGTGAACAGCTCGCATCGATGGTCGCTTCGCCTGGCGCAACGCCCTTCAAATCGGCAAATTCGTTGAACAGTTCAGCGGCAAAGACGATCAGCCAGCACCAGATACTGTCCGGCCGCCGTCGCAGAATGAGCGCTGACACGAACAGGATCAGGATAGACCCGTGGACGTGCATGGCATCATTGGTCAGGCCGACAAATTCGACCAATTGAATTTTATAGCCGATCCACAGTTCGGCCAGACTTTGCAATTTTTCGTTCATCAGACCCTGGTCTTGAAAGGCGTAGAAATCGGTATCCTCATCAAAGATATCGACGCCCTCTTTACGTTTCAACCAGCCGACCACGGCATAAGTCACCGGGGTCAGCACGACTTCCCAGCCCACTTTCAAAAGCCAGTTGGTGATCATAACTGTTATCACCTGCGTATTGCTCCACACCCCCCAAAAGGCGAGCGGATAGAAAATCAGGCTGTCTACCCCCTGCCCGACCACCGTCGAGCCAATCGTGCGGGTCCACAGATGCTTGCCCTGCGTCCAGATCTTCATCCGCGCCATGACATAGCTGTTGACGAATTCGCCTGCCCAGAACGCAGTGATCGAGGCAAAAACGATTCGCCAGACCTGCCCGAACACGGCCTCATACGCGGCCTGCCCTTCCCATCCGGCAGCAGGCGGTAGCGCGACGACGACCCAGCTCATGAATGCCATGAAGATCAGCGCGACAAATCCGACCCAGATCACCCGGCGCGCGCGGGCATAGCCATAGACCTCGGTCAGCACGTCGCCGATCACATAGCCCAACGGGAAAAACAGGATGCCCGCGCCGAATATGTAACCGCCGACATCGGCCAGCTTGGCCGCACCGATCAGGTTCGACAGCAGCAATATCGCGACAAAGGCCGCCATGACGAAGTCGTAATAGCGGAACTGCCGGCCGCTGGCGGCGCTGGCGTTTTCGGTGACGATAGGAGCATCTTGCATGTGCGAACGCATAACGACCTTTGCAGCCCCACGCAAAGTCGTTATTGGCAAGCGCGGCGCGCGCCCTTAGCTCAGCTGGATAGAGCGCGAGACTTCTAATCTTGAGGCCACAGGTTCGACTCCTGTAGGGCGCGCCAGTTATCCGTATTTTCGCAGGTCGGTGCGGTCTGCCCAATGGGCATGCGTGCCGCTGCTGATCTTGTGCGGCAGCGCGATGCGGCATACCGGGCCGTCAGCAAAGCGTTTGCAGTCGATAAGGATACATTCGGAGGTGCCGCGATTTTCGTCGGTGATGAAGCTGACCAGATAGCCGTCATCCTCGTCCACCGCGCCAACGCGCGGCGCGAACGGCGCTTCGCTGCCGTAGCGGCCTTCCTCCAGCATGAGTCTCCAGCTTTCGCCGGTGTGCAGATCATGCTTCACAAAACCGTTGAACAGGAACCATCCGGGCTTCGACGTCGTGCTGTAAGCATAGCGATAAGGCAGCCCCAGATAGCGCTGGTTCATCATCCCGAATTCGAGGATACGGTCGTCGAGCCGTTCTTCTTTCGTGCTGCCATCGGCAAGATTGAACCGCCAGCGGTGCAACTTCGGCTTGAAGCTATGTTCGTCGACATAGGCCATCATATGCGCATATTCGCCGCCGCCTTCGATGGGCTGCGGATAAGGGTCTTCCTCGAAATAGCCGTCGAGCACGACCTCGTCGCCATCCTCATAGGCGTTGATGAAGTGCAGCACGAAGGTCGGATCGGCCTCGAACCAGCGGATGTCCTCGGGCTGGCCATAGCGCGGGATGAGCGCAAAACGCGACGGCAGTCCTTCGTGCAGCCGGGTGACATGGACATCGCGCTTCAGCAATTCTTCGTCCCAGAACAGAGGGAAAATCGCACAATATCGACCAGTTCGGGCGTAAACATCATGTCATGCGGCAGACGCGGTCCGGGCAGCGGTACTGGCACATAATGCGCAAGCTTGCCGTCCGGCCCGACCACGCCATAATGCATGTAGGGCGCGTGTTTCGAGTAATTGAAAAACAGCAACTCGCCGGTGCGCTCGTCGACCTTGGGATGCGCGGAAATGCCATCCAGCGGCACCCACGAGGCAACGCCTTCCTGCTCCAGTGTTTCGGGGTCAAGCACATAGCCTTCGCCGCATTGGTAGAATGTCGACACCGCTTTGCCCGCGTGGACGATGATGTCGGTGCTGGATGAATCCTTGAGGCCGCCATGCGCGCCAAATCCCGGGCGCTTGCGACGTACCGGCCCGGTCCATCAACCCGCCCCACAGCGAGCCACCTGCATCCTGTTCGGCCTGAAAGCAGCGCGTGCGGACAAAGCGGTTGCGATAGCTTGCTTTGCCGCCCGAAAAATCAATCTGGTGGATCATGCCGTCGCCGTCGAACGGGTGATAGCGGCCCAGCGGCTGGTGCAACTGGTTTTCGGTGTTGCGCAGATAGATGCCGTCGATGTCGGTCGGGATTGTGCCTTCGATCACCTCCAGATCGAACGCATTCACCTCCTCATGCTGCGGCGTCCACGCGCCGTTCAAATAAGGGTGATTGCTCGGTTGCAGCGTCGCTTTGACCGGCGGCAGTTTTTCTACGAGCATGTGTCTCTCCTGCCTATCAGCCTAGGTCGAATGTCACGCCTTGCGCAAGCGGCAGTTCATTCGAGTAATTGATCGTATTAGTTGCGCGGCGCATATAGGCTTTCCATGCATCCGAGCCGGACTCTCGGCCGCCGCCGGTTTCCTTCTCGCCGCCAAACGCCCCGCCGATTTCCGCGCCCGATGTGCCGATGTTTACGTTGGCGATGCCGCAATCGCTTCCGGTGGCGGACAAGAAGCGTTCGCACTCGCGCATATCGGTCGAGAAAATGGAGGAGGAGAGCCTGCGCCAACGATATTCTGCAAGCATGATAGCTTCGTCCAGACTCGAATAGCGGAAAATATAGAGGATCGGCGCAAATGTTTCGCGCAAAGCCGGACCGATATGTGAGGCATTTCGACCAACGCCGGACGGGCATAAACGCCGTCGAGCGCCAAACGTTCGCCGCCTGCAATTTTCGCTCCTAATGCTGCAGCCTCAGCCAGTGCGGCCTGCATAGCTTCATAGGCGTGCTCATCAATCAACGGGCCTGCGAGATTGTCCGTGTTAAGAGGGTCGCCAATTGCCATCGATGCCGCAGCAGATTTGAGCGAGCCGACAAAGCCGTCGTAAATGGCTTCATGCACAAACAGGCGGCGCAGGCTGGTGCAACGCTGGCCGCTGGTCCCAAAGGCCGAGAACAACACCCCGCGCAACGCCAAAGCAAGGTCTGCCTTGTCGCTAACAATAGCAGCATTGTTGCCGCCAAGTTCGAGGATCGTCCGCGCAAAACGCGACGCTGCGGCACGCCGACTGCGCGGCCCATCTTTGTGCTGCCGGTGGCCGAAATCAGCGCGATAAGTTCATCGTTCACCAAAGCCTTGCCCACCTCCGATCCGCCCTGAACGACTTGTGAAAGATGTGCGGGAGCGTCTTCGAATTCGCGCGACCGCTTGCTCAAAAATTGTCTGCACCGCAACTGCTGTCATTGGCGTTTTTTCAGACGGCTTCCAGATGACACTGTTTCCACACACCAAAGCCAATGCTGCATTCCACGCCCAAACAGCGACTGGAAAATTGAAAGCCGAAATCACGAGCGTGGGCCCCAGCGGATGCCATTGCTCCATCATCCGGTGCCCGGGGCGTTCACTTGCTATGGTCAGCCCATGCAGTTGTCGGGACAGGCCCACAGCGAAGTCGCAAATGTCGATCATTTCCTGAACCTCGCCGAGGCCTTCGGACAAAGGCTTGCCGCATTCAATGGTGACGAGGCGGGCGAGGTCGTCCTTGTGATCGCGCAAGGCATTGCCGAACAGGCGAACAAGTTCGCCCCGGCGTGGTGCGGGGACATTGCGCCAGTTCGTGAAACGCCTCGTTCGCGATTTGCACATGCAGCGTCAACGTCATAAAGCGTCGCCCTGGCGACCGAGCCGATCTGGCTGCCATCGATGGGGCTAACGGCAAAGAAATTGCCACTTGAAGGCTGGACATTCATCTTCCCGAGCAAGCTTGCTACATCCCCAACCAAATCTGCCATTTCGAACTCCTGCTTCGTCATTCCCGCGAAGGCGGGAATCCATCACCTGAATGGTAGGTAAAAGCAGGCTTGTATAATGACGCAGAGCGCAGGGGATGGATTGCCGCCTTCGCGGGAATGACAAGGTGGGTAGCGAATAGATGGTGTTGCTCCGGTTTGCCAAAGCGCCTAAGCGGCAACTCCAAATTTGGAGACTTTCATGGCCGAAATGGCAGCATTCGATTGGTCAGATCCTTTCCGGCTCGACGATCAGCTTACCGAAGACGAACGCATGATCCGCGACAGCGCGCATGCTTTTGCACAAAGCGAATTGCAGCCGCGCGTGATCGAGGCGTATCGCAAGGAAAAGGACGCGCCAGAACTATTCCCATTGATGGGCCAGACCGGGCTTCTCGGCGCGACCATTCCTGAAGAATATGGCGGCGTTGGCGCTTCTTATGTTGCCTATGGCCTGATCGCGCGGGAGATTGAGCGGGTGGATTCGGGCTACCGTTCGATGGCTTCGGTGCAGTCCAGCCTCGTGATGTATCCGATCCATGCTTATGGATCGGAAGAACAGCGCCGCAAATATCTGCCCGGACTGGCGGCAGGCACGCTGATCGGCTGCTTCGGCTTGACCGAACCCGATGCGGGTTCGGACCCTGCAGGAATGCGCACGTTCGCAAAAAAGGTTGATGGCGGCTATGTGCTGAACGGCAGCAAGACGTGGATTTCCAACGCCCCGTTTGCCGATGTGTTTGTCGTCTGGACGAAGAGCGAGGCGCATGGCGGCGGCATTCGCGGTTTCGTGCTGGAAAAAGGCATGAAGGGCCTGTCCGCGCCGAAAATCGAGGGCAAATTGTCGCTCCGCGCGTCGACCACGGGCATGATCGTCATGGACAATGTCGAAGTCAGCGAAGACGCGCTGCTTCCTGACGTTCAGGGCCTGAAAGGCCCGTTCGGCTGCCTCAACCGCGCGCGTTACGGCATCAGCTGGGGCGCACTGGGCGCGGCGGAATTCTGCATGCACGCGGCCCGCCAATATGGCCTCGACCGGCACCAGTTCGGCAAGCCGTTGGCCGCCAACCAGCTATATCAGAAGAAGCTGGCGGACATGATGACCGACATCGCGCTCGGGCTTCAGGCGTCGTTGCGCGTCGGCCGCCTGATGGACGAGGGCAAATTTTCGCCCGACATGATCTCGATCGTCAAGCGCAACAATGTCGGCAAGGCGCTCGACGTCGCCCGCGCCGCGCGTGACATGCACGGCGGCAACGGCATCAGCGACGAATATCAGGTGATGCGCCACATGGTGAATCTCGAAACCGTCAACACCTATGAAGGCGCGCATGATGTCCATGCGCTAATTTTGGGGCGCGCGATTACCGGGATCGCGGCATTCTAGCAAAAAAAAGGCCGCTCCGCTTTTCAGCGAGCGGCCCAGTTATAGGCTATTAAGCCTGCTAGGGAGGAAAGCGTATCTCCTAAAAGACACTCCATTCAATTAGCCGGATAATGGTAAATATCTGCTTAACGCTGATACAAGAAAACGCACACCCGCTCAGCAAGCCCCGGTTTTGCGGCCTTCTACCGAGAATGAAAAAGGCGAATTGTTCCGGATACCCTGCGACTGGATGTGGATCAGCCGGTTCGATTCCTTACGGATTGTGGTCAACCCCTGCCCTTGTCCGTTACAGCTATAGCTGACGGTGACCGAATTCGGCGTGGACCGGACAACATAATGTTCGCAAGGCGCATTTCCGTGCTGAATTTGCACTAACCGCGCCTGATCGCCCAGACATATCGGCGTAGACGTTGCATTGGTGGCACCGCCACCGACGGCGCGCAGTTGCCACATTCCGCGCTCAAGCGAATCGAGCAATGACAGGTCGCCGCCTTGCGCAAAAGCGAATGCGCCACTGCCCGCAGACATGCAAATAAGGGCACCGAGGCCCCAATGGGAGAGTTTCATTTTCATATGCTTCTGTCCGTAAACCTTCGTCAGTTTCAGCGAAGCGACCTTTTCGTTATGTTGGCATTAGCACCAAATCTTACAAATAGCACGATAGAATGTGGTATATGAACGATGAATGACCGGCGTTTTGCGACAAACACCGATCCAGGCCCAAATTTAATTGTTAAAGCTGGCCAGACTCACCGGAAAACGGCGCGAGCAGAATTCGCAATCAACGACGATATCACCTGCTTCATCAGCCATGTCGGCGCGGTCTTCGGCTGGGAACTTTGAAATAACATCGCGGATATGCGCCGGATCGCAACGGCAGCCTTTGGTCAAAGGCGATCCGCTTTCGACCAACACTTCCTGCTCTTCATGGAACAACCGCCAAACGATCTCTTCCAGCGGCAGCGCCGGATCGCACAGCTCGTCCGCCCCGGTGGTGCCCGCCATCACCGACACATGCTCCCATTCAGGATGGTCTAGCCGGACATGCAGCCGCTCGCGACCCTCTTCGCCTTCAGGGAGATGCTGGACAAGCAGGCCGCCTGCGACACAACGGCCATCCTTATGACCCACACCGACGCGGATCGTCGTCGGGATCTGTTCGGACTGGACAAAATAATGCTCTGCCGCGTCAGATAGCGATGCGCCTTCGAGCGGGACGATGCCTTGATAGCGTCCGCCACCCTCGCCGACCGGAAGCGCCCGGTCAAAGGTTATCGCGAGATAGCCTGTGCCAAACAGGCCGAACAGCGTTGAGTCGATTGGCAATGCCGCCACTGATGCTGCATCGAACTGCACATAGCCACGTAGCGCGCCATCCTTGTAATCGCATACCAGCAAGCGGATCGCACCTTTGGTTTGAGCCTGCATCGTCAACTGACCGTCCGCCTGTTTCAGCGATGCCCCGAGCAAAGCCGTCAACACCAACGCCTCGGCCAGCGTCTTTTCAACCAGTGGCGGATAGGCGTGCGCGGCCAGTATCTCGTTCAACACCTCGTCCAACCGCACCATCCGCCCGCGCGCATGGCGGTCGGGCAACGAAAAGCGCAGCGGCTGGTCGCCAAAAGTCTCAGACTGCGAGGCCATCAGAGCAGGCCGAAGCACCACAGCAGGATCGACTTCTGCGCATGCAGACGGTTCTCTGCCTCGTCCCAAATCAGCGATTGCGCGCCATCGATGACACCGTCGGTCACTTCCTCGCCGCGGTGCGCTGGCAGACAGTGGAGGAACTTCGCATCGGGCTTTGCGGTGGCCATCAGCCGTTCGTTCACCTGATAGGGCATCATCGCCGCGATCTTGTTGTGGGCATGCTCTTGCCCCATCGACACCCAGGTGTCGGTGACCACAATGTCAGCTCCGGCCACGGCTTCGGTCGCGTCGCGCGTGACGGTTATGCCCGCCCCCGCATTGTGCGCCTCATCAATGAAATTGGCATCACAATCATAGCCTTGCGGTACCGCGATGCGGACGTTGAATTTGAAAATTCCCGCCGCCTCGACAATCGAATTGAGCACATTATTGCCATCGCCGAGCCATGCAACCTCAAGCCCCGGCAGCGGCTTGCCTTGTTCGACAATGGTCAAAAGGTCGGCGACGATCTGGCACGGGTGCGACAAGTCGGTGAGACCGTTGATGACGGGCACGCTGCTATGCGCGGCCATTTCCTCGATTTTGCTATGGTCGTCGGTGCGGATAACGATGGCATCGACATAGCGCGACAACACGCGTGCGGTATCGGCGACGCTCTCGCCACGGCCCAGTTGCATTTGCCCCGCGGCCATAAACATGCTGTCGCCGCCCAATTGCTTCATCGCCATTTCGAACGACGTACGCGTGCGAGTCGAGTTTTTTTCGAAGATCATACCGAGCGTATGCCCAGCCAAGGGCACGTCGGCGTCGGCTTTGCCCTTCGGCCAAGCAGCACGCGCCGCCTTGCGGTCTATCGCGTCAGCAATCATCGCCGCAATCGCATCCCCGCCCGCGTCGGTCAGGTTCAGGAAATGCCGTGTCATGCCGCCTCGGGCAGCTGGTAACTCGCCGCCCCCGCCGACAGTTTCTCCATGAACGTCGCGATTTCGGCATCGCCTATATTGAGCGGCGGCAACACCCGGAAGGTGTTGTCTCCGGCAGCAACGGTCAGCAGCCCGTGATTGTCACGCAGATGCGCCACAAATGCGCGCGCTTCATGAGTCATCATCACGCCGAGCATCAGCCCCTTGCCACGCACCCCGGTAAACAGGTCTGGATAGTTGCCGATAAACTGCTCAAGCGCCGCACGGAGTTTATCGCCAGTCGAGCGCACATTTGCCAGAAACTCGTCATTGGCAACCACGTCCCACACGGCCTGACACGCCGCCATCGCAAACGGGTTTCCGCCATAGGTCGAGCCGTGCGTGCCAACGACCATGCCGCGCGCTGCCTTTTCGGTGGCCAGACACGCGCCAACGGGGAAGCCCCCGCCAAGGCCCTTGGCCGAGGCCATGATGTCGGGGTCGATGCCATATTGCTCGTGGCAATAGAGCGTGCCCGAGCGCGCAACTCCGCACTGCACTTCGTCAAGGATAAGCATCAAGTCATGCTCATCGGCCAGTGCGCGCAAGCCTTTCATGAATTCATCCGAAGCCGGACGCACACCGCCTTCGCCTTGGATCGGTTCGACCAAGAAACCGGCGGTCTTCGGCCCGATAGCAGCCTTCGCACCTTCTAAATCGTCAAAATCTACATATTTGAAACCGTCGAGCAACGGCAGGAAACCCTTGTGCATCTTTTCCTGGTTACTTGCGGAAATCGTCGCCATCGTCCGTCCGTGGAAGGCCATTTTGAACGTGATGATTTCGTACCGGTCCGAACCTTGCGACTGGTGATAGGCGCGCGCGGTCTTGATCGCGCATTCAACCGCTTCAGCCCCGGAATTGGTGAAAAATACCGTATCGGCGAAAGTCGTATCGACCAAACGCTGCGCGAAGGCCTCACCCTGCGGGCTGCCATAGAGGTTCGACACATGCATCAAGGTCGCGGCTTGATCCTGAATGGCTTTGGTCAGGTGCGGATGTCCGTGGCCGAGCAGATTGACCGCAATCCCGGCCGCAAAATCCAGCGCGCGGCTGCCGTCCTCGGAAATTAGCCAAGCCCCCTCGCCTCGCACCGGCCGGAACCCGCAACGCGGATAGACGGGCATCAAGGGGGTGATCGACATGGGGCGCTCCTTCAAAAGCAATAAAGCGGCCCGCTTGTGGGACCGCTTGTTTCTGGAAACCCGCTATAAGCTTGCCAAAACCGCAAATCAACCCGCTCGGTCGGCTGGGTCGCGTTCGTGCTTATGCTTCGCAGCGGCAATGCGGCGCTTCATATATCCGTAGAGCAGCAGGTGAAAACCAAGCGACAGCAGGACGATGATTGCGATGATCTTGGCCGCGCTCAATCGCCGCCTCCCCCGCCGCCATCGCAGCCACCACCGCTATCGCCCGGGCCGCAGTCGGCGTTGCTGCTATCCGACGACATAGGTACCGAACTATCGCCGCCATCGCTTTTGTCCGGCTTTTTGGCCTTGCTGGAATGCACTGCGAAAAACGCCGTGCCGAGGCTGATTGCAACGGCGAGCAAGGCAATGACAACGCCCGTACTCACGATATTTCCCGCTCGTCATCGGGCACTGCAATCGCCCGCTTCAAGGCTTCGCTGGGCAGCTTCAACGCACGCAGCATGGCCCAGATTTCCTCGCGTGCTTTGGGTTGCATTCGGCCCAGTTCGGGAATGGCATCAAGGTCGAACAGCGTCAGCCCCATCGGAAACAATTCGCGATAGGTGACCCGCTCGCGCAAGCCGGGGACGAGGCGAAAACCGGCCACCGGCGCGATTTTCTGAAGTGCATCCATCACCTTGCGCTCATTCTTGGTGGCAAAGTTTCGCGAACGGTTCTGCATTACCACCCAGTCCAGCGCCTTCGTGCGCAGGCCTATCCCGGGTTCCTTCAAATGCTCGACCAGCCGGGCAAAATTCCCAAGCGTTTTCAACTCGCCCGTGCGCGGATCGATCCGCCCCAGCATGTCGAGATCGATAAAACTGTCATTGACCGGCGTGACGATGGTGTCCGCCATGAAGATCGCCTTGCGCGCAATCGGCGAATCATGGCCGCCGACGTCGATGATGATGAAGCTGTGATGGATTCGCGCCATGCGGAGCTTTTCCTCAAGCTCGTTCTCGTTTTGCTGCGCCAGCAGGATTTGCTCTGGCCCGGGCAGCTTCACGCCAAAATCGCGCTCGCTTTCCTGCCGCGCCCAAAGCGCGCGGTGCAGCGTCAACTGTCGCAGATCGACATCGAGCGCCGCAACCCGCTCGCCTGCGTTACACAAGGCAATGCACGTATGGAAAGCCGAAGTGGATTTGCCGACACCGCCCTTTTCATTGGCAAAAACAATGATATGGCCTTTTGGCGCCGTGACGGGAAATCGCATCCAGGCCGGCGGCTCGGGTTCTACCTCTGGCGCCGAATCGAAGTCGACGTCGAACTGGTGATAATTGGGAAACGGCGCAAGCGGCTCCGGGGGCCAGGGCTGGGCCGGAACGGCGGGCGCGGAAGGCGAAGCCGCTTTACGCCTTCTGAAGCGATCAAATAATCCCAACTGGCCTAGCCTCCGTTCGAATGCGTGATGGCGCAAGGCGGGGCGGGTTTCAAGGGGCTTGGCTAGGTTACATATATACGCGCCTTACCAGCGTCCGGACAATGATATCCTGTCAAAAAATGCTGGAAGGTCACACTAAAGTCTCACCTTAAGGGCGCAAGAATGAAGCGATCACGCATGACGAATTACAGCGCCGGACATTTCAAAGTTCAGTAAAGTTCAGCCCAGTGAGCGTCGGCGGTGCGACCCAAAGTTGACATAAGTGCCGTCTGTTTGATGCTGAAAATACTCCCCGCCGCGTTGACACGGGCAGCGAGATTGGAGCGCCGAGAGGGGCAAGACAGCCAACGATGAGAAAGAACGAAAGGTGATTCTCTCAAATCAAATCCTACATTGCAAGCGGGAAATACGGGGGCCAGCGGACGAGTTGGCGTTTGCGGAAAGGCCGTGCCAGATTTTGGTTAGCGAATCTTTTGCACAGCGGTTGAGTGCGAGACGGAATTAAATATTGTGTCCCTCGAATGCGGTTCTGGAGACGCCACACCTCAACCGGTGCAACGCCTCCAGCGCCTGGTACTACTTACTCCATTGCGATGTGCCTGAACCCGTTCCGTCCAAGCCAACAAAGGTCATTGTGCCGCGGCGGCCAGCATAAGCGCCGGTTTTGCCGAAAGCCCAGCCGGTGCAAAAGACAGTGTTCGTCTCCTTTGCCGGCGCGGTGCAGCCCCAGATAGTCGAGCTGGTACCCGAAGGATCGCTATTGTCGCACATGATCCGCGCACTATAGGTCGTGTCATTGGGCGGCATGGTTACGCCCACACATTTGTGGGAACCGCTCCACTTCTTGCCATCGGCGGCGACGGTTTCCGAGGTTCCCGTGGTCATTTGCCCGCCGAACATTGTGCCATCAGGTCTGGCGCCTCCGACCCCCTGACTGCTCGTTTGCTTTGTTGTAAAAGTAGAGCTTTCGGCCTGTGCCGCGCTTGCGCTGCCAGCCGCGACTGCGATAATGCAGTATGCAAATAGGTTGTTCATGTCTCTCTCCTTTTGAAGGCCGAGAATAGGGACGCACGGCCAAACGCCGATGCAAACATCCGATTAGTGAACACTCCACTCTGTCGCCAACGCCCCCCGTTTGCGATCAGCGAGTCGGAGATCAGCAATGGGTAGAATGTAAACCTATTTTACAAAACATTACAATGTTTAATTGGGAGGGGTTACCCAGACGCACGCGCGGGGTGTGGGATTAAATATGGTGTCCCCGGAATTTCGGCTACCCCCTTTGTTGTTGTAGTTATTGACAACACCAAATAATGATGTCATGTACTCCAACATGAAGGCAATCTCCATCATGCGAGAACGAATTTCGCTTGATGATGACGGCTTTGTCGAACTGGTTGTCTGGAAACTGCCAAAGCCGCTGGCTGGAAGCGCGCATGATTTCAAATACCGGCTTGCGTTTGTCAGCGGGGGTATTTGCGTGGTGCGTTATGACAATGAGGCCGGAAAGGGGGGCCACAAGCATCCGGGCGAGGTCAAATCCGATTACACATTTCGCGATTTGGTTCAGTTGCAGCGCGATTTTTGGGACGATGTTGAGCAATGGAGATAGCGGTGAAGAATATAGTCACAGTCGGCGTATCGTCGCTCGATGAAGTCAAAGACCGCCTCGCCGCTGCCTTCCGGGGCGAACCGCAGGGCAGCCGTATCTCCTTTTTGTCGGTAGAGCAGATGTGGAAGACATTGAGCCCCAAACGCACCGACATCTTGCGCGCCATGACTGGTCAAGGCGAGCTTGCCATCCGCGAAGTCGCAAGGCGGGTTGGCCGCGATGTGAAGGCGGTGCACGGCGATGTGCATGCGCTTTTGACTGCAGGCGTCATCGAACAGGCGGGGAGAAAAGTGATCTTTCCCTATGACGGGGTGCATGTGGATTTTATGCTGGGGATGGCGGCTTGAGAACCGACCGCAAAGACATGAAAGCCGCCTACGACAGGGCGTTGGCGCTTCCAGTTCCATTTAACGGTGAAAACCCAAAGAAGGCAGCACTCGACCGAGCACATGAGTTGCGGAAATTTGAAATCGAGAATTATTGGAAACGCGCGACGTATTTCTGGTCGTTCCAAGCAATCGCGTTCGTAGTTTTGGGATTCATTTTGCAAGACGGCAAACTAGAGGAACCAATCCAGATCTTACAGTTGCCGGCAGCAATAGGCGCTGTTTCAGGTTTCATCGCTTGGCTCTCTGCCAGAGGCTCAAAGTACTGGCAGGAAAATTGGGAATCGCACGTTGATATGTTGGAAGCGGAAGTCGAAGGTCGCCTGACCCAACTCATTTGGAGCGACGGGCGGTTAAGCCACTCGGTTACCCAACTCAATCAAACCTTCATCGGACTTACAACTATTTGTTGGATAGCGGTTATGGCGGTAGCGAGCGCTGGCAGCCTACCGAGCTGGCTTGACGAATGGTCACCGTGGTGGCTCTTTCTCCTGCTGGTTGTAGTCCTGTTCGGCATCTCCGGCTGGACGAAGCAGAATTTCACCGGCTACATTGTGCACCAGGATTCGTGGATCGAACACAATTCGACCTGGAGTTGGTCATGGAAAAGGCGGGGCAATGGCAAAGAGCAACGAGCGCTGCTCGTTCGCCATACGAAGGCGAAGGATGCGACCGCACCTGACGAATAGCGCAATTTCTTTTTACTCCACCGTCACACTCTTCGCCAAATTCCTCGTCTGGTCCACATCGGCCCCCTTCGTACACGCCCACAAAGCAATCAAACCCGTGTCCGCACATACCCCTTTGGCAGTTCATCACCTTTTCTTGGTGGCTCGCCGCCTTCGCGGTTCATGAATTCCCGAAACCACGTATAGTCGGCCCCCTTTGAACGGTTTTCGAAAAAAGCTATCTCTTCCATTCGGGTGATTTTCTCGGCGGCGGCGATTGCAAGAAACTGGTTCATGCTAACGCCGTCGCGCTTCGCCCAAGTTTCAACAGATGCCTTTACCGATCTGGGAAGGCGCAATTGAATTGCGGCTGGCTTGTTCATTTCATCATCTCCAAAATATTCCCGGGCCTGTCACATATTATGCCGAACTGGCCCGGCGCTTCACCAAAGTCGCGCACGTTGAACGATGCGAGCGCATCGGCACGTGCGTTGATCGCAGCCTCCAGCACATGATCGTCCGCCGGGTCGGCGGTTTGCGGTCGCCATCGCACATGAATCCGCACCGGCTGCGCGAGATCGCAGAGCAAGGTCAAAAACTTGTCGGTCCGTCCTGCTTCGATATGTTCTGGACGGGTAAGCACGGCTTCATATTCCAGCATCAGCGCCACCGAGACAGCCAGCATAACATGTTTGCGTTCCGCCATCCGCAACAATTCAGCCGAAGCTCCCGTCGGGCTGCGAAACGATGCCACGATAACATCAGTATCCAACACCAACTTCATGGCGTATACGATAGCATATGCGCCATCACATTCAAATGATAATCGCTACTCCACCGTCACACTCTTCGCCAAATTCCTCGGCTGGTCCACATCGGTCCCCTTCGCGCACGCCACATGGTAGGCGAGCAACTGCACCGGCACCGCATAAACCAACGGCGCGATCAGGGGGTGGACCTGACGGCATTTCGATGGTGGCGAGGCAGCCTTCTCCCGCTTCGGCGATGCCTTCGGCGTCGGAGATCAGCACGACTTTGCCGCCGCGGGCGCGGACTTCCTGCATGTTGCTGACGGTTTTTTCGAACAGCGGGCCTGATGGCGCGAGGACGATGACAGGCACAGCCTCGTCGATCAACGCGATGGGGCCGTGCTTCATTTCGCCCGATCGCATAGCCTTCGGCGTGGATATAGCTGATTTCCTTGAGCTTGAGCGCGCCTTCCATCGCCAGCGGATAGTCGGGGCCGCGCCCGAGATAGAGCACATCGCGCGCGGGCGCGATCAGGTGCGCCATCGCGGCGATGTCTTCATCATGCGCCAGTGCAGCGTTGAGCGCAGCCGGGGCTTCGATCAGATGCTGTACGATATCGCGTTCTTCTTCCGCCGATCAGCTTGCCCTTCACCAGCGCCAGATGCGCGGCGAGTGCGGCGAGCACGGCAAGCTGGCAGGTAAAGGCCTTGGTCGAGGCGACGCCGATTTCCGGACCGGCATGGGTGGGCAGCAGCAGGTCCGCCTCGCGCGCCATGCTCGACTGGTCGGCACATTGACGACGACAGCGATGGTCTGGCCGTTTTCCTTGCAGTGGCGCAGCGCCGCCAGCGTGTCCGCCGTCTCGCCCGATTGCGAGATGAACAGGGCCAGCCCGCCCTCCTCCAGCACCGGATCACGATAGCGGAACTCGGACGCGACATCGATATCGACCGGCACCCGGGCAAAGGTTTCGAACCAGTATTTGGCGACCATCCCTGCATAATAGCTCGTCCCGCAGGCGACGATGGTGATGCGTTTGACGCCTGCAAGGTCGAAATCCATCTGCGGCAAAGCGACCGTCTGTTCGAGCGGGCGGATATAGCTGGAGAGCGTTTGCGCGACCACGGTGGGCTGCTCGAAAATCTCTTTCTGCATGATAATGGCGGTAATTGCCCTTTTCGATCGCCGCCGCCGACACGCCCGAGGTGGTGACTTCGCGTGTCGACGGGATTATTGTCCTTGTCGAAAATCTGCGCGCCTTCGCGGGCGATGACGACCCAGTCGCCCTCTTCCAGATAGGCGATCTGCTGCGTCAGCGGGGCGAGCGCCAGCGCGTCCGAACCCAGATAGGTTTCGCCCTCGCCATAGCCCACCACCAGCGGCGAGCCGAGCCGCGCGCCGATCAGCAAGTCGGGAAATTCGCGGAAGGCAATCGCCAGCGCAAAGGCACCGCGCAGGCGGGGGAGCACGGCCTTCACCGCCTCGGCGGGCGAATGGCCCGCCTCGACCTGTTCGGTCACCAGATGCGCGACGACTTCGGTATCGGTCTCGCTCTCGAAGGTCCGACCGCGCGCGGTCAGTTCGTCGCGCAGCGGCTTGAAATTCTCGATAATGCCATTGTGGACCAGAGCGACTTCGCCCGTGGCATGCGGATGCGCGTTGCTCGTCGTCGGCGCGCCATGCGTCGCCCAGCGGGTATGCGCGATGCCGATATTGCCCGGCGCATCGTCGGCTTTCAGCACTTCACCAGATTGGCGAGCTTGCCCTCGGCCCGGCGGCGGACAAGCTGGCCGCCCGACACCGTGCAAACGCCGGCAGAATCATACCCCCGATACTCCATCCGCTTCAGCCCATCGACCAGACGGTCCGCAACAGACGATTTGCCAACAATTCCAATGATGCCGCACATGTAGTTATGCTTTCGTTAAAATGATGTAGGGGACGCGGATTCCCGGCATCTCTGCCGGGAAGTCCTTGGTATTTCTTGTAACAAGGATCGCGCCACGTCACCTGCGCTGTGGCGAGGAATGATCGCGTCCAGTGCGACTTCAGTCGCTGCGATGCGCTCGCAGCCGCAATGCGCGCAGCGCGCCGCTCCGAAATTTCGCGCGTCGATTCGATCATACGCATCCAAAGGACGCAAGAACTTCGGTCCGCATCGCTTGCATGCCCATGTCGCGCATCGCCTCTTTGCGACATGACCTCGATCCAAGTCATCCGGACTTATCCAAGGCGCGATCTCCGCATCGCCCGCGTACGCTCAACTCTCGCGCGCTGTACCACAAGCCGGCAAGCGCATCGATCACAGCATGATTTGGCTATCGAAAGAGCTAGCTCGCTCACTGCGCGCCAGATCGACTTTTCGACGCTTCGTTGCGGCATTATTTGCGCTTTCAGCATGTCGAGATAAATCTGGCGCTGACGGTCGTCCTCTTCATCGAAAAGGTCAGGAAATTCTGCTTTCACGTCGTCATAATCGTCATCCCAAGGGCGGGTCCACGACGCACGTTCACGACGCTGCCATTCGACCGAATCGCCGATGTCCGTCCGGTCCTTCCACAGCACCGAAATCCGATATCGAGCCATTCCTTGTTCCTGTCGGCTTCGATTCGCGCTTTATAGAGACAACCGCCTCCCGCAACACCGCCGCGCGCGACTTGCCCTGCTCAGCGGCGAGTTGGTCGAGCCATTTAATGTCTTCATCGGGCAGATCGGCGAGGATACGAGTCATTGATATATTGATATCATATCATGATATCATGTCAAGTGTTTGATCAATAGTTACCGTTTTGAAGGGATGGCCACGCTTCCTTATATGGAAGGATGTGATCGTGTTTTGATTTCCAGTGCGCATCGATCCCGTCCCATCCACTCCCTTGGAAAACATGACCGCATTCGGGACAGATTTTCGGCTTTTCAGATTGCGGCATATTCAACCCCCCTCTCCTGTGACATCGCATTTTGGCAATTGTCTGTTTAAACTTAGCTTTCGATTGCATTGGCATCAAATCAACAAACGCTCAATCTCATGCTCCAACGCCCCTACCCGCCCGTGGAAACTCGCCACCATCGCGGCCAGCATTCCCTGCGGCCTGATCCGGGTCATGTCGAAATGATGTCCAGCGCGCACGCCCAGCAGGAAAAGGAACGTCAGCTGGGTACGGCCATTGCCTTCGCGGAAGGGATGGATAGCATTGAGCTCCGCAAGAAGTCCGCCGCAGCCCTGACAAAGACGTTCCGCTCAACACGAACGTCAAAAACAGGGCCGCGAAGGCGCGCAAACAAGGTTTCCATCTGGTCCGCAATAAATTCCGGGTAACAGAACATGTCGCCCCCTTTGGCCGTGCGCACGGTCCGATATTCCCCAAGCCCAATCATATACCGCGCCAAATTGCCTATGCGCGCGTATGCCATGATTCCTGGAAGCCTCTTGCCGCAACTCATCATTTCGAGTTCAAAAGCGTCAAGTTGATCTTGCTCGCGAATGTCCCGAATTCTTTAAGACAAAGCTGCCCGGGTAGCAGGCAGGGTCTTCAAACGCGTCGTAACTCACGGCGCGGTATCATCGGTCGTGCTTGCGATGGGCCGCAAGAATATGAGCGCGCTTCTCGCTCGCAGTTAACGAACTTGTTGCTAAATACGCCAGTCGCGCTTTCGACTCCGCTGGCAATGCAAGGCCTTCCACAGCGTTGATCGCTGCCATCGCTTCTGCCGACAAAGTGGAAAGGCTCATCTTCATAGACCGAACTTACTCCAATTTTAACCGACCAGCTATCACTTCTTCTCCGCCTTCTTCTTCCGCATCACGTCGTGGAAGCGGTCGGCCCAGCCGGGTTTTACCAGTTGCTCGGCGCGGACCATGCGGAGTTCGCCGTCGGCGACGTCGCGCGATCACGGCGCTGCCCGCCGCGACGATGGCGTCGCGGCCGATGTTGACGGGCGCGATCAGGGCGCAGTTGGAGCCGATGAACGCGCCTTCGCCGATCTCCGTCTGGTATTTGAAATAGCCGTCATAATTGCAGGTGATCGTGCCCGCGCCGATGTTCGCGCCTGCGCCAACATCGGCGTCGCCCAGATAGGTCAGGTGGTTGGCCTTGGCGCCTTTGCCGCAGACGCGCTTTCTTGACTTCGACGAAATTGCCGATCTTGGCCTTTTCTTCCAGCACCGTGCCGGGGCGGAGGCGGGCGAAGGGGCCGACTTCGCAGCCGCTGGCGATTTGCGCGCCCTCGATATGGCTGTTGGCGCGGATTTTGACATTGTTCGCCACGCTCACGCCGGGGCCAAAAAAGACATTCGGCTCGATCAGCACATCGCGGCCAAGCACCGTGTCGTGGGCAAACCAGACGGTTTCCGGCGCGATCAATGTAGCGCCATCGGCCATCGCCTGCTCACGGCGGCGCTGCCTGCCATGCGGCCTCCATCTCGGCCAGCTGCGCGCGGCTGTTGATGCCTGCCACGTCAGAACGGATCGGTCTTGACCGCCACAGCAATGCCGGCCATCCTGCGTTGGCGATATTGACGATATCGGTCAGATAATATTCCTTCTGCCGCATTGTCGTCTGTCACGCGCGCAAGCAGCGCAAACAGGTCGCGCGATTTGACCGCCATCAAGCCGCGAATTGGAAAGCTTGACCGCCTGTTCGCGCTTCGGTCGCGTCCTTTTGTTCGACCATCATTCACGATCCGGCCATCTTGCGTACAATACGCGGCCATAGCCAGTTGCGATCATCGGGTTCGAACGCCAGTACGACGACAGCTGGAGCGTCAACGGCGTGCAGCCGGTCGATCATCCCTTGCATCGTCGCGGTCGGCACGAACGGCACATCGCCATAGAGGATCAGGACATCGCCATCGAAGTCAGCCAGCGCCGTCTCGGCCATCTGCACCGCATGGCCGGTGCCATGCTGCGGCTCCTGCACCGCGAGTTCTGCCGAGCCCGCCAGCGCCGCCTCCAACTGCTCCTTGCCCGATACCGACAACCACCACCTTCTTCGCCGGGTTGCAGCGCATCGACCGCGTCCATCAGGTGCATCAGCATCGGGCGGCCTGCGATCGGGTGAAGCACCTTGTGCAGGTCGGATTTCATGCGGGTGCCTTTGCCCGCGGCGAGGATGATGGCTGCTATCTGTGTCATGGCTTCGCCCATTACAGCAAATTGTTGCAGTTTCCAGAACAAGCGGCCAATTGCCGGGCATATGACAAAATTTCCCTTCGACATCATCGGCTTCGATCTGGACGGCACTCTGGTCGATACCAGCGGCGACCTGACTGCGGCGGTCAACCATGTGCTTGGTAGCGTGGGCAGGCCTTTGCTTCCGGCGGAAACGGTCAAGCAATATATCGGCGGCGGTGCGAAGCTGATGCTTCAGCAAGGATTGGCAGCAACCGGTGGCATTCCGAATGATGACTTCAAACCGCTGTATCGGAAGATGCTTGGCTATTATGAGGCCAATGTGTCGGTGCACAGCCGCCCGTTCGATGGCGCAATGGCATTGCTGGACGAGCTTGATGCGATGGGTGTGCGTTATGCGGTGGTGACCAACAAGTTCGAGAGCCTTGCGGTCAAACTCCTCACCGACCTGAACCTTGCCCATCGCATGGGCTGCATTTTAGGTGCGGACACGCTCGGCAAGGAGAATGCCAAGCCTTCGGGCGCGCCGATATTCGAGATGATCAAACGCTGTGGCGGTGGACGCGCGGCCTATGTCGGCGATTCGATTTACGACGTGATGGCAGCAAAAAATGCGAGCGTGCCGAGTGTGGCGGTCAGCTTCGGCTTTTTGCACAGGCCGGTCGCAGAGTTGGGAGCGGATGCGGTGATCGACCATTTTGATGAACTCATCGGATGTCTCGAACGGATAGGATCGAATTAGTTCACGCAGAGGCCGCAGAGATCGCAGAGGAGAAAAACATAAAATCTCTGCGTCCTCTGCGCCCTCTGCGTGAACCAAATCTTCTAACCCTTCCGCCACTTCACCCACAAATGCCGCATCAGCATATGCGGCGGCATCCGCAGCCAGTGCGAGCGGATGTAGAATATCAGGCGAGTGAATTTGCGGGTTCCCCTGCCCCAATTGTCGCGGGCCGTGAGGCGCGGCGATGTAATATTTGTCCTGACGATCGCTCCAATCGTTCGGGATTTCGGTACCGTAAAGCTGATGTGCCAAGCGAGCGGCGCGGTGGACTGCTGGCCATAATTGGTGATGCTCGGCCCGCGATTTGAGCGCTGGCCAAAAGGCTTCATCGGCAAATTCGGTGAGCAGGCAATGAATGTCCCACAAGATTGCGCAAGCCACCATCCAATTCGCCGTCAGCGAAAAGATGCGCCGCGCTGTGGATTACCATGTCGGTCGGTGAGAAAACAGCAATTCCCCTCCCGCTTGCGCGTGGAGGGACCAGTCCCCCGGACTGGTCCGAGAGGCTCCACGGGGTCAGGGGTGGGTCAGTGAAAATCGCTGACTCACCCTCCCCCGGCCCGTCCCGCAAGCGGGAGGGGAGGAATTGAGCATCCGCCAACATCACCGCCGCATCGGGCCTCGGCCGCGCCGTCAACGGCAGGATCGTGTGGTGCACATCGATCATCCGGTCGCGTGTCTTGTGGATCAGCGGGGGCAGTTCGTGCATATGGTCGCGGTAATAGGCGTCGTCGTATGCGTCTTCCTTCACCCATTCCCAGCCTGCCGCCAGCAAAGCCGCTTCGACTTGCGGTAAATCCTCGCGTGCAACCATGATGTCTAGGTCGCCGATATGGCGGCCTTCGGACGCTTTCAGCCCAGCTGCCGCATAAGCGGTGCCTTTCATCAGCACTATTTTGCCGGGATAATCGGCCAGAGCACGGCGGGCGCAGTCGGCCTCCCATAAGAGCAGAGCGGCGTTGATATTCGGCGTTGACTCGGGCTTCTTCCAATATTGCCCGCCACTGCCTTGGGAAGATCAAGTCCCGACAACCGCCGCGCAAGCGTGCCGATCAGTTGTTCGGCGCGTGCCATTGCCAGCAAGGCGGTCCAACCGTCCGCGTCGAGTGCCATTGTGGTCGCAGGATCGCGCAGCGCGTCGACGAGGAGCATTGCGTCTCGCTTCATGCGAGTTCGCTCCAGAGCTTATCGACCATCGCTTCCGCCTCGATGCCATCGCGATAATCGATGGCGCGCGCAGGAACGGTCTTGATGAAGCGAGTCAATGTACTGAACCCTGCCTCGCCCAGTGCGACATAATTGGTCGAGGCTTGCGTCAGGCGCATGAACACCTCGCTCGCGCCGATTTCACGGATGGCGGGTTCGTAGCCGAAGCTGGGAAACAGCAGCAGCGCGGGTTTTGCAGGCTCTGCCATGCGTGCAAGCGCATCGCTGGGCGGAACGAGATGGCGGATGTCGCCTTTGGGCGTGCCGGTCATCAATGGCCCGAACCGCCCATCTAGCGCCGAAGCCTAGCATCGCGGCGATGGCTTCGTTCTTCAGGCTGATCAGGCGCGGAAATGGCACCGCATCGCCGGTGACGAGATCAAGCAACACAAATTCGTCGCCCATAAAGCGCCAGCCTTTGTGACCCAGCATCGCCGCGAGCGTCGATTTGCCCGATCCCGACGCGCCGGTCATGATCAGCGCCTTGCCGTCTTTCTCGACCGCGCTTGCGTGGAGCAGCAAATGCCGCCGCCAGCCAAGTGCGATTTGCAGGTTCATCGCCATTTCGGCGGCGAGTAGCCCTTGCCCCAAAGGCAAAGGTGCAGCATCGGGCAGCATATAATCGCCATTGATCGCGACCGATGGCCTGATGAAACGACGAAATAGGCTGACAGCCTCAAGCCGCACTGAATAATCGGGAATATCGGGCGTCGGGTAATCGCGATATAGCTCGGCAAGCTGGTCGAGCGGTCGCTTCCATGCCGAGCCGATGCGGAAGGCCACAGGCCCCACTTGGACTCGGAATTCATGCACGCTGGCGCTCCACTAGACCTAGCCCCGCCAGTTCCTCCAACCGCGAAGCAACAATAGCTTCGGCGTCCGCAGTATCAAAATCGAACTGTGCCGCGAGACTTGCCGCGACTTGCGCGGCATCGAGTGCGTCTTCACCCATGACCGCCAATATTTCGGGCACCGGCTCGGCAACAATATGCGTGACCCCAGACCGGCGCTGGTAAATCAGCGTCATGGCGTCGAGCGGCTCGACCAGCAGCTGGTCTGCCGGTTCGGCTCTATATTTCAATGATTGCGGCCCCGCCATGTGCATGGCCTAAACCAGCGGCGCTTAATTTCAAGTTTAGCGCGACATCTGCAGCGAGGCGAAGCAGGTAAAACCGCTCTGCCCGCTTTGCAGGCGGCGGATATAGTTCACATATGCCTGGCTCTGGTCGTAGGTCGTGCCGGGCAGGCTTCGCCCCTGCATCGCCGATTTAACCTGTTCGCCTGTAAATTTTTGTCCAGTGGCCGGAAACGAACCCGGCGTATCGCGCGGAACGAGTTTGCCGTAACTGTCGATATTCATGCCTGTACCATGCGGGCCGGGAACGGGGATTTCGCAGTTCATCACCGAAGCCGCCGATTGCGCCAATGCGGGTCGCACCGAGATGATGGCCGAGGCCGTCACCGCACCCAGCATCAATGCGCGGCGGCTGGTCGAAGCGCTGGGCAGGCTTGGTTTTTCGGATTCAATGTTGTCGTCCATTTCATTCGCCTAGCACAATATCGCCCGATTTCCAGCCATTGCACTTGCGCGTCCAAGGGCCGTCTATATGTGGGACATTATCGCGGGCAAAGCCTAACGAACGATGCGCAAGGAAGGGGCGAACGGTAAAAGTGAACAGCTGGCTGTCCCCGAAAATCCTGTTTGCGATAGCGGTTGCTATCGGCGGTGCGCTGATTGCCGGACAGTTGGCGGGTAATGTCGAACGGGTTTTGGTGGCGCTTGTGTCCATGCTGGTCGCATTGTTCATCGCGGCCGACCCGCACGAACCCGACGCAGCAACGCCTGCGCCAGCGAATAACGCAATCGACCCCGGCGCGATTACCAGCCACCCGCAATTACAATCGTTCATCGATGCATCGACCGATGCCATCCTGATCGTTGATGATTCGCGAGTTACCGCCGCCAACCAGGTTGCACGCCAATTGCTCGGCGGTAATATCGTCGGGCAGAATGTGCGGATGGCGTTTCGCCATGCGGGCGCGATCGAGCGGCTTTCGGACCCCGATGCGCAGCATACCGGCCACCCCATCCGCCTGACCGGCATCGGCCAGCAAAGCCAGATGTGGGACATGCGGATCCAGTCGATCGGGCCCGGGACAGAAAATGGTGCATCTGGCGGACCGAAGCGGCGCGCAGGCCGCAGAAAAAATGCGGGTCGATTTTGTCGCCAATGCCAGCCACGAATTGCTGACCCCGCTCGCGGCAGTGAAAGGCTTTATCGAAACGCTCGACGAACCCGAAGCAGGTGGAAACAGCGAGACGCGCAGCCGTTTTTTGGGCATCATGGCGAAAGAAACCGATCGGATGCAGGCGTTGGTGCGTGACCTTATGTCGTTGTCACGCATCGAAGCCGAGAAATATGATCCGCCGCAAAACCCTGTCGATTTCTCCAATATCGTCGCCGAGACCGTCGAGCAATTGCGGTCCAGCCAGAAAGAGCGCGGCGGCGACATCAGCCTCGACATCACCGATAATCTGCCGTCGGTGATGGGCGACCCGGGCCAGTTGCGGCAACTGGCTAGCAATATTGTCACCAATGCGATGAAATATGGCCGCGCGGGTTCACCGGTGTCGGTGGGCCTTTCGCCTTCGCGCTCGGGTGCGATGCTCAATTTCACCGTCGCCGATCAGGGGGACGGCATTGCGCCCGAGCATCTCCCGCGCCTGACCGAGCGATTCTACCGCGTCGATTCGGGCCGCAGCCGCTCGGTGGGCGGAACCGGATTGGGCCTTAGCCTCGTCAAGCATATTGTCGACCGCCACCGCGGCCATCTCGAAATCCGCAGCACGCTTGGGTCGGGCACCACGGTTGCCGTACTACTGCCCGTCGCCTTGGCCGATCCCGTCATATAACTGTCACACAAGAGTCATTTATCGGCCATGTGGCACCGCTATTGGCGCGTCCAGACACGGACAACCCGTGACGATTCCACAGCAGGGAAGTATCCGATATGATAAAGAAAATTTCGATCGTGGCCATCAGCGCACTCGCGCTTTCGGCATGTAACGACCAGGCCAGCACCGGCGGCGCTTCGGGCGGTTCGCGCCAGGAAATCCGTATTGTCGGTTCGTCGACCGTGTTTCCTTTTGCTAAGGCGGCATCGGAAGCCTTCGCAAAAGCGGATGCCTCGCGCAAATCGCCCGTGCTTGAATCGACCGGCACCGGCGGCGGCATGGAGCAGTTCTGCAAAGGCGTCGGCGCGGAAACCCCGGACATCACGAATGCCTCGCGTCGCATGAAGAAGAGCGAGTTCGAAAATTGCCAAAAGAATGGCGTGAAAGATATCGTCGAAGTCCAAGTCGGCATCGATGGCCTCGCGCTTGCGCAGTCGAACAAGGGTCAGAAATTCGCTCTGTCGACAGCCGATGTTTACAAGGCGCTTGCCGCCAATCCTTTCGGTAAGCCGCAGACCGCGAAATTATGGTCCGACGTGAACCCCTCGCTGCCCAAGCTGCCGATTTCGGTATTCGGTCCGCCGACGACCTCGGGCACGCGCGATTCGTTCCATGAACTGATTATGGAAGCCGGTTGCAAGACCGATGCTGCAACCAAAGCTCTAAAGGACAGCGACGAAGATAAATATAAAGCCGTCTGCACCGAAATCCGCACCGATGGCGCGTTCAAGGAGCAGGGCGAGAACGACAATCTGATCGTCCAGAAGCTTGACGCCAACCCCAACATGGTCGGCATCTTCGGTTACAGCTACATGGAAGAAAACGCGGCCAAGGTGCACGGCATCACGATGGACGGCGTTAACCCGACCATCGCCACGATTTCGGACGGCAGCTATCCCGGCGCGCGCAAGATGTTTATCTATGTCAAGAAGGCGCACATCGACAAAATTCCGGGTATTAAGGAATTTGTTCTCGAGTTTCTCAAAGGCGGAGCAGTGGGCGGATATCTGACCAAATTAGGCATGATTGCGTCGACTGATGCCGATTACAAATCGGCTACGGACGCCGCAAACGGCATGACACGCTATGACCGGCGCGGATTTGAAATAAAACTGCAACATACATCGCGTCTATGGGCATGGATCGAATCTGTTTCGGTCCATGCCCTTCGGCTGCGGGCATATGTTTTCGTGAGTTTTTCGACCATCTGGTCTAAAGGGGCAAATGTAGGGATATGACTGGAACGGCATTGCTATTCCTTGTCCTTGGCCTCGGTCTGGTCGGCTGGATTTTCGGTCGCGCCCGCGCCGCTGCGTTCGTGCGCTCGGCCAAAGGCGGGCCGCGCGGCGCGGTCAACAGCCTGCCCTCTTATCATGGCTGGTTCGTCGCGGTCTGCGCCATCGTTCCTGCGCTCGCTCTTCATGTTCATCTGGCAATCGATTTCGCCTGCTTTGGTGACCGATATGGTCCTCGCCGCACCCGCCGCGTCAGACTTGCCGCAGGACGGTTTTGCCCGCGCCGCGATATTGTCCGAAGCACGCGCGATTGCACAAGGACTGCAGGACACCGGCTTTCAGGCGCAGAGTGAAAAGCTCGTGCCGCTGTACCGCAGTGCGCTCTCTTATTATCAGGGCATCGGTTTTGCCGGGACCTTGCTCCTGCTGTTCGCTGGCGGCGCATTCGCTTTTACCCGGTTGAAGCCAGACTTCCGCGCGCGCAATAAGGTCGAGCGGCTGGTGATGTTCGGGCTGCTGTCGGCCTCGCTGATTGCGATCATCACGACGCTGGGCATCTTCGCTTCGCTGATCTTTGAAACCTACCAGTTTTTCTCGATGGTTTCGCCGTTCGAATTTCTGTTCGGTACGAATTGGAACCCCAAAAGCGTCGTCACCCCCGGCGCGGACAATGGCTACGGCGCAATTCCGTTGTTCTGGGGTACGATCTTTATCGGCGCGATTATCGCGATGCTCGTGGCGATTCCGCTGGGGCTGATGAGCGCGATTTTCCTCACCCAATATGCCTCTTCCAATGTGCGCAAATGGATGAAGCCGATCCTCGAAATTCTCGCGGGCGTGCCGACGGTGGTCTACGGCTATTTTGCCGCGTTGACCGTGGCCCCTGCCATCCGCGACTTTGCCGTCATGCTGGGCGTCAGCAATGCCGCGTCCGACAATGCGCTGGCGGCAGGTATCGTCATGGGCGTGATGATTATCCCGCTCGTTTCCTCAATGTCCGACGACAGCATCGCCGCTGTCCCCAATGCAATGCGCGACGGCAGCCTGGCGATGGGCGCGACCAAGAGCGAGACGATCAAGCAGGTACTGCTTCCCGCAGCCTTGCCCGGCGTCGTCGGCGGGATATTGCTGGCGGTCTCAAGAGCGATTGGCGAGACGATGATCGTGGTGATGGCGGCTGGCTACACCGCGAACCTGACCGCCAATCCGTTCGATACGATTACCACGGTGACGGTGCAGATCGTCGCGTTGCTGACCGGCGACCAGGATTTCGGCAGCCCGCACACGCTGGCGGCATTTGCGCTTGGCCTTGCCCTGTTCATCACGACCTTCTTCCTCAACTATGTCGCGCTTCGCGTCGTCAAACGGTATCGCGAGGCATATGAATAAGGCCGCACCAACCGACTGGAACGGGACGGTGATGCAAAAACGCATCGCCAGCCGTTATGCCGCCGAGCGCCGGTTCAAGGCGATGGGCTTCATTTCGGTGGCGCTCTCGACGCTGTTTCTGGTGTTCCTGCTGGTGACCATGCTTGGCCAAGGTCTGCGCGGTTTTCAGCGTACCGAGGTTGCGGTCGATTTCGATTTTCCCGCTCTGACCTCAGGCGCGACTGCAGCCTCGATCTCCGGGCCGAACGCCGATGCCGCGCTGAATTCAATGGACCTTCCGGGCGTCGACCGAACTTGCGATCAGCCAGCAATATGGAGCGGCGGGCGAAGGGCTTTTGACTTCGGCGGCGGCGGCCAATGTTCGGCAAATGCTGGCAAGCGACCCCGAGCTTATTGCCGCCAAGCAACGCCTCTGGCTGCCCGCCGAATCCAAAATAGATATCGCCTACAAAGGCACCGGCGAAGCGGCAGCAGAAAAGACCGTTGCCGACCTTGCCAACAAGGCCGCACTGCGCAGCGGCTTCAACTGGACCTTCCTGACAGGCGCCGACGCGACCGATCCCTCCGCAGTGGGCATCTGGGCGGCGTTCAAAGGCTCGTTGATGACGATGGCCATCACATTGCTGCTGGCGTTCCCCATCGGCGTTTTTGCCGCGCTGTATCTTGAGGAATATGCGCCCAAGAACAAGCTGACTGACATGATCGAGGTTTCGATCAACAATCTCGCCGCCGTGCCGTCAATCATCTTCGGCCTGCTCGGCCTCGCCGTTTTCCTCACGCTTTTCGGGATGCCGCGCTCGTCGGCGTTGGTCGGCGGATTGACGCTGGCTTTGATGACCATGCCAGTCATCGTCATTGCCGGGCGTAACGCAGTTAAATCGGTGCCCCCGTCTATTCGCGAGGCAGCCTTGGGCATTGGCGCGTCGCCGGTGCAGGTTGTATTCCACCACGTCCTGCCGCTGGCGCTCCCCGGCATCCTGACCGGCACAATCATCGGCATGGCACGCGCGCTTGGCGAAACCGCGCCGCTTTTGATGATCGGGATGCGCGCCTTCATCCCATCGGCACCGCAAGGCTTCACCGATGCCGCAACTGCCTTGCCGGTGCAAATCTATCTCTGGTCCGACGAGGTCAATCAGGGCTTTGTCGAAAAAACCAGTGCCGCCATTATCGTATTGCTGATATTCCTGCTGGGGATGAACGCGATTGCGATTTACCTGCGCAACCGGTTCGAGACGCGCTGGTAATCATGAACGAAAAGGACGCCAAAGTGGTCACCACCACCGCAAATCCCAAGATTTCGACGCGTAACGTCAACGTTTATTATGGCGACAAGCAGGCCATCAATAACGTCTCGATCGACGTCGATATGGATAATGTCACTGCCTTTATCGGCCCGTCGGGCTGCGGCAAGTCAACATTCTTGCGCTCGATCAACCGAATGAACGACACCGTCATCGGCGCCCGCGTCGAAGGTCAGATCATGCTCGACGGCGAAGATGTCTACGCATCGTCGATGGACGTGGTCCAGTTGCGCGCACGTGTCGGCATGGTGTTCCAGAAGCCCAATCCGTTCCCCAAGTCGATCTATGACAATGTCGCCTACGGCCCGCGTATCCACGGCCTTGCCTCGGGCAAGGCAGAGCTCGACCAGATTGTCGAAAGCTCGCTGACCCGCGCTGGCCTGTGGACCGAAGTGAAAGACCGCCTCGCCGACAGCGGCACCGCGCTTTCAGGCGGGCAGCAACAGCGCCTGTGTATCGCCCGCGCCATTGCTGTGGACCCCGAAGTCATCCTGATGGACGAACCTTGCTCGGCGCTCGACCCCATTGCAACAGCGCGTATCGAGGAATTGATCCACGATTTGCGCGGCAAATATGCTATCATCATCGTGACGCACAACATGCAGCAAGCTGCGCGCGTGTCGCAACGCACCGCCTTTTTCCATCTGGGCAACCTGATCGAGTTTGGCGAAACCTCCGACATCTTCACCAATCCGCGTGAAGATCGCACCAAAGATTATATCACAGGCCGTTACGGCTAAGGATCAAGCAGATGAGCACAGGCACCAGACACACCGTCACCGCATTCGACGATGATATGGATGAAATCCGCGGGTTGATCGCGGAAATGGGCGCACGCGCCGAAGCTGCGGTAATTGCCGCAATGAAGGCGCTTCGCGATCATGACAGCGACCTGGCCGTTAAAACCCGCGCCGAGGACAAAGTCATCGATCACCTCGAAACAGAGGTCGAAAGACTTGTGGTCCGGACAATCGCCCTGCGCGCGCCGATGGCCGACGATTTGCGCGAGTTAATCGCTGCGCTCAAAATGTCGGCGGTGATCGAGCGGATCGGCGACTATGCCAAGAATATCGCCAAGCGGGTGCCGCAGATGGAAGGCAAAATGCCGCCCAACGCGCCCGAACAGCTCGGCCGAATGGGCGATATTGTCGTGGAAATGATCCGCAATGCGATGGACGCCTATGCAAAGCGCGACATCGATCTGGCGCGCGCTGTGTCCGTTCAGGGACGACGACGTCGATCAATTGAACAAGGATTTGTTCGTCGATTTCGTTGCTTATGTCGCGAAAAATCCGAAAAATGCCACTGAAGTCGCGCACCTGTTGTTCACCGCGAAAAATCTTGAGCGGATCGGCGACCATACGACCACGGTCGCACAGATGATTTACTTCACCGAAACCGGCGAAAATCTGCCGGACGCCTGATAGGAAAAGCACATGCCCAAGGCACAATTGCTTCTGGTCGAAGACGACAGCGCTCTGGCCGAACTCGTCCGCTGGCATTTCGAACGCGAGGAATTCGACGTCCGCCACACCGGCGACGGTGAGGAAGCGCTCCTCATGGCGAAGGAGCGTACCCCCGATCTCGTGCTGCTCGACTGGATGCTTGAGAATCTTTCGGGCATCGAGGTTTGCCGCCAGCTGCGCAAATCGGACAACACCGCCAATGTCCCCATCATCATGCTGACCGCGCGCGGCGAAGAGGATGATCGAATCCGTGGCCTGGAAATCGGCGCGGATGATTATGTCACCAAACCGTTTTCACCGCGCGAACTGGTGGCGCGCGCCAAGGCAGTGCTGCGCCGCGTCCGCCCTGCGCTGGCAGGTGAAGCCTTGCGCTTTGGCGATGTCGAAATGGACACCGTCGCGCACAAGGTAAAGCGCGCAGGCAAGCAGGTGCCATTGGGGCCAACCGAATACCGGCTGCTCAAGCATTTCCTCGAATATCCGGGCCACGTCTTCTCGCGCGAACGCTTGCTCGACAGCGTGTGGGGGCATGACAGCGACATCGAAATCCGCACCGTCGACGTCCACATCCGCCGCCTGCGCAAAGCGCTGAACGACGATTTTGGTAGCGATATTATCCGGACGGTACGTTCGGCGGGCTATTCGCTCGATCAGGATGCCGTTTAGTAGGAAATCTGGCCGCGCACGCCGATGACATCGACGGTGTAGCTTCGATCTCCGGCAACCGCGATTGCGGCATCGGTATATTTCAGCTTTGAATATTGCCCCATCAGGCGGAAATTCTCCGCCGGGGTCCAGATCAGCGAGGCCAGATAGCCATCCTGCTTGCCACCAGTCACGCCTTTGCTGTTCAGGTCGAGATAGTCGTAGCGCAAATTGAGCTGGATCGCACCAATACCGCCGCTGCCAACCGGCTTTTTGGGTTTGATGCCGCCGAAGGTTCCGGCCTTTAACGGACGGGTGTCATTGGTCAAAAAGACCCCAGCCTCGGCATAACCGCCAAAGAAAGTCGGGTTGTCGAAACCTGTCCGGCTAGCGTTCAACCAATGCGCTTCCGCCACTGCATGTAAGCGCCCGACCACGCCGGCTGCTTCCAAGCCGAACCGCTGCTCTTCGGTAACCGCGAGCGCAGGCGTGCCGATATAGCGCGTGTCGGTGATGCGGAGCTGCGGACGAAGGCGGTAACGCGTTGTCGCGAGGCCGAAATCGTTGAGATCGCGCCAGTGATAAGCGGCGGCGACATGCAGCTTTGCCTTGCCGATTTTTGGTGACCAATATGCTCTGCTATCGAGCGAAACGCTGCCTGACGGCACATCGTTGAGTTGCAGCAACGGATCGGTAAACACGCCAGCGTTTATCCCGAAGTCGCTTTTGGCATAGCCAGCCGAGATCCCCGTGCGCCGACCATAGCCAAACGCGGTTACGATCGACGGACGCTCCATAAAACTGGTGTTGAGATCGCTCGTCATATCATCGAGCGGCGTGAGCGCCTTGTGCTGTCCGGCGGTGATGTTAATCGCGCCACCATTCAATTTGCCGTCCCAGGCAACATAGGCATCGGTAAATTCGATTGGATTGGCGGCAAGATCGCCTTCGACCCGCGCTGAAAACCCCTCCGGCATTTTGAGGTCAAGCCCGATCTGGGCGCGGCGGATATCCTCGACCTTGCCAAGCCCGGCCAAACCCGTCGGCCCCTCCAGATCGGCTACGTCATATTGCACGCGCCAGCGGGGTTTAAGCTGCCATTCGGATTTCTTTTCCGCCTTTTTTGCAGCGGGTGGCGCCTTAGCATCACTGGCAGAAGCCGAAGCCGGCGATTGCATATCCTCGCCTTCAGCGGCCAGCACCGGAGCTGCCGAGAGCAACGCGCATATTATAGCGGCTGAGGTCAGAAAATTACGCGAATTCATCCGGATTTCCTTTGAAGGATCATCAATTGGTGACGCCTAGAAAGCATTTTCATGACCAATGCGTGACTTATAAATTTCTGTTTTGTGACATTCCACAGTTAAGCGATTTATTGCGCTTGGCTTTACGCTTGCGTCAAGCTGACCTTCATGCCAAGGCACCCGCAACTTCGGGGCCCATCGCAGCCCCCTTATCTATGGAGACAATCGATGACCATCAGCTTCAAGGACAAAGTCGCTATTGTGACCGGTGCAGGCGGCGGGCTGGGCAAGGCCTATGCGCTCGAACTCGCTCGGCGCGGCGCAAAAGTGGTGGTCAATGATTTGGGCGGGGCACGCGATGGCACTGGCACTTCGGACGCAGCGGCGCAGGTCGTCGAAGAAATCAAGGCGGCAGGCGGCGAAGCAATGGCCAATGGCGGCAGCGTCACCGAATATGACCAGATGGTCGAAATGGTCGCCAAGGCCAAGGAAGCCTGGGGCGGCGTCCATATCCTGATCAATAACGCAGGCATCTTGCGCGACAAAAGCTTTGCCAAGATGGAGCCAGCCGATTTCGATCTGGTGCTGAAGGTCCATGTGTCGGGCTCTGCCAATTGCACCAAGGCAGTGTGGGATCTGATGCGTGAGCAAGCCTATGGCCGCATCCTGATGACGACATCATCGACTGGGCTTTACGGCAATTTCGGGCAAGCCAATTACGGCGCCGCCAAATTGGGCCTCGCTGGCCTGACCAAGACGCTCCACCTCGAAGGCGCGAAATATAATATCCGAGTCAATTCGATCGCACCGGTCGCTGGCACGCGGATGACCGAGGACATTTTCCCCGAGGGCCTGTTCGAACAGTTCACGCCTGAAAATGTCGTACCCGCCGCGCTTTACCTCGTCAGCGAAGACGCGCCGACCAACATGATCATCGGTGCCGGCGGCGGCGGCTATCATGCGGCCTATGTCACCATGACCCCGGGCGTCGCGCTGCGTCAGGATGACCGCAATGTCGAAGGCTTTGCTGCGGCATGGGACAAGATCATCGACCGCACTGGCGAAACCGTTCCGCAATCAGGTGGCGAGCAGTCGATTGCGGTAATGAAGGCATTGCAGGCTTTAGGGTAAGACTAAGACGAGCGAAGCAGGAGTGACCCCCTCTCTCCTTCAGGGGAGAGGAGTGAGACTTGGCAGCTTGCTGCCTAGTCGCAGCGGAGAGGGGCTTCGACGGTTAGGTTATTTCTCCACCGCCCCCTCTCCACTTCGCCTAACTGCTAAAGCAGTAAGGCTACGTACCTCTCCCCTGAAGGAGAGAGGGGTCAAATCTCTAAGCCGTCACCAATTTCATCAACTTCCGCTCGACCGGTGCGAGTACCGGCCCGAGTTCGTGCCCGCGTTTCAGAATCGCGCCGCCCTCGCCGACCAGTGCCCACATGCCTTGGCGGTTGCGTAAGTCAGGGCGTTTTTCGATGCGATATTCGGGCCGCTCGGCGGCACGACGAAACGCGCTGAACACAGCTGCATCCCGGCCCAGGTCAATGGCATAATCGCGCCAGTTTCCCGCTGCGACCATGCGCCCGTACAGATTTAATATCTGCGTGAGTTCGATGCGGTCAAAGCCGACCTGGTTAAGCCGACTGGCAAGCGGGAACGGCGTGATGACTGCGCTCAAGCGCTCTTCGCTCCTTTGGCGATACGACGCTTGACAGGCGGAACCTCCGCAGCGCCATCGCGCTCTGCCAGCAATTCGGCGACTTTCTTGCGCAAGGTCTCGATCTCGCACTGCATGATCTCAAGGCTTTGCGTCGCCGGATCGAACATCTCGCGGCATGGGGTGCCATACGGCATGAAGTCCTTGGCATAGGTTTCAGCCTTGACCAAAGTCGAGCGTGCTTTCTGCCCGATCATCGTTGCTCCTGCGGGGACATCGTCGGTGACCACTGCCGCCGCGCCGATGCGCGCGCGCTCACCAACGGTGATCGGTCCCAATATCTGCGCGCCCGAACCGATGATGGCGTTGTCCAGTATCGTCGGATGGCGTTTGCCAGGCACGCCATTGGTCGGGGTTGGTGCCGCCCAAGGTGACATTCTGGTACATGGTGACATTGTCGCCGATTTCGGCGGTCTCGCCGATGACACTAAAGCCGTGATCCAGAAAGAAATTGCTCCCGATCTTGGCACCTGGGTGAATATCGATGCCCGTCAGGAAGCGAGCAAAGTGGTTCACCAGCCTTGCGAGGAAAAACATATGGCCCAAAAACAGCCAATGCGCGACGCGGTGATATGCCACCGCCCAAACGCCTGGATAAGTAAGGACTTCCCAGCGCGAGCGTGGCGCAGGATCGCGCTCCTTGATTGAATCCAGGTAATCGATGAGATTTGAAATGAACATCCGTCCCTGCCCTTTCCGGCATGAATCTCTATTCCCACAAACTAAGCGATTGGTTACGGAAATACCAGTGGCGATTTGCAACCTATATCAATTATGCTGGTTAAAATCGGTATTATCGATTAAAAGAGCGGTATTGACCATTGGAATCGATAAATGAGCACCTATCTTCCCACGCTGAAACAGCTGCAATATCTGGTCGCGCTCGAAGAACATGGCCATTTCGGCAAGGCCGCCGATGCCTGCTTCGTGACGCAATCGACGCTGTCGGCGGGTATCCGCGAGCTGGAATCGCTGCTGGGGCTGATGCTGGTCGAGCGCACGCGGCGCGTGGTGCGCTTCACCCCGCTGGGTAACAAGATGGTCGCCAAGGCCCACCGCATCTTGCGCGAGGCGGAGGAGCTGGCCGAAATGGCGCGCTCGGCGGGCAAGCCGCTCGCCGATGATTTGCGGATGAGCGTTATCCCGACGATTGCGCCGTTCCTTTTGCCCAAATTGCTGCCCGCGCTGCGCAAGCAATATCCCGACCTCAAACTCTATTTGCGCGAAGAAACCAGCGCGGCGGCGGTCGAGGCGTTGCATCACGGCCAAGTCGATTGCGTGTTGCTGGCTTTGCCATTTGCCGCCGGAGATGTCGAAAAGGCCAAATTGTTCGACGACGGCCTGCTTGTTGCTTTCCCGAAAGACGACCCGCGCGACCCGCCTGCGACGATCCGGCCCGAACTGATCGACGAAAGCCGACTGCTGCTGCTGGTCGATGGCCATTGCCTGAAGGACCATGCCCTTGCCGCATGCAACCGTCCCGAATTGCGCGCCTCGGCGATGATGCTCGGGACATCGCTGCACACGCTGATCCAGATGGTCGACAACGGCCTCGGCCTGACGCTGATCCCCGAAATGGCGGTTGAAGCGGGCCTGCTAAATGGTACGAATGTGCAGGCGCGGCCGCTCAACGCCGCCCATGCCAGCCGCGAAATCGCGCTTATCTGGCGCACCAACAGCCCGCGACGCGAGGAATTCGAGATGTTGGCAGAGGCGATGCGGGAGTTGCGGGCGGCTTAAGCTTGCCGACTCCTATTGATCAGCCCTATATCCGTTCGTCCTGAGTAGGTGCAGAGGCCGAAGGCCGAAGTGCCGTATCGAAGGACAGGTCGCGCGCGCAACTCATCCTTCGATACGGCACCTCACTACGTTCGGCACCTACTCAGGACGAACGGATTTTGGTTATTATATGTGAAACAGAAAGCCTCAGCGCCAGCTATCGCCGCGCACAACATCGCTTGCCTTTGCCTCCACCCAATTAGCCGTGCCGTCGGCGCGATGTTCCTTTCTTCCAGAACAAAGCATCGGTTTTGAGCCGGTCGATAAGGAAGGCGCAGGCCTCAAGCGCTTCGGCGCGGTGGCTTGCGGCGGTGCCGACGAGGACGATGGGCTCGCCGACCGAGATGACGCCGACGCGGTGGATGAGGACTGCACCCAACAACGACCAGCGAGCAAAGGCCTCGTCAACCAACGCATTCAGGTTGGCCTCGGTCATGGCCGGATAATGTTCGAGTTCGATTGCAGTAACGCCTTCATCGTCGCGGGCTATGCCGGTAAAGCTTGCTACCGCCCCGCCGCCCAATTTTGCCAGCGGTGCAAGTTCTGCATTGCTGTCGAAAACTTCGCCGCTGACCCGGACGACTTTCATCCGCCTGTGACCGGCGGGAATATTGCCAGCTCGGATGCGCCTTCAAGCAACGTCTCTTCCCAAACCATCTGCTGATCGAGCGCAAACCGAAGGCGTGATGGATCGGCAAAAGCAGTTGCGTAATTTTCGCCTTGTCCTGCCAGCCAAGTCAGACATTCGCCAATCGTCTGGATATCCGCAGGCAATTCGCGCTCTTCAGCATCGAAGCCGATCGCCTCCCGCACCCGCGCAAAATAGACCAGCCGCACTGGCTCAATCCATATGCTTGATGCCGACGCGCAGATAATCCCAGCCGGTTATCATCGTCAGCACCGCCGCGATCCAGAGCAAGGCCAATGCGGCCTGTTTAAGCAGGAGGAAATCAGGCATTGCGCCGGCAAGGATGACGCCGCCCAAGGCAACCAGCTGCGCCGTGGTTTTCCACTTCGCCAGTTTCGACACCGGCACCGACACCTGAAGCCCGGCCAGAAACTCGCGCAAGTCCCGACACGATCATCTCGCGCAGCAATATGATCAAAGCGGCAATGACATGCCAGCCGTCGACATCGCGGGTGAACACCAGCATCAAGATCACCGCGGCGACCATGATCTTGTCGGCAATCGGGTCGAGAAAAACCCCGAGCTTGGAAACCGTCCCCTGCGCGCGCGCCAGATAGCCGTCGAAATAATCGGTAATCCCCATCAGGCAATAAAGCCCGAACGCCAGCCAGTAATCGAGCGGCACCGGCTGCACGCCCAGATGCTTGGCACCCGGCCAGAGCAGGAATACCAGAATCGGCACTGCCAATATGCGGGAAAGCGTCAGTAGGTTGGGAAGGCTAAGCATCGTTTACCGATAGCGTCATAAACTTGCAAAATCACGCGGCTATTTGCCTCTGCACAGGAAAAGCGCTTTGCCGTGCCAACGCGGGCAGCTAAGGCACGGCAAACATCGAGAGGGGTTTTCGAAGAGCTATGTCGACTTCATTGTCGTTGCTGAACAAGCGACGCTTCCTGCCGCTGTTCGTGACCCAACTGCTTGGCGCATTCAACGACAATCTGTTCAAGAACGCGATGGTGCTGTTCGTTGTGTACGGCGTGTATAATGACGAAAAGGCCGAGGCGCTGTTCAGCGCGGTTGCAACCGCCGTTTTCATCATTCCCTTCTTCCTGATGTCTGCGCTCGCGGGGCAATTGGCCGACACGCGCGACAAGGCAGCGATCATCCGCATCGTCAAATTCTGCGAAATCCTCATCATGCTCGTCGGCGGGCTCGGGCTGGTGCTGGCATGGCTCGGCTTTGGGATCACTCTTGTTGCTATTCCGTTGATGATGCTGGCCTTGTTCGCGATGGGCATCCACTCGACATTTTTCGGCCCGATCAAATATGCGATCCTGCCGCAGCATCTCGAACCCGACGAGGTGTTGGGCGGTACCGGGCTGGTCGAGGCTGGCACCTATATCGCGATTTTGCTGGGAACGATTCTGGCTGGCGTCATCGAGGTCGAATGGGCTGCTTTTGGCGTCGTCATCGTTGCGGTCATCGGCTATTTTACCGGTCGTCAGGTTCCCCCAGCGCCACCCGTGCACGCAGAAACCGGCATCGACTGGCACATCATCCGATCATCGATCACGCTTGTCAAAAGCACACTGCACATCCGCAAGCTGTATCTCGCTATCGCCTCGATCAGCTTTTTCTGGACCATCGGCGCGGTGCTGTTCATCCAGTTTCCCCCGCTCGCCAAAAACGTGCTCGGTGCCGATAAGGAAGTCGCCAGCCTGTTCCTTGCGATATTCTCGGTCGGCATCGCCATCGGTTCGGTCGCGATCAACCGCTTGCTGAAGGGCCAGGTCTCGGCGCGTTATGCCCCTGGCAGCGTCATTGTGATGGGGTTGTTCGTCGTTGCGTTCTTCTTTGTGTGCCGCAACTGGCACGTCATCGGCGCGGGCGAGTTGTACAATATCGCTGGCTTTGTGAAGCACCCCGATGCGATCCCGCTGCTGCTCGAGCTTGCTCGGCATCGCGGTTTCGGGCGGGATGTTCGTCGTGCCGCTTTATGCGTTCCTCACCACCACGGTGCCCAAGGACCAGACCGCGCGCACCGTGGCGGCGAACAATATCGTCAATTCGGGCGCTATGGTAATCGGTTCGCTGATTGCCTTGGGGCTAAGCGCAGCAGGCGTGACCATCGTCAACCAGTTACTGCTGGGCGCGGCGATGTGCCTGGTTTCAGCATGGCTGGCGCAGCAGCTCCATAAAGCCTGCGATTAAGCGATAAAGCCCGTTATCGCGACGAAAAACGCGCTAAAGCTCAATACGAACAAATGCGTGTCTTCCTTGCGCCACCAGCGTGCCTTTTGCGGCAACGCCAGCGTCGCGTCGAGCGTGGGCGGCGGAAGCATCCGGCGGAATGGATGGCGGGCGGCTTCGTTGCGACAGACTAATCTTCTTTTCATGATGCGACGTTAACGATTTGTTAGGGATAATGGCCATGCGGCAAAAATGGTTAACGCGTTCGTACAATCGCACTGTCCCGAACTGTGACAGATATTAAGATATATTAACGACCTTCAAGGAGCACGGGCAATGCAGATAAATGGCAAGACTGCGTTGGTTACAGGCGGCACCGACGGCATCGGCCTCGAAATCGCGCGGCTGCTTAAAGCTAAGGGTGCGCTAACGTAATTGTCTGCGGTCGGCGCGAGGATTATCTGGCGTCGGCGACGGCGGAAGGGTTTGAGGCGATCATCGCCGATCTGTCGACCGCTAAGGGTTGCGCTGCATTCCTCACGGCGCTGGGCGACCGCCCACTCGATATCCTGATCAACAATGCCGGGATGGGCGGCAATTTCGGCCCCGGCGATCCGCTCGATCTGGCGCTCACCGATCAGGCGATTTTCCTCAACCTCAATGCGCCGATGCACCTCATCGGCCATTTGCTGCCCGGATTGCTCACCCGGCCCGAAGCCGCAATCGTCAACGTCACATCGGGCCTTGCCATTGCCCCGCGTTCGGGCGGCCCGGTCTATTGCGCAAGCAAGGCAGGCCTGCGCAGCTTCACCCAATCGCTGCGACATAACCTGCGCGACACGCGAGTCCATGTTATCGAGGCGCTGCCACCGGTTGTCGAAACCGCGATGACCGCCGCGCGCCAGCAGAAAAAAATGCCGGCGTCCGAATGCGCCGCACAGATTGTCGATGCCATCGAAAGCAACAAGGCCGAGGCCAATGTCGGCATCGTCAAACTTTTGCAAATGGTGTATTCGATCTCGCCAGCGCTGGCGCGCCGGATCATGATCAACTTTTAGCCCTTTTTCCGTTCGCATCGAGCGTCGTCGAGATGCCGTTATGGCCCGCCCGGCCGATAGGTGTCTCGACTGCGCTCGACACGAACGGCGGCTTGGGTTTAGTCAGCACTCAACCACGTTCACAGCAAGCCCGCCAAGGCTGGTTTCTTTATATTTTGAGCGCATATCCTCGCCCGTCTGGCGCATCGTTTCGATGACCGCGTCGAGGCTGACGATATGCCCGCCATCGCCCGCAGCGCCAGATAGGCGGCATTGATCGCCTTGATCGCGCCCATCGTGTTGCGTTCGATGCAGGGTATTTGCACAAGCCCGCCGATGGGATCGCAGGTAAGGCCCAGATTATGCTCCATGCCGATCTCGGCGGCGTTCTCGACCTGCGCGTTGGTTCCGCCCAACGCCGCCGCCAGCCCCGCCGCAGCCATCGAGCAGGCAACGCCAACTTCGCCCTGACAACCCATCTCGGCTGCCGATATCGACGCGTTGGTCTTGTAAAGGAAGCCGATTGCGGTTGCTGTGGTCAGCAACAACCGGCTGCCCTGCGGCGTCGGGTTCGCCGTGAACACCTCATAATATTTGAGCACCGCCGGAATGACACCGGCCGCACCATTGGTCGGCGCAGTAACCACCCTGCCCCCCGCCGCATTCTCCTCGTTCACCGCCAGCGCCCACAGGCTGACCCATTCGAACACCGTCGATGGGTCGCTGCGCGGGCCGCGCTCGACAAGCTTTTCGTGCAGGCATTTTGCACGGCGTTTAACGTTGAGCCCGCCGGGGAGGATGCCGTCATTCGAAATACCGCGCTTCACGCAATCTAGCATCGCCACGCGAACGTCGTCGATAAAGGCGTGGGTTTCAGCTTCGCTCCGCCACGAAGCCTCGTTGGCCTCAACAATCGCGCCGAAGCTCAGGCCGGTGGCATCGCCGATTTCAAGCAACTCTTCACCCGACGCGAACGGGTGCGCGAGTTCGAAATTGAGCCGCGGCTCCTCCGCCCCTTCCCGGGCGATCGCGCCGCCGCCGATGGAATAATAGATTTCGACATATTCGCTGCCGTCCGAATAGGTTGCGGTGAAGCGCATGGCGTTGGCATGGCCGGGAAGGAACTCGCCCTTGTGGAACAGCAGGTGCCGCGTCTCGACAAAGCCAAGCTCCACCCTGCCGGCTAGCTTCAGCCTGTCGGTATCACGGATGTCGGCCACAATGCCAGTAATTGCGTCGGGACGAACTCCTTCAGGTGTATAACCCGACAGCCCGAGCAATATCGCGGTATCAGTGGCGTGGCCATGTCCGGTAAGCGCCAGCGAACCGAACAGCTCGCAAAGCACCTGTCCGACATCATGCCGGATCAGCGCGCGCTCGGCAAAATCGCGCGCGGCGCGCATCGGCCCAACGGTATGCGACGACGACGGCCCGATGCCGATGGTGAACAGGTCGGTGATGCTGAATGTTTGGGCCATCTGACGTTACGGCATGTAGAACAGATGGTTACGATTGCAACGATATTTCAGAAATCGCACGCCCGAAGCAGCAGTCTACAAACTCAAGGAGCCTGGGCATCTTTCGATCGGATGTGAGAATGGTGCCCCAGGCCGGACTCGAACCGGCACTCCTTTCAGAACAGGATTTTGAATCCAGCGCGTCTACCAATTCCACCACTGGGGCAACGGGAGATGCCTCTAGCCAAGGCTGCCCGCTGATGCAAGGCCCACCTTATTTCTTCAACTCACGGCCCAGTGTTTTCGCAGTCGCCTTGCCATAAGGGGCTTTGAACCCACCGATGCCCGCAACATCCATCCCGGTCTGGCGATAGACAGCGCGCGTGTGGCTGAAGGTTTTGAAGCCATCCTGTCCGTGATAATTGCCCATGCCTGATGGTCCGACGCCGCCGAAGGGCAGATCCTCCATCGCGTTGTGGAAGATCACATCGTTCACCGTCACCCCGCCCGAAATCGTGCGCGACAGCACTCGCTCTTCCTCGGCCTTGTCGACGCCGAAATAATATAGCCCCAACGGCCGGTCGTGCGCGTTCACATAATCAATCGCCTCGTCCATCGACGAATAGGTCATCACCGGCAGGATCGGGCCGAAGATTTCCTCCTGCATGACCTTCATATCGTCGGTGACGTTGCGCACGATGGTCAGCGGCATCTTGTTGCCGTTGGACCCTGCAAAATCCTCACTCGCCGGGTTGACCTCGATCAGCTCTGCGCCCTTGTCGCGCGCATCGGCCAGATAGCCCTGCAAACGCTCGTAATTGCGCCCGTTCACCACCGAAGTGTAATCATCATTGTGCAGCAAGTTGGGATATTGCGCGGTCACACCTGCTTTCACCGCTTCGATCATCTCGCCCTCCTGATCGCTTGGCACCAGCAGATAATCGGGCGCAAGGCAGATTTGCCCCGCGTTCATCATCTTGCCCAAGGCGATGCGCTCGCCCGCCTTTTTCTTGTCCGCGCTGCGCCCGATAATCGTCGGCGACTTGCCGCCCAGCTCCAGCGTCACCGGCACCAGATTGTCTGCCGCCGCGCGCATGATGTGCCGCCCGACGCCGGTCGCGCCGGTGAAGATCATATGATCGAAGGCAAGCTTGGAGAAGGCCATGCCAACCTCGGCATCGCCGGTGAACACTGCCATTTCTTCTTCGGCGAAATATTTGGGAACGACTTCCTCGAACAAGGCCGACACGCGCTCGGTAAATTCGGAAGGCTTGACCATCGCGCGGTTGCCCGCCGCGAGAATGCCCGCCATCGGCACCATCACCATCCCGACGGGGAAATTCCACGGCGCGACCACACCGACCACGCCCTTGGGCTGGTAGACGACTTCGGCCTTTGCGCCCAGCAGTCCCAGCGGAAAAGTTGGTTTTCGCTTCTCGCCCTTGGCCCAAGCCTCAAAATGTTTCTTGGCATGTTTCATCGCGCTGACCGAGGGCATGATGTCGGTCATCAACGTCTGTTCACGGCTGCGATGGCCGAAATCGGCAGATACCGCCTTGGCGAAATCCTCGGCATGATCGACCAGCAAAGCAATCGCCCGGTCCAGCCGGTCGCGGCGCACCGACATCGGTTCGGGCAAAGCGGCGGTAAAGCTGGCGCGCTGCTTTTGCCAATATGGCTTGCATGTCCTTGGTCATCACTATCTCCTCTTAATCGTATGGTTAAACTTCTGGGTTCCCGATGCAAGCGGATAGGAGTGCATACGGTTTCATATTTGTCATTCGCCGCACGGGGCCTTAAGGCGACTCGCAACTTTACCTTACGGCATGAAGGAACATCCAATGAGCACCACCGATCCCGTCGTCATCCTGTCCTACGCCCGCACCCCGATGGGCGGGATGCAGGGCGCGCTTGCCGAGGTTTCGGCAACCGATCTCGGCGCGACTGCGGTCAAGGCAGCGGTCGAGCGCGCGGGCGTCGATGGCGCGAGATATCGAGCGCATCTATATGGGCTGCGTTCTTCCCGCAGGCTTGGGCCAAGCCCCTGCGCGTCAGGCGGCGATCAAGGCAGGCCTGCCCAAATCCGTACAGGCGACCACGGTCAACAAAGTGTGCGGATCGGGCATGCAGACCGTCATCATGGGTGCCGAGGCGCTGTCCGCAGGTTCGGTCGATTATGTGGTGGCGGGCGGCATGGAAAGCATGACCAACGCGCCTTATTTGCTCAAAAAGCATCGCAGCGGCGCGCGGATCGGCCATGACACCGCTTATGACCATATGGTCGCTCGACGGTCTGGAAGATGCCTATGAAGAGGGCCGCGCGATGGGCACCTTTGCGCAGGACACCGCCAACGAATATCAGCTGACGCGCGAGGCGCAGGATAATTATGCGATTGAATCGCTCCGCCGTGCACAGGCAGCCATCGCCGATGGCGCGTTCAAGGACGAAATCGTCGCGGTCACCGTCGCCACGCGCAAGGGCGACGTCGTCGTCGATACCGACGAGCAGCCCGGCAAAGGCATGCCCGACAAGATTCCCGGCCTTCGCCCTGCTTTTGCCAAGGATGGCACGATTACAGCAGCCACCAGCAGCTCGATTTCCGACGGTGCTGCCGCGATGGTCCTCACACGCCAGTCGGTGGCCGATGCCAAGGGCCTGAAGCCGGTCGCCCGCATCGTCGCGCACGGCGCACACGCACAGGAGCCATCAGCCTTCACCACCGCCCCCGTCGGCGCGATCACCAAATGCCTGAAAAACGCTGGCTGGAGCATCGCCGACGTCGATCTGTTCGAAGTCAACGAAGCCTTTGCCTGCGTCGCGATGTTCGCGATGCACGACCTTGGCATCCCGCACGACAAGATCAACGTCCATGGCGGCGCGACGGCTCTCGGCCATCCGATTGGTGCATCGGGCGCGCGGATCATCACCACGCTCATCGCCGCGCTGAAAACCCACGGCAAGACGAAGGGCGTCGCCAGCCTGTGCATCGGCGGCGGCGAAGGGACGGCATTGGCTGTGGAACTGATGTGATACAAATTGCGACACTAATGTCTTGTTTCTGAACGCGTTGTTTTCCGCACGTTCAATGTCGGGCTCCTAAAAAGGGAACAACAGACGCAGCAATGTGTTTGTTGGTTCCATAAGGAGACAGACAATGAATAAGAGATTTTTGATAACCGCAGCAGCTGTCGCCGCCACCCTTTCCCCCATGGCGGCGCAGGCCCAGACACGCGAATTGCAGCGCGACCGTCAGGATGTGCGCGAAGAACGTCGTGAGCTTCGCGATGCGCAGCGTTATGGCGATCGTGACGATGTCCGTGAAGAACGGCGTGAATATCGCGATGCGCGTCAAGAACTGCGTGAAGACCGTCAGGATTGGCGTGTATACAAGCAGCGCAACCGCAACGTGTTTCGCGGTAGCCGCTTTAACGCGCCGTTCCGCTACCGCAGCTTTAGCGACGGCGTGAGCATCGGTGCCAGCTATTATGCACCGCGCTACCGCGTAACCAATTATTCGAACTACCGCCTGCCCCAACCGGGCCGTTACCAGACTTATGTCCGTCACTATAATGACGTGCTGCTGGTCAATACCCGCACCGGTCGAGTGGTAAGAGCATATCGCGGATTTTACTGGTAACGGTCCATCCTCCCGGAACGTTACCCGGTAAAACTGGGCCGTCGGAGCAATCCGGCGGCCCTTTGCTTTTTTCGTTTGCTGGTATAGCATATGCCATCCGTTACTGACGATTCGAGATGGGAAACCATCGGGGAGCGGAGGACAATCAAGCGCCGTTCGTCTGGGCCATTCACCGATAACCAAGGAGATTGGCCATGACAGATGCTATCGATATCGTCTTTCCATTGTTTGATAATGTAACCCAGCTCGATTTTTCGGGGCCCGCTCAGTTCCTTTCGCGGCTACCTGGCGCCAAAATCCATGTAGCAGCTCAAACTGTTGCACCCGTTGCAACTGATTGCGGCTTTTCGATCATGCCGAATATAGCCTTTGCCGATTGCCCGCAGGCATCGATAATTTGTGTGCCCGGAGGAATGGGGGTGGCAGCGGCTTTAGAAAATAAGCCGCTCATCGAATTCGTCCGGATGCAATCCGGCGGCGCAGCTTGGGTGACTAGCGTATGTACTGGCGCGTTTATTCTAGGTGCAGCAGGGTTGATTGACGGGAAGCACGCGACAACGCATTGGGGTTACACGCAATTGCTTGAGAAATTCGGTGCAAAATATGAGCATGCACGCGTCGTTCGCGACGGCAATCTTGTCACTGCGGGTGGTGTAACCTCGGGCATCGATTTTGCGCTCGAACTGATCGCGATGATTTCCGACGAAGACATTGCCAAGTCGGTTCAGCTCAGTCTGGAATATAATCCGTCGCCACCATTTCCGGGTGGTACGCCTGAAACCTCGCCCGACAACATCGTCAACAATTTGCGGGCGCATTTTTACGACGCTGCGGCGGCGCGAATGGAAGCAGCGATCGGCGCCTCTTGCTGCCCATGAATCGCACAGCTGCCTAATTTTTAGGCAGTGCAATCGCCTGAATTGAATCATAAATCACGCAAAACCGCGCGTCTGAACTGGCACGATACTTGATAAGACAATCTCATAATCCGCGCGCGCGGAGCATTCGCCACACGCGCCATCTAGGGGAAGACCATGAAAAAGATCGAAGCGATCATCAAGCCGTTCAAATTGGACGAGGTTAAAGAGGCGCTGCACGAAGTCGGCGTGTCGGGCATCACCGTCACCGAAGCCAAAGGTTTCGGCCGCCAGAAGGGCCATACAGAGCTGTATCGCGGTGCCGAATATGTCGTCGACTTCCTCCCCAAGGTAAAGCTTGAGGTCGTGGTCGAGGATGGCCTTGCCGACCGCGTGGTCGAAGCCATCGCCGCTGCCGCCCAGACCGGCCGCATCGGCGACGGCAAGATTTTCGTCATCCCCGTTGAAACCGCTTTGCGTATCCGCACCGGTGAGCGCGACAACGATGCCGTCTAAATCCAAGCAATCGAAAAAAGACAAGTCAAAGAAGGAAAGCAACATGGGCGTTACCGCGAAGGACATTATCAAGCGTATCAAGGACGAGGAAATCGAGTGGGTCGATGTCCGCTTCACCGACCCCAAGGGCAAATGGCAGCATCTGACCATGTGTTCGGGCGTCATCGGCGAAGACGAGCTGGAAGACGGCCTGATGTTCGACGGTTCGTCGATCGAAGGCTGGAAAGCCATCAACGAATCCGACATGATCCTGAAGCCCGATCTTGAGGCGTGCTACATCGATCCGTTCTCAGGCCACGCCGATGATGATCCTGTTCTGCGACATCGTCGAGCCATCGACCGGCGAACTGTACAGCCGCGACCCGCGCTCGACCGCGAAGCGCGCCGAAGCCTATCTCAAAACCACCGGCATCGGCGACACCATCTATATCGGCCCTGAAGCCGAATTTTTCATGTTCGACGATGTGCGTTTCGAAAACAGCTACAACACGTCTTACTACAAGATCGACGATATCGAGCTGCCGACCAACACCGGCACCAAATATGACAGCCGGCAATATGGGCCACCGCCCGCGCGCCAAGGGCGGTTATTTCCCCGTCGCCCCGGTCGACAGCTGCATGGACATTCGCGGCGAGATGGTCTCGACCATGCTCGAAATGGGTCTGCCTTGCGACAAGCATCACCATGAAGTTGCCGCCGCCCAGCACGAGCTTGGCCTGACCTTCGGCACGCTGACCCAGACCGCCGACCGGATGCAGATCTACAAATATGTCGTGCATCAGGTCGCGCATGCTTATGGCAAGACCGCGACGTTCATGCCCAAGCCGATCAAGGAAGATAATGGCAGCGGCATGCACACGCATCTGTCGATCTGGCAGGGCAAGACGCCATTGTTCGCAGGCGATGGCTATGCGGGCCTGTCCGAAATGTGCCTGTTCTTCATCGGCGGCATCATCAAGCATGCCAAGTCGGTGAACGCCTTCACCAACCCCACCACCAACAGCTACAAGCGTTTGGTGCCCGGGTATGAAGCGCCTGTTCTGCTCGCGTACTCGGCGCGCAACCGCTCGGCATCGTGCCGCATTCCTTATGGCGCAGGCGCAAAAGCCAAGCGCGTGGAAGTCCGCTTCCCCGACGCGATGGCCAACCCGTATCTGTGCTATGCGGCGTTGTTCATGGCTGGCCTCGACGGCATCCAGAACAAGATCCACCCCGGCGAAGCGATGGACAAGAATCTCTATGACCTGCCACCGGCAGAACTCGCCGAGGTTCCAACGGTCTGCGGTTCGTTGCGCGAAGCGCTCGAATGCCTCGCCGCCGATCATGACTATCTGCTCAAGGGTGATGTCTTCACCAAGGATCAGATCGACGCCTATATCGACCTCAAAATGGAAGACGTCGCCCGCTGGGAAATGACGCCTTCGCCAGTCGAGTTCGACATGTATTACAGCTACTGATCCTACGCATCGGATCGATAGCTGAGGCCCGGCGGTTGGGGGATCGCCGGGCCTTTTTGTTTTCATCTAAAGCTGCCGAATGATGGTCTCGTCTTTAATTTTGCTTTCATCGACGAGCATGAATGCCTTTGCCAATATCGTTGATAACAGCCCGTCTCCAGCAAAGGGTAGCTTCAGTCCGGCGGTCTCAGGCGGCGCACGATCGGGCACGATGCAAAGGTAACGGTTGCTTGGCAGGATTTGGATGTTGCTCGAACCGAAATGGATGGCATATTTTTGCCGCTTGCCCTGCACGACCAATGATTTTTCTGTGATCTCTAACTTATCGGCAATCGACAATTTGGGAGCTATCCAGGAAACCAGTTCCTTGCGAGTCGCCGCACTTTGACCGAGTTCACCAAACGCCCATTCGCGCCAGTATCCGGCATTTCGGCCCTCGGGCCCGCCGTCTGCCCAACCCTGATCATTAGCGACGCTAGTAACCGCCACAAACAGGTCGACATCGCGCAACACTTCGGAAAACAGGATCGGTGCGATTGCTTCGAGCGCAATCGGCTGATTGTCTGCACCCATGAACCGGACCTGGTCGGACGCGAGATGAAGCGAGACGCCGGAATCCGAATCCTGCCCGTCATCAACAATTTCAACCTGATATTCAACGGACATACGGTGCTTGGGTAACCGCCGCGTTGGCACGTTCCAGCCATCCCATCCACCCATCAGGCCATAGCTCCAGCCCCGCGCCTGACACAGCGCTCGAAACTGGTGCTGGCGCAGGATATGCGCGGCGAACCGGTTCGAGTAGGTCCGCGTCGTGCGTTCGGCATCGGTCAGAACATAGATTTCGCGGTGCGCCTGCTTGATTGGCTGGGTGATGCCGAGTTCCATGATCCGCGCTCGCCACGCGAGAACATCCGATGGATTGCCATCTAGCGGATGCCAAAGCGTAATGCGCGCATCATCCGGATATTCGGTCGCTTTCCCTTTTACATCTTCCAGTGCTCCGGCGCGTGGCAAGATGGCACTTTCGCCGACCCGCCAGATCAGCGACTGAACAATCGGCCGGCGCAGCGGATGGCTCAGGAAATTCTGTTTCCATTCGGCAACGCTCCAGTTCCGCTCCTCTACCCATGACTGTTCCAGCCGGTTCACCTGTCCGGCACGCGCCCCTTCGATATCCTTGGCGGCTTGGCGGAAAGCAGCCAGCGCAGCAGCGTGATCCTTCCGGACGTCTGCCGGAATCGATTTCACGGCCTTTCCTGTGCTGCTGAACCATGATTGCTCGACATCGGTTGCGTGCACCGCCAATACGGCGCGGGCGTCACCCAAGTCGAAGGTTGCTGTGCCGTCTTGACCAAGACCGAAATGCGGCAGCGATTGATCTTCCATTTCCTCGACGCTCTGGCCACTCTTTATCGACAGTTCCGATAGACGGTTGTCGATCAGCTTGCGCGCCGAAGGATATTTTATCTTTTCGCGCAGGCGGAACAACTCGGCGGCGGCGCGCGGTTCACCCGCCATTTCTGATAGCGCCCAAAGCGCTGCGTTGCCCAGCTTGACCGACCGCGCACCCCAATTGGGTACCTTGCGAAAGCATTTTTCTGCAAAACGACCGATTTGTCCCGCGAATTCAGCATGGTCGAGCAAAGTCGAAGCCCAAAGAAAGCCTTTCAATATATCGAGGCTGTGATCGGGCCGCTCTGGGTCGGGCGTCGTATCCTCGAGCAACCTGCCTATCCACTCTGACATTGGCGGTCTGCCAATTGCGTCGCAATATGGTTTCGCGGCTATCAGCCATTTCCCACTCGGTTTCGACTTGTCTCCCGATTCCGCCGCGAGCGCCGCAAACGCAAGCCAACCCTCTCGCTTCGCCTGAGGCCATTCGGCGATTTTCTGACTGAATGCCGTTGCAAATGGGCCGACCGGAAGCGACCTTTCCGACACAGAGGAGGGATCAAGCAGTTTCGCAATCCGGTCTGAAACGCCGAGCGCAAATTTATTGAGCGCTTGCCCGGGATGTTGAGGCTTGAGCAAAAGGCGCCGGATATTTTCAAGGGCACGGCGCAAATCCGACGGCAAAGTGTTGGATTTTGAGTAACGCTCAACCGCGCCCAACACTGTTTTTCCGGGAAATCCCCATTCCAGCGAGTAAGATTGATCTGCCCAACTCGTAAGCAATGTCGAAAGATGATCCGCCGTAAAGTCCAAATTCCTGCGCGTTATTTGCGATACGATGGTTTTTCGAAGCTCTTGGACTTGCCAAGAATTTCCGCTGTAGGACGAGCCGCCGCTCGGCTTATGGTCCAATGCCGCCATCATGACCGCAATTTGAATATCGGACGATTCGTTCTTCAGTCCTTGCCAACGGTCGGAATCGGACAGTTTCGATTGCCAGCCAGAACCCGCCGCAACCGCCTCTTCACATATTTGACGGACAATTCGATGCGCTTCGCTGTGGGTCGGAAGATCGGCTACTTCGGGTCGGTTGGAGTAGCCGGACATTGAGTTTCCCCGCTGCATCGGCTGGCTGGTCGATGCGCCACCGTAGAAAATATCCGCCAGCTTTCGAAGAAAATCCATCAGCCGCCTTTCAACGGTGTCAGATACAGGAAAACAACCTCGCTTTCTGGCGTGATCGTGACGCAATCATCAATGTCATCGATCTGGCGATTATCAAGCAGCATGATGAATTGCCGCTTTTCAAAGGCAGTAATCGCTCGATCGGTTTCCGCATCAAGGTCGAACAGTTTGGGTTTCCGCCTGCCAATGATAGGCATATTGAGCTTTGCTTCGGGGGAGGCCGCGTCGACATCGATCAGAAAAGAACGCGTCCGCGCATGACCATCGATGTGTGCCTGGTTGCGCTGATTAACCTCCTCGATTTCGGCTTGGACGCGTTGCCGGATAATGTCACGCGGGCTTGTACGTTCTGACGCAAGCTTGAGTTCGACGGCCGGCCGTCTTTCAGATACGCTTGTGCCGAAATGCTCGTCGAGAATTTTGAGCAGCGCTGCCATGTGAATTCCTCCTGTCCAAGTCCTCGATTGCCCAAAAAACGTAAAAACTTCAACAATTCTTGATGCTGTTTCTATTATGTTCTATACACCGCGCCTTGCGCTCCTGTCCCAATCCTCCCGAAAGCGTTTCTCCCGGCGAGCTCCCCGAACCTGAATGTGCACCTCAAGATAAGCGATTTTTTTCTCAGTTTTGCATAGAAAAAGGCCCGGCGGTTTTGCGCCGCCGGGCATCTCTTATTGCGCGACTCGCAATTTAGTAGGCGCGCGCCTGACGCCATTCCTTGTCGAGGCGGCGGGTCAGACGGTCGAGCCTTTTGTCGATGGTATTTTCCTCACGCTGGGTAAAGCGACCATCGCGGTTGAACATGCGGTTCTGGCTTTCGACTGCATTCAGTTCGCTGCGCGCATATTGCGCATCGGCGCGGGTAATGCGGCGGGCGTCTTGGGCAGAACGGACATATTCACGCAGCCAGCTGATCCGGGTTGGAATATCGGTTGGCATCTGGCTCATGTCATATTGGCCGTTGCCGGGGCGATAATCGGTGTTGTTGCCATAGCTGCCCTCGCGGGTCGCAACCCAGCGGCCACGCGAGTCGTAATAGCCGTACGCCTTGCCCGCGCGCCAGCGACCATTGCTGTCATAGTATCCGGGCTGTTCGACCGAGTTCCAGCTACCATTGGCTTCGCTGGCATAGGCGGTATCGCCTTCGATCCAGCGACCGCGCGAGTCATAACGACCGCGTGTCGGGCCAGCGACCCAGCGGCCGTTGGTGTCATAATAGCCGTTTGCGGTGCCGCCCACCCAACGCCCGTCGCGGTCGTAATAGCCAGCCGAAGTTGCCGGGAACCCAATAACCGTTGCGATCAACATAGCCGCCCGCATCGCTGGTACTCGCAACCCAGCGGCCATTGTCATAATAGCCGTTCGGCTGACCTTCGACCCAGCGACCGTCGCGGTCATAATAACCGCGTGCTTCATTGACGCTTACGCCCGTTGCGTGCCAGCGGCCATTCTGATCGTAATAGCCATAAGCGCGGTTGCAGCCACGGTCCGATTTGCTAACCTGATTGCCGATGATTCCGCCAACCACTGCGCCGATAATCGTGCCTTCGGTCTTGTCGCCGCGTCCGGCAATGACATTGCCAAGCACGCCGCCAGCGCCCGCGCCGATGGCGGTGCCGATGATGCGACCATTGCCGTCACGGCGACAACCATCGTCTTGCGCCGACGCCATCGTCGGGGTGAGTGCAGCCAGCGAAATGCCAGCCAGTATCAGATATTTTTTCATGGGTTATCTCGCTTTTGTCGAACATTCTCTGCGACGGTAACGGGATGGAACGCCCATTGTTCCAGACCGGCCGATGGCGGTGCGCGGCTCGGATCCGGCTCGCCGCCTGCTGAACGCGCTTGCGGGTCAGCTTAAAGCTGGGCAAATAGGGCAAAATCACGTTCGTGAGAGACATCAATATGCCCCGCCCTTATATCCTTATCGTCTCTGCAATTGCACTCGCGATGGCCGCCCCGGCAGCGGCCCGGCTGTCAAAACCAGAAGCGAAAATATTGGCAAGCGTCGATGCCGAACATGACCGGTCGGTGGCTTTGCTCGAGCGACTGGTGAACCAGAACAGCGGGTCGCTCAACATCGAGGGCGTCGAGAAAGTCGGGCAGATGATGCGCGCGGAGCTGGAGACGTTGGGTTTTGACGTGCGTTGGGTGCCGATGGCGGCGGCGGGGCGTTCAGGGCATATCATCGCGACACGCAAAGGCCCTTCGACAGGCTCAGGATTCAAGGGCAAGAAGATGCTGCTGATCGGCCATCTCGATACGGTGTTCGAACCCAGTTCGCCTTTCCAGAAATTCACGCGCGAGGGCAATAAGGCGGTGGGGCCTGGGGCGAACGATAATAAAGGCGGGATGGTGGTGATGCTCGCTGCCCTGCGCGCGATGCAAGCGGCCGGCACGTTGGCCAAGGCCGATATCGAGATCGTCCTGACCGGTGACGAGGAAGATGCGGGCGACCCGATCGACATCGCCCGTGCCGACCTGATCGCGGCAGGCAAACGCGCCGACGTCGCGCTCGATTTCGAAAGCCTCGTCGTCATCGATGGCACCGATATGGGGTCGATTGCCCGGCGCAGCGCCGGCCAGCTGGACGGTGACCGCAAAGGCGAAGGGCGGCCATTCGAGTGGGATCTTTACGACAAATGCGGGCGACGGTGCGATTTACGCGCTGGCGAAAATTGTCACTGCCTTTCGCATCGAACTTCCCGAACCAAATCTGACGTTCAACGTCGGCTTGCTGGCGGGCGGGGTCGAGGCAGGCCTGGGCGTCGGCGGCATTACCGCCACCGCGTCGGGCAAGACCAATATCATTCCGGAAATCGCCATTGCGCGCGGTGACATCCGTACATTGTCGCCCGAACAGGAAACCCGCGTGCGCGGCAAGATGCAGGCTATCGTCGCCCGTCCGTCACCGGGGGCAACGGCTGAAATCGTGTTCGGAACCGACGGCTATCCCGCCATGGCGCCGAGCGATGGCAACAAGAAATTGCTCGCCAAGCTCAACATCGTGAACCGCGATTTGGGCTTAGCCCAAATGCCGACGCTCGATCCCATCCGGCGTGGTGCAGGCGATATTGCTTTTGTTGCCAAGGATGTCGACGGGCTGGTCGGTCTGGGTTCTGCCGGACAGGGCGACCATGCAGTTGGTGAAAGCGTCGATCTCGACAGCCTCAAGCGCCAGGCGAAGCGCGCGGCGATCCTGATGACCCGCTTGTCAGGCGAGAAGCCTGAATAGGCACAAAGAAAAAGGCGGCGCTTTCGCGACCGCCCTTCCCCAAATGTCGATTGCTTAAACCAAGTGCCTACCGGCCCTCGCGCGCACCCTTGCCGAATACGCGATATTGTTCGTTGCCGACAAAGCCGAAGCGGGTGATGCCGCTACGCTTTACCGAAACCAACGCCTTGTCGACCGTATCATAAGGCGCGGTCGGCGCGGGCTGGAACTGGAGTTCCGGTTCCGGACTCATCGATTTGGTCTGGACCAGAAACTGTTCCATCTGCTGCAAGCGTCACCGGCGTGCCGTTCCACTGAACCGTGCTGTCGGGCAGAATAATGACCTTGTTGACTACCGGGTCGATTGGCACCTCGGGAGGAGGCGCGTTGGGGTCATTAACCGGCAGGTCGATATTTACGGCGTGCGAAACCGGGGGGATGGTGATCATCAGCATGATGAGGAGAACGAGCATAACGTCGATCAACGGCGTCGTGTTCATTTCCATCATCGGCTGGCCATCATCCTTGCCGCCACTCATTGCCATATTAGTTACTCCTCAGAGAATTTGCTTACTGCACGTTCGCATTTTCGAACGGCGAAGAAATGAAGCCGACACGGGCGAAACCGGCCATCTGCATGGTGTAGATGGTACCGCCGATGCAACGATATGGCGTGTTGATGTCACCGCGAATATGCGCCTCGGGCAACATATCAGGCTCGATCAGGCCTGCTGCAGCAGCTTGCTCGCCACCCAGCTTCTCGAACTCCGCCTTCAGGTGCTTTGCCGCACGGTCAACCAATTCAGTCGAATCGATGGGCGTCACATTCCAATAAATGCGGCATTCGCCATTGGGGTTCGCGCCATCATAGGCCGGATCGCCGGGATCACGCCCTGCCGAATCCGTGGTGGTCACCGACAACAAAACATTCTCACGCTTCGCCTTGGTCGGCTCGAACTTCACGACCGGAATGTCCATTTTCACCGTCTGGATGGCGACTGGAATTGCGATCAGAAACACGATGAGAAGCACCAACATGACGTCCACAAGCGGCGTCGTGTTGATGTCAGACATTGGCGTCTCATTACCGCCGCCGCCTCCTGAACTCATTGCCATTGGCTAATCCTCTCTAGCTAAACTGGGTCAAAAATCGAGCGCCGGACAGGCCGGCGAACGGGCCGCGCCAAAGCGCAGCCCCCACCCAATCTTACTTCTTGATCGCTGCAGGCGCTGGCTTACCGCCTTGCGCGACAGCAACAGCAGGCTTCACGCGGCCACCCGACGAGATGTAGCCAAGCACATCGTTCGAGAATGTCGCAAGCGAACGAGCGATCGACTTGTTACGTGCCTGGAGCCAGTTGTAGGCAAGCACCGCAGGAACCGCGACGAACAAACCAATGGCGGTCATGATCAATGCTTCACCAACCGGGCCAGCAATCTTGCCGATGTCAGCTTGGCCGGCGATACCGATCTTGATCAGCGCCGAATAGATGCCGATAACCGTACCGAGAAGGCCGACGAACGGAGCAGTCGCACCAACGGTCGCGAGGAACGGCAGGCCGCCTGCAAGCTTGTTGTTGATCGACTCTTCCGAACGCGCCATCGCACCGTGCAGCCAATCATGTGCTTCGACCGGATCGGTCAAAAGGCCATGCTGCTTTTGTGCTTCGATGCCGTCATCGACGACCTGACGAAATGCGCTGTTCTTGTCGAGCTTGGCTGCGCCTTCTTCGAGTGTTGCTGCACGCCAGAACTGGGCGCGAACCTGCTTTGCCTGGTTCAGCACCTTCTGCTGTTCGAACAGCTTGGTGAACATGATGTAGAAAGAAAAGACCGACATGATAACCATGACGATGAAAATCGACCAGGAAATCGGCCCGCCTTCGTTAAGCGCGGGGATGAGGCCGAATTGCTGGGCCACATCTGCATTTGCGGCAGGCGCCGCGGTCAGGAACAAAATCGACATTTTAACTACCTCTCAGAAAATTGACTTGGCTTGAAATAGCCCGGCGCGAAGGCTCCCCCTTGCCGGGCCATATAAATTATTTCGGTATCTGCCACCGGACACGGTTAGAATAACTGCCTGTGGTCGGATTGCCGCTGCCATCCAGTGCCGGATCGAAGCGCGCACGACGTTGCACGTTCGAACAGGTTGCCTGATCAAGATCAGGATGGCCACTGGATGAGGTGACGGAGCATTCGGTGACACGCCCGTTGGGGCCAACCGTTACACGGAAACCGGTGGTGCCTTCGCGTTCCTGCTGAAGCGCACGCGAGGGATAATCGTTGGTATTCGCCCAGTTGCCCGGATTACCCTTTGGAATAGGGTTCGGACGCTTCGCCACGGGGGGCGGGGGCGGGGGCGGTGCTGCCGGCGCAGGCGGCGCGGCCGTCGGAACGATCGGCGCGGCAGGCGGCGGCGTATCTACGGTCCGCACAGTTGGCGGAGGCGTTATGGTCTTCACCAGAGGCGGCGGCGATACAACCGGCGGTTCTATCTGCTTTTCGGGCTCGGGAGGTGGCTCTTCCTCTTCGGGTGGCTCTTCTTCCTTCACGTCGACAACGGTCATTTTTTCCTTGATCGACTTGACCGCATCATAAGCGAGGCCAGTCACCAGGGCATAACCGAGGAAAACATGGAGGAGGATAACAATGATGACCGAAACCAAACGGTTCGTGCTCATCCCATCTTGATCAGCATATGCCATGCGGAAAGTACTCTCCTACCTTCAAAACAAAAAAGTATGTTGCGGCGCACGTTTTGAAGGTGCGACCGACATACCCCCAGCGATATCGAAATCTTTTATTTTTGCCTTCGATTCATCGCAGCTTTAGCCAAGCCATAGAGGGCAGGCAATCCGGATTTTGCGATTTATCCGCAATTCATGTGATAGCTTATCATAAGGGGACAGATCGGTTATGCGCTAAAGTTGCGCCTTTGGTGCCAGGACAGAAAGGTTGATTGATGAAGGCGGGTAGGGTTACTGTCGGTTTTGTGGCGATATTGCTGGGATTTGGCGGCATGGCGTCAGCGCAAACAGGGCCGCTTCTGCCTCCATCGCTGGCGGTGCAGGCCGAAGGCGCTGCCTATGCAGATATTGCTGATCTGGTGACCGTTTCGCCGCTTATCGTTGATGGAACCATCCGGAATTTACAAAAGATTGCGCCCGAACAAGCCATCGGTGTGCCCGCTGACCGGCAGAGGATGCTGGTCGAGGCCGATGTAACGGCCTTGATTCGCGGCCAGGGCGGAATCACGCCGCGTGTCCGCTTCCTGCTCGATGTCCCGAAGGACGCCAAGGGCAAGATACCAAAGTTGAAGAAGCAGCGGCTGTTCCTGTTCGGCAGCACGGTGAACGGCAAGCCGGGCGAAATCCGCCTGTCGCGGCCCAATGCACTGGTGCAGTACAGCGTCGCGAATGACACGCTGGTGCGTAACATCACCAAAGAAGCCGTGCTGATCGACGCGCCGCCGAAGATTACGGGCGTCATCAGTGCCTTTTATAGCGCGGGCACCGTTCTGGGCGAAGGTGAGACACAGGTGTTCCTCCGCACTGCGAAAGAACAGCCATTGTCGCTATCGATATTGAGCCGCCCCGGGCAGGACAAACGCTGGGCGGTCTCGACCGCCGAAGTCATCGATGAATCGGCCAGCGCGCCTGCCAAGTTCACGCTTTTGTGGTATCGCCTCGCTTGCGACCTGCCGCGTACGCTATCGTCCGATCTGGTCGAGGCGGCTGACAGCGACAATGCGGCGCGGGCGCAGGCGGATTACAAGTTCGTGCTGGATTCGCTGGGGCCGTGCGGGCGCAAGCGTTAAGGCGCGGTGTGAAAGGGCTTTGCTTGCGCAAGGACCAGCGTAAACCAGTCATCGGCGTCGCTGTAATCGGCAACGGGTGACCAACCGCCGGCGCGAAGCAGCAATCTGATACTGCGAAGATCATATTTGTGGCTGTTTTCGGTGTGAATCGTTTCGCCAGACGCCATCTCGAAGCTTTCACTGGCCACTTTGAACGAAACATCGCGCAAGGCTTCCAGGTGCATTTCGATCCGCGCCTCGATATCGTTCCACACCGCGCGATGGGTAAAGGCTTCGACCGGAATACTGCCGTCCAGTTCGCGGTTGATGCGGTGGAGCAGGTTGAGGTTGAACGAGGCCGTTACCCCGGCAGCATCGTCATAAGCCGCTGTCAGGGCGTCCAGCGGCTTGATGCGATCAAAGCCGATCAGCAGGAATGCACCCTCACCCAGCACGCCGCGCATATGCCGGAGCATATCGACTGCGCTGCGGGGAATGAAGTTACCGATGGTCGAGCCGGGGAAAAATCCGAGGCGCGGCGCAACGTCGATTTCGGCGGGCAGCGCGATGCCATTGGTGAAGTCAGCCTCCACCGGATGAACCGGCAATCCGGGAAACTTCGCCTGCAATATCGCTGCCGCATCGCGCAGATAGTCGCCCGAAATATCGATAGGCACATAGGCCGACGGGGCAATGGCCTCCAATAACAGTGGCGTCTTGGTCGCGCTGCCCGCGCCGAATTCAATCACTGCATGGCCGGCACCGATCTGCGCCGCGATATGCGTTCGGCAATCTGCAAGCAGCGCGGTTTCTACGCGCGTCGGATAATATTCGGGCAATCTCGTGATGTCGTCGAACAGCTCCGAACCGCGCTCGTCATAAAACCAGCGCGCCGGAATCGCGCGGCGGGGACCGGCCAGCCCTGCCAGCACATCAGCTTTGAATTGCGGATCAGACATCGCGCGCGAGACGCAATCCGGTGAACTGCCAGCGTTGGTGCGGGTAAAAGAAATTGCGATAGCTTGCACGGCAGTGCCCGCGCGGTGTGGCGCAGCTGCCGCCGCGCAGGACAAACTGTCCGCTCATGAACTTGCCATTATATTCGCCGACTGCGCCTTCGGCGGTGCGAAAGCCCGGATAGGGGCGATAGGCGCTGCCGGTCCATTGCCAGACATTGCCGAATACTGCGCTGGCGTGCGGCTCCAACGGCCGCGCTGCACCGGGGGCATCGAGCTGATTGCCTTCGTTTGGATCGCGTGATGCCGCCACGACTTCCCACTCCGCCTCGGTCGGCAAGCGCGCGCCTGCCCAAGCGGCATAAGCGTCGGCTTCGTACAGGCTGATATGCGTCACCGGTGCCGCCGGATCGACGCCGCGCAACCCGTCCAGCCCGAACGACAGCCATTGCCCGCCTGTGTCCTGCTGCCAGTAGAGCGGTGCTGCGATGCCCTCACGCTGGACCCATGCCCAGCCGTCGGAAAGCCAATGGCGTGACTCGTTGTAACCGCCATCGTTCATGAATTGCATCCACTCGCCATTGCTGACCGTTCGATCGGCAAGCGCGAATGGTTGCAGCAGAACATCATGGCGCGGGCCTTCGCAGTCGAAGGCAAAGCCGTTACCGCTGTGACCGATAGACCGGATACCCGATGGCCCTTCGATCCAACCCATCGGGGCTAAATCGCCCGATGACGCTTCACGCAAAACCGGCTCCGGCCAATAGGCAGGAAAGGTCGGGTTTTGCGAGAACAGGTGCAAGATATCGGTCAGTAGCAATTCCTGATGTTGTTGCTCGTGATGGATGCCGAGCTCAATCAATTGCAATGCCGCCTCGGGCAGATTGTTCCAATGCGCGTCGATGGCGGCTTCGACATGCGCTCGATATTCAAGCACTTGCACCAGCGATGGCCGCGTTATCAACCCACGCCGATCACGCGAATGGCGTGCGCCTTCGGCTTCATAATAACTGTTGAACAGATAGGCAAAACTGTCGTCGAAAGCCCGATAACCCGCCACATGGTCACGTAAAATGAACGTCTCCAGAAACCATGTGACATGCGCCAGATGCCATTTTGTCGGCGACGCGTCGGGCATCGACTGGACCGTTGCATCGGCATCGGACAATGGCGCCGCGAGATCGGCAGTCAGCTTGCGCGTGGCGAAAAAACAGGCCTTGAGATCGCCGCTCACCGCGATCCGCCCGGTACCCACAATATATCGCCGCCCCTCGTCGAATTGATCAAGCGGCAGAGGACAAACAGATAATCCGACAGCCGGTTCAAATATTTGAGCGCCTGCGGATTGATGCTGACCTCCAGCGAGGCGGCAACGAGCGCCCGTTCGGCCCGGCGCGATATCGCCCGCGCCATATGCATATGCGCAGCAGCAGCACTTCCACCGGGAAGGATAAAGCTGGTCAGCGGCGGAATATCTTCGTTCGCGGCATCGATGGCTGCCTCCAGCCAATCGACCTGCTCGGTGACGATACGCAATTCCATCGGCGAAGGCTCAAAACTCTCGCCTGGCGTGGCGATATCCGCACCCAAGTCAAACAGATCATTCTGGATACGCCGCAACCCAGCGACCAGTTGCGAGCTTCCCTCGTCTGCCTCAAGCGCCTGTATCGCCACGCCAAGCGCGCTATTGGCTTCATCGACCTCGCCAATCGCGTTCAGCCGCGCATCGGTTTTCGACACGCGCGATCCATCGACCAGCCCCGTAGTGCCGTCATCGCCAGTGCGCGTGTAAATCTTGTTCAGCTTGACCATAGAGAGTTGGCCTTATCTCGAACCGGCAACAACCATCAGCACCACAAGCAACAGGACAACCACCGCCTGCCATTTCACCCGCGCAAACATCGCCTTGTTCTGGATATTGAGCGAATGGGGGATGCCATTTTCGTCAACCTCGGCCGGTTTCATATTGGCAAACGCATGAAGCCCGCGCACCAGCGCGAATACGACGAAACCCGCGGCAACAATGATCAACAGGATCAGTAGTATGTTCATGGAAAAAATCCTTGTGCGGGGTTGATACCCCGTGCCGGTTATCTAGGCATCCGAAAGCGAAATGCCAAGCGGCAGGACAGTCTGACGCAAATTATCGATAAGTGCGTGGCCGTCTTCCCCTGCCAGTCTTCTTGCCGACAAAGCGGGCGAGGATTTGCTCTTGGCGAGTTTCTCGCCTCGTTCGTCAAGCAACAAGGGGTGATGCCAATATTCAGGCTCGGGCAATTCAAGCAGTTGCTGTAACAGCCGGTGGATCGCGGTGTAGGCGAACAGGTCCCTCCCCCGCACCACATGGCTGATGCCATCGGCGGCATCGTCGACCGTAGCCGCGAGATGATAGGAAGCAGGCGCGTCCTTGCGCCACAGCACGACATCGCCGAACAGCATCGGGTCGGCATATTGCTCGCCTGCCGCAAGGTCGGTCCATTTGAGTGCGCCTACCCGCGCCACAGCTTTGCCATATCTAGCCGCCAGCTATGCGGCGCATCATCGCCGATCGCGCGGTTCCGGCAGGTTCCCGGATATTGCGGCCCATCGGGACCATGCGCGACGGAAGCGAGCTTCAACGCTTCAGCAATTTCGCCGCGTGTGCAGGTGCATCGGTAAAGCAGGCCAAGCCCCTTCAGCCTTTCCAATCCCTGTTCGTAGCGCGCGATGTTCGCGGACTGAAATTTCACTGGCCTGTCCGCGACCAATCCAAGCCAATCCATATCGGCCAAAATCGCCTCGATATGCTCGCGCCTGCTCCGCGTCCCGTCGATATCCTCGATCCGCAGCAGAAATTCTCCGCCAGCGGCACGCGCAAAATCATGCGCGCAAAGTGCCGAATAGGCATGCCCCAGATGAAGCGCCCCGTTTGGGCTCGGCGCAAACCGCGTCCGCACGTTCCCCTGTGACGTAAAATCCATGGCTGGCAAAAATACCATATCTAGTGCGTTTGCCCCCTTGACGTCACAATATCCGCAAATAGGTTGGCGAATGTCAAAATGCTGTAACGCCAATAGGCTTAAAAAGGCTATGACAACAGGGGGAGTAGGTTCGACTTATGTTGCATACCGGAACTTTCGAAGCAGCTGGCAGGGCGCGGCATCCGGAAAATTGCCCCGCTCTGGTGCTGAATGCTGATTATACGCCGCTCAGTTATTATCCGCTGAGCCTGTGGCCGTGGCAGACCGCAATCAAGGCGGTGTTCCTCGACAAGGTCGATATCGTCTCGAACTACGACCGGCACGTGCACAGCCCCAGCATCGACATGAAAATCCCGTCGGTCATCGCGCTGCGCCAATATGTGAAGCCATCCGAATATCCCGCCTTTACCCGTTTCAACCTGTTCCTGCGCGACAAGTTCGAATGCCAATATTGCGGGTCGGGCGCATAACCTGACCTTCGATCACGTCGTCCCGCGCCGCTTGGGGGGCATTACCAGCTGGGAAAATGTCACCACCGCGTGCCTGCCCGTGCAACCTCAAAAAAGGCGGTCGCACGCCCAAGCAGGCGCATATGCAGCTCAACATGGCCGCCATCCGTCCGACAAGCTGGCAATTGCAGGACAGAGGCCGCGCCTTCCCGCCGAACCATTTGCATGAGACGTGGCACGACTGGCTGTACTGGGATATCGAGCTGGAGGCTTGACATAACGCCGCCAATTGGTCATACTTTTGGTATGAAAGTCGCGGTTTCCATCCCTGACAAAATTTTTGAAGAGGCGGAATCGCTGGTAATGCGATCAAATCTCTCCCGAAGTCAGTTATACGCGAAGGCAGTCAAACAATTTATCGACCGCAACGATCCCGACAGCATTACCCGAGCCATTAATGATGCTTTGGATGAAATTGGTGAAGACGATGAATTCAAACACTTTTCCAGAGCTGCTGCTCGCCGCGTATTGAAACGAACAGAATGGTGAGGCCGAACTGATTTCGCAAGGCGAAATATGGTGGGCCGATTTTGGCGAACCCCGAGGCTCTGGCCCAGGCTACGTGCGCCCTGTGGTTGTCGTCCAGAGCGACAATTTCAACCGCAGCCGTATCGCCACTATATTATGCGTTCCCCTGACCAGCAATTTGAAATGGGCCAAAAGCCCCGGCAATATTCTGTTGAAAAGCGATCAAACTGGTCTGGACAAAGATTCGGTGGCTAATGCATCGCAATTGGCATCGCTGGATCGGTCTGATTTCATCGAACCGGTTGGAAAGCTCTCGCGCCCGCTACTTACTTCCGTTCATGATTGCGTTGACGCCGTCCTCGGGCGATAACTACTCCGTCACCGTCAACGCAGGCACCGCCCTCGCGGCATCTTCCGGCGTTATCCCCGGCGGCGGGGCGGCGGCGATGCGTTCTTCGCCCCGCATGACTCGGCCTGCGCGTTTGATTGCGTCGCGCAGGCGGGGATAGACGCCGCAGCGGCACAGATTGGTGATCGCGGCGTCGATTTCGTCGTCGGTCGGATTGCTGCTTTTCTTCAGCAATACCGAAGCCGCCATGATGATGCCGGGAATACAAAAACCGCATTGCGGCACATTGCCCGCGACAAACGCCTGCTGCAGCGGATGCGAACGGTCGCGGCTTAGGCCTTCGATGGTGGTGACAAAGCGCCCTTCGGCCTCGGCGATAGTAACAAGGCAGGAGCGGATGGCTTCGCCGTCAATTTCGACCATGCAAGCCCCGCAATCGCCGGTGCCGCAACCGAATTTGGTGCCAGTTAGATTCGACGCATCGCGTAGCGCCCATAGTAGCGGAGTTGCTGGGTCCATCTTGTAGCGGACCGGACGGTCGTTGACGGTGAATTTTGTCATATAAAGATCGTCATCCCCGCGCAGGCGGGGATCGTGGCAGATTTAATCATCGCGTCAGTCTGAACCTCCTGAGGTTCCCGCCTGCGCGGGAACGACGTCATTTGTCAATCCCGCCAGCTTTTGTCGATCTGATCGACCTTGCGGACCATAGCGTCGAATTCGACGCGGCCCGAACCGCCGGGGGGCGATGCCATATACAGGTCGCGCTGATGCACCGCGATAACGTCTTGCGGCACTATGATCGGCTTGCCCATTTGCATCGTCGCCATCTGATGCTCGCACGCGCGTTGCAGCGCCCAATATTTGATGAAGGCATCGGGCAACGTCTTGCCCATCACCACCGGGCCGTGATTCGTGAGCATCAATATCCGCTTGTCGCCGAGATTCTCGACCAATCGCACACCTTCTTCCTCGCGCACCGTCACGCCTTCGAAATCATGATAGGCCAGTTGCCCCATGAAATTGCAGGCGTAGAAATTGACCGGCTGCAATCCGCCTTCAAGGCTGCATACGGCAACGGTCGCCGTCGTATGCGTGTGGATGATGGCATGCGCATCGGGCAAGGTGCGGTGGAACAGGCTGTGCTGGACAAAGCCTGCCTTGTTCACATGCCATGGATTATCGACGTCGATCTTGTTACCATCGATATCGATCTTGATGAGGCTCGACGCGGTGATTTCGCCGAAGTGCATCCCATAAGGGTTGATCAGGAACGCGCCTTCTTCGTCGGGCACCTTGACGGTAATATGGTTGAAGACCAGTTCATCCCAACCAAACATGGAGAAAATGCGATAACAGGCGGCAAGCTCCTGCCGCGCGGTCCATTCGGCCTCGCTATATTTGCTGTTAGCCTTTAACTGCGTTGCCATCGGGGCTCTCCTCATATCTCCATTTGCGTTGCATTATGAAATGAATGTGCGGGCGGGGCAAGAGGGCGAAAAAGCGCCATTTTCGCTTGATATTTCACAAGTGTGGCGCTAGGGGGCGCTGCAACAAGCCGCTTTATAGGGCGGCACTTTTCGTTTTTAGCCTTACAGAATGGCGGTTTTCAGCCATTTTGCCGATTCGATGCGGAGTGAAGTTTTTTTATGCAAATCATGGTTCGCGATAATAATGTTGATCAGGCCCTGCGCGCACTGAAGAAGAAGTTGCAGCGTGAAGGCGTCTATCGCGAAATGAAACTTCGTCGTCATTTCGAAAAGCCATCGGAAAAGCGCGCCCGTGAAAAGGCAGCCGCTGTCCGTCGCGCCCGCAAGATGGAGCGCAAGCAACAGGAACGTGACGGCGCGAAAGCGTAGAACGTCGCATCCGTGAACAAGGAAAGCGCCTTATCGGCGCTTTTTTTGTGTCTGGAAACCAGGCACGTTTCTGCTAGTCAGCGCGCAACTTCTCACTTTCAGGAAAAATCGCATGTCCACCACTGCCGTTCCCATCGCTCCCATTAAAAAAGGCTCGCTCACCAAATATTGGGCGGGAATCGCGCTGGTGCTCGCGGCAGGCGGCGGCTTGGCCTATTGGGGAACCTCTGGGGTTCGGACCGAATATGGCGATGTCGTGACCACCGCGTCGGGCCTTCGCTACAAGGTCCTCAAGACCGGTGAAGGCAAATCGCCGACCGACAGCGACGTCGTATTGGTCAAATATACCGGCAGCCTGAAAGATGGCAAAGTGTTCGACCAGAACCCGCAAGCGGCATTTCCGGTAACCGGCGTCGTCCCCGGCTTTTCCGAAGGTCTGAAAATCATGCAGCGCGGCGGGCAGTATCGCCTGTGGATTCCGGCAAAGCTTGGCTATGGCCCCGAAGACCAGAAGAATCCGCAGACCGGCGAAGTCGCTATTCCGGGCGGCAGTGAGCTGATTTTCGACGTCGAGCTGCTCGAATATAAATCGCGCGCCGAGGTAGAAGCGATGCAAAAGCAGATGCAGGAAATGCAGCAGAAGCAAGGTGGCAGCAGGCGGCGGCCAAGCTGGCGGTATGCCCGGCGGCGCGGCGCAAGGCCTGCCTCCCGAAATTCAAGCGCAGATCGACGCACAGATGCAGGGGCAGCAGGGGCGGTAAGTTAGAGCAGACTTGCGAAAAACCTCCACCTTCGATATGTTGCAACCGTTGCAACAAGGAGCGTGTTTGATGGGCGTTATGTCGATCAGAGAATTTAACCGAAACGCGTCAGCCGCCTTCGCAAAAGTGGCGGCAGGTGAAACGCTGAATATCACGAAGAACGGGGAAGTGTTCGCCGAAATTCGTCCCAAGCGGAAAAACCGGATGGACGATCCCGAGTTTCGAAAGAAATGGGAAGCGATGATGGAGAGTATGCGCGAAGGTATTCCCGGTCTTGAAGGCCCCTTCACGTACGAAGAACGAACAGGGCGTTGATTGCGCTTGATACTAACATTTTGGTTTATGCGGCCAGCGCACACGACACATCGGGTCGGCACGGGGTCGCCCTTAAATTGCTGGATCAATTGGGGGCAACGGGTGCCATCATTGCCCTTCCGGTGATTGGCGAACTTTTTAATGCACGCCGTTCGAAGAATTTTACCGATATTGTCGTTTTAATTTCAACAGTCGAAATCTGGACAGCAGCATTTGATTGCGCACTGCCGCAGCTTGAGGATTATATAGCTGCAGCCGAATGTTCGAGCCGCTACAATCTACAATATTTCGACTCGCTCATCCTGACCGTTGCAGCGCGCGCAGGTGCGACCTTCTTGCTGAGCGAGGACATGCACGACGGCCTCGATGTCGGCGGCATAAAAATCGTCAATCCCTTCGCCGCCGCGAACGAAACTTTGCTCGCCGATTATTTTGCGAACGCTCTTTGAGCCATCGCGCTTCTTCGCTTTCGGGCGGTGGGTTTTTGAGCCAAATTTTATCGCGCGTCTTGTAGGTATCCATGAGTTGCTCCGCTTTAAGGAGCGCGTCCATCTAGAGCATCACTGCGCTAAACTCTTTTGCGTAAATTACGCCGTTAGCTACTAACTCCCTCCAACAACCCCTCGTCCTTAATCCGCTTCTGCCACAGCGCTGGCGCAAGTTGGTGGACGTTATTGCCTTCGCTATCGACCGCGACGGTCACCGGAAAGTCCTGCACTTCGAACTCGTAGATCGCTTCCATGCCAAGGTCGGCAAAGCCGACGACCTTGCTGCCCTTGATCGCGCGCGCGACGAGATAGGCCGCGCCGCCGACCGCCATCAGATAGGCGCTTTTGTGCTTGGCGATGGCTTGCGTCGCGGCGGGGCCGCGCTCGGCCTTGCCGACACATGCGAGCAGCCCCTGTTCGAGCATCATGTCCATGAACTTGTCCATCCGCGTCGCGGTGGTGGGGCCTGCGGGGCCGACGACTTCCTCGCCCACCGGATCAACCGGGCCGACATAATAGATCATGCGGCCCGCAAAGCTGACGGGCAATTCCTCGCCCTTCGCCAGCATATCGGCAATGCGCTTATGCGCCGCGTCGCGTCCGGTGAGCATCTTGCCGTTGAGCAGCAGGCGGTCGCCCTGTTTCCAGCCCTGAACATCGGCAGGCGTCAGCGTGTCGAGATCAACGCGCTTGGCCGCTGCATCGGGCTGCCAGTCGACCTTTGGCCATTCATCAAGATTTGGCGCGGCCAAATAGGATCGGCCCCGAACCATCAAGCGTGAAATGCGCGTGGCGCGTCGCGGCGCAGTTCGGAATCATCGCCACCGGCTTGCCCGCCGCATGGCAGGGCGCGTCCATGATCTTGACGTCGAGGATGGTCGATAGCCCGCCCAGCCCCTGCGCGCCGATCCCGAGCGCATTGACGCGGTCGAATATCTCGATGCGTAAGCGCCTCGATATCGGTCTGAGCCCCGCGCGCTTTCAATGGCCCCATGTCGATTGGTTCCATCAGCGCCTGCTTGGCGAGCAGCACGCAATGCTCCGCCGTCCCGCCGATGCCAATGCCCAGCATCCCGGGCGGGCACCAGCCGGCACCCATCAAAGGCAGCATTTCCACCACCCAGTCGGCGATATTGTCCGACGGGTTCATCATCTTGAACTTCGATTTATTCTCACTGCCGCCGCCCTTGGCCGCGACATCGACCGACACTTTCGATCCGGCAACCATTTCGACATGCAGCACGCAAGGCGTATTGTCCTTGGTATTGCGCCGGGTAAATGCAGGATCCGCCAGCACCGATGCGCGCAGCTTGTTGTCGGGGTGCAGATAGGCGCGGCGCACGCCTTCATCGACCACATCTTGCAACGACCGCGAAGTGTCGTCCAACCGGCAATCCATCCCCCATTTGACGAAGACATTGACGATACCCGTATCCTGACAGATCGGCCGGTGGCCCTCGGCGCACATCCGGCTGTTGGTCAGGATCTGTGCGATCGCGTCCTTGGCAGCGGGGCTTTGCTCGGCGTCATAGGCCTCGCCCAGCGCGTGGATATAATCCATCGGGTGAAAGTAACTGATATATTGCAGCGCATCGGCGACACTGTCGATCAGGTCGGCGGTTTTGATGGTAACGGTCATCGTTTGATCCTGTCCGGCGGGAGAATGCACCGCCCATAGCGTCTGCACCGCCGGATTCAACCTCGAGATGATTCGAGCACGGCGACCCCCGGCTGGCAAACCGTTCATCTGGCATTAAAGTCCTGTTCATTTTCAGTTAAAGTAAACGTGGTTGTCAAATCGTCACTCCGTCTTGTATATTTATCAAAAACAAGTTGAATTGACACATTATGAATGTTGAATCGATTCAACATGAATTTTTGACGGTGCAGTGTTGCAACTTTATCAATATTATCCTTGTTGAGCCATTCGATACTGGTTCCGGTTGGTCACTCCATACCGTTAATAGCCATATCTGCAGCCTCCAGCTGCAATCGCAATTTGAACAGGAGAATTACCATGTTACGTTTATTGACCGCTTCGAGCATATTGGCGCTGACCGCAGTGCCCGCCATCGCTCAGCAGGCCGATCCCGCCATAACCCCGCCGGCACCTGAGATGTCGACGGGGCAACCGGCAGAGCCTGCGACACCTGCCGAACCAGCAACACCCGCCGATCCCACTGTTGGTGAAGCAGCCACCGCGGCACAGCCTGCTACGCCTGCAGAGCCCGCCGCACCTGCACAGCCTGCAACACCCGCAGCACCTTCGCGCGAGAGCAATGTCGCTCAGCTCGTCGAAACCGAATTCCCGACTTATGATGCCGACAAGAATGGCGAATTGAGCCAGTCGGAATTCTCGACCTGGGTTCTGGCTTTGCATGCGAAGGCCGAAGAAACCGGCGGCGCAGCAAAGAAGGATGAAGCAGCGAAGGCAAAATGGGCCAAGGATGCTTTCGCCAGCGCCGATACCGACAAGAACAAAAAAATCAGCAAGACTGAAATTAACAAGTTCTTGCTCGGCTAAATCGAACAATACTCCCCTGGGACCGGAATTCGCCGGTCCACCTACCGGGTCCGGGCATTTGTCCGGACCCGGCTTATTTCGGGTTCAGCAAAAACACGACATAGCCTTTGAAATCCGGATCGCGTGCCAAAGCTGCGGGGGCGTTCCATTCGCCATTCTGCACCAGCCCGATCTTGTACGGCATATCGAGCCGCGACAGGCTGGCTATATAGGTGTCGTAATCGGAGATTGTATGTCGCCCCTGATAGCTTTGCAGCACAACCTCATCGACCACGCCCGCCAGCGCGTTCAGGTCGGCGCTGTCGCCTTGGCTGCTCCAGTCGAGCAGCCCGGTAACGCCCAGTTTGGCATCCTGCGGCAATTGCGTCCGCAGCCGCCGGAGGAAAGCGGCATAGCCTGAAAGCCCTTTGGTGGCCGCATCGAAATCGATCTGCACCCCTGCCACCTTGTTCCCTGCCGCTTTCCATCGGGCAAGGTCGGCGCGGATTTGCGGAACAATATCATCACCCCATTGCAGCGTTTCGGTGCGGTAGACGATCCATAATTCGGCGTGGCGAATGTCGGGGGTACCCGGCCTGAGCGAGACGAGGTGCGGTATGCGCGCGTCCCTGATTTCGCCTTGCAGGATATAGATCGTCCTGGCGCGCTGCAGGGCAGGCTGCGGTTTTACCCCTGCCCATAGCCAGAAGGCATCATGCTCAGCCGCATCGACCCGCGCTGGTTGCTGCTGGCAGCCCGCCAAAAGCGCGGCTACGGACAGCACCCATAAGCGCTTACCAATAATAACGCAGCTTCTTTGCCCAGACCGACGTCGGATATTGGCCCTTCAACTGATCGAACCAGATCTTGCGTTGTGCTTTGGTCGCTTCAGTCGAATCGCAGCCATTATAGCCTGCGGGCGCGTAGCAGTTGACCGCGCGATAGAGTGCATAGGCGCGGTTGGCTGGCGTCGTGCCGGTGTCCGCCATCACGGCCTTGTAACCATCGAGCCGCGAGAAGCGCTTGCCGGGAAACAGGCTCGGCGTGCCGCCCAGTTCGTCGGCATCGGGCTGTTCGTCGAGATGCCTGCGTCACGCCATAATATTCCGGGTCAAGTCCGCTGTTGCGGATAAATTCGCCCAGGCACAGCAGGGCTTGCGCATCCTTGGGTTTTGCCGACAGCGTCGTCGCCACACCTCTGAGCGACGGACAGGCAAATTCACCCTCACCCGTCCAACGGAACAATGCAATGTCGGTGTAGCGCGGCGCCTGATAATCATCCTCCGGCTTCGGCCGCGCATTGGCCGGGATCAGCGCATAATCGCGCAGGAAATCGGCATAAGCGCCGCGTGTCAGGTCTTTGTAGAGCAACGTGAAGATCGCGACCTGCTGCTCGCGCTCCGATGCCGCCTTCGCCGCTTGCTTGCGCAATAGCGTCGGACCCGCATGATAACGAAGCAATATCTCGCGCACATCGGCATCGCGGACAACCGAGTTGGTCGCAAAGACATTATCGACGCCCTTTGTTCGCTCGTCGTGCAACGCCAGCATTAGTTCCGCCGAACCACGCTGCTGCGGCTTTTTGGCGGCGGCGACCAGCGTGACGAGCGCCGCCCGCGCACCAGCATCGCGCGTCGCATCGAGTGCCATCGCACGCAGCAACTGACGACTATAGCCAAGATAGCTGCTCTCGCTGCCGCCTGCGGGAATGAGCCGCAACACATCGGCTGGCTTGTTCGCCACATAAAAGCCGTGCACCGCCTGCAAATAGCCAAATAGTGCCTCGTTCCCGGCGAACTTGGCACGCTGCGCATCGAGCATGGCCCGCGTGATCGGCTTGGTCTCGTAATCGGCAAATTTCGGGTCGTTGGCGTGCCGCATCGCGCGCAGGTTCAATACCGCGAGCAGCATCGGATCGCTGACATCGTCGGGTTTCAATCTGCCGAGCAGCTTGATATCGATTTCCTGCACCAGATCGGGGAAGACTATTCCGCTTTGCCGCCGGTTGCCTGAACAAAGCGCGCATATTCGCCCGCCAGCCGCTCGCGGTCCTTGCCCAGCCAATATACCCGCCGCAGCAACCCGCGCGCCGAGGCCGCATAACGCCCTGCCGGATAATTTTTCAGATAGGCCTTGAAGGCGCTTTCCGCGTCGTCGAGCATGTCGGGATTGCGGCGTTAGTCCCAGCAAGTCGCCATATTCGCCAAAGGCACTGAGCATCGCCTGATTGAGCGAAATCCGCCCGAACATATAAAAGGCGGCTTCGGACAGCCACGGCGTTTTGCTGGCGCGGCAAATCGACCATATACATCCGCGCATCACTATATTCGCCGTCATAAAATGCCGCCGCGCCGATCAGATAATTGGCAAACAAACGCCCGGCCTTCGATTTGACCAGCGCCAGCGCGTCGCGCGTGACTGCAAGCGCCTTGGCATCCGAACATTGCGGGCTTCAGCGCCGATCCGCACTGCGGTCAGCGTCGCGCGTCTCGTCCTTCGACAGTCCCTTCGCCTTGGCAACCGCATCGATAAATTCCGCGCTGCCCGCCATATTGCTCATGCAGCGCGTGCCGAACGGGAAATTGCCCGTCTCGTCATCCTCCGCCTCGCCAGGCGACGGCCCGAGCTTATAGGCAAAACCCGCCCAATCAAACGGCTCCGCCTCGCCGCGCCGTTCGGGAATGTCATAAGCATATTTGCTGGCTGGCCCGACCGCACCGTGGCGGTCGTGGAGCAGCATCAACAGGTTCACGCGGGTGTCGTTGCCGGGGCTGAGCAACGCGGTGCTGCTGCAGCCATTATAGTCGGTCTGCTTGAGCTTCCAGTCGGGATAGCAGGTCGAATCGGCGCTGGCATGTGCTGTGCCTGCGAGGGCCAGTCCGATTATCGCCAGACACAATGCCAAAAGCCGCTTCAATTGACCTCTCCCCGCCGAGTCACCGCTCTTGAATTCAACATGAAGCGCACCCCATATTTTAGCAAGCGGCTGAATGTAGCACAGCACCAGATATTGGGGTCAAACCGATCCGCAGTCACAAAATACAAAAATATTTTCGGCAAACGTTTTTCCATCTTGCGCCTGAAAAAACGCCTAGCAAGTCCACGCGTCGCTGCGTTGCAACACCATGAGCCATGCGACGAATGGAATCACATTAGCGACGAACCGAAGTGTAAATTTACCATTTACCCTCTTGCGTCTGAAAATGATTGAGGCACTATAGGTAGCGGTTGGCCGTAGGGGGCATCACCACAATTTGTGTCTAAAGCTGCAGAACGCGATTCTGCCGGTGGGGAGATTTTTCCCGTCGATAAGCTGGGGACAAGTCGAATTTTGCACCCCCTTTGGCCCAAATAATGGTAAGAGGGTCGCTTGCGTCCCGAGTCGAACAAGACGGGAACAACGATTTCCGTCGCATATACTAGGGCGGCTAGCGGCCAACGGGGTGTTCCCGCAGCCGCCCAAGAACATGGAGCTGGGGCTAAAATGGATTTCAGAGATACAGGCCGGGGGGCCGGAACGGATATATGTCGGACGTATTGGAAGCAGAATTGGTCGAGACGATAACCAGCGAAGAGCCGGTGCAGAAGCCTGCCCCGAGCAAAGCGAGGGGGCCAAAGCCAAAGCTGCGACCAACACCGACGCGGCGTATGAAAAGGCGGAGAGCGACAGCAAGTCGGTCGACGTGCGCCGGTTCGATATCGTCACCGACGAAAGCCGCGATGCGCTGCTGACCGAATTCGGCAAGGACACGCTGCAGGACCGCTATTTGTTGCCGGGCGAAAATTATCAGGATCTGTTTGCCCGCGTCGCGTCGGCCTATGCCGATGATCAGGACCATGCGCAGCGGCTCTATGATTATATCTCGAAGCTTTGGTTCATGCCTGCGACGCCCGTGCTGTCGAACGGCGGCACCGGACGCGGTCTGCCGATTTCGTGCTATCTCAACTCGGTCGACGACAGCCTTGAGGGCATCGTCAACACGTGGAACGAGAATGTCTGGCTCGCCATCACGCGGCGGCGGCATCGGCACCTATTGGGGCAGCGTGCGCGGCATCGGCGAGCCTGTCGGCCTCAACGGCAAGACCAGCGGCATCATTCCGTTCGTCCGCGTCATGGACAGCCTCACGCTCGCGATCTCGCAAGGCTCGCTGCGCCGTGGTCAGCGCCGCCTGCTATCTCGACGTCAGCCACCCCGAAATCGAGGAATTCCTCGAAATCCGCAAACCATCGGGCGATTTCAACCGCAAGGCGCTGAACCTGCACCACGGCGTGTTGCTGACCGACGAGTTCATGGAAGCCGTCCGCGACGGCGCCGAATTCAACCTGCGTCAGCCCGAAGACCAACGAAGTGCGCGGCACCGTCGATGCGCGCAGCCTGTTCCAGAAGCTCGTCGAAACCCGTCTTGCGACCGGCGAGCCCTATATCATCTTCAGCGACACCGTGAACAACGCGATGCCAAAGCATCACCGCGATCTCGGCCTCAAAGTTTCGACCTCCAACCTTTGCAGTGAAATCACTTTGCCCACGGGTCGCGACCACCTGGGTAATGATCGCACGGCGGTCTGCTGTCTGTCTTCGCTCAATCTCGAAACATGGGATGAGTGGAGCGTGGACAAGCAGTTCATCGAAGACGTGATGCGTATGCTCGACAATGTCCTGCAGGACTTTATCGACCGCGCGCCCGACGAGATGCGCCGTGCGAAATATTCCGCCGCGCGCGAACGTTCGGTCGGCCTTGGCGTCATGGGCTTCCACAGCTTCCTGCAATCACGCGGCGTCGGCTTTGAAAGCGCGCTCGCCAAATCGTGGAACATGAAGTTCTTCAAGCATGTCCGCGCGCAAGCCGACGAAGCGTCGATGATGCTCGCCAACGAACGCGGCGCGTGCCCCGATGCCGAAGATATGGGCGTGATGGAGCGTTTCTCCTGCAAGATGGCCATCGCGCCCACCGCGTCGATTTCGATCATCTGCGGCGGCACCAGCGCCTGCATCGAGCCGATCCCGGCCAATATCTACACGCACAAGACGCTGTCGGGCAGCTTCATCGTCAAGAACCCGTATCTGGAGAAACTGCTTCAGGCCAAGGCGAAGGACAGCACGAACGTCTGGAACAGCATCCTCGAAAAGGGCGGCAGCGGTCCAGCATCTCGATTTCCTCAGCCATGAGGAAAAGGACACGTTCAAGACCAGCTTCGAGATCGACCAGCGCTGGCTGATCGAACTCGCCGCCGACCGCACGCCCTATATCGACCAGGCGACCTCGCTGAACCTCTATATCCCCGCCGACGTGGAAAAATGGGACCTCCTGATGCTCCACTTCCGCGCGTGGGAACTGGGCGTGAAGTCGCTTTATTATCTGCGCTCGAAGAGCATCCAGCGCGCTGGTTTTGCTGGTGGCGTCGAGGCGGACAACACCGCCGAAGCGCCCGTGATGGAACTCGCCGCGCAGACCGATTATGAAGAGTGTTTGGCGTGCCAGTGAATTAAATACCGTCGCCCCAGCGAAGGCTGGGGTCCATCACGTCTCGCAGCTCGAAACCGGCAAGCGAGATAGGCTCCAGCCTCCGCTGGAGCGACGAAACGAGAGATTTTGGAGCGAAGAAGATGTCCCTGTTAGAAGCCCGCAATAGCTACAAGCCCTTTGAATATCCCTGGGCCTATGACTTCTGGAAACGCCAGCAGCAGATCCACTGGTTGCCCGAAGAAGTGCCGCTGGGTGAGGATTGCCGCGACTGGGCGCAGAAGCTTTCGGACAATGAACGCAACCTGCTCACGCAGATTTTCCGCTTCTTCACGCAGGCCGATATCGAGGTGCAGAATTGCTACCACGAACATTATGGCCGCATGTTCAAACCGACCGAGGTCAAGATGATGCTGACCGCGTTTTCCAACATGGAAACCGTCCACATCGCCGCGTACAGCCATTTGCTCGACACCATCGGCATGCCCGAAAGCGAATATAGCGCCTTCCTCGAATATGAAGAAATGGCCGCGAAGTGCAATTATATGCACCAGTTCGGCGTCGACAGCGACGAGGATATCGCCCGCACGCTCGCGATGTTCGGCGGCTTTACCGAAGGGCTGCAACTGTTCGCGTCGTTCGCGATGCTGATGAACTTCCCGCGCTTCAACAAGATGAAGGGCATGGGGCAAATCGTCAGCTGGTCGGTCCGCGACGAAAGCCTGCACTGCGAAGGCATCACCAAGATGTTCCACGCTTTCTGTGCAGAGCGCAACTGCCTGACCAAGGCGGTCAAGGAAGACATTATCGATTGCTGCCAGAAGGTCGTCCGGCTGGAGGACAATTTCATCGACCTCGCGTTCGAAATGGGCCCCGTGCCCGGCATGACCGCCAAGGAAATCAAACGCTATATCCGCTACATCGCCGACTGGCGTCTGGGCCAGCTTGGCCTGCCGCAAATCTACATGGTCGAAGACCACCCGCTGCCATGGCTCGCGCCACTGCTGAACGGCGTAGAGCACGCCAACTTCTTCGAAACCCGCGCCACCGAATATGCGAAGGCAGCAACGCGCGGCAACTGGAGCGAAGTGTGGGACAGCTTCGACGGCCGCAAGAAGAAGATCATCGGCATCGAAGCCGCAGCCGAGAATGACGGCGTGGATATGTTCGAACAGGCAGGGGTTGCGGCGGAGTAGAATCGCAATGCCTGTCGTCTTTCGTCAGGATGGATACCGTTTCCTGTTCTATTCCGACGAAGGCGACCCGCGCGAGCCGGTGCATGTCCATGTGCGGCGCGGACGGGACAATGCCAAATTTTGGCTTTGGCCGGACGTGAAGCTGGTCTATAATCGTGGCTTCACGTAGCGCAGAACAACGGCGCATGACGCTGATCGTGGAAGAACGGCGTGACGAAATCGAAAGGGCATGGAATGACTTTTTCGCCTGAACCAATGGCAGTCCGCTTCGATGAGGACAGCTTCTGGGTAGACCTCGACGACGGCCGGACGCTCGGCATTCCGCTCGCATGGTTTCCGCGATTGCTGCACGGCAAACCCGAACAGCGCGAAAAAGTCGAACTCAGCCGCGACGGCTTGCATTGGGATGAACTGGACGAGGATATCTCGATTGCCGGATTGCTGGCAGGGCGTGGGGATCAGACGGTGACGCGCAAGGCGGCTGCATGAGTTCCGATTGGGGTGGCGACGATTTAGCACGCTTAATTGCTCTTAAGTCGGCGTTCGGAACGCTCGCTCTCATGTGGGCAGGCATATTCCGCTCACCATGCCAACTCCAAACCCAGTGAAGCTGTAAAACAGCTTCGGGCGGCAATGCTTGGATCATTTTTCGATACTAAAGAATATTCTGGTGATGTCTCGATAGAACGCATAATAAGCCATCAAGCCCGATTGCTCGGGATCATGTTGAGCAGATGGCTCGACAAAGCTGATGAAGGTGTTACCAATAACTGCTTTTCAGCGTGGTGACGGCGAGCCAAATATTGGAAAACTAACCTCCCTGCTTGACCGGAACATCGATAGAACATATCCAGTAACCACATAGGATACTGAACATGAACTCAATCGAATTTTGCGCTGGCGCTGGTGGCCAAGCGCTCGGGCTTGAACAGGCCGGGTTTCGCCATTCGGCGCTCGTCGAAATCGAGCCGGATTATGCCGCCACCCTCCGCCTCAACCGCCCCAATTGGGATGTCCGCTGCGCCGATATGAACGGCTTTGACGGGCGGCCGTTTAAGGGCATCGATATGTTCGCTGGCGGCTTGCCCTGCCCGCCTTTTTCGATGGCCGGCAAGCAATTGGGCGAGCGCGACGAGCGCAACCTGTTCCCCGCCGCCATCCGCCTGATCGACGAAATGCGGCCCAAGGCGGTCATGATCGAAAATGTCCGTGGCTTCCTGTCGGCGGTGTTTGAGGATTATCGCAATGGGTTGAAAAGCCAGTTGGAGAAACTGGGTTACAAGGCCGATTGGCGCTTGCTCAACGCATCCGATTTCGGCGTGCCGCAACTGCGCCCGCGCGTGGTGATCGTCGCGCTCCGCAAGGAATATGTCGACGCCTTCGACTGGCCCACCGCCAACCCCACAACCCGCCAACCGTCGGCGAAACGCTGGTTGACCTGATGGGCGAAAATGGCTGGCGCGGGGCGAAGGCGTGGGCAAAGGCGCCAATGACATCGCCCCCACTATCGTCGGCGGCAGCAAAAAACATGGCGGCCCCGACCTCGGCCCCACCCGAGCCCGCGCCGCATGGGCGACACTCGGCGTTGAGGGCAAGAGCCTGTTCAACGAAGCCCCCGGCTCTGATTTCGTCGGCACGCCCCGTTTGACAGTCCGCATGGTCGCGCGCCTGCAAGGCTTCCCCGACAGTTGGCAATTCCACGGCGGCAAGACCACCAGCTACCGCCAAGTCGGCAATGCCTTTCCTCCTCCGGTGGCTCGGGCGGTGGCGAACAACGTAAAAATTGCGCTTTCGATCCAAAAGCATTTTCTGGTACGCGCTGCCTGATGGCAGCACGTGATCAGCTTCGGGACTATTTCCTCTCCAACATCGGCAAGGTTCTCGACAGCGATGAATTGCGGGCGGCATCGGGTGGCATTAGCGAATGGGCTAGGCGTGTAAGGGAACTTCGAAACGAGAAGGGTTCCTTATTCTCACGCACAATGACCGGTCAGAGTTGAAGCCGGGCCAATATCTCCTTCTGACCGCTAAACCTGAACCAGCTTTTCGAGCGCGGCATATCCAAAGAAACGCGTGCCATCGTTCTCGACCGGAATGGCTTTACCTGCCAGATGTGCGGCGCAGGCGCTGGAGAACCTCATCCATTGGATCCGTCGCGCAAGACGCGCCTACATCTCGGCCATATAATCGACAAATCGATGGGCGGCACTGACGATCCATCAAATCTCCGAGCCGTCTGTTCGATCTGCAACGAAGGCGCATCAAACGTGACGCCAGATCGGCGTTCGGTTATGAAGCTTAAAGCTCAAATTCGTAAAGCACGTGGAGATGACCAACTCGAACTGCTGAAGTTCTTCGTCAAAAATATCTAATCAAGCGGCGAAGCTTCTCGACTAGCCTTCCTTCCCCTCTCTCCTTCAGGGGCGTTTGGCCGTATCGGGTCGAACATGCCCCCGGCATGTTCTTTGGAATGCTGGGAGCATTCCAAACCCGCTACGACCAAACGGCGCGAGACTTGGCAGCTTGCTGCCTAGTCGCAGCGGAGAGGGGCTGGACGGTGAGGGTCGCGCGCGGCTTCCCCCTCTCAACTTCGCCTAGCTGCTAAAGCGGAGCAAGGCTTCGTATCTCTCCCCTGAAGGGGAGAGAGGATTGTGACGAAGTCTGCGCCGCTGGCAAAGCTCCGCTCACTCGCCCCGCCCGCTCCCGGCAAAATTCTCAGCCAGGGTTTTTCTGCATCACGTGCAACACCCAACTGTTGATGCAGGTATTTTGTCCCTGCCAGGTCGTCCATTGGCGGCAACCACGAAAGGTCGAGTCAACCCCTGCGTCCTGCGTGTACAAGGTATAATAGCCCTGCGGCAGCGGGTAATCCATCCAGCGGAGTACGCGGATCTGGTTGCCTCGGGTCGGCGCGATGCATACCAGGTCGTTGATCTGATTATTCTGGAGCGCCCATTGCGCGGTGGTCGGGTGATGTCCGGGCGGAATGAATGACAGGCCGCTCATCGACCGGCATGAGTTTATTGCAGGCTCGGCGACGGCGTTTGCGACCGACTTGGTTTTCTGCTTTGCCGCCAGTGCAGCGAACATCGCTTCGCCTGCACGGCGCGCCTCTTCGGCCTTGGCTGCCTCTGCTGCATTTCCACGGGGCAGACAGACACCGACCGAAGTGCAGTTGCCTGAATCGCTTTCTGCACAATAGCAATTTTCATCAGGCTCGCATTCGGCATCGGACCAGCACGCACCGCCTTTGGGCGCGACAGTGGCAAGCTTGAGCGCGTCGACGGTTTTCCGGGCTTCGCCTGACGACGGACTGTCCATTTGCTCGCATGCTGACAAGGCAAGCGATGAGATGACTAAAGCCAGTGCTGCATATTTCATTTCACTTACTCCCCGTTTTGTCCCGCCACTTCATGGGCGCGCGGCCTATGAACATCTGTGATCCCCGTCACGCAACGACCATTGCGGCGTATAAATTCACTGCCGTCGGGAAAGGGGTTAGCCGATAAGCCTTGCCCCCTATTTCGCCGCCGCTCGCCGCGCCAAACACCTTCTTATCGACATATTCGATGAAATCCTTCGAATAGGCATCGCGCAGTTCGACCTTCGCCTTGTCCACATCTTCGGTGGTTTTTGGCGGGAAATATTCGAGCGGGTTTTTGACCTGTCCGGTCGCGCCTTTCTTCAGGGCCATCTTGTCGCCGAAATTGCGATACTGCCACCCGGTGAACAGGTTGCTGCCGTACATCATCGCCTTGTGATAGAAGATATGCGTGGTGATCAGCTCGGCATAGCATTTGCTCTGCGATGTCGTCAGGCGCTTGCCCGCCTTGATCGTCGCGTTCAGTTGCTTGACCTTGGCTTTCAACGCTGGGTCTTTTTTCAGATCCTCGTTGAACGGCGTCGGTGCCTCGATAATGATCGTATAATTTTCGGGCAGTTGCAGCGTCTTGAGCAGGCCTATGCGGTTCAGTTCCTGCAACTGCACATCGGGTCCCAGATAATCCCGCATCAGGTCCTTGACCGTCTGCACCTTGTCCTTGTGCACTTCGTGATCGGCAAGCGCCCCGACGAGGCCAAAGCCCGACAACAAACCCATATTCACGCCAAGATAATTTTCGGTCGGCCAGACATGCAATTCGCATTCGGTCGCGGGCGTCGCGGCTGGCGTGGCGGCTCGGGAAGCTGCGTTATCCTGGCCAAATGCGGGTGCTGTTGCCAAAGAAGCCGCCGCAACTATGGCGACGACAGACGAATATCCGGTCATACTGGATCCCCCCTAAAACTATCTTTTTTCAGCATAAAATATTGCGACTTGCAAGTACATCATTGCAGTTCAGGGTGGCTAATCTACCGATCCGGCGCGCAAAATCTTGTCCATCTTCCTGCCTTTGGCCAGTTCGTCGATCAGCCTGTCCATATAGCGGATTTCGCGCATCAGCGGTTCCTCGACATTTTCCACTCTCACACCGCAGACGGTGCCGGTAATCAATACGCGCGCCGGGTTCATCGTCGGAGCGTGCGCAAAAAAAGTCTCGAAGTCAGTCTTCTTTTCAAGCTCCGTCTCCAACTGCTCCCGCGAATATCCGGTCAGCCAGCAGATGATTTCATCCACCTCTGCCCGTGTCCGCCCCTTCCTCTCGGCCTTGGCGACATAATGGACGTACACGCTGGCGACGCTCATAGTGTAGATGCGATGCTTGGTCATGGCGGTGACGTTAATCGAGCGACCTTCGGTGGTCAATTTTGACTCGAAGCCGCGCCGCCACGCGCCCCCTAACCAAATCTTCACCGCTGGCGGCCTATGCCATCGCCCATGTTAGGTGCCAAAAAATTCGGCAAGCTCGGCAACCGTTCGATGGCGCGGTTGACGACCGCAATCGACGGCGGCCTTGTGCTGCCCGAACGCACTGCGTCGTGCCGGGTGGAGAATGTATCGCGTGCCGGTTGCAGGTTACATCTGGACCTAACGCCGCGATTGGGGGCAACGGTTCTGGTGCGCGTCGACCGGATCGAGGTGCTGGGCACGGTCGCCTGGGTGCGCAGCCGGCGGTGCGGGGTGACCTTTGAACGACCGCTGGAGGTGGCCGCGCTGGAACGGCTGCGCTGGATTGCCGAGCATGAAAGCCAGCATGAACACAATATCCTGTCGAGCGCGACCGCCGTCTGGCGCTAACGCAGCCGTTGGCGTGCGGCGGAAGGTTTCGAGCAGGTCGGTGCCGAGCAGCAACGATGGCTGGTCCGACAGGTCGAACACGGCAAAAGGTGGCACATCGCGCGTCCTGCGCGATGAGAGGTTGCTGACGCGCTATTTCTATCTCGACGGTAACGCCGGTGACACCAGTTATGTCGTGCTTTTGAACTTCACGTGGCGTTTGTGGATGATCTTGTCGCGCAACGCGAGGTTGTTGATGGTGACTTCGGTGACGGTGTCGATGACTGTGTCGATTGTTAAGTTGTTTGTCTTGGTCTGTGTCAGGATCAGCTGGTTCTGTGGTGGTGCGTGGTGACGAGATTTCGTGTATAAGTGGGGGGGTTTGTGGGTTGAAGTAATAGGGTTTTGAAATTGCTCGATGCGCCGCCGCATTTAGGCCGTCAACACCAGCTCCGCCGCCCGCCCGCATACCATCGCGCGAGCCCTTCGTCGACCAATACGCCGCCAAGGCTTTCGCCGTCGCGAGTCACCACACGAAGCTGTCTGCCATATCGATCTTCATCGCGGTCGATGCGCTCCAGGCTGAACGGTCCGGCGTTGACTAGAGCGATGAGGCGCTGCGTTGCCGCGTCACCCCTCGCCTGCTCGACATCGCATTGCGCGTCGTGCGTTTCGGGGGTGTCGATATCGGCGATCCGGATTTTGCTGCCTTGATAGTACATCGTGTCGCCATCAACCACGCAGTTGAAGCCACCGCCGCTGTGGCAAAAGGAGAAGCTGGCGGTTTCGGTATCGCCGGTGGCCGCCGAAACGTCCATCGAGGCCGAAGGTGCCGGGGTGAGCGTCCAGACACCCCAGAAAGCCGCAGCCGACAGCATCAGGGTCAGCGGCATCATGGTATCGAAGCGGAGAAATCTGTCCATTGGCGGGTGGTGAACGGCCTATCGTCAATGGCTGGTAAACGGCAGTTCAGGAAAATCGATTGCGGAGGAAATCGCTTGCAAAAGCCGGCGAAATGGTCGGAAACGGAGCGATATGACCGATGCTCCCAATCCCGCCACCGCCTTCAAAATCCTGACCGCCGGGCAATGGGCGCAATTTGAGGCCGATGGCGTCTTCCGCGGCGCGCCGGTCGATCTGGCCGATGGCTATATCCATCTGTCCGCAGCCGACCAGTTGCAGGGGACACTCGACAAGCATTTTGCGGGCCAGGCGGGGCTGGTGATTGCCGAGGTCGACCTCATGGCGCTCGGCGCTACGCTAAAATGGGAAATCTCGCGCGGTGGGGCTTTGTTTCCGCATATTTATGGAATCCTGCCGATGGCGGCGATTATCGGCATAGCGTGATTTACCCACGCCATTTATCGGCGTAGAGCGACGCGATGGCCGACTTCTACCTCAAAGCACTTGAATCCGAACGCCGCAGCCTATGGGCAACCGCGCGGCTGAAGGGCCTGCCCAAGGACTCGCCCGAGAGATTGCGCATCGCCGCGCTCGACGCCGATATTGCGGCGCACAAGGCCAAGGCCAAGATACAAAAATAGGCCCGCCCCTTCGCGTGGAAAGGACGGGCCCTCCGCTCCTTATGGCACCGGGAGGAGGATGCCTTGGGGAAGCTTATTCCTGCGGCATATATTGCCCGCCGCCATGCTGGGCATCGTCAGGAAATTCATGCTCTGCCATTTGCTGCTGCTGGCGGGTTTTTTCGGTGTCGTCCGACCGATCAATCGGCCTTTCATCGGCATGATCATTGTCGATATCCGCGCCAGTCGCGCTGATTGCCGCATCGCGAAGATGGTCGTCTTCAGCCACCCGCAAATCCGCATTGCTGCCATATTTTCGCATGTCATCAGGGGCCGTCGCTGATGCTGCGCCGGCTATCGGCGTATTACTGATCGGGCGGCTGTTGTCGTTGCTTGCCATTTCGTCATCCTCTGCTTGAGGTGGGGAAAGGCACAACGCGGGTATTGTCATCGGGTTCCCAAATTTGCTGCTTGCGACATCGGTAAAATTGCGTAACTTGATTGATGAGGGTCAATAGGGAGGGCAAAAATGCTCCAACGCGTTGCGGTATCGCTGGTCATGCTGGCGGCAATTATTTTAGGGTTGCAGTTTCTGCCAAGCGCAGCCGATGGCGCGGATAAATGTCCAAGCATAACGGTTACAGGTGTTGCAAACGATGGGGCAACCGCGCTGTTCAGTGCCAATGTTACCAGCCTATTGGAAAACTTGAGCTACAGTTGGAGCGTGTCGAGCGGCACTATCGAGGCGGGCCAAGGAACGCTGCAGATTAACGTTGCCGGGTTAACAGGAAAATCCGTTACGGCGACGGTCGAGGTAGGCGGCGGCCCAGCTTCCTGTCCTAGTACAGCGAGCGCAACAGTAGATATTTAGACGCAAAAAAGCCGCCAAGAGTGAACCCGGCGGCTTTCCTGATTAACTAGAAGCGGACGCCGACGCCCACTACTGCCTGATGGCGGTCAAAGTCGGTGTCGAGATCGAAGTCATCTTCGCCGATGTCGATATTCCTATAGTTCGAATAGCGATACTCGGCCTTAATGAAGCCGCTAGGGCCGAACAGGTTGAACTTTTGTTCAATACCCGCACCAAAACGATAGCCATCAGCGGTCACGCCATTATTATAGATCGTTCCCGCGCCATCGTCGAAGCGGCTTTCGAACTTCGCATTGGTGTAACCACCCTTTGCGTAGATCATTGTCGAAGGCGTGACGGCGACCCCAATACGCGCGCCAACATAGAGGTCGCGGTCGGTGTTCAACGCAAAGCTGTCGCCGGTTGCAAGCACGTCGCTGGCGCGGCCCTTGACATCAGAATCGGCAAACTCGCCTTCGATACCAGCGATGACGCCGCCAAGCTGGAAGTCATATCCAGCAGCGATGCCGTACATCAGGTCGCCTTCGCCTTCGCTAACATCATCATAGCCGATGATGCCTTCGATATGTGGTCCGGTGAACGGCGCTTCTTCTTGCGCGAATGCAGGGGTGGTGAGTGCGGTGGAGAGGAGGGCCGCACCAATCAGTATCTTACGCATTTTTGGATTCCATTTATTGCTAAACCTACCCTGCAATTGTTTGCAGGGCCGCAATCAAAACGGTCGGCTCCATGTCGGGTTTCATGAATATAAAATAACAAGTTTCTGTTACTTTATTATCACACCTTCTGCGATGACCAGAGGAAATTCAGCGATGTGTCGCCATGTTCTTCCCCATTCGGCCCAAAACGGCGCTCGATAATCTGTCCTTGCCCGTTATGATCGACAGTCAGTACGGTGCTGCAGCGGGTGCCATAAATCGGGCTGCGGATGAAAACCGGATACGCTTCGCGGTCGGGAATGGTTTCTTCGGACAGTATGTGAAGGAGGTGGCCGGTATCATCTGATCTTTCGAGCCAAGCCGCCATCTGGTGCATCAACCGGTCTTTGCGCGGCCAGTGTTCATCGGGAATTGCGTTGGAAAGGCCATGGATTCCCCAGCCCAGCGGCTGGTGCAGCGGTCCCGGACGATTGGATAGATAGGCGGTCTCGTCTCCATCCGTGATGATCAGGTTGAAAGGATTGAAGTGGGCCGGATTTTCAGGCAGCTCGCCCCTCCGCGAGCCAGTCCGCCACCAGCGCGCCGCGTGACAGCTTGGCGGGATCGGGCCCGTCGGCGTCGCGAATGTTGGTGACAACGGCAAAGCGCCCAGCTTCTGACACGCCCATCCAGCTACCGCCCGAAACCAGATCCCGTCCCGCGATGATGCCCGACACTTCATCCCACCGGGCGAGCGGAGCCGAAGCACGAGCATGATATTCGTCACGGTTGCCCGCCACAACCAGCCGCCAGCGCGGATGGGCATCGATCGCAACTGCCACGACGCACATTCAGTCTGCCTCCACGAGAGCGCCCGCGAAAGGCGCAACCAGAAGCTGTGAGTCTTTCCAATCAGCAGTCAACCATGTGTCATGCTGCGCCGGGTCCAATATCACCGGCATCGCAAATGCCCCTGCCTGTCTTGGTGGTCCGGTGCTTGCGGTAACGAGTATCGCAAAAACGGGCATATCGGTCAGGTCGCGCCAAATTCCGGCCATAGCAAATGTCGGCGCATCCGGAAGTTCGAACCTGTGCGACTTGCCCTTTGCACGCAGCATGAAGGAAGTTGCCGGGACAAGGCATCGAAGCTCGGTGTGTCGCAAATTGCCGATCCAGAACGGACTTTCAAGGTTGCGCACATTGGGTACCCAATTCACCTTGCCGTCCACAGCAATACCGCCGGGCGCCGGATAGCCCCAGACCATCGGCCGGATCACCCGTTGACCAGTCTTTTGCGAACGGACAACAACTGGCGCGAACTCGCCCGGTGCCAAATCGCCGCCACCCCACGGATCGGGGCCCTGATGCGCCGACAATGCGTCGGCAATTGCCTGCGATGGTGCGTCGAGACGGTAGGCGCGGGTCAACGGCTTGCCGACCTCACAGCATCTTTTCGTAGATGCGATACACTTTGTTGACTGTGCCGCCCACTGCCTCCCCCACCGAACGCATTGGGCCGTTGCTTGCGAGTACCCAGCCGAAATCACCGCGCGTCGCGCCATATTTTGTGATGGCATCACGGCGGATATATTCGACCAGCATGAACGCCAACTGGCTTGCCATGCGGGTCGATTGCAGCTTCTTGACGACGCCCATCAACGGCACACGCATTGTAGTCACCTGCGGCTTGCGCAGCCACCAGAGCAATTTGGCCCAGTTGAACGGCCACAGCGTCCCGCCAAAATCCTTCAATTTCTCGTTCAGGTCAGGGATGGTCATCATGAAGGCCACCGGTTCACCATCAACCTCGGCTACGCGGATCAGGTCTTCATAAACGATGGGTTTCAGCTTTTTGCCGGCATAGGCAATCTCGGCGTCGGTGAACGGCACAAACCCCCAATTATCGCTCCATGCATCGTTCAATATACTGAGCAGCAGCGCAGCTTCCTCGTCGAAACGGCTTTTGTCAACGCGGCGGATTTTTATCCTGTCTGACCGCTCACCCATCGCCACGATGCGGCTGACAAGCTCCGGCAATCGATCACCGATCGGCAAATCATAGGTCAGCAAATCCTGCACGCCGGCAAAACCCGACGCTTCGATCCAGCCTGCATAGGATGCGCTGTTGAAGCCCATCATGACCACCGGAGGCGCTTCGAAACCCTCGACAAGCAGCCCTGGCTCGTCCCACATTGCAAGGCTGATCGGGCCTAACGACCGCGTCATACCCTTGGCGCGCAGGGAATCGTCCGCACGCGCCAAAAGCGCCGCTGCAACGGCTTCGTCTTCGGCCTCAAACAACCCCCAATTGCCGCAGCCGGGTCCCATGCCCTGCTCCGGCGGCTGTGTGAGCGCAATATGGTCAATATGCGCCGAGATGCGCCCGACGACTCTACCGTCGCGCTCCGCGAGGAACAGCTCGGCCTCGCCATGTTCGAACCATGGATTTTTGCCGGGCGTGATCAGGCCGTACACCTCGTCTTTCAATGGCGGCACCCAATTCGGGTCGTTCGCGTAAAGGCGGAACGGCAAATCGACGAACGCCTTTTTGTCGGCCTTGGTCAGTACGGGGCGGATCGTGATATCGGTCATACCCTCTTCCTGATTCCGCCTGCCCACGCTGTCAATGCCTTACAGGCGAAGTCTCTGCCCGAACTTGCCCAGCGCTTGCTTGTCGTTGGCGTCGCAAGCCCGAAGCGAAGTCCAAGCCACAGCAGCGGCCAGAAAAGGAACAGCAAGCCAATAGCGCGCAGCGTCGCGCCGAGCGGAGCCGAGCGCTTCACCGGCGAGCCAAAGCGCGCCGATGATAAGTGTTCCAGCAGCAACCGCGCGCCAAAAGCCGAAGCCGAACGGTGTCAGCCCGTCGCTGATTCGCAGTTCGGCGACAGCCGCCCACGCCGTCGCGACCACCGCGACGGAAACCGCGATGGCCATTCCGAACGCCCCTTGTGTAGGCACGAGCCACAAAGCCAAAACTAGCCAGAGCACCAGTCCGATCAGACTGTTGAGCAAAGGCAGCGCGCGGTGGCCGACCATCTCGACGATTGGCGTGGCCGGGCCAATGACAGCTTCACCAGCACGCGCGGCCAGCAATATGACGAGAACCGGCAATGCTGCAGCAGCACCCGGGGCAAATGCGCTGAGCACATCGGAAGCAACCAGAATCAGAAAACCGGCCAGCGGTACGGCGAGCAACAACGACATATGCGTCGAGAAGCGATACATTGGCAGCATTGCGCTTCGGTCAACGGCTGCCTGTGCCGAAGCCAGCGGCGATAGCACATAAAGGAACGACTGCCGCACGATCAGCGGAATTGACGCGATCTTGCGCGCAATACCGTACAGCCCCGCCGCCGTCGCACCTGCCGCGCCCGGGACCATCAGGTTGAGCAGGATCGGCGGTAGGTCGTTGTAAGCGCGGCGCGCAATCGCTGGCGGCATCATCGCCGCGCCACTGTTCAAAACCGAGCGGCGAAGCACGCCCGGCATCGGCGCGCGCCAAAGCAGATCCGAGATCATAATAGCGTCCGAGCAATTGGGCAGACAGGATCGCGGTCAGGGCCAGCGACAGCATGTGACCGAGCAACAATCCCGTCAGGTCGAAACCGATGGCGAAAAAGCCTGCTGCAAAGACCAGCCGCGCAACTTGCTCCCAGAATATCCGCAACCGGATTTCCGGCCCGAATGCCCGTTTGGCCCGGGCCGCAGCAGTGGCGATTTCCACGAAAATCCATAACGGCAGGCTCCACGCGAACAGCGCGATGGCTTGTGGCAGTCTGTGCCGCCTCTGCGGGCGCTGCCGCGACAAAGCTCGCCAGCCAGTCCGCCGACAACGTCATCGCCAGCGCCGCCGCTACACCAAGTCCGGTTCCGGTCAGCAGCGCAAACTTCACCGCGCCATGCTGCTTTTCGGTGTCATCCTCGGCAGGGACAATGCGTTGCAGCGCCTGCCCCATGGCCAGGTCGAGAATATTCGCCAAGATATTGATTGCCGCCCACAACACGACATAAACGCCGTAACCGGTCAGCCCGAACATCCATGTGTAGGCGGGCTGCGCGATCACCTCGATCAACGCGCCCAGCCGTGACAACGCCGCCAGGCCTGCGCCTTTTGCAACCTCCTGATTGCTGACCGCAGGCGCTGGCGGCACCAGCGCATCCTCGATGATCTGGTCCGCTCATTCTTCGGTGCGCACCAGCACCGTTTCGCCGATCAGCAGGAAGAGGAAGAACGGCCCCCAAGCGGCAATCCACGGCGGGTAGGCCCCCAGATTTCCCATCGCGAGCGCGAAATTATCGGCGACGAAATAGGCAAAGCCCAAGGCCATACCGATGACCGCGCGCAGGAACATTGCCCCCGAACGTGCCAGCCCGAACGCCGCCACAGCCGCCAGCAATGGCATCAGCAAGGTCGATAGCGGCCCCGACAATTTGTGCCACAATATGCCTTCCAGATTGTCCGTGCGCCTGCCCGCCGCCTTCAAATCCTCGATCGCGCCCATCAGCGGGAAGAAACCCAGGCTGTCGCCGTCAACCTTCACATAGTTGAACCGGTCAGGGGTGATGCCTTTGCCTACGATCAAGACCCTCAAATTTCTTTTCTTCAGTCGTTGCAATGTCGAACGATGTCACACCTTTCAATTGCCAGCCCTCGCCGGCGTAGCGCGCCTCTTCGGCCTTGACGACTTGCCGCAATCCACCATTTGTGCGCAGGTAAAGGCTGACGCCACCCAGACGTGTCGTGTTGCCAGTGCCCGTAACCGTTTTTGCATTGACGAGATCCTGCCCCTCGCGCACCCAGACATTGGTCCTGACGCCATTATCGGCGGGTACGGGGCCGTAATCTACCGCTTGCCATATTTTAAGTTTCGCGGTGTTCGGTGCCACTACCGCTTCGGTAAAGGCAAACGAAATGGCGGCAACGGCAAAACTGGCCACGAACATCGGCGCGAGGATCTGGTGCGCCGACAGACCCGCGGCCTTCATCGCGACAATTTCGCTGTTCTGGCTCAATGTCGCGAACGTGATAATCACGCCAAGCAGGACCGAAAAAGGCAGAAAGCGAGCGATAATCTGCGGTGCGCGCATCCCGACATAGCGCAGCACATCGCCTTGGTCATTGCCCGAGACCGACAGGATTTTACCGCTTTCACCGAGGAGATCGAGCGTCATCAGAATCGAGCACCAGCATCGCCAAAACCGCAAGGCTGCGCGTAACAAACAGCTTCGCCATGTAGAATGTGATGTTGCGGGAGGGGAAGAAGTTCACTGCTTAGTCCTCCTCGTCCGGATCGACCGGCATACCGATCGTTGCCAGCCGCGATTTGCGACCAAAGCGGAAGGTTTTACGGATCGCCTTGCCCAATTTGTCGGCAAAGACTTCGAGCGCACCGATGGGCTGCCCGCCCGGTACATGCGCGATGACATGGTACATCCAAAGGATCAGCCCGGCGAAAAACAGGAACGGCACCCACAAAGCGATGAACGGATCGACAACACCCATGCCGCCGACGCCTTCGGCATATTCGTTGATCTTGTGATAGGTCACAACCATCACAATCGCTAGAAATACCCCAAGCGCCGACGTTGAACGCTTAGGCGGAACGGCCAGCGCCACCGCGAGGAACGGCAGCAACAGCATCATCGCCACCTCTACCATCCGGAAATGGAAATTCGCCCATGCCTTGTTGCGTTCGATTGCCGGCTTGGCTGCATCGCCGCCAATCCGCATCAGTTCGGTAAGGATATATTCGCGATCCTTTCCACCGCGCGCGCGGAAATTTTCGATCTGCGGTAACGGGATCGGCACATCGTGGCTGGTAAAGCTCAACACCCGCGGCGTTTCGAAATTCGGCGCATCATGCACCAACGTGCCTTTTTCGAGACGCAACAGGATCGTGTCAGGATCATCGGTGCGCAAGAACTGGCCTTCTTCGGCTGTCACGGCCAGCGACTGCCCGCTTTTGCTTTCGGCGTAGACGAACATTCCGGATAGCTCATTGCCATTATCGCGGCTTTCCTCGATGCGGACGGTCAAATTTTCGCCTACATTGTTAAATTCGCCAACCCGCACTTTCGCGCCGAACGCGCCCGAACGAAGCTCGAACCGGAGCTCTTCATAATAATAACGCGCGGTGGGCTGGAGAAATCCGACAATAGCAAAATTGACCGCCGCCAGCGTGATCGCAAACATGAACGGCACGCGCAGCAGCCGGAAATAGCTCATCCCGACTGCACGAAAAATGTCGAGTTCTGAAGAGGTTGCAAGGCGGCGGAACGCCAGCAATATGCCCAGCAACAACCCAATCGGAATACCCAGCGACAGATATTCGGGGAGCAGATTGGCGAGCATCCGCCACACGACACTCACCGGCCCGCCCTCTGCCGCAACGAAATCGAACAGGCTCAGCATCTTTTCGAGCAGCAGCAGCGACGCCGCAATCGCAAGCGTCGAAAGCAAAGGCAGCATTACAAGTCGGAAGATGTAGCGGTCGGTGGCAGTCAGAAATTTCAACTTATGGTCGCCCTGTCACCCTAATTTGGCCGCAAACCGCAACCGATAGACGCTATCAGGTTCAGGGGCAATATCGATGGCGCATCTGCAAAAGGGTCGCCGCGACATAATGTTCCAGGAGTATTGAAGATGAGTAAAGTTTATTGCCGTTATGGCCGCCGCGATTGGTGCTCGTTTCGGGCACAGCCGTTGCAGGTCAGGAAGTCAGCAACGATCTGTCGCGCTGCGCTGCGGGCAAAGGCCCTGCGGTGCTGGTCAGCGTACGCGGCGTCAAGGAATCGACCGGGCGCGATCCGCGTTCAATCCTATCCCGCCACCGGCAGCGCTTGGCTTGCCAAGGGCCGCTGGCTGCACCGCGTCGAAAGCCGCGCCAATGCGGGCGTCATGAATTTCTGCGTGCCGGTTCCTGCCGAAGGCAAATATGGCATTGCCGTGCGCCACGACCGCAACGCCAATGGCAAGACCGACATTTCAGCAGGATGGCGGCGGGTTTTCGAACAACCCGAGCATCAACATACTGAATCTCGGCAAACCGTCGGTCTGCAAAGTCGCTTTTGTGGCTGGCCCCGGCGTGACCCGAATCACCATCAACCTCAAATATATGTGACGGAGAACATTTGGCCCTTAGTAGCGCTCCTTTCGAACCCCAATTCAACCGGCAACAGGTCGCTGTTGCCGGCGGTTCGCTGCTATTGTGCCCGCCATCCCGACATATTCCATTATGAAGTCGAAGACATCGCGCAGGTCGCCCAAGGCGCTGGAGATGATTGCGCGGGTGAAGCCGAAGGTTCTGGTCATCAACGGCGGCGACGGCACCGTGCAGTCGGCGTTGACCGAACTCTATCATGGCGGCCATTTCGACGGCGACCCGCCGCCAGTGGCGGTATTGCCCAACGGCAAGACCAATTTGATCGCGCTCGATCTGGGGGCAGAAGGCGATCCGCTCGTGGCGCTCGCGCGAATAATCGAAGTGGCAAAGGGTGACATGTCAGACCATATCGTCGCGCGTGAAATGATCGCACTGACCGACGGCAGCGAAGGCGCGCGGCCGGTTTTGGGTATGTTCCTGGGCGGGGCGGGACTTGCGGAAACCATCCTGTATTGCCGCCACAAAATCTACCCGATGGGTTTACCCAATGGCCTCAGCCATTTTCTAGCCGCTATCGCCGTGATGTTCTCGGCCATTTTCGGGCTGAAAGCCGATTTCCTGCCGCAGCGCGCCAAGCCGGTCAGCATTTCGTTCATCCGCAAGGGCGAATTGCAGGGCATATTTTCGGTGTTGATCGTCACCACGCTGGAAAAATTGTTGCTCGGCAGCCGCACGGAGAATGCCAAGCGTGGCAATATGAAGTTCATGGCCGTCGAACAGCGGCCCTGGGCGATGATCCATGCAGTGCTGACCTCAATCATCGGACGTGTTGGCCGCCATCAGGTCGACGGGCTTCATCTACAGCAGGGCGACACGATCCGCATCGAGAGTGACAGAGCAGCGTCGTTCTGGACGGCGAAGTGTTTCATGCGAGTCAAGGACCGGCCGATCGTACTGCGCTCCACCCCGCCGGTGCCGTTTTTGAAATTGGCAGCGTAAAGTTTACGCTGCCAATCGCCGTCGCCCCAGCGCAGGCTGGGGCCCATCGCGTCTCGGCGCTTGCCACAATGCCAGTTTATTACGATAGGCGGGATAGGCCCCAGCCTGCGCTGGGGCGACGGTGGATTTGAAGACCGAATTTATGCACTCGCTACAGCAACTGGTTGCCGACGAACTGGCCGTTCCTGCATTGCCGCAGGTGCAGGCTTTCGCGGCGCATATCGCGGGGCAATATCCCGCCGCGGCCCGCGCGGTGCTTTTCTACGGGTCTTGCCTGCGCAGCGAGCAGCTTGAAGGGCAGATGCTCGATTTCTACCTGATCGTCTCGGATTACGATGCGGCCTATGAAAGCAAGGCGCTCGCCAAATGGAACCGGCGCCTGCCACCCAATGTCTTTCCGGTGCAGCATGAAGGCCTGATGGCCAAGGTCGCGGTGTTGAGCGAAGCCGATTTCCACGACCTCAATCGTCCCGCAGCGTCGGCGGTATCGGTATGGGCGCGGTTTGCTCAGCCTTCTCGGCTGGTTTGGGCGGCGGATGACGCTGCAACGGCGATGGCCGCGCGCGCGATTTCCGGCGCGGCGCCGACTTTGCTCAACGCGGCTCTGGCCTTCGCGGAACGCGAGGTGGATGTTCTCGATCTTTGGCAATCGGGCTTCCGCATGACCTATGACGCCGAACTGCGCGCCGAACGCAACGACCGGCCCGCCTCGGTGGTCGAATTCGATCCTGATCGGTACGAACGCTTCGGTCAGGCCGCGCTTGCAACACACGCCGATTGCCAATGAATTGCGCGGCGGCAAGGTCCATATCCTTCCTGACCCGCAACGCCGCATCATGCAGGAGCGTAAGCCGTTGGCCAGCGCTTGCGCCGCCGCGGCAAGCTGCTAACCGTGGCGCGCCTTGGCAAGGCGGCTTTCACTTATGCCGGCGGCATCGATTATCTAGCATGGAAGATAAACCGCCATGCAGGGACGCAAATCGAGATCAAGCCGTGGCAACGGAAATGGCCGTTGGTGGCGGCGCTGTTTCTGGTGCCTAAACTGCTGGCAAAAGGTGCAGTGCGTTGAATTTAGCGCTTTGGCGCAAATAATAGCGCACCTGCAAAAATACCGGCCAAAACGGACGGGAGCCAAAGGCTGAAAATGCCAAAAATGCCGAACAATGTCGCGCCAACGGCCGCTCCGCCAATCAGCCCGAGCCACAAAATGAGATAAGGCATCCACCCCAGTTTTTCCTCGCCGCTGAGCATGGCCGCAATCCTTGCCCGATTTTGACCAGCGCTCCGGTCATATAGGTTAGGCCGAACGAAACCGAACCGTCCTGCTCGAACAACGTGTTTTCCGCACCCATGCAAAAAGCGGCAAGAGCATAATGCCAGTAGCAGCAATCCAGAACCGGCGAATAACGGTGCCATGAGCAGCAGCAATGCAATAATGCCAAGAACAAGCGCCTGCCGCCGGTTGGCGGGCATCTTATGGTTTCACCAATCAGCGAACCACCGGTAACTCCGCAGAACGAAGCTCAACAATGAGCAGCGCAACCATGACGACATAAGGCGCACCGGCGGCCAATCCAACGCTCAATCGCGTCGAATTCCCGCTCATGAATGACAGGAAAAAGCCGCCACTGGCCAGAAAACCGATGGCATCGACCATCCCGCCAAAGCCGCAAAGCATATTGCCATCAAGCGGGCGTTTCGGTCAAGTCTTGTCATGGGTCGGGTTAGATAATCCCCACCGCTTTCCCGGCCCGTTCGAAACGGTCGAGAATGTCAGCCACCTGCTCGCTGGTATGCTCCGCGCACAGCGAGCAACGCAGCAGCGTCATTCCAGCAGGCGTCGCGGGCGGGCGGGCGAGGTTTACGTAAAGGCCGTTTTCGAGCAACGCTTCCCACATTGCTGCGCCTTTTTCGAGGTCGGGCATGATCACCGCGATGATCGCGCTTTGCGCTTCGGGGGTGCCCAGCGTGAAGCCCAGATCGCGCAGGCCTTTGTGCAGAGTCTTCGAATTTTCCCACAGATGCGCGCGCTTATTGCTGTTGTGCATCAGCTTGCGGATCGACGCTGCGCTCGAGGCCATCACGCTGGGCGGCAGTGCGGCGGTGAAGACATAGGGGCGGCACACAAGGCGCAGGATTTCGAACTTCGGATGGTTTGATACGCAAAATCCGCCGACGGTGCCGACCGACTTCGAGAAGGTGCCGATGATGAAATCGACATCGTCGAGCACGCCTTGCTCCTCGGCCACGCCGCGTCCGTTTTCGCCGATAAAGCCCATCGAATGCGCTTCGTCGACAAGCACCATCGCGCCTGCTTCTTTGGAAACGCGGATCATTTCCTTGAGTGGGGCGATGTCGCCGAGCATCGAATAGACGCCCTCAAGCACCACCAGCTTGCCAGCCTCGGCAGGCAAACGCTTCAACCGCTTTTCCAGCGCCTCGACATCATTATGGCGGAAGGCAACGATTTCGGCATTGCCCATCGCGCAGCCGTCATAGATCGAGGCATGGCTGTCGATGTCAAGAATGACATAATCGCCCTTGCCCGCAATCGTGCTGATGATCCCCAGATTGGCCTGATAGCCCGTCGAAAAGACCATCGCATGGTCCATCGCATAAAATTCCTTGAGCGCGTCCTCGACGTCGCGGTGGTGGAAGAAGGTGCCGTTGAGGACGCGGCTGCCCGTTGTGCCTGCGCCAAATTCGTCCATCGCCTTTTTGCCTGCGGCGAGGACATCGTCGTCGAAGGTCATGCCCATATAATTATAGGTGCCGAGCAGGATGGTTTCCTTGCCGTTGACGACCGCCACGGTGGGCGATTTCACCTGTTCCATGACGAGCGAAAACGGGTCTTTTACGCCGGTCGCCAGCAGGCCTTCGCGTTGGGCAATGAGCGCGATCGAATTTGGAGAACAGGTCGGTCATATCAGTCCGTCAGTTTCTTAACCGCATCGACCAGCTGGCCGACATTTTCGATCTCGGCCTGCATGTTCATGCTGATGACAATATCGAACGACGTCCTCAACTTCGGCAACGAAATCCATAACCGTCAGGCTGTCCCATTCGAGATCGCCCGCGAAGGTCGTCGTTTCGGTTACTTCGACGCCCTTTTTGTTGAACGGCTCGATCAGGCCTTTCATGCGTTCAAACATTTCGCTGCGGTCAGTCATGGTTTTTCCTTCAAATCTGGCTGCGCTATGGCAAGCGAATAAGGCGGCAAAAGGGCAAAAGCGGGGCTACATCCAGCCTTGGGATTTATACCAGCGCACGGTGTCCTTGAGGCCCTGCCGCGTTGCAATCTGCGGCGTCCAGAGAGCGGGCGGCGGCGCGGCAGAGCGGTCAATGGTCCAGTCGCGATGACTCAGATAACTTGCGCGGTCGGGAGTGAGCTTTGCCTTTCGTCCACGGAATAAAGTGTCCGCTCCTGCGGCAAGCTTCAGCAAGAAACGCGGCGCATGTAAGGTGGTTACGCGCCGTCCCATCGCCCAGCCCATTGCGCGGGCAAAACCATCATGACTCCAGCCTTTTTCGGTACCGTCATCGGCCTCGAATATCCGCGCGGTGGCATCGTCATGCGCGGGCAGCAAAGCGACTAACAATCGCGCCAGATCGTCGACGTAAATCCACGACGCCCGACCGCGCGGCGGCAATAATGCCCAGCCCCTTTGCGCAAGACGGAACATGTCGAACATTTCGGTATCGCCGGGGCCGTACACTCCGGGCGGGCGGATGATTGTCCAGTCGAGCAAAGAAGTGCCGACCAGTTTCTCGGCGCGTTCCTTACTGGCACCATACATCGACAGCTCGGGATGCTTGGCCGCAAGCGACGAGACATGGACGAAGCGTTTAATTCCTGCCTCTTTTGCCGCGCTCAGCATATTTGCGGTACCTGTGACGTTACCAGCTTCAAACCCTGCTGCATCGGGCACGTTGACGACGCCGGCGATGTGCAGCACGGCAGTCGGCACCCTCGCATAATTGTCGAAGGGTTGCGGCATCATCAAGACTGCCATGCACCCACGTCACACCTGCGCGCTTGGGTTGGTCACGCCGCGTCAGCGCCCGCACGTGCCATCCGGCTTCCAGCAACCGGTCAAGCGTCACCCGCCCGACAAACCCAGTCGCGCCGGTCAATGCAACTGTCTTCAAAGCAGCACCAACTGATCACGATGGACGAGCACAGACCGCGGGACGGTGCCGAGAATCGCCTCAAGTTCGCCCGAACGGTGGCCGCAAATCCGCGCAGCATCGATCGCATCATATTCGGAAAGCCCGCGCGCAATCGCAACGCCGTCATCGGCGCTAATGTCGATCACGTCGCCGCGCTTGAATTCGCCTTCAACGCTCAGCGCGCCTGCCGGAAGCAAGCTGCTGCCAGCCGTTAGCGCACGGACCGCACCGTCATCGACGCGGATGCGGCCTTTTACGGTCAACCGCCCGCCAAGCCAGCTCTTGCGCGCCGAACCGCCTTCGCGCGGGGCAAAGAAAGTCGACGGCCCACCTGCATCAAGCGCCGCCAGCGGATGGTCGCGCAGGCCCGAGCAAATAGTGAGACCGATACCGGCGCGCGTCGCGATATCGGCGGCATCAAGCTTCGATGCCATCCCGCCCGAGCCCATGCCCGACGACGAACCTTCGGCGACCATGATGCGCACACGTCCGTCGATCTTCCCGACCACAGGCAATAGAACAGCGCCGGGATGATGCGGAGGGCGGTCATACAGGCCGTCGACATCGGAGAGCAGCACGACCCCCGCCGCACCCGCAGCCTGCGCAACCCGCGCCGCCAAACGGTCATTATCGCCAAAACGGATTTCCTCGGTCGCGACGCTGTCATTTTCGTTGATGACCGGCACCGCGCCTGCACCGAGCAACCGGTCGAGAGTCGCCGCGATATTCAGATAGCGCCGCCGGTCTTCAAGATCATCGAGCGTCACCAGCATCTGCGCCGCCGCCAGGCTTTGCGCGCCCAACAACTCTGCCCAAATGCCCGAGAGGATAATCTGCCCGACCGAAGCCGCCGCCTGCGCATCGGCCAGACTCGCCCGCCCGCCTTTGTCAAAACCCATGCGCCGCGCACCCAGCGCAATCGCGCCGGAGGTCACGATGATGATCCGCTGCCCTGCCTGATGCCGTTTACTGATATCAGCGACCAAAGTTTCCAGCCATTCGCGCCGCACGCTGCCATCGGGCTGCGACCAGCAGCGACGAGCCGACCTTGACCACCAGAAGCGGGCAAGTTGTCGGCAGGAAGGCGGCGGGGTTCAGATCGGCGACCATGTCCCGTCTTCCGAAATCCCGGTGTTTTGCGTAGATTCAAGTCCGCTCTTGGCGGGAAGTGCTTCGAGCACGCGGTCGAGCACTTCGGGCACGCCCTGCCCGGTTGCGCCCGAAATCGCGATCACATCCAGTGCGCCAGCCGCCTGCAATTGCGCCGCGATATCGGCCATCAATTCGGGATCAAGCAAATCGCCCTTGTTGAGCGCGACAATCTGCGGCTTGTCTTCAAGCCCTGCCCCATAATCGGCAAGTTCATCGCAAACGGTCTGCCACGCCAATACGGGATCGTCCTGCGTCGCATCGATCAGGTGGATGAGGATCTGGCAGCGTTCGATATGGCCCAAGAAACCGGTCGCCAATGCCGACGCCGTCTGCCGCACCCGCAATCAGCCCCGGAATATCGGCAAGCACAAACTCGCGCGATTTGTGGCTGACCACGCCAAGTTGCGGACGGATCGTCGTGAACGGATACGCTCCGACCTTGGCTTTGGTGTTCGACACCTGATTGATGAAGGTCGATTTGCCCGCATTGGGCATCCCGACCAAGGCCTGCATCGGCCAGCAGCTTCAGCCGCAGCCAGACATACATTTCTTCATAGGGCCAGCCCGGCCCATGCTGGGTCGGCGCGCGGTTGGTCGAGGTCTTGTAAGACGCATTCCCACGCCCGCCATCGCCGCCTTTCAGGAACACGACTCGCTGGCCGACTTCGGTCAGGTCAAGCAGCAACGTGCGCTCTTCATCGTCCGCGAGCACTTGCGTGCCAACCGGCAGCTTGATGACAAGGTCTTCGCCATAAGCGCCGTGCCGGTCACGCCCCATGCCCTGAATGCCGCGCTGTGCCTTGAAATGCTGGGCATAGCGGAAGTCGATCAGGGTATTGAGGCCAGCGACGGCTTCAAAAATGATGTTGCCGCCCTTGCCGCCATTGCCGCCATCGGGACCGCCATATTGGACATATTTCTCGCGCCGGAAACTGACCGCCCCCGGCCCGCCCGCACCGGAGCGAATGAAAATTTTGGCTTGGTCGAGAAAATGCATGGGTTGCCCTTTAGGGGAGTATGGCCGGTTTTGCTAGCGCAGACGCTTGGAAGCGAAGGCGCGTCCTGAACCGGATTTTAGATATTTTTCGAATTCAAGGGCCTTGGCAGGGTCTTCGAACCAGCAATGGAAGATTAGCTTCCAAGGTTTGTACTTTGCTGTGTGAGACGATTTACCCGAGTTGTGGTCGGCTAGGCGGGAAGCGATGTCTTTGCACATTCCGGTGTAAAACTGATTTGGGTCAGTCTCGCTTTGGATAATGTAGACATGATGCCGCATCTCAACCAGTCCTCCTACGCCTGCGGCTTCGGCGGACAACCTTCGCTAAAGTTTCATCTGGCCTGCCAGCCGAAGCTTTAGCGAAGGTTGGTGGAGCCTAGGGGAGTCGAACCCCTGACCTCTTCGCTGCCAGCGAAGCGCTCTACCAGCTGAGCTAAGGCCCCATCCTGCCGCGACCAAGGCGGCTATTTGGTGAGGAGCGCCACTAGCGGGCGCTCCCCGAGATATCAAGCGCGAAGCATTAAATCTCGTCTGCATCGCCTTCGGTGCCGGCAACGCCCAGATCTTCGTCACCGCCAAGGTCGACATCATTGTCAGGCGAAACGTCGCCGTCCACAGCATCAACATCGATATCGAGATCGTCATCGGCCAGATCGGCATCGTCTTTCTTCTTCTCGACTTCTTCGAACGGCATAGGCTGTTTCGATTTCAGCACAGGCTCGGGCGTCCACTGGTTGCCGCATTCGATGCACTCGACCGGCGCATCCTTGGTCAAATCGTAAAAACGCGTGCCGCATTTCGGGCAGGTGCGCTTGGTTCCCCATTCAGCCTTGATCATGGCAGGCTCAAATCCTTCGATAAAATTGCTTGAAACGCGGGTCACGGCTGTGACTCGAGCGTCGGTTGGCGCGGCCTTTGCCACAGCGAACCGCCGCTGTCAAAAATTTGTGTTGCCGTTGACTTGAAAGCCGACGCGCAGCAAAGCAGCCGCCTATGCACAGTTCCCATCCCCAGCCCCGGACATTCAGTGCCAGCGGCCCGCTGCGCGGCACCGTCCGCGTTCCCGGCGACAAGTCGATTTCGCACCGCTCATTGATGCTGAGCGCGCTGGCAGTCGGAGAAAGCCGGATAACAGGATTGCTCGAAGGCGAAGATGTCCTCGCCACTGCCGCCGCGATGCGGGCAATGGGGGCCACAATAGAGCGCACTGGCGACGGGAGCTGGACCGTCCACGGCGTCGGCGTCGGCGGACTGATGCAACCGGCAGGCGCGCTCGATATGGGCAATAGCGGGACTTCGACGCGGCTGTTGATGGGGCTTGTCGCCAGCCACCGGCTGACCGCGACCTTTATTGGCGATGCGAGCCTTTCCAAACGCCCCATGGGCCGCGTGATTGACCCGCTCAGCCTGATGGGCGCGGAGTTTACCGCCAGCCCCGGTGGCACCTTGCCTTTGATGGTGCGCGGGTTGGTGCCTGCGATACCGATCAGCTACCGACTGCCGGTTGCCTCGGCTCAGGTGAAGAGCGCGGTGCTGCTGGCGGGGCTCAACGCGCCGGGTATCACCGAAGTCATCGAACCCGTCCCCACCCGCGACCATAGCGAGCGCATGCTGCGCGGCTTTGGCGCGGATTTGACCGTTGAGGTCGATGCCGACGGCGTCCGTCATATCCGCCTGACCGGAGAGGCCGAGTTGAAGCCGCAGACGATCGAAGTCCCCGGCGACCCTTCGTCCGCCGCCTTCCCGATTGTCGCTGCGCTGATTACGCCCGGCAGCGAAGTCACCGTCACCCATGTCGGCATGAACCCGACGCGCACCGGCATCTACAAGATGCTGGAGGCGATGGGCGCTGACCTGACCTATTCGAACGAACGCGAAGTCGGTGGCGAGCCGGTCGCCGACATCACCGCGCGGCATTCGGTTTTGCGCGGCATCGAAGTGCCACCCGATGTTGCGCCCAGCATGATTGACGAGTTTCCCGTGTTCTTCGTCGCAGCCAGCGTGGCGCAGGGGCGGACGGTGACCAGCGGCCTCGATGAGCTCCGCGTCAAGGAAAGTGACCGGCTGGCGTTGATGGCAACCGGCCTGAAGGCGATCGGCGCAAACGTCGAAGAACGCGAAGACGGCCTTGTGATAGAAGGTACCGGCGGCGAACCACTGGAAGGCAACGCAACAGTCGCCAGCGCGCTCGATCACCGCATCGCGATGAGCTTCGCGGTAGCTGGGCAGCATAGCTATCATGGCGTTACGGTCGATGATGTATCGCCGATTGCGACGAGTTTTCCGACGTTCGAGAACCTGCTGAAACAATTGCACGGGCGTTCGCAGTCTGAGATTGATTTGATACCCAACAGAGCCCCGTCAACCGGTCCTAAGAAGAAAGTTACAGCGTCCACATTACGAGCCGCAGCCCGAATAAAAAGCGCGGCACGGCGTGATAAGAGAGCCAAGAAAAATCAACGATTGGCCGAGATCGTTGGCCTGAAGATATCAAATCCACACGCCAAAAGAGTTCATGTCAATGTGCCAAAATCCGCCAAAAGTAAAAATCCTGATCAAGCCACGCAGCCGAACAATCGTAACGATGTAAATAAACTGAGACTAAAAAAGATTGCCTCTAAAAAGGTAGCTTCGGACGAGAGTGTGGAATGATCATCGCGGTCGATGGCCCCACCGCCTCCGGCAAAGGCACACTCGCCAAGGCGCTGGCAGCGCATTTCGGGTTGCCGTTTATGGACACGGGGCTGCTCTACCGTGCGGTTGGGCGGCAGGTGCAGTTGAATGGTGGCGATGCCGACGATGCGGGTGATGCGCTGGCCGCTTGCGAATTCGATGATGCGCTGCTCGACGATCCGGTTTTGCGCAGCGAGGAAATCGGCGGGCTGGCCAGCCGGGTTTCCATCCACCCGGCAGTCCGCGCCGCGCTCAACAAGCGTCAGGTCGATTTTGCCAACCAGCCCGGCGGCGCGCTGCTCGACGGGCGCGATATCGGCACCGTCATTGCGCCCAATGCCGATGTGAAGCTGTTCGTCACCGCACCCGCCGAAATCCGTGCACGACGGCGTCATGCCGAGATGGTGGCGCGCGATCAGCATGTCAGCTTTGTCGATATTCTCGCCGACATTCACGCCCGCGACGAACGCGATATGGGCCGCGCCGATGCACCGTTAAAGCCCGCCGAAGACGCGCTCTTGCTTGATACCGGCGATTTGACTATAGGCGCAGCCGTTCAAGCCGCGATTGCGCTGGTGGAAGCCAAGCTTCACCTGAGCGTAAACGGCGGGGCGTTGCACTCCAACACCTCTTAAAACGAGCGCCTTATTGCTATTCGGGCAATGGGGCATTTCTGGTCAAAGACCATCGGAACCAACCGATTGGCCGGATAAAAACGTTAAGTTAGGATCACTCAAACATGGCAACTTCGCCAAACCCGACCCGCGACGATTTCGCGGCAATGCTCGACAAATCACTCGGCGGCGCAGATGGCGGCTTTGAAGGCCGCGTAGTAAAAGGTACCGTTACCGCAATCGACAATGACCATGCTGTCATCGACGTCGGTTTGAAATCGGAAGGCCGCGTGGCTCTGCGTGAATTCGCGATGCCCGGCCAGAAAGCCGACCTGAAGGTTGGCGACGAAGTCGAAGTTTTCGTCGACCGCGTAGAAAATATGAACGGCGAAGCCATGCTCAGCCGTGACCGTGCCCGCCGCGAAGCCGCATGGGATGTCCTCGAAGGCGAATTCGACGCTGGCAACCGCGTCGATGGCGTCATCTTCGGCCGCGTCAAGGGCGGCTTCACCGTCGATCTTGGCGGCGCAGTGGCGTTCCTTCCCGGCAGCCAGGTCGATGTCCGCCCCGTGCGCGACGTTGGCCCGCTGATGGATATCGCGCAGCCTTTCGTCATCCTGAAAATGGACCGCAAGCGTGGCAACATCGTTGTTTCGCGTCGCGCCATCCTCGAAGAAACCCGCGCAGAACAGCGCACCGGCCTGATCCAGAACCTCGCCGAAGGCCAGATCATCGACGGCGTCGTCAAGAACATCACCGATTATGGTGCGTTCGTTGACCTCGGCGGCATCGACGGCCTGCTGCATGTCACCGACATCAGCTACAAGCGCATCAACCACCCGAGCGAAGTCATCAACATCGGTGACACCGTCAAGGTGCAGATCGTCCGCATCAACAAGGACACACAGCGCATCAGCCTTGGCATGAAGCAGCTGGAAAGCGATCCTTGGGATGCAGCGGTTGCCAAATATCCGGTCGGCACAAAGCTCTCACGGCACCGTCACCAACATCACCGAATATGGCGCGTTCATCGAGCTGGAAGCCGGTATCGAAGGTCTGGTCCACGTTTCGGAAATGTCGCTGGACCAAGAAGAACGTCCATCCCGGCAAGATCGTTTCGACCAGCCAGGAAGTCGACGTTGTCGTTCTCGACATCGACATGGAAAAGCGCCGCATTTCGCTTGGCCTCAAGCAAGCGCACGACAATCCATGGGCATCGTTTGCCGACAAGTTCCCGGTCGGTTCGACCGTCGAAGGCGAAGTCAAGAATGCGACCGAATTCGGCCTGTTCATTGGCCTCGATGGCGACGTCGACGGCATGGTCCACATGTCCGATATCGCATGGGGCATCACTGGCGAAGAAGCGCTTCACCTTCACCGCAAGGGCGAAACGATCAAGGCCATCGTGCTTGACATCGACGGCGAGAAAGAGCGCATTTCGCTTGGCATCAAGCAGCTTGAAAAGGGTGCCCCATCGGCAGCCGGCGCTGCTTCGGCTGGCGGCCTGAAGAAGGGTGCAACGGTTACCGTTACCGTGCTTGAAGTCCGCGATGGCGGCCTTGAAGTGCAGGCTGGCGATGATGGCGCAACCGGCTTCATCAAGCGTGCCGACCTTGGCCGTGACCGCGACGAACAACGTCCTGACCGTTTCCAGGTTGGCCAGAAGTTCGACGTGCAAGTTGCCGGCTTCGACCGTTCGAAGAAGCCCAACTTCTCGATCAAGGCGCTTCAACTCGCCGAAGAGAAGCAGGCGGTCGAGCAATATGGTTCGTCCGACTCGGGCGCATCGCTTGGCGACATTCTTGGCGAAGCGCTGAAAGGCGCGAAGAAGTAAGCCACGGCTTTCTAACCAAAGTTCTATTTTTGGGACACAAAACCCGCCCTTGATCGCAAGGGCGGGTTTTTTCTTGCCGAATGCAAACGTCTGCACACGCAACCGCATTGTAAAATCAAAAATTTTCTGTCAACTTTGCCTCCGTTGTCATATCATGATGCCTGTCGGTCGCATGGCATCGCTGGCGGGTTTTGCGCCCGACAGCCACGCAGAAGGAATGTGCCCATGATCAGGTCAGAATTGATCAAGAAGCTCGAAGCCGAAAATCCCGAGCTCAAAACCGAGGAAATCGAAAAGATCGTCGATCTTTTCTTCAACCAGATTATCCAGCGGCTTGCCGATGGCGGGCGCGTAGAATTGCGCGGATTCGGGGCGTTTTCGACGCGTGACCGCAGTCCCGCGCAAGGGCCGCAATCCGCGCACTGGTGCGTCGGTTGATGTGCCTTCAAAGCGCGTGCCTTATTTCAAGCCAGGTAAGGAAGTGCGCGAGCGGCTTAATAAATAAGCCGCAACCGGTAAAAACGGCAGGACGGGGAGACGGTCAGACGGAATTTTTGGAAACGTCCAACCGTCTAATCGTCCTGCCGTTTTAACATAAAATCCCGACGTTTTGTCGAGAGAGCAGTTCCCTAGCTTTTCAGCCGATAGCCTGTTCTAAACATCCATGAAATAACCGCGAGACAAGTGACGAGGCAGATCGCGATTGCCGCGATGCTGACCTCTATTCCGACATCGCCCTTGCCGAAGAACGTCCATCTGAAACCGCTGATCAGATAAATCATCGGATTGAACAGGGTCAGTTTCTGCCACAGCGGCGGAAGCATATCGATAGCGTAAAAGGCGCCGCCGAGAAAGGTCAGCGGGTAGACGACGAGGAACGGGATGACCTGTAACTGTTCGAAACTTTTCGCCCAAATTCCGATGATGAACCCGAACAGGCAAAAGGTGATGACAATCAGCACCATGAAAAGCGCCATCAGAAACGGGTGCGCGATTTGCACATCGACGAACAGGTTCGCGGTCGCAAGGATGATACAGCCGATCAGGATCGACTTGCTCGCCGCCGCGCCGACATACGCGATGACCATTTCGAGCGGTGACATCGGCGCGGATAGCATCTCGTAAATCGTGCCCGTCCATTTGGGCAGGTAGATGCCAAACGAGGCGTTGTTGATGCTTTCGGTAAACATCGTCAGCATCATCAGGCCGGGCACGATAAACGCGCCGTAAGGCACACCGCCCACTTCGGCCATGCGACTGCCAATGGCCGAGCCGAAGACGACGAAATAGAGGCAGGTCATCACGACCGGCAACATCAGGCTGGTCCAGGCGGTACGCCCGAAGCGCGCCATTTCGAAACGGTAAAGCGCCCAGATACCGGTCCAGTTGCCGATCATGCCGCATCCTCCTTTTTGTGGACGAGGCCGACAAAAATATCCTCGAGCGAGCTTTGCTTTGTGTGTAGATCCTTGAATGACAATCCGAGGTCGCTCATCCGGCGGAGCAGCGACGGCACGCCAGTGGCATCGGCCTGCGTGTCGAACTCGTAAACCAGCTCATGCCCGTCCGCGGCCAGCGTCAGATCCCAGTCGGCAAGACCGTCGGGCAATTCCGCGAGCGGTTCGGCCAGATTGAGCGTCAATGTCTTGCGTCCCAATTTGCGCATCAGCGCGTTCTTCTCTTCGACTACGATCAACTCGCCATTGCTGATGACGCCCACCCGGTCGGCCATTTCCTCGGCCTCTTCGATATAATGCGTTGTCAGGATAATGGTGACACCGCGTTCACGAAGCGCGCGCACCATCGACCACATGTCACGGCGCAACTCGACATCGACGCCTGCGGTGGGTTCGTCCAGAAACAGAATTTCGGGCTCGTGGCTCAATGCCTTGGCGATCATCACCCGCCGTTTCATTCCGCCTGACAGCTCCATGATTTTCGCGTCGCGCTTGTCCCAAAGCGACAGGTCGCGCAGCAATTGCTCGATGAAAGCGGGGTTACGCTTACATCCGAACAGTCCGCGGCTAAAATTGACGGTGGAGATGACCTTCTCAAAGGCATCGGTGTGCAGTTCCTGCGGCACCAATCCGATCATCTGGCGGACCTTGCGGAAATCCTTCTGATGGTCGCGGCCGCCTACTAGAATGCTACCACCGCTGGGCGTCACAATCCCACAGACGATCGAAATCATCGTCGTCTTGCCCGCGCCATTTGGCCCGAGCAATGCGAAGATTTCACCCTTCGCGATCTGCAAATCGACCGACTTCAACGCCTGTTCGCCGCTGGCATAGGTTTTGGACAGGCCGGATATCTCTATAATCGGGGGCATAAGACCGTTGACCTAATGGGCCGCCTCGGCTTTGACAACTATGCAGCCGCGTGCGGCGCAATGGCAGACGTTGTAGACTTTTATATTGAATAGGAATTATCGTACAACGGCTGACCAATATCTCGCTTGGCTAAAAATCATCGCCCCTCTATAGGTAGTCATGGAAATGCGGACGTGGCGAAATCGGTAGACGCAACGGACTTAAACCAATCTTGAGTGCTCGCGGGGAAACCCACGATGCAGAACTGCTCAAATTCGGGGAAACCTTTAAACTGGCAATCCCGAGCCAAGCCGCAGCGCGAAAGTACTGCGGAAGGTGTAGAGACTAGACGGGCAGCACCTAAACCACGGCTTGCCGTGGCACGGTGAAGGGATAGTCCAGACTCCAAACGCCCTTACGGGCGGCGGCGAAAGCCGTAGCGGGTAAGAAAATCCGTCGGGCATTGCCCTTGGGGGTTCAAGTCCCCCCGTCCGCACCAGCCCCTTCGGCATGATCCATTTGCGCCGCCGAACGGTGGCGGGGTCATGCGCCAGCGGGGTGCAGCGGCCCGGTCGGGCTGCACCCCGCTTCCGCGAAATGACAATCGAACGGCATTGTCATGGTGGCCGCAGGAATCCCGGACGGGATTCGGCCATCGCCGCAAACAGCACCGCGCAGCGTCATCCCCCTGATGATTGATTGGCTATCGCTTTATCAATCATTTTCATGCTATATCGTGATTGATAGAAAGGCATCTTATCCATCATGCGCTGGAATTGGCAGCTTCCCGACTGGCCTGATTTTCGCTTCGACGCGGATCGCATCCGCGCGTCCGAAGAGCAATTCCTGAAAGGCTCCGGCGTTGTCATTGGCGCGCTGCACCACCTTGACGCCGATGCGCGTGATGGCCTGACCGTCGAACTGATTTCTCAAGAAGTGGTCGATAGCTCCGCCATCGAGGGAGAAATCCTCGACCGCGCCAGCGTCCAGTCGTCACTCGCGCGACATCTGGGCTTTGCCACCGACCAGCGCCGCGCCAGTGCGGCAGAGGCCGGGGCCGCCGAATTGATGGCCGATGTGTATCGCAACCATGCTGCGGCGCTTGACGACCAGACCCTGTTCGCATGGCACGCGATGTTGATGAACGGGCGGCGCGATATTGCCGACATCGGGCGCTACCGTAGCCATGAAGACGCGATGCAGATTGTGTCGGGCGCACTACATGCCCCGCGCGTACATTTCGAGGCACCGCCTTCCGATACCGTTCCTGCGGAAATGTCCCGCTTCATCGCGTGGTTCAACGACAGCGCCCCATCGTCAGCAAATCCGCTTCCGGCCATCACCCGTGCGGCCATCTCGCACCTGTGGTTCGAGAGCATCCATCCCTTTGAGGATGGCAATGGCCGTATCGGGCGGGCGATTGCTGAAAAGGCTTTGGCGCAAAACCTTGCGGCCTCGACGCTGACGGCTCTCGCGGAAACGATCCATCGCCGCCGTAAAGCCTATTATGCCGCGCTTCAACTCGGCAGCCAAAGCAACGACATCGACGCCTGGCTGACATGGTTTGCCGATATTGTCATCGAGGCGCAGGGCCGGACGATCACCCGTATCCGCTTCCTGATCGACAAGACGCGGCTGCTCGATCGCTTGCGCGGGCAAATCAACGAACGGCAGGAAAAGGCGCTGCTTCGCTTGTTCCGCGAAGGGCCAGACGGCTTTGCGGGTGGGTTGAGTGCCGGGAATTACCGGACGATCACAGATGCCAGCCTAGCCACCGCGACCCGTGATTTGAACGACCTGATCGAAAAGGGTGCGCTGATCCGCACTGGTGAACGGCGTTATGCGCGCTATCATCTCGCTTCTACAATCCAGCCCCTGCTGTTAGGCAGAGAATCAACGCTAAATCCTGAGTAAGCAATCTATGCCGAGAATTTTTGACAACATCGACAATGCTTTATTGCCTGAATTGAGCAAAGTCTTGTCAGTCTCCAAGAGTGCTGATTTCTGCGTCGGCTACTTCAATTTGCGTGGATGGCGCAAAATTGATGAACATATCGAAGGTTGGTCTGGTCAGGATGGTAATGCTTGTCGCCTTCTTGTCGGGATGCACAAGTCTCCTGAAAAGGGATTGCGGGAAAAACTAGCAACTGCGTTCCATGACGACGGAATCGACAATGCCCGTGCCTTGGAATTGAAAAAGGAGCTAGCCGAGGAGTTTCGCGCCCAACTTGCTCTCGGTTCGCCGAGCAATGATGACGAAGCCGGTCTGCGGCGTCTGGCCCGGCAAATTCGTGGCGGAAAAGTGACCGTAAAGCTGTTCTTGAAGCACCAGCTTCACGCCAAGCTCTACCTGCTGCACCGATCTGATCCGATCAATCCGAAAGTGGGGTTTGTTGGCAGTAGCAATCTGACCTTTGCGGGCCTTTCGCTCCAGGGCGAGTTGAATGTCGATGTGATGGATCACGATGCTTGCGACAAGCTGGCGGCATGGTTTGAAGATCGCTGGAACGACCGTTGGTGCATCGACATTTCGGAACAACTGGCGACGATTATCGAAGAAAGTTGGGCGGGAGAGAGACTGGTCGAGCCTTACCATGTGTATTTGAAGATCGCTTATCATCTCGCGCAAGAAGCGCGGCATGGCCAATCCGAGTTTCGCATCCCCCGGATTTTTGGCGACAAGCTGTTCGATTTCCAGACCAGTGCTGTGAAGGTTGCGGCTCATCACCTCAACAAACGCGGTGGTGTGGTAATCGGCGATGTCGTCGGACTTGGCAAATCCATCATGGCGTCAGCCCTTCTCAAAATCGTTGAAGAGGTGGACGGTCGTAGCCTGATCATCTGCCCCAAGAACCTCCTCGATATGTGGCACGACTATGTTGAGACATATGAACTCAACGCCAAAATCGTCTCGCTTTCGCGCGTCGAGTCCGAATTGAAGGAATTGAAGCGCTATCGGACTGTCCTGATCGACGAGAGCCACAACCTACGTAACCGCGAGGGCAAACGCTACAAGGCCATCGAGGATTATGTCCGTTCCAATGACAGCCGCTGTGTCCTGCTTTCCGCCACACCCTACGGCTGCGCCTCTTGCCCCTTGCTTCAACGGGGCAGTCCGAAGTTTCTTCCCCTGGCCTTGCCACCCCATCGCTGCGCGATGGGGACCCCGACGGCGCCCATTCCTCGCGGAACCAAGAAACTCCGGTCTGCACCGTCCTCCACTGCGTTGCGGCCCTACGGGTGCAGCAGGGCAAGCCCCTGCCTTTAACCAGCCATCGAGGCCGCGAATGAACGCGGGGTTCGACCAACACAAGGAACTGAATCATGGCAAATATCGGCACATTCAAAAAGTCCGGCGACACCAACTACACCGGCGAAATCGTCACGATGAGCTTGCAGAAGAAGAACGTCACCTTCGTCGCCGAGGAAGCGAGCGAAAAGGAAAACGCCCCCTCCCACCGGGTGTTCGTGGCGAAGGCCGAAATCGGAGCAGCCTGGACCAAGACCAGCAAGGAAGGCCGCGACTATCTTTCGATCAAGCTCGACGATCCCAGCTTCAACGCCCCGATCTTCGCCAGCCTGTTCGCCGACGAAGACGCCAAGACCTTCAACCTGATCTGGTCACGTGCCCGCACCTCAAACGGCAACTGACCAACGCAATCAAGCCCCGTCCGGTTCTGCCGGGCGGGGCTTTAGTGCTATGCCGTCAGTGTTGGAGGAGCCCGAAACGTCGGCTTTTTGGGACCTCATGTCGAATAGCGGACATTCAATTCTGTGCAAGGCTCGTAAACCTTGCGCTTTTCCAAGTCGTCAAGACACGCGATCACAGCCTAGCGAGAGGTCCCGGTCGAACGAGCATTGGACACTCTGCGTTTGAACAACTGGATGATCTTGTCGCTGCCCGTGGCACCGGGGCGGATTACCAATGTGACGAAAAAGCGGTTAATGAACATCCGCTCCCGGTTGATCCGCCCGAAATAGGCGCGGTCGAGATCGGCGGCGAAGCCGGACATGAACGTGCCTCCAGGATATTGATCGACGCGCAGGCGGATCAGATGCGTCCAGATTGAAAGCCGTTCATCGTGGAGGTTGCGGAGCAGGCCGTTGAGCTTGGTGTGCCAGTCGTTGAGGTCGCGGACATCGGCGGTCTCGAAAGCACGGCCTTGCAGTTCGAATGTCAGCATGATGTCGCCGGAATCGAGCGCCACCATGTCTTCGTTCATGTGCCGTGCGTATGGAAGGAACTTCGTCGGGTCTGCATCGCGTTGCGCAACTTTCAGCGGCACCGCGTTGGTGGTCGCGTCCAGCCTAGCCACGACGGGCAAATCCCTTGCGGCTTAGCCCAGCCAAGGGCAGCGGCGAATAGCTGCTACCGCCCCAGAAGGCGCGATTGCGGTTGCCCAGCTTGGTGCGACCCCACAGGAACAGCAGGCGGAAGGCGTTGACATCGTGGCGGACAATCAGCCGCGAAATCGAATAGCCGAACATGACGACCAGCGCGGTGTAGAGCGGGCTGTTGCTCCAGATCAGCACCGAGGCGCTCGAAATGAGCAGCAGCACCGCAGCCTCGATCGGAATCCCTGCCCACAACGCCGGGCGCGTTACTGCGAGGAACAGGGTGTTCTTGGTCGGGGCTTCGTCGTCGGTCATGGCGCTATCCCGCAATCGCGCCGACAATCGCATCCGCCGAAAAGACGATGGCGATCCCGATGATGACCGTGACCAGCACAGCAGTCGAAGCCCGGCCCGTAAACCAGAGCAGTCCGGTAACGATAACTGCGATAACCGCGAGCGTGCGGAGCAGGGTCGATGAAAGCAGACCGCGCACCTTGCTCGCGAAGCTTTCCAGATTTTGCGCGTAGGCGGGGTCATCTGCCTTCGCAATCACAAGGCCCCGCTGGTGTCATCCAGCTAGGGGTAGACAATGAACCGAAGCCGATATGTAACCCGGCAACTCGACGAAACCGATCGGGAGATAATTGCGGCGCTGACCGAGAATGGCCGCGCTTCGATGAAGTCGCTTGGCGAAAGGGTCGGAATGTCCAGCCCCAGCGTTAGTGATCGCCTGCTCAAGATCGAAGACGCTGGCGCGATCCGGGGCTATACCACGATCATCGACTACACGATATTCGGTTATAGCATTGTCGCCCAACTGCGGATCACGGCCAAGTTCGGTGAAACGCAGAGAGTTGAGCAGTTGCTCCGCGACACATCTGCAGTCATCGAGGCAGACTATACCACAGGCGCAGATTGCTTTTTGGCGCGGATCGTTGCTCGCGATACACAGGGGATTCAAGCTGTCGTGGATCGGTTTCAGCCTTATGCGGCGGTTGATACAGCGATCTTGCTTTCTTCATTGATCGCTAAACGGCTGCCGGACTTCGAGGGTTCGCTGTAGATCGGCTCGCCAAATCGCGCCTAATTCTCCGTCAGTCAGCCTGAATCCTACGCTGCGATGTCTTTCAGCCAAATAGGTTTGAAAGCGCAATTCGTGAGTTTTGTGTCTGAAATCGCAAACCGAGTCAAAACGCTCGGACACGAGTATAAATTTATGAAGTGGCCGCAGCGTTGCGGCTCGACACATCGCGAAGGTCATTCAACTTAGCCATATAGTGCCGCTTCGCGTTATCAGGCAGCGAAATAGCATTTGTGGCGTGCCGTTCCGTGATTGTGATCACGTGCGAAGGCTGCTGAACTGGGCAATTATTAGCTCGCGAGGATTTGTCTCAACAGCGTCTGTCCATTGTGGAAGTGACGAAACAGACCTGCTATGTAACCCGAGGACATTGTTCTGAGACGCTGTAGCTTATAGAAATTTTTCTTGGGGAGGGGAAGCTGTGACAATAAGACCATCAACGGATCAATATACTGTCAAACCCAAAGACAATTTGACGAAAATTGCCAAATCATTCGGCGTGAAGCTCGAGCATCTTATGTTGCTCAACAAAATTACGCCTGAACGAGCGCATCTAATCTATCCGGGACAAAAGTTGAAAATTCCGACGAATTCTCCTTCTGTTTCTGTCTCAGTCTCTGGTGTTGATACAGCCAAAACGGTTGGGTCGGCCCCGTTCAAAACTAAACCACTTGGCGAACTATCGAAGCAATATGAAACATCTGGCCGGGGGCCGGCGACCGTATCTGGCGGGATAGATGACCCCGGCGGAATTTCTTACGGTTCCTATCAGATGGCAAGCAAGCGTGGGACACCGCAAGATTTCCTGAAAACCGAAGGCAACCCCTGGGCTTCCAAATTTGGCAGCGCCGAGGCCGGTACGAAGGCTTTCTCCGACACGTGGAAGACAATCGGTGAACAAGAGCCGACCAAATTCCACCAGGCGCAGCATGCTTATATCGAGCGCACACATTACCGTAAGCTTGTCGATGACCTAAACGACGCGACGGCAATCGACCTGCATTATGAAACCCACAGTCACACTCTACGTGATGTTGCCTGGTCTACCGCGGTCCACCATGGGGGCTCGGGCGGTGCGAGGATATTTCAGCGAGCCAACGACATGGTTCCGATCAATCGGAATAAACCGGGTTATGACAAGGCGTTGATTGACGCAGTCTATGCTGAACGTGGCCGCGTCGATCCTGAAACCGGCCGGTTGGTCTATTTCTCGAAGGTCAAGCTAGCGAAGACCCAGCAAAGCCTGAAGAACCGCTTCATTAACGAATGTGGGGATGCACAGGCAGCGCTTGCGGCAGAACTTGCCGCTGGCGGCCCATTTCCCGAGCCGGGAGACGTGCAGGCGGTAACAACAAGCGCTGCTCCCGCAGCCGGAGCGGCGAACGCCTCTTCATCGACCTATCCGCAACCCAAGCCCGGCATATCGGGCCCGGTCAACACGCAGCTTCCCTCTGCTGGCGCCGGTTTCGTCATCTACAATCCCGACAATCCCCAAGGAGAAGATCGCTATGGTACGACGCTGTTTGTGAAACAGCTGATCCAGCTTGCCGAGGCGTGGGCACTGCAAAGTCCGGTACCCGTTGCTTATGGGGATATGTCGCATCCGGGGGGCACTTCATTCGATCCACCTCACAAGGGGCATCGAAAGGGCAATGAAGTTGATACGCGGCCATTCCGAAAGGATGGCAAAAACCTGCCCATGGCGTACACCGATCCCGGCTATGATCGGGGCCGCATGCGTAGTTTCTTCCAACTGGTGCGCAAACGCCATGCGAATGCAGTGATATTGTTCAATGATCCGCAATTGATCAAGGAAGGTCTTTGCAAGCACTCACCTGGACACCATAATCATGCGCATATCCGGATTGCCTGATCGAGTCTTTGCCACAGCCGTTACGGCTGCCGCGCTCGCTGCCATGCCGATGCTTTCCGGATGCGACCGGATCAAGCAGCGCCTCCAGGGAGAGCAGCAGCATGCAGGCGCCGCAGAGAAGACTGCTGCGGAGCCAAAGGTTGAACCGTCCGCGCCCGTAGCATCGCCGCCGACCGCGCCTCCTGCAAGCGGACCGACCGAGTTGGCACTAGATATTGATGGCGATGGCCGTGCCGATTCGGTGCGAATCGCACGGGTAGGGCATTTTGCGGTCGATGATCCCGTCGCGGTCCAATCCGACGACGGAACCATCGTCGAACCGGTGATCGACTGGGAGAAAGACGCAATCGTCATCAAGCTTGCGTCGGGGCGCGAAGTCGCGCTCAACTTTCCGCATGTGCAAAGCCTAGCGCTTATCCGGCCAGGCAGCCGGGGGGCAGCTGACGCCCTTTCGCTGGGTTGTACACCCGACAAGGAAGTCCGCGGCCTACTGGCGAAGGCCGAGGAGGGGAGCGTGGTCGTGCATTTAAAAGGCGGGCGCATCGTTGCCCAATCGTGCGGTGAATAATGGCGCTGGCCCCGTGGCTTTGGTAATTGGAGAGCTTTGAGACACAAAGGCGGAGAAACGATATGGGTTGGTTTAATGATTTGCTGGGAATAGGCGGCAGCGGCGCATCAAAGGATCTGACCTTTGTCGCCGATGTGAAACGACCCGGAGCGGCGGTCTCGGCGATTGCACCTGATGAGATCTATGTTGAACTGTTTGTCGACTCCCTCCGCATCGACAAAGAGCGATCCTTTGCTACCCGCTTTCATGGCATCGTCTATTGTTTTGCTAACCTGTCCAAGCAAGGCGAAGAGGATGCGACCTTTGCTGCCGTTACCAAGCCCGACAAGCTAGCGGAGCTGGACAAGAATTCTGTCGGCAAGGTAATGACTGTTACCAAGCAGATGCTTGGTCCGGTCCCGTGGCGTGGCGGCAATTTTGACCTTCAGCTTGGCTTGTTCTCGGTGAAATCGGGAAATGTCCTGACTCCGCTGCTGAATTTCGTCACCAAGGTTTCAGACGCCGCAGGCTTCAGCTTCATTAATGTCGCCAAACCGTTCGTGCCGCTGATCTCCGAAGGCATGGACCTGATCGCGGGCCAGACCGAGGATACCAAACTGGTCGTCGGCGTGGATAGTTCGATCACGCTCGGTCATACGATGAGCTGCGCGGTCATTGCCAAGAAAAAGGGCGAAATCGATGTTGGGGCGCTGTCGATTGATGCTGCCGATGGGAAGTTGTTGCTCAACGGGGCACCACTCGATGCCGCTTATTGTGTCTTTTCGATACGCGCCACCGACCAAAAACCCGACTGGGGCGAGATACCCGATCTCAAAGAAAGTTACGCCGTGTTGAACAAGGCATTGAATGATGGCGACGAAGACGACGTGCAAGAGGCTTTTGTGGGGTTCAAGCGCAAGGTGATGACATCGCCTGACTTGATCCGCAAGGATGCCGCGCAGTTGGTGGCCAAGGCCAAGGAGCTTGTAGATGCGCTCTATCCGCCAACTGTGCCGTCGATCGAACGGGGTGGGGTGCTCAATGCTCCTGCGGTAGCGGTTATCGAGCGCGGTGGCATGATGGTGCCGCGGGACCTTGCCGCACTTAACCTCTATGGAGACTAAAACCATGCCGGTAGAACTCCAGATATCGCCGGGCACGACGCGCGCTGCCGTCGTAATCGGCGTCGACCAGACCGGGCTGCCTCGTCTGAACGGCGCGGCAGGCGGCGCGGCGGACATGCAGCAATGGCTCAAAGACGAGGGCTATCACGTAACCGCACACACCGATGCCGATGATAAGCCCGTAACCCGCGCAGATATTTTTGCGACAATAGATGCCTATACCAATTTCCCTACCATTGAAAAACTGGTGGTCTATTTCGCCGGTCACGGTTTTTATTCGTCGGGAAACGAAATCTGGCTTTTAACCGGCGCGCCAAATGATCCTGCAGAGGCAATCAATCTCAAATCCAACGAGGAATTTGCCCGGATGACGCGCCTGAAGCATGTCATTTTCATCGCCGACACTTGCCGGTCGCTGCCGCAGGATTACCAGATGCAGCAGGTAAAGGGTGCAAGCGTGTTCCCCAGCGTGCCATTGGGCGGGACATGCGAAGTCGATACTTTTTTTGCGACTTTGGTCGGCGCCCCTGCATTGGAGGTCGCGGTCGACGCCGCGATGAAGGACTATGAGGGGCTGTTTACTAAAGAGTTGATGGACATCCACAAAGCTGCGGAAGCCGGTGATCTGGTGGAAACGGAAGTCGATGGCAAGCCAACGAAGGTCTTCCCCAACCGTCGGCTGAAAAAACGACTTCCGCTTGCTTTCACCAGAAGCGTGAGACAGCGAGGTATAAGGACCAGGCAATTACCGTCGCTCCGTATCGAAAGCGACGAGCCGGTGCATATCGCGCGCGCCGCACTTGCACCACAGCCGCCGCCAATTGTCCCCGGTGCCCCCGTCATCAATCCAACACCTTTCGCCGTCGGTGCAGAACCAAACGCAATCGAGCGTGCTGCGCGCAAGCTTATCGCGCTTGAGACTGTTCCTGCCAAGCCCAAGAAGTCACCGAACAATGACATTGCTCTAATGAAGCTGGCAGACGAAGCGCGCGCGCAACTGGCAACGAAGCAAAGCGCGCATTTTGAAACGCGCAGCGGCGCGATCGTGACTGGAACGGAGGTGGAAGAGGCGTTCGCGATCGGCCCGTTCGGCATCGATCGCGAAACCGCTGACGCGGGCGAAACAAAGCTGCGCTTCAAGAACAATCCCAACGACTACAGTTCGCTGGAAAACCCATTTAGCGCCATTATTCGCTTCGCCGACGGTTCCGGCACCATTGTTGCTGCGTTGCCTCGCTTTGTTGCGGCGCTGGAGGTGCGTAATGGAGGTGTGGTGAGTGTCACCTACACCCCTGCCAAGGGTACATGGGAATGGGAGGAATATGAGCATTTTCGCGAACAGGTGGAACACCGACGTGCAATGGCGGCGACCGCTGCGCGAAATGGCGTACTGGCACTGAACCGTGAAGATGCGGTGGCATTCGGCGATCGTATCCGCATCGGCAAGTCAAAAGATCCCACACTCGGTCTGTATGCAGCACTTGCCTATGCCGGGGTAGGTCTTCGCGATAAGGCGAAATCAGTGCTTGAATTTATGCAGTCTGACATGCGGGCGAACCTTTTCGATCCGTGGCTGCTCGCGGGCGGGGACCCCGCCGAACTGTCCGACGCCATGCCGCGCGTTCCGGTTTGCCCGATGCTGTCACAGTCATGGGATTATCTTGCACCTTTCGACGTCGAACTGCCGCCGGTACTGGAAAAAGCTGGCCGCTTCCCGGCGTTGTGGACAACATTCCTTCCCGAGGCGATGGACAAGATTGTTGCAGCAGCCAAATCAGGAGAACTATCGTGAGCAAACCGGTTTTGGTGATGGTGCATGGGCGCGCACAAGGCGGGCGAGGTGACAAGCTGGCGAGTGAATGGATAGAGACTTGGAAAAAGGGGCTGACTGCCGATCAGGCAGATGGCCTTGAAGACAGGTTCGATATCCGCCAGCCCTTTTATGGCGACAAGCTCGATGAACTGGTGAAGGAAAGCGCATCTTTTCCCACAAATGTCGCCACACGCGGTGACCCCGGCGATATCGACCCCGAATTTATGGAGTTCCGAAGAGCCATTGCAGAAGCAGCAGCCGAGCGAGCGGGAGTGCTGGGCGAGCTTGAAGAAGAGCTGGCGTATCAAGAGCGCGGGCCGCTCAACTGGAACTGGGTGCAGCGCATCCTGCAAAAACTGGAAACAATGCCCGGGCTGGGCGGTAACATAATCGAGCGTTTTACCCGAGACGTTTGGGTTTATTTGACCGACGATGACGTCCGCGAGAAAATCAACACGATAGTAATCGAAAAAATGCCGCAGTCGGGCAAATTCGTCATGCTGGGCCACTCGCTGGGTTCGGTGGTGGCTTACGACATTTTGCGCAAGGCGCAGGGTGTGGAGGTGCCACTGTTCATCACCGTGGGCTCGCCGCTGGGGGTAAGGGCGATTGTCGAGAAGCTGCGCCCCATAGGCCATCCCAAAGTCGCCAAGGCCTGGTATAATGCCTATGACGAAGCCGACGCGGTTGCATTGAACCCGCTCGACAGCAAATGTTTTCCGGTCACCCCCTCAATCGAAAATTACAACAAGATCAAGAATCCCACTGATAATCGCCACGGCATCATTGGCTATCTTAACGACAAGGTTTTGGCCACGAAGATGTGGGATTCCATGTCGAGTTAGTCAGCTGTTGGGCTTGCCTCTTGTGCAATTAGGCGAGCAACACGGCCTGCGTCTGTGCAGGCTTGCCTATACCCTAAATCGCATGCCTTGCGGTACCAATGTTCAGCCTGCGCGAGGTCGCGCGGTACGCCCTTTGCGGCTTCATGCAGATAGCCATTCCAGTAACACCCCCTTTGGCTGCGCAATAAACAACTTTGGCTGTTGAGATTATAAGCTTCAATGAAGTTTCCCTTATCGTATTGTCTGTCAAACTCTTCATCAATCTCGTTCACTGGTGGAGGTGGTTTCGGAGTGGGAACCGTGCGGCGGACAATGACTGGAGGTTTGCGCTGATCTTCAATTTCCGCGTCGGAAAACCAGATTTCGATAGGTTTGCTGGCGCCGCCGAGCCCTGTGTCGCTTAGGTCACGAATCTCTGGCCTAATATCCGAGCCAGCGAGTGCGGTCACTATTGCTGGAACATTACGGCAACTTTCGACGTTGAAACATCGAACTTCTGTTGTCGTTGGCGAGTTTTCGCGTACTTCAATTCCCGGAATTATCGGCGTACTGCCCTTCAGCCGTAGACCATACAAACTCTTAACTATGAGCATGGCTTCAGAGCGGTCTAGCTCGCTGGCGATTTGAACGTAAATTGTTCGACTGGCATCTGACGGTTCGGGTTCTATTGCGTTTTCCTCACCAGTTCCCGTTGACGCATTGCCCGTCGCTTGCGCCGCCGAGTCGTCCGCAGCTACTGGATCTGGATCGCTTGTGTCCGGCAGCGTTGCTTCTGGCACATCTTCTTGCCTGACCGATGGTGTCTCGGCGACGTTTTCGTCTTTGACGGCCAACGTTGGAACCGGTTGCTCCCGCGTTGGCCATTGCTGCAAAGGAAGTAGTGTTGACGCAAGCAACGTTGCCAGAATCGTCCGCACCTCGGCACGCCGGTGCCAAGCGATCGGTGCCGCTATGATCGGCGTGATGCTTAGCCTCAATGGATCGGGGTGTTCAAAGGCGCTACGCAGTAAATTGTCGGAGAGCAGCGGTATGTTGCTGTTCTGCATCCGCCTTCGGAATTGTTCCTGCTTTCGTCTTTTCTGTTGTGTGAGACGCAATTGGAAGATTTCATCTACTCCACCGCATTGACCGGCTTCGGGAGCGAAAAAGGCCTGTATGACCGCCTTGGCCTGCTCGAGATCGCCAGCAGACATCCCGATTGCGAGAGGTTGACGCAGCCAATCCGGCATATTCCCAACGCGGAACCAAGGCAGGCGCGCAATCTTCAGGAAATCGACATGTTCCATTTCCCCCGCACCGAACAATGCCATTGCAGAAAAATGGGTGAAACTGGAGTGGATTGCCGGGAACAGTGCCAGGCAGCGCAGCCACGTCATTTCCTTGGGCGACAGCCAGACCAAAAGGTTGTCGATCACTGCTTCATGTTGCCGAGGTTCAAGTGGAGTGCGCGCAATCAGCCATTCGCGTTCAATCGAAAAAAATGCGGGCAAGTCGTCGCTGCGATGTGTCGCGCTGTCGGGCGATGACCCGACATAGTCGGTGACGACATGCCGCGCATAATCCTGCAAACCGTCCGTCGTCGCCGGCACCGATGGCAGCGAATGCTCGGCCAGCAACTGCTCTTCACGACTCCACCATTCCCGTCCACGTGGATTGAGCAGGAACGGTCTTTGCTGATCGGAAAGCTTGCCCAGCCATGAAGGCGCTAGAGGGCGGGAAGCTATGGCATCGGACTGATTGACGACCGCATCGAAGCTTTCCATGGAAACCAGAACCCGTGCGCCTTCATGCCGCAAAAGGACGCTGCCGATCAATTCAAAGCCCTTGTGAGTATTTTTGCTGATGACACTGTCGTCGAGCCGCAGCCTGTAAGGGGCGTGCTGGAACTCATAATGCATAGCGTCGATCTGGCGCTCGGTCATTTGTTGGTATAGCGCGCGACCGACTTCGGGCAGGTGGTCCTGCGGCATTTCCCGTTCGCTGAATATCAGGTATTCTGGGCGCACCCGCCGCGTATCAAATCGGATCGCCGGATATCCAGCTTGGGCGAGCGTTGCTTTCAAACTAGCTCGAATGTCTACCCGCGATGAACTAGCTTGTCGGCGAAGCCGTAGCTGGCGCCAGGCCAGCTCGGCCTTGAGGCCGGAAAACATGTTCATCCGCCCAAACTTGCGCGACAGGTTGATTACCGGCGACAAGTCAGCATTGTTGTCGCGGCTCAATATCTGCCGCCGCCACCATCGCAGCAACAACCAAAGCCCCAGCGCCGATATCCATATTGCAGCCAACAGCAGGTAAAATTCCAGATTGGCAACGGTTTCCCCTTCGGTGGGTGGGGGAGGCGGTGAGTCTACTTGCTGTCCGCCGCTGGGTCCACCCGGCTCGGCCTTTGGCTTTGAATCGGGCCGAAAAATCCAGACGATCAGCAGCAGTGCTAGTATGGCGAGCCACGGCCCCACGATCCCCAGCAGACGTTTCCAGTCGCGTCGTGCAATGGCGGCAAGTTGCCTGGCGTGTGCGACTGCTCGGCGCAGAGCCCGATCCAGCTTGTCAGGCCAGCTGTCGGTGATGGCTGCGCCTTGCAGTAGGGTATTGCCGCGCGCATCCGCCGGACCTGCGCCAGCGATCGTCAATAGCCGCCTGCTGTCGAGCGGGACGAGAGCGGCGATATAATCAGGAATGCGTCGGTCATTTGCCTCGATGCCGCGCGCCTGCATCGCCGACTGCAAATCGGCAATCCGTCGCAGTAGGTTGAGGTCTGCGCCATCCGCAATTGCGCGCTGCTTCGCTTCCTCGAAATAGTTGGTAAGTGGAGAGGTCCGCGCCACCGGTTTCAGCCCTTGGGCCAGAATTCGATCAGTTTCTGGCGCGCCAGCGCAAGGTCGGCCTCATTCTTGGCGAGGAGGCCCAACGTGTCGACGATCTTGCTGCGCTGTGCTTCGCTGGCCGTATCGAAGCCTTGGTTGGGCGCGAGACCGATATCGTCTTGCACTAATCGCGCGCACCAGGCCAAAAACTCGGCCGTTCCCGGAACGCGATTAAGCGACGATCCTCTTAGCAAAAACAGGAATTGTGTTGCCGAATCCAGCAACCCCTTGGCGGGAGCAGTCGCAAATTGGCCGATAGCGTCGCGGGCAATGGTCTTAACCGCTTCTTGCCCGGGAAAATCGATATGGCAATAGGCGCAGCGCCTTAGGAAAGGCTCAGGCAGATCGCGTTCGGAATTGCTGGTGATGACAACGATCGGACGCTGATCGGGCGCGTCGGCATCGCCACTCCCGCGGCTGTCGACACGCAGTCCAAGCTCGGGAATCGAGAAAGCCATGGTTTCAATTTCGGCGAGCAGATCGTTCGGCGTATCGCGCGGGGCTTTGTCGAGTTCGTCGATCAACACCACCCTGCATTCGGCCGGGGCGTCGGCAAAAGCAGTATCGCCCGGCAGCAGGTCGGCAGCTACGAGTTTGCCGTCATGTCTTCCAAATGCGCGCTGAGCGATTTCTTGGGGGTCACGCGATCCCATCGGTATCAGCCGTGCCGTTCCGCCTCCGGCACGGATGATCGCTTCGCCCAGCGCTTCAAACTCGATATAGTCGATCAGCGGGCGGGGCGTTCCACCTGCTGCGCTGTCCCGAAACCGAGCCACTTCGTCAAATCGGTAAAGCAGGTCACGTCCTGCCATTGTCGATTTGACGTCGCTGCGCAGCAAATGCCCGCCGCCGGGCCTCGCGCTTTCGCCGAGCACACGGCTCAGCCAGTAGGCAGCCTGGGTCTTGCCCGAACCCGGTTCACCAGTGAGCAACAACGGCATACCCAGCAGCATGGCGGCATCCATCGCCACCTTCAGCGCATCGGACGCATGATATTCTCGGCCAGCGCCGGTTTCGCGGACTGGCGCGCTCTTTCGCCGCAGTGGCCCACCAACATGGTGAGCAAACGCCAGGAATTCATGATTTTGCGGCATCGATTGCTCCTTATCCGTTGGCTGAAGGAAAGAGGTGTTCTTGCAGGTTCCTCATGCGAAATGGTTTGTCGCCAAAATGCTCTTTCATATTCGCCATCAACGCGCGGTTGGTGCCGGGTATGGTGAGATCGAGCCATCTACCTACATCACGCAACTCAAGCTCGTTTAGCTGAGGTAGCAGCAGGAAATCATCGTTGCCAAGTGGCTGAATACGAACTTCGTTCGCTTCCTGAACAACAACCATCACAACGATTATTGGGTGGTACGAATGGCGCACCTTGGCAATATGATCTAGGCATTCGGTCCAGGCCGATACCATCTGCGTAACGAATAACCTTTGCGGGCAATGGACTACGATCAATACCGGCACGTCGAACTGAGCCAATGCCGATATGAGGATATCTTCATCCGCCATGCTGGCCAGGAACGATCCGTCAGCAGTGCTTGCATACGCAATCTTTTCGATCACGAACTGACGCAGATTATCGTAGTCAGGTTCCTCATATTCAAGTCCGATCAGAAAAGGGCTGATTTTGCTGGTCGGCGGAATTTCGGCGGCATCCTTGAATCTCAGGCGACGCAGTTCCTTGTACGACTGTACGCCATTACTGCCCAGCCGACGTTGCAGCAGGTCCGGCAGGTCGTCTTCAAGGCCGACGATGCCCAGAGCAAACGATTTGGCCCCCTGATGGTCGAACAGCTTTTCAAAAAAGGCGCGCTTGGCCGTGTCGAATACCTTTGCCTGATCGTCCCGGTCACAATGCGCCAATTTATCGCTTGTCAAATTGTGCTGTGACGGCTGAAACGTTTGCCTGTAACTGGCAGGGGGATGGAGACGCTCTGCTTCAACACCGTGCTCGTTGAGAAAATCGAGAATGTTCTTGGCTGGGATGATGTAGCCTATTTGTGGCACTGCACAGCCCTGTATCAGTCCGTATACGATTGTTGAGTCGGGCTTGCGCACCGCCGAACCCGAAAAACCTGGATGGCTCTGCAGGTGCTTCTCGGACTCATACGTCTGATACCATTGCAAATGCTCCGCCCGTACCTTGATCTTTCCTTCACACAGCAAAGAACCATAGCCGTCTGAAGGCGGCTGCCTAGCCGCCACGCCTTGGCTGAGAAAATCGGTGCCGTACTCCAATGTCCCGTGAAACATTTTCGCGAAACAATTGAAGTAAACGTCCGGGGTACTAACTCTTAGAAGGCAAAGATCGTCAAAAGCGTTTTTGCCGGGTTCATCTGAGGGGTAGGGATGAATTGAGACGACGACCATCTCGATATCGTTGTCCAGTCCCTCGACACGAGCTTCTACGATCTCTCCCTTCAAGTCGTCTATGGCCCCACCATAGAGCGGCCAGCCCAGGCACTGACGAACAACGTGGTTGCATGTAACTACATGATGCCGATCAACAATGACTCCGCAACCCGAGAATCCGGCTGCGTTTCCGATCCACACCTGAAAACTTTCCATGCTTGTCGATCCTGTCTCCCTGACTCTGGCGAAACAACCTCGTGTTGTCAAAATGATAGAGCAGCGGGGACCACATTATCCAAAGCTACAGAATATTGAAATGATAGATTGGAGCTAGAGTGATAAACATCATGCCGTAGAGGTTGGATTATCACATTTTATTTGCACATATTCATTTATGCCAAGCAATAATTGCCGATCTATTGAGCGGAAAATAGCCGCAGTGGGGCGTGCCGCAGAGAAGGAGCGGGTAACCGAGTTGCACCGCCGAGCTAGCTACGCTCTATGCACTGCGGTCAGGTTATCAATGCAATATGGATACCCCCGCAACGCAGGCATAGCGCGCGGGGTGCACGCTCGCGCATCGACCGTTCATCGTGGTGCCGGGCGAAGAGGAATTACTGCGTCGTCGCAGCCATGATTTCCCTTGATTGAGGCTAAAAACTTACACAAAACCTTACACAGTTCTTGATCCACGGAAAATAATGCTATATCCGACAATGACTTACGGTTGTCTCGTCCCACTTAAAATCTGTTGTCCGTAAGGGCGTGCGGGTTCGAGTCCCGCCATCCGCACCAGTCTAATTTCTCGGCGCCTGCCGCCGGTAGCTCAGCGCCTCGGCGATATGGATGCGCCCGACATTTTCGCTGCCTGCCAAATCGGCAATCGTCCGCGATACCCGCAGTATGCGCGTATATCCGCGCGCTGACAGCCGCATAGCCTCTGCGGCTTGCGCAAGGAGCTTTGTTCCCGGCTCGTCCGGAGTACCATACGTCCGCAGTGCGTCACCGTCGAGTTCGGCGTTGGTGCGCATCTGCAGTCCCGCGCAGCCGTTCGCTTTGAATATCGCGCGCCGCCTTCACGCGCGCCGCTACTTCGGCCGAACCTTCGGCTGGAGGCGGCAAGACGAGGTCGGCGGCACTGACTGCCTGCACCTCGACGTGCAAATCGATACGGTCGAGCAGCGGACCCGAAATCTTCGCCTGATAATCGGCCGCACAACGCGGCGCGCGCGAACAGGCCAGCGCCGCATCACCCAAATGGCCGCAGCGGCACGGGTTCATCGCCGCAACCAACTGGACGTTGGCCGGAAAGGTCACATGGCTGTTGGCGCGCGCGACGCTGACCTCGCCGGTTTCAAGCGGCTGGCGCAAGGCTGTCGAGCACGCCGCGCTGGAATTCGGGAAGTTCGTCGAGGAACAATACGCCCAGATGCGCGAGGCTGACTTCGCCCGGGCGGACCCGCAGTCCGCCACCGACCAAGCGCGGGCATGGACGCGCTGTGATGCGGCGACCGGAACGGCCGCGACCGTAGCAGTTTTCCGCCCTCCAGCGTTCCCGCAACCGAGGCGATCATCGAGACCTCCAGCGCTTCGCTGGGAGTCAGGTCGGGCAATATTCCAGGCAGGCACGACGCCAGCAGCGATTTGCCCGCGCCGGGTGGCCCCGCCATCAGCAGGTTATGCCCGCCAGCCGCCGCAATTTCCAACGCGCGCTTTGCGGTTTCCTGTCCCTTCACCTGTTTGAGATCGGGCCCGGCCACCGGCAATTCGGCGATACCGGGTTCGGGCGTCCGCAGCAACGCCTGTCCCTTCAAATGGTTCAGCAGCGCCAGCAGATCAGGTGCCGCGACCACCTCGATCTGTCCGGCCCAAGCGGCCTCCGGTCCTTGCACCGCCGGACATATCAGCCCCATGTCGCGCGAGGAGGCGTGGAGCGCGGCAAGAAGCACGCCGGGGGATGCCGCAACCCGGCCGTCGAGCCCGAGTTCGCCCACCACCACATAATGCGACAAGTGCTTCGGCATCGGCGAGGCCCATCGCGCCAAGAAGCGCTAGCGCAATCGGCAAATCATAATGCGAGCCCTCTTTCGGCAAATCTGCCGGAGACAGGTTGATGGTTATTCGTTTCGGGCGGAGCGCCAGTCCGAGCGCGGAAATCGCGGCACGCACCCGCTCCCGGCTTTCGGCCACGGCCTTGTCGGGCAGGCCTACAACAGTGAAGCCCACGAAGCCCGGTGCAATCTGGCACTGCACCTCAACGCTGCGCGCCTCCAATCCCAGATAGGCGACGGTCGATACCGTTGATACCATGCAGCAACTTCCTCCAGCCAGCCAGGCAAGAAAAAGGCTTTCGCCGGTTGAGGTAAGGGTGGCCGCCGACGAAAGCCCTGCCGGCGAACCACCCGCCGACGGCTCGTTTTGGCAGGGCAGCACCGCCGGGGGCAATCGCCGCTGCTTCGTATACGAAGCGGTCACATATCGGCAAACATCCCTAAGGCCGCCTTAACCGCGCACAGTCACCTGTTCATAACGGGCCGGCCGCCATAGGCTCCAAATGACACTGCCAGTCGTATATCGCATGCTTGCCCTTAGTGCCTTAGCCCTTGCGCCATCGGGCGGGCATGCCTTTACCAGCGTCAGCGTCGAGACCGAAGTCTATGAGTGGGTCAAAGAAACAACGCCGCCCCCCGCTTCCGCTCATTTGATCGCCAGTTTTGGACCCTTCCGGGTGATTGCACCTGATAAAGTCGAATTGAACGGCAGTATCGAAAGCGACAGCCCCGCACAGTTCAAAGCCATGCTTCGTGCCTTCCCTTCGATCCGCGAGATTGTGATGGTCGATTGTCCTGGAACAGGCGACGATGAAGCAAATCTCGCATTGGCGCGAATGGTTCGCAAGGCGGGCATCGCCACCTTCGTTCCGAACGGCGGCTCGGTGCGGTCGGGCGGGGTTGAATTGTTTCTCGCAGGCGCAAAACGCAGCGCAGCGCCGGAGGCGGAGTTCGCCGTACATAGCTGGCTCGATGAAGACGGCATGGAACCCGAAGACTTTGCCGAAAGCGATCCGGTGAATCGCGAATATGTCGATTATTACCGCGAAATGGGCATGAGTGCAGACAAGGCGAAGGCCTTTTATGCGCTGACCAACAGCGTGCCGCATGACGACGCGCTATATCTAAAGCCGCGTGATATCGCGGCTTATATCCCTCTCGACTGAAATACCGGAAGGTGCCGAAGGTGCCGCGTAGCACGATATTTTCGGCCTTGACACATACCAACTGGTTGGTATTTTTCCTATATGAATGCGAACTCGAGCCAATACTGTCCCGAAAGCCAGCGCGCGCGAAAAGCTAATCGAGGCGGCGATTACATCGGTGCGCTACAAGGGCTTCTCGGCAACCTCGGTCGATGAGATTTGCGCCGCTGCCGGCGTTACCAAAGGTGCGTTCTTCCACCATTTTGCGAGCAAGGAGGCGTTGGCCGTCGCCGCCGCCGGTGCTTGGACCGACATCGCCGAGCAACGGATTTTCACCCTGCCCGACTGGGTCCGTATCGCCGACCCACTCGACCGGCTGATCGGCCATATCGAATTCCGCCTGTCGATGCTCGATGGCCCAGCCGAGGATTTCACCTGTTTCGTCGGTACAATGGTTCAGGAAGCCTACAACAGCAGCGATCCCATCCGCGCCGCGTGTGACGCCAGCATCACCGCTTATGCGAAACGCTTGGCCGAGGATATCGCGCCCGCCATCGCGCAATATGGCATGGTCGAAGGCGTAACCGCACTCAGCCTAGCGTTTCATATTCAGGCGGTGCTGCAAGGCACGTTCATATTGGCCAAAGCCAAAGGCAGCCCCGAAATCGCACGCGACAGTGTCGCGCACCTGAAACGCTATGTGCTTATGCTGTTTGGACGAGAAGGAGAGGAAAAATGACGGACAATGCCAACCAGGCACCAACCGGCGGCCTGACGCCGCATATCCAGATTGGCGATAAACGCGCCGCCGAGGCCATCGATTTCTATAAGAAGGCGTTCGGCGCTACCGAGATAAGGCGGATGCCCGCCGAAGACGGCGTTCGCCTGCTGCATGCGCATATCCACATCAACGGCGCTTCGCTGATGCTGCACGACGAGTTTCCCGAATATGTCGGTCCTGCCGATGTCGATGCGGCCGGCGGCAGCGGGCTGACGCTCCACCTGCACGTTGATGATGCCGATACGTGGTTCGACCGCGCAGTGGCGGCCGGCGCGACTGCAATCATGCCGCTCGAGAACATGTTCTGGGGCGACCGTTATGGGCAGGTGAAGGACCCGTTCGGCTATCGCTGGTCGATTGCGCATTCGCTTCCGGAAAGCGCATAAGATGCCCGTCGATCCCGATGCCGCGATCGAAGTAACCGCCTATAAATGGGTGCCGCCGATGGCCGTGGGCTTCGTCAAGGACATGCGCGTGCGCTGGGCGCTGGAAGAAATCGGCCTACCCTATTGCGAGCGCTTGGTCGGCGGTGCAGGCGGTGAAAAATTGCCCGATCATCTTGCCGACCAGCCGTTCGGGCAGGTGCCCGTTTATAAGGAGGGCAGCCTGACGCTCTTTGAATCGGGTGCGATCCTGATCCATATCGGCGAGAAGGACGAGCGGCTGCTGCCGCGTGATGCCACGGGCAGGGCGCGGGCAATTGGATGGGCACATGCGGCGCTCAACAGCATCGAACCCTTTGCCCAAATGCTATTCCTGATGGGCTATGTCGCGGATGGCAAGGACTGGCAGGATGAAGGCAAGGAAGCGGTACGGCCGTTCGCCGAAATGCGGCTCGCGCAGCTTTCCAAGGTGCTTGGCGAACACGAATGGCTGGAAGAAGATCGCTTTACAATCGGCGATCTGTTGATGGTCGATGTGCTGCGCGCCGTCCCGGAAATGGAGCTTGTCGATGCTCATCCCAACCTTGCCGCCTATGTCGAACGCGGCACGTCACGGCCAGCATTTAAATCAGCAATGGTGGCCCAGCTGGCTGCGTTCACGCGGCACGAACCGGTGGAGGCCTAAGCCAAATTTCGGGGGCAAAACCGAAGGAGAAGAGCAATGTATGTAGAAGGATTTTTGCTGGCGGTCCCCACCGCAAATAAGGAAGAATATCGCAAGCACGCCGAAAGCGCCGTGCCGATTTTCAAGGAATTTGGCATGACCCGGATGGTCGAATGTTGGGGCGACGACATTCCCGATGGCAAGGTCACCGACCTGAAACGCGCGGTTAAGGCAAAGGATGACGAAACCGTCATATTCAGCTGGTGCGTATATCCCGACAAGGACACCCGCAACGCCGCCGGTCAAAAGATGATGTCAGACCCGCGCATGGCTGAAATGGGCGATATGCCATTCGACGGCAAGCGCATGATCTACTCCGGTTTCACGCCCATCCTCGAACGCGGTTCGGACAAGGGCGCTGGCTATATCGACGGCTTCGTCATTCCCGTAGGAGTCAAAAACCGGGCCGATTATGAGGCGGTGGCCCAGGCTGCCGCACCGGTTTTCATGGATCACGGGGCAACTGCTGTCGTTGAAACCTGGGGTGATGACCTGATGAAGGGCGAAGTCACCGATTTCTACAAGGCCGTCGATGCAACAGACGATGAAGGTATCGTATTTTCCTGGATTGCCTGGCCATCGAAAGAAGCGCGCGATGCAGGAAACAAGGCCGCGATGGAAGATGACCGGTTTAAGGAAATGGGACCCGAATCCATGCCGTTCGATGGCAAGCGGTTGATCATGGGCGGGTTCGTGCCAATCGTTGACCAATAGGCGAAGTCAGGAGGAGAATAACAATGGCAAACAAACATGGCGATTTCATCTGGTATGAACTGATGACGAGCGATGCCGTTGGCGCGCGGGAATTTTATTCCGCCGTTGTCGGTTGGGATATCGAAGAAATGTCCGATGCACCAATGGATTACCGGATGGTTTCGGCGTCAGACGGACCGGTTGCGGGACTGATGCCGCTAACCGCTGACATGCAGTCCGGCGGGGCGCGGTCCTGCTGGCTGGGATATATCCTGGTCGATGATGTCGACAAGAGTGCTGCTGCGGTTACGGCGGCCGGTGGGTCAATCCACATGCCGCCTTGGGACATGCCGGGGATCGGCCGGATGGCGTTCGTCGCCGATCCGCAGGGCGTGACGTTCTACATCATGAAACCAACGCCGCCAGCCGACAGGCCCGATGCCGAAAGTAAAAGCTTCGCCGCCACCGAGCCAATGGTCGGCCATTGCGCATGGAACGAACTGTCGAGCACCGATCCGGAAGCAGCGAAGGGCTTTTACGGCACGCTGTTCGGTTGGGTGAAAGACGGCGAAATGGACATGGGACCGCTCGGCAAATATGAATTCTGGAAGGATGCAGCGGGCCGCTTCGGACTTGGCGCGGTGATGCCCAAAATGGCGGAAATGCCGATCCCGATGTGGACCTATTATTTCCGCGTGCCCGACATCGATGTTGCCGTTGCCACAACCAAAGCCAAGGGCGGCCAGATTCTTCAGGAGCCAATCGAAATCCCGGGGGGAGATTACAGTATGGTAGGCATGGACCCGCAGGGTGCGCCCTTTGCATTGGTGGGAGCACGGCCATGACCGCCGCAACTGCACCGCGCTGGCTGACATGGATCGGCATTGCTTTTCTGCTTTGGAACCTGATGGGCATCGGCGCTTTTGTCAGCCAGTGGACGATGTCCGCCGCCGACATTGCCGCGCTGCCGCAAATCCAGCGCGACCTTTGGGTCGGAATGCCCGGCTGGGCGTGGGCAGCCTATGCCATTGGCGTTGGCGTCGGGACACTCGGCGCAATCGGCCTGATAATGCGCAAATATTGGGCACCGCTTGCCTTTGCGTTCAGCCTGATCGCGATTCTGATCCAGTTCAGCTACCCATTCCTCATCGCGCAGGGCGCACAAACCGACATCGCAATGCTCGCCTTCCCGATGTTCATCGTGGTGATGGCGGTGGTTCAGTGGCAGCTTTCGCGGCATTGGCAGCGCAAGAACTGGCTGGTCTGAATTTCCCCGCAAGGAGAGAGAGAATGAATAAAAACACGATCTGCGTCTGGTACGACAGGCACGCCGAGGAAGCGGCAAATTTCTATGCTGCAACCTTCCCCGACAGCAAAGTGACCGCCGTTCATACCGCGCCGGACGATTATCCCGGCGGGAAAAAAGGCGATGCGCTGACGGTTGACTTTACCGTCTGCGGCGTGCCCTGCATGGGCCTCAACGGCGGCGACACCTTCAAGCACAGCGAGGCCTTTTCCTTCCAGATCATGACCGAGGATCAGGAAGAAACCGACCGCTACTGGAACGCGATTGTCGGCAATGGCGGAGCGGAAAGCATGTGCGGCTGGTGCAAGGATAAATGGGGCCTGAACTGGCAAATCACCCCGCGCGTTTTGACCGAAGCGATGGCCAAGGGCGGCGATGTAGCGAAACGCGCATTCGCCGCGATGATGGAGATGAAGAAGATCGACGTCGCGGCGATTGAGGCGGCGGTGAAAGGATGAACATGATCCTGCACGGCCATCCGTTTTCGTCGTACACGTGGAAGGCGCTGATCGCGTTGTACGAAAAGGACTTGCCGTTCACCCTGCAAAGCGTCGAGGATGATTTCGCGGCCAATCAGGAGGATGGACATCGACTTTCCGAAATCTGGCCGCCGAACAAATTTCCGGTGCTTGAGGACGGCGACAAAGTCCTCATCGAAAGTTCAATTCTGATCGAGCATCTCGACCTTGCCTATCCCGACACTAAGCAGCTTATCCCCGCCGATCGGCAAGCCGCGCTTGAGGTTCGCTTTATGGACCGGGTATTCGACAATCATGTCATGGCCAATATGCAGGCGGTCGTGGCTGAACATTTGCCGTTTATCACAGAAAAGCCCGATCCGATGCGCATCGACCGCGCCAAAGCCGCGCTTTCGACGATTTACCGGTGGCTCGACGAAAAGCTGCCCGAAGAAGGCTGGGCGTGCGGCGCCGATTTCACGCTGGCCGATTGCGCCGGAGCGCCTTCTCTATTCTACGCCGACTGGGTGCATCCGATCCCCGAGGAATGCAAGCGCGTGAAGGCCTACCGCGCCCGCGCGCTTGCCCGTTCGTCCGTCGCTCGCGCGGTCGATGGCGGCAGGCCGTATCGCCATTACTGGGTCCTCGGCCCCACCGACCGTGACTAGGTCGAGCAGCACTGGATGACCGCTTATGTAGCCCTGCTCCGCGCGGTCAACGTAGCTGGCACCGGCAAGCTGCTAATGGCTGACCTGCGCACGATGGGTGAGGCTTGCGGCTTTGCCGATGTCCGCACATTTATCGCAAGCGGCAATTTGCTGTTCGCCAGCGACCATGATGAAGCCGAAGTTCAGGCCATGCTTGAGGAACGGCTGGCAGCCTATGCGGGCAAGCGCGTTCCTGTGCTGGTTCGTACGGCTGCGGAGCTGGATGCGATCATTGCTAGCAACCCGTTTCCCGATGCCCATCCCAGCCGGCATCTGGTTTATTTCCATGATGCGCGACCGCCGGTCGACCTGATCGCGCAGTGCCGTGACATTGCGGCCGAACGGCTGGCTTTGTTGGGGCGCGAGTTACACGTCGATTATGGCGACGGCATCCGTCATACCAAACTCAAAATCCCTGGCAAAAACGAACATACCGCCCGCAGCATAAACAGCGTGGTCCGTATGGCTGCGTTGTTTGCATGAACGTTGGACAAAGGAGAAAAAAATGACCGCAACCGCAGAAAATGGCTGGGAACTCTCGGTCACGCGCCTCATTGCGGCCTCGCCTGAAAAGGTCTGGGACGTGATGGCCAATCGAATCGGGGAATGGTGGTGCCCCAAGCCGTGGCGCGCCGAGTTCGACAGACTGGAACGCCGCGCCGGTGGCGCATCCAGCTGCACAATGTACGGACCCGACGGTGAGGTTCACCCGCATCCCGGCACGGTGCTGGCATGGGACGAAGGGCGACGATTTTCCTTTACCGATGCCGTTGTCGGCGACCTGATGCCCGCAGGCCCCTTCATGATCGGCATCTGGTCGATTGCACCGGAAGGTGACGGAACGCGCTACACCGCGCTCTGCCGCCACTGGACCGAAGGCGATTGCCAGCGCCATATGGAAATGGGCTTCGAGGAAGGCTGGGGCGCGTGCGCCGATCAATTGGTAGCTTTGGCGGAGGCCTAGAAGTCCACTAGTTCATAATGTTTGGGCGGCGCGATAACCTCCATTCGCTCGGACAATAAAGGCCGAAAGCTCGGGCGCGATTTGAACATCGCGTACCACGCCTTGGTCTGCTCGTGCCCGGTCCAGTCGATCCCGCCGAGATAGTCGGCGACTGAAATCTGCGCCGCAGCAGCCAGATCGGCCATGCTCATTACCGAACCTGCCATCCATGCACGGTGGTCGATCAGATAATCGACATAATCGAGATGGCCGTTGGCCAGCTTCATAGCCTCACGCAGCACCTTGGAATCGGGTGGTTGCCGGTCAACCAGACGTTTTTTCATGCGTTCGTGCAGCAGGGGCTGGGTCACATCGCCGTAAAACTGTTCATCGAACCACGCCACCAACCGCCGGATTTCGGCGCGATATTGCGCGGTTCCGCTAATCATCGGATTGGTCGAAACGGTCTCATCGATATATTCGGAGATCGCGACTGAATCGGCCAGCGTAATATTGCGCTCGGCATCGCGCATCACCGGCGTCCGCCCCGCGGGGTTCATATGCAGAAAATCGTCGCGTTGCTCCCACGGATTTTCGCGCACAAGGCTGTAAGCTATCCCCTTCTCGCCGAGCAAAAGGCGTACTTTACGCGAAAAAGGACAGAGCGGATATTGATGGAGGTGCCACATAAAGGCCTGTTAGGGGCGAACGGCTTTTATTGGAAGGGGCGCTCTACTTATTGTTACCTTCTTCGCCAGGTTCTTTGGCCGCCTCTTTCGCCATTTGGGCATCAAGCTGTGCTTCAGCTGCCTTCACTTTCTGTTCTGTCTCGGCATATTGGTCGTCAAATTCCTGCGCGCACGCACCGAGTAACAGGAATATGGGCAGAGCAAAGCGCATCAATAATCCTTTTTATAGCGGACATTGACGTTCGACTGCCCGCCAGATCCGATCTGGCTCAACACCGAGAGCGCGGGAGTGAGGCTGATCTCAAGCTGCGTTGCGGTATAGCCCCGCGCGTCGGTGACAATTTCCACATACACATCATTGGTGATATACTGGCCAAAGGCAACTGCCGTCCCGCGTCCGCTGTTTTCGTCTGCGCCAAGGATACGCAACCGGTCGAGACCTGTCGCCGACTGCAATACGCCCAACGGATTTAGCCCGCCGGCTCCGCCGCGCAATGCGTTGAGCGAACCTGCAAGCTGCACTGCCTGGATCGCGCTAAGCTCGCCAATCGAATTGCCGAACAGGATGCGCGCCATGATCTCGTCCTGCGGCAATGCGGGCGTCGAGCTGAAGCTGATATCGGGATTCTGCCCCGTGCCGCGGATGTTGACGCGCACCGTGGTGCCGTCGACTTCGCTTGCTGCTGCAACGCGGATCGAGGGGTTGGTGGCAGGGCCGCCATTGAACGAAATGCGCCCACTTTCCAGTTCGAACGAGCGCCCGGCAAAGCCCAGCGTGCCGCGAACCAGTTCCATGTCGCCAGCGATACGCGGCGCATCGCTGGTCCCGGTGATCCGCAGGTCGGCACCCCATTCGGATTCCAGCCCCATGCCGGTGACATAAAGCTCATCCGGCGCGGTCAGGTTGATGTCGAGTTTCCAGTTGCTCGGCAGGCTGGTGATCGCGTCGGCATCGCCCGATACACGCGCGCGGCCTGCTGGCGTCTTGCGGCGGATGCCCGTCAGCGTCGCAACTGTCGCCGCGCCTTGGCGGATGATTTTGAAACGTGTTTCAGGCAGGCGCAGCGTGCCCGCTAATCAGCGCATCGCCGTCGGGAGTATTGGTCACGCTGATCTTGCCGGTCGCGGTCGTGGAAATCAGCTCGCTGCGCGCCACGCGCGCGCGGTCAAGATCGAGGTCGAGCTGGAGCGGGAAGCCCTTGGCCGAGCTCAGGTTCACGAAGCCCTTGCCGCTGACCGTGCCATTCCCGGCACTGTCGCGGTCAGTTCGGTGACCTCTAGCTGGTCGTTGGTGAAAATATTCCGCGCACACGCAGCTTGGTCAGCCGCGTGCCATAGACATCGTTTTCATAGACCAAGATCATTGGCGCGCACGACGCCGGTCAGTCGCGGCGTCTGCACTCGCCCCGAGAAATCGGCAGCAACACCGATATTGCCGGTCAGGCTCTGGTCGGCGAGCGCCGCCAGCGAGAACAGCGTATCGGCTGGGCCATTATAGCGGATGCCGCCGGACAAGGGCGCGGCCAGCAACCGCTCGGTCCAGCTGGCGCCGCCCGGCGGCAACGGCTTCAGGTCGACCTGCAGCCGCCCGACGGCAACGCCGCGCCGCCGGATAATCGCGCGCGCATTGCCGCCATCGGGCAACAGCCGCCCGACAAGGCTGATATCCACCGGCTGCGACGCCGAACCCAGATTGGTGCGGGTGAAGTTATCGATTTCCAGCCGTGCATCGGCGCGCGGGAATGCCGCAAAGGATGCCTGCGACCAATCGATGCTGCCCGTGGCCCGTCCCCTGACGCTGAGCCCGGGAAGGAAGGGGTTGATCACCGCGATATTCACATTTTCGAGCCGCGATTGCAGTTCGATGCCATCGCCATAGCTGCCTGCGAGTTTCACCGTGCCATTGGCCACCTTGATGGTTGCAGGCAGGATTTCATATTCGGCGCGCTTCGGCAATGATACGCACCGGCCCGACAGTTTCGAAATCGATGCTGTTGGCACGGCCCTTCGCAGCGATACGCCACAGCTGTGGCGTTAAATCGGCGTTGGCGGCGATGCGGAATGGCACCTGGCTGCGGCCTTCTGCCAGTATCTGCGCGGTGCCGGTGCCGCCGCGATAATCGACTTTCGCACGCGCGGCGGCGAACGAGATATCGTTATAGAGCGCATTTTCGACCTGCACATCGGCGACGATTTGCGGGCTGTCGTAAAGGATGATATCGGCGTTGATAATGCCGCGGCCGATGGCCAGTTTCTGCGCGCACCGGTAAGCGCTGCATCGGTTGCGACCGCATCGACCACGGCGCGCTGATATTTGCCCTGCGCCGATAATGCGATGGTTCCATCGAAGCCCTGAACCCACGCCGGTCAGCGTTCCGACAAAAGGTCCTGCTGCAGCTTGCCTTATCCGTCCGGCGACCCCGATCCCGGCAAAGTCGCCGCGCAATATGTCGATGGTGAGCGGGCCAGTTGCCCGACAGCACATCGATATCGCCGCTGATCGGGCCATAATCGGTCGCGCCAGTCAGCTTGATGGCATAGCCCCGCCTGCTGCGCGTCACCAGACCGACGATGTTTGACAGGCCTACGCCAAAACCCGGGCGTGATGCCGTCACGCGCACAACAGGGCGGTCAAAGGTGCCAGTCATTGCAACGCCGACCGGGCCATATTGGTTTGAATAGCCTTTGCCGTTGAACACAACGCGCCCGCCCTCGGTCACATAGGTGCCGGTGCCGCTGTTGAGCCGGAATTGCGGCGCGACGACATTGGCGCGGGTGATCTGCAATATGCCGTTGGTGCCATAGCGGATGCCTGCATTGACGAACATCTGCCCGCCGAGGAAATTCTGGAAGCCGGGGCTGAACAGCCGCGTCGAACGCGCCTTGACCGTGCCGACCAGCGCATAGCCGCGCCCTAGAGTCGTTTCCAGATCGACATCGGCGACGACATTGAACAGCCCGACTGAATCCACTTGAAACCCATCAACTTTGCCATTCAGCGCGCCTGTATAGAAACCCTTGTCGATGTCACCGACAATCAGCGCAGTTGCGTTGATCCGGTCCGACCGGATTTTCATATTGTCCGACAGCAAGCGCCCGTCGGCGACAGCCAGATCGCCATTCATCCGGACGTTATTGAGCAGGCCGCCCGCAATCTGGTTGATCCCCGTCACCCGCCGCGCCCGGGCATTGACCGGGATCAAGAAACGATCGGACTGGCCCTGCGCTTCACCGCTCGCAGTGACGCCTTCAAAAGTCGTGGTATCGAACGTCAGGCGCGTTGCGGTTGCCGAATAGGCCACCATCGGCGCAGCAAACGCGCCGTTGAGCAATGCTTTGCCCGCGCACATTTGTGCCGCTGACATTGCGCGCAATGATCGAAGGGCGAAGCAGCTGGATATCGAGCGCCAGGTCGTCGAAGCTGCCCGTCGCCCATATCGGCAACGCCGCTCGCGCCGACACCATCGACTGCTGATGAGCGGATGCTGCCCTTGATATTGGCGACGCGGTCTGTCGAAAGTCGCGGCCATGTCAACATTTGCCACCGGCGACAAAGCGCGCATGATCAGGCTGTCGGCCATGACTTTTGCAGGCGCGGCGACACCCTTTGCGGTGAAAGTGCCATCGCGCGCAGTCAGCGCCAGATCAGCAACATCTTCGCCGCCCATCTGCGCGGTCAAGCGCGCCGTCCCATTTCTGCCAGCTGCCGCGCCCGTTGAGCGTCGCCTTTACGGCAGCATTCTTGCCCATCAGCCCGGCCACCAAGCCATCGGCAGGCGCATCTAGCTTCAGATCGACATCGAACCGGTTGTCATCCGGCACCGCGTCGAGCTTCAGCACCAGCCGGTCGCCCTGCAATGTCCCCGCCGTCGCATCGACCACCGCGCGGCGGTCAGCAATGCGAACTTTGCCCTCCAGCGAGGCGACCTGCTGCTCGCCGGTAATCGCTTTGGCAAAAACGATCCGGTCGATTTTCAGCTGTCGATATTGATATCGAGATCGGGCAACAACGGCTCGCCGCGGTCGGGCACGATGCGGAACGCGGGCATGCGCGCCACGTTAAGTTCGCGCGCGGTCAGCGAGTCGATATCGACTCCGCCCCGCAAATAGGCGAACGGGTTCCAGTCGAGCATAATTTCCGGCGACCGTGCAAAATCGCCCTTTGGGTCGCGGAAGCGCACATCTTTCAGAACCGCGTCGCCGATAAATTGATCCCTCAATGCTCCCAATACGGATATTCAGACCGTTTTCCAACTCAAACGCCGCAACCTGGCGCGCGACAAAATGCACGCCCTGATCGCGTGTCGAGCCAGACATAACCGCCGACCAACCACCAGCAACAGCAACGCCAACTACTGCGCCTGCCCCAATCGCGATCCGCCGCCAGAGCATCAGAATGCCTGCCCGATCGACACATAGACGGAAACTTTGGACTCGCCCGTCTGACGGTTGATCGGCGTCGCGATGTCCAGCCGTACCGGCCCGAAATTGGTATAGAAACGCCCGCCGATGCCGACGCCGAAACGCCAGTCGTCGAATTTGGGAATGCTGCAATTCATACACCTGCCCGGCATCGACAAAGCCGACCACACCGAAATTGCCGAAACGGTAGCGCGCTTCGACCGCCGCCTCGTTGGTGCTGCGTCCGCCGATGGGGTCGCCATTGGGGTCTTTCGGTCCGAGCTCCTGAAAAGCAAAGCCGCGCACCGATCCGCCGCCGCCGCCATAGAAACGCCGCGATGGCGCCAGGTTATTGCGGTCAATGCCCGATATCGTGCCGACACGCGCTCGCGCCGCGATGACCAGATCGTCGGTTGCCGGAAAATAATAGGATCCATCCAATATGGCGCGTGCATAGAATTGCGTGCCCGATCCGAACGACGCCTCGGGCGAAAGCCGCAGCGTCAGCCGGTAGCCCTCGGTCGGATTGAGCAGATCGTTCGAACGGTCGAATCCGACCTGCCCTGGCAAGGCGGCGAGATAATAAATCCGCCGGTCGCGCAAACCGCTGGTGAAGTCGAAGCTATCTTCCGAGGTCGCCAGAATTTCAGCGCCAGCCGACCATGTAAATTTCTTCTGCCAGATTGGCGTGGAGAAATAGCTTATCGTTCCTCCGAGACGTCCGGTATATGCCTCAAAGGCGTCGAAATCGCCTCTGGTGGCAGACAGCGATACTTCGACATTGCGGTCCCGCCTGCCCGCATTGGCGCGCGCAAAGGCGATGCTTAACGCCTGCTCCTGCGTTCCCGCTATGCCGGCAACGGTTAGCGAACCTTCGGGTGGAAACAGGTTGCGGTGGGTCCAGCTGCCTTCCAATCGGAAGCCCTGCCCGGTGCCATAGCCGGCGCTCGCTGCCAGCGTGCGCGGCGGTCCTGCCTCTTGGCGCACGAGCAGGTCGGCATAGGGGGTTCCGTCGGGCGCAGCGCCTTCACCGGTCACCGGCTCGACTGAAACGGTGGAGAGCAGACCCGTCGCCACCAAAGCAGCGCGCAGATCGTCGACAAGCCTCGAATCGTAAAGATCGCCGGTTTTGAAACGGCGTAAGATAGCGACATGGTCAGCGCCGAACGCTTCGGTGCCTTCGCTCCGGATTTGCCCGAAATAACTGCGCGCGCCGGTTTCGACCGGAAGCGTGTAATCGCCGATCCCAGTGTCACCGTCGAGCAGGATGTCTCGCTGGCCGACCTTGGCGAAAGGATATCCGTTCTGTGGCAAGACGACCGAGATATTCGCTTCGGCTGCCAAAACCGTATCAGCAATAATCGGATCGCCGGTTTTCGGCACGAAATTGCGCGTAATAAGGTCGTCGGGAAGCACCGGCGGTGCGCTGAAAATTATCTGCCCGAGATAATAACGTCGGCCCGGGACGACATTCAGCACGACGGTCAATGGCGCGCCCTCGGCAGCCGGAGGCTCGGTCGAAATGCGAACATCCGCGTCGAAAAAGCCCTGTCCGTTCAATATATCCAGCAACAGTTGCCGGTCGGTTCGAAGGCGTTGCCCGACCTCGGCGCGGTTGTCGGCACGCCCGTCGCCATCGTCGAGCGCAGACAGGTCATTAAACCGCCCGCGCACTTCGTTGCCATGCAGCAACGTTGGCTTTGGCGTCCGTTTCATTAATGCCAGTGGCCTTTTCGGCGTCAAGTCCATCAACACGAAAAGTGTAGCGCACGGCGCGCGCTTCGTTTTCGGCTGCCTCTGTCGGGTTGGGTGGCGGTTCGGCATCAAAGCTTTCGATCGGCGGTAACGGTTCATCGAGGAGTGGATCGGTGACGGGCGCATCGGGCAAGCGTTTCGATCATATCGCCATCCTGCGCGGCGCGGATGGGCGGATCATCGGCGTTCTGCTCTGCTTGCTCGGCCGCGCTGTCTTCCATGGCGTCTTGCGCCTCTTGCCACTCTTCAACACTCTCCATCGGCGGGCCGTCCAAGCGGGGAATGGCTTTCTCGAACTCGTCGTCGGGGATTATCGATCGGCGCGGGTTGCTCTGTTGCGTGGCGGGCGCACCATCGCCCGCGGCCGCTGGCGGCACTTGTGTAGGCTGATTCTGTGCATAAGCCGGGGTCGCAGAGACCAGCATCCCCAGCAATAAGGCCGTAACTCGAGTCAAAAAACACGTCTCCCTGACGGCACAACGCAATGGATTGAAAATTGTTTCAGATAGCTGCGATAATAGCTGAGAGCATATCGCTGCGCCTAGCGCCTAACGCCCGTTGGGCTGATTGGAAATGCCTCATGTATGCTTGACGCCAGAACCGAATCTAACCATGCGCAGCTTATGCGTTTCTTCTCCGACAATGCCGCCCCGGTGCATCCCAAGGTTATGCAGGCAATTGCCGATGCCAATCTGGTCGACACCGCCTATGACGGCGATCAGCTAAGCGGCCAGCTCGACGCGCGGTTTCGGCGAACTGTTCGGTTGCGAAGTCGCGGTGTTGTGGGTGGCGACGGGAACGGCAGCGAACTGCCTGGCGCTGACATCCCTGTGCCAGCCGCATCAGGGGATAATTTGCCACCGCGAAGCGCATATCGAGGTTGATGAATGCGGTGCGCCGGGTTTCTATACCGGCGGTGCGAAGCTGATGCTGGTCGATGGTGAGGGTGCGAAGGTTTCGCCGGGTAGCGTTGCCGATTTGCTCGGCAATATCCGCAACGATGTGCATCAAGTGCAGGCTGCTGCGCTGTCGATCACCAATGCAACCGAATATGGGCTGATTTACGCGCCGGACGAAGTCTCCGCACTGTCGGATATCTGTAAACAGCATGCCCTTGGCTTGCATATGGACGGCGCGCGTTTCGCCAACGCGGTGGCATCGCTCGTGTGCCATCCAGCCGATGTAACAGTCCGCGCCGGTGTCGATGTGTTGAGCTTCGGTTTCGCCAAAAACGGCGGAATGGGGGCGGAGGCTTTGGTCTATTTCGATCCCGCAATGGCCGACGCCGCACGCTATCGCCGCAAACGCGCGGGGCATTTGCAGTCGAAAGGCCGGTTTCTCGCAGCACAATTGCTGGCGATGCTTGAAGGCGATTTGTGGCTAACGAACGCCCGCACGGCCAATGCGGCGGCGCAGATTATTGCAGGAGCGGCACCGGACCGTCTCATGTATCCGGTTCAGGCGAACGAGATTTTCATTCATCTGACCAAGGCGGAAGCAACTGCGTTGCGCGCGCAAGGATTCGACTTTTACGACTGGGGCGAAGGCGCAGCCCGGCTTGTAACGAGCTGGCACCATATCGAGGCCGACGTCGCGCCGCTCGCCAGCGCGATAGCCGCATTGTGAAGCCATCCGACCGCTTCAAACGCGCCCCGAGCCGGGGCTGCTGGCTCCACGCGTATTGGTGCCGTTCCTGATTGTGTCGCTGGTCTGGGGGTCGACCTGGTTCGTTATCCGCGACCAGCTTGGCTCCGTTCCCGGTCCTTGGTCGGTGACCTATCGTTTTGTGGTTGCAGCGACCGGCATGTTCGCGCTCGCGGTAATCATGCGCCAGCCAATCAGGATCGACGTGCAGATGATGCGCTGGACCATATTGCTGGGGCTTTTGCAGTTTTCGCTCAATTTCAACTTCGTGTATGCGGCTGAACATCATGTAACGTCGGGTCTTGTGGCGGTGATCTTTGCGCTGTTGATCGTACCCAATGCCCTGCTCGCCAAATGGTGGTTGGGCCGTCCTATCGGCCCGGCATTCATAATCTGGTTCGGCCATTGCCGGAGCAGGCGTCGGGCTTCTGATGCTTCAGGAATATCGCGCGGCTCCGGTCGGCGGCGAAGAGGTATTGCTTGGTTTGTCCCTGACGCTGTGCGGCGTTCTCAGTGCGTCGATTTCGAACGTCCTTCAGGTTGTACCGAAAGTCGCGCGTTTCCCGACGGTCACGATCCTCGCCTGGTCGATGCTGTGGGGTACGGGTTTCAATGCCGTATTTGCCTCGGTCGTGGCTGGGCCGCCTGTGATGGATTGCGGCCGCCGAATATCTTGGCGGCGTGATGTATCTCGCCATTATCGGCTCGGTGCTGACATTTCCGCTCTATTTCAATCTCATCCGCACTATCGGCCCGGGAAAGGCAGCCTATACGGGCGTGCTTACGCCGGTCGTTGCAATGCTATTGTCCACCTTCTTCGAAGGCTATCGCTGGTCTGCGCTCGCACTCATTGGAGCAATGCTGGCGATGCTTGGACTGCTGGTGGCGTTGCGCCAGCGCAAAGCTTAGGACTCGCCAAGGGCTTGGAGTCGCGTTAGTCTCGGCCAAAATAGCGGGAGAGATGTATGGAGCAGCTGAGCGGGCAGGACGCGAGTTTCGTCTATCTGGAAACGCCGACGACGCCGATGCATATCGGTTCGGTCGGAATTTACGACCCTTCGACCGCGCCGAACGGCTTCGTCCGCTTCAAGGACATACTGCGCCACGTCGAAAGCCGCTTGGACAAGGCGCGCAGCTTCCGCCAGAAACTGGTGCGCGTGCCGTTCGATCTCGACCATCCTTATTGGGTCGAGGACGCGAATTTCGACATCGAATATCATATCCGCCACATGGCGCTGCCCAAGCCCGGTGACTGGCGGCAATTGTGCATTCAGGTCGCGCGGTTGCAGGCGCGGCCGATGGACCTTTCGCGGCCATTGTGGGAATTCAACATCATCGAGGGGCTGGACAATATTCCGGGCATTCCGACCGGCAGTTTCGCTTTGATGGCGAAGGTGCACCATGCCGCCATCGACGGCATGTCGGGAGTCGAATTGAGTGCAGCTGTGCACGACGTTGAACCAAAGGCGGTCGAGGAAAATGCCAAATCGGACTGGAAGCCCGAGTCCGATCCGGCGCTCGGCGAGATGCTGTTCCGCACATGGCTGAATTCGGTCAAGCAGCCGGTACGCTTTGCCAAGACGCTGGCGAATACCGTTCCCGGCGTGGCGCGGCTGGGCAAGGAAATTGCGGGCGGCGATGTGTCGCCTGAAAAATACCAAAATGGCCCCGCAGACGAAGCTGAACGGCAAGGTTTCGTCGCACCGCGTATGGGATGGCACGGTCTTCCAGCTTGCCGACATTCGCGCGATCAAGGACCGGCTCGAAGGGGCTACGGTCAATGACGTAATCCTGACAATTATCGGCGGGGGTTTACGCAAATATTTGGCGCAGCATGACGATCTGCCGAAACAGAGCCTGTCGGCAATGGCCCCGATTTCGGTCCGCGCCGAAGGCGAAAAGGATGCGCTGGGCAACCTTGTGTCCGCAATGGTGGTGCCGCTCGGCACGCATATCGAAGACCCGGCCGAGCGTTTGCGCTTCGTCCATAACGAAACAAAGAATTCAAAGGCGATGACCAACGCTGTCGGCGCTCGCACGTTGACCGATTATAGCCAGTTCATGCCCGCCGCGCTCGCGGGCCTTGCGGCGCGGCTCTACACGCGGCTGGGCGTATCCAACCTGCATTCGCCGGTGTTCAATGTCGTTGCAACCAACGTCCCCGGCCCCCGCGTGCCGCTGTATTTTGCGGGCGCAAAGATGGTGCGGATGATGGGCACCGGGCCGGTGTTCGATGGCATGGGAATGATCAACGCGATCTATAGCTATGGCGCGGACATCGCGATTGCCTTCACCGCCGACCGCGACATGGTGCCTGATCCTGCGGTTTATGCGGCGGCTTTGCAGGAGGCGTTCGACGAATTGCTCAAGGCCGACATGAGCGCACCAGCGGCAAAGGCGAAAAAGGAAAAGGCGGCCTCAGCCAAAACAGCAAAGGCCGCCAAACGCAAAATATAGAGCTAATTTAGTGCCCCGACGAAGGATACACCAACGCCCGCGCGCCAGTCCGCTCGAATGGCTTCCAGCCGTCTTCCGGCAAAGCCAGCCGGTCGGCAATTGCCCACATTACCGCTGGATTAGCACCAAGCCCACAATGGCTGCCGCGAACCTCGATATTGTCGGTGGTTTTTGATTTTGGTTCGCGCGCTGTCTGCCACGCAACAATCCCGTCATTTTTTGAAAAAATAGCGGTTGAAGGCACCGGCGGTACTTCATGTCCTTCACGTACCTGGGCCTTCAATTTCGGATCGTCCATTTTTTGTCCGGTCACATATTGATAGGCGCGCCAGGCGTTGGTGGCGCGCGGCGTTCCGGTAAGCGGCGATCCCAGTGAAATAACCTGACGAACAAGATCCGGCCGCCGCCGAGATAATTGCCGCGCAAAGGCGCCGCCAAGCGACCAGCCGATTACACTTACCTTGCGACCGGTTTTGGCGTGAATTGCCTCAAGCCGGTCAACCATCTTTTCGCCGTCGAGTCCAACCGCCCGCGGTCCCAGATTGCGTCCCAGTTCCCATTGATATGGTTCATATCCCAGCTTTTGGAGATAACGGAAAAGCGGCTTCATCGAAGTCTCGCCAGCCATAAAACCGGGCAGCAACAATACGGGATGACCATCGCCTTTGGGCGCTTGCAACAGGAACGGCGCGGCCCACGGCAGCGACCCTAGTTCCATAAGTGCGCGTGGAAACTCGGTCAACGCGAGCAACAATGATGGGGCTTTTGAATGACCAGTGTGGTCGGCGGCGATTGATGCCAAAATCTGTCTCCCGAAAACATATAAACGTCGGTCTGTTGCCGGTCTTAACAAGAAGGCTAGGCCCGATGTTCCGAATCCGTCAATCGCGATTTTCGCTTTCCGCTACGGAAATGGCGGCAAGTCCTTGTTTATATTCGGAATAACTTGGTTGCCAGCCCAGTAACCGTTTGGCTTTCCCGTTAGAAATGCGCCGGTTTTCGGCATAAAATCCACGCGCCATCGGTGAAAGGCTTGCCTCGTCAATCGACTGCAAAAGCGGCCATTCGCGGCCCAAAAGGTCGCACGCATGTTCGATTACGGCATTTTGCGACGTCGGCCGGTCGTCGGATATGTTGAACGCGCCCGCAGGGCCATCAAACGAAGCGATAACTGCAGAAACGATGTCCTCGACATGGACACGGCTGAACACCTGATCAGGCAAGTCGATGCGATGCGCCTTGCCGTCGCGAACGCGGTCGAGCGCCGAACGACTGGGGCCGTAAATGCCGGGCAGGCGGAAAACACGCACATCATTGCGCAATGCCCGCCACGCCAGATCGGCCTCTGCCCTCACAGTGCGGCGACCCTCGCCGACGGGCGCGCTCTCGTCCACCCATGCCCCTTTCGCGTCGCCATAGACACCGGTCGAGGACAGATAGCCCAACCACCGGGAGGCACTGGCTTTGATTGCGTCACCATATTCTAGCAGCACCGGATCGCCACCTTCGGCGAGCGGCGGCACGCTCGATAATATATGTGTGGCGCTATCGAGCGCGGTAGAGCACGGCATGGCGATCATCGAAAGCGACAGCATCGCCGCCGCTCATCCGCTTTGTGCCCGTCACCTGCCAGCCTTCGTCGCGCAGCGCATCTGCAAGCCGTGACGCGGTGTACCCCATTCCGAAGATTAGCATATGGCCCGACATGCGGGCTGGTTCGCAATCTAATGGCTTGCCGTCAAGCGCGGCGCTTGCAATGGAGAGGGCGGGAGAAGCAGACGAATGGGTGTCGAAGTTAACAGGGCAAAGCTGCTGGGCGATGTGCCGCATGGCTTTCTCGGTCGCGTAGGTGGCGTTTCGACCGGCATTTATGCTGGACTTAATTGTAGCTTGGGGTCTGATGACAAACGCGAGGATGTCCTCGAAAACCGCCGAAGGGCGGTCGCTGCGATCATGCCCGGCGCTGCGCTGGCGCGGGTATATCAAATTCATTCACCAGACGTCGTGACCGTCACCGGCCCGATCGACCAGGATAATCCGCCCAAGGCCGACGCACTGGTCACCGACAGGCCGAATATTTTGTTGGCGGTGCAAACTGCGGATTGTGTGCCGGTACTATTTACCGATGCGCAGTCAGGCGTAGTCGGCGCGGCGCATTCGGGATGGAAAGGCGCATTTACCGGTGTCAACGAAGCCACCATAGCCGCAATGGAAGCGCTCGGTGCCGACCGGAGCCGCATTGCCTGCGCTATCGGCCCGTGCATCGCTCAGAAGAGCTACGAAGTTGACGCCACTTTCTTCCAGCGGTTCGCCGATGCCGACTCGGCAAACGAGCGTTTTTTCCTCGATGGTAAGCCTGCGCATTTTCAGTTCGACATCGAAGGCTATGTCGCCTCGCGGCTGGCAGGTTCCGGCATTTCAAAGGTCGAATGCATGGGTGAGGACACCTACAGCCAACCCGACCGCTTTTTCAGCTACCGACGCAGCTGCCACTTGAACGAACCCGGTTATGGCGGGCAAATGGCGCTGATCGGTCTTGGGGGCGATTAAATGACAACCGGATTTGGCATAACCCGGCAACGCTTCAAATCGATTATCGGCGGGTCGGCGGGCAATCTGGTCGAATGGTATGACTGGTTCGCCTACGCGACCTTCAGCATCTATTTCGCACCGCTGTTTTTTCCCGAAGGCGACCTCACCGCGCAGTTGCTCAACACCGCGGCGATTTTCGCTGCAGGCTTCCTGATGCGCCCCATCGGCGCGTGGGTGATGGGCATTTATGGCGACAAGCATGGCCGGAAGGCGGGGCTTACGTTGTCGGTATTGCTGATGGCGGGCGGCTCACTCGGCATCGCTTTTGCCCCGACCTATGCGCAGGCGGGCGTTGTCGCGCCCGCGATCCTCGTCATCGCCCGAATGGTACAGGGACTGTCGGTCGGCGGCGAATATGGGTCGAGCGCGACCTATCTGTCAGAAATGGCGCCAGCCGCAAGGCGCGGATTCTGGTCGAGTTTCCAATATGCAACTTTGAGCGGCGGCCAATTGCTCGCTATTCTCGTCGCGCTAATCCTGCAAGCCTTGCTGAGCGAAGCGCAACTGGGCGATTGGGGCTGGCGCGTTCCATTCGTGATCGGTTCGATTCTCGCATTATGCGTTTACTTGCTGCGCCGGACGATGACCGAGACCAAATCGTTCGATAAAATCGACCAAAAGCGCGAACACTCGTCGCTAAGGCTGCTCTGGCGCGACCATAAACGCTCGTGCATATTGGTTGCGGTAATGTCGGGCGGCGGCGGCCTCGCCTCTTATGCATTCACCACTTACATGCTGAAATATCTGATCAATACTGCGGGCTTCGAGAAGCAGACGGCGACGCTAATTATCGCAGGCGTATTGGTCTGGTCGTTCTGCCTGCAACCCATTGCCGGAATGCTCGCCGACCGCTTTGGACGAAAGCCGCTGTTGTTGATCGCGGGCGCAGGCGTCGCTTTGGCTGCGGTGCCGATCTACACCCTCGTGGGACAGGCAACGGACCCAATCGTCGCTTTGGCGCTAATCCTGATCCCGATCACGCTCCACGGCGGTTACACAGCCAATAACGCAATGGTGAAGGCCGAACTGTTCCCCGCGCATATCCGCGCGCTGGGCGTTGCTTTTCCTTATGCGGTCGGCAATACGATATTCGCCGGAACGCTGGAATATGTAGCCTTGTGGTTCAAGAGTTCGGGCAATGAGACCGGCTTTTTCTGGTACGTCGCGGTGTGTGTCGGCGCGACCGTGATTGCCTATCTGATGCTTCCAGAAACGCGCGAAGCGAGCCTGATAATCGAAGATTAGCTGCGCAACATAGTTTCAATTGAAACAAATTATGTTATGGGCGGCGCAATAGGAGATTTCCATGACCGACACGCCCACCCCCGTCCGTTACAAACCGAAACCGCATGTCGAGACCATCGGCGGACGTGCGCTAAAGCCTTCGACCTTGATGATGGGGCATGGCTATGATCCAACCTTGTCCGAAGGCGCGTTGAAGCCGCCGATTTTTCTGACCTCCACCTTTGCCTTTGAAAGCGCGCAGGCGGGCAAGACATTTTTCGAACATATTACCGGCAAGCGCAAAGGCCCCGCAGAAGGGTTGGTCTATGGCCGCTTCAACGGCCCCAACCAGGAGATACTGGAGGACCGGCTTTCGGTGTGGGATGGCGCGGACGACGCACTGGTTTTTTCCAGCGGTATGTCGGCGATTGCGACCGTGTTGCTGGCGCTGGTGAGCCAGAATGACGTTATCGTGCATTCGGGGCCGCTTTACGCCGCAACCGAGACGCTGATCGCGCGGATATTGTCGCGCTTCGGCATCCACTTTTTCGACTTTCCGGCAGGGGCAACGCGCGACGAAATCGACGCGATCCTTGAAAAGGCCAAAGCCAAGGCAGCCGAAACCGGTGGTAAGGTGGCTATGGTCTATCTGGAAAGCCCCGCCAACCCGACCAACGCTCTGGTCGACGTCGAAGCGGTGCGCGCATCGCGCGATGCGGCTTTCCCCGGCGAGCAGAAACCCGCCATCGCCATCGACAACACGTTCCTCGGCCCCTTGTGGCAACAACCGATCAAGCAGGGCGCGGAACTGGTTATTTACAGCCTGACCAAATATGCGGGCGGGCATTCGGACCTGGTCGCGGGCGGCGTATGCGGTGACCAGGCGCTCATCGACATCATCCGCCCGATGCGCAACGTCATCGGCACGATTTGCGACCCGAACACCGCATGGATGCTGCTTCGAAGCCTAGAAACGCTCGAACTGCGCATGTCCCGCGCGGGCGAAAATGCGGCGAAGGTCTGCGCTTTTCTCAAAGCCCATCCGCAAGTCGAAGGGCTTGGCTATCTGGGCGATATCGACGATGCGCGGCAGCAGGATATCTATAACCGCCATTGCACCGGCGCGGGCTCGACCTTTTCGGTTTTTATCAAGGGCGGCGAGGCCGAAAGCTTCCGTTTCCTCGATGCGCTGAAAATCGCCAAGCTTGCGGTCAGCCTTGGCGGCACCGAAACGCTCGCCAGCCACCCCGCCGCGATGACGCATCTGTCGGTGCCGCAGGAGCGCAAGGATGCGCTCGGCATCACCGACAATCTGGTGCGGATTTCAATCGGGATCGAGGATGCCGACGATTTGATCGCCGATTTCGAACAGGCATTAGCGCAAGTCTAACGCCAGTCGATAATCTCCCAATTGTTGGCTTTCGCCATTTCGGCAAGCGGCTGCGTGCGGGTTGGTGGCATAGGCTTCGTCGGCGAAGCCAAGCAACGGCGCGTCGGATACGTGATCGGAATAAGCGCGAATGTGGCAATCCGCCCGCTCCAGCCCGTTCGCCGCCATCCACCCTTTGACCAGTTCAAGCTTCGCCGCGTCATAGCAATTATGCCCGTCGATCCGTGCCAGCACATGGCCTTCGCTGCTGGTGGCAAGGTCGGTTGCGATAACATCTTCGAAGCCCAACCGCTTGGCAATCGCCTCGACATAGAGCCGGTACGATGCAGTCGCCATCACATGGCGGTAACCAGCAGCTTTTTCTTCGGCCACGCGCGCCAATAATTGCGGATAGACATTCTTGCCGACCACCAGATCGGCATGGCTTTCGAGATATTTGGCAAATCGCTCCTTTGGCACTTGCCTGCCGATGAGCAGCATCTGCGAAAATTGCTTGAGCCGCGCGCGGTCCCAGATCTTCAGCGCATATAGCGCCAATCCGACCGGCAGCAGCGGCGAGAGGAACAATCGCCACGGCGACTTGTTCAAAGCCATATGCAGCAGGAACCCATTATAGGTCGCCCGCCGGGTGACGGTCTTGTCCATATCGTAAATGGCGAGCAGAGTGGTTGCGGGATTCGGCATCGGGCTATTACAGGCACAATCGCAGTGCAGATGTCTACAGGCTTGTGATAGTTCCGATAATAAGCCAGTTAGGCAGACATGGCTGACACCGCCGATTTTTCGCAAGAGCAATTGCCCGACGGCGCGGGCGTTCTCCGCTTTTCGGGAAGGCTCGCGATAGCGGCAATCGGCGATCTGGATACGCGACTTCAGGGGCTGGTCGGCCCGGTTAAGCAGATCGATCTGGCAAATGTGGACCATATCGACACCGTTGGCGCTTGGTTGATTTACCGGACCGCCAAACAACAGAACGCCGAAATTATTGGCGCGGACAGCGATGCCAAACGCCTGATCGAAGCAGTCAGCGGCGTAGACGAGACCGATCCGGTTGCCTTGCCCCATATCTCGTCACTTAACCGCTTCCTCGGGGAAGTCGGTGCCGGCGTAATCGTCGCCTTTACGACGCTCCTGCATTTCCTTGGCTTTGTCGGACAGGTCGTAAAAGCGGCCTTCGTCCTGATGCTCAACCCGCGCCGCTTTCGCTGGCATGCTGTGGTCCAGCATTTCGACATGGTCGGCGTGCGCGCACTGGGGATTATCGGCCTGATGAGCTTTCTGATCGGAATCGTGATTGCCCAACAGGGCGCGGTGCAGTTGCGACAATTCGGCGCAGAGGTCTTCACCATCAACCTGATCGGGCGGCTGACATTTCGCGAACTCGGTATCCTGATGACCGCGATCATGGTTGCGGGTCGCTCGGGTTCGGCCTTTGCCGCACAGATCGGAACGATGAAAATCACCGAGGAAATCGACGCAATGCGCACCATCGGCGTGGTACCAGCCGAAGCGCTCGTTGTGCCGCGGGTCATCGCGGCGATTATCATGATGCCATTGCTGGGCATTTACGCCTCATTGATGTCGGTCATCGGCGGCGGGCTTTTATGTTGGATCGTCCTCGAAATTCCGCCTGATACTTTCGTCCAGCGGCTGCGCGAAGTCACGCCGATGACCGATTTCTGGATCGGCATGATCAAGGCGCCCGTTTTCGGCGCGATCATTGCAATGGCAGGATGTTTCCAAGGGATGCAGGTCGAGGGGAATAGCGAGCAGGTCGGCCTGAAAACCACTGCTGCTGTGGTGCAGGCGATTTTCCTCGTGATCGTGCTCGACGCATTCTTCGCGGTGTTTTTCAGCAGTATCGGCTGGGATTGAGATATGAACGAACGAAGCATCATCTCGGTTCGGGGCCTGTGCAACAGCTTTGGCGATCAAATCATCCACAAGGATCTCGATCTCGACGTCCGGCGCGGCGAGATATTAGGCGTCGTCGGCGGTTCGGGCACAGGCAAGTCGGTGCTGATGCGCTCGATCATCGGCCTGCAGGAGCCCGATGCAGGCGAAATTCGCGTGTTTGACGAGGGCATGATTGGCAAGGAAGAGGATGAAGCGACCGACGTGCGGCGGCGCTGGGGCGTGTTGTTTCAGGGCGGCGCTTTGTTCTCGACGCTGACCGTGGCGGAAAATGTGCAGGTGCCGTTGCGCGAATTCTATCCCGATTTCAGCTGGAAGATGCTGAACGAAATAGCGCGCTACAAAATCCACCTGAGCGGACTGCCGCCCGAGGCTGCGCATAAATATCCGTCGGAATTGTCGGGCGGGATGCGCAAACGTGCAGGTCTTGGCGCGCGCGCTCGCGATGGACCCCGAACTGCTGTTCTTGGACGAACCAACGGCGGGCCTCGACCCCATCGGTGCGGCCAATTTCGATAATCTGACACGCGAACTGAAGGAAACACTGGGGCTGACGGTGTTCCTGATCACCCACGATCTCGATACGCTTTACGCCATTTGCGACCGCGTCGCGGTGCTTGCGGATCATAAAGTCATTGCGGTCGGCCCAATCGAGGATTTGCTGGCGACCGATCATCCGTGGATCAAGGAATATTTCAGTGGCCCGCGCGGGCGCACGGCACGGCGCGGGCATGCGAAACCAAAGCCCGACAAATCGGTCGTGGACAATGCGCTGGCAGGAAGGGCATAAGGCAAGGCGATGGAAACAAAGTCCAATTATGTCATGGTCGGTGCGATCACGCTGCTGTTGCTGGCGTTGCTGGCGGCATTCATCATCTGGCTGTCGCGCGCTGGCGAAGGCACCAAGAAGGAATATGACATTTTCTTCCAGCAATCGGTCAACGGTCTCGCCAAGGGTTCGGGCGTGTCCTTTTCCGGCGTTCCGGTTGGCGAAATCGAAAGCATCGAATTATGGGAACCCGACCCCGATTTTGTCCGCGTCCGCATCAAGATAAAGGATGAGGTGCCGATCCTTTTGGGCACGACGGCGACGATCAACGGCGTCGGCTTTACCGGTGTGTCAGAAATCCAGTTAGACGGTGCAGTCAAGGGCGCACCGCCGCTGCGTTGCCCTGCGGAAAATCCCAAATCAGCCTGCCCCACGGGCGTTCCGGTCATTCCCACCAAGCCCGGGGCTTTGGGCGAACTGCTGAACAATGCGCCGCTGTTGTTGGAACGGCTGTCGACGCTGACCGAGCGCCTGACCAATATCCTGTCGGACAAAAATCAGGCCTCAATCGAACAGATCCTCGACAATGTGGAGAGCATTTCGGGATCGGTTGCCGCAGCAGGGCCCTGAATTGCAGGCCGCAATCAAGCAGACGCGCATCACGCTGGAAAAGGCAGGAGTAGCAGCCGATGCGATCGCAGCATTGTCTGGTTCGACCAGCCAGTTGCTCGACAGCGACGGCCGTCCGATGATGGCCGAACTGCGCAAGACGCTCAGATCCGCGAATGGCAGTCTCGCCGCGCTCGAAACGACGCTGAACAACGCCAATCCCGCCATCGAGACGCTGAACACGCAGACCCTGCCCGAAGTCACGCAACTGGCGCGCGATTTGCGTGAACTGTCCGTATCGCTGAAATCGGTGACTGAGCGTGTCGACCAGAATGGATTGGGCGGCGTCGTTGGCGCGCCTGCCCTGCCCGATTACAAGCCCGATGGCCGGAAACGGAATTGACCATGAAAAATATCAGACATGCAGTATTTGCGGGCGTTATGGCGGTATCTTTGAGCGCTTGCGTCAGTTTCGGAGGCAAGAGCACCGCCATCGTTGCTCATGCTGACAGCAACAAACATGGTACCAAACGGCACGGCAAAAAGCGGCGCATCGAGCGAAGCGCTAATTGTCCTGCTTCCAGAAGCGCCCCGAAAGCTCGATTCCAACCGCGTTCCGGTCCAGATTGACGATAGCAGTATTGCCTATTTGAAGGATGCGGTCTGGGCCGATAAGCCATCGCGGCTGATGCAGGCGCTGTTGACGGAAACTATTGCAGCCAAGACCGGGCGATTGGTGCTCAACGAAACCGACGCGGGCGGCAAGGCGACGCAATATCTGTCGGGCAGCACTGCTCGAATTCGGCGTCGATGCTTCTGCTTCGGAAGCGGTGGTTGTTTACGACGCGGTCAGGCTGTTGCGAGGGCAGACCGTCGAAAAGAAACGCTTCGAAGCCCGCCGTCCGGTGTCTGCGGTAGAACCCGGCCCTGCCGGCATCGCGCTTAACGCCGCAGCAAACGATGTCGCGGTTCAGGTCAGCGACTGGATCGGCTAGGCCGTAATCAGCCGATTGGTGTGCCAAAGCCTTCGGGCACCGGCCATTCGGGTGAATGCACCGCCATCACCTTGAACAGGGTGCCCATTTCATCGGCCTTGACCAGCCGGTCGCGGGCTGCGTTGATTTCATCGGTTCGATCTGGAGAAGCTTCAGCGAGCATTGCCGCGCGCTGCTGGATTCCCAACGTCGACAGCCATACGCCTTGTGCCGTCGGCCCGGCAATATTCAGTTCACGCATCCGCGCCATATTGGCCAAGTCGAGAAAATTGACGTGCGCGGTTAAATCGCACGTGCCTGGGTCATGGAACGGATCGACATGCTTATGCGCCTTTACCGCCTGTAAGGTGCTGCCCAGCGCTGGCTGCACATAACCATAATCGATTATCAGCATCGCGCCGCCCTGCTGCGCTATGCGGCCAGCGAGTTCATACATGATGCCGGCCGACTCGGGCGCTGATTCAACGATGCTTCCCACCGGTGAATTACGAAAAGCTTCCGGAACTGCAGTATCCATCGCCGACGAACCCGGCATTGCGGCGAATTTCGCTGCCCGGTCGCGAACAACAACTCGCTCACGCCATCCAGCATGGGTCAGGATTAACTGCCGCACAGGCAGCGCATCGAAAAATTCATTGGCGACGATCAGCAAGGGAACATCGGTCGGCAGGCTCGATATGCTGTCGTGAAAACGCGCGGCTGGCGCATTCTCGGCCTGCCGCGCGCGCAAGACACCGCTGGTTTCGACAAAATGGACCGCCGGGGTAAATTCGAATTGCGCCATCGCACGCAGAGCATCTGCGGCCAGCGTTCCGCGCCCCGGACCCAGTTCGACATAATGGCAATTGGCGACCCTGTTTTGCCGCATCCAGATATCGGTCAGCCACATGCCAACCAGCTCGCCGAACATCTGGCTGATTTCAGGCGCAGTGATGAAGTCGCCATCGGCCCCGAACGGATCACCTTTGGCATAATAGTCTTCGTTCGCAGCGCGCATATATTCGGCAACGCTGATCGGCCCGGAACCCTCTATTTGCTTCGCCAAGCGAAGCGCCAGTTGACCTGTGTCAGGCGACACTGCTGTTTCCGGCGACGGGTTCGACCCGTTGCCTGCGTCCGGCGGCGGTAAACACGAGCCACAAGCCAAATAGTATAAACGGAATAGTCAGCCATTGCCCCATGCTCAGACCCGTCATTTCGGGCAACCACCGCAACTGGCTATCGGGTTCGCGGACGAATTCAACGTTGAATCGCGCAGCACCGTATATCAGCGCGGCAACACCCGTCAGCAGGCCGGGCTTGTAGCGGGCATCGGTTTTCCAGAATAATGGCCAGATAATCGCAGCCATTAGCAAGCCTTCGAGACCTGCCTCATATAGCTGGCTGGGGTGGCGCGGAAGCTCGTCTGCAGCAGGAAAGACCATCGCCCAAGGCACATCGGTTACCTTGCCCCAAAGCTCGCCATTCACGAAATTGGCGAGACGGATCAGGAACGTCCCGAATGGCACGCAAACCGCGATATAATCGCAAACACGCAAGTAAGAGAGCTTGTGGCTCCGCGTAAACAGCCACAGCGCGAACAACACGCCCAAAGTCCCGCCATGCAGCGACATCCCGCCCTCCCAGAGCCGGTAGAAGCGGTCGAACGCGAGCAGGCTTTGGTCGTAGAAGAGGATATAGCCGATGCGGCCGCCCAGGATGATACCCAAAGTCATGTACAGGATCAGGTCATCGGCATGCGCCCGTGACATTGGTGCGCCGGGAAGCTTGATCAGCTTCAAAAGATACCAATAGCCAAGCAGGATCGTCGCCAGATAGCTCAGCGAATACCAGCGGATCTGGAAAAAGCCCAAATCGAGCGCGACGGGGCCAAGCCCCAAGTCAGTGAACTGGATATAATCCGTCGCGGCGGCAATGATTTCAAACGGCACGTTTATTCCTCAGGAAATTTTGACATTCCTATAGAGCCAAATAGAAGGTTGGCACAAAGACATTTAGGAGAGAATCACCATGCCGACCGAACTGGACCAGGCCATCAGCGCGACAATCACGCGCCTGATGGACAATGATGGTCCGTTGACCATTACTTATGTCGAGAAATATGGCGTGCAAATGCCGATGCTGGCGAAGGCACCCGGCAATGTCGCCGACTATCTGGCGTTTTTCTGCGCAACGCATGGCGACAAGGAATTTCTCGTCGACGGCGATTGCCGCTACACCTTTGCCGAAACCTACGCAGCAGCACGGACGCTGGCGGGTGGACTGGTCGAAGGGCGCGGCTTGCAGAAAGGCGAACGCGTTGGCATCGCCGCGCGCAATTCGGCCAACTGGATCATCGCCTATATGGCGATCATCATGGCGGGCGGCGTTGCCACATTGCTCAACGGCTGGTGGCAGGGCGGCGAATTGGCCGAAGGCATCCGCATGGTCGGCTGCCGCTATGTGCTCGCCGATGCGCAGCGCGCCGCACGGCTTGAGGGTCAGGATATCGGCGACTGCGACCTTTTGGTCTTCAGCCATGACTGCTCGCCGCTCGACGGCCTGTCGGTCCTGACCTCGCAGAGGCGGCGATGCGTCGACGCCGCTACCGGTGATCGATCCGCTCGACAATGCGACGATCCTATACACATCGGGTTCGACCGGCCAATCGAAGGGCGCGGTATCCGACCATCGCGCGGTCGTGCAGGGCGCGATGAGCTATGTCGGCCAGACTTTGGTATTTTTCGAACTGTTGAGCGCAACCGGGCAGAGTACTGCCTGCGCAACCCTCGGCGCTGGTCAATGTACCGCTGTTCCATGTCACTGCTTCTGTCCCGCTGGTGCTGCAAAGCTTCGCCATCGGCCGCAAGCTGGTGATGATGCCCAAATGGGATGCCGAAGAGGCGATGCGGATTATCGAAAAGGAACGCATCAGCTATTTTGTCGGCGTGCCGCTGATGAGCATCGAGCTCGCGACGCATCCCGAACCGCCACAAATATGACCTGACCAGCTGCACCGCCTTTGCCGCAGGCGGCGCGCCGCGTCCGGTCGATCATGTGAAAAAAATCCGCAAGGAAATGAGCTGGGGCTATCCGCTTGCTGGGCTATGGCCTGACCGAAACCAATGGCGTCGGCTGTGGCAATTTCACCGAAAATTATCTTGCTAAAGCCGACCAGCACCGGCCCCGCGACCAAGCCATTGGTCGAGGTTGAAATGCTCGACGACGACGGCAAGATCATGCCCCAGGGCGAGCGCGGCGAAGTCTGCATCCGCACCATCGCCAATTTCAACGGCTATTGGGACAATGAAGAAGCGACCCGCGAAGCCTTCACCGACGACGGATTTTTCCGCACCGGCGACATCGGCTATCTCGACGAGGACGGCTATCTGTTCATCGTCGACCGCAAAAAGGACATCATCATTCGCGGCGGCGAGAATATCAGCTGCCCCGAGGTCGAGGCTGCGGCCTATGAGCATGACTCTATCGTCGAACTGTCGGTGTTCGGCATCGCCGACGACAAATATGGCGAAGTGCCGGGAATCGTCTATCACACCAAGGACGGTGTCGCGTTGTCGGAAGAGGATTTGAAGGCCTTCCTTGCCCCGCGCCTCGCGCCGTTCAAGATCCCAGTGCATTACTGGCAGGAAGCCGAACCGCTCCCACGGCTAGGCACGCAGAAGATCGACCGGGTGGCACTGCGCCGCGAATATAATGCAAAGGTGGCATCGGGAGGCTGATACGCTTGCAAGCGCTGAAGGTTCATGGCTTCCGCACCCGACAGCATCGTCAAGCAACGCGATATCATCGACCGAAAGGCGCTAGCCGGCATTATCGATGATATTGTGTCGGAACGCGATACCGCTACGCAACGCGCCCGCGTTCTCGACCAGTTGCAAATTGCGCTCGCAAATGGTCGCGCAGAAATCGACCGTCGCTTGCGCGAAAACCCATCGCAGGGCTATCGCGCCGCGACCGAACAGGCCTTCCTGATCGACCAGATTGTGCGGCTCATTTACGATTATGTCACCAGCCACGCCTATCCTGCGGCTAACCGATCGGCCTCCGAACGGATCGCAATATTGGCAGTCGGCGGCTATGGCCGCGGCGAGATGGCACCGCACAGCGATGTCGATATCGCCTTTGTCACCCCCTACAAACGGAGTTCCTGGACCGAACAGGTCGTCGAGGCGATGTTGTATCTGCTATGGGATTTGGGCTTGAAAGTCGGCCAGTCTAGCCGGTCGCTCGACGAAACCGTAAAGATGGCGCAGGAAGACCTGACCATCCGTACCGCGCTGCTCGAAAGCCGTTTCGTCTGGGGTGATCGCGCAGTTTATGAAGAAGCCTCACTTCGCTTCTGGAACGAAGTCGTCGGCAAGACCGCACCCGAATTCGTCAAACTCAAAATGGCCGAACGCGACGAACGGCATAAGCGCATGGGCGACAGCCGCTATGTCGTCGAGCCCAATGTGAAAGACGGCAAGGGCGGCTTGCGCGATCTGCATACGCTGTATTGGATCGGCAAATATATCCACCGGGTGACCACCGCCGCCGATCTGGTTGGCGTGGGATTGCTGAGCGCAGAAGAATATCGCCGCTTTCGCAAGGCGGAGAATTTTCTTTGGGCGGTACGCTGTCATATGCACAGCATCACCGGACGCGCCGAAGACCGACTGACTTTCGACCTGCAGCGCGACGTTGCGGAACGAATGCAATTTGCCGACCGGCCCGGGCGTTCGGCGGTCGAGCGCTTCATGCAATATTATTTTCTGAATGCCAAAACGGTGGGGGATGTGACGGGATTGTTTCTGGCGCATCTGGACGAGACGATGGCGAAGAAAGGCCGTCGCTTCCTACCCAGCTTTCGCCGCAACCCGAAAAAGCTGAACGGTTTCCAGCTAGATCGCGGTCGATTAGCGCTACCCGATGACAGATTTTTCGCCGACGATCCCATTCGGCTGATTGAGATTTTTCAGCTTGCCGACTTGCACGGCCTCGAAATCCATCCGCTCGCAATGCGCGCAGCGCAGCGCGACGCACGCTTGATCGACAAAAACATCCGCCGCGACGCCCGTGCCAACGCGCTATTTCTCGATGTGCTAACGTCGCCGCGCGATCCCGAAACAGTGTTGCGCTGGATGAACGAATCCACGGTATTTGGCCGCTTCATTCCCGACTTCCGCCGCGTCGTCGCGCAGATGCAATTCGACATGTATCACCATTATACCGTCGACGAACATTCGATCCGTGCCATCGGTTTGCTGGCGGAAATCGAGCGTGGTGAACATGAAGGAAGACCACCCGCTGTCGACCGCAATCATGCGCAAAATCGTCAGTCGGCGCGTGCTGTTCGTGGCGACTTTGCTCCACGACATTGCCAAGGGACGCGGTGGCGACCATAGTGTTCTAGGTGCGGAAGTTGCGGAAAACCTGTGTCCGCGCCTTGGCATGACCGCTGCCGAGACAGAAGCGGTTGCCTGGCTGGTGCGCTATCATTTGCTGATGTCCGCAACGGCGTTCAAACGCGATCTCGCCGATTTCAAAACAATATTGGATTTTTCCCAAGCGGTTCAATCGCCCGAGCGCTTGCGCTTGCTGCTGGTCCTGACAGTTGTCGATATTCGCGCAGTGGGACCCGGAGTTTGGAATAGCTGGAAGCGCCAGTTGCTGTCCGATCTGTTCGAAGCAACTGAAGAGGTCTTACGCCTTGGCCACAAGCAACGCGGTCGCGACGAGCGGATTGCTACCAAGAAGGAGCAGCTGTCTAAGGCCCTGCAGCTCGCAGATCCGGTCGTCGCCAAATTGGCAAAACGGTTTCCCGAAGCCTATTGGATTGCCGAGCCAGACGACATCATCGAACGCAATGCGCGACATCTGCTCGCACACGAAAAATCCGATCTGGCCATAGACGCCTGCTATTATCCCGAACGAGGCGCGACATTGGTTACCGTCTATGCCGCCGACCATCCCGGGCTGTTTTACCGGATCGCAGGTGCCATCCATCTCGCTGGTGGAAACATCATTGATGCGCGGATTCACACCAGCACCGATGGAATGGCAATCGACAATTTCCTTGTACAGGATCCGCTCGGGCGGCCCTTCAAAGAGCAGAACCAGCTCGATCGGCTGGCGCGCGCAATCGAGGATGCATTGACCAACCGTGCCAAATTGATGGTGCAGCTCAATGCCAAGCCAAAGGCGCTGCGCCGCGCCGACGCATTCCGGATCGCGCCATCGGTGTTTATCGACAACCAGGCATCGAACCGCTTCACGGTCATAGAGGTCAATGCACTCGACCGACCAGCATTACTCAATAATCTCGCGCAGGCACTGTTCGAAGCGAAAGTGACGCTGCACAGCGCGCATATTGCCACTTATGGCGAACGCGCTGTCGATACTTTTTATGTGACCGACTTGTTCGGGGGAAAATCGAGACCAAATCGCGCCTCAAGACACTTGAAGCTGGCCTGCTGCATTCGGCGGTCGGAGATACCCGCGCCAAAAGCAAAGCAGCTTAACCGCCATCATTGGCACCCTGCGCCACGCACCGCCTTTTCTTGAGCCAGCAAAAGAAAAGGGCCGGTCTTGCGACCGGCCCTTTCTGCATTCGGCAATGCCGAATTGTCTATATTACATTCCAGGACCGTAGGTAACTTCCACACGGCGGTTCTGCGGTTCGCGCTCACCGTCGGCGGTCTGAACCAGAGGTGCAGTTTCACCGAATGCTTCGGTAGCAATCGCGCCGCCAGCAACACCCTTGGATTCGAGATACGAACGAACCGTGGCGTTACGACGCTGTGACAGACCGACGTTGTAGCTTGCGCTACCCGATTTATCGGCGTGACCGGCCAGCATGACCCGTGCGTTACCGCAAGTTGCATATTGTGCGACTGCGTTGTCGAGAACCGAAGCCGCGTCAGGACGCAGGTTCGATTTATCCCAATCGAAGAACACGATATACGGACCCGTGTTGCACACCGCTGCCGGAGGTGGCGGGGGTGGTGGCGGGGGCGGCGGAGCCACATAAGGCGGTGGTGGTGGTGGAGCCATTGGTTCCACCGGATCAGGTGCACCGCCGAAGTTATATATCAGGCTGCCCATGATGCTGTGCGAACGGATAGCGTGTGCTTACAGCACGGCCCAGACGGTCAACAAGGTCAACGTCCTTCGCATTAAAGAAGCGATACTTCAGACCGACGTCCCAGCTATCGCTCAACGGAGCGCGAACGCCCGCAAGAGCCTGCCATGCAAAACCGGTATCTGAATCATCAAGCCACGATGGTGCAGCCAAAACGGTCTGGACGTCGACACGAGCTACACCGACGCCACCGCCGACAAAGCCTTGGATGCCGTCATCATCGCCAAAGTCCAAAAGACCGTTGACCATAAAGCTGAGCGCATTCGCATCTCCACCTACCGCATATGAACCGCCCGGGGCCAAGCTAGTGCCCGTACTGTTCGTAATCTGGCGTGTGGAACTTGAAAAGTCGGTGACATCAGATTCACGGTATGAAACCTCAGCTTCCAAACGGAAACCACCAAAATCATAACCAACCAGGCCGCCGAAATCATAACCCTTGTCGTTATCTAGCTGTGCAGCATTATCCAAAATGCCGATATCCAGACTCATGTCTTCAACAATCATGGCACCGCCATCGACTCCAACATACCACTGGTCGTCGCGGGCCAAAGCCGGTGATGCCAGAGCTGTAGAAGCGAGTGCCAAGCCTATGGCTAACTTACGCATCAACTTTCCCCTTTTCTTTCTTAGGAACGGAAATTCGAGAACGCAGGTCTATCGATTCTGTTCCAGCGATGCAAGCCACTATGTGGCTAAACTGTTGCTGAAATGTCGCTATTTTCGGAAAATGCTGGAAAATTTTGGACCAAGCCAAAGGCTTTGAAATTCAACTTGTAAGATGGCCTATCGAACGCAGATGATTTAGCAGCGCAACAATTGCAGCACGGGCTTCAACATCAATCACGGTCCCGTTTGCGGGGTCTGCGACGGCCGGTGATGCTACCCATTGGTCATCGGACCGGATAATGTCGGTTCCGGACGATTGCAGCCTCAACCGCATGCCATTGGCTGCGGCGCAGAATCGCCACCCGCCGCCGATCCAGATGGCAATCTGTCCCGCTTTCCCGGCCCATTCCCCAACCGGTGCTGCTGCCACAAGCCAGCATTTGCCGATATCTACATCTGTGGCGACTGGCGCGGTTGCAAGTACGTCTTCAACCAATGGATGGAGCAGCGCATCCACCCGCACCAACGCCTCATTATGGGTGATTTCTTTTTGAGCCTGACTGACCGCAAGCAAAGGCAGTTTGTGGCGCGTGGTTTCGAGGGCAGGCATTATCATTCACTCCTGAAAATGTACGTCGATTATAAGTAGCCAACCAATAGCGGATTGGATTGGGCATAACGGCCGATCTGCCTGATCCCGGCTACGACCGAGGCATTCTGCGGAATTTCAAACTCGGCCCACTGCGCGGGACCGAATACGATGCGGCTTTCCAAACTCGTCCACTCATCGATCGGAATGCCATCCACAGCCAGCGAAATCAGATATTGTTCTTGCTGTTCTGCCAGAGCCTGATCGACTCCGTCGCGCCAGCCCGCATCAATCCTCGACCGTCGAATCCAGCTCAATGCAACCGACCCGTCGGGATCGGTCGCAAAACGTCCATGCACCGGTGCCATCGGCATTGTCGAAAGCGCCTGAACCGTGAGCGAAGCCGATGCCGGCACCAGGTCAGAGAGACCAAAGGCTTCGACCTCAACAATTTCTCCCGGGACGAAAACGCTCTCATTGATCAGACGGGCAGTATCGGGTTCGATCAAAACAAGCGCCGTTCCGGCAGGATGTAATGCGATCGCGCCATCCAATTGAAAGCAGCCACGCCGGAACCGGGAAAGACGAAACACGCCACCGCCAAGCGCTTCGCAATTGCCGAAACGGATAAATTCCCCGTTCAGCCAGCAATAGGGCGCATCGCTATCAAGTGGAGAGCCGGTTCGCTCGGCCAAGTCCATCGCATCATTCAGTAACTGAACTCGAATACCTGAATTTTCATCGATCAAATGGACATTATGCGGTGCTAACGGATCAAGCGTCGCGCCGATGATCGCCGACGGTGCGGTGGCACCGATATCGATCAACGATTCGCCTGAAACAAGCGACAAGGCGGCCCGCCGCCACCCACTCCCCGTCCCGGCGGCAAATGCCGCAACCAGCGGAACGCCAAGGTCCTCGGTGCCAAACAGGGGCAATTCGACCAAAGCCAGCCGCGTTTCGCCAGCCGTCAGGTCGGGGGCTGGTAAGTGCCTTCCGGGGGCGCCCGTCGAGGCATTTGAAGGGAGGTGCGTCATGGCTGCGCGAGCCGAGATATGGGCCGATCCGAAGCGATGCTCGATCTGCTCGACCCGCCATTTTCTGCCCTGTCCATCCGAAAAGAAATCACCTGCGGTCAGCGGTTGGGCAACAATCGCCACGCCGCCGCTCCAGCTACTGCGGTCATATTGCAGTTGCAGATGGCGGCGCTCGACAATCTGCTTGGCCTCTGACGCGCCGAGGACCGCAGGCAATTCGACTTGCACTATATTATGCGAAAATTGCCCCCGCTCGCTGCGCTGCAAACTGGCCTGGAAATCGCGGTCGCCGTCATAATAACGAAGCGTCACCAAGTGCGGGAAATCGCTAGCTGGGTCGAGCGCGAGTTGCGGGACATCGAAAGCCTCGCGATTTTCCCGCGCCACGGCGACGACCAAAGCTGCGTCGATGGGAGCGACGGCGGCATCGGTCACGAACAGTTCGCCCGCTTTTGGGACAAGTTCGATGGGCAGTGTGCCGATCAGGGCACCGAGCGCTTGCACGGCCGATTCGCCCGAAACCGCAAAACCGAGCAGGTTTTGCGTGCAAGTTGATCGCACCCCGCCGCCTGTCGCGGCCTCGAAAATCGCGGCAACCGGAACCGGACCATCGCGTTCGAAAATCTCGAAGGTCAGCGACGGAATCCGGTTGCCATAATCGGCAAGCTGCAAATCTTCGAAAACCGCATAGGCGATTCCGCGATGCGCCGGGCATTGTCCTGCCGCTTCTGCCGAAGCCAGCAATGAATCAAGTGGCTGGTCTTCATGGCCTGCATAGAGCCGAAGCTGGGTATCGACTTTAAGGTCTTCAGCGCTTCCGCGCAGCAGATTGCCATCGGCCCAGATTCGACCGATGCGCGCTATCGGCTTGCTCGACAGCGCCACCGCCATACTGACCGAGTAACTGTAATTGATCGTCGCAGGACGCCCCTTGCCCCCGCCGCTTTTTGCCCGCCGTTCAACAAGATCAGTCGCCCAAATGACTGTCCCTGCTACCCGCATAGCGCCGAATATTGCGGGAATCTGGGTGCCATAGCTAGATGTCTGGACCGCCAGTTCTTTTAGACGCGGGCCTTGGCGGGCCTTGGGGGCAAAAATGATATTGTCGATTTGCTGCCCGACCGCGGCACCGATGGCACCGCCGATCGGCCCGCCGATGGCCGAACCGACTACAGTCAGGACCAGTGTTGCCATTTCAAGCTCCCCGAAAAACCATCAAAAAATACAGCGCCAGTGGCCGATTACCGGCCACGGGACGGGGTGCGGCGTTAGAACCACGCGGCGCAATCCGGCATGGGCATGAACAATGCCGCGTGTAACGACGATGGCGAAGTGCAGCTGCCGCTCGGCTGGCTGGCACATCAGTATATCGCCAGGCATGGAACTTTGATGGTCTAATGCGCGAAAACAAGGCCGATCAAAAAAGGCAGATATTCGTTCGAGATATTCACCGCGTAGCGTGTAGTCGCAAGGAATTGGGAATGTGTGACCGGTATATGCCAGCGCTTCTGCCAATACGCCCACGCAATCGAGGCCGCCTTCACATTTCCTGCCATGTAGGCGGAACGGGGTTCCAACAAGCTCGGCGGCGCGGCGCGCAATGGCCTGTCCGGGTTCATCCGGCACCGGGATATCGCGTCAGCAAATCATTGCCCGGAAGATAGGGTTCGCCGCGAAAATTGATCGCGTTGGCAAATCGGGTTGCGCAGGTTGTTATCTGCTTGTCGCATCCTTCGATCAATTCGACCTGTGATCCGGTCGCGGTTGTGCCGTCGTGTTGACTCGGCAAAGTCACGCCTGCTCGCGTCGCTCGCCCAGACATCTGAAACCAGACCGCAATTCGGCCCGTCAAGCCAGCGGATCGAGCCATAGGCGAACCCGTTAGCGACGACCGAATTTGGTGTATCGAGCAAAAGCCTGTTGCCGTCCGCACCTTGCACTGTTGCCAGATGCCGAAACCGCCGACGGTTCAGGCCGCAGGCCGCATCGCAAAAACTGGCGCGGCAGGAAGGCGATGTTTGCGGGACAACGGCGCGATCCAAGACCCGTTTAAGCCCCAAAAACTCTGCTTTAAAAACGTCACCGGAAAATGAAACAGCGCCCAATTCGCCGCTCGCCAAAAGGCGGCGTCCCGCACCCGGGTCCGCCCAGTCGAACAGGAATATTTCAAGATAAGCGGCGTCCCACCGCCCGGCGACCAGGTCTTCACCGCGAATGGCATCGGCGGTGAGCGCGCCGCGCACATCAAGGCCGTCATTGTCGAGGCCGAGGCTCGACACAATCGTCGTCGGCTTCATCCCGGGACTGGCGCGAAGCAACAGCCCGTCATGATCAATATCGCGGTCGTGCGAGGTAAAGCCAAGCGTCACACCATCGCGCCGTTCGAGCCGCCAGCCATAGGCGACCAGGTAACGGGTCCTGCAAGCCAACTGTCCCTCATGCCGCATCCCGCATTTCGACAAGCGGCACGCTCGGCATGTCGCCCGCAGCAAAGGTCGCGCGGCTGCCTTCAGATCCGGTCCTCGGCAAAGCGCACCGGCACATCGAAGCGGAACCCGGCGGTAACGATTGCGCCGTTCGCAGGGGCGGTTTCGAACAAAATGACGCCACTTTCGGCAAGCGTCCAACCGGTCGCGGCGACGCCGTTCACCGCCACGACAACAGTGCCATGCGCGGTCGCGTGATCCGGCGGATTTGCGCCGACATCGTCCATAATTTTTGACGAGCGCGAAGCTGGTCCGAACGCCGTCGCCGACGCCAAGATGCTGGTCGAGCATCGTCGGCACGCCGTTCATGCCGTTCGAACTGTCATCAAACGGATCGGCGAAACGAAAGGCAATCGCCGCGCCGCGCCGCGCACGGAAGAAATCGATCAACACGCCCAGTTCGCCTTCGGAACGCACCCCCGGCGCCAACATCATAGGCCAACCGCGCGTCGGCCCAGATCGGTATTGCGCCGTTCGTGCCCCGACAGCGTCGTCACGACATTGGTCGAAAATTCCGCCGTCACCTTCGGCTTCGCGGCCGATATCGATCGGGAAAATTACATCGTCAAAGGGTTGCACATCGTCCTCGCTTTCATCGCCGATCTGAAAATAGGTAAAGCCGTCGCGCGCGACCTGCGGCAGCGCCCAGATATAGGTCTGCGCAGTGCCGCGCTTCATGCGCGCCTGTGCCGCAAAGGCGATCTCGCGCCATTGCGCCTTGTCTTCAGGCCGCAGCACAAAGCCCGAAAAATAATGCTGCTCGGCGACCGGATAGCCAAGCCGCGACATCATCAACGGCATCGCGCGCGTCGGTCGCGCCATGATTGCCGCTGGTCACCCAGTCATAATCCTCCAGTTGCAGCACATCGAAAGCGGGCGACGCCCAATCGAGCGGCACATTGGCGCGCTTTGCCTCGGGCGCGAGCGGATCGAGCACCGTCGGCAGATAGACCAGCAACAGGCTCTCAAACGGCGGTTCCGGCTTCATCTTCGACCGCCGCAATGACCAAAGCTGCCGTTGACGCCGCCAGCAACTCGCCTGCCCGGTCGAGCATCGCATTTTGCGCCGCTGTTTTTGGACCCGCTAATATCGGGAATGCTGCACCGACAACGCCACCGAACGCCGCCGTCGCCGCCGCATCATAAAGGCAGATGCGATGATCGGGCATGATCCACCACCAGGGTTCGCCCACCTGGAATTTGACCGGCAGGCCAGCCAGTTTCTGAATAAAGACAAAGGCGCGCGCGACGGCCTGCAAATAGCCCATCGCCCCGGCATGGGCTGGCGACAGCAGTGTCGAAGGCGGAACCCAGCCGGTCAGCGCCGGATCGCCATTTTCCGCGCGCTGTTTCCAGTCGTTCCAGCAATGCGCGTCAAACAGTTCATAGCTGAGCGAGAAGATCAGGTCGATAGCCCAGCCGCTTTGGCCGCGCTTGGCAAAATCAAGATGCCATGCGCGGCACGGCGTGTTGAGCGCACCGCCGGTCAGGCTGACATAATGGCCGCCCGCCCAACGGATCGAGCCGGAAATAATGGCTCATCCCGACATAATGGTTGATCGTGCCGCGATAGCCCAATGCCTGGATTTGCCGCAGCAGCCGCGCAGGCGTCTGGTTATAGGCATCGTCATAGCCGGTCGCCATTTTCAGATCATGCTCGGGCAGCATCACATCGCCGGTATCCAGCATCACGCCCGCGCCGTCACAGCGGATTTCGCTCAGTTCAACCCAGCCCTCGACGGCCGCGGCAAAATTGCCGTGGCAGCACCGGTATAGCCCGGCGGCACCAGCGAAACGAACATCCGGTCGATATCGCCTGCAAACACCGGGTCGGCTTCGTCGGGCAACAGAAAGCCACCTTCGAGTGCGCTGAACGGCAGTGTGATACGCGCATCGTCGACGTGCCGACGGCATAGTTCCACAGCCGGACATACCAGCTTTTGGCCGTCCTGCTGCGTCGCGCCCCTCGATCGTCAGCGTAGGGCCATTGATCGCATCGAGCGGCATGATCCCCTCCGATCGCCAGCGAAAGCTGACCGTCAGGCGCCGATAATCGCGGTTGGTTTCATAGGCGAGGAGCGGATGGTCCCAACGATCCTCGCTTTCCCAGATCAGTCCGGCAAGATCGTCGCTCCTGTAGAAACACCGCATCGACACGCAGCGCTTCGGGTGCCAGTAGTGACAACCGAGGCCATCATCGGGCGCGGAAAATTGAGCGTCCAGAAACGCGGATCAAAACGCATCACCGGCGCGGATTTCTGCTCGCCGCCGTTGGTCGCACAGCCAATATGCCATTCCTTAATCCTCCGCCCGCGCCAGGGCCTGCCGCACTGCGCGCGCTACCTGGCGCGCTGACCGTTGCAGGGCATCGGGCGCGCTCCTGCGGCCATTATCAGAGACGTTGATGGTCAGGCTGATCTGCGCATGTGCCCGCTCACGCCGCCGGTTTCGACCCGTCCAGCTGCTGGTCGGCACGAACAGTTCGGGGCCGCGCTCGCCAACACGATAAGCGCGGCCGGGCGAAACCGGGCCGCCGGTGGCACGGCCCGGGCGCGCCGCCCAGTGCAAGCTCAGGATTCGAGCCGAATCGACGCTCAACAAACCGCCGCTGCCACCGCCGCTTGCCCGCCACTGCCAAGGCTGAGTCAAGCCGCTGACGGATCGACGCTGCGGCAATCTCGGACAGGACCGACAGCGCAACGCGGCGCAGATCCTCAAAGCCGAATTTGCCGCGTCTGGATGGCGCGGACCAGGCTGCTTTCCAACGCCGCCCGGCCCTTTCCATCCCGCAGCAAATGGTCCGTCAAGCTCGGCACGCATCACCGCCACGTCGCGGGCAAAGCCTTGCGTATCGGCGCGCACCGAAACGACCAGCCGTTCGATTTCCTCATCCATTAGTAATCTCCGGTGGGGGCATCGGGGAATTGCTCCATCAATTTCTGCAGGTCGTCCGGATCGGGCGGCGCCGCCGCTTTGCGGCAGCAAAGGCGCGACAAGAACGCACGCCAGCTCCGCAGGCGTCGCCGTCCCAGAAATCATCGGGCCGCCAGCCGAGCAACAACGCCGTCTGACCCGCACAGTTGCAAGGCGGTATCGGCTAAATTCATCGGCCACCCAATATCTGCCCAAGCAAAAGCTTCAGCGCCGGCGTCGCCGCCGCCAAGCCCGCCCAGCCAGCGCTTTCGCAAAAGGCCTCGCGCGTCAGATCGGGCGCGACGTCATGGCGGCAGTGCCAGAACAACGCGACCATTTCCGCGAGCTTCAGCTGCCCCGCCGCCGCGCGTTCAACCAGCGCGAACAACGGCCCAAGTTCTTCCTCTGCCGCAACCAATGCAGCAAAAGTCGGGCGCAGCACGAATGCAGCATTTTGATCTGGACCAGCGCTTCGCCGCGCGCCGCGATTGGCAGCACGCGTCACAGCGTCACCACTTCGCCCGAGCTTTCCAGCGCGAGCGTGTAAGACCGCTCGCCATTGAAATCGCCCGGCATAATCGAGCCGCGCGACCAGAAACTTGCCCTGCATCCGCTCGCCGCTTTCAAAGCTCAGCTCATAATCGTCGAGCACGCCCGACAGCGCATTAGTCTTGATCCGCGTCTCGGCCGCAGAGCCGGTAAACACACCCGCCCCCGATACCGAAACCGAACGCACGCCAGCGCCAGAGAGCAAATCGCGCCATCCGCCCGAGCCTTTGTTGGTGATGACGACCGCGTCGCCATTGATCGACAATTGCGTGGTCCGCAGCCCCGCGACGGTCGTGTAAACGGGCGTCACTGCGCCATCGCCGACCTTTAACAGGAAGGCGCTTCCTTTTTCTGCTGGCATGATTATTGTCTCCTTCATTGGACGACTTATTGGGAGAGGAAATCGCCATGTTGATAATGTTCTTGGCTATGCTAGCGCCCGCAACGACAGTGGCCGCTGCGCCGCCGCAAAAGGCAGAACCGTCATGTCCTGCAGAGCAGATATTGGTCGCTTATGACCATCTCCGGAAGGTCGCCCCGTTTGGATGGTCGAAGGCTGCAAAAGGTCAGGCGCTGTTGGTTTCCAGAATTCTCGAACCTGAAAAAGCCGAGCCGACGCTGGAACTCCTGCCGCGCAGCGAGCCTGCAGCTAAAGGCCCATCGGTTCTGACCCCGGCTTGCAAGACCGAGCAGCGTAAGAAAAAATATTATCCGATGGTGTGATTACTATAGCGCAAGCATCCTTACCCGATGCTCGACCAGTGCAGCCCAAGGTCCAGCCGCATCACGCACCACTATTGATCGTAGAAAAACCAGACTGGCAATCCGCCACCCGGGTAGATCTCTAGGCATCGCAGCGACCGCATCCTCGACATGGCCCATCAGGCTCGACAACCGCGAGGCTTCCTCGCCGTCATCCCACACTGTAAGCGCCAACCTGATTTCGCGGCCCTGCTCGGTTTTGGTGCTCCAGTCGGTGCTGAGGCCATCGGCAATGGAAACGTAAGGGAACACTGCGCGTGACGGCGGGTCATCATATATGCCGGTGATTTCCGGGCCAAGCACCGGATGCGCCTCCAGCACCGAAAAGGCCGCTGCCTGAAGGGCCTGCATAGCATCGCTCATCGTCCGAAATTCCTTAAATTGGGGTCCGTTAGCATCCGGCGGCGGAGGTCTTGCCGGATAGGATGACGCCGCTGTCTGTTGCCGCGGCGGTAATGCCGGGCGGCGTTGGCGTTTGCGCGATCCGGTCAATCTGGCGCGCGACTGCTTCGGCGCTTCGCATGTCGGCGGCAGGGGTTAGTTTTTCGAGCATATATCTTCTCTCCCCCTCTCTCCTTCAGGGGAGAGGATACGCAGCCTTATAGAGCAAAGCGAATTAGGCGAAGTTGGAGAGGGGCTGTGCGCTCCGATGGGTCTCCCCTCTCCGCTGCGACTAACGAGCAAGCTCGTAAGTCTCGCTCCTCTCCCCTGAAGGAGAGAGGGGCCTACCGAACTTCCTCACAAGTCAAGAACCATCTGTGCAGCCACCCTCGGATCGCTGACGACCCCACGCACTGCGAGATATTTTCCGCGCCAGGTCAGCCGGGTACGCAACCCCACACCTTCGCGTTTGCGCATCGTCACCTGCCAGCGCGGCAAGGCAGACAGCGCATCGGCGCGTGTAAGATCACCTGGCATCAGCGGCATCAGCGCCGCCCAGGCAACGCCGTCATAGCTGTATTTCCCCGTCGCCCCGCCGCGCGCATCACGGCCTCCAGACGTGTTTCAAGGACCACCCGCTCTCGCAGAGTGCCTGCAAATTCTGACATTTTTTAGTTCCAGTTCACTAAGGAACCGTCGCCCCAGCGCAGGCTGGGGCCTATCTCGCCTCTCGTTCTCGACTGACAGACGTGATGGATCCCAGCCTACGCTGGGACGACGGAGTGTTAAAGATTGACGGTTGCCTAACCAAGCCGCAGCCGCCGCCACGGCAGCAGCAAGGCCAACGCCGCAGCAGGTGGCCCGCCAGCATCATGCGCATCGCGGTGGGCGTGGAAATGCGCGGTCAGCCGGAGCAATCCGAGCCTGAGTGCCTCGGGCAAGGTCGCCCAATCCGCAGCCAGTCCAGCCACACAGGCAGTCTCCGCGCGTCCGGCGCTGCCCGGTTGCGTTATCCGCAGATAGGCTTCGCCGCGCGAACCGATCTTCGCCTCCCACGCGTCCGCAGCGAACACGAATGTTGCGCCTTCGGCCGGGATACCGGTCACCGAAATGAACGACTGCACCGGCGCGGCTTGCAATATCTGCCAGCCCGAAGACGCGCTGATAATCTCCCGCGCGGTCCGGCGGATGAGAATACTGCGCGTAAAATTCTCCGCATGGTTGATTGCCGCCAGCAAAGCCGCCGAAAGCGACGGATCTTCGTCCGCCGCTTCGACACGCAAATAGGCTCGCGCCTCGTCCAGCATCGCGCTGTCGAGGCCGAGCGGATCAAGGCTCAGCATGATATTTTCCTTATTAGAGTATGCGACGGCCCATGGCAGTTAAGTTGGCCTTCATCGTCACGGCTGACGCCGAAACTTCGCTGCGGAACTGCAATTGGACATTGCCACCTGTCGCTCCGACCGCGACGACGAAGCGCGCGGTGATGGGAATGTTTGTATTGGCCGCACGGACGCCCGTAGTTGCACCGGTCGTTGCGTTATCGGCGATCTGCTCGATCGCGCCGAGCTGTTGTGGCCGAAATATTAGGCAGAACCTGCCCGATGACCGACCCGGACGGAATGTCGAGCGCGACGGCGATGCCCGTGGTCGTCGCCGCAGATTGAAATGCACCGATCACTTCGACCAGATAGGTCGTGTTTGCTACCGCTGTGAACGACAAGCCTGTGACTGCCGCCAATGTTGTTGTGCTGTTAGCGACATCTGCCGCAAGCTTCTGCCACGTCCACGGATCGCTGCCGCCACCTTCGCCTTGCTTCGCAAGCGGTTGGTGCGCATTGGCAGCGGTTCCGACGGTCAGCCGTGCCTCATCGGTGATGAGATACACCTCCCCAGTGCGGATGGCCGTTTCCTGCTGCCGCCGCATCAATCTGCGCGCGTGTCCCACGCTTGTGCGCGATGCTGGGCATCAGAAGGTGCCGCAGTCCACATCGCCGACAGCGAGCGTTACGAAGGCATTACCAGCATCCTTGGTCCACGCCATAGACGTATTGACGCGAATAACCCCATCGGTTCCGTTGGTTCCCCAAATATAACCAGAAGTGCCGCCTGCGACGATAGCCGCCTTTTCGTCCAAGATCCGACGCCGGAATGTTTAGTGCCGTCTTGAAGGCATTGACAGTAATCTTGCCCTCCTTCTGCCCGCTTGCCGAAGCGTCATGCAGGATAAGGAAATCGGCTGCGCCATCTACGGCCGCAATGGTGGTCAGGTCGTCTATTGCCGGAACGACCGGCAATCTCGTCGTCGCACCGGTTGCAACATGCAAAGTGCCCCGGTCAGTTGTAAAATGCGCTTCGCCTGACAGCATCGATGCCGTCGGAAGGTTGGCCTTCAGGCCACGTTTGATCTGAATTCTGGGCATTTGTGGTATCCTCAGTTAAATGTGCCGCCGTCGATAATGTCGGCTATCGGGCCTTCTGGCCCCGCTGGTCCGGCCACCCCTGGCGGGCCAATCAGAGTTGGAATGGCGACAGGCGTTGATGCTGCTGCAACCGGCGCGATCCCGCCGTCGGGACCGCGCCAGCGAAGTGTGATGGGTGGATCAGGCATGCCGCCATAAAAGCAGCATCGTCATGCCGACACGCTTTCGCGCACCGAAATGGCGACGCTTTCAGTGATGACTACGCCGCCGCCGACGGTCAAGCCGCGCGTCGGCGAGATAGTTGCCGGTCGACAGTGCCGCCGATGACCGCTGCATCAACTGTCAAGCTCCATCCCGGCGGAATGTCGCCCTGCGCGGCTCTCGGGCTGATAGCGAAGACGGCGGCAACCGGCGTCGCCGGCATTCACGCTGGTCCGTCCGGGCGCCACCGCCTTCATCGCCGCACTGATCGCTGTCACCGAAAGGGGGTCACCGGTCACGGCATCGAGCGCGAGCGAAATCGTCTCGCCACGTTGGAAAATATAGGGAGTCATTCATTCTCTCCTGATCCTCCTCCCGTTCAGGGAGAGGGGTCAGGAGAGAGGGGAGGCTGGAAGAAGGTGCGGCTCGAAAGCCCCCTCTCGCGAACCCTCTCCCCTCGCAAGTGGGGGAGGATTATTCGATTAGCGCACAGCGAACTTCATGACCTTGATCGCTTCCGAATTGGTCACTGCCCCGCCCAACCGCTTGGTCGCGTAGAAATGGACATAGGGCTTGTTCGAATAGGGATCGCGCAGGATGTTGGTCTCGCTCCGCTCGGCAATCAGGTAACCCGCCTTGAAATTGCCGAACGCAATCGACAGCGCTGTTCGCGGCGATATCGGGCATATCCTCGGCCTCGACCACCGGATAGCCGAGCAGCGTATCGGGCTGCCCCGCCGACCAGCCCCGCCTGCCAGATAAACGCGCCGTCGTGGTCTTGAACTTGCGGATCGTGGCGAGCGTCGACGGCATTCATCACCCAGCACCGCGCCCTGGCGATAGGGCGCGCGCAAGCGCGTGGACCAGCTCGACCAGCTTGTCCTGCGGGTTCGATGCCGACGAAATCGCGCCGCCGCGCCCGACGCGATATATTGCAGCGTGCCAAAGGCGCGCGTCGCATCGCTGGTGGCCGCGGTCGGCGCCGGTCAGGAAGCCGTTGCGGCTTGTTGGTGCCATTGCCGTTGACGAACGCCGTGCCTTCGGCCTTGGCGAATTCGGTTGCGATTTCGCTCGCCAGCCAGCCTTCGACATCGAACGCGCGCATCATCGAGCATCGCCTGCGTCGCCGCCGGATTGGCATAAAGCTCGCCAAAGCTGGGGACGATTTCGTTGAAGGTCGGGCGTCGTCGGTTTCGGGCCGCGCCGCGGTTTCCGCCGCCCAGCCCGATGTCACGCCATTCTGCGTCACCAGCTTGCGATAGCCCGCCGAACCAACGTGCACGACATTGGCGATCGCGCGGATCGGCGAAATGCCTTTCAGCGTCGCGTCAATCATCGCGTCGATTTCCTTGGGCACCGCATAGCCGCCATCGGCCGCGCACCGCGCCGGAAAAGCTTTTCAGCTCGACCTCGCGACCCGCGCCGCAAATAGCCATCGACGAAGGCAGCCTTGGCCGGATCGGCAATGCGCGCGCCGGACAAATGCGGGCGAACCACATTGACTTCGGCCGTTGCCCCTTCAAACGCTGCATCGAGCGGGTCGGCTTTCATTTCATAATCCATTTCATTCTCCTTGTTGAAAACCTCCCCTCCCGCAGGCGGGAGGGGTTGGGGGTGGGGCTCGCCGAAGGCAAGCGTCTGACTTCGACAGCAGAGGCCCACCCCGCTGCGACTAGCGGCCGCTTCGCGCCCACAAGTCTCGCTGCCCCTCCCGTTTACGGGAGGGGGTTTCCTCCACCGCCAGCACCCGCGCGAGCGGTTGCATGGGGTGGGTGACGACGCTGACTTCGATCAGGTCGAGGTCAGTTAGTTCACGATATGTTCTTTTGTCCATTCCCCGGATGCGGTATCCGAAGGACAGCCCTGCGCCCGCCCGCACCGGTGCGTCATTGTCGTCGATCCGCGCTATAACGCGAAGCCCCCGCTCATCCTCGCTCAAGCTTTCAACAAAACCGATGCGTCGGCTGGTATCGTGCTGCCAAAGCAGCGGCAGCCCGGCCTTCGCGGCACGCGCAAACGCCCCCTTGCGGACAATATCCCCGCCGCGGTCGGGCGCATCGAAAATCGCTGCATATCCAGCCATCCTCATTTCAGCACCAGCCCCGGCAACCCCAATTTCACCGCCAGCCCAATCAACAACAATGCGAGCGCCATTCGCACCACCCAGCCAATCGCGGCTTTGCGCGCCGACCGCTTTGCGTCGCGCCAGGCCGACAGCAACTCGCGCAGTTCGCCCATATCCTTGGCGGCATTGGGGTCGTCCAACCCCAGCCGCGCCAGCGCTCGCTGCGCACCGGTTTCGGAGGCCTGCTCCAGCAGACCTTGCAGATTTCCGTCGAGCATCGACAATTCCTCTATTTCAATCGCCCGGAAATGGGCTATGTCCATGGCTATGGGCCGATGGATCTTCATGACCTTGTGCATCATCCTGCTGGTTGCAGGCGGCTATTGGCTGTTGCAGCACGAAGGCATCAGCGCCTGCGACGATGTCGGCGGCAGCTGGGATTATTCGCGCTGGAAGTGCAACAACGGCTAGGCAAGCCCCACTGCCGCCCTTTTCTCCTCTGTGGTCAAAAAGTCCGCAGCCCCAACCTGCGCCCACAACCGCTCGCGATCCTCTGCAAGCGCGGGCACCGCATCAAGGTCTATGCCAAATTCCAGCCCCTCGAACCACGGCCGCAATCCTTCGGCCAACGCATCAAGTAACTTCCTTGCCAGAGGCAATATCCCCTGGCTCCACAGCGCCCGGTTCGCCTCGCGATAATTGGCATAGGTCGCATCGCCGGGCAGGCCCAGCAACACCGGTGGCACCCCGAAAGCCAACGCGATCTCTCGCGCCGCAGCCTCCTTCAATCCAGCAAAATCCATCTCCGCCGGAGTCAACGCCATCGCCTGCCAGCGCAGCCCACCTTCGAGCAGCATCGGCCGCCCGGCATTGCCCGCGCCCTGAAAACTTGCGGCCAGCTCTTCCTTCAGCCGCCCAAATTGCTCGCCCGAAAGAGTACCTGTTTCGCCTGCCTCATAGACCAAAGCACCCGAAGGCCGCGCCGCATTATCGAGCAGCGCCTTGTTCCATTTCGTCGCGGCATTGTGGATCGCCACCGCCCCCGATGCCGCGCCCAGACAGCCCAAGCCATAATGGTCGTCGAGCGGGTGCATCGAGCGGATGTGGATGATGCTGTCGGCCGGCAAGCGGCTCGCGACCTCGCCGGCCTTATAGACAAAGGCCACCGGCCAGCCGCGCATATCGGCCTCAATCGTCACGCGCTCGGGCCGCAGCGCGAACAACTCGCATGGACGCCCATCGATGCCGGACAGTATTTCGATATAGGCATTGCCGTGCAGCAGCAAATGCGCCGCGACCGTCTCGATCAACGCCTGCCCGCCCGAGGTTGCCCTGACCAAAGCCAGCGCGTCGGGGTCGGTCGACGTCAAAGGCGCCGACGCCATCCCCTCCGCGACCAGCCGTACCGCGCGTTGCGCAATAGCATTGGACAGATAGCCCTCGCGCATCTGCGCCTCATAATTACGCGGCCATTCGCCCAGCGCCGCCTGACCATAGGTCCGGATACCCGACAAGCGATCCTGCTGCACACGCGCTTTACGCAGAGTTTGGCCGGACGCAGCAAGCCGCGCCCGGTCGATTTCCAACCGAAGATGTTCATTTTCCTTCCTTTCCCTCTCTCCTTCAGGGGAGAGGATACGTAGCCTGGTCGCTTTAGCGATTAGGCGAAGTTGGAGAGGGGCTCCGCGCTATCGAAAGCCCAAGGCCCCTCTCCGCTGCGACTAGGCAGCAAGCTGCCAAGTCTCGCTCCTCTCCCCTAAAGGAGAGAGGGATTAAAACTACAAAACCGAAACCCGCAGCACCCTCGCCGCCCTCCCCAGCATCAATTCCGTCATCGCCCAGACCAAAGCATCCGCCCTGTCCGGCGACCGTCCCGGCCCTTCATAACCGCCGCCCGAAATCAGCCCGCACATCTGGTCTTCCAGCTCGGGAAACGCGCCAACATGAAACGCCCGCTTTGCCTCGTAAAGCGCCGCCACCGGTTCGGCCCGCGCCGACTTGCCCCGGCTGGCATGCACGCGCTTGACCGGCATCGCCAGATCGGCCGCGCGCAATGTGCTTTCGACCATATTGCCGCCCTGATTGTCCTCGGCGACCACGCGGTCGGCACTCCATACCTCGACCGCGCCTGCCACTGCCCGCGCCCACTCTCGGGCGATGCGCCCGACACGCTGTGGTCGGCGAGCACATAGGCTTTGCCATCGCGCCAAGCCCGACCGCGACAATCCCGCAGGCGTCGCCATGCTGCGATACCGGCGGATCGACACCGATGACGATGCGCTTCATGTCTGGTGCCAATGGCACCCGTTGCCGCTCGATCAGATCGCGCGACCATAATGCGCCCTCGACATCCTCGATCAGTTCGCCCTCGATTTCCTGACGGCCCCATCTTGTTCCTTCGTAAAGGGCCTTCACCGTGGCCACGAAATCGCCTGGCAGATTATGGTTCTTGGCCGTTCCCCCGCGCAGCACCAGTACCCCGGCTTCTTTTTCCAGCCGCTTGAATAACTTTATTGAGCGCGGCGTTGTCGTCACCACCACGCGCGGTTTTTCGCCAAGCCGAAGCCCGAGCATCATATTGTCCCAGCAATCATCGGCATGGTTCCATTTGCCAAGCTCGTCACACCAGGCATGGCTATGCTCCGGCCCGCGCAATTTCTCGTAACATTCCGCCGAATACACATGCGCCAGCGCGCCGGTGCCATACACGACCTCGCCCTTGCCCGCATGCCATTCGATGTCGTCACCGGTATGCGCCAGCCGCAACAGGCCGCTTTCGCCTTCGATCATCACCTTGCGCACATCCTCTATCGTGGCACCGACCAGCGCGATCCGCGCATTGCCGTTCTCACGCGCCATTAGGTTGACCCATTCGGCCCCCGCGCGGGTCTTGCCAAATCCTCGACCCGCCCTGATCAGCCAGACACGCCAATCGTCACCAGTCGGTAGCTGGCCCTCATGTGCCCATTGGCTCCACCGTTCGTCCAGTTCGCGGGCGTGAAGGTTACCGATGTAGGGGACAACGCGCGCCATTTCCTCATCGCTCAGATGTTTCAAGGCATCGACCGGATTTTTGCCGCGGATAACCCGCTCAATCTTCGCCATGTTCGAACCTGATGCGCAGCACTTTCAGCCGCTTGATGATCGCGGTGTCAGTTTCCTCGCGCGTTGCCTTGCGCCGCTTTGCGCCGCCGCCACGGCGCGCGCCAGTTTCGACGCGGCGGGCATGGAGCGCCATAAGTTTCAGGGCAAGCTCGGTATCGATTTTCGATGGGTCGGGTATTTTGTCCCAATCGGTCGGCGATAGCGCGCTTGCATCGTCGCCACGCACGGCGCGTTCGAGCATCAGATGCTGCAACTGCTTGTGCCCCGCCTCCAACGCAAAGTCGCACGCTGCGGCAAACGCGGGGTCTGCTTGTTGCCAATAATAGATTGCCCCGACGCTGCATCCTGCGGCTTCGGCGGAAGCCCGGACGTTGCAGCAACCGGCCAGATGCGCCAGAAACGCCTTGCGTATTTTTGCAGTAAATTTGCTTGGGCGGTTACTCGCCACTATCGGCTTGCCGTTCGCCGCCCGCCTTACCTCACGCCCATCACCCATATCGACTGCCTTCGGCATCGCCCGATCCTCTCACGCAAAACAAAAAGGGCCGGAGATTTCTCTCCAGCCCCGCTATCCGTTCGCTCCCTGCGGCAACCCCGCCTGTCTGCGAATCACAATTTTCGACTATGCCTAACTCTAACCAAATGGCGTTACGCTGTCAACATAAAATCACCATATCGGTTAATCAAAATTATTGAACATTTCTTTGAATGTTGCCGTGCCGCGGCCCGACATTACGACGTCGGTGCTCGGCTTGCCAAGATCGGCGTAAATTTTCGGTATTTCCGGCGCTGTCGGAGGGTTGTTACGGATGGTCGCAATATTATCCGCAATTACCTGAGCGGTTTCGCGCAGAAATTTGGCATGGCTCGCTTCGGTCCATTCGATGCTGTCTGCCAGCTCTTTTGAAATCAACATCGTCATAAGCACGCCTCGAATTGAACAAGCAGCAGGTTTGCCCACCGCAGCTTGCTATATGATAGACCATCAGCGAATAACAACAGATTAAGGCAGAAATGAGGGCCGCAAACGCTTGAAAACATCAAGCTTTTATGCAACGCCCTGCCTTTCGCTTTTAAAAAATGGCTGAATACCGTGGGTGCACTAGTGTCCATAGCTGTGATCGTCAACAGGAAAGCGGCGATAAGTGGCGAAAAGCGGGGGATAAGCAGGCATGACCGACCGGTTGTTATCAGAAGTTCTTACCCTCGTTTTTCCCAACGGTACCAATCCGCAACCTGTCGACCGCTCCATTAAAGTTGAAGATCAACCCGACCTTTGGGAAATTGTTCCGCAATATGCTGCCGACGTTTTTGCCTTCTGCGCCCATATCATCCAGCAAACCGGACTTATGGGGTTCTTCGATCCCGATTGCGACGGTGCCACCACATTTGCACCGGATACGCCGCTTCGTGTTGCGCTTCTGGAAACGGATCGAAAGCAGTGCGCAATCGAGAGTGCGGCATGGATGCTCTCGGGCGTGCCCGGGTCGCTCACCGTTAAATTATGGGCCGAAATATCTGCTGCACGCGGCCTGCCTATTTCAATCGGTGAGTATCAACGGAAGCACCGAACCAAAAAGGGCAAAGGAAAATCGCCCTGCCCGCCATGGTGGCTCGCTGTCTTCAAGCTTTTGATTATCGCCGACGAGGCGTGCGACGGGATTGGTCATAATGGAGTCAACGAAAAGAACAATGCCATCGACATTGCGATGTTTATCGAGCGCCTGAAGATCGCGCGAAAAAGAGAGGCTGACGACCCATTTCTGATGGGATCGATAAACACAAAACGTGCAAAAAAGCAGGTGAGTTCGCTGGGATTTGCCGCCGACCCTACAGTCATTTGTATCCAACCCAAAGGCAGGGTAACCGGCCTTGGATGTTCGCTTCGTAACCTGTCTCGTAACCTGTCGGTTACAGGACCGGTCGGCGGGGTTCAGTGCAATTGGCAACCGCTTGCCAATGCCAGCCGTGTGCCTGTCCGCAAATCTCTGAATCTTCTGCTCATCCCCCTGCCATATGCGCTTTCAGCGAAGGATTTCAGACCGAAGCACTATCCCGCCAATGACGCTTGGGGAACATTCGAAGTCGATCAGCAATGGCTCCAGCGACCGGACTTCGAATCGCGCATGACCGAATTGGTCATGGCAGGATTGCGGGATGCAGGTGAAATCAACGGCATTATCTTTCCCGAGATGGCGCTAAACTGGAACATCTTCGCTTCACTTTTGCCCAAAATCTTCAAGGCGACCGGACAGACATTGGAGTTCATCGTCGCTGGTTCCTATGGCAATTGCGACCGGGATGCCGGAGGCAACAATGTGCTCACAGCAATCTGGGAGAAAAATCTGGCCCTTGACACAGAGGATGCGAACTGGTTCCGCATCGTCAGCCAACGCAAACATCACCGTTGGCGGCTGGACAGACAGCAAATCGCAACATACGGGCTTGCCTCCTCGTTAATGCCATCAAAGAACTGGTGGGAAGATCATGAAATAGGGTCGCGCGAACTGAATTTCTTCCAGTTCCGCAAGGACGCGGTATTCGCAAGTTTGATTTGTGAAGACCTAGCACGCAACGACCCCTGCCACGACATCATCCGGTCCGTTGCCCCAAATCTCGTGTTTGCATTGCTCATGGATGGCCCGCAACTGCCAAATCGGTGGCCGGCACGCTATGCCGGTTCGCTGGCCGACGACCCTGGCTGTACCGTACTGACGCTGAGCTCCTTCGGACTGATCGACCGAAGCAACGATCACCGGCCGACGGACAAATCACGAAGCGTCGGCCTGCTTCGGGACAGTAGCGGAAGCACAACGGAAATAACGTTACCGCTAGGGAAAGAAGCAGTCCTGCTTACCCTTGGCTCCGAAACTGCGGAGGACTGCACGATCGACACCAGACATACTACTAATGCCTCAAAATGGTATTATGTGAGCCAGCGAGGAATAATCACTTAAGCCTATCAGTTTGCGAATCACAATTTTCGACTATGCCCAACTCTAACGCGCGACGGTCTTTTTGAAACCGCTCGCTTTGCTCCTTTTGGCTTTCGGGATTTTTCTTGCTTGGCATCACCTGCACCAATCGTTTGATAAGTTAGTCGCTTACCGATGACGCCCTTTAACAGAGTGTCAGCGCGGTCTGCGTCGTTATAGCCCAAGGCGATACGGTTGCTATAGCGGAAATCAAATTCAGCCAGATAGCGATGCAAATGCTTCTCGTTGCAGATACTGGTAGACGCCACGCATACCGCGCTTGAAGATGCTGAAAAAGCCTTCAACGGTCATTGGTAGATGCGTCGCCATTAGGGACGTAGTTGTTAGCGCCATGAAACACGCTGGCTATGGCGCTTCAAACTCTTTGCCGACACGCCATAGTAGTAGCGGCTCTCATCGGTCACAAGATGTGCTTTCCTGTAGCGACGTTGCTGCGAACGATATTGCGCGACTTCGCCAGCGCGCAAGGCTAGGTAGCATAGAACCGAACGGGTGCTCGGCCAGTGCGCTCTGTCGATGAAGCGAAACGACGCGCATCTTATGACGGAAGCCACCACGCGCCTTTTCAACGCCTTGCAAGATTGCCGATGTAGGTTTCGTCAACTTGAACGTACGCCACCTTCGCCGCCGAAAGGCTCCATCGAACCGTCGCGCATAGCTTCACGAATACGGTGCGACATAAACCAAGCGGTTTTGAGAGTAACGCCAAGGGTGCGGTGAAGCTGGTTGCTGGAAATGCCCTTCTTGCTGCCAGCGATCAGATACATGGCTTGCAGCCAGATATTAGAGCGGCACGTGGCTGCTTTCAAAGATGGTCCCGATACGCACGGTGAAGGGCTTGCGGCACTGGTAGCACTTGTACAGCCCTACGCGGGTCGATTTGCCGCCCATTTTACCGATACGGTCATAAGCCGCCACAGTGAGGGCAGATTGGACCCTCTGGCCAACACGTGCTTCAACGTAAGCAAATGCGGCTTCTTCGCTGTGAAAGTGCGGTGCGGATAATGCGGATGCCATCGAATTAACTCCTTATAGGTAGATAAAACGCGTGGGTATGTGAAGTATAATAATGGCGTTACTCTGTCAATATAAAATCACCATATAGGTAAACTAAACGCCTCGCTCGAGCGTCCTCTTTTCGGTCACTGGTGGTTCTTCGCCCAACAAGATCGCGGCAATCTCCTCCACGCTGCCCGCAACGAGCAATGGCTGACCGCCGACAATGCCGACCAGCGTCTGTCCGTTTTCTGCGGTGCGGAGCCATGCGACGTTACTGGCCACCACGAGATAATTTCCCCCGCGCGAGTGGAGTGGGATAAACTTCATGAAATATGTCTCCTGACTATTCCGCTATAGGCTAAAAGGTTATGATTCGACTTAACGCCCTGCTACGTCTTTCGCGAAATGAAGACCGATAGGCGTACCTCAGGAAAATTTACATGTTGATGAAGGCAGATCTGACTGCGGCGACACTGGCCTCGGTGCTGGAGCAAAGCTCCGATTGCGTTAAGCTCATCGGGCTAGATGGCGAGGTGATCTGGATGAACGCCAATGGCCAGTGCGCCATGGAGGTCGACGATTTCGCTCTGATCGAGAACCGGCAATGGGCCGAACTTTGGCCCGAAGCATCGCGCGCGGCGGTCCGGTCTGGCCTGATTAGCGCCGCTATGGGCAATGTCGCGCGTTTCGAAGATTATTGCCCTACACCCAGAGGCACGATGAAGCGCTGGAGCGTGAGCATATCGCGGGTCGAGGATAGCAATCGCGAACATGTCGGCTACCTTGCAACCTCGCGTGATATTAGCAACATTGGTAACACCGGCATATGTCCGCGCTGCGGCGGTGCCGATGCCGTTGAAATGACGGCACAAAGCTAGCCACTTCGGGGGTAAGCGGAACAAAAGCGCCGCATTCTCCATTATCCGCCGCAACCACGCTTTGTGGCTCAAGGAGGATAATCATGACCGATGAACGCATCACTGAAACCACCAACGCACAAGGCAATGTCGTCGAGCGCACAATCGAGCGCGACACAGGCCCCGCCGCCGTCACCGTCAACACCGCACCACCTGCCAGCGGCGGCGGATCCTGGGCAATGATCGCCATTGTCCTGCTATTCGTAATCGCCGTCGGCGGCTATTTTATGTTCGCGAACAGCGACAGCGAAGTTGCCAAGGATAATGCCGTTGCAGAAGCTGCTGACAATGTCGGCGCCGCCGCAGAGAAGGCAGGCAATGCGGTTGAGAAGGCAGCGGAGAAGATTGCCAATTGAGCGGATAAGTCCGGACGAACGAATGCCGGTGGGGCAGAGCCGGAACAACCCGTCGCCTCACCGGTTTAAGCCCCGACAAGGGAGCATGTCATGGCAACAATTTTGGATATAGCAGGCAAGCCGTTACCCAATCGCAGGCGAGCGAAAAGCCGGTTGAAAGCGCAGGATGTGCGCGACCTGTTCAAAATCATGATATTGTTGCTGCTCATCATTATCGGGTTCTTCCTCTTTGCGCCGAGCCGCAATGCGGCCGAAGAAATTCGTATTGCCGCAGCGCAAAGGACGGACGGCTAGGTCAACCCCTCTCTCCTTTAGGGGAGAGGATACGAAGCCTTTGCCGATAGGCTTAGGCGCAGTTGGAGAGGGGTTCTACCTGTCCGACAGCGCACTGCCCCTCTCCACTGCGACTAACGACCCTTCGACCGGCTCAGGGTTCGCAAGTCTCGTTCCTCTCCCCTCAAGGAGAGGGGGAAAGCCATAACCCTTGGACAAACCACCGCGCTCCCTTTAACGCGCACCCCCATGCTGAAACGACTATATGACTGGATGATGGAAAAGGCGGGCCATGCCCACGCCGAGCGTTGGCTGTTCCTGTTTTCCTTTATTGAATCGAGCTTTTTCCCGATCCCGCCGCATCCGTTGCTCGGACTGATGTGCCTCGCGCGGCCCGACAAGGCATTACGCTATGGAGCGGTCTGTACGCTGGCATCGGTGATGGGCGGGCTTGTTTGGCTATGCAATCGGGTTTTTCGCATATGAGACCATCGGCGTATCGCTCCTCAAGGCGCTCGGGCTATGGGACAGTTTCCCCGCCGCCGCCTGCTATCTGCGCGAATTCGGTGCCGAAATCATCCTGATCAAGGGCGCAACGCCGATCCCGTTCAAGCTGCTGACGCTGACCGCAGGCTTCATCCACATGGATCTGTTCACCTTTATCTGGGCAAGCGTACTCAGCCGCGCCTTCCAGTTCATGCTCGTCGGTTTCCTGTTCTGGAAATTCGGTCGTCCGATCAAGGCGTTCATCGACAAATATCTGGCTTGGGTGACGGCGGCCTTTTTGGTCGCTTTGGTCGGCGGCTTCATTGCCTTCACTATGCTGGCAGGCGGCGGCGCGGAGAAAAGCGACAAATGTTCAGGAGTGACCGCAATGGAGCAACTTCCCGAACCGGTTTAGTTTCCTGTTAAGCCCAAAGCTGGTAGGCTTTCGTCATGGACAATAGCTCACGCAATATCGTAAAATTCATTGGTGCGATAACCTTCGCGGCATTGCTCATCATGGCTGCGCGCTTCTATGCAGATTCGCAAAAGGTCGAGGCACCGCCGGAGGTCGCAGAAAAGGCCGTTGCGAAAGAACCCGACCCCGTTAAGGCGGAAGAACCGGAAGCAGACGACACCGAAACCGACGCCGACGCCGACGAGCTACAAAATGCTGACGGGCAGATTATCGAAGAAGATGCGCAACTGATCATGGGCGAACCCAGCCTAAATCTCGAACAGGGCGGTTCATCCGATTATATGCCGCCCGCTGCCGAAATACCTCAGATCGAGGAATGATCAGGTCGCAAACAACATTTCGTCGTTGGCAAAGGCCTTGAATTCGAGCGCATTGCCGCTCGGGTCGTAAAAGAACATCGTTGCCTGTTCGCCGACTTCGCCCTTGAAGCGGATGTGCGGCTCGATACCGAACCGGGTACCCGCCGCCCGCAACCGCGTGGCAAGTTCTTCCCATTTCGGCATGGTCAACACGATGCCGAAATGCGGAACCGGCACATCATGGCCGTCGACCGGATTGGATATCGCAACCGCACGCGCCGAAGTATCAAGATGCGCGACAATCTGGTGCCCGTAAAAATCGAAATCGATCCAGCATTCCGATGACCGCCCCTCGGCGCAGCCCATGACATCGCCATAAAAATGCCGGGCCTCGGCCAGGTCGTGCACCGGGAAAGCAAGGTGGAACGGGCGTAACGTCATGGCTTTATCGGCTTCGGCAGTGGCGCATCCGCCGCGTCGGCGAGGGCCAGTTCGGCATTCATCTGTTTCGAGCAGCCAGCAACTATGTCGTCGTTGGCAGTCCGCGCCGCGCGCGCCACTGCCGCCTCGGTCATCGCCACGGCTACCAGTTCACGTGGCTGCCCTGTTTCAAACATGATCCGGTCGCCAACAATTCCCGCCCAGCGCCGGCCTTTTGCCTGAATGTCGGAGCCTGCAACCAAGCCACGCTTCTGCGCATTGGCCAGCACGGCGATTTCGACGACACATGATATGTCGCGCTGATGGGTTTCGGTGAGCGCGGTGGGGGTGGCAAGCGCGAGAGCGAAAATGAACATGGGGCTGGATTAACAGGATGGATGTGAACGGCAAGCAACAACCCCCACCCTCTCTCCTTCAGGGGAGAGGATAGGAAGGCTTGGCGACTTGTCGCCTAGCCGGACTTGGAGAGGGGCTTTCACGCTCGAGTGCGCATAGCCCCTCTCCACTGCGACTAACGAGCAAGCTCGTAAGTCTCGTTCCTCTCCCCTGAAGGAGAGAGGGGCGTAGCCGCCAACACTGATTGCATTTGTCATAAGCTACCGGCAAAGACGGCGCCGTGCTGAAAATCTCCGCAATCTTCCAAAAATATCCACGCTGGACCGCCCTGATCGCAGGGCCGATTTCAGCGACCGGGTTCGAGCCGTGGGGCCTGTGGCCGCTCACTTTGGTCTGCTTTGCGCTGTTGATCCATCTGATTGCACAGGCGGGGAACGGCAAGCGCGCGTTTCTGCTCGGCTGGCTGTTTGGGGTCGGGCATTTCAGTTTCGGCAACCAATGGATCGCCGTAGCCTTCACTTTCCAGGCGGCAATGCCGATCTGGCTTGGCTATGGCGCGGTAGTAATGCTGGCGCTGTATCTGGCGGTGTATCCGGCGCTGGCGGCGTGGGGGGCTTGGTGGATAAACCAGCTCGTCGCCCCCGCGCAGGCGGGGGCCTCAGGAAGTCATGACCAAAGCATGCAGGCTAAACCTGCCGAGGTCCCCGCCTGCGCGGGGACGACGTTACCCCTCATCCTCGCCTTTGCCGCCTTATGGATCATTACCGAATGGCTGCGAAGCTGGGTGTTTACGGGTTATGTCTGGAATCCGCTGGCGGCCGGATTTGTTTCGCACTGGTTTGATCTTTGGCTTCCGGCAATCGGGACCTACGGCGTTGGCGGGCTGATGATCGTGGCCAGCGGTGCGATGGCGCTGCTTAGCAGTCGTCGTTGGACCAAAGGATTTGTTTTGGCGGCGATTGTCGGCGTTCCGATACTGTCGTCGGCCAAAAGTTATGTGACGGAGCTGTCGCTCAACGAGCGAACCGCCCTCACCATCGTCCAACCCAATATCTCCCAAGCCGACAAATATGCGCCGGGTTATGACGCAATCAACTTTGCCAAGCTGGCAATGAATAGCCGCCGTGCGCCTGACCAAGGCCCGCGCCTCATCCTCTGGCCCGAAGCCGCTCTCCCCGATTATCTTGAGGACGGCTACCCCTACCGATATTACCAGTTCCAGCCCGGCGAGAGCGCCGCCGGTGCGCGCAAGCGACTGACCACCCTCATGGCCGAAGGCGATGTGCTGGTCACTGGTGCGAACCGGCTGGTGATCGACAAAGGCCAGCTTGTTGCCGCGCGCAACAGTGTTAGTGCGCTGGACGCAAACGGCCAATTGCTTGGCCATTATGACAAGGCGCATCTGGTGCCTTATGGTGAATATCTGCCGATGCCGTGGCTGCTGCGTCCCCTGGGTCTCGCGCGGCTGGTGCCGGGCGATCTCGATTTCTGGCCTGGTCCGGGGCCGCAGACCATGACGTTAAGCGTCGGCGGCAAGCCGGTGAAGGTCGGGCTGCAGATCTGTTACGAGATCATCTTCTCTGGACAGACCGTTGATCGCAATAATCGCCCCGATTTCATCTTCAACCCATCCAACGATGCCTGGTTCGGAACCATCGGCCCACCGCAGCATCTGGCGCAGGCGCGGCTGCGGGCGATCGAGGAGGGCCTGCCCGTGGTGCGCGCGACGCCGACGGGGATCAGCGCGGTGATCGATGCCGACGGGCGGATCGTCGAGAGCCTGCCGCTCGGCATCGCAGGGCGAATCGACGCGCGTTTGCCGGTCGCGAAGGAACCGACCCTCTTCGCGCGTTACGGCAATATCCTGCCCTTGGCCTTTGCCGCGTTGCTGATCGCGTTTGCGCTGTTACCGCTTGCCCGGCGTAAAGCTTCCCGCTAAGGGCGCGACACGATATAAAGAATTCTTTATACGCAGATACAGCCAAAGACTGGAAAAACCATGCGCTCCAATTACCTCTTCACTTCCGAATCCGTGTCCGAAGGGCATCCCGATAAAGTCTCCGACCAGATTTCCGACTCGATTGTCGACCTGTTTCTTGCCAAGGACCCCGAAGCGCGCATCGCCTGTGAAACGCTGACCACGACGCAGCTTGTCGTGCTGGCCGGCGAAATTCGCGGGCGTGGCATCATGGACGAAGATGGCAATTGGGCACCGGGCGTGCGCGAAGAGGTTGAAGCCACCGTTCGCCGCACCGTCAAGGAAATCGGTTACGAGCAGGAGGGTTTCCACTGGGAAACTTTGCGCTTTGAAAACAATCTCCACCCGCAATCGGCGCATATCGCGCAAGGTGTCGATGCTTCGGGCAACAAGGATGAAGGCGCGGGCGATCAGGGCATCATGTTCGGCTATGCCTCGACCGAAACCCCCGACCTGATGCCCGCCACGCTCGACTACAGCCACAAGATCCTCGAACGCATGGCCGCTGACCGCCATTCAGGCAAGGCGCCCTTTCTTGAGCCAGACGCCAAGAGCCAGGTGACCTTGCGGTACAACGCGCAAGGCGTGCCCGAAGCGGCGACTGCCATCGTTGTCTCGACGCAACATGCCAAGGGCTATGACGAAGGCGACAAAGAGGCGGAACTCCATACCTATGTAAAGGGCGTGATCGCCGACCTTCTCCCCGCTTCGCTGCTGGCCGAAACCGAATACCACATCAACCCCACCGGCAGCTTCGAAATAGGCGGCCCAGACGGCGATGCCGGCCTGACTGGGCGCAAGATTATCGTCGACACTTATGGTGGTGCCGCACCACACGGCGGCGGCGCTTTTTCCGGCAAAGACCCGACAAAGGTCGACCGTTCGGCCGCCTATATCACGCGCTATCTCGCCAAGAATATCGTCGCTGCCGGGTTCGCAACACGTTGTACGATTCAGCTCGCGTACGCGATTGGCGTGTCGAAGCCGCTGTCGCTTTATGTCGATACCCATGGGACTGGTACCGTTGGCGACGAAGCTATCGAAGCGGTGCTGCCGACCTTGGTCGACCTGACGCCGCGCGGCATCCGCACCCATCTCGGACTTAACAAACCGATCTATCGCAAGACCGCAGCCTATGGCCATTTCGGGCGTAAAGCCGACGGCGATTTCTTCCCCTGGGAACGAACTAATCTGGTCGATGAGCTTAAGGCAGCACTCGCCTGATTGCACTTGCGGCGTGGCGGCTTAAGCTTTAGCCGACACCGCCATGATTGCGCACAAAACTGGCGATCCTATGACACTCAACCGCCTTTACGGGCGGTCGAAAGGAAAAAAGCTGCGCGTCGAGCAAAGCGATCTTCTTGAAACGCTCTTACCGCAAATTGCAATTCCCGAAGAAGGCGACCTAAGCAGTCGGGCGCTGTTTGGTAATGACCGTACGATACATTTCGAAATCGGCTTCGGCGGTGGCGAGCATCTCGCTTTCCGCGCTGACCTGTTGCCTGACCACGGCTTCATCGGTTGCGAACCCTTCGTCAACGGTCTGGCGCAGGCCCTTACCCATATCCGCAAGGGCGGGCTGCGTAATGTCCGACTTCATATGGGGGATGCACTTGAGGCGCTGCGCCGCGTCCCCGACGGATCATTGAGTTTTGTTTACCTTCTTCACCCCGATCCTTGGCCCAAAGCGCGGCATGCAAAACGCCGGATGATGAATGACGGGCCGGTCGAATTGATTGCGGCGAAATTGAAACCCGGTGGAGAATTCCGGTTCGGTACCGATCATCCGGTCTATTTGCGTCACGCCCTTATGGTGATGCAACGCCACCGGCAAAAACTCGAGTGGTTATGCAAGAATGTCGCGCATTTCCAGAACCGTCCCGGCGGCTGGCCCGAAACCCGTTATGAGGCCAAGGCTCGCCGGATCGGGCATGAAGTCTGGTATTTTCGTTACCGCAAAATCTAGTGCGCGGCGTTACTGCCCGCTTCGACTTTTTCCACCCATTCAGGATAGAAGCTCGGCGCGCGCTTTGACCAACCTGGTGCCGTCGCGGCGGCTTCGCTGATCGATTGCAGCAATATCTTGCGCCGTTCGGGCTGCAAATGCGGCATCGACGCAGCCGCGCAAAACGCCGCGGGCAACCATGGCCGTGCGTCCGCCCCGATGAGCCGCTCATAAAGGAAACGGTAAGCCGAAAATCCGTCTATCCGGCTTTGGCCAAGGTCGAATGCCGATATCGTGACCAATTGCGCGAGGAACGGTTCGGCATCCTCGATCGAACTGCTATCGGGGATCATCGCGCGAACATCGGGCAGGCGGTCGTAGAAGCTGTGCTGTGCCTTGATCGTTGCCGCTTCGACAGCATCGCGCGACCAGAGCGCGATTGCATCTTTACGGTCAAACGCTACGTCCAAGGACCTACGGATATAACGCTGTGTGGCGGCGCTAAAGCTCGCAAATTCCTTGATTTCAGCCAGCGTCAAAAGGCCCGGCGCGCCATTATTTGTTGTCGTCATGGTACCAATTCCCCTGTTACCACAGACTGCGATAATTGCGCCAACATGGTTAATGAATGATTGACGGACCGCAAGCCGCAAAAAGTTTCGACTAAATCAGCCATGCTTTCGACAAGAAACGCGCCGGGCCGTGCACCGCCGCCAAAATGCGCTATGGCGATAGGATGCAGCTTGCCCAGCCCCGCAAAGCCCTTGTCGGCCACCAAATGGCGCTTTTGACCATTATCGGATTCTGGGCCTTTTACGCTCTTATTCTATCGCTCCGCGCAGCGCTGCTCGATTTTCCATCGCAATCCGAGCTTTTCGAACGGCGAATGGTTGTTGCCGTAGCAGGCGTCGCGATTACGTGGATGCTGTATGTCGCGCTGCGCTTTGCCGACCGTCAGTCACTCTCTTTCCGGATCACCGCTGCCGCTATCGCTGCAGCGCCATGTGCCTTGCTGCTTGCGTCAGCCAATGTCTATGTTTTCAATTTTTACGACCCGATCAGCCTGTTCAAGGATCCTGACCTCGGCAAAACCGTCGCAGATTTGCGCGAACAGATCGGCCTGTCATTTTGGCAGGAAATCGCAGATATCGCGGTCACGCATTATTTCTTCATGATAGCCTGGGCATCGCTTTACGTTGCATTGGGCTATGCCCGCGAAGTCCGCGAGGCCGAGCGCAAAGCGTCTCGATTTGCGCAGGCCGCCCAAGACGCCGAACTGCGTTCACTGCGTTACCAGGTTAATCCGCATTTCCTGTTCAACACCCTGAATTCTCTCTCCAGTCTGGTCATCACTGGCAAGCCACAGGCCGCAGAATCAATGATCCAGAATCTGTCCAATTTCTATCGTACAAGCCTATCGACCGAGCCCCTCGAAGATGTGACCCTTGCCGAAGAGGTCGATCTTCAACGACTCTATCTGGAAATCGAAAAAGTTCGCTTTCCCGAGCGGCTGAGGACATTGATCGACATTCCGCCAGAGCTGATGAATCAGTATGTCCCGGCGTTAATCCTGCAGCCACTGGTTGAAAACGCGATCAAATATGGCGTATCGCGCGTCAACAGGCCCGTAGAAGTAAGGATAAGTGCCGAAAAAAGCGATGACATGATGGTCATCAAGGTAGTGGATAACGGCGAGCCAATGACGTCGAGCGATGACAAAGGCAGCGGTATCGGCTTAGCCAATGTTCGCGACCGCCTCGAAGCCCGCTATCGCAGCACCGCGTCGCTCGAAGCTGGGCCGAAAGAAGGGGCCGGCTTTGTCGCCACACTCACTCTCCCTCTTAGCCACAGGTTGCCAGCATGACCCGGTTGCGTACGATGATTGTCGATGATGAACCGCTTGCCGTCGAGCGGTTGCAGATATTGTGCAACGACCAGCCAGCCATCGAAGTCGTCGGTACCGCAAGCGATGGGGTTGCTGCATTGCGGATGGCGCAGCAGTTATTGCCTGACCTGATCTTTCTCGACATCGGAATGCCCAAGATGGACGGCATTAATGCCGCGCGCGCATTGGGGTTGATGGAGCGCAAGCCGGCAATCGTGCTGGTGACTGCTTATGACAATTTTGCGGTCGAAGCGTTCGACCTCGACATCATCGATTATGTGCTAAAACCGGTTTCAAGCGAACGGCTGGGGCGCGCCGTCACACGAGCCCAATCGGCACTCGATACGCCGCCGCAATTGCCGGAGGCAGAAACCGATGGAAATTATGCGAGCGAATTCTGGGTTTCGCATCGTGCCGAACTAATCCGAATTGCGGCAGTCGATATCGAGCGGATTGAGGCAGAGCGCGACTATATGCGGCTGTATACCGGGCAGCGCAGCTATTTACTCCATCAGACTATTTCGGCGTTGGAACAGCGGCTCAACCCCGAACAATTCCAGCGTATACATCGCAGCCATATCGTGCGCCGTGATCTGATCACCGGTCTGCGGCATGAAGGCGGCGGCGTTTGGCACGCGCTTTTGGGTGAAGACCTATCGATGCGGATCGGGCGTAAATATCTCGCCGACGTCAAAAAGCTCGCGGGTAAATAAAAACCCCGACGAATTGAGCGCCGGGGTTTCGATTTAGGGGGTGACCGACTTAGTTGCCGGCAATTGCCGCATTGTCGAGCGAGGCCAGTTGGCGGCTTTGCACATAAGCAGCAATTGTCTGCTCTGCCTTAGGCATGGCGCGAGCAATCGCGTCTTTTTCGCAACGGTTCTGGTCAGCTGCGTTCCTTAAGCGTGATAGCACGAGGGCTGCCACACACCTGCTTCACTGCCATCCTGACGCGGGTTTTCAACCGCTCCTGACCTTTGGCAGTCGAAAGGTCGAGATCTTCATGCCCGACCTCTTTCGTGTTCCAGTCGGCGGAGGCGGGAGCGGAAATAGCAAGCGCAGTGGCCGCCAATATAGTGGTCGCGAACAGCTTGGGGGTAGCCATTATTAATTCCTTCAAATTTTTATGGCCGCAGCTTTTCGCCGTCAACCAATGGGAGAGGGTTGCAGGCGGATCGACATCTGTAGCTGGGGAGCATATTTGCAAACCCGACCTGCGAGAATTGATCTACGCTCGGTGTATTGCCTGCGCATTACACATTCGATTAAGTGCAAAGACAGTCGACAGTTCGACCAACTGCACGGCGAACAACAAAAGTTGTTCGACCAACGGCGTTTATAGCAATTTTATTACAAAACCGTCAGATCAGTCCGGCCAAGGGACTCGACGGATCGGCATACATGCGCCGTCCCATTCGACCGGCAAGATAGGCCATTCGGCCCGATTCAACCGCGAGTTTCATCGCCGTTGCCATTGCGACAGGGCTTTTGGCTTCGGCAATCGCGGTGTTCATCAGCACGCCGTCACAGCCCAATTCCATCGCCACGGCAGCATCGGACGCGGTGCCAACGCCTGCATCGACTAGGACAGGCACTTTCGCGCCTTCGACAATCAGCCGGATGGTGACGCGGTTCTGGATACCTAGGCCCGAACCGATAGGAGCCCCCAATGGCATGACGGCTACTGCGCCTGCATCCTCCAACTGCTTCGCCGCGATGGGGTCATCGACACAATAGACCATCGGCAAAAAGCCCTCTTTCGCGAGCACTTCGGTTGCTTTCAATGTTTCGCGCATGTCAGGATAAAGCGTCTTGGCCTCGCCCAGCACCTCAAGCTTGACCAGATCCCAGCCACCGGCTTCACGCGCCAAACGCAATGTGCGGATAGCGCTCTCGGCATCGAAACAGCCTGCCGTGTTTGGCAAATAGGTATATTTTTTCGGATCGATAAAGTCGGTAAGCATGGGCGCTTTGGGGTCTGACACATTTACGCGCCGCACGGCTACCGTGATGATCTCCGCGCCAGACGCAACTAAAGCTGCGGCGTTTTGTTCGAAATCCTTATATTTGCCAGTGCCAACAATAAGCCGCGATTTAAATGTGCGGCCAGCGACCGACCAAGTGTCCTCTTGGCCGCCACCTACAAAATGGACGATTTCGAGAACATCTCCGTCAACGAGCAAAACATCAGCCAGCGTCGAGCGCGGCACTATCTCCAGATTACGCTCCACAGCAACTTTCGCTGGATCGAGACCGATGTCGCGGACAAGGTCCGCGACTGTGCCGCCATTAGCAAATCGTTTTGATTCCCCGTTCAGCACGAGGGAAATAGAATCGGTCATAATGGGAGAGGTCATTTCGTCTCGCTTTTTATATGGTCGCCATATAGGGTCCGAAGCGCACTGTTCGCAATCGCTGCTTTAAAATTATCGGGGGATGTTCATTGGCTGACCGGCCTGTTATTTTTGTTTTGAACGGTCCAAACCTCAATCTGCTCGGAACGCGCGAACCGGAAATTTACGGCAGCGACACGCTGGACGATATTGCAGGCCGGCTGGATGACCAAGCGCGCGCCGCAGGGGCCGATGTTGATTTTCGGCAGTCCAATCACGAAGGCCATTTGATCGACTGGTTACATGAAGCGCGCGCGGTGGGTGCGAAGGCTGTGCTGCTCAATGCCGCAGGGTTCACGCATACGTCAATCGCCATTCTTGACGCTATCAAGGCAATAAAGATCCCGGTCTTCGAGGTGCATTTGTCCGATCCACATAGCCGCGAGGAGTTCCGCCACTTGAGCTATGTCGGCATGGCAGCCAAAGCGGTGTTTGCAGGACACGGAGCAAAGTCCTATGAACTCGCGCTGGACGCGGCGTTAGTACTTTGACATTAGGCCCGTTGCATAATTCAGGGGCGCAAGGAGCATAAAATGGCGGTAAAATCAGGCAGCAATGGCGGCATGCAGGTCAATACCGATCTGGTCCGCGAACTGGCGGCCATGCTGAACGATACTGGCCTCAGCGAAATAGAAGTCGAGGACGGGGAGCGTAAGATACGCGTATCGCGGACAATGACTGGGATTGCGGCGCCAATGGTTGCAGCGTCTGCGGCTGCCGCGCCAATGACCCATGCACCTATCGCCGAAGTCGCGCCAGCAATTGCAGCAAACGCGCTCAAATCGCCGATGGTCGGCACCGCCTATCTAACCCCCGATCCAGATGCCGCGCCTTTCGTGACCGTTGGCCAGCAAGTAAGCGCAGGCGACACCGTGCTGATTATCGAAGCGATGAAGGTGATGAATCCGATCATCGCTACGACCAGCGGCACGGTCAAGGAAATCTATGTCGAAAGCGGCCAGCCAGTCGAGTTCGACCAGCCCTTGATGGTCATCGCCTGACCCATGGGCATCGAAAAAATCCTGATCGCCAATCGTGGCGAGATCGCGCTTCGCATCCACCGTGCCGCGCATGAAATGGGCATTAAGACCGTCGCGGTCCATTCGACCGCCGATGCCGATGCGATGCATGTGCGGCTCGCCGACGAAGCGATCTGTATCGGTCCGCCATCGGCGACCGACAGTTACCTCAACATCCCCGCGATCATTTCAGCAGCTGAAATAAGCCACGCGGACGCGATCCATCCTGGCTATGGCTTCCTTTCTGAAAACGCGCAGTTCGCGGAGATCGTCGAAAGCCACGATATAAAGTGGATCGGCCCCAAACCCGAGCATATCCGCACGATGGGCGACAAGGTCGAAGCGAAACGGTCAGCCGGTAAACTCGGTCTGCCGCTTGTTCCGGGCTCGGACGGGGCAATCGAGGACGTCGCCGAAGCCAAAGCGATTGCTCGTGGCATCGGCTATCCCGTGATCATCAAGGCTGCCTCGGGCGGCGGTGGGCGCGGCATGAAAGTGGTCAATTCCGAAGCGGAATTGGAAACGCAAATGCAGCAGGCCGGCTCCGAGGCCAAGGCAGCGTTCGGCGATGCCACCGTCTATCTCGAAAAATATCTCGGCAATCCGCGCCATATCGAGTTCCAGATTTTCGGCGACGGCGAAGGAAAGGCGGTCCATCTGGGCGAACGAGACTGCTCGCTGCAACGCCGTCACCAGAAGGTGCTTGAAGAAGCGCCCTCGCCGATCCTGTCCACCGCCGAGCGCGACCGGATGGGGAATATTTGCGCGAAAGCCATGGCCGACATGGGCTATCGCGGTGCAGGCACCATCGAGTTCCTCTGGGAAAATGGCGAATTCTATTTCATCGAAATGAACACCCGTTTGCAGGTAGAGCATCCTGTCACTGAGATGATTACGGGTCTCGATCTAGTACGCGAACAGATCCGTGTAGCGGAGGGCAAGCCGCTGTCTTTCACACAGGATGAAGTGACCTTTACCGGCCACGCGGTCGAATGCCGGATCAATGCCGAAGATCCGGTGACCTTCATGCCGTCGCCTGGAACCGTCACGTGGTATCACCCGCCGGGTGGGTTATATGTGCGCGTCGATAGCGGGCTGTATCACGGCTATAAGGTGCCGCCATATTATGATAGCATGATCGCCAAGTTGATCGTCTACGGCGCAACGCGCGAAGGCTGCCTGATGCGGCTGCGGCGTGCGCTCGGCGAGTTCGTTATAGAAGGCATGAAAACCACCATTCCGCTTCATCAAAGATTGCTTGAAGAGCCCGATTTCCAGAACGGCAACTACACGATCAAATGGCTTGAGGAATGGCTGGCGAAGAACGCCCCATAATTTTGTTCATCAGAACGCTTCCTTTCATGAATATGTATAAGCAGTTCAGCGACGCTTCAGAACGACTCGGGCATTAACCAATGCAATGCGGGGGCATACCGCCGCTGCTTCGAGGAAGACCCATGAAGAAGATCATTTTGGCAGCGCTCGTGGCTGCAACGGTATTAACCCCGATTGCCGCGCAAGCAGCAAATGTCGCGCCGACCAATGCGCGGAATTCAATCGGCAATGGAAATGACGCGTCCTTCCAACGCGGTGAAGACCGCCGGGGCGAAGGGCGACGTGGTGGCGGTGAAGGCCGTCGCGGCGGTGAGGGTCGCGGGCCAAGGGCCCAGGCACCACAGCAGCAGGCACCGCAAGCCCAACCACAGCAAGAACAGCGCGCACAACGCAACTGGTCACAACAACGCAATGCTGAAATCCGGACGCGCAGTGATGGCCAGCGCGGCGAATATCGCCGTCAGGGCCGCCAGGACGCGCAGCAGGACGGTCGCTATTATGACCGCAACCGCGACGGCAATCTCGACCGCCGTTGGGACCGTAACCGTGATGGTAATCTGGACCGTAGCTGGGACCGCAACCGCGATGGTCGTCTAGACCGCCGTTACGACCGCAATGATGACGAGCGCATTGATCGCCGGTATGACCAGAACCGCAACGGCCAGATTGATCGGCGATATGATCGTAACAACGATGACCGTGTTGATCGGTGGAACAACAACTGGCGCAATGATCGCCGCTATGACTGGCGCGGACATCGGAACACCAACCGCAACTATTACAGCCCCGGCCGCTATTACTCACCCTATCGCGGACGCAGCTACAGCCGCCTGAACATTGGCTTCTATCTGGGATCTGGCTATTATGGGTCGCGTTACTGGATCAACGACCCTTGGCAGTACCGCCTGCCTGCCGCTTATGGCCCTTATCGCTGGGTGCGTTATTATGACGACGTAATCCTGATCGATATCCGCAATGGGCGCGTGGTCGATGTGATCCACGATTTCTTCTGGTAAACACCAAATCTTGAATGACCCGGGCACCGCAAATGTCCGGGTCTTTTTTCGCTTGTAACATCGGCCCGACCTGCCCACTCTCCCGACCATCATATCAGGGAGGGAAATTGATGTTCCGAAAGCTTCTACTCGCCACCGCGAGCCTCGTTGCTACAGCCCCGGCCATGGCAGCAACGCAGGCGGTCATCGTTGGCAACCTCATCGCCGATGCCGCGAGCGGTCCGACCGGACCCGCGGTCATTCTTGTCGAGGATGGCCGCATCAAGGAAATATCCAAAGGGAGTGCGAACCCATTCCAAGCTGATAGCGTTGTCGACCTGTCGACGAAAACCGTCGTCCCCGGCCTCATCGACCTCCATGTCCACCTGACCGGCGACCCGGGCGGCGATTTCCGTGACGAGGCAGTTGATCCCGATGAATGGGGCGTGGTCATGGGCGTCAAAAATGCCGCGTTGACGGTGAAAGCAGGCTTTACCACCGTACGCGAGGCAGGATCAGCGCAGAACACAGGCTTTGTGCTTCGCAGGGGCACCGCCGAGGGCAAGATCGTCGGCCCACGCATCATTGCCGCAGGTCCGGCGCTTGCTATCGTCGGGGGCCACGGCGATGTGTCCGGCTTCCGCAAAGATGTACTCGCCGCACTCGACACCGGCTATACCTGTACCGGCCCACTGGAATGTGCCGAGAAAGTGCGCAAGGCTTCAAGGCTTGGTGCCGATGTTATCAAAATCACAGCGACTGGCGGCGTATTGTCGCAGCAAGGTCGCGGGCTTGAGGCGCATTTTACCGATGCCGAGATGAAGTCGATTGCCGACACCGCACATTCGCTGGGCCTGAAGGTTATGGCGCACGCCCATGGCGCGCGCGGCATCGAAGCGGCTTCCGCTGCCGGAATCGATACGATTGATCACGGTACCTTTGCCGATGAAGCGGCGCTTAAAGTCATGAAAGCCAAAGGGACCGTCCTCGTCCCGACGCTTATGGCGCTGGAAGGCGTTCGCGCAAGGCTAGACAAAGGCATTTACACTGCGACTGTCGAAGTGAAGGCGCGCCAGGCCATTGAGGCGGCAGGTCGGCAAGTCACTCGTGCCAAGGCGATGGGTGTGACCGTAGCATTCGGTACCGATGCCGGAGTGTTCGAACATGGCGCAAATGGAGGCGAGTTTGCCTTGTTGGTGAAAGCAGGAATGACGCCAACCGAGGCGCTTGCCAGCGCCACCACAGTTGCCGCAAAGGCCCTTGGCATGGAAAACGAAATTGGCCGCATTGCCGTCGGCTATTCGGCGGACTTCGTTGCAGTCGCAGAGAATCCGCTGGCTAATATTCGCACTCTCGAAAAACCCGAATGGGTCATGGTAAGAGGGCGCATTATTCCTTGATTCGGTTTAGGATATGTCGGCAGAAGCACTGGACACTAGGTTCGACCCCAATAACGACCCCGCCAAACTGGCGCGGATCGGTGCGCATGTTACCAAGCGGTTGAACGCCAACGCGCTGGTGCAGCAGGTGGAGCATCCCGACGCGCAGATATATCTCTATCAGGGCTTCCTGAGCGCAGCCGATTGCAAGACACTCATCGGCAAAATCGATGCCGATGCGGTCCCTTCGACGCTCTATAAGGGTACCGAGCAGGAAGGTTTCCGTACCAGCTATAGCTGCCACCTTAACCGTTGGGACGCGTTCATCGCGAAGGTCGAGGCGCGGATGAGCGATGTTTTGGGCATCGACAATAGTTACGCAGAAACGATGCAGGGCCAGCGCTACCAGATCGGGCAGGAATTCAAATCGCATCATGATTTCTTCCACCCCAGCCAAAGCTATTGGCAGCAGGAGGGACCCGCAGGCGGACAACGCAGCTGGACCGCGATGATCTTCCTCAACGAACCCGAAGACGGCGGCGCGACCGAATTCCCGCATCTGGGGATGGGGGTCAGGCCGCAGGCTGGAATGATGCTGATCTGGAACAATGTGAAACCCGATGGCACCTTGAACTACAAAACCCTGCACACCGGAACGCCTGTCAAGAAAGGCGTGAAGCATATCATCACCAAATGGTACCGGCAGAATAACTGGCTGGAAATCAATGCCGCCAAGGAATGAGTTGGGACGCTAGGCTTTGTCCAAGACCGTCCGCAATTTGGCCGCCAGCGCGGACGCAGAATAGGGCTTAGCCAGAAACTCTGTGCCGGGGTCGAGCACGCCGTTATGAACGACTGCGTTACGAGTGTAGCCGGTGGTGTAGAGAATTTTGATGCCTTCGCGCAGCTTCGCCGCTTCGTCGGCCATGGCACGCCCAGTCATGCCGGGCATCACAATGTCGGTGAAAACCAGGTCGATACGTTCGTTACCCGCGAGACGCTCAAGCGCCTGGGTGCCGCCAGCGGCCTCGATAACCTCGTAACCCAGATCATTGATCAGTTGTACCGACACCTGCCTAACCTGCGTGTCGTCCTCAACCACGAGTATCGTTTCACCGGGATTTGCAGTAGGCAATTCGTTGGCATTAGTCTTCGCTATTTCGGCAACCTCATCCTTCCCGAAATAGCGCGGTAGATAAAGTTTGACCGTCGTGCCTTCACCCAGTTCCGAATAGATTTTGATATGTCCTCCCGACTGTTTGACGAAGCCGAAAACTTGACTGAGGCCAAGGCCGGTTCCCTTGCCCACTTCTTTGGTGGTGTAAAAAGGATCGAATGCCCGCTCGATAACTTCCTGTGGCATCCCGGTGCCGCTATCGGTGACGCTAACCAGCACATATTGTCCCTCGGCGACATCGGCATTACTGGCTGAATAGGCGTCATCGAGATGGCAGTTATGCGTTTCGACGGTCAGCTTGCCGCCTTCAGGCATCGCATCGCGCGCATTGACGCACAGGTTCAATATCGCGTTTTCGAGCTGCGGCGCATCAATATGGGTGCGCCACAGTCCGCCCGCAAGGACCGTCTCAACTTCGATCTGCTCACCGATGGTTTGGCGCAGCAGCTCGGACATCCCGCTGACCAGGCGATTGGCATTGACCGGTTCCGGCGCAAGCGGTTGTTGCCGCGAAAAAGCGAGCAGGCGCGCCGTCAATTGAGCGGCGCGCTGTGCGCCTTCTTCCGCATGCGCGATCCCCGCCATTGCTTTGTCAGGATCTGTTTTCATCCGCCGCTTTACGATTTCGAGCGAGCCCAAGACGACTGCGAGCATATTATTGAAATCATGCGCAATGCCGCCGGTCAGTTGCCCGATCGACTCGATCTTCTGCATCTGGCGCACCTGCGCCTCGGCTTTTTCGCGTTCGGCAACTTCCAGCCGCAATGTTTCGATCGCCGCCCGCAGTTCACCGGTGCGTGCCGCGACTTTCGTTTCCAGCCCTTCGTTCAAGGCCTCAAGCGCTTGGCGCGCGTCGATTGCATCCTGCATATCGCTGCAGGTACCGATCCACTGTTTAATCGCTCCTGAGGCATTGCGTACGGGCGTCGCTCGAATCAGAAACCAGCGATATTCGCCGCTATGCTTGCGAAAGCGATATTCGGCATCATAAGGCTGCCCGGTTTCAACGGCCTTCGCCCACGCTTTTTCAGGAATCTGCAAATCGTCGCGGTGTACAGTCCCCGCCCATCCCAATCCGATGAGTTCTTCATTGGTCTTGCCGGTATATTTCTGGAAAGCCGCATTGGTATAGGTCACTTCGCCTTGGCCATCAGTAATGAAGATGAAAGCAGGAGCAGTTTCACTCAGGGTGCGGAACCGCTCCTCGCTTGCTTTGAGTGCGGCCATTGCAGCCCGGTCTGCGGTAACGTCAATTGAAAGCCCTGCCAGCCCGATAACCTGTCCCTCTGCATCGCGAAGCGGGGTTTTGGTCGACCGAAACAGCCGGGTCTGACGATCGGGACCGGTAAATGTCTCGTCGATGACTTCTGTGAAACCCGCGTCCATGATCCGGGCGTCATTGGCGTCGATTTGATCGGCCTGTTCCGGCACATCATTATATTCGACGGTAAGTTTACCAAGCAGTTGATCCTGTGTCATGCCGATGACCGCCAATGTGCTTGGGTTGGCATAGGTGATTCGACCTTTGCGGTCCTTGGCGTAAATCAAATCGGGCGTTGCTGCCCCAACTGCCGTCACAATCGCGGCAGCACGGACTGCGGCACTGTCGGCATCGTGTAGTTTCTGGGCCATTTCACGCTCGGCCTCCAAGGCATCCGCGCGCATTTGGGAACGGGCTGCGGTGACTAGCGTGCGGATGCCATAAACAATCATCGCCAGCATCAACAAAAGTAACGTCCCTACCAGCATATCTGACTTCTGGCGGGCGTCGGTCTCTCTCCTTGTGCGCTCGTCCAGCAATTCATTTTCGACGCGGTTTATCCGGTCGAGCATTGCCTGCGCGCCCGCCATCGAAGAAAATCCTTCGCCGGGTCGGACCAGCTGGACGGCGCTTGCCTGATCGCCGTCTACTGACATCTGAATAGCCTGGCGCAGGCGAAACATGCGCTGGGTGAGAACGTGCGAAAGTTCCTCGATGTTGCCCTGCTGCGCGTCGTTATCGCTGGTGAGTTGCTTTAATCGAGCTAGTTCGCGCGGAACGCCATTGGCACCTTGATTGAAGGTGTCGAGAAACTGCCGGTCGTTGGTAAACAAATAACCGCGGCTGCCAATTTCAGCTTTATCAAGCGCCGATGCTAATTTCTGGCTCTGCAACAATACGTCGAAGCTGTGCCGTTCCAGTTCGCCAGCAACCTCGCGCTGTTGGCGGCTATAGCCCACCGATACTGCGATAGTGACACTGGCAGCAATCAGAAAAAGCCCCGTAACAATCGCACGCCAGTTAAGGCGCGCCAACGACAATCGGTCGCCTGTACCGAGTATTGCCTCCTTCATATCCGCTCCGGTCTTGCTACTGTCGCTGCATGCATTGCGGCTGTTACATAAAGCCAGCCGCGAACAAAGGCAGAAATCGATTTACATAGCCCACTCTTAACAAGCGCCACGAATAGCAGCTTCGAGATCGTCAAGGCCGAACGGCTTGCTCAAACTTCCGGCATCCAAGCCGACAAAACGGGGATCGTCGGCGTCATACCCTGTCATCAATATCGCTTTGAGTTCGGGCACCAATTTACGTCCCTCCGCAATCATTTCCACGCCATTCATATCGGGCATACGAAAGTCGCTGATCACCAGATCGAAATGCGGATGGTCGTGCAGTATCGCAAGCGCCTGCTTCCCCGATGACGCCTCGGTGACTGCGTGTCCGAGTTCGTCGAGCATCATGGTAGTGCCTGCACGGACCAGCACTTCGTCATCGACCAGCAAAATTTTCAGGCCGCTTTCAGGCTTCGCACTCACGCCATTTCCTCCCCACATTATGCGAAGTCGATAAAGGTAAAAACATCAATTCGATATGCGCCATGCATAGCCGCCGCCAGGTTGCTTGCAACGTGTAAGTTGCTGTCTGTCGAAATTATCTTGCGGCTCATTCTGCCAGTCCCGACATGAGGAGTATGAGACGCTGCATTTTGTGGCGCATGTTCTGTTGGAGATATCGCCGATGAAATCCCCTAAAGTTATCCTCCTCGCCGCCGCTTCGTTAATTGTCATTGCCGCGCCTGCGGCATTTGCCGAGACCACTGCCACCGCCGCCCAAGCCAGCGCAACCGAGGGGCAGAAATTGAAGTCGATTTTTGCTGCGGACGACGAAGCACAGCTCAAGCGCAATCCGCTAGGAGCGCTATTCCGCGGCGACATGCGCTATGCCGACCGGCTCGGTGATTTCATCAGCGATGAATATTTTGCCAATGAGCGCAAAGCCGCCGAAGACAATCTGGCGGCGCTCGGCAATATTGACCGCGCCAAGCTGAACCCGACCGAACAGATCGCCTATGATGTGTTCAAGCAGAACCAGACTGACGCGTTGAAGGGACTGTCGAAGGAAATCATGGACCTGACCGTGGTCCGCCCAGTCAACCATTTCTTCGGCTTCCACACTTTCTACCCTACATTGGCCAGCGGTCAGGGTTCAGCACCGTTCAAGACTGTGGCCGATTACGAAAACAACCTGAAACGCCACAAGGATTATATCGTCCTGATGGACCGGTCGATCGACCGGTTCCGGCAAGGGATGGCATCGGGCGTTTTTGAAACCAAGATGACGATTACCAACGTCGTCGACCAGCTCAACACGCAGCTTGCTCAGAAGACTGAAGAATCGCCTTATTACGGACCGATCCAGAAATTTCCGAAAGGTTTCAGCGACGCCGACAAGGCACGTCTGACCGCTGAATATAAGCAAGTTATCGAGCAGGGACTTTACCCGGTCAATGCGCGGCTGCGCGACTTCCTACGTGACAGTTATTTGCCGCTTGCGCGCGAGCAAGTCGGCCTGTCGGCGATGAAGGGTGGCGAAGGCCTGTATCAATATATGATCGAGCAAACGACGACGCTGCCACTCAAGGCCGACGATATCCACAAGCTCGGGCTGTCCGAAGTGGCCCGGATCAAGACCGGTATGGAGGCAATCAAAAAAGAGGTCGGCTTCAAAGGCACGTTGGCCGAATTTTTCGAACATTTGCGTACCGATCCCAGGTTCAAGATGCAGAGCCGCGAAGCGCTGACACAGGGCTATTATGATATCGGCAAAAAGGTCGACGCGGTGATCGGACGGCAATTCAAGGTCATTCCCAAGGCACCGCTCGAAATCAAACCTTATGAAGAATTCCGTGAAAAATACGAAGCAGGCGGCAGCTACCAGAACGGAACGCCCGACGGCAAACGCCCCGGCACCTTCTATTTCAACGCCTATCGACTTGCCCAGCCGTACCACACCGGGCATGACGACGCTCTATTTGCACGAAGGCGCACCGGGGCATCATTTCCAGATCATGCTCGCGCAGGAAAACGAGGCGCTGCCTGCCTTCATGCGTTTTGGCGGCAACACTGCCTATGTCGAAGGCTGGGCGCTCTATTCGGAAACACTAGGTTACGACATGGGACTTTTCAAAGACCCTTATCAGCGCTTTGGAACCCTGTCCGACGAGATGCTGCGCGCAATGCGTTTGGTGGTCGATACCGGTTTGCACAGTAAGGGTTGGACCCGCGAACAATCGATCGATTACATGCTTGCCAATAGCGACATGGGCAAGACCGACGCCACTGCAGAGGTCGAGCGTTACATCGCCATTCCCTCGCAAGCCCTCGCCTACAAAATCGGCGCGCTGACCATCCAGCGGTTGAAGAAAAAGTCGCAGGATGCGCTTGGCAAGAAATTCGACGTGCGCGAATTCCACAACCAGGTGCTGAACACCGGCGCATTGCCGCTGTCAGTCCTCGAAAAGAAAATCGACGACTGGATTGCAGCGTCGAAGTAATTTTCATAAGCTCCCCGTTGCTGCAGTAGTAACGGGGAGCAACATGGTCGCGAATATCTTCAGGGTAATATTTGCCATCTGCCTTATGGTGTTGGCGCAAACTGCAAAGGCTGAGTGGCACGAGGCAAGCAGCGACCATTTCCTTGTGATTGCTGACCAAAATGAAACCGACGTTCGCGAATTCACTGAACGGCTCGAACGCTTTCACAGCGCGATGGCAAGCGTCATGGGCCGCAAAGAGCCCGCGCCAAGCCCATCGAACCGCGTGACGATCTACGTTGTCCGAGTCGGGCCGGGATGTTCGCAAGCTTGCCGGTGACAAAAGCGGTTTCCTTCAAGGCTTTTACCAGCCGCGCGCCGGCGGATCGGTCGCATTCACTTCGCGCGTTGAGGGCGAAGGCAAGGATGTCAGCCAGACCGAACAAACGCTGCTCCACGAATATGCACATCATGTCATGCACGGTGCCAGCGAATGGGCGACGCCCCGCTGGCTGAGCGAGGGTTTTGCCGAATTTTTTTCAACGGCGCGGTTTGAACGCGACGGTGGAGTCGGGCTTGGCTTGCCTGCACGTCATCGCGCTATGGAATTGCTTTACGCGAAGGATGTGCCGATCGAAGCATTGCTTGATTCGAAAGCCTACGAGCAAAGCAGGACCAAGGCGTATGACGAGTTTTACGGACGCAGCTGGCTACTCTATCATTATCTGCAATTGTCCGGAAAACGCACCGGGCAGCTAACCGCCTATCGCGCCGCAATGGCGAATGGTGCGAGCGAGATAGACGCTGCGAAAACGGTTTTCGGTGAGCTGAAAGCGCTCGACAAGGAACTGGGTGCCTATTTCAACCGACCGAAGATGAATTACGTCCCGATTGCTGCCAACCGTCTGACAGTCGGGACAATTACCGTCCGAAAAATGCGCGACGCCGAAACTGCGATGATGCCGGTCATTCTTGAATCCAAGCGCGGTGTAAATGACGAAAGCGCAAAGACGTTATTGCCACGTGCGCAGGCGATAGCGGCGCAATATCCAGCCGATCCTGCGGTTCTGGCTGCGCTAGCCGAGGCCGAACATGATGCGGGGAATTTGTCCGCAGCCGTGTCTGCTGCGGACAAGGCGCTGACCGTGTCGCCTGCTCTGGTCAATGCGCATGTGCAGAAAATCTTTGCGCTATCCCGAATTGCGACCGACGCTGACGATGCTGAAGCTGCGTGGAAAACGGTGCGCAAGGCGGTGACCGCCCTAAACAAGGTGGAGCCCGATCATCCGATCCCTCTGATCTATTACTATCGCAGTCTGCAAGGGTCCGGAAAGGATATTTCGAAACTGGCCGCGCATGGACTAGAACGCGCGTTGCAACTCGCGCCCTACGACCAAGGCGTGCGTTGGCAAGTGGTCCAGCAGCTGGTCGATGAAGAGGCCTATGGTGCCGCCTATCGAACGTTGATGCCGCTCGCCAACGACCCTCACAATCGAGGAGAGGACAATCCGGCCATAGCCCTGCTCGCCGACATCAAGCTAAAATGGGAAGCCAAAGCCGCCGCCAAATAGCATTTGGCGACCGTGAGCGCCGGAGGTTCGCCGGATAAGCGCCACGACGTAACGGATTTGGCATCAACCGAGCAAAGGCGTATATTGCCCTGATGCCAGCCGTAAAAGCCGCCAACCCGCGCCAGATATTCGGCAACGAAGACTGGAAGGCAATTACCGCGATATCGCGATGGCGCGGTATCTGGTTGGTTGTCCATGCCTGGATAATTGTCGGCGCTTGCAGCATTCGGGGCGGCATGGGCTTGGGACACGCATTGGGCATTGGGATTGCTGGCGACGCCCGTTGCGCTGGTCGTCATCGGCGGGCGGCAATTGGGGCTGGCGATCCTGATGCACGACGGCGCGCACGGCCTGCTCCATCCCAACCGCAAACTCAACAACTGGCTTGGCCAATGGCCGAGCGGTGCGGCGACCGGAAGCGACCTTCATGCCTATCGCGCCTATCATCTGACACACCACAAATTCACCCAGCAGCCCGAGGATCCCGATCTGTCGCTGTCGAGCGCCCTTCCCCACCAGCCGCGAAAGCCTGCGCCGCAAAGCCATGCGGGACCTGACCGGGCAGACCTTTTTCAAGCAGCGCAAGTCGCAGTTTGCAGTGGCTTGGCGCGGGGTGAAGGCCATGCTGGCCGGCGAGAGCGGTGACGGCAAACGCGACACCAGCGCTGGCCGTGCACTCAACCTGCAAAGCCGGAGCGGCATTGATGCGCCGGTGGCCAATGTCGACGGCGCAAAGACGACTGCGCGCACCGTCGGGCGGTTTTTGCTCGTGCAGTTCGTGTTGCTGGCGATTTCGCTGATTTTCTGGGGTTGGACGCCATTCCTGCTCTGGCTGGTCGCGCTGGCAACGACCTTCCAGCTATTCCTGCGAGTCCGCAACATCGCCGAACATGCCTGCACCACCACGGGCAGCGACGACCCCTTCACCCATGCGCGGACGACCTATGCTAACTGGCTCGAACGCCTCACCGTCGCGCCTTATTGGGTGAATTTCCACAGCGAGCATCATCTGTTCATGGGCGTGCCCTGCTATCATCTGCCCCGCGCCCATGCGTTGCTTGGGAAGGGCAATTATCATCAGCGGATGACCATCGAGCCGGGCTATTTTTCGCTATTGCGGCGGGTTACAGCCACCCGGCCCGCTTGAACCGGACATAAAGCGTCAGGCAGATCGTCGCCATCAGGCCGACGATTGCGAAATATCCGTATTTCCAGCGCAACTCCGGCATGATGTCGAAGTTCATCCCGTAAATCCCGGCAATCGCGGTCGGCACCGCAAGGATTGCCGCCCACGCCGCCAGTTGCCGCGTGATCGCGCCCTGCCTTTGCTGTTCAAGCAAGCCGCTGGTTTCGATCACCGAGGTCAGCGTGTCGCGCAAGCCCTCGACGCGGTAAACCAGCCGCCGGACATGGTCGAGCAGGTCGCGCATATAGGGGTAAATATTGGCGTCGATTTGCGGCAGTTCGAGGTTGATGAAGCGGCTGATCAGGTCTTCGGTCGGCCCCAATATCCGCTGCAAGCGGAACAGTTCGCGGCGCAGCATAAATACCCGCGCGGTCTCGGCTCTCCCGAGGAAATTGTCGATCGCCCGGTCCTCCATCGCCAGCACCTTTTCCTCCATTGCATCGGCAAGATCGCTGTAACCATCGACGATATAATCGAGGATCGCGTGCAGCACATAGTCCGGCCCCTGCTTCATCAGCCACGGCGTCGCCTCAAGCTGCGCCCGCACCGGGCTGTGCGACACGCTCGGAGCCGAGGCGCACGGTGATGATGAACTGCCGCCCCATGAAGATCGCGGTGTTGCCGTAGATGATCTTGTCGCCATCCAGCCGCGGCGTGCGGACCACCAGAAACAGATGGTCGCCATAGGCTTCGGCCTTGGGCAGATGCTTTGGATCGAGCGCATCCTCGACCGCCAGCGGGTGCAGCCCGAAATGGTCTTGAATGCGTTTCAAAAGGCCGTCATCGGGTTCGTGTAGTCCGATCCAGATGAAATCGGCAGGCTTACCAACATGCGGGATCGGCTTTGAAAGGTCGATATTCTCGACCACCTTGCCGTCATGGTAGAGTTTGGCGGCGACGGTGCTCATGGCTTCTGCAACCCCTTAATCTGGTCGAGTTCGCCCATCATATGCTCCAGCTTCTCGTGGAGCAGGATGATCTCAAGCTCGGCGCGCAGGTTGACCTGATAGTCGTGCTTTGCGGCAATCCGGTCTTTTTCGCCTTGCCGGTTCTGGCTCATCATGATGATCGGTGCCTGAATGGCCGCGAGCATCGACAGCATCAGATTGAGGAAAATAAACGGATAAGGATCGAACTGCACGCCGAAACTTTTGAGCATTGGCGAGTTAATCAACATCCACGCAAACAGCACAAAACCGAACGAACTGATAAAGCCCCATGAACCGCCGATGGCGGCAACGCGGTCGGCGAGCCGCGCGCCAAAGCCCATGTCCTGTGGCTTGTCGTGGTGGCTGGTCGTGACCTTGCGAGTCGCGATCCGGTCGATGACGTCGCGTTCGAGCGGCGACAGCTCGGCAAGCTTTTTGCCGAGCAGATCGGTCGCCAGATCGTCGGCGCTGCGCCCGTTCACGCAAGCGCCTCGGCGATCAGTTTGCGGCTGTTTTCGATGCCGTAAAGCGCGATGAAGCTGCCCATGCGCGGGACCTGCGCTTGATCCCAGCAATGTCTCGTAGAGCGCCTTGAACCAGTCGCGGAGATTTTCGAAGCCGCCCTCGTTGCCGATGGTGTAGACGATATTCTGGATGTCCTCGGCGGTCGCTTCCGGTGCAAGCGCGGCGAGCTCGTCGTCGAGCCGTTCGAGCGCCGCCGCTTCAGCCCCTTCGGGCTTGCGACGCTTCAATGTCGGCGCAATGAAGTCGCGGTTGTAGGCGAGCGCCAGTGGCACCAGCTTGGCGAGGTCGGGATGCGCTTCAGCGCGTAGCGTCCAGCGACATAATTGCCCAAGATAGCCCCAAACCTGATCTTCGTTCGGCATCGGCGACCCATCACGCCGACAAGGTTGAGCAGCAGTCCGAAGGTCACCGGCGGCGTGCCGTCCGGAACCGGCTCGGGCTTGGCGCGGTGGATGTGGTGCACCGGATTGCCGAGCTGCTTGTCCGAGCTCCTGCGCCGCATAATTGCCGCGAAACTGGAAATATTCGTCCACCGCGCGCGGGATGACGCCCATGTGAAGCGCCTTGGCTTTGCGGGGTTCGCGAAAAATGTAGAAGGCCAGGCTCTCGTCGGTGCCATAGGTCAGCCACTGATCGAGGGTCAGACCATTGCCCTTCGACTTCGAAATCTTCTCGCCCTTTTCGTCGAGGAACATCTCGTAGTTGAAGCCCTCGGGCGGGCGGGCACCCAAGGCCCGCGTAATCTTCGAGCTTTGCGTGACCGCTGTCGATCAAATCCTTGCCCGACATTTCGTAATCGACGCCAAGTGCGACCCAGCGCATCGCCCAGTCGACCTTCCATTGCAGCTTCGCCTGCCCGCCGAGGATCGACTGCGTAATGCGCTCGCCCTCATCCTCGAACGAAATCAGCCCCGCCTCGGCATCGACCACAGTCACCGGCACCTGCAACACGATGCCCGACTTCTGGCTGACCGGCAGCACCGGCGAATAGGTCGCCTGCCGCTCCTTGCCCAAAGTCGGCAGCATGATGTCCATGATGTCCTGATAGTGGCGCAGCACCTTCTTCAGCGTCTCGTCGAACCGGCCGCTGGCATATTCGACCGTCGAGGACAGGAACTCGTAATCGAAACCGAAGCGGTCGAGAAATTCGCGCAGCCGCGCATTATTGTGATGCGCAAAGCTCTCATGCGTCCCGAACGGATCGGGGATGCGCGTCAGCGGCTTGCCCAGATGCTCGGCCAGCATCGCCTGGTTGGGCAGATTGTCGGGTACCTTGCGAAGCCCGTCCATGTCGTCCGAAAAGGCAATCAGCTTGGTCGGCGTATCGCTCATTTCCTCAAACGCACGGCGCACCATCGTCGTGCGCAACACTTCGTTGAACGTACCGATATGCGGCAGGCCCGAGGGGCCATAGCCGGTTTCGAATATGATCGGCGCGCCATCGGGCTTGCCGTCCGGATAGCGTTTCAACAGCCGCCGCGCCTCTTCATAGGGCCATGCTTTCGAAGCCAATGCAGTTCAGCGAGGTCAGTCACTTGTTGCTCTTTCGTTCCGTTTGCGCCACGTTGGCGCGGTGGAAACTCCCCTAACCTTTCCTGCGCTCCATGCAAGCCATGCCGGTATCTGGCTGGCCATACCGAGCGGCGAGGTCCGCATTGTGGGCAAAGGCGAAGCGGTTGGGCGAGCGGCGGAGACGCCTCTGGTTATGCTGAACGCGCCTTTGGTGGCGCAGCGGCTGGGCTATGCGGAACTGTCGGGGCTGGATGTGCTCGAGTTGTTCGCCTTTGTGCATCCAGCGCGATTTGTGGTGCCGACGGCGAAGGGCTTGGCCGGCGTGCTGGATTTGCCTGTCCCGGCCAGTGATCAGGGTGTGCCGCTGCTCTTGTTAGCCGCGACCCGAAAACTTCTTGCCACGCTTACCGACGCCAGATGGCCCGAGCGCGAAGGGGCGTGGGATTCGGCGCAAGCGTTGATGCGTGTGCGCTGGCCGTGGGCAAACCTGGTGTTGCGCCATCTCAACAAGCCCGAAAAGCCCGAGCGATGGCTGTTTTCCCGATTGCCCGAATGGGAGGAAGCGCCGCTGCGCACGCCGCCGCGCGTGGTCACGCTAAATCCCGAAGCGGTGCAGGCACAGCTGGCTTCGCTTGTCGGCGGCGAGGCCGAAACGCGGCAAGGCCAGCGCGATTTTGCCCAAGCCGCCGCGCATATCTTTCGCGCCGCGCGCGCGCAAGGGCGAACCCAATATGGTCTTGGCCGAGGCTGGCACGGGCATCGGCAAGACCTTGGGCTATCTCGCGCCCGCCTCGCTCTGGGCCAGCACAGCCGATGGCGCGGTGTGGATTTCGACCTTTACCAAGGCGTTGCAGCGCCAATTGGTGCGCGAGGCGAAGCGGATTTATCCCGATGACGAGACTTTCAAATCGAAGGTCGTGGTGCGCAAAGGGCCGCGAGAATTATCTGTGCCTGCTGAACCTGGAGGATGCGCTGCAAGGCGGGTTTGCCGGACGTGCAGCGACGCTGGCGCATCTGGTTGCGCGCTGGGCGGCCTATACCAAGGACGGCGACATGATCGGCGGCGATTTGCCCGGCTGGTTGCCGACGCTTTTCCGCCGCAACGGCTCGACCGCGCTGACCGACCGGCGCGGCGAGTGCATCTATGCCGGATGCCCGCATTACAAGAAATGCTTCATCGAACGCGCCGCACGGCGCCAGCGCGCAAGCCGATATCGTCATCGCCAACCACGCGCTGATGATGGTCAACGCCGCGCGCGGGCGCGATGAAGTGAGCCGGCCGACGCGGATCATCTTCGACGAAGGCCATCATCTGTTCGATGCGGCGGATTCGATGTTTGCTGCAGCGCTGACCGGGCAGGAAACGGTCGAGCTGCGCCGCTGGGTCATCGGTCCCGAAGGCAAGGCACGCGGGCGGCGGCGCGGGCTGGCGGCGCGGCTCGCCGATGTCGCGTCTTATGACGAGGAAGGCGGGCTCGCCATCGAACTGGCGCGGATGGCGGCGGAGGCTTTGCCGGGCGATGGCTGGTTGGGACGGCGTGGCCGAAAACATGCCGTCGGGGCCGGTCGAGCGATTGCTGTCGGCCATCCGCATGATGGTGTTCGCGCGTGACGAAAGCAATGCGGCGGAGGCTGGCTACGGCCTCGAAACCGAACTGGCCGACCCCGATGCGGCGGTGGTCGATGCGGTGGCGGATGCAGCAGGTGGCGCTGGAGGCGCTGGCGCGGCCATTGACGGTGCTGGGCCAGCGGCTGGAAGCGATGATCAGCCGACCCGCCCGACTGGCTCGACGGCAGCGCACGGGCGCGGGTCGAAGGCGCGATGGCGAGCCTTGGCTGGCGGATCGATACGTTGCGCGCATGGATCTCGATGCTGGCGCGCGCGGTCGGCCCGGTCGATCCCGATTTTGTCGACTGGCTGGCGATTGACCGCTTCGAAGGGCGCGACATGGATGTCGGGATGCACCGCCGCTGGCTCGACCCGATGAAGCCGGTGGCAGATATTGTGCTCAAGCCAAGCCACGGCGTGCTGGCGACTTCGGCGACATTGCGCAGCGGCGGCGACTGGGCGAATGCCGAAGGCCGCACCGGTGCGGTGCATCTCGACAACGCGGCCGAGCATTTCTCGGCCACCAGCCCGTTCGATTATGCCGCAGCAGGCCGAAGTCCTGATCGTCACCGATGTGAAACGCGGCGATCTGCGCGGCGCTGGCCGGGGCTTATGCGTCGCTTGATCAGCGCGTCAGGCGGCGGTGCGCTCGGGCTGTTCACCGCAATCCGGCGGCTGCGGTCGACCTATGCGCGGATTGCCGACCGGCTGGCGCGCGACGGGCTGCCGCTTTACGCGCAGCATGTCGATCCGATCGACACCGGCACGCTCGTCGATATTTTCCGCGATGACCCGCACGCAAGCCTGCTCGGCACCGATGCCTTGCGCGACGGGGTCGATGTGCCCGGCCATTCGCTGCGGCTGGTCATCATGGAGCAGGTGCCGTGGCCGCGCCCTGATATCCTCCACCGCGCGCGGCGGCTGTCTTATGGCGGTACCGATTATGACGACCGGATGATCCGCGCAAAACTGGCGCAGGCATTTGGGCGACTGATCCGCAGCGCGGGCGACAAAGGGCATTTCGTGCTGCTGTCCTCCGCCGTGCCCAGCCGCTTGCTCACCGCCTTTCCGCCGGGAACGCCGGTACGGCGCGTGACGCTGGAGGAAGCGGTCCGGTCCATCAAATCAGGTCTTTCGCCCGGCATCAAATTTGCGGCAGGAGGCGGATGAGGACCTGCAAGAGAGAAACCCGATTTGACGCTGACCCTGACTTTGTTGCGCCACGCCAAATCGAGCTGGGACGACGCCATTTCGCGCGATTTTGATCGACCTTTGAACAAGCGCGGCGAGAAAGCTGCGGTCGTCGTCGGCAAATGGGCGAAACGAAAATGGCATCGACTTTCGACCATGTCGTCGCCAGCCCCGCCGTCCGCGTGATCGACACAATCGACCAGTTCGTAAAGGGCAGCGGAATGCGTATCGACGCAAATTGGGACCGGCGCATCTATCTCGCGTCGTCGGCGACACTCATGGACGTGCTGCGCGATCAGCCGGATACCGCAACGAGCGTGCTGATGATCGGGCATAATCCCGGGATGGAAGATCTTGTGTTCGATATCGTCCCCGACGATGGCAGCTCTCCCTTGCGCGATGTGGTGTGGGAGAAATATCCGACTGGCGCGCTCGCGCGAATGGAACTCGATATCGATAGCTGGGCCGACGATTGACCGCAAATGCGGACGGCTGACCCATTTCATCCGCCCGCGCGATCTTGACGCCGAATTGGGGCCAGAGGACGAATGACGCCGGTCATCTGGAGAAAAGCCGGTCCCGATGATGCCGAGGCATTGTCCTATCTGGGTTCGGCGACCTTTCTGGCGAGCTTTGCCTTCGACCATCCCGGCAAGCCCCTGATCGAACATCTCAAAGCCCAACATAGCGTTAGAATATTATTCGGTGAAGCTGGCTAACGCTGATGTCGATATCGTCATCGGCGAAACCCCGCTCGGTGCGCCGATTGGCTATGTGATGCTGGTGCCGCCCGAGCATCCGGAATTGCAGCAAGCAGGCGATATCGAACTCAAACGCATCTACTTGCTCGGCCCTTGGCAAGGCGGTGGTAATGGCGAGGGCTTTATGAGACAAGCCTTGAAAATTGCGGAGACACGGTCAGCAAAACGTGTGCTGTTGGCGGTATACGAAAGCAATGCCCGCGCTGTCGCCTTTTACGAACGCGCCGGATTTGTCCATGTGGGCGAAACCATATTCATGGTCGGCGATACGCCATTCCGCGACATGGTCTATGCGCGCGAAATGATTTAGGCGGCGGCGAGAGCAGAAGCGAGGCGATCCCGCACGGCGCGCAACGCCGACACATCGACTGAAGGTGCCGAGGGCGCCGATACCATTGTTGCCACAACCTGCGGCGGGGCTACTTTACCACCACTCTCCAGAAACTTACGCGCGCCTTTGATCGTATAGCCTTCGCTGTACAGCAAACGGTTGATCGTGTGGAGCAACGCCACGTCCTCGGGCCGGTATAACCGCCGCCCGCCTGCGCGGGTCAATGGCTTCAGCATCGGAAATTGTTCTTCCCAATAGCGCAGTATGTGCGTGCGAACGCCCAGCGCTTCGGCCATCTCACCGATAGTGCGGAAAGCGTCGGCGGATTTCTCGCTCATTTGACCTTCTGCCGCATGCCCTGGCTGGCGCGGAATGTCAGAACCCGGCGCGGGGTAATCGGCACTTCGATGCCGGTTTTGGGGTTGCGCCCGATGCGCTGGCCCTTGTCGCGCAATACGAAAGTGCCGAAGCCTGAAATTTTCACATTGTCGCCATCAAGCAAGGCGGTCGTCATATGATCCAGAATCGATTCGATCATCGCTGCTGCGTCGGCACGCGATAGCCCAACCTGGCGGTTCAACATTTCCGCCAAATCGGCGCGCGTCAGTGTACCTGAATCTGCCATATATCGTCTCCCGACGTGCGACCCGTCTATTGAGAAGCAACGGTTATATAATAAAAATCCTGTATTGTAAAACGCGGATATGGACGAAAACGGGACATATTCAGTCTGACATTTGGTCCACCTTGATAACTTGGATACCGGTCGGTGTACCGGCCGGCACCAAGACTATATCGTTGGAGCCCCTGAAATCGAACAGCGCCGGCGATTGTACCTTTTTCTTCGCGAACACAGCCCGCGACGGGAAACGAAAACCGCTTTCACCCTCCTCGTCGGCGTTGTTCCGCACGCGCTTGTCATCATTCATCCGTGGCAAACGCCATGCGGCATAGCTGAGCCACTCATTCGCAGAAATTGTGCCATCGTCGTCCATGTCAACGAGCCCGTCGCGATTGGATAGCCCTTCGCCGTCGCCCGCAAGCGCGAAGCTTAGCAAGCCATGTCGCCTTGTCCCATCTTCGAGCGCAATATCATCGGCCTGAGTCGCGGCCAATATCCGGATACCCTTGTCATAGGCCAATTGGCCGAGCCCTGGATCGCCCAATGGCCCGGGCTTGAATTTGCCATTGTCGACGCTGGCGGCGGAATGACAGGCGTCGATGATGAAGATAATGTCTTTTGCCTGCATGGGCCGGAACAGTTGCGATAGTTGCGCCGCCGAGATCAGCGATGAAGTCACGGGCTCATCCCCTCCTTCGGGCCAGATTGCGTCGGCCGGGACGAGGAAGAACTCGCCGTTCTTCTTGGCCCAGCCGTGGCCCGAAAAGGTCACGATTACTATGTCGTCGGGTGTTGAAACATCTAGGTTCGAGCCGTCAATGCCGAAGCCGGCAAGGATGCGCTGCCCTTCGATCCGGTCCATCCGCCCCGACAGTATCTCCAATATTGTCGAAATGGCCTTCGCGGTTACCCGGGTCTCCCCGGCCTTGTCGCCCGCGACAACCGTCCGCTTGATATCAAACGGAGCCACTCTGGCTTTGACCCTGCTGTCTTTGCCATTTGGAGCTTCTATGTCCGGATCATAATTATAGCGGTGTATCTGCGCGAAGCCGAGCTTTTCGGAAAACAGCTTCGCATCGGCTGCCGCATAATCAAGGGTAAGCCTGCTTTCGGCATAAGCGTCGATGCCGATCGAGATCAGGTAAGCCCGCGGAGATCGAACAGGTACTGGCGAATTCACATCGACTTTAGGAGCGTTAAAACCGTTTAGCGCCGTTACGCTTTTCATTCGGTCCTCGTTGAAGGCATAGGCCGATATCTCGTAGAACGGATATTCTTTCGATGTCACGGTCGGCACCGAAAGACGTACCTGATACGTAAAAATGCCGTCATTCGGATTGGCGTCGCTATCAACTAGCCGGTTGCGCCGACGCCAGTCTTCGATTTTCTCCTCGCGTTCGGACATTTGCAGATTGACCGCGTTCTCGGGTATTTGGGTAACCAGCTTGCCATCGAGAAACACGCGGAGGTCGTAAGCGCCGGAGCGGGTTTTGCCATTCGGAACCTGCTTATCTTCGCCTTCCCTGACCTCGATGGTGGCCAGCGCTTCGTGCGGGTTTGCCCCCTGTTCGACCTTCGCAATTTTAACATCGGGCAGCACCCGGTTCAGCTTTGCGACCGAAATATCCTGCCCGAATTCTTGTTTACAATTCTCACGATCATGGCAGCTCAATAGCCGGCCGACTAAACCGGGCTCATAGAAATCGCGGAAAAATGTCTGGAAACCGAGCGACGAATAAGGATCATCGGAGGCAAGCCATCGCAGCAGGAAATCCGGTTCGCCGGCAAAGGTTGAATCATAACGCCCCTTCGTATCGATGGCGAACAAACCCCATGAATAGAATAAGGGGACGCTGAACAAAACCGACCAATCCTTGCTGTTCCAGACACGCAGGCCTTCGGTAGCTGATATCGCCCAGAATAAAGAACGCTGCGGCACGAAGCCCGATTTCAGCACCCCGCCAAATTCAACCGACCTGATTCTCTGGCCGGTCGCCGCATCATATAGCAGAATGAAATCCTCGTCTTTGGCACCGACGGCCAATGACTGGCGATCACTCGATACAATGGCGTCACGCGCATATTCGGGCATTACGCGCCAATTGTTGGTGCCTATATGCCAGATGCCATTTTGGTCCGAACCCGTTTGGACCAGCACATCATCGTCGGGCATCTGGATCGATAGGTTGCGGCTCTGATTCGGTGCCAGTTGCCGGAACAGGATATTACCCGTCTGGCCGTCCAATATGATCCATTCGACCGAGCCGTCCTTGCCAGATTTGGACACCGCCAACCGGCCCCCTGATGGAGAAACCGCCAATGCCAGGATTTTTTCGTACGGCTCCGCCTGCCACTTACCAAAATCCGTCCACGTCCCGATAGCGATGTCATATTTCTTCAGCGCCTTGTCCCCTGAAGCCGCCGCGCTGCAATTGGCGAGGCCCGCAGCAAACATCTCCCCTTGCCCGTTGGTCACCTGATGACAATTGGAGCCGAGCGGCATCGTGCGTGGCTTTCGGTCGGCATAGCTGACCAATAAGCTTGTCGAGTGACCGGCACTGGCTCCGTCACGTTTGATTAACGCCAGCGTTTCGGCATCAATCCATTGTAAGTCTTGATAATTATCTTCTTTAAACAATGTCTTGGCTGAGTTACCATTCGCCAAATCCATGACGGATATCGTTGATTCCATCGCGCCGTTATTGATCGCAGCGTCAAAGTTTCTCGATGGCAAATATTCGATAAAAGCCAGTTTGGTGCCGTCACGCGACACCGCTACGCGGTTCGTACCCCGCGAACTGGTTTCCATGGTCGTTCCGGCTACCATCGGGTCAGCGTCTTCGGGAGGCCAGAGTCGCAAGCCCACCCCTTCGGCTTCAACCGGGTCCTGATAATTATACATCCGCACAAGGCCGCGTTTGCCGATATGGGAAGCAGGAAGTTCAGGCATAATCTCCCCCGCCTGCTCCATCGTCATCTGGGTATCGCGATCAAGATGGACCCGTTCGAATAGCACTTCGAGGGCCAGTATCGCCAACTCCTGATCGCGACCCCAGACGGCCTTTCGCGCCTCGTTTTTCGGCACATCAAGCGCTGAAATTTCAAGACGTTCGAGGTTTATCAGGTAACGCACATGAGCCGCTTTCCCGTCCTGCGCCAGCGCCTCGCCGCTTATCGTCGCGGTCCGGTCGTCTTTAGCAACCGCGATTTCGGTGAACCTCCGCTTCAATATTGATGGTTCGAGCGGCAACGAGAGTCGGTTGACGATAACTTGTTTCGCGACATCCCAGATCAACACGGTTCGCGACGGACCCGCTGCGGTGATTATATAAGCATCGTCCCGCGTCCATGCAGCGACTTCAATCCCGCCATAGGGCATATATTGCGGCACGATTTTTATCGTGGCTTCGGCATTTTTTTTGGCTTTGGCGAGGGCATCGGGCGACAACGCCGAAAACAGCATGATGAGAAACGCTGAAACAAGAAGCTTAGCCTGTCGCATAGGCCGCCCTGCTGATCATATGGAAACCCGCCTGCCCTTGAGGGTTGCAGAGCAAAGAGGGTTAGTCAACCGGCCTACATCCTGACGACTGATGCACCCCAGGTAAAGCCACCGCCCATAGCCTCTAGCACGACGATATCACCCGGCTTGATGCGGCCATCGCCAACCGCGACATCGAGTGCCAGTGGCACCGATGCTGCCGACGTGTTGGCATGTTGATCGACGGTCAGCACCACCTTGTTTGGATCAAGGCCAAGCTTCTTCGCCGTTGCATCGATAATACGCGCATTCGCCTGGTGGGGAACGACCCAATCGACGTCTTCAGCTGCAATATCTGCTGCCTCCAGAGTCTCGGTCATCACATTTGCAAGGTTGGTCACTGCATGACGAAACACTTCGCGGCCCTTCATGCGCAACTTGCCAACCGTGCCGGTGGTCGACGGCCCGCCATCGACATAAAGCAGTTCATTATGCTTACCATCGGCGTGAAGCCGGGTCGCGAGCGCACCGCGTATGCCGACTTCGCCGCTTAGCACGACCGCACCAGCGCCATCTCCGAAAAGCACACAAGTCGCCCGGTCTTCCCAGTCGAGGATGCGGCTGAAGGTTTCCGAGCCGATGACCAATGCGTTTTTCGCCGAGCCAGCGCGGATCATGCTTTCGGCAACCGAAAAGGCATAGAGAAAGCCAGAACACACCGCTGCGACATCAAAGGCGACTCCACCATTGCAGCCAAGAGCATGTTGGACGATAGTCGCGCTGGCCGGAAAAGTCTGATCGGGCGTGGCGGTCGCGACGATGATGAGGTCGATATCGTCAGCGGTCATTCCCGCAGCGGCAAGCGCTTTGCGCGCCGCGTCGGTTGCGAGGGTCGCGGTTGTCTCGTCTGGTTCAGCGATGTGGCGGAATTTGATGCCGGTGCGCTCGGTAATCCATTCGTCCGAAGTATCGAACTCGGGCCGCTAGCTCTGCGTTGGATACCCGGTTGCGCGGCAGTGCCGAACCTGTGCCCTTGATCACGGCACGAAGCGCAATGTCTGTCATGCGGTCACCCGCGCCAGATCCTGAGTGATGCGAGCGGTGATGTCTTCCTCAACCAGCCGCGCCGCAACCTCTACCGCGTTGGCGACACCTTTCACATTGGCGCTGCCGTGGCTTTTGACGACGACGCCGTTGAGGCCCATGAACACCGCGCCATTATGGTTGTTGGGGTCGAGATGATGGCGAATAAGTTCGGTAGCCGGACGTGAAACCAGAAAACCGAATTTCGAGCGGATCGAACTGGTAAAGGCGCGGCGCAGCAGGTCGGTGACGAAACGCGCGGTGCCCTCGATCGACTTCAGCGCGATATTGCCCGTAAAGCCGTCGCACACGACAACATCGCATTCGCCGCGATTGATCTTGTCGGCCTCGACAAAACCCTGAAAATCCATGTGCAGGCCAGTGGCGTCACGCAAATGCTGGGCGGCATCGCGCAGCTCGTCGGTGCCCTTCATCTCTTCGGTGCCGATGTTGAGCAGGCGCACACGCGGGCGATCAAACCCGAAAATTATGCGCGAATAGGCCGCGCCCATGACCGCGAACTGGACAAGATTCTTGGCTTCGCACTCTGTGTTGGCGCCAAGGTCGAGCATGACAACATCGGTGTCTTCAAGCGTCGGGAGCAATGCCGCGAGTGCAGGCCGGTCGATCCCCGGCATCGTGCGCAACGCCATTTTCGCAGTCGCCATCAACGCGCCAGTATTGCCCGCGCTGACCGCCGCGCTGGCATCGCCTGCCTTCACGGCGTTGATCGCCATGCCCATCGAGCTGGTCTTGGATTTGCGCAGCGCTGCGCTAACCTTGTCGTCGCCGGTGACGACATCGTCGGTGTGGAGGATTTCCGATGCGGCGCGCATATTCGGGTGGTTATCGAGCGCGGCCTTAATTTTGGTCTCATCCCCGACCAAAAGGAATTTGAAGCTTTCGTGCCGATGCCGTAGCCAACGCGGCGCCTGCAATCATCACAGGCACGCCTTCATCGCCGCCCATCGCGTCAATGGCGATACGCGGTTTCAATGACACCAGCTATTCTCCCGGTAAAGGATTAGGCGACTGCCACCACTTCGCGGCCGTTATAATGGCCGCAGGCATCGCACAGATGGTGCGGGCGCTTCAATTCGCCACAGTTGGAGCATTCCTGATATGCTGCGGGTGTGAGCGAATCATGGCTGCGGCGCATACCGCGACGTGAAGGGGATGTTTTTCTTTTGGGGACAGCCATTTCGGCACCTGTTCCATTTCAAAATCAATAAGTTCTAGGCCAACTTAGGTGAAAGGGATGGTCATGGCAAGCAATCGCCAGAATCGACCCGTTCAAATCCACAGATGTCCGTGTGAGCGGCGCGCTATACCGCTTTTTCTGCGCTTTGCAAGCCGAGAGATAGCGGTTACAGCGCCGCCATCAACAGGGAGAGAATTAATGCTGAGTTTACCGGTTACGCTGACCATTGCAGCGGGTGCTGCGCTTGTGAATATCTGGCTGATGATCCGCTGCGGCCAAGCGCGCACCAAGGGCGGCGTGTCGATCGGCGACGGCGGTAACGAATATCTTATCCGCCGGATGCGCGCGCACGCCAATTTTGTTGAGAGCGCCCCATTTGTGCTGGTCCTGATCGCGGCATTGGAAGCCACTGGCGGCACCAACAACTGGCTGTGGGGTATGGGTATCCTCTACATCGTCGGGCGACTGGCACATGGCCTTGGCATGGACGGCGGCGCATTCGGCAAGGGCAGGATGGTAGGCACCCTGATTACTTTTGTGACGCTGATCGGCCTTGCCGGATGGGCGTTGTGGTCGGTTTACGCGACGGTTTTGTAGCTCAACGCGTCGCTAGCACATCATCGGCAACAAATGCGTTGTGTTGCCGTTCATAACCAAACTGGCTGGTCGGTCCATGCCCGGGGATGAAAGTGACATCATCCCCAAGCGGCCATAGCTTGGTGCGTGATTGCGTTGACCAGGTCGGCATGGTTGCCGCGCGGGAAGTCGGTTCGGCCGATTGACCCTTGAAAAGCACATCGCCGACAATCGCGAGACGGCTCGGGCCGTGATAGAAAACCACATGGCCCGGCGTATGTCCGGGGCAGTGAATGACATCCAGTGTCAGATTGCCGACGGTAACGGTGTCGCCATCCTCAAGCCAGCGGTCAGGTTCGAACGTCTCGGCATGCATCCCCCAGCGCGGGCCATCATCATCGAGCTGCGCAATCCAGAACCGGTCTTCTTCGTGCGGGCCTTCGATCGTCAGCCCCAATTCCTTCGCCAGCATCCCCGCCTGCCCGCAATGGTCGAGATGGCCATGGGTGACGAGTAGCTTTTCCAGTTCGACGCCGGTCTGCGCCACGGCGGCCTTCAATTTGTCGAGATCGCCGCCCGGATCGACCAGCGCGCCCTTGTTGGTCTCGGTGCACCAGAACAAGGTGCAGTTCTGTTGCAAAGGCGTGACCGGGATGATCGCGGCTTTTAGCGGTGGTTGCTTATTAAGGCTGGAAGTAATGTTCGACATGCTACGTATGTGGCGGGTGCGCCAGCCCCTTGCAAGCCTTCACAACCGCCGCCCCGCCCAGACAACCCGCCCAATGATTGCCACAGACGCGCCATCGACATCAGGCCAGTCGGGATATGCTGGATTGTCTGACAGCACCGAAAGCCGCCCTGCCGGTCCTTTTGCCAGCCGCTTGACCATCAACACATCGTCCATCCGGATAACATGGACGCCGTCGCGCAGCGCTCCGCTTGCCGCGCCGCTGTCGACCATGATGTCGTCGCCATTGTTCAATGTCGGTGCCATCGAATCGCCATCGACGCGGATCAGCGATAAATGTGCCGGATCGACGCCGAGCCTGCGGAGCCATTTTTCGTCAAAACCGATCTTGCCCGCAAGCGCCTCGGCATCGTTCATTGCCCCGGGCCCTGCCGATGCGCCGACGTCGAGCTTCGGAATGGTTCGCAAACCGAGCCTTACTGCTGAAGCGGCCAGTCCCCCGAGCAACTTTTCATCGACCCCGAAATAGCGCGCCAATATGCCGCGCTCCTTCTCTGGCAACCGTTTGGGGCTGCCTCGTTTGATGAACTGCTGAATATAGGCCGCATTGCGCCCGATCAGCTTCGAAAGACCCGCATAATCATCGCCATTTTCAGCGATCAAGCGTTCCAGTGCGGCCCTGCCGATCATCATTTACCATCATTCGTCCGATCCGGAATGAATTTTCCTAGACATGTAGGATTTCTCCTATCACATGTGTTCTATATTTGTTCCAATCGATTCGTGCAAGCCAAACCGGACCAAAAATGGAGATGACCCCATGCAAATAAACCGCCTCGTCGAACGCTTCCTGCGCGACCAGCAATTACCGCCAACGAAGTTCGGCAGGCTGGCCGCGCGCGATCCACGGCTCGTTCTCGATATGCGGATGGGGCGCGAAATACGCCCGGAAATGGAGCAGCTTCTGCGCCAGTTTATGCAGCGATATCCTCAACCCAAAATGGATGCGGATCGGAACGCCGGATGAGCGGCGATTTGCTTCGTTCGATCTCGGCGCTGCTTCCAAGTGCGGAAATTTGCCTGCTGTCGGAACGGCCTTGGCATAGCCTGACTTTTTCGGGAACACAGATAGAATTATCAGCCATCATATCGGCAGCAGACCGTTCGGAAGTGGCGGCACGCTTCGAACAGATATTACCCGACGGCAATTTCAATGTTGGCAATCGGTTTGTTGCCGATATTGCCGTTACGAATTCCGCTGCGGGCTATAATGTAACCCGTCTCGTCATCCACGCGCTTTTGCTCGACGCTTAGCGGTCGGTGCCGTTCATCCGGTGAAGCGTGGCAAGTGCCGCAGCAAGCGCTGAGTCCATATCGTCGTCCTTGACGCTGGTTGAGACTGCTTCGAGCGGCGGGCGTGGTGCGCGGGCAAGCTCGACAACCTGTTCATCCTGCACGGGTTCGTTCTACCATCTGCTCTGCGACCTGTCCGCTACCCAAGTTTTGTCGCGACAGCTTCTAGTTCAGCGAGTTGCTGCTGGCGTTCGGCAACTGCCGCTTCGAGTTGCGCAACCATTTCGGCCAATGTCGGCTGAATGTCGCCAGCAACATCAGGGGCGACCGGAACGATTGCTTCGGGTTCCACCTGCTGTTCAGCAAAAGCCTCTTGCTCGGCAGTTGCAACCGTTATGATTTCTTCTACTTCGACGGGCGATGCTTCCTCAATTTCTGGCACAGCGATCGCGATTTCGGCGAGATCGAGCACCGGCAAATCCTGATGCGCTGACAGCGGCCGGCGCGGCGGCGCATCGGGATGGGCATCGCCGTTGCGCAATTTGGGCAGGTCGGCAAGATCGGTGATATCGTCTTCGCCCTTCGCCCATGGCATTTTCGGCAGAGCGAAACGGGCAAAACGGTCTTTGAACGATACCGCGTTATGGGCATCGTCAACCGTTGCTGGTTCGGCCACGACACGCGGGGCATTGTCCTGACGCAGCAGAAGATAGGCAAGGATCGCAAGCGTCAGTGCGCCTGCGGCAAAGGCGATGATCGCTCGTGCGGTATCACCGAGCGGGGCGGCGGCGGCCGGAACCAATTCGGAAAGCCCGGTCGCGCCAGTAAAAGCCTCCAGCATTGCGACCGGGACAAACATCGTTGCCACAGCAGCCAAAGCTGCGCCTGCGATCGCCATAGCTAGCGCCTTAATCTGCTTATCTGGCACGCCTTTGCGCATCTTGCCGTCCCGTTCCTGCGTCCGCTGCGTCTATGCGGCCTTGGACAATCCTCTTTGCCCTAACAGCAAATGGTAAACAGGTTCGTAACGATAAATATTGGTCTGCCAGTTACGCTCGGCTTCGACAAAAGCACGGGCGCGGTCGCGCATTGCATCCCAATCGGCGCGGTTGGCCAGCATCGCGTCGAGCGACCTTGCAATCGCGGCTGGATCGTCGGCCGCAAACAAAGTGCCGGTGTCGCCGTGGCGGATCAGTTCCTTATGCCCACCGACATCCGATGCCGCGACCAGCCGGCCTTGCGCCATCGCCTCCAGCGGTTTCAGCGGCGTCACCAGATCGGTCAGCCGCATCCGTTTGCGCGGATAGGCGAGGATATCGACGAGGCTGTAATAACGCTCGACCTCCTCATGCGGCACGCGGCCAACGAAATGGATGCGGTCTGCGGCCGGCAGACGCTTCCGACTGCGCGCGCAATGCCTCTTCCATCGGCCCGCCGCCGACCAGCAACAGATGTGCCTTGCTTTCCATCATCGGCATCGCCGCGATCAGATCGTCGAGCCCTTCATAATCGTAGAAGCTGCCGATATAGCCGATGACATCCTTGCCGGTCAGGCCAAGCGTCCGCAGCCAGTTCGGCATCGGCTGGCGGCGGCGACCCGAACAGTTCGAGATCGACGCCATTCGGCGACACGACAATTTTCGACGCAGGCACGCCGCGCTCGATAAGGTCGCTTTTCAACCCTTCGCAAATCACGGCAACTGCGTCGGCATGGCGCACGACATGATTTTCGAGCGCGCGGGTCAGGCGGTATTTCGCCGAGCCTTCGGTCCCGGTCCCATTACCGACCGCTGCATCCTCCCAGAAGGCGCGGATTTCATAGACCAGCGGCACGCCCAGCCGCTGCGACGCACGATGCGCTGCCAAGCCATTCAATGCAGGCGAATGCGCGTGCAGTATATCGAACGGCCATTCGGCATGAAGCGCGACAATCGCATCGGTCAAGCAGCGACACCTCGCGCCATTCGCGCAAAGGGCTTGGGCCGTTAGCTTCGGCCAGCGTGCGGTGGAAGGTCAGTCCTTCGACGGTCTCGCTGGGCGCACCAGGTACCTGGCCATGCTGATATTGCCGAACCCCGGTAATGCCCGCGACTTCCCATCCGGCAGCCTGCTGCGCTTTCAATATTGCGCGGGTGCGGAAGGTGTAGCCGCTGTGCAGCGGCAGGCTGTGATCGAGGACATGAAGTATGCGCGGCATAAGCCAAATATACTGCCATAAAAGGATTAACGTGACGTCAACCCGCCGCTCTTATACAGATCGAATCAGCAAAAGGGTTTGGGCACAGCACGGTGATCGACAATTTATCGATATTATTGAGCCACGCCCTGCTGGCATTTGCGCTTGTGGCAGCTGATGAACCGGCCCGAACTCGATCTCGAAGAGCCGCCGGCTCCCGATGCCGAGCCGGAGGGCTTCGCCGCCAGCGCCTCGCGGCCAAGCGCAAAGCAAAGGGCCAGCGCCCGATGCGTGACCTGATCTTCGTCGGCTATATCGCGTTTATCATGCTGATGGCGTTCAAGCGGCCGTTCCTGTTCACGTTGATCTACGCCTATGTCGACATCGTCTCGCCGCAGCGGCTGAGCTATTTCCTGCTGAATTCGATTCCGCTGTCGCTCATCCTGTTCGTGCTGGCGTTTCTCGGCTTCCTGGTGAGCGACGACAAAAAGGATGTGCGCGATCGCGCCGCGCTGGGTGCTGCTGCTCGTGTTGCTGGCCTATTGCGGATACACAACGACCGTCGCCGCAGAACCTGTGGCGGCGCTCGAAAAATGGAGCTGGGTGTGGAAGGCGTTGGTCTTTGCCGCATTCCTGCCGCTGACCTTGCGCACCAAATTGCGGATTGAAGCGCTCGTGCTGACGATGGTGCTGTGCGCCTCGGCGCTTGATCGTCACCGGCGGCATCAAGACTGCGGCGGGCGGCGGCGGCTATGGCTCGCTGGTCATCCTGATCGACGACAATAGCGGGCTGTTCGAAGGCAGCATCATTTCGTGCGTCGCCATCACGATCATCCCGTTGATCCTGTGGCTGGCCAAGCATGGCACCGATCTTCAAGCCCGACTGGAAGGTCAGTATCTATGCGGCCGCGCTGATTTTTGCCTGCCTGCTCATCCCCGTCGGCACGCAGGCGCGCACCGGCATCGTCTGCATCGCGGTGCTCGGCATATTGTTGCTGCGCTACGCCCGATACCGGATGCTGTATCTGGGCGGCGGCCGCGCTGATGGGGTTGGCCGCCATTCCGTTTCTGCCGTCAAGCTTCACCGAACGCGCCGATACCATCAAAAATTACAAGGCCGACGAATCCGCTTCGACCCGGCTCGCCGTCTGGGCGTGGACGTGGGAATATGTGAAAGAACATCCGATGGGTGGCGGCTTTGAAGTCTATCGCCAGAACCGCATCCGCTATGACATGGCGCAAAAGGACAATCCCGACCAACCAGCCGCCGGTCGATGCCCCCGCGGTCAAGGAAATCGTGGATCAAGGTCGCGCCTTCCATTCGAGCTATTTCGAAATGCTGGGCGAACAGGGCTTTCCCGGCCTGATAATGTGGCTGATCATCCAGCTCGGCGGGGTTTGGCGGATGGAGGTCATCCAGCGGCATGTATCGCAAGCGAAACCGCGCCGACGAAGACATGGGTCGCGCCGCTGGCCACCGCGCTCCAGAACAGCCAGATCATTTATCTGGTCGGATCGCTGTTCGTCGGCATAGCTTTTCAGGCCTATTTCTTCATGCTGACCGCGTTGCAGATCGGCCTCGATACCTATCTTGCGCGGCGGCGGCAGGAAGCGGCGTGGCGAGCCGATCAAAAGCCAGCGGATGCGGCAGGCCGAGCTATCCGCCTGATTTAACGCTGCATAGACCGGAACCGGATGGCATCCGCAAGGTTGTGCACCACGTCCATCGCCATTAATGAACCCTGCATGACTGCCAAAGCCGCCCCACAAACACCCCGTATCGACCCTGAATCCATCGGCCCGCGCTTGCAAAGCTATTGGGACACGACGGTCGCGTGGGTGCAGGGTAATGTGGTCGAACTTGGCATTGCGGTGGCCGCTGCCGTGATGGTGTTCCTGTTGCTTAGCTGGCTTAAACGCGTTGCTGCCAAAATCGCCCGCGAAAGCGAACATCGCGCCGAACTGAAATCGATCATCGCACGCACGCTGGCGAGAACCAGCAAATTCTTCCGCATCATGGTCGCGGTCGAACTGGTCAACCGGTACGCGAATGCGCCGCGAAATGCTGGCACGCACCATCGACGTGCTGTTCACCATTGCCGTCGTCATTGCAGGTTGCGATCTGGCTGCGCGAAATCATCCTCGGCTTCATCGAGCGGCGCGCCGGTAACGGCCAGCACGAGCGTGACACGCTGGCGAGCGCGATGGTGCTTATCCGGCTGCTGGTCAGCTTCGCTCGTATTCGCGATTGCGGCGATTGTCATTCTCGATAATCTGGGCGTGAATGTCACCGGCTTGGTTGCCGGCCTTGGCGTCGGCGGCATCGCCATCGGTCTGGCCGCACAGGGGATATTCTCCGACCTGTTCGCCGCGATGTCGATCATCTTCGACAAGCCATTCCGGCGCGGCGATACCGTGACCTATGACACGACCACTGCGCGGGTCGAGCAGATCGGCATGAAGAGCACGCGGCTGCGTGCGCTGACTGGCGAGGAGAAAATCATCTCCAACAGCAAATTGCTGGAAAAGGAAATTACCAATAATACGCTGACGGTGTATCGCCGGGTGAACTTTCCGCTTGCGCTGGTGTACCATACACCCCCAGCCACTGCGGCCAAAGTGCCCGACATTATTGCAGGAAATCGTTGAGGCGAACGGCTCCAATTCATCCGTGCGGGGTTTACCACTTTCGGCCCGAGTTCGCTCGATTTCCAGCTGGTGTTCGATGTGAACAGCGATGACGTCGAGGAAATGTTCAAGGCGCGCCATGCAATCGGGATTGCCATCGTCGAGCGCTTTGCCGAAGAAGGCATCGAATTCGCTTATCCGACACAGACCACCTTCACGGCCGCCCCTGATGGCACGCTGGTCATGCCCTATGCGCCGCCGGCTTCGCCGCCGAAACCCCGCGCCAAAAGCTGATTCGCACCATCAGGCATTTGTGCCAGTCCAGCATGCCGTAACGGCAAACTACCAAGGCTTGTAATGCGCGCCCAATCGGGCCACGATACGGCAAAACAGACCGCAGGAGGATGACCTATGACCACGATTACCCCAGCCGAACTGGCGACCAAAGTCGGCGAGAAAATCGGTACCTCGGAATGGATATTGGTCGATCAGGACATGATCAACAAATTCGCCGATGCAACCGGTGACCACCAGTTCATCCACATCAACGAAGAGATGGCGAAGATGACGCCGTTCGGCGGTACGATTGCGCACGGGTTTTTGACGCTTTCGTTGTTTCCGGTGATGAGCGACAAGTCGGATTGCCCCAAGATCGAAGGCGTCAAAATGGGCGTGAATTATGGCGGTAACAAAACCCGCTTCCTGTCGCCCGTCCGTTCGGGCAAGCGCGTGCGCGGCCATTTCAAACTGCTGGAACTTGCCGAAAAGCGCCCCGGCCAGTGGCAGCAGACGCTCGAATTTACGGTCGAGATCGAAGGCGAGGAAAAACCCGCCTTGCAGGCCGAATGGATTAGCCAGTTTTTCGTTTAATTATCAGTTCAAGGAACTACTCCCATGCGTGACGCAGTCATCGTTTCCACCGCCCGCACCGCCATCGGCAAAGCCTATCGCGGCGGGTTCAACGCCACATCCGGCCCAACCCTGGGTAGCTATTCTTTGGCAGCAGCCGTCGAGCGCGCCGGCATTGAAGGCGGCGAAATTGACGATGTGCTCTGGGGCTCGGCGCTCCAGCAAGGCACACAGGCGGGCAATCTGGCGCGTCAAGTCGTGCTGCGCGCCGGATTGCCGATTACGGTTTCGGGCATGACGATGGACCGTCAATGCTCGTCGGGTCTGATGTCGATCGCAACCGCGGCCAAGCAGATCATCGTCGATAATGTCGATGTCATGGCGGCTGGCGGGCAGGAATCGATTTCAGCTGGTCCAGACCAAGGAAATGCGCGTTGCGCCCGACCGCGACCTGATCGCAATGCACCAGAATGTCTATATGCCGATGCTGCAAACCGCAGAAGTCGTCGCCAAGCGCTATGGCATCAGCCGCGACGCGATGGATGAATATGCGCTTCAGTCGCAACAGCGCACCGCCGCCGCGCAAGCCGCCGGCTATTTCGACGCTGAAATCATTCCTGTCACCACGACAATGAACGTGACCAACAAGGAAACCGGCGAAGTCACGCAAAAGGAAGTGACCATCGCCAAGGATGAAGGCAACCGCGCCGATACGCAGCTTGCCGGATTGCAGGCGCTGCAACCGGTGCTTGGCCCCGACATGACCATCACCGCAGGCAATGCCAGCCAGTTGTCGCGACGGTTCGTCAGCCAGCGTCCTGATGGAAGCCAAGGTTGCCGAGAAGAAGGGACTGAACCCGCTCGGCCGCTACGTCGGCATGGCCGTTGCTGGAACCGAGCCCGACGAAATGGGCATTGGCCCCGTCTTCGCGATCCCCAAATTGCTCCAGCGCTTCGGCCTGAAAATGGACGATATCGGCCTGTGGGAACTCAACGAAGCGTTCGCGGTGCAGGTGCTCTATTGCCGCGACAAGCTCGGCATTCCCAATGAACTGCTCAACGTCAACGGCGGCTCGATCTCGATCGGCCATCCCTATGGCATGACCGGCGCGCGCTGCACCGGCCACGCGTTGATCGAAGGCAAACGACGCGGCGCAAAATATGCCGTCGTCACGATGTGCGTCGGCGGCGGTATGGGCGCGGCGGGGTTGTTCGAGATTTTCTGACGGAACCGCATCGGCATAAGCTCGTTTCCTTTGCATCCCAAAGGAGACGAGCAATGACGAACGACACCGAAATCAAGGAAAAATTCTGGAAAGCCCTCAAGTCGGACAGGACGATGTTCCTCGGGCTGGCCGAGGGCGAGGATGGCCATGCCCGTCCGATGACCGCTCAGCTCGATGACGAAGGGCTTGAGGGCAATATCTATCACGGCCCGATCTGGTTTTTCACATCGACCGACAATCATCTGTATCAGCAAATCACGAGCGGCTCACGCGCGATGGCGCATTTCACCTCGAAGGGCCACGATGTGTGGGCAACGGTGCACGGCACGCTCAGCACGACGCAGGACCGCGCCGTAATCGACCGTTTGTGGAACCGCTTTGTCGCGGCTTGGTACGAAGGCAAGGACGATCCCAAAATCGCGCTGATCCGGCTTGACCCGGAAAATGCGGAAATCTGGATCGATGCGTCGAGCATTGTCGCAGGCATAAAGATGCTGATGGGGATCGACCCGAAGGAAGATTACAAGGACAAGGTCGCCGAAGTCGCGCTTTGACGATTCAAGCGGGCGGGATGATTTTCCCGCCCGCAAATTCGAAGCCGTCTTCGCGGTCTTCGGCAAGCAAGCGCAGGACCATCGAGGTCGACCCAATGCGCGCGCTGGGCGACAATGAAAGGCGGGCGCGATGCCGAGGCTGGTCGATAGCATGCAGCCAACCATGATTTTCAACCCTGCCGCCTCCGCCGCGTCGGCAATTTTCAACGCCTCGGTAAGGCCGCCTGCTTTGTCGAGCTTGATGTTGACGCCGTCATAATATGGCGCGAGCCGAGCAACATCAGCAGCCGTGTGACAGCTTTCATCGGCAATTAAGGGCAAGGGTGACTTTATGCCGGACAGCACCGCATCGCGCCCCGCTTTAACCGGCTGTTCGATCATTTCGACGCCAAGCCCGGCCAATGCAGCCGCCTCGACGGCGATGTCCAGAGCGCCCCAGCTTTCATTTGCATCGACAATCAATCGGGCTTCCGGTGCGCCCTTGCGAACCGCCGCGACCCGCTCGCGGTCGCCCTCACCGGTAAGCTTCAATTTGAGCAAGCCATAGCCATTCGCCGCAGCTTTTGCCGCATCGGCTTCCATCGCATCGGGTTCGCCAAGCGAAATGGTGAAGGCCGTAGGCAGTGCCGCAGGTGGCTGTTGCAGCCCGACATATTGCCACAAGCGGCTGTCCCGCTGACTGTGCGGCCAAATCCCATAATGCGCAATCTAGTGCGTTGCGCGCTGCTCCCGGCGGCAAAAGCGACTGCACCGCCAACCGTGCGTCATCGGCGGTCATGGCTTGTAGCACTTCTGCCACCAGCATCACTTGCGCCAGACAGCTTTCCGCCGTCTCATCATGATAATAGATCGCAGTGCCTTCGCCCTGACCCACATGGGTGCCGTCGCCCACCGCCACCAACAATACATCGACATAGGTTTTGGCACCGCGCGCAATGATGAACTGACCGGCAACCGGCCAGCGCTCTACCGTCGCGGATATTCTTAGCGGCAGGGGGCGTTACTCGTCATGCGTGGCAATCCAGTCCTCTACCACCGGAGCGATTTTCTCGCGCCATTTGCTGCCGTTGAAGATGCCATAATGGCCGACTTCAGGTGCCATATGATATTTTTTCATCGTGTCGGGCAGGCCAGTCGAAATCTTGAGCGCAGCCTTGGTCTGTCCCAGACCGCTGATATCGTCGCGCTCGCCTTCGATAGCGAGAATCGCGATATCCTTGATTGCGCCGGGATCGACCAGCTTGCCGCGATAGTTGAACTCGCCCTTTGGCAACAAATGCCGCTGAAATACGGTATCGACAGTCTGCAGGTAGAATTCCGCCGTCATGTCGCACACTGCGCGATATTCGTCGTAAAATTCCTTGTGCCGGTCGGCACCTTCACCGTCGCCCTCGACGAGGTCCGAAAACATCGACCAATGGCTGATCATATGGTTGCCGAGATTCATCGACATGAAGCCCGACAACTGGAGGAAACCGGGATATACGCGGCGACCCGAACCTTTATAATAAGGCGGCACGGTGGCGATGACGTTTTGTACAAACCAACCGTGCGGGCGGCGGGTTGCATGGTCGTTGACCACCGTCGGCGCTTCGCGTGTATCAATCGGACCGCCCATCATGGTCAGCGTGCGGGGCCGCAAGGGATGTTCGTTGGCGCTCATGATCGCTGCTGCGGCAAAGGCCGGAACCGATGGCTGGCAGACCGCCAACATATGCGCGCCACGCCCGCCCGCATCGGGACCGATGAATTCGAGCCATTCGATCAGATAGTCGATATAGCTTTCCAAATCGAAACCGCCACCGGTCAGCGGCACATCGCGCGCGTCTTTCCAGTCGGTGATATAGACATCGTGCGTCGGCAACATGCGCTCCACAGTGCCTCGCAACAGAGTTGCAAAATGCCCCGACATCGGCGCACAAATGAGCAGCTTCGGCTTGTCGGCACTGCCTTCATAGGTGAAATGCTTCAACTGACCGAACGGCTTGCGCGCCTCTTCGATTTCCGTGACCGGCAAATGCTTGCCGTCGATGTCGACGAAATCCAACCCGAATGCAGGTTTGCCCCGCACCTCAACCGAATGGGCGAATACATCGAGAGCGGAAGCCGCAATCGGTGCCACACCGCCATAATTGAAAGGGCCGTTGGAAAAATTATTCAACCAATCGGCCTGAGCCTGCGCAATCTTGCCCATACCTGCAAGCCAACCGCGCTGAATATCGTGACCCATGTAAAGCATATTGCGCCCCTGAACTTAGTCGGACCGGCCCTACCGGTCGCTGATTGCCCCCGCATAAGCGGTTATTGTGCATTGCACCATAGAAAAAACAGCTAGGTGGCCGGCAATCCGGTTTCGCGCATTGTGACGCAGCTTGCTCCCTGCTAGGCGAGCGCGATGAACGCACGAGCCGACATTGAACGTCCAACTTCAGAAAATGCCGGTGAGGCCGACACTGCTCCGGCAGCTGCTAAAAAGCTAGGTAATCTGGCGATGGTTTGGCGGCATGCTTCGGCTTATCCGAAGCAGATCATGTTTGCGCTGCTCGCGCTCACGGTGGCGGCTTTGTCAACATTGGCTATACCGGCAGGCTTCAGGCTGGTTATCGACCGCGGCTTTGCCGCTGGCGGCAATCCTGACGATATTGCCCGCTGGTTTGAGTATTTGCTGATGATCGTGGCCGTCATGGCGGTGGCGACGGCGTTCCGCTTCTACTTCGTATCATGGCTTGGCGAACGGACGGTTGCCGACATCAGGCTGGCTGTGAACCGCAACTTGCTGCGTCAAAGCCCCGCTTTTTTCGAGCATAACCGCCCGGCGGAGATCGCCAGCCGGATGACCAGCGATACCGCTGTTATCGAGCAGGTGGTTGGCACTACGGTTTCGGTCGCGCTGCGCAATATCGTGATGGGCATCGGCGGGGTAGTCTATCTGTTCACGCTCGCACCGCAACTCGCCATTGGCCTGCTTTTCGCTATCCCGGTCATTGTCGTTCCGATCGTGTTGATCGGGCGAAAACTGCAATCGGCGTCGCGTGCCAGCCAGGACCGTATCGCCGATGTCGGCGCGATGGTTTCCGAAACCTTGGGGCGCAATGCGGATCGTTCAGGCATTCGGACAGGAGGGCCGCGAAGGCGAACGGTTTAGTGGCAGTGTCGAAGCGACATTCGCCACCGCCAAAAAGCGCATCCGTCTGCGCGCTTTTATGACTGCCGTAGTCATGATGCTTATCTTCAGCGCGATAACGCTGTTGATGTGGAAAGGCGCGATTGACGTTATCGAAGGTCGGCTTACGGGCGGTACCATTGCCGCATTTGTCTTGACCGGCGGGCTGGTCGCTGGTGCGTTCGGCGCGCTGACTGAAGTCTATGGCGACCTGGTGCGCGGAGCCGGTGCATCGGGCCGTCTAGCGGAACTGCTTGCGGCGGAGCCAGATATCGCACCACCAGCCAAGCCAATTGCGCTTCCGCAACCGCCACGCGGGCAGACTCGAATTCCAGAATGTCGGTTTCCGTTACCCGACCCGGCCTGAAGTGTCGGCGCTCGATAATTTCAGTCTCAAGGTCAATCCGGGCGAAACCGTTGCCGTAGTCGGGTCCGTCGGGTGCGGGCAAATCGACGCTGTTCCAGTTGGCGCAGCGTTTCTACGACCCTGAAAGCGGCGCGATCCGTATCGACGGCGTCGCGCTGACCAGCGCCGATCCGGCCGAAATCCGCTTGCGTATGGCCTATGTCCCTCAGGAAACGGTGCTGTTTGCCGCATCCGCACGCGACAATCTGCGTTACGGCAACTGGCTCGCCGACGACGACGCCATATGGCATGCGGCGGAGCAGGCCAATGCCGCAAATTTCCTGCGCGAATTGCCGCAAGGCCTCGACACCTATCTGGGCGAAGGCGGCGCGCGGCTGTCAGGCGGGCAACGCCAACGCATCGCTATTGCCCGCGCGGTGCTGCGCAAGGCACCGATCCTGCTGCTCGATGAAGCCACGAGCGCGCTCGACGCCGAAAGCGAGAAACTGGTGCAGGACGCGCTCGACCATCTGATGCAGGACCGCACCACAATCGTCATCGCGCACAGGTTGGCAACAGTGCGCTCGGCCGACCGGATAATCGTGATGGATCAGGGCCGGATTGTCGAAGAAGGCGACCATGTCGGCCTGAGCGCTGCGGGCGGCCTGTATGCGCGCCTCGCCAGCCTGCAATTCGACGCTTAAAACGAAGCGCGAATACGTTCCATCATCGCCAGTGGCTCGGGCATTGCGACTTTCTGGTCGCGCATCCTGCCATTGAACCGTTGCAAGCGGAAATACAGGTCCTCGCTTGAGGCAATCAGCGACTGCGCCTCTTCGGGGAACCGCCCCACCTGATATCCGTCGCTGGCAGGCGCATAACCAAGATCGCGCGCGTCGCTGTCGGCATCGAACTGCGACAGTTCGCCTGCGCGCAACGCTTTTTGATTCAATAACCACGCAATGCTGTGCATTAACCGCGTAGTGACCTTCAACGACTCGCATGAAAAAGCGACAGATATCTCAGGCGACAGATTGCCCGAAAGCTGGTCGCGGTCGAAATAAGAACGCGCTTCATCGGCAAGCAGCATGGCTTCGGTGTAAAGCGAATCCAGCAGCTTTGGCGTAAGTTCATGGTGCATTGTCGACATGGCGGTCATTATGGCAGAGTTGTGGCTTCGATGTTAGGGCAAATTGCTGCAAAGCCCAGCATTTAAGGTTACTGTGCCGCGATGAAACGCCTCAGCAAAAAATGTGAAATGGTTAAAACGGCGATAGCGATTCTAAGCGATGATATCGGGTAATAACTGATCCTCGAGCCGCATGATCCGGTCCTTCAGGACCAGTTTCTTTTTCTTCAGCCGGGCAATTTGCAGCTGGTCGACCATCACCTTGTCGCGCAATGCATCGATTGCATCGTCGAGGTCGCGATGCTCGATCTTCAGTTGCTCGAGTAGCTGCTGGTAACCCTCATCATTCATAAGGCCCTCTAACCCTAATCGTCTTAACAAGTCATCGCCAAAATCACCTGCCCCGCCCCGTACCCGATTACCTTGCCCGATGGACTGAAAAATTGGGGGCAGACAGCATGATTGATTCATGATTTACTCGCAATGTTAGGTCGTCGAGTCTCACAGAAGGAGAATGAGGTGAACAACAGTCATATGTCCGCGCTCCGCATGAAACATGCCGAATTGGAAGACAGATTGGAGCGAGAAGAAAACCGGCCATTGCCAGATGCCAGCCTCATCCACAGCCTCAAAAAGAAAAAACTCCACCTTAAAGATATGCTCATGCAGGAATCACTTCCTGCCTGACTTCGAATAAATTTCAGACGGGGTATCGCTTGCCCAAATAGCCCGTGCTACGCACGGACCCATGGAAAGCGCGACCCAATCTGCCCGTAACATATTGACCGGCCTGCATGAGGTCATGGCGTCCAAGAACCACGCCCAGGGCAAACTGAACCACGTCGTCAATATTATCGGCGAAGCGCTGACCAGCGAGGTATGCTCGATATACCTGTTGCGCGACGGTGCGCTGGAACTTTTTGCAACGCGCGGGCTGAACGAAGCAGCTGTCCATGTCACACGGCTGGGGCTTGGCGAAGGGCTGGTCGGCACGATTGCCGAAAATGTCGAAACGCTGAACTTGGACGAGGCGGCAGCGCACCCCAATTTCCGTTATGTCCCCGAAACCGGCGAGGAGCGGTTTCACAGTTTTGCAGGCGTGCCCATCGTCCGTTCCGAGCGCGCCGTCGGCGTTCTCGCGGTCCAGCATGTCGAGCCGCGCAAATATGAAGAGATCGAGATCGAAGCCCTCCAGACCGTCGCGATGGTGCTGTCCGAACTGATCGCCAATGCCGACCTGATCGATGAACCTAGCGCGGGCAGCGATAATGCGACTGGTACCGTCAGTCTCACCGGACTACCGCTGGTAAAAGGCGCTGCGGCCGGTGTCGCGATATTCCACCAGCCCACGGTACGCATCGAACATACTGTTGCCGAAGATACCGAGGCCGAACGCCAGCGGGTCTATTCCGCCTTCGACAAGATGCGCGAGCAAATCGACCGCATGGCCAGCCAGATCGATTTCGGCACCGGCGGCGAGCATGAAGAAGTCATCGCGACCTACAAAATGTTCGCTTACGACGAAGGCTGGAGTCGCCGGATCAACGAGGCCATCGACAGCGGCCTTACGGCTGAAGCTGCGATCGAACGGGTCCAACAACGCACAAGGATGCGGATGCGGCAGATCGACGATCCGCTGCTTGCCGACCGGATGCACGACTTGGAGGATCTGTCGAACCGCCTGCTCCGTATCGTGTCGGGGCAGATGAGCACGGCGGCACAATTGGGCCTAAAAAAGGATTCGATCCTGATTGCGCGCAATTTGGGCCCGGCCGAATTGCTGGAATATGACAAAAGGCGGCTGCGCGGCGTCATCCTCGAAGAGGGTTCACTTACCGCGCATGTCGTGATCGTCGCGCGCGCCATGGGCATTCCGGTATTGGGCCGCGTGCGCGGGATCAGGCACAAAGTGCGCGATGGCGACATGCTGCTGCTCAACGCTGACGACAAAAGCGTCATCATCCGGCCCGCAGCTGGCACCGAGGAAGTTTTCGAGCGCGACCTTGTCGACCGGCAAAAGAAAAAGGCACGCTATGCCGCCGCGCGCGACGAGCCTTCTGTCACAAAAGACGGCGTCCCGATTGCACTGATGATGAATGCAGGGCTTCGCGACGACATGTCGGCGCTGGCCACAACAGGCGCGGAGGGTGTCGGGCTGTTCCGCACCGAATTCCAGTTCCTGATTTCAGCCACCCTGCCGCAGCGCGAGCGGCAACAGCGTTTTTACCGCGATGTGCTCGACGCGGCGGGCGACAAGCCGGTTATTTTCCGCACGCTCGACATCGGCGGCGACAAAGCGCTGCCTTATTTGAAGGACGAGACCAGCGAAGAAGAAAATCCGGCGCTCGGCTGGCGTGCACTCCGGCTGTCGCTCGATCATGCCGGGCTGATGAAGGCGCAGGCACGCGCGTTGATCGAGGCCTCGGCCGGGCGCACGTTGAACGTCATGTTCCCGATGGTTTCCGAACCGTGGGAGTTCGACGCGGCAAAGGCTATATTCGAAGGCCAGATGGAGTTTCTGGGCAAGCAGAAAAAACTGCTGCCGAGCAAAGTTCGTTACGGGGCAATGCTCGAAGTTCCGGCGCTTGCCGAGACGCTCGACATGCTGCTTCCGAAAATTCAATTCCTGTCGATCGGTACAAATGATCTGACCCAGTTCCTGTTTGCCGCAGACCGCGCCGACCCCAGGCTCGCCGAACGCTACGACTGGCTGAGTCCGGCCATATTGCGTTTCATCCGTCGGGTTGTGAAAGCAACCGACGGCCACGACGTCGATGTCGCTGTTTGCGGCGAAATGGGTGGGCGCACGCTTGAGGCGTTGGCGCTGATCGGCCTCGGTATCCGCCGCTTGTCGATTACCCCTGCCGCAGTTGGCCCGGTCAAGGCGATGATCCGTTCGACCGACCGGGCGATGATCGCCACCAAGATGGAAGAACTGTTGACCGCACCCAATGGCAATCTGCGCGAGGCGCTTTCGGGCTGGGCAAGTGCGCAAGGGATTGAAATCGCCTGAGTAGAGCCATTTCGCGGTGTAAAATGGTGTAGCTGCCATTGACATTGTTTTACAGGCTGCCATTGTCCAGCATCCGCCCGGGAGAGGTGGAGGGAGCACGGGTTGTGGAGATTGGCGTGGGCGAAGATTCCCCGAGCGAAGACGAATTCCGTTTTCATACGGTAGGCGAGCAGCTGAAGGCAGAGCGTGAGCGACTGGCGCTCAGCCTGTCGGATCTGGCGGCCAAAACCCGTGTGCCGATGCGGCATCTCGATGCTATCGAAAAGTCCGACTTTGGGGCATTGCCCGGGACAACTTATACGCTCGGTTTCGCGCGCTCTTATGCAAGCGCTGTCGGCATGGATGCTGCCAAGGTCAACGCCGATCTGCGTGCTGAACTTGCGCAGGGCGGACATGACGGATATCAGGCACCTGCGCAAAATTACGAACCGGCAGATCCGTCGCGCGTACCGTCGCGCAAGCTGGCATGGGCCGCTGCGGCTGTTGGCATCATCGTGGTAGCCGCCTATCTGGTCTGGCGGAGCATGGCGCTCGAAAGCCCGATAGACGTTGCCGCGCCACGCCCTGTAGAACAAAAAGCTTCAGTAACGGCGGCGACGACACCTGTACCCACCGGCGGCGCGGTTGTAATCACCGCAACCGACGAAGTCTGGGTCAAGGTTTATGACGCTGACGACAAACGCTTGTATGAAAACGAAATGAAAGCGGGCGACAGCTTCACTGTGCCAGCGGACGCCAACAAACCGATGATCGTCACCGGACGGCCACAGGTTTTGACTGTTACTGTCGGAGGCAAGGCAGTTCCGCCACTGGGCGCAGCAGACAAAACCATCGCCGACGTAGAATTGACCGCAGCGGCATTGCTCGCGCGACCTGCGCCTGAGGCGGTGGCATCGCCAAACGCAACACCGACGCAAAGCGCCACAAACTGACGATTTCTGCCATTTGGCCGATCTTTACACCAAAATGGCGCGATGGGCCTTTATCGCGCGACTCGCGCAGGCTATAAGATGTGCCGATGGTTATAGAATGGGGGAAAAGGGCAATGACATTCCGGCTCGCATTGCTGGGCGCGACTGCGCTTATGCTGGTAACACCTGCGGCTGCGCAGGACGCGAATATCGACGGGCGCGTTGGTAAGCTCGAAAAGGAAATGCGCGCGGTTCAGCGGCAGGTATTTCCCAATGGCGCAGGCAAATTTTTCGAACCTGAAATCCAGTCGCCAACAGCGCCAAAAACTACGACCTCGTCGTCCACCGCGACGGCGGACCTCATTGCACGCGTCGATGCGCTCGAAGCGCAACTCGCCTCGCTTACCGGACAGGTCGAACAGCAAGGCAATGCGGCGCGGTCGATGGACACACGGTTGAAGGCTATCGAAGCACAGTTGAAAGCGCAGGCCGAACCGACTGCAACGGCGGCGGCTTTACCAGCCGCGTCCTCTGCACCGACCCCTGTCGTCGCAAAACCAAAACCGACTACGGCCGTCGCCACCAAGCCGGTAACCACTGCCAAACCCAGCGCGGCGCGCACCGCGGCAGTTGCAGCGATCGAAAAGCCCGCCACGGGCGACGCATTTGAGGACGGCTATAATTACGGGTACCGCCTGTGGGAGGCGAAATTCTATCCCGAGGCGCAGGTGACCCTTGAAGAAACCGTCACCAAATTTTCCAAGCATAAGCGCGCGAGTTTCGCGCGCAATTTGCTCGGTCGCGCTTGGCTCGACGACAAGAAGCCGGCAACTGCGGTCAAAGTATTTTACGATAATTACAAGAACGACCCGCGCGGCGAACGCGCACCCGATAGCCTGTTTTTCCTGGGCTCGGCCTTGACCGACCTCGGCAAGACCGCCGAAGCATGCGAAGCGTATGGCGAGCTGGCCAAAGCCTATCCCGATGCGGCCAGCGGTCGCCTTGCCGAACGAGTGGCGGGCGGCAAAACACGGGCGAAGTGCAAGTAAAGGTCGCGCCCGAATATCAGGATCGCTTCAGGCGCGCCCTTGACCGTCTCGGGGTAAGCGCGGATGAGCGCATCATGCTGGCGGTTTCGGGCGGACCAGACAGTTTGGCAATGCTGCTGCTGGCAAGCCAGTCTGCGCCCGAACGCTTTAGCGCAGCAACGGTCGACCACCAGTTGCGTCCCGAATCTGCCGATGAAGCTGTTTATGTTAGCGGGATTTGCACCCAACTTGGCGTCGCACATTTTACGTTGGTCCCTACCGATGCAATCAGTGGAAACATCCAGTCGTCTGCCCGCGCGGTTCGATATGCGCTGCTCGAAAAGGCTGCTGATGCGAATCGATGCTCGCTCATCGCCACCGCGCATCACGCCGACGATCAACTCGAAACGCTGCTGATGCGGCTCGCGCGGGGGAGCGGCGTCGGCGGCATGGCAGGCATCCGCGCGCGTAACGGCAGGGTTGTCCGTCCGCTGCTCGACTTTACCAAATCCAAACTCGAAGAGATTTGCGAAGCGGCAGCGATCAATCCCGTCCGCGACCCGAGCAACGATAACGCCGAATTCGACCGGGTGGCGATGCGGCAATGGCTCGCGCAAAGCGGGCACCGCTTCGATCTGCAAGCGGCTGCCCGCACCGCAGGGGCATTGGCGGATGCTGACACCGCGCTCGATTGGATAACCGAGCAATTGGTCGAGCAACGGATCAAGCGCGATGGCGACAGAATTTCGTTTGATACGAAAGGCTTACCAAAGGAAATCCAGCGCCGCCTGTTGCTGCTGGCATTGCAGCGGATCGACCCCAAAATCGCGCCGCGCGGCGAGGCAGTCGAACGGCTCATGATCGACCTGAAGGCGGGCAAAACCGCCACGATCGGCGATATCCTCTGCAAAGGCGGCAACGTCTGGCATTTATCCCCTGCCCCGCCCCGCCGCACGCATCGATAATTCGGGCGATTTTTGCGTATCGTTATATTGCCATTCACCGTTTCGCGCCTACATTGACCGTGAATTCCGGTGCCATTCGTGCCGGATGAGCGAACAAGGCTGGCATGATGAACGACGAACAGGAACCCAAGGGCAACCCGCTGCTGCGCAATATGGCGATATGGTCGGCGATCATCGTCGCGTTGCTCTTGCTCGCCTCAATGTTCAGCGGCACATCGGAAACCGCCAAGGGCATCAGCTACTCGACTTTCCGCGAAAAGGTTGAGGCAGGTGAAGTCAAGTCGGTCGCGATTGCTCCCGAACGGATTACCGGCAAGTTCCAGAACGATGAAATTTTCGCCACCGTCCCTGTCCCTGGCGACAGTGGGCTATACCCGCTGCTCGATGAAAAGGGCGTCGATGTTCAGGGCAAGGCGGTCGAATCGCCGAGCCTGTTGCAATATCTGCTGATTCAGGCGCTGCCATTCATGCTGATCCTCGGCATCGCCTTTTTCGTGCTGCGCCAGATGCAGAAGGGCGGCGGCGCTGGCGGGGCGATGGGCTTCGGCAAATCGAAGGCAAAACTCCTCACTGAAAAGCACGGTCGCGTTACCTTTGAGGACGTTGCGGGCATCGACGAAGCGCGCGAGGAGCTGCAGGAAATCGTCGAATTCCTGAAAGATCCGCACAAATTTTCGCGCCTCGGCGGCAAGATTCCCAAGGGCGCATTGCTTGTCGGATCGCCCGGTACCGGCAAGACCTTGCTCGCCCGCGCTATCGCCGGTGAGGCAGGCGTGCCTTTCTTCTCGATTTCGGGTTCCGACTTTGTTGAAATGTTCGTCGGCGTAGGTGCGAGCCGCGTCCGCGACATGTTCGAACAGGCGAAGAAGAACGCGCCTTGCATCGTCTTCATCGACGAAATCGACGCCGTAGGCCGCAGCCGCGGTGCGGGTCTTGGCAACCAGAATGACGAGCGCGAACAGACATTGAACCAATTGCTGGTCGAAATGGACGGTTTCGAGGCCAATGAAGGTATTATCATTGTCGCCGCAACCAACCGCCCTGACGTGCTCGACCCTGCATTACTCCGTCCGGGCCGCTTCGACCGTCAGGTTGTCGTGCCGCGTCCCGATATCGATGGTCGCGTCAAAATTCTCGAAGTGCACATGAAGAAAGTACCTCTTGGCACCAGATGTTGATGGCCGCGTGATTGCGCGTGGAACGCCGGGCTTCTCCGGTGCCGACCTTGCCAACCTGGTCAACGAAGCCGCGCTGCTTGCCGCCCGTCGCGGCAAGCGCCTTGTTGCCATGCAGGAGTTCGAAGACGCCAAGGACAAGGTGATGATGGGCACCGAGCGCAAGTCGATGGTTATGACCGAAGACGAAAAGAAGATGACCGCCTATCACGAAGCGGGTCACGCTATTGTTTCGATCCACGAAGCCGCATCGGACCCGATCCACAAGGCAACAATCATCCCGCGCGGTCGTGCTTTGGGTATGGTTATGCGCCTACCTGAACGCGACAATTACAGTTACCACCGCGACAAAATGCACGCTAATCTATCGGTATCGATGGGCGGGCGCGTTGCTGAAGAACTGATATTCGGCTATGACAAGGTATCGTCAGGCGCATCGAGCGACATCCAATATGCCACCAGCCTAGCCCGCGACATGGTCACGCAATGGGGCATGTCGGACGAAATGGGCCCGCTGCAATATGAAGAAAAGCATGACGGCTATCTCGGCTATGGCATGTCGCAGCGTTCAGCGATGTCAGACGAAACTGCCAAGAAAATCGATGCCGAAATACGCAAGCTGGTCGAGGGTGGCCATAAGCGCGCCACCGACTTGCTGAAAAAGCATAACAAGCAATTGCACTTGCTCGCTAATGCCCTGCTCGAATTTGAGACCTTGTCGGGCGAGGAAATCAAGCAATTGCTCGAAACCGGCAAGTTCGAACGCGACGATGGCAAAGTGATCAAACCATCGGGAATTCCGCAAATCGGCACTGCAATTCCAAAAGCTGGGCGGCGCAAGCCCGCAATCGGAAATGCTTCTCCGCAAGGAACATAATTAGCGGCTATTCATTCCGGCTTCAACGTCTTATGCCCAAGACGGAGAGAGTTGAGGTCGCAAAATATAATGAATTACAGACTGCTGATAGCAGGCGGCGTTTTGTCGTTCTGCGCTGTGCCCGCGCAAGCAATGGACGCAGAGACCTTTTACGTGAAGGCCGTAGCCTTGAAGAAAAAGGGTATGGGGATGATGTTTTCGAAAGACCTACGGCCAATGGCGAGGCATTTCGAAGCGGCTGCCGATTCGGTCAAGGCGGAGAACGAAAAGGCGAAAGCCGCTGGCGCGCCGCTATACTGCGCGCCCAAGAAATACCGGCTGACCGCCGACCAGTTCATTGCCGAGTTCGGACAAATTCCGCAAGAACGTCGCCGCAAGCAAACCGTGCGCGATGCATGGCGCGAAATAGTCATTCGCCGTTTTCCCTGCTAGCACTCCCCTGAGGGGGGATTTCATGGCAATCTATTGTGATGAATCGGGCGGTGTAGGTCGCGGCGTCATGACTTTGGCGGCATTATCAATTTCTGCCGATGCCGCCGACAATGTTCTGTCACGTTTTCGCGTAATCGCAGGTTTCAAGGGTGAATTGAAGGGCAGCCGCATCGACCTGGTCGAACGTGCTTTGCTATTCGAATTGCTCGAACCCGGCGATTGGCATGCGACCGTTGGCATTGCGATATCAGCACTCAAGCCCGAACCCGGCAAAGACCGCGGCGACCATGACATTGCCATTTATTCGGGCCTGCTCGATGATGTGATTGGATCGATGGTCGAAGCCCGCCCGGATTGCAGCGACGTGATTATCGACGATGGCCGCTATGGCATCGAAACCCTGAAGCTGGTTCGCGATTCAGTCGGGCGTCTGGTGGGACCGCTCGGCACGGCCAGCCTGGCGATCAGCCATGTTCTTGCCGGACTGCAATTGGCCGACGTCATTGCCAACAGTTTCTTCAACCGTGCATTGGTGAACGACAGGCAGGCGCGAATGGCGGCAATTGTGCAGCCGTTTCTTGAAAGCGGCAAGATCCGGCTGCGGCTGCTATCCGGTGACACCTAGCGTGATGATCAGCATCACAAATAAAGTCAGCGCGGTCATCGCAAAACCAGAGAGGATGCACATCCGCCAGAATGCACCAAATCGTGACGTTTCATAGGCATGGTGCAGATGGCGATAGAGGTGGATCGGCGGGATGAAGGCCAGCATCAATCCACCAATGGCCTCGGTCGCCGGAAACTGGATTAGCACGGCAAACAGCGCGGTGAGCATCATCATGAAAGTCAGCGAATAGGTTACGAACACCGCGTGGTCGAACATCTTGAAACGTCGCCGCCAGAAAAACAGGAGCCATACAAACGGCACCGAGATCGGGATCAAAGCCCAACTGAATTTATACGCGTTGGACTGGATTTTATAGATCATCAGTTGCGGATTTGCGGCGGCCTTCTTTACTGCCTCGTTCAGGCTGGCAGCGCCGGGGAAATTCAAATCGGTAAACCGCCATTCGCCGTCTTCCTCCGCCTCGGTGTCCTGCCCGAGAAAAGTTGATGCGCCACTCATCACCCTTAAATCGACGCGCTCGGACTCAATTTTGGACTTCTATGGCTTGCGTCGGCTTACCAGCCTCACGTGCGGCCGTCAGTTCAGCCTCAAGACGCTCAATATTGGCTTTGCTGTCGGCCCTGGCCTTGGCAATCTGGCTCTTTGCGCGGTCAGTTTCGCGCAGATTTTTGCTGTGGGCCTCATCGAGCGATTTCAGATCGCGCTGCTGCCGCGCGATTTCGCCATCCATCCACTCGCGGCCGGGCTGGTTTTCGACTTCGCCCTCTTTTTTGCTGCCCTGTAGCTTGGCAATGTCGTCCAAAATTTCCTTACGGTCCGCTTGATATTGTTCTTCTGCTTTTTCAGGGCTGAATATGTCGTTGACCTGCCCCGCACCCGGCACGAACCAGTTGAACACCGCAAAAGTCAGGAACACCGTGAACAGGAACAATGCGAGCGGCGAGACGAATTTCGCGCGTTCACCGTGCACATAGCGCCGGGTGAGAACACCGGGGTTCCAGAACAGCATCGGCAATGTGCGCCAGATTTTCCCGTCGAAATGCAGCACGCTGTGCAAGATGTCATGCCCGAAAGCACGCAGCGTGCGGTGCACCTTCGCCTTTTGCCCGCAGACATGGCAATGCGCGCCCACCAGAACGGTGCCGCAATTCTGGCAATTGCCCGATGCGCCTCGGCCCTCTCCGGCATCCGGCTCGACCGCACGCGCAATCGCTGCGCCTGTCAGTATGTCCGCAGCTCCTGCAAGTTCCCCGCTCATGTGGCCCATGTATCAGCGGCGTAATCGAATGCCAAAAAGAAAAGGCCCGGACAAGCCGGGCCTTCTTGCATTATCGAAAGGTGCTTCGCCTACCGGTCGTAGTCGCGCTGCATACCTGCACCGCGCGCAGGCGCGGCAGCTGTCAAACGAAGGGCTTCGGCAGAGAGGCTGATCGAGCCGATTTCATCGGGCGCTTCATCCTCGTCGACCTGAACCTTCTGCAGCGACTGGACCAGTCCTTCCTGCAGATGGGCAGGATGTACGGTTTCTTCGGCAATTTCGCGCAATGCAACAACGGGATTTTTGTCGCGGTCGCGGTCGATGGTCAGCTCAGCGCCGCCCGAAATCTCACGTGCGCGCTCGGCGGCGAGCAATACGAGGTCGAAACGGTTGGTGACCTTATCAATGCAATCTTCAACGGTAACGCGTGCCATGCTGGCTCCTGATTCTTCGAAATTTCCGGAAAGTCGAGCGCAACTAGGGTTTGATGACGTGAATGTCAATGAAAAGGGGTCGCTTGCCGTTCGCAGCGGCAGGCACTAGGTCCGGCGCATGGCGGCCAAATTGCCCGGAAAGCATTTCGAGATTGCGGGGCACGACCTGCACCTGATTCATGCACCAGAAGACCGGCTGGCGGCTGTGCTGAATTTGATTGGCATGGCGCGGCGGTCGATCCGCATGTGCTTTTATATGTATGCGGGCGACCAGACCGGGGCAGAGGTGCTTTCAGCCCTGGTCAGCGCGGCGCATGCGCGGCGTTACAGTCAATCTTATCATCGACAGTTTCGGGTCGAGCGACATTACCGACAGCTTTTTCGATCCGTTGGTCGCGGCAGGCGGCGCCTATCATTGCTTCAGTACGCGCAAGGGTGCCGGCTATTTCATCCGCAACCATCAGAAAATCCTGATAGTTGACGAGGCTTACGCGCTGACCGGCGGCTTTAACATCACCGACCAATATTTCGGGCGCAAAGGCGATGATAGCTGGGAGGATCTGGGCGTCATAGTGACGCGGTCCCGAAGTCGCGCATCTGGTCGAATATTTTGATCAGCTGGATGCGGTTTCGCAAGGCGGAAAGGTCAGGTTTCGCGGTATCCGTGCTCTTATCCGCGGATGGCGGCCCGGCATCGGCGAAGTGCAATGGTTGCTTGGGCGGGCCATCGAACCGGCTTTCGCCATGGGCTTTGGCGTTCAAGCGATCCCTGGAAAACGGCAAGCGCTTCGACATCGCTTCGGCTTATTTCTCGCCGTCACAGGGTATCGTTCGGCGAATCGCACGCGTGGCACGACGCAACAAGGGCTCACGGCTATTAATGGCAGGCAAGACGGATAACGGCGCAACAATCCCGGCGGCGCGCCTGACCTATCGCTACCTGCTCAAGCGCAAGACGCATATCTACGAATTCCAGCCGCGTCCGCTGCACATGAAGTTGATGGCTATCGACGATGTCGTCTATATTGGCTCGGCCAATCTCGATATCCGAAGCATGTTCATCAACATGGAAATCATGCTGCGGGTGAAGGACGCAGGTCTTGCCGCCTATGTCCGCGAACTGATCGATGGCCTAGTCACGCAATCCGAGGAACAGACCCGTATATTGCTCAAGCAACGCGACAGCCTATGGAGCCGCATCAAGGCAGGCTTGGCCTATTTCCTTGTCAATTCGGTGGATTATACCATCGGCAGGCGGATAAATATCGGTCTGCTGCGCGACAAATGACTATTCCTTCCAGCCCCAGAACAGGTGGCACGGCAGGATATTCCAGATTTCAAACCCACTATCGATCTTGCGGAAATGCGGAGCCATGAAGTCGCGGGCGCGGGCGCGGAACTGATAGACAAGGAAAGCACCGCCCGGCCGGATAGCCTTTGCGGTTTCTTCAGCGATGATCGGCCCCAGGTCGTCCGGCAACGTCGAAAAAGGCAGACCGGACAGAACATAATCGGCATGTTTGAAACCGAATTGGCCGATAATCTCGTTCACATCCGCCGCCGAACCATGGACGGGAATGAAGCGGCTGTCGCGGAACGTCTTGCGCAAATAAGCGATGAAATCTTCGTTCAGGTCGATCACCAGCAAGGTCGCGTCGGGCCGCAATTTGTCGAGCACCGGCTGACAGAAGGTACCGATGCCAGGACCATATTCGACGAAGAGCTTGGTATTGTCCCAATCGACCGGTGCCAGCATTTTGGCCACGGTGCGATCCGAGGACGGGATGATCGATCCCACCATCACGGGATGTTTGACAAAGCCTTTGAAAAATACGCCCCAAGGGCCGAAAAACCTGTTCACCCTGGCTTTGACGCGGTCCAGAAATCGGGTCTTTGCCAACGAGGATGAGGTCATGAAATTGTCCGGGAACTGTTATTGTCGAAGCCGCTGCGTTTCGCAAATATGTCGTCTTGATGCAACCGCATTAAGCACAAAACGCATTTGCGCAGGTTGCGTTCCGGCGGCAAAACTGCCTATGCCGCTGATATGGCAAAGCGTCCCAAAGGTAGCGTAGCGGTGATATTCATCGCCCAGCGCACATCCCATGACGATGCAGGCTATGCCAGCGCTGCGGCGGCGATGGACTCACTCGCGGCCCAGCAACCGGGCTATATCGGCATAGATTCGGTGCGCGGATCGGATGGCCTCGGCATAACCGTCAGCTATTGGGCAAGCGATAGTGATGCCAAGGCATGGCGCGACCACAAAGAACACGCGCTGATCCGCGAATCTGGGCGCGACCTTTGGTATAGCGAATATAGCCTGCACGTCGGCGAAATCACACGAAGCTACGATTGGGAAAAGGGAGTCAGAACCGCATGAGCGCGACCCCCGCTATTCCCAATAGCCGCGTCGTCATCCTGTTTCTGGTGATGCTGGTGGCGGCGGCAGGGAATACCGCGATGCAGTCTGCGCTCCCTGCCATCGCCAGCGAACTCGATATGCCCGATGTCTGGGTATCGCTTGCCTTTAGCTGGTCTGCCTTGCTCTGGGTCATCACCGCACCGAAATGGGCACGTATGTCGGACCGGCGCGGACGCAAGCATTTGATGAGCGTCGGCGTGATCGGCTTTATCGCTTCGATGGGGCTGTGCGGGATGGTGCTTTGGCTGGGGCTGGCGGGGCTAATCGGGCCTGTCGTCACCTTCGTACTCTTCGCAATGTTCCGCAGCCTTTACGGCGGTTTTGGTTCTGCCGCCCCGCCTGCCGTGCAAGCCTATGTCGCCGCGCGCACCGAACGCGCCGAGCGTACCAAGGCGCTGTCTATGCTGGCATCCTCTTTCGGCGTCGGTACGCTCATTGGGCCCGCCACTGCTCACTTTTTACTATTCCGCCCGTTTGGATTGGCTGGGCCGCTGATCATGTTTGCATTGTTTGGAGTGACAGTACTTATTGCACTGCATGTGATGTTGCCAAACGACACTCCACGCTTTGCTGCTCGCGGCGCGGTCGCAGCCTACCCCAACTCTGCATCGATGAACGCGCTCAATACCGACGACGAGGACGGTCAAGCACTTGATGCCGCATTACCTTGGGCAGAAATCCGCCTGCGTTGGCGTGATGAACGAATGGCTGCGTGGTTGTTAGCTGGCCTTATCGGCGGCCACGCGCAGGCGATATTGCTAGGTGTAGTCGGCTTTCTGATCCGCGATCGTTTAGGGCTTCACAACAGACCATTGGAGGCAGTGCAAGCCAGCGGTTCGGTCATGCTGATTGGTGCGATGGCGACTTTATTAGCGCAGTGGGGGCTGATCCCTATGCTCTCTTTGGCGGCGCGAAGTTCGGTGCTACTCGGCTCGGCGCTCGCGTTGGTCGGAATCACATTGACCGGAATAAGCTATGATTTTTATGGGATCAGCACCGGCTTTGCTATTGCCTCGCTCGGCTTCGGCCTGTTCCGTCCAGGGTTTACGGCGGGCGCTTCACTCGCGGTGCAGCGATATGAACAAGGCGATGTCGCGGGCAAGATCGCCTCCATCAACGGCGCGGCGTATATTTTCGCACCTGCCATAGGCGTTGCACTGTTCAATTATTGGGAGCCTGCGACCTTTATCCTCACCGCAGCGGCGTTGTTATTCCTGATCATCTGGGGACGACGGGCATTGGCCGTACCTGAAGCCTGAGCATCGCTTTGGTTTCGCACAAAAAAAGGGTCGACCGAAGCCGACCCTGAAAAAGTCTTTAGGAGAGGATGCCTATAAGGCACCTTCCATATGCCGTTGGTCATATTTTTGTGCAAGTGCGAACAACGCAATTAGAGTTGCATAGTTTGCAACTCTGTAATATTGTTTTCACAAGATATTCGGTCGGTTTATTGGATTTCCGAATCTCATGCTGCTATGTTGCAGCGCGATAATTCCCGGGAGATGGCCATGCGCCGATTGCCGCCACTACGATCATTGGAAGCCTTTTTGCGAGTTGCAAAGCTCGGATCGGCAAAAGCGGCAGCCAGCGAACTGTCGCTGTCGCCACCTGCATTGAGCCGCCGCATCAAGGCACTTGAGGATTTTATCGGAAAATCGCTGTTCGACCGGCGCGCACAGGCGATGGCGATCAACGCCGATGGCGAACAATTGCTTGCGGCAGTAGAACCAGCGATGGACGCGATGGCCGAAGCGGTCGAGGAACTGGCCGGACGCGGCGGTGAGTATCGCTTACGGCTGGGCGTGCTCCCGCTGTTCGGCACCCAGCGGTTGATTCCCCGCCTGCCAGAGTTGCGCAAAGCCTTCCCCAAGCTGCATATTGATGTCGATACCTCAGGCCATGCGGAGAATTTGTTGGGCGACATCGTCGATGCCGCGATCATCATCGCCGCCGAAGTCGATCCAAAGCTCTACAGCGTCCGCCTCGACCGCAATGTCGTCTATGCCATCGCATCCGAGCAATGGGCGAAAGAGCATCATGTCACAACGCCCGACGACCTCGCGAAGCAGACGGTGATGGTGCATAGTGACATGCCTCTCATCTTCGACGCATGGCGCGAAGCCGTTGGCTATCCGCGCCTGAAACCAGCTGCTATCGACCATATCGACAGTGGCCCCTTAATGCTGGAGGCCGCGGCAAACGGCCTTGGCGTCGCAATCATGCATGGCAGCCATTTTTCCGATGCCCGCGACCCACGCCTTACGCGGTTGTTCGATATGGAGGTCGAGAGTCCCTACAGCTATTGGTTCGTCTGCCGCCCCCGCGCGCTCAAGCAACGCGCGGTGAGGATTTTCCATGACTGGCTGCTGAAGTCTGGAGTATAAAAAAGGGGCCGGAAAATCCGACCCCTTTGGTTTCACAAATTAGGTGAAAAACTTAGCTGCTTTTGCAGGTCTGCGCGCCCTTGCCGGCGAGTTTGACGTTGATCTGCTTGCCTTCGCCCGAAAGCGAATTTTCGCCGTCGGCGGATTTCATTGGGCCAGCGGGCGCTGCGTCTGCGGCAGGAGCCGGTGCTGCATCGGCGACGGGCGCTTCTGCCACTGGCGCGGTTACGCGGACCGCAGTTGCGGCCTTGTCGCCCACGCGAATATCGGCGGCTTCATTCTTGCCCAGGAAATCGACATAAAGGATGGTGTTATCAGCGCAGCGATAGGTGCCGCTGCCAGTAATCGCAGGCGGCATCTCGACTGGCGCGGCGGTAGTCGCAGCGGTTTCGCTACCGGCTTCGCCGTCGGCTGGGGTTTCGGTTTTGTTGCATGCCGCTAACGCTAGCATGGACAACGGGGCGAGGATAAGGAGGGTTTTGTTCATAGGCCGCCTTTTTGCCGCAGTGCATCGACGTTTGAAAGTAAAATCACGTGAGGCAGCGCGATTTTGCCGATGGCCCGAAAGGCTTGACCCGAACAGCGGCTATCGCCATTGCATTGACCATGTCAGAGGAAGCACCTGAATTGAATTTCGAGCAAGCATTGCGCGCGCTCGAAGACATCGTCCACAAGTTGGAAAGCGGCGAAGCACCGCTTGACGAGTCTATCGTCCTCTATGAACGTGGCAATCAGTTACGCGCATTGTGCCAGCAGCGGCTGGATGCGGCCAAGGCGCGGATCGAGGCGATTACGCTTGGCCCGGATGGTGCGCCAAGCGGGACAGCCCCGTTCGACGCAGGCTGATCGATGACGGACGATGCCCCGACGTCGAACTTGCTGAGCGATGCGCTGACTCAGATCGCGGCGGACGTCGATGCAGAGTTCGACCAGTTGCTCGCACTGCCCGGCGACGCCCGCGACCCGCTTTATGCAGCAATGCGTCACGCGGCGATTGGCGGCGGCAAGCGGCTCCGGCCTTTGCTGGTCACGGCAACCGCCTCGCTCTTCCACGCTGATCGCGATGTCGCGCTGCGCGTCGGCACGGCGGTCGAGGCAATTCATGTCTATTCGCTGATCCATGATGACCTGCCCTGCATGGACGATGACGATTTACGCCGCGGCAAGCCAACGGTCCACAAGGCATTCGGCGAAGCGACGGCGGTTCTGGCGGGGGATTCGCTCCATGCGCTGGCGTTCGAGATATTGGCAAATTCGCGTACCCATACCGACCCGTTTATTCGCAGTGAACTTATTGCCACTCTGGCGTTGGCGAGCGGCCCAGACGGTATGGCAGGTGGGCAAATGATGGATCTGGAGGCGGAAAAATCAACGTTCGACCTGCCCACGGTCACGCGCTTGCAAGCGCTCAAGACCGGCGCGCTGATTGCCGCGAGCGTCGAGATGGGCGCAATCCTCGGCCGCATATCCCGCCCGAAGGCCGCGCGCATCTGAAAGGCTATGCGCGCGACATCGGGCTCGCCTTCCAGATTGCCGACGACATATTGGATGTCGAGGGCGACTCCCAACTTGCAGGAAAGGCGCTGCAAAAAGATGCCAAGGCGGGCAAAGGCACATTCGTGTCGCTGATGGGCTTGGATCGCGCGAAACAGCAGGCGGCAATGTTGGTCAAACAGGCGAATGACCACCTGAGCAGCTATGGCAGCGAGGCCGATCTTTTACGCGCTATCGCCAACTATATAACGGAGAGGGACCGGTAATGGGGCATCGCATCGGCGTTTATCCGGGGACATTCGATCCCATCACTCTGGGCCATATGGATATCATCCGGCGCGGTGCGAAGCTGGTTGACGAGTTGGTGATCGGCGTCACCACCAACGCCGCGAAGTCGCCGATGTTTAGCGATGAAGAGCGCATCGAAATGGTAAAACGCGAGGTCGCAACAATCGGCGACGACAACATCCGCGTTGTGGGTTTCAACTCGCTCCTTGTGAATTTTGCCGATTCGCTCGGCGCAACGACGGTCATTCGCGGCATCCGGGGTGTGACCGATTTTGAATATGAGTATCAGCTGACGGGCATGAACCGTCAGCTCAACGACCGCGTCGAAACCGTATTCCTGATGGCCGATGTTGCGCTACAACCGATCGCGTCGCGGCTGGTCAAGGAAATCGCTTTATATGGCGGTGACATCGCCAAATTCGTAACGCCCGCCATCCGCGACGAGGTAGAGGCGCGCGTCGAGAAGCAAGGCCGCAAGGGCAGCTAGCCAACCTTGCGCCTCTGCGGTCGCGACTTTTGCGGCAGTTCCAGATACTCTTCAGGCACGTAAATGGCATAGGTCGCCAGCCTGATTTCACGAACGAATTGCAGGAGCGACGCTGACAATAACGCCAATGCAACCATGAATACGGCGACGGCCGCGCCTGCTCCTGAAAATTCCGACAGCCCCATCAGAAACAGCAGTCCAATCATGATGCAGACTGCAATAGCCGACAAAACCGCCAAAAGTATCGAAGACCCAACAACGCGCATCCGCCGTTCGATTATGCGGAGTTCGGCGACGACCCGCTCATGCGCATCGCCTTCGGTTTCGGCGTGCTGTCGTTGCAGGTCACGCGAGCGATCGACAATGCGCGACAAGCGACCGGTCAGAACATTGAGGAGACTGCCAACTGCAACAAGCAGGAAAGCAGGCGTGAGCGCGGTTTGCAGCACCGAAATGACAACGCTCAGGTCAGGGCCGAATTTAGGTTCCATTTTGCTTCTCCGCTGCCAGATCGCGCAATTCGGTCTTCAATAACTTGCCAATATGGCTTCGCGGCATTTCGTCGATCGGATATAGCGCAGATAGGCGCTGGGTTTTGCCAAGTTTGGAGTTTGTCGCCGCCAATAAGGCATCGACGTCGAGCAACGCGCCCTTGACAGGCGTCACAAATCCTACGGGCGTTTCACCCCATTGCTCGCTCGGCATTCCGATGACGGCGGCTTCCTCGACATCGGGATGCTGTGCCAGCGCGGACTCCAGATCGACCGGATAGATGTTGAACCCACCCGATATGATCATGTCCTTGGCGCGGCCCACAAGTTCAATAAAACCATCCTCATCGACGCGGCCAATATCGCCCATCCGCTGCCAACGACCGCCATCTTCATCATACCAGCTTGCCTCGGCGGTCTTCTCTGGCTGGTTCTGGTAACCCGACATCATCGTCGGCGAGCGCCCGACCAGTTCGCCGACAGCGCCATCGGGCAAGCGCTTACCCTCCTCGTCGATGGTAAAAACTTCGCTCCCCGGACCGGGCTGGCCGACGGTGTGGAGTTTGTTGGGAAATTTATGCGCATGGAGCAGGCAGACCACGCCGCCCTCGGTCATCGAGTAAATCTCGATCAAAGCTCCCGGCCAGCGGCGGACGACTTCGGCTTTCAGCTCCGCGGAAAACGGCGCGCTGGTGCAATATTTGATTTGGAACGCCGACAGATCGAAGTCGTGGAAGCGCTCATATTCCATCAGCCGTTTATACTGCACTGGCACCAGCATCGTATGCGTAATCCGCTCCCGTTCCGCGATCTCCAGGTAGCGGCCTGCGTCGAATTTGGGCATCATGTAAAGCGACCCGCCATAGGCCAAAGTCGGCATCACCAGTGCCAGCGTGGTGTTTGAATACAGCGGCGTCGACAGCAGCGTCTTTTGCTCCGGTTCGCCATAGCCCGCGTTTGGACCTACGGAAGCATGCCGCCAGCGCATTCCGCGCGAATGGACGATACCTTTGGGCGTGCCGGTGGTGCCGCTCGAATATATGATATTGAACGGGTCGGCGGCGGTGCAAGCCCTGTCCTCGGGTATCGCACTTTCCTCCGCCATCCAGCCGAATATATCGTCAAACATCACATGCTTGAGCGGTGGCAAGTCCTCGCCCGCCAGATCGGCAAGTTTGGGCGCATCGACGAAGAGGTGCATGCGCCCGTGAATCGCGCAACATCGCATGGAGTTGCCCCGGCGCGGCAGAAGTCGTCAGTGGCGCAGCACATCCGCCTGCCCGCACCGCCGCCAGATAGGCCAGTGCATAGCGAGCTGAGGTCGGACCGAGGATCGCAACTGCCTGTCCTTTGACCAGCCCGTCGCGCTGCAACTGAGCCGCCATTCGGTCCACAAGTACCGAAACTTCGCCCCAAGTCAGGCTTTCTATTCCATCATCGAGCGCAATTCGGTCGGGACGGTCCCTACCCCAAAACGCTATCAGGTTAGGGTAGGAGCCGAAGGGCTTTTCAAGTTCTGCGTGCGGGTTGAAGGTCATGGTTTACCACTTGGACGGAGGGCTGGGCCGACAAATCGTGCCAGATTTTTCGTTAGAAGAAAAAAGAAGAAAAAGGAAAAAGGCGGTTAGCGATGTTCATAGAAGTTATTCATGATCCGTCGTGTTCCTTCGGCAAAAGTTTCGTTGCCGAAATTCATCAGGATTCCGAGCGGCTGATCCAGCAACCGGACATATGTCAGGGCTTGTCGGACATGCAAGCTGGTCAATTTCTCTAGCGACTTCAGTTCGATGACGAGCAGATCATTTATGAGCAAATCAACACGATAGGCATCAGGGAATGTAATGCCGTCAACGGTGATGCTGACCGCCTTCTGCCGGTCAACTTTGAATCCGGCTCTTTCGAGCCGACTTGCCAGAACTGTTTCATATACCGATTCCATCAATCCCGGCCCAAGTTCGCGATGCAACTGTAACCCGATATTGAACACAATCGAGAATAGCCGCTCATGCTCCCCGTTCGCCATATTCTCCCCTTTTTCCTTCTTTTCCTTTTTTCTTCTAACCAAATAACTGGCACAACACTTCAACTTAGCCAACCACTTGAATTATTTAGGCAAATAGATGTGGAAAAAGCCCTCTAGAGCTTGGGTTTTGCGCGCCCTTCCCCTATAGTCCACCGATGAACGAAACCAACGAAGAACCCACCGGCGACAGCGCCGCCAACCCCAACCAGAATGAATATGGCGCAGACAGCATCAAGGTGCTGAAAGGCCTCGACGCGGTGCGCAAACGGCCGGGCATGTATATCGGTGATACCGACGACGGCAGCGGCCTGCATCATATGGTTTTCGAGGTTTCCGACAATGCCATCGACGAGGCGCTGGCCGGGCATTGCGATCTGGTGTTGATCGAACTCAACCCCGATGGATCGGTATCGGTTGAAGATAATGGACGCGGAATTCCGACCGGAATGCACACCGAAGAAGGCGTATCGGCGGCGGAGGTCATCATGACCCAGCTCCACGCGGGCGGCAAATTTGAAAATACCTCGGACGACAACGCCTACAAGGTTTCGGGCGGCCTGCACGGTGTCGGCGTGTCCGTGGTCAATGCGCTGTCCGAGTTTCTCGAACTCACCATCTGGCGTGAGGGCAAGGAGCACTGGATGCGCTTCGAGCATGGCGATGCGGTCGGCCCGCTGAAAGTCGTCGGCGATGCACCGCCCTCTGATTCCGGTGGCGTCAAGAAGGGCACGCGCGTGACCTTCATGGCCTCCACTGACACCTTCAAAAATGTGCTCGAATTCGATTTCGACAAGCTAGAGCATCGTTACCGCGAACTCGCGTTTTTGAACTCGGGCGTGCGCATATTGCTCCGCGATAAACGCCATTCGGAGGTCAAGGAACACGACCTGTTCTACGAAGGCGGCATCGGCGCGTTTGTCACCTATCTCGACCGCAACAAGACCGCTTTGCTCGCCGATCCAATCTCGATTTCGTCGCAGCGTGACGGTATCGCCATCGACGTCGCGCTCGAATGGAATGACAGTTATTACGAAAACGTCCTGTGCTTCACGAACAACATCCCGCAGCGCGACGGCGGGACGCACCTCGCGGCATTTCGTTCGGCGCTGACTCGAACGATCAACAATTATGCCGAAAAGTCAGGCATCCTGAAGAAAGAGAAAATCGCGCTGACCGGCGACGATATGCGCGAAGGGCTGACGGCGATTGTTTCGGTCAAGCTGCCCGATCCCAAATTCTCGTCGCAGACCAAGGACAAATTGGTGTCCTCCGAAGTGCGCCAGCCGCTTGAAAGTCTGATGGCCGACCGGATGAGCGACTGGCTCGAGGAAAATCCTGCGCACGCCAAGACCGTCATCCAGAAAGTCATCGACGCCGCCGCCGCGCGCGAAGCCGCACGCAAGGCGCGTGAAGCGTCGCGAAAAAGCGTTATGAGCATCGCCTCGCTCCCCGGCAAGCTCGCCGACTGTCAGGAAAAAGACCCGGCGAAATCCGAGCTATTCCTCGTCGAAGGCGATTCCGCTGGCGGCTCGGCCAAGCAGGGCCGCGACCGGCATTATCAGGCGATCCTCCCGCTCAAGGGCAAAATCCTTAACGTCGAGCGCGCGCGTTTCGACCGGATGCTGTCGTCGAAGGAAGTCGGCACGCTGATTCAGGCGATGGGCACTGGCATCGGCCGCGACGATTTCAACATCGAGAAATTGCGCTATCACAAGATCGTGATCATGACCGACGCCGACGTCGACGGATCGCATATCCGGACGCTCTTGCTGACATTCTTCTACCGGCAGATGCCCGAGATTATCGAGCGCGGGCATCTCTTCATCGCGCAGCCGCCGCTTTACAAGGTCGCCAAGGGCAGAAGCGAAATCTACGTCAAGGACGACAATGCACTCGACGTGCATCTGGTCGGCACTGGGCTGTCGGGGATGATCCTCGAAACATCGGGCGGGCCACGCAGCGGCAATGATCTGGCCGCTCTGGTCGAACATGCACGGCGGATGCGCAGCCTGATGGCTTATATCCCGCGCCGTTACAGCAGCGCGATTGTCGAGGCGATGGCGCTGACCGGCGCGCTCGACCCCGATCTGGGCGGCGGCGACCGCGCCGCTGCTGTCGCCAAGGCCGCTTTGTGGATGCAGGCGCAGGATAATGAAGGCAAATGGTCGGGGCGCATTGCCGAGGACGGTGGTTACCTCTTCGAGCGGCTGTGGCGCGGCGTCGTCGATTATCACGCGATCGAAGCGCCGTTCCTGATGTCGGCCGAAGCGCGCAAGCTGCACAAGCTAGCCAGCGAGGAAACGACAAGCTACGAAACCCCGTCGCGGCTGGTAAAAAGCAATGCAGCAGCGGCGGTCGCCGAGGTTGAGGTCGAAGCCGAGGAAATAGACGAAGTCGAAAACGAAAACGACCAAGCCAAACGCGCCGCACCTGCGGATAGCAGCAACAAGGGGCTGATCACACGGCCATCGGAGTTGCTCGACGCGGTGCTGGCGGCTGGCCGCAAAGGCCTCTCGATCTCGCGCTACAAAGGCTTGGGCGAAATGAATGCCGAGCAATTGTGGGAAACGACACTCGACCCCAACCACCGCTCGCTGCTCCGTGTGGAAATCGAGCAAGCCGATCTGGCTGACGACATCTTCACCAAACTGATGGGCGAAGTGGTGGAACCAAGGCGCGATTTCATCGTCGAGAACGCGCTGAACGTAGCGAATTTGGATGTTTAAGCGAGGCACAGCGCTGCTTTTTAAGGTTGCAGCCTTAGTTGGCCTCTCACTTGCCATATCTACCAACGTGGCCGCTTCAAACGATGGCAGCTTTGGTTGGAAATATGCCACGTCGTTTAAGGTTATTGGACTCAATCCAGCCTATCTGGAGAGCAAGTTTGGCCCCGCAAAGGCAAAAGAAAACTGGGGTTCCGATTCAAGCTATTGGACATTCGAGTTTGACGCCTGTGAAGTTACATACAAAATTACCGGCGGCTCGGTAACTTCATTTGCAGTCGACCTTAGTCAAGACTGTACCGTCGATATGACTGGAATACCGGGATTTGGTGCCTTGGCCGTCAATGACTCGACTACATATGGTGAACTTGGACGTTTTGTGCACGGTGACTGGCGCGCAAGCTGCTTAGGAAACTGCGGAAATGCAGCCGACCCTTCGATATATTTTTATCATCAAGGAAGTCGCGCCGAAAGCTTTGTCGAAGTAGTTTTGGAAACTGTTTTGGTTGGCGATGATGTATCTGAAGCTGTCGATATCTGGTCTCGGGAGTTAGAGAAAGCCCAAGGGGTAAAGAGGTACGACCAGTTAGATGAGTCAATCTATGCTTGTGGCAAATTCGCGCAACCTCTCATGTCAAAGGCTATGGCACGTATTAAAGTTCAACGTCTGGAAATTGGCCGCGACATTAACCCGACAAGTGTTGCTGTCTGTCAATAATTGAAGCCAGCTAGCAGCGGCGACCCCTCACCCCATCCCAATATCTGTGCGGCGTGTCGCTAAGCTGATTGGCGGCCTCGCCGCCCTAGCATATCATGCTCATGTCTTGGGAGGGAACCATGCGCAGCATCCATCGCCTGATGGCGTTATCGCTCATCGCGTTGCCGGTATTGGCGCAGGCGGGGGATGTCCGTAACCTTATCGGTGAGGGCATGGCGAGCTATTATGGCTCCGAATTTGCCGGGAGCCGCACTGCCAATGGCGAACGTTTCGATCCCGGAGCGATGACCGCCGCACACCGTTCGCTTGCTTTTCACAGCCGCGTCGCCGTGACCAACCTTGCCAACGGGCAGGAAGTGATCGTCCGAATCAACGACCGCGGGCCTTGGGGCAAAGGGCGGATCATCGACATTTCCCACGCGGCCGCGCGCGAAATCGGGATGCACCGAAGCGGCACCGCGCGGGTGAAGCTGGAATTGCTCGATTGAAGTAACACGCGTATCATCGCGGCGGGGCGATGGAGACTAAAATGAAAATGATCGCTTATCTGGCGCTGGCGGCGCTTGCCGTGACTGCGCCGACGGTAGCGCAAAATCCTGCAAGGGTCGAAATCGCGCTGGCCAATTTCAGCTTCACGCCCTCGGCGATTGTGCTGAAGGCTGGCCAGCCAGTGACGCTGCATTTCGAGAATAAGGGTTCGGGCGGGCATGACTTTACCGCAATAAAGTTTTTTAAGGCAGCAACGATGGATGCGGCAACGCGCGCGAAGCTGGACAAAAAGGGCCGGATCGACCTTTCGGCGGGCAAGAGCGCAGATGTGACGCTGACACCCAAGGCGGGAGCGTACAAAGTCAAATGCGGGCATTTCCTCCACGCAGGATTCGGCATGACGGGAACGATTACGGTTAGCTGATTGCCGCGCGCTGCCATTCGGGCAGATTGAGCCCCGGCATATCCTCGACGCGGCGCAATTCGACCGACAGGCCCAGTTCGGGGTAGGCAATGCGCTGCCGTTTCGCGTCGGCGTCGGCCAGCGGCAATACTACCAGCCGCCGGTTGACCTTTTGCCGCCAGTTCATGCGCGCCGTGTTTTCCTGACCAACATAACAGCCCTTGGCGAAGGACACGCCGTTTAGCTCGGCGGCGTTCGTTTCCAGCCACAAGGTCTGGTCGCTGCCCAGTTCGGCGACCCCTTCGGTTATGCCAAGCGCAAGGCGGTGGGCGCGAAATGCGTCGCTAACGTCAGCGTCATCTGCAGCGATCGGACCTATCCAGCGTTTACCGAGTTCGGGATGGCGGGGGTCGCCCTTGCCTTCGTGCGACCAGAACACACCGACATCGGCATCGACGACAATCGCGATCTTGCGCCGCAACCGATACATCGACAGCCGGCGAATCAGCGCTTCGGCCTGCGCACCTTCGCAGTCTATGAGCACATCATCCGCATCCACCCACAGAATGAAGTCGAACAGCGCTTTTCCTTGAGGGCTGAGCAACGCTGCCCAGAGCGGCAATTCCGCCGCAGTATCCTGAGTCACCAGCCCTTGCAAAAACCCACGCACATCCCCGCCCGCTTCGGTGGGGGAAAGGCGGATGACGTCGCGGTCGAACAGGCGGGGATTTGGCATAGGTGACAGATAGGGTTCGCTTCGCCTAAAGGGAAGCCATGACCGATAGCCTGACGATCCGCCGCCCCGATGACTGGCATGTCCACCTGCGCGATGGCGAGGTGATGCGCGGAGTGGTGCCTTACACCGCGCGGCAGTTTGCGCGAGCGATTGTCATGCCTAACCTGTCCCCGCCGGTGACCAGCGTTGAGGCCTGTGCAGCATACCGCGACCGCATTTTGGCAGCCGTGCCAGAAGGCATCGACTTCACCCCGCTGATGACAGCCTATCTGACCGACGCAAGCGAAGGCGACGAACTGGCGCGTGGTTTTGCCGAGGGCGTGTTCACCGCCGCCAAACTCTACCCCGCGCACGCCACCACCGGCAGCGCGCACGGCGTGACCGATATCGCGAGCATCGTGCCCGCGCTCGAACGGATGGCGCAGATCGGGATGCCGTTGCTCATTCACGGCGAGGTTACCGACCATGACGTGGACATCTTCGACCGCGAGGCGGTGTTTATCGAGCGCACATTGTCGGGGCTTGTCCGGACCTTACCCGAACTCAAGATCGTCTTCGAACATATAACAACCGCCGACGCCGCTCAATTCGTCGATGCCAGTGGGCCGAACGTGGCGGCGACAATCACCCCGCAGCATCTGCACATCAACCGCAACGCGATGTTCGCTGGCGGCATCCGCCCGCACGCCTATTGCCTACCCGTCGCCAAACGCGAAAAGCACCGGCTGGCACTGCGCAAGGCGGCGACCTCAGGCAGCCCCAAATATTTCCTCGGCACCGACAGCGCGCCGCACGCCAAATCGGCCAAGGAAAGCGCGTGCGGCTGTGCCGGCATATTTAACGCGCCATATGCGCTAGAAAGCTATGCAGCGGTATTCGACGAAGAAGCCGCGCTCGACCAATTCGAGGCCTTCGCCTCCGAAAACGGTCCACGCTTTTACGGCCTTCCGCTCAATGAAGGTATTGTGACCCTCGAACGCGTCGCAGTCGCCGTGCCAGACACGGTGGATGCAAATGGTACTCCGATTGTGCCTTTTCATGCAAGTGAAGACATCGGTTGGCGGCTACTCGGCTAGGCTGCCCGCATCCGCCTGATCCCGTCCCAGCTAAAAATCGCCAGCGCCGCCCAGATCAGGATAAAGCAAATCGCACGCGGCCCCGATAGCGATTCGCCATAGACAAACACCCCCAGCAGGAACTGGATGGTCGGCGCCGATATACTGGATGAAGCCCATCACGCTGTAGGGCAATTTGCGCGCGGCGGTCGCGAACAGCAGCAACGGTACCGCCGTTATTACCCCGCCCGCCGCCAGGATCAGCGAGGTGCGCGTATCGCTGCCCCAGCCAGGATGCGCTGGTTGCTCGGCAAAATAAAATGCAGCTGCCATCGCCAGCGGCGACAACAGGCTGGTCTCGATCGCCAGTCCGGGGACCGAGCCGACCGGTGCCATTTTGCGGATCAGGCCGTAGATCGCGAACGAGAACGCCAGCGCAAGGCTGATCCAGAGCGTCCCGAGCGCACCGGCCGTCAGCACGGCAACGCCTGCTGTCGCGACACCGACCGCGAACCACTGAGTCCGGTTGAGTTTTTCGTTCAGAAACAAGGTTCCGAGTAATATATTGAGCAACGGGTTGAGGAAATAGCCCAAACTCGCCGCCAATATTTGCCCGCTATTGACCGCCCAGACATAGAGCAGCCAGTTGCCCGACATCAAAGTGGCGCTGACCAGCATCCAGCGAAGGCTGTTCCAGCTAGAAATCGCGGTCCAATACTCGCCCAGTTGCTTGCGGAATGCCATGATCGCGAGCAACAGCGGGATCGCCCAGATCACGCGATGCGCGATGATCTCGATTGCCGGAACCGCGCCCAGTTGCTTGAAAAAGACTGGAAGGAAGCCCCAGCACAGGTACGCCCCGAACGCGGCAACAAGTCCGCCACGGTCTAGTCTTTTTTCCGCAGAGATTATTGCGCTCAGATCAACCCGCCGCCCAGCCAAAGCCGGACCGCGCAGATAACCGCCACCACGATGCAGAAATTGCGGCCGGAATTTTTGGCCGAAGCCGCGCCGAAGGCAATGCCCGCGCCTGCTATCACAATGATGATCCAGTTAAGCCAGCCGAGCAGCGGAATGAACGCCGGTATTGCAAGGATAAGCGCGATAAGTCCGAGGAGGAATGCGATGATATTGGCCATAAAGCCTTGTAACGATGGATAGGCCAGCAGGTGCAAGCAGGAACTGATCATCATTCCATCGCCAGAGAACCTCGGTTGGGCGCGTTGCTTTATGTTCATGCAACTATCGTTCATCCGGCGGGTTTCACCATGCAGAAGGTTCAAACAAGGAGAATTCCCGTGAAGAAGACATTGATGGCCTTGGCCGCATCGACTTTGCTTTTGCCTGCCACTGCTGTCGTTGCCGCCGACCAGTTTTCGGTCACGACCGCGTCGGCTGGTTACAAGGAAGACGTCTCGTACCAGAACCGCAATCGCCAATATCGTGAATGGCGCGGCAAAGACGGTCGCACCTATTGCCGGCGGAAAAATGGCACGACTGGTTTGATCGTTGGTGGCGCAGTTGGCGCATTGGCTGGTCGTGCAATCGACACGCGCGGCGACCGGGCGACCGGCACGATCATTGGTGCAGCCGGTGGCGCTTTGCTTGGACGCGAAATCGACAAGGGTCCACGTCGCTGCAGGTAATTTGTCGCTGCAGGTAATAATATAGAAGATTGAACCGGGATTCCCCCTCCCCTTTTGCCCGGTTCATGAGCTGGCGGCATCGTTCGAAAGAACGGTGCCGCTTTTGCTTGTGCGGTCCAATGCCGCGCTGCATAAGCCGCCTTCCTGAGCGGAGGGCATGAAATGAGCAGCGGACCTTTTTTGTTGACCGAGCGCCTGATCCTGCGGCCACCCTCGGCTGAAGATTTCGAAGGATGGGCGGCGTTTTGTGCCGATCCCGAAACCATGCACCATCTTAGCGGCGTGAAGGGACGCGGCGAGGCGTGGCGGATGCTCTGCACAATGGTCGGCGCGTGGCAGGTACGCGGTTATGCGATGTTTTCGATGATCCTGCGCGACAGTGGCCAGTGGATAGGCCGCACAGGGCCCTGGATGCCCGAAGGCTGGCCCGGTACCGAGGTCGGCTGGGGGGTCGCACGCGAATTTGCAGGCAAGGGCTTTGCCCATGAAGCCGCCGTCGCGAGCATTGATTATGCTTTCGATACACTTGGCTGGGATAACGTCATCCACACCATCGACCCAGCAAACACGGCGTCGATAGCACTCGCCAAAAAGCTTGGATCATATGACCAGGGCTTGGTCCATCTGCCCGATCCGTTCGAGCATATCCCTGTCCACGCCTGGGGTCAGAGCAAGGCCGAATGGGCCGCCCACCGAGCGACCCAGAAATAAACTAAATATCGCTGTCGCCATATTGGACGAAGTCGACTTCGCCATTGGTCGCGCCGCAGGTGAAGCTGTCATCCTCGCCGCCTGAAAGCCCGCCTTCGACCCGCCAGCCTTTGCCGTCGCGGGTGACAGAGCGGATTTCATCGACGCGCGCTCCGTTGCGTGTCGCGGCTGCGGCGCACGCCTCGACCGCGCTGCCGACGTCGTTATTGCGGTCACCGCGCGCGCTGCTCGGTTCATTTTCTGGATAGCGCTCGGTCGGATAGCGGTTCGCGTCGCGTGACCGATCACCGCCCTTGCTCGCCGCGTCGGCGACAATCGCGATCCCGGCTAGGATAGCGATCCCGGCAAGAATATCGCCGCCATCGACGCGGTCACGGTGGCGATAGCGGTGACGCCGTCCCCAACCGTCATATTCGCCCGCTGCCTTCAGCACCGAATGTTCGCGTGTCTGCGATACTGCCGCAATCGCGGGCGCGGCCGATGTCGTCAAAATGGCCGCTGTGCCAATGGCCAGCGCGCTTTTACGAAAAATCCCCATATCTGCCTCCTGTTTGCTGAGCGTAAGCCCCATATCCTATTACGTAAATGGTCCAGCCTGTCGCCAGACTGAACCATTCACTGTTAGCTGTTATCGCTTAGCGCCACTGGTCGAGGCCACGATAGTCGATATCGATCACCCGGCCACGCTCGATATAGCAAGTGAAGCGGCCCTTGTCATACCCCCGGGCATAGCCTTGGTTGTTGCCGTAGCGGTCGTTGCGGCCATAATTATCATCGTGGTCGTAGCGGTTATAGCCACGGTCCTGACCGCGCCAGCCGTCCTTCACCACCAGCTTGCCGGTCACCTTGTAACCGTCGCGCGTGCGCTGGATATCCCGGATTTCGGTAACGTCCGACCGCGCATAGCGGTTCGCCCGGGTTTCAACCGCGCTGACGCATTGGTTGACGGCAGAACGGCCACCGCCATAGCGGTTATTATAACCATAGCCGCTGCGGCCATAATCATAGCCATCGCGATTGTAGCTGCCGCCATTGTGACGGGCATCGTCATAACGGCCATCATCATAACCACGGTCACGGCCATTGTCGGACGCCGAAATCACGGCGGCGAGACCACCCAAAATCACCGCACCGGCAATCACTTCGCCCGCGCTGATGTTGTCGCGATCATATCGGTCACGCGCCTGTGCAGGGGTGGATACACTCACCAAAGCTGCAGCAGCAGCTCCGGCGCTTAGCAAGCTTTTGGTCAAGAAACTCATCGTCATTCTCCTTTGCAGCGACGGGGCATTTCCCGGGCTGGCAGGGACTGGTTAAGCGATTCGTTTTGACCGGATGCTGAATTGAGTTGTCAGGAGCTGTTCATGTAAATGGCAATTTTTATGAACAGATTGAGAGTGGGGCTGATGGCTTCGCGGAACGTTAGTCAAAGAAATGCCTTTCCTCGGCAATTTGCCCGCTGCGTATCGTGTAGACCGCGATTTCGGTAAAAGGCTGGCGGCCGCCGCTGGCCGCATCGACAATCACTAGGTCGAGGAATAGCGCAAACTGGTCGCCGGTGACGAACGGGCCGTCGATGCCGATTTCGTGGATATTCGCAGCGCCAAACCGCGCGTTGCATCTGATGCGCGCAGCATCAATGCCTGACACAGTGCCGCGCGCCGCAGGCTCGACGCTTGTGACGTCCAATGCCCAATAACGATTGCCCGCCGCTTCGAACTGGCCAGCACGCAGCATGGCAGTGAAGTCACGGGCAATATCTTCGATCGATGCCATGACGTCCTCACAGGATGGAACGGCGAAAGTTGGCGAGCGGCAAGCTGGGGAGGTTGCCGCCCGCCTTGATCGTGAAAATAGGTCGCTTACTTCACAATCCATTCCTGATATTCGATCGAGCCCATCGAGGTGCGGATTTTTTCCCGCTCAAGGTTACCGGCAGCAGTCTTGTATCTGTCGGTCTTCATGGCTTCATTGTAGCGTTTGCCGATGGCGTCCCGCTCAGCCACAGTTCCGTAATCCTTATACTCGATCAACAGAACCATATCGGGTTCGTCGTGGCGCCTATTGTTGGTGCTCATTATCCGATAGCTAAGGATATAGCCCTGTGTCTTGCCCCATTCCATTTCCTTTTTCCATTCGGTTGCCAGATAATCGGCATAGGCTGGGGTCTGCCCGGGCAGCACGTCGACCCGGCTGGCAACCCACACACTGCCGCGTTTGAGCGGCGATTCCTGCGCGGCGGCGGGCACGGCCATCGTGGCGGCGACCAACAATGCTGCCCCGACATAAAGTGTTTTCATCATTTTCATCGTCCTACTCCCTCTCAACTGGCCCGGTCAGGATGACGGGGCTTGCACAAACGAAAGGTGCCGCAGCACCAGCGCCAATGGCGCAACTTTCCCTTCGGCAAACCGGGGTTTCCGGCTCACCCAAAAGCTATCAAAATGTCAGCGATCCCTTGCCGCTATCATGCGATGCCGTGGCGTCAGGCGTCAATCCGCCTGACCGTCAATAAATCGTCAATCCGGCGTCAATGGCGCCGTTGCCCCTTGCCTAAGGTTATAGATTGCTCGGCGGCGGTAGCAAATCGGGCCAGCCATATTTGTCCCACGCCGCCGCCATGCCGATTCGCTGAGCAAAGGGAATGAATTCGGGATGCTGCCAAATCTGGCGGATCGGGTCGACATCGGCCCAGATGGATTGCAGACATAATGTGTTCGCAGGGGTAATCCGTTCGCCCACAGTTTTGAAAAGCATCTCGGCATAGCCCATGAAAATCGCGGGCAGTACGATGCTCGGGTCGCTATGGTCGTGCAGCGAGGCGTAGAGCATGTCGAGTACCTGACAATATTGCGTACGGTCAGCCTCTTCGCCGCTGCATACGCCCTTGGCCGCCACATCCCAGAACGCGTCCATGACTTCGGACGGCATCGGCTCGCTTCCCGCCGGCGGGAACATCACCTTGTTCATCAACGCCCGTGTATTCTGGTAATGTTCGACGGCCTGCTCATGCTGGCCTGCAGCAGCCACCGCCACCGCCAGCCACATCGACGGAAAGCCGAGGTCGACCATCCTGTGACCGGCCTCTATGCCTTCATCAATCCGGCCCTGGTTGAAATTTCCGACCGACAGCAGGCCGAATTTCCGGCCATCGACAGGATCGCGGTCGATTGCCTCCTCGACATATTTCATGCCTTCACGCGTGCGCCCGCAATAGAGCAGGAACGATCCCAGCCGCATCGCCACCGCGGGATTATGCGGTTCCAGCTCATATCCCTTGTGCGCCAGATCGAGCGCGCCAACGATATCATTCTGGGTCCATTGGTGCACGCCAAGCAACGAATGGGGATAGCCCAGATCGGGCATCAACGCGATGGCCTTGCGGGCGCATTCGGCCATGCGCGCAGACGCAGCGGCGCGGTCCAGACACGGCGTATATGTGGCGATCATCTGGTGCGCTTCGGCCAAAGCCACCCATGCCTGCGCGAAGTGCGGATCGAGCGCTACCGCCTGATCGAGCAACTCGACCGCCTTGTCGAGAACGCCGTCGCCGAACAGGCGGGTGCATAATGAACGGCCTTGAAGGTAAAGGTCATAAGCCGACTTGCTGGGTGTCATGCCACGCACAAAGGGCGGCTGAATGTAAACCCCCAACGCATCGGCCAATGCGGCGGTGACCGAGTGGGCAACGGTTTCCTGAAGCGTGAACAGTTCGTCGAGAACGCCATCGTAGCGCTGGCTACAGATTTCAAAGCCGTCCTCTCCGTTGATGATGTGCACATGGATACGGACATGGTCGCCCTGTTTTTGCACGGCCCCTTCGATCAGGTGCGACACGCGCAATTGTGAGGCAATTTCAGTCGCTGCCAGACTGCTGTTGCGGAAATGAAACGAGGATGTCCGGCCAGCGACCACCAGTTGCGGTACGTGGCCCAGCGTCGTGATCAGTTCCTCGACTATGCCATCGGCAAAATAGTCGGCTCCGTCCGGGTTGCCCAGAGCGTGAAAAGGCAGCACCGCAATCCGTTTCTTGCCATCGGGTCGGATCGGAACGGCGGAGATCGAAGTGGACGGATTGCGTGCAGCCCATGCGGTTAGCAATCCAGCATGTGCGTCAACATCTCGTGCTTCACTCGGCGCGGCCAGCCTTTGCTCCATGGCAATTGCCAGCCTTTTTTCGGCATCGCTACGGCACTGCCCAAGCCAGCGGTTAAAGACATCACCGAAGTCCATGTGATCAAGAATCGGCTGCGTGCCGATAGTATTGAGCAGCCCGGTCGCCCTCACATCATCGCCCTGTACCAGCGCACCTTCAAGATCGGCGAAATCGGTCTGGATCATGCCCGCATTGAGCGCAACGGTGCTGCGCGTAACATCGAGGATATCCGCCCCCAATGGTGCCAGCAGTTTGCCAAGGTCGAGCAGGCACTGCCGCAAACTCGCCTTGGCATGGGCTTCGAAGCGACCCGGCCATAACAGCTTGCTTAGCATGTCACGGTCTATCGGTCGTCCTGGTTGCATGCACAGCATGGCCAGAACAACCCGCGCACGCCGGTTCGCAATCGCGATCTCGCTCCCGTCGGCCCGTTTAAGTTGGAAACTACCGAACAACGAGGCACAGGCCGCAGGGTCACTCGCCTCCCGTTGCGCACCGCAACTCATCAACTGTTCCCCCCGGACGGCCTATGACCGTTTAGCGCAGTTAGAATTTGTAACAAATGTAAAGTTTTGCGGTCCTTCGGGAGAAGGCACGAACGCGGTTGTTGATCGGTTTCACGGCCCAGCCCGACGCCCCAAAGCTATTTCAGATCGAGTCCGGTCCATTTCGCCAGAAATGCGTAGATGTCGGAATATTCGTCGATGATCTTGTCGGTCGGCTTTCCGCTGCCATGTCCGGCGCGCGTCTCGATGCGGATGATCTTGGGTTTGTCGCCCGTGTCAGCGGCCTGCAACGCCGCAGTATATTTGAAGCTGTGTCCGGGTACTACGCGGTCATCGGTGTCCGCGGTCGAGACGATGACCGCCGGATAGGACACGCCCGATTTGATGTTGTGGTAGGGTGAATAGGCCAATTGCGTCTTGAAATCGGCTTCCTTGTTCGGATAGCCATAATCGTCGACCCAGTAGCGCCCGGCGGTAAAGCGGTCGAAGCGCAGCATGTCCATCACGCCCACCGCCGCATGGCCTGCCGCGAACAGGTCGGGGCGCTGATTGACCACCGCACCGACCAGCAAACCACCGTTCGAGCGGCCTTCGATGGCAAGCTTACCTTTAGAGGTATAGCCGCTGGCAATCAGATATTCGCCCGCCGCGGCAAAATCGTCGAACACATTCTGTTTGTTCGCAAGACGTCCGGCGTCGTGCCAAGGCTTTCCATATTCGCCGCCGCCTCTCAAATTGGCGAGCGCGAAGACACCGCCCGATTGCAGCCACGCCATGCGCGTTGCCGAGTAACTTGGCGTCTGCGACAGGTTGAAACCGCCATAGCCGTAAAGCAGAGTCGGCGCGCCGCCCCTGGTCAGGTCGAGATTTTTTTTGTGGACAATGAACATCGGGATCTTGGTGCCGTCTTTTGACGGGTAAAAGACTTGCGTCACCGTGAAATCGGCTGGGTTATAGCTCAGTTTGGGCTGAGCGAAGGGCGTCGATTTGCCGGTCTTGCTGTCAAAGCGGTATACCGCGCCCGGCTGGTTGAAACTTGAAAAGCTGAAGAAAGTCTCGCTGTCGCCCGGCTTGCCGGTAAATCCCGACGCAGTGCCGATAGCATTGAGCGCGATCTGCTGTACCGGCCTGCCCGCAAGGTCGGTCATCACCGCCATCGAGGCCGCGTCCTTCAGATAGGATAGCACCAACCGGTCGCCAACAATCTGCGCGCGCGATAGCGTCTCGGCACGCTCGGGGATGACGTCGGTAAATACCGGCGTCTTGGCAGCGAGATCGACAGACACGACCTTCAGCCTAGGCGCACCCTTGTTGGTGACAAACCATAGCTTGTTACCCATGCCCTCGACGAGATTCCACTCATGCTCCAAGCCCGCAACCAATGTCTGGGCCTTCCACTCACGCTTTTTACGGAGCGGCATGATGTGCAACTCGTATTTCTCGTCAGTCCCCGCCGACGACGTAATCAAAACCCATTTGCCGTCATGCGTGACCTCAGCCGAATGGCCGAGCTCCTTGCGCTCGGGGGAGGCATAGACCGCTTGGTCCTGCGACTGCGGCGTGCCGATTTTATGGAAATAAACGGTCTGATTGAAATTCAGTTGCTGAAACGCAGCACCTTCCTGCGGCGCGGCGAAGCGCGAATAGAGGAAGCCTTCGTTACCGACCCATGAAATGTTGGTGAATTTCGCCCATTTGATCTCGTCCGCCAGTGGCTTGCCGGTCTTAACATCGAGCACTCGAATGATCCGCCAGTCGGTGCCGCCGTCCTGGATCGAATACGCCAGCAGCTTGCCATTCTTCGACGGCACCCAGCTATCGAGCGCGGTCGCGCCGTCCTTTGCCCAAGCGTTCGGGTCGATCAGCATCCGGTCCTTGCCCTTAAGACCGCTGCGTGCATACAGCACCGACTGGTTTTGCAGGCCGTCATTCTTCGTGAAGAAATAACTGCCGCCCGCTTTTTCCGGCAGGCCAAAACGTTCATAATCGTATAATTTCTTCATTCGCGCCGCGAGCACATCCTTGCCGGGCAGCGTGTCGAGATAAGCCCCCGAAACCGCATTCTGCGCCTTGACCCAGTCCGCAACCGCCGGATTGACCCGGACATCATCCTCCAGCCAGCGATAGGGGTCGGCTACTTTCACGCCGAACTGGGTTTCAGCGACATTATCCTTCTTGGTCTTCGGATATTTCAGCACCGTATAGCTGTCGGTCGAGGTAGCCGCGTCATCAGCAACAGCCGCCCCCGGCATCATCACCACAGCCGCAATCCCAAGCAAAAAAGCCGTACGCATGTCATATTCCCCAGCTCACATTAGTCATTGCCAAGGAACCTAAGGCTTCTTCTGCGAATAGCCAATAAATCTGTCGGCCGCCCGCAAGATACTATCGCGCGTTTGTCGAAAAGCTTATGCGCCCGCAATCTGGCGCCGCGCGAGCAGCATGGCATAAGCCACGCACACTGCGAACAGCATGCCTTCCAGCCCGCCGGTAACAGTCTGGCTGATGCGTCCGAAACTGTCCTCGCCGAACAACGCGCCGATCTGGTCGAGCCGCAGCCGCGATTGCGGGAAGACGCCTGCGAGCAAAACGAGGCTGCCGCCAAGCAGCCTGCCCCCAAGCGCAGGAATCGCCATTCCAGCCACAAGCCCGACCAAGGCGGTGCGCCAGATCCGTTCTCCGAGCCAAACGCCAAGCCCGGCCGCGCCGCCCAGCACTGCTCCTTCCAACGCCCCCGTAATGTTGCCCGGCGATTGGCCCAAAAGCAGGTTGAACGCGTCCAGCCCGAGCAGCTTTACGATTCCGCCGACCACTAGCCCGCCAAACGAGCCGCCCACGATATGCCACCGCCAATCGCCACCACGCACTTGCGCGGCCGCGATGCCGAAACTGACCCCTGCCGCGCCGACCAATGCGATCAATACGGTCAGCGCAGTCAATACCATTACGATTGAGCCTGCTCCCATTCCAGGCTGCAATGGCTGTGAAGCTCCTGCAAAACCATAGAATAGCCCCCCGAGCAGCCCTCCTATTCCGCCGCCAACCACTCCAGCGCCGCCAAGCAGCAGAAACTGCCGCCAGTCAAAAGGAGGCGATATCGGCACCGAAACATCACCCCCGGCAGGCCCCATCGCAGCAATAAAGCGATAGCCATGTTTGGGCACCGTCTCGATAAATCTCGGACGTGCCGCGTCATCGCCCAGTGCCCGGCGCAGCGACTTGATGCACTGCGTCAGCGCCTCGTCCGTGACCGGCACTCCGCGCCAGACTTCGTCCATGAACCGGTCCTTGGTCACTAGCTGGCCCGGCTCTCCCGCAAGGAGCATCAGCGCGTCGAGGTAGCGCCCCGAAAGTTCGACCGGCACGCCGTCGCAGAGCAACAACCTGTTTTGCCGATCCAGCATAAAGCGATCGAAGGCAATTCTGGGGCTATTCATTTTTCACCAAATGCTCACGCCCCGCTCATGTCTCTCATCACCGATCGTGCCAGCTTTGTGCCTTCATTCACGTAGGAGGGCAATGACATGAAATCGAATATCGAATCCCGCCAACCGCACCGCCACATATGGCGCATCCTGGGCTGGAGCGGTGCAGTTGCGCTGATCCTCACGCCACTCGTCGCGATGCAGTTTACCAGCGAAGTAAACTGGGACGAAACCGACTTCTTGTTTGCTGCCGTCATCTTCGGAATTGTCGGCGGCCTCATTGAATTCGCCGTGCGGATATCATCCAACTGGTATTTCCGCTTTGGCGCGATCTTCGCGGTGCTGGCGGGTTTGACGGTCGTGTGGTCCAACCTCGCGGTCGGGATGATTGGCAACGAGGACAATCCGGTCAATCTATGGTTCGGCGTGGTTCTGCTGATTGCAATATGTGGCACCATCATATCACGCTTTCACAAACGTGCGATGGCGATTGCAATGCTCGCGGCAGGGGTCACCCAAGCCGCGACCGGGCTGGTCGCAGGCATCATGGGTCCAGATCCGCGCGGCGGGATATTTACGATAGTGCTGTCGAGCTTCTGGCTGATCTCCGCCGCACTGCTCCGAAGCGCGAAGGCCGTTTGAACAAAAAAGGGCGGCATCCTTTCGGATACCGCCCTTCGTAATTTCTAGGCTAAGCGCCTATCAGGCGGCTTCGTCCATATCGTCCATGTCGACTGGGCCCGAATCCTGGCCCTTGGCATCGACATTGCGGTCGACGAGTTCGATAACGCCCATGGGCGCAGCGTCCGACCCGCGGAAACCGGCCTTGATCACGCGCGTATAACCGCCGTCACGACCGGCATAACGCGTCGCAAGTTCGTCGAACAATTTGACCAGCTGCGTGTCGTCCATCAAACGGCTCATCGCGAGGCGACGGTTCGACAGGCCACCCTTTTTCGCCAGCGTAATCAGCTTTTCGACATAGGGACGCAGCTCGCGCGCCTTTGGCAATGTGGTCTTGATCTGCTCATGCTTGATGAGCGACGCCGCCATGTTGCGCAGCATTGCATTACGGTGCGCGGTAGGGCGTTGAAGCTTACGGTGGCCAACTTTATGGCGCATATTCAGTTCCTTCGTTCGTAGGGGGCCCGTATGAGGTAGCCCGATCCCGGCCCGCTTGAGGGGGAGCCATTGCCCTGAAATGAAAAGCGGAGCTGTTAGCCCCGCTGTTTGTGATGGCGCGGTTAGGGGAGTTTGGGGGGATAGTCAAGGAAAAGCCAAACAACAAGATTGCGCATCGAATTCGTGATCTGTCATTCGAAAGAAAGCGAAAATCAAAAGCCGTGAAAGCGACGGAAGTTTCGGATTTCTGGTTAAAAGTGGGGAGTTCAACGGTGCGGGCCGATAACCCTGCTAACTGGCTGATAGACATATCCAGCGCTGACATTGTGAGCGGCGTTGACGGGCTGGTCTTGGTCAAAGGCTTCCGTGATTTAGGCCTGCCTCCCGAACAATATATGATGATGGAGAAAGCGGAGGGCTATGAAGCCCATTCCGTCTTTTTCGAAGCGGGGCGCAATGACCGCCCTGCGGTGGCACAAGCGTTTATCTATGTCAGCGATCAGGCTGGGGATGATCAGGCGTTTGCCGAACTTCACAAGCGACTGTGGAGTTGGGGCGGCGTCCCCTTGCTGTATCGCAAAACGCCGGGCAAAATTGACATGTTCCGGTGCGCCAGCAAGCCTGACTTCGATCAGAAAAGTGAAACACCCAAATATAAAGCATATGATACGCTAAAAATTGCTGCCGACATTTCGGCGGCAACCCAGTCGGCAAAACCTTGGTGGGATGTCGGGCGTTTACGCAATGGCACGCTTTGGGATGACCCGGCCATTTGCAAACAGTTGTTGTCGGACACGGCATCGGCACACCGGCATCTGGTCGAAAATATCTTCAGCCTCTACAAACAGATCAAGGCTGGAGGGCTGCTCAGCGAAAAGCTCCAGCACAGGCTGCTTATTCTCTCCCTGCTCATCGCCTATCTGGATGAGCGCAAGGCGCTAGAACCAAAATATTTCGCCCAGTTCCTTGAAGGGGCGGAATCATTTCCCGATGTTCTTCGCAACGGTCAGGCGCTGGTAAATCTTCTGAAAGCACTTGAGGATCGATTCAACGGCCATGTCTTCGAGCTTGAAGACGCTCATCGGCACGAGTTGTTGCAAAGCCAGCAGCTTGGAGCCTTTGCAGACCTGATTGACGGACGACACACTGCTGATGGACAAGGAAGTTTCTGGCGACTCTATTCGTTTGGCGATTTGCCGGTAGAATTGATCAGTAGCATCTATCAGCTGTTCGTAGAGGACAAGGCCAGTTCGATTTACACGCCGCCAGCGTTGGTCAGGCTGATGTTAGAAGAAGCGTTGAGCTGGGACCGGATTGACCGGCTCATTGCTAATAACGAAGTCATCCTCGATCCGGCCTGCGGGTCGGGTGTTTATCTGGTCGAAGCATACAAACGTCTCATTTTGCACTGGCGCATCCGAAACAACTGGAAGGAGCCGGGCGAGGCAGACATTCCCCATTTACAAGCGTTACTTCAAAAGGTTCAGGGCATCGATCTAGAAAAAGGTGCTGTCACGCTGGCAGCATTCAGCTTGTGCCTAGCACTTTGTGAGAGCCTGACGCCCGAAAGAATTCGAACCAGCAACAAATTGTTCCCGGTTCTCGAAGGCAAGTCGCTTCATGGAAAATGCTTCTTCCTTGCAAGGGAGGAGGGCTTAATAAGTTCACGTGTTGGAGTCATCGTTGGCAATCCACCATTCAAGTCGAAATTATCGACAGACGCCACCGTTCGCGCCGCCAAGGCCTACAAGGACGCGTACAATGCAAAGCTCCCAGACACGCAATTAGCTTACCTATTCCTCATTAATGCGATGGAGTTGCTCTCGGAGGGCGGCGTCATAAGCATGATCCAACCAGCTGGATTTCTTTACAACATGTAAACCCGAAAATCTTCGACGTCGCTTCTTTAAGGAAATATGACGTGCGCGAGATTCTCGATTTCGTATCGGTGCGTGGACTTTTCTCAAGAGCAGGAGCGAAAGGTGACCGCGATGGATCTGGTGCCGCCGACCCCAAAATTATTGTACTCGTGGCCATTGCTGGAAAACCAGATACTCTCGCGAAAACTGCTGCATGGCGTTTTCAGGCGGGGCGGCAAGGCTGAAGCAAAGCAAGATTTCGAAATAGACTATTATGATATGCACTGGTTGCCTCGCTGGTCGGATTTTGGTGATCGGCGAATTTGGAGGGCAGGATTGCTTGGGGGTAACCGAGTGCTCTCCCTTGCCAAGCGGCTGAGCGGATTCCGGAAACTGCGCGACTTTTCCGAAGCCAAAGGCTGGCAAATGGGTCAAGGCTTCATTTATGGCAGGCGTGCCAATCCAAAGCCTGCGGACCACATTTATGATCGTCGACTAATAAATCCTGACACCCTTGGGGAAGGCGGGATGATCGTTGCAGAAGAGCAGTTCGTACCTCGCGGCACGGCTATCGCTGACGTTAGGACGCCGGAATTTTTCACGGGGCCATTCCTACTTATAAGAAAGCAACACGACCTTGGCCACGGGGTCATAGACAAGAGATCGCGCAGTATTTGCCGACAAAGTTGTCGGAATATCTGGTCGTCGGTGTTCAACAACAGAACTGTCGAGGATTGATCGCTTTATCACGGGCAACGCCACGACGCTCCGAGCATATGTGGCAGCCTGCAGTGCCTGCTTATATCATCAAAAGGCCACCTCTGCTGGCACTGATGACATCTTCGCTTTGCCCATGCCGCATGATGGTGACCTCGATATGAGCGTTAGCGAACACATAGTCGCCCATGACTTGGTGGATTACTATCGAGACCTCGTCCGTTTTGCAGATGACTCCGACGCCTTGAAAGAATCCGGCTATTCGGCGCTCCCCAATTTCAACGAAACCTTTGCTGGCCCAATCAACGGCATCTACACCGATAACCCGCTGATTGTTCACCCGCACCAATCGTGGCCGGGGATTATTTGTCAACCCTATTCATTTGGTGCCTGCTGCGGTGGATTGGTCGGATACGCGACAAACTGCGCGGACGGCTGCGATGACGTTGATCAAAGAACGCGAAAATTCGAGCCTTTCGGTAACCCGCATCGCACGTATCTACGATGGGAATATCCTTTACCTAGATAAAGCCTGACCGGCTGCGTTTCTGGCTGCGCTCGGTTGCGCTGCGCGATGCAGACGAGGTTTTGGCCGATCTCCGGGCGCAGGGCTTCTGATCGAATGCTGGCTGACGGGGGAGCACCAGAACCGCAAAAACAGGGGCTGTTCGAAGGGCTTCATCAAGCCAGAACGCAATTTCTCAAGCTGATCGAATTCATTGCCAGCCACCTTCCCAAATGGCGTGACGATGCAAGGCGAAAGGTGACTACCGCCGAAGATGTGCTTTCAGAGCATCTATGTGACTATCTCAATGACGAAGCCCGGAATATGCCGGGCATTGAGAGTTTCAAATTCGGGCGTGAGCCTCGCGATGAAGCCAATCCTAAAGGCAACCTCGATATTTCGGCAAAGCCCGTTGGCGACTGGCTAACTGTGGATGCAAGGCGACTATTCGCACTCAGACACCTTCCTTCCAATCGAATGCAAGCGCCTTCCATGCCCGAACCCAAACGAAAAGATCGGGATAACCGTGAATATCTGTTTGACCAGCACAAGTCCGCAGGCGGCATCCAACGATTCAAGTTGGGCAATCACGGTGCGAACCATTCGCTGTGTGCCATGATCGCTTATGTTCAGGCCGATGACATCCCGGCTTGGCATAATCGTATCAATGAATGGGTAAATGACCTGACGGTAGCGAATGAAGCGGGGTGGTCCGCAAACGATGCACTCACGCTCGACAACCACGACCAACAATCTCGCTTTGCCATGCTGCAATCGAGGCATGTAAGAGCAGGCAACCTATCCGATGTCGAACTGCGGCACCTATGGGTTGTCATGTAGCAAAACGAAAAGGCCCCGCGTTTCCGCGAGGCCTCTCTAATCTCAATCTGGGCCAAAGTACTACTTTGGCCCAAACCGGCTCAGCCAAGCAATTCCTGTTCAAGCTTCTTGGCCATTTCTTCGATATTTTCGGGCGGCCAGCCGGGGATGTCCATGCCGAGGCGCAGACCCATTGCTCGAAAGCACTTCCTTGATTTCGTTCAGCGACTTGCGGCCGAAATTCGGGGTGCGCAGCATTTCGGCTTCGCTCTTTTGCACGAGGTCGCCGATGTAGATGATGTTGTCGTTCTTCAGGCAGTTTGCGCTGCGAACCGACAGTTCGAGCTCGTCGACCTTCTTGAGAAGATAACGGTTGAGCTGGTTGGCATCCGATTCTTCCGACGATGCCGAAGGCGCGGCCATGCCGATCATCGGCGAGGAAGCTGCCATCGAATCTTCGAAATGGACGAATACTTGCAACTGGTCCTGAAGGATGCGTGCGGCATAAGCCACGGCGTCTTCTGGCGTTACGGTTCCGTCGGTTTCGATCGTCAGGCTCAATTTGTCATAATCGAGCTCTTGGCCGATACGTGCATTGTCGACCTTGTAGGCAACCTGGCGAACAGGGCTGTAGAGCGAGTCGACCGGGATCAAACCAATCGGCGCATCCGCAGGGCGGTTGGCGACGGCGGGGACATAGCCCTTGCCGCTGTCGGCGGTGATTTCCATGTTGAAGCTTGCGCCGTCATCGAGATGGCAAATAACGAGATCGGGGTTCATCACAACGATGTCGCCCGAAACCGCGATATCGCCGGCCTTGACGGTGGCAGGGCCGGTGGCCGAAAGCTGCATGCGCTTCGGGCCTTCGCCTTCCATCTTCAAAGCGACCTGCTTGATGTTCAGGACGATGTCGGTGACATCTTCGCGAACGCCGGCAAGCGACGAGAATTCGTGCAACACGTTTTCGATCTTGATCGAGGTAATCGCTGCGCCCTGCAGCGACGAGAGCAATACGCGACGCAGCGCGTTGCCGAGTGTCAGGCCAAAGCCACGCTCAAGTGGTTCGGCGACGAAGGTTGCCTTACGCTTGGCATCGCTGCCCGACTTGAGTTCGAGGGCGTTGGGCTTCTTCAGTTCCTGCCAGTTCTTGATATTGACGGACATGGATTTCCCCTAGCTAGGTTGGGACTGAACCGGTTTTTGGTGCACCGTCCGGTCAGACCGATTGAAACTTTTCAAGGGACTGTCTCCGTTTGGAAACCGCCCCTGGTCGATAGCGGGAACGAATGCCGAAGCGGACCGTTCCCGACGAAATTTAGACGCGGCGGCGTTTCGAAGGACGAACGCCGTTATGCGGGATCGAGGTCACGTCGCGGATCGAGGTGATGGTGAAACCCACCGCCTGCAATGCCCGAAGTGCCGATTCGCGGCCTGAGCCTGGACCCTTGACTTCGACTTCGAGCGTACGCACGCCGTGGTCGGCGGCTTTCTTGCCAGCGTCTTCTGCGGCGACCTGCGCTGCATAAGGGGTAGACTTGCGGCTACCCTTGAAGCCCATTGTGCCAGCCGATGACCAACTGATCGTGTTGCCCTGGGCATCGGTGATCGTGATCATAGTGTTGTTGAAGCTGGCGTTGACATGGGCAACACCTGCCGAAATATTCTTGCGCTCCCGCTTTTTAATGCGCTGTGGTTCGCGTGCCATAATGTGTGTATCCTATTCGAATTATGCGAAAAAAAGTAAGTGGGCCTTAGCCTGCTCTTACTTCTTTTTGCCCGCGATTGCCTTGGACTTGCCCTTGCGGGTGCGCGCATTGGTATGCGTACGCTGGCCACGGACCGGAAGGCCTTTACGATGGCGAAGGCCACGGTAGCAGGCGAGGTCCATAAGACGTTTGATGTTCATCGACGTTGTCCGGCGAAGATCGCCTTCTACGGTGTGATCCGAATCGATGGTTTCGCGGATTTGCAATACTTCGGCATCCGAAAGGTCTTGCACACGACGGCTATGATCAATTCCCAGCTTGTTCGCGATTTCGACGGCCTTGGTGCGGCCGATACCGTGAATGTAGGTAAGCGCAATGATCACGCGCTTGTTGGTTGGGATGTTTACCCCGGCTATACGTGCCACTTATTCAAACTCCTGCTCCACAGGTGCCCCGAAGGACGAACCCTATCTCAACGCTGATGATATCCCGAAACGCACAAAACCAGCGGACGCGTTAAAGCGCTGCTGGGCTGTACCAGATGTTCGGAATTGACGGGCCTTTAAGGTGAGTCGCTGCTTGTGTCAAGCGCGGGTGATACGTCAACCCTTGCCTTTGGTCTTGGTTTTGCCGCTCATCCGCATTTTCTTCGATAAACTCGATAATCTTGCCCGCAATATCCTTGCCGCTGGCCTTTTCTATGCCTTCAAGGCCGGGCGAGCTGTTGACCTCCATGATGACTGGGCCGTGATTGGAGCGGAGCATATCGACGCCCGCGACATTCAGGCCCATTGCCCGCGCTGCGCGAACTGCAGTGGAGCGTTCTTCCGGCGTAATCTTGATCGCTTCGGCTGAACCGCCGCGGTGGAGGTTGGAGCGGAAGTCACCCTCTGCTCCCTTGCGCTGCATCGCTGCGACAACCTTGTTGCCGATGACAAAACAGCGGATGTCGGTGGCGTTCGCTTCCTTTATAAACTCCTGCACGAAGATGTTCACATTCGCCCCGCGAAACGCCTCGATCACCGACCGCGCCGATTTTTCGGTTTCGCCCAGAACGACCCCTATGCCTTGCGTGCCTTCGAGCAGCTTGATGACCACCGGCGCACCACCGACCATCTTGATGACCTCGTCGGTCTGCCGTGGATCATGCGCGAAGGCAGTGACCGGAAGGCCAAGTCCCTTTCTTTGCCAGTATCTGCAATGACCGCAGTTTGTCGCGCGACCGTCCGATGGCGACGCTTTCGTTGAGCGGCCAGACATTCATCATCTCGAACTGACGCAACACGGCGAGGCCGTAAAAGGTCACCGATGCACCGATGCGCGGAATCACTGCATCATAACGCCCCAGCTTTTCGCCCTGATAATAAGCTTCCGGACGGTGCGACGTGATATTCATCGTCACCCGCAGCGTATTGAGCACGTCGATCTCGTGCCCTCTCGACCGCGCCGCTTCGACAATGCGCTGGTGCGAATAGAGGTCGGCGTTGCGCGCCAACATCGCGATTTTCATTTGCTGTATATTCCTTAGTTCGCTGGTTTCCCGAGAACCCAACGCCGCCCGCTATTGACGAGAAAGCCGCGCCTTAGCGCCCGCCGCCCGATTAGCAAGGGAAAGGCCATCGACCGCCGGTTCGCCAAGGTGAGCTGCCCGTTCCAGCAAAGCTTACCAAAGCAAAATTGCGCGGCGATGACATAGCGATCCTGTTTTTCGCCATTAGAACTGCGCACCGAACGACGGTCGATAACAGGGGCCTCATAGCGCTTAGGCTTTTCGCCCGCGTTGAGCCGGAACCAGAATTCGACGCATGGCTTGCCGTTGCGTTCGCACCGGTTTCACCCGGGTCGCATGGATCGAGGAGGTAGCGGCGCCGGTATCCATTTTGGCATGAACGCCGGTCAGTCCAAGGCTTGGAATATCGACCATTTCGCACCAGCCGATCTCGACCTTGGCACTTTTGCGCGGCTTTTTCGGAGTCGCTCCCCCGGTCGGCAATTATTGCGGACCCGCTGGCGCAGGTTCGGTCGCTGGCTCTTCGATTTTCTCGACATCGAGCGAGAAGCCGTCGGCCTTGTCCTCGGCTGCTTTTTTTGGCGCAAAGGGAGCGGCCAAATTTTTGAACTGCTCGCCCAATACTGTGTCGACAGCAGGCGCAATTTCGGCGACCTTGTAGCGCATATAACCGCCCACGACGTAAGAGAAGCTGAGCTTTGTATTCTCGCTACCCTTTACCGGTTCCATAGCGACCGTCAGCGTGCCGATGACCGCCTCCGACTGGAGCGGCCCCAATGCGCCTTGCATTCGCAGTACTTTACCCGGTTGCGCGAAAATCACGCGCATATGCTCGACGCTGCCGACGGTCTTGACCTTGCCATCGGCACCCTTTTCCTGGAACAGTTCGCAAAAGCAGCCATTCGCCTGCGGATCGATGTAGAAGCCTTCGGAAGAGCCTGACCAGCTATGTGCCTTGTTCCACCAGTCCTTTGGTGCGAGCAGCCGCTTCCAGACGACATCAGGCGGCGCTGCGACCTCGGCAATATGGACGACATTGAAGCCGGTTTCGGAGGTTGCCTTTACTTCGGCAAAGGCGGGGGACGAAAGCGCCGATAGAATGGCGACCGAGATTAATCTTGTCATCATATCGCAATTGATAGCTGCAAGCGCGGTGGTGCGGCAAGTCTATTCAGTAGCCACTATTGTCCCGCGTGCCATCACCGGCTTTCGTTGGCGCAACCAGCGTTGCGCAGGGTCTTCGACATGACGGTGAAGCACATGCGCCAGCAACACAGCCAGCGCAGTCGCGGCAACGACGGCTATTTCGATGCCAACACCCGCAAGGCCAAGCTGATGGATGACCACATAGCCGACATTCTGGTGAACAAGATAAAGCGGATAGCTGATCGCACCCAGCCATAGCAGCAGCGGTGACGCTAAGAGCGACAACCGGCCGCCGAGCATCAGCCAGAATATGGCGCTGATAATAATGGCCACAGCGTTGCTTCGATGCCCATTAAACCTGCAACCAACGCCAGCAGGATTTGCCACAGCAACAAGCGCCCGCGAGATAGGGCACCGCTATAAAAACGGTAGAAGATCATGCCGATGGCAAAGAACGGAAAATAGCCCAGCACGAGCAGTTGCTCGATCCGAAAGGGCAGCAAGCCCGTCGCCAATTGCAGCGCGCTGAGTGCCAGCCAAAGCGCCACCACGATCTCAAGCCGCGCCAACCATCCAACCATGAACACACCAAGCATGCACAGATAGAATGCCAGCTCGATCCGCTAAAGTCCAGTAGACCGGGTCAATAGAGGCGCGGCCGATCCATCCCTGAATCATCGTAATATTGGCCAGCTTGTCGGCGGTTGGGATGTCGAGCGACGTCTCGCCGGACAGCGTCACTGCAATGACGGTCAGCGCCATCGCCGCCCAATAGACGGGGTATAATCGCGAAAAGCGCGCCCAGACAAAATCGGTCCAGTGCCGAGTCCGCTCCAGCGTCATGCAAATCACAAACCCGGATATCGCAAAAAACAGCCAGATACCATTTTCAGCCCATTGCCAGCGGAACGGCAGGCCGGTCTGGTCGGGGAAAAGCTTGGGATATTGATAGCTGTAGTGAAACAGCAGCACCAGCATCGCCGCGATGCCGCGCAACGCGTCCAGCTCGGGCAGCCTGCGTGGCTTTGCCGTATCACTTGTCCCAACCGTCATCGCCCGGCTTATGCCAGACGCACGACAAGGAAGAATTAACGTGCGAGAATTGCCTCGATTGCAGCTGTTACTTCGGCAATCGGGGCCATGCCATCGACCCGGCGAATTAGGCCGCGAGCCGCATAGAATCGGCAGGATCGGCTCGGTCTTGCCGCGATATTCGGCCATGCGGGTCCGCACCGTTTCTTCATTATCGTCAGGACGGCGTTTGAATTCGGTCGAGCCGCAATTGTCGCACACGCCCTCCTTGGCGGGATGCTTGATGCCGGTCGTGATAGCCCTCGCCGCAATTGTGCGCAGGTGTAACGTCCGACAATACGGTCAACCAGAGCATCTTCATCGACCTCGAGTTCGATGACATGGTCGAGCGTGCGACCGCGTGCTGCCAAGTATGCCGTCGAGCGAATGCGCCTGCGGTGCTGTGCGCGGATAGCCGTCGAAGATAGCACCTTGGCCGGCTGGCATTGAATCCATATGCTCGTCACCAATCAGCGCGCCATCAATCTCGTCGGAGAACAAAGCTGCCCGCGTTCATGATCTCGTCGGCCATGCGCTCGCCAACGTCGGTTCCCGCGTTCACGCGCCGCGCGCAACATGTCGCCGGTGGAAAGCTGCGCCATGCCGTATTCCTCGACCAGGAAGGCTTGCCTGCGTGCCCTTGCCCGCGCCCGGCGGTCCCAAAAGGATGATATTCATGAAACGCTTCCCCTAATCTCGTTTCAATGTCGCGTCCTTTAGCGGGCGCGTCCGCCTTTTAGCTTCGCCTTTTTGAGCAGGTCACCATATTGGTGCGCCAGCAAATGGCTCTGGATTTGCGAGATCGTATCGATCGTCACATTGACCAGAATGAGCAGGCTCGTGCCGCCAATCGCAAAGAATTGCTGCTGGCCGGTTTGCGCCATCACATAATCGGGCAACAGGCAGACCAAAGTCAGATAGGCCGCGCCCAGCACGGTGATACGCGTCAGCACATAATCGAGATAGGTCTCGGTATTCTTGCCCGGACGGATACCCGGAATGAAGCCACCCGCTTTTTTCAGATTCTCCGAGGTTTCTTCAGGGTTGAAGACAACCGCCGTGTAGAAAAAGCAGAAGAAGATAATGCCAAGGCCATAGAGCAGCAGATAGACCGGCTGCCCATGCGCCAGATACTGGTTCAGCGTGATGACGAAATCGCCCAACTGCGCTTTCACCCGCAACCTTGTTGCCGCCCAAGCTGCGTAATCGTGATCGGCAACAGCAACAGCGACGAGGCAAAGATCGGCGGGATAACACCGGCGGTGTTGATCTTCAGCGGCAGATGGCTGCGGTCGGCCTGCATCATGCCGCGCTGTGTCGCGCGTTTCGGATATTGGATCAGAACGCGGCGCTGGCCGCGCTCCATGAAGCAGATGAGCAAAGTCAGCGACGACAAACATCGCCAGAAAGCCGACGATGACGAAGCCGCTGATCGAGCCGGTGCGCGCGCCTTCGAGCAATTGCGCGAACAAGCGCGGCATTTGCGCAACGATACCCGCCATGATGATCAGCGAAATGCCGTTGCCGATACCGCGCGAGGTAATCTGCTCGCCCAGCCACATCAGGAACATGGTGCCGCCGACAAGGCTGATTGTCGCAACCACGCGGAACATCAGGCCCGGTTCGACCACCGCGCCGATGCCGTTGGCGGCGGCAAGGCTTTCAAGGCCTGCGGCAAGGAAATAGCCCTGCAACGCGGTCAGGAAAACCGTGCCGTAGCGGGTATATTGGTTGAGCTTCTTGCGCCCGCTTTCGCCTTCTTTCTTGATCGCGGCGAGCGTTGGCGACAGCGAGGCCGCCAGCTGCACCACGATCGACGCGGTAATATAGGGCATAACGCCAAGCGCGATGAGGCTCATGCGCTCAAGCGATGCCGCCCGAAAATGTATTGAAAATATCAAGCACGCCGCCTGCGGCGTTATTGGCATAAAGCGCGGCCTGTGCAACGGGTCAACACCGGGCAGCGGCACAAAGCTCAGCATCCGGAAAATGATGAGTGCGCCGATGGTGAACCAGATACGGTTCTTCAGCTCTGTTGCCTGCCCGAACTTCGATAGATTGAGGTTCGAGGCCATTTGGTCGGCCCGAGATGCCATGATGTACTTTCCTTGCTTCGGGTCAGATCAGATACGGCGCCGCGTCAATTGCGAGCCGCCGCTTATCCCAAAATAACTCTGCCTGACAACGCCGAAGCGACCCCCCAGAAATGCCAAACCCCGCCAGCCCATATCGGGAAGCGGGGCCGGTATGACAAGAGCGTAGTTCGCTTGCCTTCCTTCTTCTCTTCTTGGCTGCCGGCTGTTCTTTCGCCGCGTTCTTCACCGACGATTTTTTCGCCGCTGCCTTTTCTGCAGCGCTCACCTTGACGATGATTTCGACCTTGCCGCCAGCCTTTTCAACTGCTTCGACAGCAGCCTTCGATGCACCGGCAACGACCAGATTGATCTTCGACGTCAACTCACCCTTGGCAAGCAGGCGAACGCCGTCCTTGCCACCGCGTGCAAGGCCAGCGGCCTTGAGCGCGGCGTGATCGACGGTGTTCTTGATGTCGATTTTCTTCGCATCGATGAACTTCTGGATCATGCCCAGATTCACTTCGGCGTGGTCCTTGGCGAAGATATTGTTGAAGCCGCGCTTCGGGATACGCATGTGAAGTGGCATCTGGCCGCCTTCAAATCCGTTGATCGAAACACCCGAACGGCTGGTCTGGCCCTTTTGGCCACGGCCGGAGGTCTTGCCCTTGCCCGAGCCGATACCACGGCCAACGCGCATACGGCGATGGCGGGCGCCTTCGTTATCTTTGATGTCATTCAATTTCATGTCGTGCACTCGCTTTCGCTTTTATTCGCGCTAAATTCTCTCCCCTTCAAGGGAGAGAATATGGAAGACTTGGCAGCGTTGCATGCCTAGTCGGACTTAGAGAGGGGAAAGCCCCTCTCCGCACTGCGACTAGGCCCTGCTGCGCAGAACCAAGTCTCGTTGCCCTCTCCCCTGAAGGGGAGAGCGAAAAAATTAGTCCTGAATTTGGACCATGTGCCGAACCGTGCGGATCATGCCACGCACTTCGGGGGTGTCTTCGAGTTCGACAACGCGGTTCATCTTGTCAAGGCCAAGGCCTTTCAAGGTTGCGCGCTGCGAAGCGGGACGGCGGATCGGCGAACCGGTCTGCTTAAGTTTAATTTTCGCCATATCGATTACTCCGCAATTGCTTCGGCGTCGGCTTCAGCAGTCTTGCTGCCACCGCGACCCAGAAGGTCGGCGATTTTCTTGCCGCGACGCTGCGCCACCGATTTCGGGCTGGTCTGTTCAGACAAAGCCGCGAACGTGGCGCGCACCATGTTATAAGGGTTCGACGTGCCGACCGACTTGGTCACAACGTCAGCAACGCCAAGCGATTCAAACACGGCGCGCATCGGGCCACCGGCGATGATGCCGGTACCTGCTGGTGCCGAACGAACGGTAACATTGCCTGCGCCGAAATGGCCACTTGCCATCATGGTGCAGCGTGCGGCCGTCTTTCAACGGCAACGCGGATCATCGACTTCTTCGCAGCAGCGGTTGCCTTGTTGATGGCTTCCGGCACTTCGCGCGCCTTGCCATGACCAAAGCCTACGCGGCCTTGACCATCACCGACAACGACGAGCGCAGCAAAACCAAAGCGCTTACCGCCCTTAACCGTTTTCGAAACGCGGTTGATGTGGACGAGCTTTTCGATCGTGCCATCATCTTCTTCGGGGGCCGGACGACCGCCATCACGGCGACCACGATTGCCACCGCCACGGTTGTCACCGCCGCCACGACTACGCCACCGCGCGCACCACGAGGAGCACGGCGGCCTTCGGTTGCGGCTGGTGCGCCACCATCGGTGACGGGTGCTTCTGCTGTTGTGTTTTCGTCAGCCATCATCAGAACTCCAATCCGCCTTCGCGCGCGGCTTCCGCCAGCGCCTTGACACGGCCGTGGAACAGGAACCCGCCACGATCAAAAACTACGCTGGAAACGCCAGCTTTCTTGGCAGCTTCGGCTACGCGCTTGCCAACATCGGCCGCAGCTTCGCTGGTCGAGCCGTTCTTCGCCTTCACATCCTTGTCGAGCGTCGAAGCAGACGCGATGGTCGCACCCTTCGAATCGTCGATGATCTGCGCGTAGATGTGGCGACCAGTGCGGTGCACCGACAAACGCGGACGGCCAGCAACCTGAGCCCGCAGCTTCGAACGAACGCGCTGGCGCCGCTTTGCAAAGAGAGACAGTTTTGCCATCTTATTTCTTCTTCCCTTCCTTGCGGAAGATATATTCGCCGCGATACTTGATGCCCTTGCCCTTGTAAGGCTCCGGCTTCCTCCAGCGACGGATTTCGGCAGCAACCTGCCCCACCTTCTGCTTGTCGATACCCGAAATTTCCACCGTGGTGTTATCGGGGGTCTTGATGTCGATACCTTCGGGGATCGCGAAATCGACATCATGGCTATAGCCAAGCTGCAATTTCAGATTTTTGCCCTGGCAGTTGGCACGATAACCAACGCCGGTGATTTCCAGCACCTTGGTGAAGCCTTCGGTCACGCCGGTGACGAGGTTCTGCACCAAAGTCCGCTGCATGCCCCAAAAAGCGCGTGCAGCCTTGCTATCGTTCGCAGGCTTAACCAACAGACCTTCGTCCTTCATTTCATACGAAATGAGGTCGCTCATCGGCATCGTCAGTTCGCCCTTGGGGCCTTTTACCGACAGTGTGCCATCGGCCATGCTGGCAGTAACGCCTGCAGGGATTGGCAACAGCTTTTTTACCAATGCGGCTCATCAGAATACCTCCGCCAGGATTTCGCCGCCGACATTCTGTGCGCGCGCTTCGGCGTCGGACAGAACGCCCTTTGGCGTCGAAACGATGGTGATACCAAGGCCGTTGCGGATAACCGGAAGTTCTTGCGCTTCCCGAATATACGCGGCGGCCCGGCTTCGAAACGCGGGCAACATGCTGGATAGCAGGCGCGCCTTCGAAATATTTCAGCTCGATGCGGATGCCCTTGTGGGCACCCAAAGCTTCTTCGCTGTAACCACGAATATAGCCTTCGCGCTGCAGCACGTCGAGAACGCGGGTACGCAAACCGGAAGCAGGCGAGACTACAGAGTCTTTCTTCGCCCGCTGGCCGTTGCGGATGCGGGTGAGCATATCACCCAAAGGATCGGTCATTGCCATCTATCTTGTCCTTACCAGCTCGACTTTGTGACGCCTGGGATCATGCCCTTATTGGCAAGATCGCGCAGTTCGATACGGCACAGCCGGAATTTGCGGTAATAAGCGCGTGGGCGCCCGGTGGTTTCGCAACGGTTGCGAACGCGGCCCGGATTACCATTACGCGGAATTTCCGCCATTTTGAGGCGAGCAATCAGACGCTCGCTGTCGTCAAGCGACTGGTCTTTCGCCATCGCCTTCAGCTTCGCGTAACGACCGGCATATTTCTTTGCCAGCTTCTTGCGACGCTCGTTTTTGTTAATGGAGCTCAGTTTAGCCATTATGCAGCCGCCTTTTCTTCGGTTTCTTCCGCAGGGAAGGGAAAGCCGAACAGCTTGAGCAGTTCGCGCGCTTCGTCGTCCGTGTTTGCCGAAGTCGTTACGATAACATCCATGCCGCGCACGGTATCGATCTGGTCATAGCTGATTTCAGGGAAAATAATCTGTTCTTTCAGGCCCATCGCAAAATTGCCACGACCGTCGAAGCTCTTGGGGTTCAAGCCCGCGGAAATCTCGGATACGCGGCATTGCGATAGTCACCAGACGGTCGAGGAATTCGTACATCTGGGCACCGCGCAACGTGACCTTGACGCCAATCGGCATGCCTTCACGCAGCTTGAAGCCAGCGATTGATTTCTTCGCCTTGGTGATGACTGGCTTTTGACCGGCAATCAGTTCCATTTCGGCAAGAGCGGTCGTGACCTTCTTCTTGTCCTGCGAACCTTCGCCCACACCCATGTTGAGCGTGATCTTTTCGATCTTCGGCACAGCAAAGCGGTTGGTGTAACCGAATTTCTCGGTCAGACCCTTGACGACCGCGTCGTCATACTTCTGCTTCATGCGCGGAGTGTATTTGGTATCAGCCACTGATCGTCTCCCCGGACTTCACGGCCACGCGGACCTTCTTGCCGTCCTTGGTTTCAACGCGAACGCGCGTTGCTTTGCCTGTTTTAGGGTCGGCCAATGCAACATTCGAAATGTGCAGCGGCGCTTCAAAGCGGTCGAGACCGCCCTGCGGGTTGGCTTGCGAAGCTTTGCGGTGACGCACGGCAACATTGACGCCGGAAACGACGACCTTGCTGTCCTTTGGCATCACGGCGGTGACTTCGCCCGACTTGCCCTTGTCCTTACCGGCGAGCACGACAACCGTGTCGCCCTTTTTGATTTTAGCGAGAGCCATTTTTATAGCACCTCCGGTGCCAAGCTGATGATTTTCATGTGGTTCTTGGCGCGCAATTCGCGAACAACCGGTCCGAAAATACGTGTGCCAATCGGCTCCTTGTTGTTGCCGATAAGCACGGCAGCGTTGGAGTCGAAACGGATGACCGAGCCATCGGCGCGGCGGATGTCCTTGCGGGTGCGAACGATGACGGCCTTGTGGACGTCGCCCTTCTTCACCTTGCCGCGCGGAGCAGCTTCCTTGATCGACACCACGATGATGTCGCCAACGCCAGCAACGCGACGCTTGGAACCGCCAAGCACCTTGATGCACTGGACGCGCTTTGCACCGCTATTGTCCGCAACATCGAGATTTGATTGCATTTGAATCATGGAATCAAGCCTCCGTCGTTGCAGCAGGTGCTGCGGTTGCTACCGGGGCGGCAGCAGCATCAGCGACCAAACGCCAGGTCTTGTTCTTCGAAATCGGCGCGCACTCTTCGATGCGGACGACTTGCCCTTCCTTGACGACATTGTTTTCGTCATGGGCATGATATTTCTTCGTGCGACGGATGATCTTGCCGTAAAGCGGGTGCTTCACTTTGCGCTCGACCAGAACGACAATCGTCTTGTCATTCTTGTCGGAGACCACGGTCCCGGTGAGGATACGTTTTGGCATAGTCTGTTCCTTACGCCGTTGCTTTTGCAGCAGCGGCTTGACGCTCGCCTTGCAGGGTTTTGATGCGGGCAATGTCGCGACGCACTTCACGAACGCGGGCCGGCTTTTCCATCTGGCCAGTGGCCGATTGGAAACGCAGGTTGAACGCTTCGCGCTTCAGCTCGCCCAATTGAACGGAAAGCTGGTCGTCGGTTTTGACGCGCAGATCTTCAGTCTTGCTCATCTTATGATGCTCCCAGATGCGACGTGTCGCCGAGACGCGCCACGACCTTGGTCTTGATTGGCAGTTTCATCGCAGCGCGCTGGAAAGCGACAGCAGCGATTGGACCCGGTACGCCATCGAGTTCGAACATGATGCGGCCCGGCTTCACCTTGGCTGCCCAATATTCGATCGAACCCTTGCCCTTACCCTGACGGACTTCGGCAGGCTTCTTCGTGACCGGCACGTCCGGGAAGATGCGGATCCACAAACGTCCCTGACGCTTGATGTGACGCGTAATCGCACGACGAGCCGCTTCGATCTGGCGCGCAGTAATACGCTCTGGCTCAAGCGCCTTCAGGCCGTACGAACCGAAGTTCAGGTCGGAACCGCCCTTGGCTTCGCCCTTGATGCGTCCCTTGAACTGCTTGCGGAACTTGGTTTTCTTTGGTTGCAACATGTTGTGTTCCTAACCTTTAGCGGCGGTCGGACTGCGGACGGACGCCGGAAGTCTGCGCTTCCATCATCAGCCGGTCGGTTGCCATCGGGTCGTGACCCAGGATTTCGCCTTTGAAAATCCAGCATTTGATGCCGATGATGCCATAAGCGGTGAGCGCTTCGGCTTCGGCATAGTCAATGTTGGCACGAAGCGTATGCGCAGGCACGCGGCCTTCGCGGTACGATTCAACGCGGGCGATTTCAGCGCCGCCCAAACGGCCGCCGCAAGTGATCTTGATGCCTTCTGCACCCAGACGCATTGCCGACTGCATCGCGCGCTTCATGGCACGACGGAAAGCGATACGGCGGATAAGCTGATCGGCAATACCCTGTGCAACAAGCTTCGCGTCGACTTCCGGCTTGCGGATTTCGACGATGTTCAACGAAACTTCGGCAGTGGTGAACTTGTTGATCTGCTTTTTCAGCTTCTCAATGTCCGCACCCTTCTTGCCGATGATAACACCGGGACGGGCAGCGTAGATCGAAACGCGGCAGTTCTTGGCAGGACGCTCGATCACCACCTTCGAAATCGCTGCCTGCGGCAGGGTTTCAAAGATGAACTTGCGGATCTTGATGTCTTCCAGAAGCATGCGGCCATATTCCGCGCCTTCGGCATACCAGCGGCTGTCCCAGGTGCGGTTGATCTGAAGACGCAGACCGATTGGATTTGATTTCTGACCCATGACTTATGCCTCTTCTTGCTGTTCGCGCACAACGATGCGCAGACGGCTGAACGGTTTGACGATCCGGCTCGATTTGCCGCGGCCACGTGCCATGAAACGCTTCATGGTCAGCGCCTTGCCAACGCTCGCCTCGGCAACGACCAGAGCGTCGACGTCGAGATTATGGTTGTTTTCGGCGTTGGCGATGGCCGAAGCCAGAACCTTGCGGACATCATCGAGCCATTCCCTTGGTCGAGAATTTCAGGATGTTCAGCGCGTCTTCGACTTTGCTTGACCACGGATCAGCGCGGCGACAAGGCCAAGCTTCTGCGCCGAACCACGAATGGTCGTGCCGACTGCCAAAGCTTCATTGTCGGCGACGCGACGGGGGGCGGATGCTTTACCCATTAGCGTTTACCCTTCTTGTCGGCGCCATGGCCGTGATAGGTCCGCGTAGGAGCGAACTCACCAAGCTTGTGGCCGACCATGTCCTCATTCACCGAAACGGGAATGAACTTGTGGCCGTTATAGACGCTGAACGTCAGGCCGACGAATTGCGGCAGGATTGTCGAACGACGCGACCAGGTCTTGATCGGCGCAGCTTTCGATGCATCCTGAGCGGTTTCTGCTTTTTTCAGCAGATAGAGGTCAACAAACGGACCTTTCCAGACGGAACGAGACATGAGTTACCTCTTCTTCTTAGCATGCCGCGAACGGATGATCATCCGGTCGGTCGACTTGTTGCTGCGAGTGCGCGCACCCTTGGTTGGCTTGCCCCAAGGCGTAACTGGGTGACGACCACCCGAAGTACGGCCTTCACCACCACCATGCGGGTGATCGACTGGGTTCTTTGCAACACCGCGGGTCAGCGGGCGAATGCCGCGCCAGCGATTGCGGCCTGCCTTGGCAAGCGTGGTGTTCGAGTTGTCGGGGTTTGAAACCGCGCCAACCGTGCCCATGCAGGTGCCGAGGATGTAGCGTTGCTCGCCCGAGTTCAGACGAACGATAACGCGGCCACCGTCACGACCGACGAGCTGCACATAGGTGCCTGCCGAACGGGCAATCTGGCCGCCCTTGTTCGGCTTCATCTCGATATTGTGGCAGATCGTGCCAACCGGCATCTGCGACAACAGCATGGCGTTGCCCGGCTTCACGTCGGTCTTTTCGCCAGCGACGATAGTGTCGCCAACGGCCAGACGCTGCGGTGCAATGATATAGGCCTGTTCGCCGTCTTCGTATTTTACGAGCGCGATGAACGCCGAACGGTTGGGGTCATATTCCAGACGCTCGACCGTTGCAGGCATATCCCATTTGCGACGCTTGAAGTCGATTACGCGATATTTCTGTTTGTGACCGCCACCGATGCCACGCGAAGTGACATGGCCTTTGTTGTTGCGGCCGCCGGTCTTGCTCTTGCCTTCGGTAAGCGCCTTGAGCGGCTTACCTTTGTAAAGGCTTGAACGGTCAACCAGCACAAGGCCGCGACGGGCCGGGCTGGTTGGTTTGTAGCTCTTAAGTGCCATTATCCTGCCCTTAAATACCGGTTGTCACGTCGATGCTCTGGCCTTCGGCCAAAGTGACGATCGCTTTTTTGACGTCCGAACGCGTGTAGGGCTTGCCCTTCCAGCGCTTGGTCTTGCCCTTTTGCACGAGCGTGTTCACGTTCAGAACCTTGACGTCGAACAAGGCTTCAACAGCTGCCTTGATCTGCGGCTTGGTCGAGCTGCCCGTTACTTTGAACACAACAGCGTTGTGTTCGGAAAGCAGGGTCGCTTTTTCCGTGATGTGCGGGGCAACGATCACGTCATAATGACGCACGTCGATTGCTTTATCCTTAGCCATTGAAACGGGCCTCCAGCTTTTCGACCGCAGCGCGGGTCAAGACCAGCGTTTCATGCTTCAGTATGTCATAAACATTGGCACCAACCGCAGGCATCACGTTGATGCCGATGAGGTTGGCCGAAGCCATGCGGAAATTGTCGTTAACGGTGTCGCCGTCGATAACCAGCGTGGTTTTGCCGAAACCGAGCTTGCCGAGCTGACCCTGCAATGCCTTGGTCTTGGCATCGCCGAGGTTCAGGTCTTCGAACACCAGAAGTGTTCCGGCCTTTGCCTTGCTCGACAAGGCCATTTTCAGACCAAGCGCGCGGATTTTCTTGTTCAGCGACGGGTTGAAGTCACGCAGACGCGCACCGTGAGCCTTACCACCACCGATGAAGATCGGAGCAGCGCGGTCACCGTGACGGGCAGTACCGCCACCCTTCTGGTTGCCGAATTTCTTGCCGGTGCGGGCAACGTCCGAACGCTCACGGGTCGGACGAGCCGTACCGCGGGCCTTTTCACGCTGCCAGGTAACAACACGGTGCAGAATGTCGGCGCGCGGCTCGATGCCGAATACGTCGTCATTCAGGTCGATATCGCCCTTTGCCTTGGCGTCGAGGGTTTGAACCTTGAGCTTCATGGCTTAGCCCTCCTTCGTTTCTTCATCGGTTGCAGGCGCAGGCGCTTCTTCAACCGGGGTTTCGACAGGAGCAGCTTCAGCGGCAGGCGCTTCAGCTTCTACAACAGGCATGTCGGCAACGACTTCTTCTGCTGCAACGATGACTTCTTCCTCAACCACAGGGGCGTCATTGTCGCTCTTCAATGCGCCAGGGAAGGGTGCCTCCGATGGAACTGGATGCTTGACGGCATCACGAACCATCAACCAGCCATTCTTCGCGCCGGGAACCGAGCCCTTGACGAAGATGAGGCCGCGCGCAACGTCGGTGCGGACGATTTCGAGATTTTGCTGGGTGCGCTGACGGTCGCCCATATGGCCGGCCATCTTCTTGTTCTTGAAAACCTTGCCCGGATCCTGGCGTTGGCCAGTCGAACCATGGGCACGGTGGGTAATCGACACGCCGTGCGATGCACGCATACCGCCGAAGCCCCAACGCTTCATGGCGCCGGCAAAGCCTTTACCCTGCGTGTAGCCCGAGATATCAACCAGCTGACCATCAATGAAGTGATCGGCCGAGATTGCGGCGCCGACTGGCAACAAGCCATCGGCATTATCAACGCGGAATTCGGCGACACGAGCTTTTGGCTCGACCTGTGCCTTGGCGAATTCGCCGCGCTGCGGTTTGTTTACATTTTTCGCTTTACGGGCTCCTGCACCAAGGCGAACAGCGAAGTAGCCATCCTTTTCCTCGTTGCGGGCTCCGACCACTTGGCAGCCTTCCAGCGCCAATACGGTCACAGGTACGTGACGGCCGTCTTCATTGAAGAGGCGCATCATACCCATCTTTTTCGCGATCACGCCAGTGCGCATGATCCATACTCCAACTATGTCAGAGGCCCGGCTGGCAGTATTGCCAGGAGGGCGTGACGCCTAAATCCAGCCCTGAATTTCAAGCATTGCCCCGTCCGGGCTAGGCACCAGTCGCTCAACATGAGAGCAATCCGGTAAGACGGGGAACGCAGCCCGGGTAAACCCGGCGGTATTCCTATTGTCTCACTCCGCCGAAGCGAAGATATCGGCTTACGCCAATTTGATTTCGACATTCACACCAGCGGCAAGGTCGAGCTTCATTAAAGCATCAACCGTCTGCGGCGTGGGCTGCACAATGTCGAGCAGCCTCTTGTACGTGCGAACCTCAAACTGCTCGCGCGACTTTTTGTCGACGTGCGGGCCACGGTTCACCGTGAACTTTTCGATATGGGTAGGAAGAGGAATCGGACCCCGGATAAGCGCGCCGGTGCGGCGTGCGGTGTCAGCGATATCGCCGGTAGCCTGATCGAGGACGCGATGGTCAAATGCTTTCAGGCGGATGCGGATATTCTGCGTTTCCATGTCGGAACCAATTCCTATTTCTATCAATATCAAAGAGCGAAAACAGCCATTCCGGCTTGCCGATCGGAAGCCGGAGCAGCTGCTTGTGAATTTCTTAAAACCGCCCCGCCCGAATCAGAGAATCGGGCGGGATGCGCGGCCTTTATTACTTCTGGATCGTGCTGACAACCCCAGAACCGACAGTACGTCCACCTTCGCGGATTGCGAAGCGGAGGCCCGGGTCCATGGCGATTGGTGCGATCAGCTTGACCTGAATGGTTACGTTGTCGCCTGGCATAACCATTTCAGTGCCTTCTGGAAGGACAACTTCACCGGTTACGTCGGTGGTGCGGAAGTAGAATTGCGGACGGTAGTTCGCAAAGAACGGCGTGTGACGACCGCCTTCATCCTTCGAAAGCACATAGATTTCTGCCGAAAACTCGGTGTGCGGCGTAACCGAACCGGGCTTGCAGAGAACCTGACCACGCTCAACTTCTTCACGGCCTACGCCGCGAACAAGCGCGCCGATGTTGTCGCCTGCACGACCTTCGTCGAGCAGCTTGCGGAACATTTCAACGCCGGTAACGGTCGTTTTCTTGGTGTCCTTGATACCGACGATTTCAACTTCTTCGCCAACCTTGACGATACCGGTTTCAACGCGGCCGGTAACAACCGTACCACGACCCGAGATCGAGAAAACGTCTTCGACTGGCATCAGGAATGGCTTGTCGATTGGACGGTCAGGCTGCGGAATGGCTTCGTCAACGGCAGCCATCAGAGCAAGGACCGATTCCTTGCCGATGTTGTCGTCGCGGCCTTCGAGGGCAGCAAGCGCCGAACCACGAACGATTGGAATATCGTCGCCAGGGAAATCATACTTCGAAAGAAGCTCACGGATTTCCATTTCAACCAGTTCGAGAATTTCTTCGTCGTCGACCTGATCGACCTTGTTCATGTAAACAACAAGCGCTGGAACGCCAACCTGACGGGCAAGCAGGATGTGCTCGCGGGTCTGTGGCATCGGTCCGTCAGCAGCGTTCACAACGAGGATAGCGCCGTCCATCTGGGCAGCACCGGTGATCATGTTCTTCACATAGTCAGCATGGCCCGGGCAATCGACGTGCGCATAGTGGCGGTTGGCGGTTTCATATTCGACGTGTGCGGTCGAAATGGTGATGCCGCGCTCGCGCTCTTCAGGCGCTTTGTCGATGTTGGCGAAATCAACAGCGGTGCCGCCGTAAGCTTCTGCCATGATCTTGGTGATTGCTGCAGTCAGCGTGGTCTTGCCATGGTCGACGTGACCGATGGTGCCGATGTTGCAGTGCGGCTTCGTCCGCTCAAATTTAGCCTTTGCCATTTTTCAAACCTTCTTACTTTGTAAATGTCGGATTATGTTCAGATGGGACGCGCCTGCTGAATCAGGCGCCGCCTTTAGTAGGTCTTTTTCGCTTCTGCAAGCTTTGCCTGCATATCCGCGCAGAACGGATGATTTATCGAGTCAGTACAATTGCTTCTCCATTCGCAGCAAAGGTATTTCGACATCGCCCACGCGGGCAAATTCCTGCTCGGCGCTGGCGACATAACCGTGCGCAAGATAAAGCGGTACGCCTGCGGCCGTGCCCATTAGTTCGGCGCGCTTGAAGCCTGCATTTCTCGCTGCATCTTCGCAAAGCCCGAGGATGCGCGAACCGATACCCCGTCGCGTGAAATCGGGGTCGGTATACATCGCCCGGACCTTTGCCGCATCGCTGGCAGGGTCCAGACGCGTCGGCTCGCGCGCCACAACGCTGTCATCGCCGCCATATAACGTTGCCCGGAAACTCCAGCCACCGCAGCCCGCGATGCGATTCTCGCTCTCGATAATGAAATAGGTGCCATCCCGGACGAGTTGCGTATCAAGGCCCATGACCTTGTCGCTTGCCACCACCTGTGCGGGCGTAAGGAACGCCGACTGGTTCTGCGCAATCGACCGTGCCATCAGCGTATGAAGCGCCTGTAAATCGTCGAGTGTGGCAATACGGTGCGTAAATTCGTCGCTCATTTCGCAGCCTCATCACAAAAAAATACGGGCGAGAGTTTCCTCCCGCCCGTTTTGCCTTTTGTGCGAATCAATAATCGATGGCGACTCGCACATAATAGAAGCCACCGTTGATCCCGAACGGACCGCCCGAACGTGGATAGACCTGACCGTCGGCCAAGCTGTTGGTCAGCGCGTAGACCGGATTTGTCAGCGTCGGTGCAATGCGATCGGGATAAGTGTCGAACAGGTTGTTGGCGCCCACTGTCAGCGTGAAACGATCCGCAAAAGTGTAACTGACATCAAGATCGGTCACAAACTTCGCGCCGAAACGCTGGCCGGGATATTCAAGCTCGTTCGCCCAAGAGCTGTAATAATTCTCGCGTGCGTTGATCGAGAAGTCCCCGATCTGCCAGTTGACCGAGGCGTTGACGCGATGCTTGGGCGGCAGATTGGAAATGTTGAACCTTTGCGCCGGGCTGATAACCGATGGATCGAAGTCTGTCACCTTGCTCTTGTTGTAATTATACGCAAACGTAAGGCTGAGAGGCCCACCCGCCAGATCGGTCCGATAATTTGTAACAAAGTCGAAACCCGTCGTCCGAGTGTCGAAGCCGTTGGTGAAGTAATTCACGTCGCCAGCCAAACCAACCACCGCAAGCGAAGGCAGCGCAACCAAATCCGCCGCCGACACCGTGAAGGTTTGCGAAATGCCGATGCGGTTCTTCACCTTAACCGTATACCCGTCGAGCGTGATTGTCAGTCGGTCAGCAGGTGTCAGAACGATACCCGCACCGAGATTGACCGATTTTTCAGGGCTTAGCGAAGTTGCTCCATAATATTGGGCGATATCGCTGGTTACTGGATAGGTTCCAGTCTGAACCTGATTGCCGCCTCGGAAGTTGGTCGTCACAATTTGCGTATTGTTCTGGCCCGGCGATGGCGCATGGAAACCCGTTCCTGCAGTAGCGCGAATGGCAAAGGCTTCAGAAAAATCATATCGCGCATTGACCTTGCCAACAACGGTGCTGCCGAATGTATCGTAACTTTCCCACCGTCCAGCGATGCCGGCGGTGAATTGTTCGGTAATATCAGCTTCCGCGCCGACATAGACAGCATAGCTTTGCTGGCTGTTCTTGCCGGCAAAGACAGGGCTCACGCCGCCATAGCCGCTGGCCGCTGGCGACTGCGTTGCCACGATCTGGGTTCCGCCAGCACTTAGCGCAGGCGTATACACGCCGGGTGCAACAAGGTCATAAAGCGGCTGACGTGCAAATGGTCCGGCGCCATAGGATTGGACATCGCCAACGGTAGTTTCATATTCCTCACGGCGATATTCGGCACCGCCCGACAGTGTGACGGGACTGAAAAAGCCGACCTCCAACGGATAAGTCAGATCCAGGTTTATGTTTTGCTCGCGCTGGATAAGGTCGCCGAAGAAGAATTCGGTCTGGCTTTGCGGGCCGTACGACGCGCTGAGCGAATCGGTCATCGACAAAGACAGCGAATTGCGCGCAAGCGTCGCCGATAAATCATAGGTCAGACCGCTATCAGCCTCGCCCTTGACACCGGCGGTTCCGTAAAACTGCTCCACTTCACCAAGGAAGCGCGGCGTAAATCCACCTGGATAAATAGAGGCGAAGCGGAAGATATTGGCATCCCTGACAAAACCGCCCGCCGGGCAAGTAGCGCTAGCCGCTGCTGGACAAGGCGTTAAATAGATCGGGTTAAAAGAGCCGTTGGCACCAGGCGACCTTGTCGCAGGCGTCCCCGTGCCGATGTCGACAGTCAGAGGCACAGGCGCGCTGATTGGCGAGCGATAGTTGAAGCTCTGGTCCGCCTCGCTCTTCGCATAGTTGGCGACGAGGTAGAGCTGCGCATTGTCGCCGACATCAAGCGCACTGTTCAGGAACAGCTTATAGCCATTGGAGGGCGACGAGCCCCATATCTGCACGGGAAGACCGCGCGATAGATTGGGGATGCTGCTGGCCACGCCAGGCTGGGTCCGCGCAAGTTCAAGCGCGATAGGCCGGGTGGCACCGCGGCTGGTGCCGTTGCTGTCGAACCACTCACCGGAGATATTGACGAAACCGCTGTCGCCAAGCTTGAAACCGGCATTGGCCGAAATTTGCTTGCGTGTGCCATCACCTTCATATTGCTGGCCCCACAAAGCCTGGACATCGAAGCCCGCATCGTCGCGCAGCTGATAGTTGATAACGCCAGCAATAGCGTCCGAGCCATATTGAGCCGTCGCGCCATCGCGCAATACTTGAAGATTCTTGAGTGCGATTGCCGGAATATTGGCAACGTCTGCGCCCTGCGAACCGAAGGACAAGGCCGTGTCACCGCCGGTATAAACCTGCACGAGCGCCGAACGGTTGTAGCGCTTGCCGTTGATCATCACCAGAATCTGGTCGGCACCAAGGCCGCGCAGCGATGGCGCACGAACGAACGTCGATGCATCCGAAATCGTGTTCTGTGGAACATAAAAAGAAGGGACAAGGTTGCGAACAACGTCGAGAAGGTTTGCCTGAGGCTGCCCTTGAAGTTCTTCGGAGCCGATCACGTCAACCGGCGATGACGAATCGGTGTCCGACCGGTCCGTCCGGCGCGATCCGATAACCACGATGGATTTTTCTTCACCCGTGGCTGCAGTTGTGACGTCTTCGCCGTCCTGTGCCATTGCTGGCTGCGTTGCAAACAGGGCAATTGCCGCTGTTCCGCAGGCAAGCCACGTCCTTGATACCGATTTAAAGTGCGACATTATAATCTCCCTTGATTTGAAGCTTTATGCCACGGCATTATCGATGCCTGTGGCTTGGCTTATTATCCGCTCCAAGGATGAGTATTCGTCAAATTTTACAGGATGAGAAGCCGTTATAAAAAAGCTGCAACCGATTGCTGCAACTTTGTGACAAAAACGTCGCAGTTTGGAAAAGGAACAATGCCTTGCATGTGACGCATGGACATGGATCCGAAACAGCGGCTCTTATCGGCTTCGCGCAGTTTCTCGCCGTCGATATCCGCGTTGGCAGAGTGCTGCACGCCGAGCCGTTGGAAAACGCGCGCAAGCCCGCTTATGTGCTGATTATCGATTTCGGGGTGCCCGTTGGCATCAAAAAAAGTTCGGCGCAGATTACCGAACATTATGCGCTGGACGACTTGCCGGGCAGGCTGATCGCCGCCGTCGTCAATTTTCCGCCGAGGCAGGTGGGCAAAATCATGTCGGAGGTGCTGACACTCGGTTTTCCCGATGCCAGCGGGGCGGTCGTTCTGTTTGCACCAGACCGCGAGGTGCCAATCGGCAGCCGCCTCTTTTAAAAAGGCGGCTGCCGTATATCCTTGGCGATTAAGCCAGCTTTTCCTTGATTTCCGCTGCCACGTTCGACGGAACTTCATCATAATGGTTGAAGAACATCGAATAGTTGGCACGGCCTTGCGTGAACGAGCGAAGCTGGTTCACATAGCCGAACATGTTGGCAAGCGGGACCATGGCCTCGACAACCTGTGCATTGCCGCGGCTGTCGGTGCCCTGGATTTGTCCACGACGCGAATTCATGTCGCCGATGACGTCGCCCAGATATTCTTCAGGCGAGACAACTTCGACCTTCATGATCGGTTCGAGCAGCTTGATGCCAGCCTTTTGCGCGGCTTCGCGCATTCCGGCACGACCAGCGATTTCGAAGGCCAGCGCCGACGAGTCGACGTCATGGTACGCGCCGTCATAGAGCGTGATTTCAAAGTCGATGATCGGGAAGCCGATGAGCGAACCGCTTTCAGCAGTTTCGCGCATGCCTTTTTCAACCGAAGGAATATATTCCTTGGGAATGTTACCGCCCTTGACCTCGTCCTTGAAGGTTACGCCAGCACCACGTTCGCCGGGCTTTACCGTGAACTTGATACGACCGAACTGACCCGAGCCACCCGACTGTTTCTTGTGCGTGTAATCAACATCGACTTCACGTGCGAGATATTCGCGGTACGCAACCTGCGGCGCGCCGACATTGGCCTCGACCTTGAATTCGCGGCGCATACGATCGACGATGATGTCGAGGTGAAGCTCGCCCATCCCCTTGATGATCGTCTGGCCCGATTCGTGATCGGTCGAAACGCGGAACGAAGGATCTTCAGCCGACAGACGATTGAGCGCGATGCCCATCTTTTCCTGGTCGGCCTTGGTCTTTGGCTCCACCGACAGTTCGATAACCGGATCGGGGAATTCCATACGTTCGAGGATGATCGGGAAACGTTCGGCGCACAACGTATCGCCGGTTGTCGTTTCCTTCATGCCGGCAAGCGCGATGATGTCGCCTGCGAAAGCTTCGTCAACGTCCTTACGTTCGTTGGCGTGCATTTCGAGCATACGCCCGACTTTTTCCTTCTTGTCCTTCACCGAGTTCAGATAGGTGCCCTTGACAAGCGAACCTGAATAAATGCGGATGAAGGTCAGCGAACCCACGAACGGGTCGTTCATAACCTTGAATGCAAGTGCCGAGAACGGCGCGTCATCGGCAGGCGGACGGCTGTCTGGCTCAAGCGTATCCATGTGGACGCCTTGGACGTCTTCGATGTCGAGCGGTGAAGGCAGATAATCGACCACGGCGTCGAGCAAAGGCTGAACGCCCTTGTTCTTGAACGCCGAACCGCAGCAGACGGGGACGAACGACTGGTTCAGCGTGCCCTTGCGGATACACGCCTTCAGCGTCGCGACATCGGGCTCCTTGCCATCGAGATAGGCTTCCATCGCGTCATCGTCTTGGTCGATGACCAGCTCGATCAGCTCCATGCGATATTTCGCGGCTTCTTCGGCGAGGTCGGCGGGGATGTCTTCGTAGAAGAAGTCAGCGCCCAGGCTTTCATCTTTCCAGATGATTGCGCGGTTTTCGACGAGATCGACGAGGCCCTTCAAATCGGCTTCAAGGCCGATTGGGATATACAAAACCGCAGGCTTCGCGCCGAGACGGTCGATGATCGACTGAACGCAATATTTGAAGTTCGCACCGGTCCGGTCGAGCTTGTTGATAAAGCACATGCGCGGCACGCCGTATTTATCGGCCTGACGCCATACGGTTTCCGACTGCGGCTCAACGCCCGCAACGCCGTCAAAACAGGCAACCGCACCGTCGAGTACGCGCAGCGAACGCTCGACTTCAATCGTGAAGTCAACGTGGCCCGGGGTGTCGATGATGTTGATCCGGTGATCGTTCCAGAAACAGGTGGTCGCAGCCGACGTGATCGTGATCCCGCGTTCTTGCTCTTGCTCCATCCAGTCCATGGTGGCCGCGCCATCATGCACTTCGCCGATCTTATATGACTTGCCGGTGTAAAACAGGATTCGCTCGGTGGTCGTGGTCTTACCGGCGTCGATATGCGCCATGATCCCGATGTTGCGATACATATTGAGTGGATGGCTGCGTGCCATATTCTTTACTCCAAAGTGAGGCCCTTACGGCCAGATAAACTCTCAAACCCCGTTCGCCCTGAGTAGGTGCTGAGCGAAAGCGATGTGCCGTATCGAAGGGCCCTTCGATACGGCGCTTCAGCCATTCGGCTTCAGCGACTACTCAGGGCGAACCGTGAGGGAGCACTCCCCCTCACCAATAAACTTACCAGCGATAATGGGCAAACGCGCGGTTGGCTTCGGCCATGCGGTGCGTATCTTCACGCTTTTTGACGGCGTTACCGCGGTTCGATGCGGCATCCATCAGCTCACCCGACAGGCGCGCAGCCATCGTCGTTTCGCTGCGGTTACGTGCTGCACCGATCAACCAGCGGATTGCGAGGGCCTGAGCGCGCTCGGGACGCACTTCGCAAGGCACCTGATAGGTCGCACCACCAACGCGGCGGCTGCGGACTTCGATGCCGGGCTTTACGTTATCAAGCGCTTCATGGAAGGTTTGCAGCGGATCTTTCTTGGCGCGGCTCTCAACGGTTTCGAGGGCACCGTAAACGATACGCTCTGCTGCGGATTTCTTACCGTCCAGCATCAGGTTGTTCATGAATTTCGAAAGCACCATATCACCATATTTGGGATCGGGAAGGATGATGCGTTTTTCGGGACGACGACGACGTGACATATATATATTTCCTTTATCTCTTGCGGGACCGGCGCTGCTAAAAGCGCGCCTGTGAACCGGCCAATGGGAAACGAGCCGAATTACTTCGGACGCTTTGCACCATATTTGGAACGCGATTGCTTGCGGTCCTTGACACCCTGCGTATCGAGTACGCCGCGAAGCACATGGTAACGCACACCGGGAAGGTCGCGTACGCGGCCGCCGCGGATCAGCACAACGCTATGCTCTTGCAGGTTGTGGCCTTCGCCAGGGATATAGGAAATGACCTCGCGCTGGTTGGTCAGACGGATCTTGGCAACTTTACGCAAAGCCGAGTTCGGCTTTTTCGGGGTCGTCGTGTAAACGCGGGTGCAAACGCCGCGCTTTTGCGGGTTTTGCTCCATCGCAGGGACCTTTGACTTGATCTTCTGCGGGGTCCGGCCCTTGCGGACCAGCTGGTTAATCGTTGGCATATCTTCACCTTTGTTAAGCGGTTACTTTAGGTGGCAAGGCGTTTGTTGCGGTGGAGGCTCAGCCTTTGACCCACCCGACCTGACACATAATGTGCTGCTATTTTGAGTTTTTCCGTGAGGGCGGAGAATCGGACTCTCACCCTCGGGAAGGCGCGCCATTAGCGGGGGATGGGGTGTTGGTCAAGGGGTGCGGTGAGCGATTCAGCGATGGGCCATTTGCCTTTCAACTTGGCTCTGCTAGAACAATATTGTGAAACCCTCAACCGCCTTGAACCTGAACCGTGAAGCTATTCGTTCGCTGGTGGCGCAGTATCGCGTTACCAACCCACGTGTTTTTGGTTCGACCGCGCGCGACGAGGACCGCGACGGTAGCGACTTGGATTTACTGGTCGATGCACCACCCGGCACGACGCTTATGGACCTGTGCGGATTGCAATATGATCTTGAACGCCTGCTTGGCCTGCCAGTTGATGTACGCACGCCGCAGGACATCAACGAAAGATTTCGCGACACCGTGTTGGGAACTGCTCGGGCGCTTTGATGGACGACCTGCTCGTCAATAAACTGGTCCACATGCGTGATGCCGCACGGCAGGCCAGTTCCTTTATCGAGGGCATGTCGCGCGAAGAGTTCCTTGCCGACGCGCTGACCCGCGACGCCTGTTGCATGAATTTGATAATCATCGGCGAGGCGGCCAAGCGGATTACCGAGAACTGGCCCGAATTCTCAGCATCACATTCCGACTTCGGTTGGCACCGGATGACCGGTATGCGGAACCGTGTGGCGCACGGCTATGACGACATCAATTTCGAAGTAGTTTGGGACACGCTGGTAGGAGAGTTGCCGGGGCTGGTACAGCGGGTGGATGCGATGTTGAATGCCGCATGAGTCTCGAAAGCCGCAACGGATGGAACGAGCTCTATGAGAGTCTGGGCGCTTGGCCCCAAAGAATCATCGATGCTGTCAATACCGGTAATCGCCAACGTGATGAGTTGGACTTCTATCTGTGCTTTTTCGTCCAAAGCCATGCGATGATCGACTGGCTGGTCGAGACAGGTCTTATGAGTAAGGAAGAAATTTTCGGGTTTGTCCATAGTTACGACTGCATGAAACTCTGCATTGATATTTCTAATCGATATAAACACTTGACGCTCACTCGCACGGTAAAGTTCGATGCTAGCTGGGAAATTTGGATCGATCATGAACGAGCCGATGCAGCATATTCAATCACTGCAAATGGTAGAACTTGGCTGCTTTGGGATTTGATGATCGAATGCGTTAGCTTTTGGGAGGCATGTACGGCGGCTTTTGATTTGTCGTCCAAAAGCCGAGTGTTCCGTCCGTCGTAGTTTAGAGAGAAGCCACTGTGCGCTTAGGCGATTCCCCATGCGGCATGCGTCTTGAATGACGCATCGCACAGGTTATTGACCACTGAAAGGAATTTCCTTACAATCCTGCCCATGATTATCGGACGCATCACTGCAAAGGCGCAAACCACCATTCCCCGCGCTGTTCGCCTCGCGCTAGGCATCGGCCCGGGGGATGAAATCGGTTATGAAATCGACGGCGACAAGGTCGATCCTAACGCGCGTTAAGCCCAACGAGAAAGACCCATTCCTCGCCAATTTTTCGACCTTCACCGAATGGTCGGACGAATATGACAGCGTCTATGACCGGCTTTAAGGCTGGCGACGTCATCTGGGTTTCGTTCCCGTTTGTCGAAAGTGAGCGCAGCAAGGTTCGCCCTGCGCTTGTCGTCTCCGATAAAATGCTTGGTCCGGAAAACAACTTTGCTCTGGGCCATGATGATTACCAATGCCCTGCGCCCCGACTGGCCGGGGGACTTGACCCTTGACGACCACGCCAGCGTCGGCCTGCCGCATCCTTCAAAAATCCGCACAGCAAAAATTGCTACATTGGAAGCGGCTGGGGCGGAGCGAATTGGCACTATTGACGCAGGATTATTGCAGGAAGTGCGCGCATTGTTGAAGGCGAATTTGGGCTCAGGCTGACGGGTTCACTCGGCCGGATACCAAACCCCTTCAAACACCACGCCTTCGACCTCCACGTCCTTCAACGCCTCGCGCTTACCTGTTGCCGGGTCGCTGGCCAGAACGGCGAAATCTGCTTTCTTGCCGGCCCGGATTGAACCGACGATATCCTGCATGCCGATGACTTCGGCGGCCTCTATCGTAATCGCGCGCATGGCTTTTTCGATACTCAGCCGTTCCAACGGTCCCTTGATGTTGCCGCCGACCGTTTGCCGGTTGGCGGCGATCCATGCCAAGCGCAAAGGCTCGATCGGCGCCATGTTGAAGTCGCTGTGCAGCCCCAATGTTACGCCCTTTGCTTCGAGCGAGCCGAGACGGCTCATGCTCGCCGCACGGTCGGGGCCGAGGCCGTGTTTTGCATAGACGTCGCCCAGCACATGAATGTAATTGGGTTGCGCGGAAACCATCAGGCCCATTTGCGCGATCCGTTTATTCTGCTCCTCGGTTGAAAAGCCGAGATGTTCGAGCGTTATGGTCTGCGAAGGCCGACGTTCCAGCGCGGCGATAGCATCGAGCACCATGTCCAGCCCTTCGTCGCCGTTGACATGGACATGCAGATCATAGCCCGCGCTCCATAATGCCGCGATTTGCTTGCTGAAATCGGCCGGTTCGGTGATCCATTTGCCGACATGGCCGTCGGCATAGCCCGGCGCATTCATCCGCATATTCTGGGCAAAAAATGCCCCGTCGGCAAATAGCTTGGCCCGCCTGTCAACGCGGACATGGGTGCCGCCAAAGCGCGTTTTGATGCTGGCGAATGCAGCCTCGTCAGCGGGATCGAACCGGCCCGCCATTTGCATCAGCATCACCCGCGAAGGATTGTCGGGGCGCTCGAAAAAACGCTTGATCATTGCGGCTTCGGTATTGAAATCGGCAAACAGACCGGTGCCCATATCGGATATCGTCGTCACCCCGTTGTGGCGCATCATCGTCTGCATATCGGCAAAGCCCTTCGCCATTTTGTCGGGCGTCAGGATATGCGGACGAAGGCCATCAAGCGCCGCAAGCAACGCGGTTTCGGTTACGATCCCGCGATCAAAATAGCCATGCGCGGGATCGGCCTTCACCGCCGCCAGCTTTGCATCAAATTCAGCCCGCGTCGCCATGCCGAGCAATTGCATGGCTTTGCTGTTCAGGATGATATCATGAAAACTGCGCTGCCAGATCAGCACCGGCCGGTCAGGCGCGATCTGGTCCAGCTCGGCGCGGTCAATGGGCCCATGAAACAGTTCATGATGACCCCAGCTAATGAACAATGGCGCGTCACTCGCGGCGATTTGCGCCTTTAACATCCGCCGGTAATCGGCAGGATTGCGCGCACCGGGATAATTGCCACCGGGCAGTTGCCAATCATCGGGCGCAAGGAACGGGATGTTGAACATCACCGCCGACTGCATCGGATGGACATGCGGGTCGATAAAACCGGGATAGAGGATGCGGGTTTTGAACTGATTGTTGCGAATAATTGTACGGTTCTCGGTCCACGGCGCAAGCGCCTCATAACTATCCGCGACGCCCAGGATTATACCGTCCGATACCGCAACAAAACGCGCCGTCGGTACTGCGCGGTCCATCGTAACAATCTGTTTGGCCTCGAACACCGTGACAACGGGCTGCTCCGCCACGGCGACCGTAGCGGCAAAAAAAGCCAGCAATATCGACAATAATCCCCTCACCATCCGAGGCTGCCGCAGCATAGGGGTGGAGTCAAGCGCCGCCACGCTGAACCAGCACGGCATTTTCGACCCTGATCCGCCACCACAGCAAAGCAGCGTTCAAGATGGAAAAGGTCAGCGCCATCGCCGGGGCACCGAGGATGAGCGGGAGGAGTGCGATTTCGACCACCACCAGCGCGTAATTGGGGTGTTTGATAAAGCGGTACGGCCCGCGCTTTACCTTTGGAAAATGCGGCGCGCTGATGATGCGGGTGGTCCACCAGCGGCCGATGCTGGCGAGTGTCCAGAAGCGGAAGGTCTGGCTGGCGACGAAGATGTTCAGCAGGAGCATGTCGGGGATGGCGGTGGGCTTGGCGAATAAAGCAATCGAGACCAGCCAGCCGCCGTGCAGCACAATGAACAAAGGGTAATGCTTCTCACCATATTCCCGGCCCCCTTCGGCGAGCAAGCGGCGGGTGTTGGCGTTGGCATAAGCAAGTTCGGCGAGCCGCTGGATGACGACATAGGCAAACAGGATTTGTGCCCATAACGGCCAGTCGAAAAGGGTCATGGCTTGAGCAATCCCATCGCGCCGACAAAGCCCGGACCGAGCGCGGTCATCAAGGTCGGCTTGTTGATCGCCCCTGCTGCGAGTAAAGCCTCCAACACAAACAGCACCGTCGGCGAACTCATATTGCCGTTCTGGCGAAGCACGCTGCGCGTTGCCGCCAGATCGTCACCGAAATAGTCCGCCAAGGCGTCGACAACCCGCCCGCCACCGGGGTGGCAGGCTGGTTCGGCCATATCCGATTTTGACAGTCCTTGCTCGACCAGAAACGCATCGCACACTGGCGCGAAATGGCTGTTTACGAATAAAGGAATATCGCGCGCGAGCACCAGATCGAAACCGGTGTCGCCAATCTCCCAGCCCATCATCTCCAGCGTATCGGGCCAGACATGGCTGGCGAACGCCGACAATTCCGGGCCCTCGCCACCCCCTATGACCGCCGCAGCGCATCCGTCAGCGAACAAAGCGAGTGCGACCATGTCCTTTTTGTCCATCCGCGCATGGTCGTAAGCAATGCTGCAAAGCTCCAGACTGACCAGCAGCACCGGCTTGTCAGGTGACGCGCGATATAGATCGGCGGCGACGCCAAGCCCTATGACTCCGCCCGCGCAGCCATAACCAAACAACGGCACACAGCGTGTCTTGGGCGAAAAACCCATCGCCGCGATCATCCGGCTCGGCAGGCTGGGCGTCATCGTGCCTGTGGTCGACACATAGACTATCTGACCGATATCGGCGGCAACCAGCCCTGCGCGCTGCAACGCCAACCCGGCTGCCATCTTGAACAAATCAGCGGCTGTTTCTCCATAAACCCGCGCCCGATCCGGCCAGGACCGTTCGGCAAAATAATAGTCGGGCGGCATTGCGATATGGCGTTGCTCGATTCCGGTATTGCCTAATATCTCCGCCATGCGCGGCGGCAAAGCCTTGCCCTTGGCCTGCGCCAATATGTCCAGCACCTGCGCCTGCGTAATGCGGTGCGGCGGCACGGCGGTACCGAGCGCCAGCAATCGGGGGGACATTTGCGACATCAGCCGCCGTCGCTACGCGCTTTCGCTTTTCAAGGCTAGGCAGTCTTTACCCTGCCCCCAAGCTTGGGCCAAATTGTTCGCTGAGCCGTTAAAATTTGGCGGGCAGTGGCTTCTCCCATTTGGCAAACTGGCTGTTGCCGGCAAAGCCGACTTTCTCGACTCCCGAGCGTTTAACCAGAGCAATCAGCTGGTTGAACCGCTCATATCGCGCATTTGCTTCGGTCTGGAATTGCAGTTCGTCGCCTGCCGTAGCGGTCACCCGCAGTTTTTCACCAAGCGCCACTTCTCCAATCGCCTCACCGTTCCAGAAGGTGACGCCGTCATTTCGCAAGACCAGTTTCTGCAAGACCGGATCGGCTTTGGTTCCACCGGAGGGCGGCAGATCCACCTTCACTTCGTGCATCGTTGCCGGAAGCGCGATGATCAGCATGACTAGCAAAACGAGCATGACGTCGATCAACGGCGTGATGTTCAATGCCGAAATCGGTGCGTCGTGAATGCGGCGGACACCATGTTGATGCAAATAAATGACTTTTCCCATGAGCTCTCTCCTACAGACTCATGTAATGTTATACCATTTATTCACGGGAAAGCGAGAACATTATGTTCGACCTGAGCGAACCTTCCCCCAAGGCCCCCGAATGGCCAGCGTCATCGTCGGCTGCATCAGGTTGACGAACAGCGTCGACCCATCGGGCGAGAAACAGCCACCGGCAAATTCGGTCTGCACGCGGCTCTTTGCGATCATATAGGTCCGGCCCGCTCCATCGACGCCGCGCAGATGATTGTCGGAAATGTCGGTATATTGGTCTTCGCACACCAGCAAATGGCCGTTGGGCATCACGGCGATGTTATCGCCGTAATTGTAGAAAGCCGGATTGGTCGATTCCATGAAGAGGTCAATCATTCCCGGAGCGTCGCTCTCGCCGGAGTGGCCTTCGTTGACCGCAGGCACATAGCGGAAAATCTGGCCATATTTCGCTGCGCCGCCATTGGTGCAGGCAAAGAACAACTCACCCTTGCCCCAGAAAATGCCCTCGCCGCGCGCGAACAATGCGGCACCCTTGGCCGCACCTTGCTTGCGCAAATCGTCATTTGGGCTTTCGGGGTCCGATAGCGGCACCCATTTGACCCGATATTGCTTGCCCTTGCTGACCTGCATTTCGGTCCAATTGCGCGTGTCTTTGATGTCGGCCTCGACAAAAGCCAACGCCTCCAGCCGCCCGCCTTTGGCAAGCTCGCCTTTTTCGTTCGGGATAAAGCGATAAAGCAGGCCGTCGCCACGATCTTCGGTCAGATACACAATGCCGGTGCGCGGGTCGACGCAAGCGGCTTCATGATTGAAACGGCCCATCGCCTTTAGCGGAACGGGGGTCGACAAGGCCGCGATGCGCCGCTGGTACCTCGAAAATATAGCCATGATCCTTGCCGACGCCGTTCCCGGCCTTGGTCATATTTTCTTCGCAAGTCAGCCAGCTACCCCAAGGGGTAATCCCGCCCGAACAGTTGCGGATCGTTCCCGACAGACTAAGCCACTCGGCCTCGCGCCGGCCCGTTTTCATGTTATAGATCAGAGTTGTAGTGCCGCCGGGCAATGGCATTGATTTGTCACCGGCCATGCGGTCGTAGGCAAGGAAATCCTTGGAAACAGCGCTGGTAAATGGACCGACGCTTTGGTCACCAACGCTCAGTTCATGGTTACGGACCAAAGCGACCTTGCCTTTGCCCAGATCGAACGCGCCCATGCCATCGGCCGAGTTGGGAACCAGAAAGCCATCGTCCATGATATTGCCCAGCCGCGAAATCACGCGGTAGCTGAACCCTTTGGGCAGATCGATCAGGTTATTCGGATCGCGGACCAGCGCGCCGTAACCCTTGACCTCGTTCATCCCCGGCACCGGTGCGACCGCCCAGCAGCGCGCTGCGAGACCAGCGAATGCTATGCTGCCGAGACCAAAACCAAGTTGGCGGCGGGAAATCTGCATTTGGGGCTCCATAGAAACGAACTCGGGCAACTACACCGCAAAGATGACAATGCCGTTGCAGCTTGATAGAGCGCGCTCAAATCAAACCAAAGGCTTTTGTTTCCCATGACAGTTCGTACCCGCGTCGCGCCTTCCCCCACTGGCGACCCCCATGTCGGCACCGCTTATATCGCGCTTATCAATTATTGCTTTGCCAAAAAACATGGCGGCGAATTTCTGCTGCGGATCGAGGACACCGATCAGGCGCGTTCAACGCCTCAGTCCGAGAGGATGATCCTCGAATCGCTCAAGTGGCTTGGCCTCAGCTGGGACGAAGGGCCCGATGTCGGCGGCCCGCACGGCCCCTATCGCCAGTCGGAGCGTAGCGCGATTTACACCGAGCATTGCGACCGGCTGCTCGCCGATGGCCATGCCTTCAAATGCTACTGCACATCGGAAAAGCTGACCGATATGCGGAGGCACCAGATTGCGGCGAAACAGCCGCCGAAATACGACGGCACGTGCCTGTCGCTGACCGATGCCGACCGCGCAAAGCTTGATGCCGAAGGCGTTTCTCACGTCGTCCGCATGAAAATCCCAATCGAGGGGAAATGCGTCGTCCAAGACACGCTGCGCGGCGAGATCGAGTTCGAATATGCCGTCGTCGATATGCAGGTGCTGATGAAGTCGGACGGCTTGCCGACCTATCACCTCGCCAATGTCGTCGACGATCATTTGATGGGCATTACCCATGTCATGCGCGGCGAAGAGTGGATTTCGTCTGCACCCAAGCATTTGTTGCTGTATCAATATTTCGGCTGGGAACCACCGGTACTCACCCACTTGCCCCTGCTCCGCAACGCCGACAAATCGAAGCTGTCAAAGCGCAAAAATCCGACGTCGATCCTGTTTTACCAGCGTGCAGGATATCTGCCGCAAGCGATGCAGAATTTTCTGGGATTGTTCATCAAATCGGCGAGTGAAGAAGACGAGAAAACATCGCTGCAAGACTTGATCGACGGGTTCGATGTCCACAACATTTCGCTCGGCGGGCCGGTATTCGACACGTCGAAGCTCGACTGGCTCAATGGACGCTATCTGCGCGAAGAACTCGATACGACGCAGTTCCTTGATGCAGTAAAGGCATGGGCGCTGAATGACGCCTATCTAACCCCCATCGCCGAAATGGCGCAGGCCGGATCACCAAGCTTTCCGACCTCGGCAACCTCACCGCGATGTTTTTCATGAACCGCATCGAAGGCCTGACCGTCGACGCCTTACGTGACGGCGTAAAGCTGGACCAGGACCAACAACGCGCCGCCTACACCCTCGCTTTGCAGCAATTCGACGCGCTGATCGAATGGAACAAAGAAGGTGTCGAAGTCACGCTGCGCCGCACCGCCGAAGTCCTCGACGCCAAGCTGAAAGACATCATCCGCCCGATGTACATCGCGATCACCGGCCAGCCGCAAGGCGTCCCCCTGTTCGACGCCATCGTCCACCTTGGCCGCGACATAATCCGCGAACGCCTCCGCCACGCGATGGAGTTGCTTGGGCCAGCGAGCAAGAAGGAAGTCGAGGCTTGGACGGCGTTGCTGGCGGATGTGAGAGCTGAATAATGTAAAAACGGCAGGACGAAAAGACGGCAGGACGGGATGACTGAATTGAAGGACAAGGCGGAAAAGCTGACGGAAGTCGTTCTCGATCATGCGATGTTCTTGCATCGTGAAATCGGGCCGGGGATTTCAGAAACGGTTTATGAATTGATTTTATACGACCGATTGGTCGAAGCAGGATTGACCGTCGACCGGCAAAAGCCGGTCAATATCATTTTCCAGGACAAAGAATATCGCGATGCATTTCGCTATGACCTGCTTGTCGAGAATATCCTGCTGATCGAGTTGAAATCGATCGAACTTCTCGGTCCCGTTCACGTCAAACAGACGCTAACCTACATTCGATTAATGAACTTGCCCATTGGCCTTTTGCTGAACTTTGGTTCCGAAACGCTGAAGCAAGGCATCAGAAAGGTTTACAATAATCACTATAGAGCCTGATTGTCTTTTTCGTCTTTCCGTCCCGCCGTTTTTACATCTTACGAGCCGACCCGTTTATGCCTGACATCGACCTCCACGAAAGCTGGAAAACGCCGCTGCTGCCCGAGTTTAGCTCGGACTATATGGCGTCGCTCAAAGCTTTCCTTACATCGGAAAAGGCGGCCGGGAAGACCATTTACCCCAAGGGCAATGAATGGTTCCGAGCGCTCGATTTGACGCCGCTCGACAAGGTGCGCGTCGTCATACTGGGGCAAGACCCATATCACGGCCCCGGCCAAGCGCATGGGCTGTGCTTTAGCGTCAAGCCCGGCGTCCGCCCGCCGCCGAGCCTGCTCAACATCTACAAGGAACTGGAGAGCGACCTAGGTCTCCCCCGTCCGCGCCATGGCTTCCTCGAACATTGGGCACAGCAGGGCGTCCTGCTGCTCAACAGCGTGCTGACCGTCGAAATGGCGAAGGCCGCCTCGCACAGCCAGAAAGGGTGGGAGCGGTTTACCGATGCGGTGATCCGGTTGGTAAACGACAAAGCCGAACCGGTCGTCTTCATGCTCTGGGGCGCTTATGCGCAAAAGAAGGCCGCGTTCGTCGATAGCTCACGCCATCTTGTGTTGAAAGCTGCGCATCCTTCGCCGCTGTCGGCGCATAACGGCTTTTTGGGCTGTAAGCCATTTCTCGCAGTGCAATGCGATTTCTGACATCGACAGAAGGCCTGCCGCCCATCGACTGGAGCTTGCCCGATGTCTGACCAACCCCACCGCCGCTTTAATCCGCTTAACGGCGAATGGCTGCTCGTCTCGCCGCATCGTGCCAAAAGGCCGTGGCAGGGTCAGCAGGACGAACCCGATACATTGGTTCAGCCATCGCATGACAGTGGCTGCTATCTTTGCCCTGGCAATCACCGCGCGGGCGGCATCGCCAACCCCGATTATAACGACGTCTTCGTCTTCGATAACGACTTCGCCGCGTTGCTTGCCGAACCAGCCGAAGACGTGAAAAGCAAAGGGCTCTTTTTTGAAGCTGCGCCCGCCACGGGAACCTGCCGCGTCATTTGTTTTTCGCCTGACCACAACAAAACGCTACCCGAAATGTCCGCCGCTCGCGATCCGCGCGGTCGTCGATACATGGGCCTTACAGGAAGCCGAACTCTCCGCCACCCACGGCTATGTCCAGATTTTCGAAAACAAGGGCGCGATGATGGGCTGCTCCAGCCCGCACCCGCACGGGCAGATCTGGGCGACAAGCTATGTGCCTGCTGAAGCAGCGCGCGAAAATGAAACCCAGCGGCAGTGGTTTGCCGACATGGGCCAGAATATGCTGTTCGCTTATGCCGACGCCGAAGCAGTTGATGGCACGCGCACCGTAGCGATCAACGAAGACTGGATTGCCGTCGTTCCTTACTGGGCAAGTTGGCCCTATGAAATACTTCTGCTTCCGCGCTTTCTCGTCCAGCGGATGAGCATGCTCGGGCCTTCGCAGCGCGACAGCCTTGCCGAAATTCTCAAGGCGGTGACTACTGCCTACGACAATCTGTTCCAGACCAGCTTTCCTTATTCGATGGGCTGGCACGGCGCGCCCGGTACCGGGGAGGCCCGCATTGGCAGTTGCACGCACATTTCTACCCGCCGCTGCTGCGCTCGGCGAGCGTGCGCAAGTTTATGGTGGGTTATGAAATGCTCGCCGAAGCGCAGCGCGACCTGACCCCAGAAACCGCCGCCGCAACTTTGCGCGCGCAAAGCCCCGTGCATTACCGGAGCGCCACATGACGCCATTGGACGCCGCCCTCCACGCCCGGGTGACATCGACCTTCATCGCCGCTTATGGCAGCCAGCCAGACCTCGTCGCCCGCGCGCCGGGACGGGTGAATCTGATCGGCGAGCATACCGACTATAATGACGGATTTGTCCTGCCCTGCGCCATCGGCCCGGGAACGATGGTCGCCGCCAGCAAACGCACCGATCGCGAAGTCCGCATTGTTGCCGCCGATTTCGGCAATGCCACCGACAGCTTCGACCTGTCCGCGATTCCCAAGAGCGAACAGGGCTGGGCCGATTATGTGCGCGGAATGGTCGATGCGTTGCAAAAGGCGGGTTATGCACTCACCGGTGCGAACCTTGCCATCGCTGGCAACCTGCCGCAAGGCGCTGGCCTCTCCTCCTCCGCCTCGCTCGAGGTCGCCGTCGGGCAGGCAATGCTGGCGTTGACTGGCACCGAAATTGACCGCACCCGCCTCGCACAAATCGCCCAAACCGCCGAGTGCGATTTTGTCGGTACCAAATGCGGCATCATGGATCAGTTGATCTCCGCGCAGGGCAAGGCAGGCCACGCGCTCCTCATCGATTGCCGCAGCCTCGAACTCACCGACGCCCCCATCCCCGATGACGTGGCCATCATGATCGTTCATTCAGGTGTTACGCGCGGGCTGGTCGAAGGGCCATTACAACGAACGCCGCCGCCAGTGCGAGGCCGCCGCGCGATCAATGAGCGTGGCTGCGCTGCGCGATGCTGACCTCAATATGCTCGAAGCCGCGACGTTCGATCCCGAAACGCGACGCCGCGCGCGCCATGTCATTACCGAGAACCAGCGCACGCTCGACGCCGCCGCCGCGCTCGCAAAATCCGACCTCAAAACGCTCGGGCAATTGATGGGCGAAAGCCACGCCTCGATGCGCGACGATTTCGAAATCACCGTCCCCGCCATCGACCGGCTGGTCGAGATATTACAGGCTGCAATTGGCGATCCTTCGACAGGCTCAGGAGGCGGCGCAAGGATGACCGGCGGCGGCTTTGGCGGGGCGTGCGTAGCGGTGCTGCCAGTTGATCGCGTCGCGCACGTACAGGCGGTGGTGGAGAGAGAATATCAGACGCCGGACGGCGAAAAACCGCTCATCATGATCGAACAACCGGGACCGGGAGTGGAAATATTGGCGTAGCTGCGAAAATGGTGCCGCCTATAGGATTTGAACCTACGACCCCCGCATTACGAATGCGATGCTCTACCAACTGAGCTAAGGCGGCTTTGGCTTGGGCCAAGGCGGTCCGCATAGACATCTGTGTAGCGGAATTCAAGCCAACTTTACGCACGAAAATACCCCGGCGGACCACCGCCGGGGTATCGTCTCCTTCGGGCGCGACCCGAGGTTCTAGTTTTAGCGCAACAGGTTGAGTACGCCCTGCTGGCTCTGGTTCGCCTGCGCCAGCATCGCGGTCGATGCCTGGCTCAAAATCTGCGCTGAGGCGAGTTTGGTCGATTCTGCCGAGAAATCGGCATCCTCGATCCGCGATTTCGACTCCGTCAAATTGGTGGCGGTCGATGTCAGATTGTTGACAGTCGCATCGAGACGGTTCTGCACCGCACCGATATTGGCGCGCTGCGTGGCGACGGTGTCGATTGCGGTGTCGAGCAGGTTCAATGCAGTGCTTGCGCCCGCCGAAGTCGACAGGTCGACTGCCGCGACGCCAAGACCAGCCGCCGTCATCGCGACCAGAGCGATATCAACGGTTTCGCCGCTTTCGACGCCGGTCTGGATGCTGATCGTCTTGGCTGCGTCAATCAGGACGGTGCCGTTGAAATCGGTGCGCGAGGTGATGTCGCCGATCTGTGCGACGAGCGCGTCGGCTTCGGCGTCGATTGCGGTCCGGTCAGAGGCGGCGGCGGTACCGTTGGACGATTGCACTGCCAGTTCGCGCATCCGGACAAGGATGTTCGAGATTTCGGCCATCGCGCCTTCCGCAGTCTGCGCGAGGCTGATGCCGTCATTGGCATTACGCACGGCCTGGTTAAGGCCGCGGACCTTGGCGTCCATGCGGGTGGCAATAGCCAAGCCTGCGGCATCGTCCTTTGCCGAGTTGATACGCTTGCCGCTCGACAGGCGCTCCATAGCCTGGCCGAGCGAATTGTTCGCCATGCGCGATGCATTCTGGGCGCGAAGCGCGCTTACGTTGGTGTTGATGACTGTCATGTTGAATTCCTTTGCTGTCTCTCAAATGGGGCAGCCCGTTTGCGTGAGCAGCCTCGGCAAGCAGAAACGGCGGGCGGCGGCGGCGCTTTAATTTTTGGTGTCGGAATATTGGCGCATCGATGCGGCAAAGGCCTGAAAAGCGCCGAAATCTGCCGCGCAGATCAATCTGGCACGTGCGTTGCTTACGCTCCAGCAAAGGCAATCCCGCCTTCGGACCAAAGCAGATGTCGACGATAGACCAGAGCCGACTGTTACAAATGCGCTCCAGCATATTGAGCCAAAACGGGGCTTTGCAACGAGCCGCAGGGCGCGGTGCGGACACCGGTGCTACGGTCGCGGCAACTCCTTTTGCCCAGACAATGACCGACGCCTTGCAAGCGGTAAACGCACAGCAAGGCAAAGCGAACGAGCTGTCATCGGCTTACGAGCGCGGCGATACGCACGATATCGTCTCGGTCATGGTCGAGCGGCAAAAGGCATCAATCGGTTTTGAGGCCACTATGCAGGTCCGCAACAAGCTGCTGTCGGCCTATCGCGACATCATGAACATGCCGGTTTAGTAGATGGCAGAGCAGCATATCCTTCCCCCCGAAGCACCGTTGGCCGGCAGCCAGATGGTTCGCGCGACCCCGGTCACGCCCCTTGGCCTGAATGGTTTGCGTGACCTCACCCGCCAGCCAGCGGTGCGAAAGGCTTTGCCCGCACTTGCATTGACCGGCGCGGTCGGGCTGGCGGCGATTACCTATTTTGCGCTGAGCACGCCTGCGCAGGCACCATTGTTCCAAGGCCTTGCCGAAGCCGACAAGGCGGCCGTTGCCGACGCGCTTACGTCATCGGGCATCGGCTACACGCTCGATTCCGCGACCGGGGCGCTTTCGGTCGATGCGGGCAGACTGCACGAGGCGCGGATGCTGCTCGCAGGACAGGGCCTGCCCAAGGCCCAGCCAAACGGAGATGCGGTACTTGCTTCACTGCCGATGGGATCGAGCCGTGCGGTCGAGGGCGAAACCCTGCGCGGGGCGCGCGAAGCCGATCTTGCCCGTACCATCGAGGCCATCGACGCGGTCAAGACTGCGCGCGTTCACCTCGCCACGCCCGAGCCCAGCGTCTTCGTCCGCGAAGCGCGTGAACCAGCAGCGTCGGTGATGCTGACCTTACAGCAAGGCCGAAGCCTGTCCGATGCGCAGGTGCGCGCCATCCGGCATCTTGTCGCCTCGTCGGTCCCAAATCTTTCAGCAGAAGCCGTGTCCGTCATCGACCAGAGCGGCGCGCTGTTGTCTTCGCAACAGGCAGGGGCCGACGACCGGATGTTCCAGCTGCAAATGCAGATGGAAGAACGCTATCGCCAAGCCGTCATCGCGCTGCTCACGCCGATCGCAGGGCCAAGTAATTTTTCGGTCGAAGTCCACGCCGATGTCGATGCCAGCGAAAGCCAGTCGACACGCGAAACCTACCCCGAAAACGACCGCGCGCTGCGTAGCGAAGAAGGCACGAAGTCGATGTCGGGTGGAAACGAACCAGCAGCAATTGGCGTCCCTGGCGCTTTATCCAACCAACCGCCACCAGCAAGCGAGCTCAGCACTACACCGCCTGTGGCTGGCGCGGGCTCACCTGAAGTCACCGGACAAAGCGAAGAGAATTATACCCGCAATTTCGATGTCGGACGCGAAATTGCCGTTACCCATCAGCCGCAAGGTGGCCTGCGCCGTCTATCGGTCGCCGTCGCCCTGCGCGAGGTCAAAGGCGAAAAGAAACGCAGCGCCGCCGACGTTGCTGCGCTTGAAAATCTGGTCAAAGGCGCGGTCGGCTTCAATGCCGAACGCGGTGATCTGGTCGCAATTTCGGCGCGACCCTTTGCCGAACAGGCCGAACAAGCTGTCAGTTTCTGGGATCAACCCTGGTTCTTTCCCCTGGTTCAGCAAGTTGGTGCTGTGCTCGGCGCTCTGCTCGCGTTCCTGATCATTGGACGCCCGCTGGTCGGTGCGGTCAAGAACCGGATGGCGGCATCCAGGGAACGCGCTGACATGGAGCAAAAATTGCTCGCCGCGACGGGTGTGCCACGTGCACCCGCGGCAGTCACCATCGAAATGATCGAAGCCGCACCGAGCTATGAAGCGCGCGCCAATCTCGTTCGCTCGTTCATTCGCCAGGACCCGGAACGCGCGGCCCTCGTCGTCCGGCAAATGGTGAAGGAGCCAGCCAATGGATGAGGATATCCTGATCGACGAAGGCGATGCCGTCACCATTATTCCTGCCATCACCGGCGGATTTTCGGCGGCAATCCTGATGATGTTGCTCGAAGACGGCGACGCCGCGTCGATATTGCAACATCTAACGCCCACCGAGGTCAAGGCACTCGGCAAAGGCATGTTTGACGCGGCCAATGCCAGCGAAACCGACGTTGATCGTGCGCTCGAGAATTTTGTGGCAAGCAACCGTGACCTGTCCGCGCTGGCGGTAGGGGCGCCACTGCGCATCCGCGACATGTTGCACAAGGCGCTGGGCAACGTTCGCGCCGACAATATTCTGGCCGAAATTGCGCCCGAAACGAGCGCACCGTCGCTCGATATGTTGCGCTGGATGGACATCCCCTCGATCACGCAGATCATCGTTTCGGAACATCCGCAAGTTGCAGCCGTCATCCTTTCTGTCCTGCTGCCCGAAGTATCGGCCCAGGCGATTGCGGGTCTTGATGAAACCAAACAAACCGACCTTTTATTCCGCTCGGCGCGACTTCAATCGGTACCAGCCGAAGCCATCGAAGATCTGGAGGTAATACTCAGCCTTTACTCGGGCCGCAAAGCCGATGCGCCTGAGATCAAACTGGGCGGTCGCAACGATGTTGCCCGTATCGTCAACAATCTCTCTAGGCCGCTTGGCGAAAAGTTGCTGAGATCACTCCGTAAGAAAGACCGGTTGCTCGCCGATGCAATCGAGGAGGAAATGTTCGTATTCGACGATCTAGCTGCGCTCGATGCCAAGGCGCTTGGCGCAATTCTGCGCAATGTCGATGCCGACAAGATTGCACTCGCGATCAAAGGCGCAAGCGATGTTCTGGGCGACAAGATGCTCGGGACATTATCCGCGCGTGCCGCCGAAACGATCCGCGACGACATATCCGACATGGGCGCTGTGAAGCGTTCCGACGTCGAAGAAGCACAAAAGGCCGTCATCGCTATCGCTCGCCAGATGGCAGCATCGGGCGAAATCACGCTGGGCGGGACAAGCGACGATTATGTCTGACGCCGTCATCACTGCCCTGTCATTGACGGCCATCGCCGGGCATCGGTCGGCATTCAAGCCGATGCGGGCGTTGAGCGTTCGGAACGCAGCGCCGACCGAAACGGCTGACGAATATGCGCGCGGCCTGCTCGATGGCCAGCAAATGGCGGCGACTGCCTTTGAGGTCGAAAAGGGCGCTCTGCTGGATTTGCTGGCAAGCACGCAAGCGCTGAAACCCGAGGCCGGGCCCGAGCTGTCGCTATTACTCCGCGAAACTGTACTCGGGCTCGTCCGGCAGATCACCGACACCATCAAAATCGATACCGCATTTATCGAAACCCAAATTGCCCGAGCTGTTGCGGTCATTACCGAGGCTGACGAAGCACGCCAGGTCGTCCTGCACCCTGACGACGCCGCTTTGGTGGGCGATCACATCAACGCGCTTGCCGTTCGAACCGACGCCCGCCAGCCGCGCGGCATGGTCCGCATCGATTGCTCGCAAGGCTGGATCGATCATGGCGTCGCGCTTGGCATCGAACGGCTGCGTGAGCTGCTGGAGTTACCGTCATGAACGCCCGTCTCGCACAGGCCGCGCAAGCGATGTTCGCCGGCATCCACCTCGACGCGGCAAGCCCTCGCCGTGTCGGATCGCTCTCATCGTGCAAAGGACAGTTTCTCGAAGCAGCCGCTTTTCCCTATCCTATAGGCACTGCGGCAAGAATTTCGCGCACCGGCGGCGGCTTTGTCGCAGGCGAAGTCGTCGGCTTTCGCGGCAATCTGAGCATTATTCAGCTTTTCGACCAAAATTCCTCGGTTTCCACTGGCGCCGCAGTGTTCCCTGAAGGTCGTCATGACCGAATCGCTTGCGGAGATGGCCTGCTGGGCCGGATTATCGACGCCAATGGCGCGCCACTCGATGGCAAACCTTTGACCGGTTGCGCCGAAACCTGGCCGCTTTCGGGAATTGCGACCAACCCGCTCGCGCGTGGCCGGGTGACAAAGCCCATTGATTGCGGCGTGCGCGCGATCAATGGCTTGCTCACATTGGGCGAGGGTCAGCGCGTAGCAATCATCGCCGGATCGGGCGTCGGAAAATCGGTGCTGATGGGGCAAGTCCTCGAAGGCATCGACGCCGATATAATCGTTACTGGACTGATTGGCGAGCGCGCCCGCGAGGTCAGCGACTTTATCGAAACCAGGCTGACCCCGCGCATCGCCGCCAAGTCGGTGGTGGTTGCGGTGGCCGCCGATCATTCGCCCCTGATGCGCCTGCGCGCAGCGATGCGCGCGACCGCAATTGCCGAATATTACCGCGCGCGTGGCAAAAAGGTGCTGCTGCTGATCGACAGCCTGACCCGCATCGCCCATGCACAACGCGAAATCGGGCTTGCGTTGGGCGAGCCGCCGACGATGAAAGGCTATACGCCGTCATCGCTCGCTTTGATCCCCCAATTGGTCGAACGTGCCGGTGTCGACATCCGCAGCGGCGGTTCGATTACCGCCATCTATACCGTGCTTGCCGATGGCGGCGATCTTGACGATCCCATAGTCGATGCTGCCCGGGCCATTGTCGATGGCCATATCATTCTGTCGCGCGAACTTGCCGAGAGCGGCGTTTTCCCGGCGATCGACATCGCCCGATCACTGTCGCGCGTGATGAGCGATATCGTCGATGCCGAGCAGCTATCCGCCGCTTCGCGGTTTCGCCAGCTCTGGTCGGCACATGAGCAGAACCGCGACCTTTTGCTTATGGGCGCCTATGCTGCGGGCAACGACATTTTGCTTGATGATGCCATCGCGGCCCATCCCCACATGCTCGAGTATCTCTCACAGCCCATCGCGCAGTCGGTTGGCTTTGCCCAATCACGCGACACTTTATTGGAAGGTTTCGGACGATGACCTGCGCCGATGACCGACGCCGACGCCTCGTCCGTATCCGCACGATCGAGCACCGGATTGCGCAGCAGGAACTGGCGCACGCCCGGCGAGGAGCGCGCCAAATCGAATCGGTGATCGAACGGATAGAAACGCTGGCGCGCGACACCATAGTCGCTGCAGGGGGTACCGATGGTGCCTCGCTTGCGGCGATCTCAGAAATGGCCATCCGGCTGGCCCACGCCCGCTCTTCGACAGCCGGGTCGCTCGAGCAAGCTTTGCAGCATGTTTCTATGCGCCAATCCAACATTATTGCAGCGAACGTAAAAGCCGAAAACGCAAACACATTGCTCCAGAAAGCCCTACGGCAAAACGCCGCCGATGTCGAAATGCGCGAAAATTCCGCGCGCTGCTTTCGGCCTATGCGGGCGGGTGACGAGCTATGAACGTCAGCCCGCTCATCCCGGTTGTCATGCCAGTCGCCCAGATGCCGGTCGCCGCAACGGATGGTCACATGCTGTCGTTCGACCAGCTTATGCCCAGGGCAGAACTGGCGAATAGCATTGTCCCCGCATTGCCGGAACAAATGCCATCATTCGAGCAAGTGATGCCAAAAGCGGTGGCTAAGCAAAGCGTGGCGGCGGCGTCACCCGATCAAGGTCCACCGTTTGGCCAATCGATGCTGAATGCAGGGTTTTCAAATAGCACAGTCACTCTGTCGCAAGACGAAATGCCATCGTTCGGGCAACCGATGCCGGATGCAGCCGTCACACACAGCATCGTCACCGCACCGGCAGCGGTTCCACCGGTCATGTCCGATTTCCCGGAAAAAGCTTCCGCCGATATAATGCCCGAACCAGTTTTGAAATCTGCGCCGGAAGCAAAACTACAACCCAATGCGCCACCGCCACTGCCTCCCGTCATCGCCCTGCCTTTTCGGACGGTAACCGAAGCAAAGCCGCAAGCCGCAAGTATCGAGGAATCGATCAAAACACCCGATGACGACACTGATGAATGTCCCGCCTCCCCGGAAGCAGTATCTCTCATCACTCGGACAACCGAAGCGCCTGTTGCAATCGTGCCCTTGCCCTCGGGTCCGCTTGTCGGGCTGAAACCCGCACCGACAGTCACCCAGCGCGAACCGGAAATCACCAATATCATCGATTTACCGTCAAAATCCATATTGACCGAAAAGCCCGCAACCTCGATCATGCCGTTCCAGGCAGCGTTGGAAATCGTGCATCCCGCCGCCATCACGCCGTCCGCTGCCCCGTCTGAGCCTGTCGCGACCGGCCATCTGGATTTGGCTCGTGACACGCTATGGCTGGACCAGCTCACGCGCGAAATAGTCGCAGTGGCCTCAAGCGACGGGCGGCTGAAATTCAGGCTGTCGCCAGAGATACTCGGAAATCTCGATGTCGCGATCAGCACGCAAGCCGATGGTGTCAATATCCAGTTGCAACCCAGCACCGAGACCGCCGCGCGAATCCTGGCCGCCGAACAGCCGAAACTGACCGAAGAATTGCGCCAATCTGGCCTCAAGCTCGTCAATAGCGACCTTCTGGGCGGCCAGCAGATGGGGAATGCACGCGACCATTCGCAGACACAGCATCCCGACCGCTGGCTCCCGTTCCGCCAATCAGCGCAGCCGACGTTTCTAACGCAACTCAACCCCGCACCAATGCAGCCGCAGCGCGGCCGCTTTGCCTAAACAGGATATCAGCACATGACGAAACCCAAGGAAAAACCCGAAATCAAATCTGGCAAAAGCAAAAAAATGCTGCTGATCGGCGTCGGTGCGACGCTATTGACGGCAGGCGGTGCCGCAGGTGGTATGTATCTGAACGGCGGCGTAACCGGCAAAGAAGCCGAAGAAGACCCACACCGCCCGAAGCTGGTCGAGCGCAGCGACGAGCCGTCCGAGGCACCTGCCGAAGGCGAGGAGGGCAAAGTCGCGCTCAAGGAAGGGACGGTCGCGGTCGAGAACGACCGCCAGAAGGTCGATCCGAAGAAATTCGAAGTGACCTATATCGGCCTCGACCAAAGCTTTACCGCCAACCTCGCCGATGGCGCCGGATTCGTTCAACTCGGCATCAGCCTTGCCACTTATTATGACGGCAAGCTCGTGCAGAATGTGGAGCGGCAAGCGGTGCCCATTCGCTCCTCGGTTCTGATGGTCCTGTCGCAACAGGACGCCGCCGTTCTCTCGACCCCGCAAGGAAAACAGATGCTGCAACGCGACCTGACGCAGGCGATCAACGAAGTGCTGCGCCAGAAAGAGGGCTTTGGCGGGATCGACAATGTCTATTTCACCAACCTGGTGATCCAGTAATGGCCGGGTCGCCCCAAGCAATGCCACTCGTCCGCGCTCAGAACGAAACGGCGGATATCGCTGCTCTTGAACCGCTTGCTGCAAAGCTCGCGCGGGGGATGCAGGCTGTTCTCGACAGTCGTTCAACCGGACAAATCGGGGTCACAGCAGGTAGTGCGAACGTTGCGCGTTATCCCGAATGGCGGATTTCGCAAAACCCGCATGGCGCGTTGCTCCGTTTTGGCACCGCCGGGTGCAATGACGACCTGCTCGTCCATGTACCCGGTAATCTGGTCAACCAGATCGTCGACTTGCATTATGGCGGTTGCGGCACCGTTCCAAACCAGACCGAATTTACGGCGGCCGAATTGCAATTTGTCTCACGAATCGGCGAACGCTTTGCGTTGCTGCTCGAAGCCGCAGGCTTGGGACCGATCAAGTTTGGCGAAGCACAGACAGACCTGCTCCAAGCAGTCTGGCCCAAAGCGCGTGAGGCCATAACCGTCCAGCCATTCACGTGCGAAGGTGGCGCAATCAAACCCGCTGTGATTAGCCTGATATTGTCTGCGGAAGCCGCAGGCGGGCTGTCCAAACGCAATGAAGGCAACTCCCAAAACGACACGCCCTCCGATGCAGCGTGGACCGACCGCATGCGCGCAGCGGCTATGCGCGTCCGGTTGCCCGCCCGAACGATACTCACCCGCAGCGATATCTCGTTCCAGCGACTGCTCACACTCGCGCCCGGCGATATTTTGCCGCTGCTGCTGCCGGCGCAAATCCCACTGACCGTGGCGGGCCACATATTCGCGCACGGCTCGCTCGGCGAAGCCAATGGCCGCGCCGCGCTTCTTATCGAGAAAATGGAAAAGGAAATGGACCAATGAGCAACATGACCGAAGCACCGACCAAGCGACCGGCATCATCGGAGGGCAATTTCGATCTTTTGGCAGGCGTTTCGCTTCGCATTTCAGTCGAAGTCGGTTCGGCGTCGCTGACGCTGACAGAGCTGCTTCGCTTAGGCGAAGGCAGCGTTGTCGAACTGGACCGGCAGGCAAACGATCATCTGGATATTATCGCCAACGGCACGCTGATCGCCAAGGGCGAGATCGTCGAAGTTGACGGCCGCTACGGCATTCGGGTTGTCGATGTCATCGCCGCCGACCGACGTCTTGCCGGGCTGGAACGTCGCTCATGATCTGGGAATATCTGTTGAGGTTGCTTCTGGTGGTGCCGCTTATCGGCGGGCTGGCTTGGGGGTCTTTGGCCCTGTGGAAGCGGGTCCAGCTGGGCTTACCGGCCAGGCCGACAAGCAGCCGCCCCGTTCGCATCGTCGACGCCGTCGCGCTCGGCACCAACGGCAAACTGCTGGTTGTCGAATTTGGCGGCGAAACCATGTTGCTGGGCGTTTCGCGCAGCGGCATCAGCCGGCTCGGAAGCGGTTCCGATGCGTAAGCTGTTGGCAGTATTCGCGCTCGCCATCGCACTGTTTTGTGGTGATGCGGCGTTTGCGACCTCGACCGGCATGGGCCTTGAAAAGGCACTTGATACGGTCGCGGGTGATGGCCGCCCACTCTCGCTGTCGCTGCAAATCCTGCTGCTGATGGGCTTGCTGACGGTTTTGCCGTCGCTGATCCTGATGATGACCAGTTTCACCCGGATCATCATCGTGCTGTCTATATTGCGCCAGGCTTTGGGCCTGCAACAAACACCCCCGAACCAGGTGCTGGTTGGGCTGTCACTGTTCCTCAGCATCTTTGTGATGCAGCCAGTGTTGAGCACCATCAACACGCAAGCGCTCGAACCCTATGGCCGCGACGAAGTGACCTTCGAACAGGCGCTCTCGACGTCGGCCACCGCCATGCACGGCTTCATGATCAAGCAGACGCGCAAGTCCGACCTCGCCTTGTTCAGCGATATCGCCAAAGCGGGCAAATTCGCGACGCCCGCCGACGTGCCGTTCTCGATCCTGCTCCCTGCCTTCGTCACCAGCGAGCTGAAAACCGCATTTCAAATCGGCTTCATGATCTTTCTGCCGTTCCTGATCATCGACCTGATCGTAGCCTCGGCATTAATGTCTTTGGGGATGGTGATGCTGTCGCCGACGATCATCTCGATGCCGTTCAAGCTGTTATTGTTCGTGCTGGTCGACGGCTGGGCGCTGACCATGGGTTCGCTCGCCAGTTCGTTTGTGAGCTAGCGCGATGGACCAGGATTATTTCATTGGCATCGCGCAGCAGGCGCTCTGGATATTGGCGCTGGGTTCGGCACCGATCCTTATTCCCGGCATTGGTCTCGGGTGTCGTGCTCGGCATGGTGCAGGCGGCGACTTCGATCAACGAACAGACGTTGAGTTTCGTTCCAAAGCTAATCGTGGTCGCGATTGCCCTTGCATTATTCGGGTCGAGCATCATGATCCTGCTTGCCGATTTCACCCGGGACATTTTTGCGCAAATCCCATTGCTGGTGCGATGATCCCGGCGGGCCTCGAAAATGTCGAGCAGCAGTTGCTGGTTTGGATGGTCGCGATGATCCGGCCCGGTGCCGCCTTTCTTGCCGCACCGATGTTCGGGGCAGGATCGGTCCCAGTGCAGTTGCGGCTGGTTCTCGCGCTCGCCATTGGCATTCCGTCAGCGGCAGCGGCAAACATGGCCCTTCCGGCGGCAGGTATCGTCTCGATCCCAGGCTTTTTCATGATCGTTGCCGAAGTCGTCTTGGGACTTGCCCTTGGCTTCGTGATCCAGATCGCCTTTGCCGCTGCGCTGCGTCGCGGGCGAAGCGATCAGCAACGCAATGGGGCTCGGCTTTGCCTCGATGGCGGACCCGAGCACCGGCGCCTCCAGCCCTGCCGTCGGGCAGTTTCTTTCGATGCTGGCGATGTTCCTGTTTCTCGCTGCGGACGGGCATTTGGCGCTGATCGCGATCATCGCCGAGAGCTATCGGGCGCTCCCGCCGGGCGCGGCCTGGCTGTCCTTCGCCGCAGTTGGTGGCATCGCCAAATTCGGTAGCCTGGCCTTTGCCGCCGGACTGTCGATTGCGCTTCCCGTCGGCTTCGCGCTCGTACTTGTCCAAATCATCATGGCCATGATTGCCCGGTCTGCGCCCACGCTCAATCTCTTTGCGGTCGGAATGCCCGCAGCCCTGTTGGCAGGAATATTGCTGCTGGGAATGGCGACGCCGGTCATGGCCGATACTATCAGTCACACGATCCGTCTGGCTCTGGATCAGGCGCAACTGATCGGTAGCGGCGGTGTCTGAGGCGCCCGACAAGGACCAGCAAACCGAGGCGCCAACCGCGAAGCGAAAGGCCGATGCGGTCAAGGAAGGCGATGTTCTTGTCATCGAAAGAATTCGCAACCGCGATCATGATGCTGGCGGGCGCGGCATGGCTGGTGGCGCTTGGCGGCTGGTTCTTCTCCGCAAGCAAGGCGTTGCTGAAAGGCGGGCTTTCGCTCGATCTGTCGAACCCGGACCGGTTCGAGCCGCTCGATTCGATTTCAGGCCCGCTGACGCAAATAATGCTGCCGTTTTTCGGACTGCTTGTCCTGAGCATCGTTGCGGCGCTCGCAGCACCTGCGATGCTGGGTTCGCTCGGGATGCGCAGCAAGGCAATGGCTTTCAAGGCGAGCCGGATCAATCCGCTGGCAGGCTTGAAACGGATATTCGGACATGCAAGGCGTGATCGAACTGGTCAAGGCCACCGCCAAAGTGGTCGCGCTGGGCTATGCCGGATACTGGATGATCAGCAGCGATATTGCGACAATGCCGGGATTGGCAGCGACCGATCCTGCAAGCGCTGTCGGTCACATCGGCGACAAGATCATCCTCACCGTTGCAGTCCTGTCGGCAGGACTGCTGCTGATTGCTGGGATCGACCTGCCGGTCCAGTTTCTGCGCCGTAACCAAAGGCTGCGGATGTCGAAGCAGCAGATGAAGGAGGAAATGCGCCAAAGCGATGGTGCGCCAGAGCTTAAACAGGCGATGCGGGCGCGGCAGCAGGAGGTGCTGATGTCATCGGCGCGCAAGGGCATGGCTGATGCGAGCGTCGTTCTTACCAACCCGACGCATTTTGCGGTGGCGCTGCGCTATCGCCCCGGCCTTGATGCCGCGCCCGTCGTCGTCGCGCGCGGACGCGGTGATGTGGCGCTGGCGATTAAAGCCTTGGCCAAAGAGAATATAGTGCCTACGCTTGAATATCCCCAACTCACCCGCGCCATCTATTTCACCACCCGCACAGGCAAAACCGTTTCCGAAGACCTGTATGTTGCAGTTGCGGCGATCCTCGCTTTTGTCTTCCGGCTTGAAAATGCGCTTGCCAATGATCTGGCCAAACCCATCGTCGATGTTCCCGCGACCAAGCGATTCGATGCTGATGGCCGACGCGCCGCCTAAAGCCTAGGCGCTGCTGGCCGTATGAAAGCACGAAGGAACAGACATGCTCTCATCAATCGCAAATAGCCTGGGCTTTGGCTCAGGCATCGACACCGCCGGGCTGGTCGCCGACCTGGCCGCAGCATCGCGCGCACCGAAAGTGCAGCGGTTCGACGCATTGACGCGCGCCAATCAGGCCAAGGTCAGTACATTGGCGCAAGCGCGTAGCGACCTTGACAACTTCGCAGATTCGCTAGCGGAACTGGCTGCGGGCGGCACGTTACGTAGCCAGCCGGTGACGTCGGACGACAGCGCGATTGCCGTGACCTCTAATCCCGGCACCTTGCTGGGCAGCTATGCCGGCGAAATCGTCGTCAGCAGCCTTGCCAAAGCGCAGACCATATATTCCGGCTATGTTGCATCGGCGACTGATCCGGTTGGACAAGGTGCGATGACGCTGACCGTTGGCGGGACAGATTTTGCCGTTGCCGTCGATTCGTCGAACGATAGCCTGAACGGCATTGCTGCGGCCATCAACGCTACCAGCAGCGGTGTGCGGGCCAGTGTTATCAACGACGCGGGCCAATATCGGCTGGTTCTGAAAGGCGAAAGCGGCGCGGCAAAGGCATTTGTACTTACCGCCGACGCGGGTGCAGCACCTGGCCTCAGCCAATTTGCAAGCGCCGCGATGACCGTCGGTCAAACCGCCAGCGATGCAGCCTTTACCGTCGACGGCGTTGCTTACACCCGCGCAACCAACAGCTTCAGCGACGTGGTGCCCGGTATGACGATTTCGCTCAAGAAAGCCGATCCGCTGGCTACCATCGCCATAAGTTCCACCCGGCCCAACGATGTATTGAAACAGACATTGGGTGATTTCGTCTCGGTGTTCAACACGCTCAAGAACGACGCCCAATCCGCACGTTTGGCCAATAATGGCAACCCGGCGCTACGTGCCTTCGAGCGGCAGTTGAGCGCGTTGATCGCACAACCGCTGACCGGCGATGGCAACATCCGGTCGTTGTCAGATGTCGGTATCTCGACCAATCGCGACGGAACAATATCGCTGAACGCTGCCAAGCTGGAGGCCGCATTGCGCGATTTTCCCGACGCGGTGGAAGCCATTTTCAATCCGCCACGCGATGCGACGCGGACCGAAGCAACCGACCCGGGAATAGCCTTTGCCTTGGACACGTTGCGCGATGCTGCGGTGGGCAGCAACGGCGCGCTCGAGCAAGTCCGTTCGTCCTTGCAGCGCGAGGCTGATTTTATCGCCAAAAACCGGGATCGGATGGAGCAACGCGAGGACGCCTATCGCACACGTCTTGAAAAACAATATGCCGGAATGGATGCGCGGATCGGCGCGTTGAGAGCAACCCAAAGCTATCTGGAACAACAGATCAAGCTTTGGAACAGCGGCGATAGCTGAATCCATGCGGTCCAATATCCATCCTGCCGTTGCCAGCCAGCATTACCGGGCGCTCGATCTGCAAAGCCGCGTCGCCAGCGCCAGTCCGCATGGGCTGGTCGGCCTGCTTTACGAGGAGCTTTTGCGGTCGCTTGACCTGATTATCGCCAAGCACGCCCAAGGCAAGGTGATCGCGGGCAATGCGTATTTGGCAAAGGCCCTATCCATAATATTGGCGCTGGAGGGCAGTCTCGATTTTGCCAATGGCGGCGATCTGGCACCGGTTCTGAATCGCATTTACCGCTCTGCGGCGCGAAGCCTTAACGAGGCGGCAAAAGAAGATGATCTTGGTAAAATCGAAGAAGTAAGGGCCGCCATCAGTGACATTGCCTATGCGTGGCAGGCGCTTTCGGGCGGCTAACCCTCGTTCAAGACCCAGCCAACACTGATCTGCGTTGCGGCCAACGGCACGTCAAGCCGCGCTTCGCTGAAATCGACCTTGGCCCCGGGGGCGAGCGAGCGTACTTTCGCCTTCATCTTCCAGCTATATACCGGACGCCCGCCCGAATCTTTCAGCGTCACCAGCATCTCGGGCACATTCTGCGTGCTTGCCGTTGGGTTGACGATACTGCCGCTCGCGATGAAATAGGGCGTGCCGTCGGCGCGTTCATTGAGTTCAAGATTTTGGTTCAGAACGATCTTGAGATCTGGTTCCGCGCCTGCCATGCCCAAGCCCATATTCGGCACGCCATAATACCAGACCGCGCCGCCGATGCCGGCAACGGCAACCGCAAAGGCAACTGCGGCCATCGTCCACATTTTTGCTGGGTTACGACGAGGTTTGAACGGCGGCTCATGGGCAAAATGGCTTTGTGGCGGCGGCTCTTCGAAATAGGAGGTTCGCGCCACGGTCGGTTCGACGAAAACGGCCTCGGACGCTCGGTCCTGATCGAAACGCGCGAAGCTGGGCTGCACAGGTTCATCGACCGGTGCGGCAACTGGCGGTGCGGGCGGGGGAGGTGCAATTACCGGCGCGGCTTCGACAACAGGCGCGGCCACTGCCGGAGCCACAACCGGCGGCGCAGGCGGCACAGCCAGAATTGCCCCACCTTGAAACCAGCTATGCTTGCAATTGGCGCAACGGACCTGGCGGCCATCCATGCCGATGGCGCTGTCCGGCACGACATAGCGGGTGCGGCAGGAAGGGCAGACGAGCAGCATTGCCACCCATAAACAGCAGCAGCCTTAGACTTGCAACCCTAGTATAAAAAAATGCTGTGGACGGCATGGCTTGACCAGCCGAAGATTGGTTAATAGGCTTTGCCCGCACCCGCACTTTGTGCCATCTCTCGCCACGATGCAGAGCGTGGTGGAATTCGACAATGTGGGCTTGAGATACGGGACGGGGGCGGAGACGCTGGCGGACCTGAGCTTCACACTATATCCCGGCAGCTTCTATTTCCTGACTGGCGCTTCGGGCGCTGGCAAAACTTCGCTTTTGAAGCTGCTTTATCTCGCCCACCGGCCCAGCCGCGGCGCGATCCGGATGTTCGGGCATGACGCCATCACCCTGCCGCGCGAAAGGCTGCCGGGTTTCCGTCGCCGTATCGGCGTGGTGTTTCAGGATTTCCGGCTTGTGCAACATCTGTCGACTTTCGACAATATTGCGCTGCCGCTGCGCATTGCGGGTATCCAGGAAAAGGACCTGCACGGTCCGGTCACCGAAATGCTGGCGTGGATCGGGCTAACCGAGCGCGCCGACGCAAGGCCAGCGACTTTGTCGGGCGGCGAACAGCAGCGCGTGGCGATTGCGCGAGCCGTGATCGGCAGGCCCGAAGTGCTCGTTGCAGACGAACCAACGGGCAACGTCGACCCCGATATGGCGCGGCGGCTGCTGCAATTGTTTGCGGCGTTAAACCGGCTCGGCACGACGGTGGTGGTCGCAACCCATGATATCCATTTGCTGCAGGAAATCGAGAATGCGCAGATGATGCGGCTCGACAAGGGTCGGTTGTCCGACCCGACGGGACAGCTCAAACATCCACCTCGCCCGCTGGTGCTGAAGAACTGATGTTATTGGACTTCGCCCTTCCCGCGCACGACCGCAAGCTGATCCCCGAAGGCCGTCTCTCGGGTCCCATGCCGTGGGTGATCGCGATCATGCTGTTCCTGACGCTGCTGGTTGCGGCGGCGGGCGTTACACTGGCTGACGCGGCGCGCAAAGGCGGCGCCGATCTTGCCAGCAAAGTCACCGTCCAGATTATCGAACCGGATCCCGTGGCGCGCGCCGCTCAGAAATCTGCGGTTGCAAAAGCCCTTCGCGGCGCTCCCGGCATAGCAAACGTCAACGCGGTGCCCGACAGAGAAGTCCGCAACCTGCTTGAACCTTGGCTCGGCAGCGGCGTTATCGATGCCGATATTCCTGTGCCAGCCTTGGTCGATATGCAGTTGGATGAAGCTCCGGATGGCGAAATGCTTCGGTCATTGCAAAGCCGACTTGAAAGCGTTGCGCCCAGTATCCGGCTTGATTCGCACAGCAGTTGGATGGAGCCATTTTTCGACTTGATGTCGGCCCTTGTCTGGTTGGCGGTCACCGTTCTCCTGCTCCTCTTGGTGGCGACATCGGCAGTGGTCATCCTTGCCGTTCGCAGTACGTTGAATACCCATCGCGGCACGATCGAGATCATGCACATGATGGGCGGCACCGACCTTCAGGCCGCAAGGCTGTTCCAGCGGCGCGTGGCGCTCGACGCATTGCTCGGCGGCGTTGTCGGCTTTGGTGCTGCCACTGCTGTCATTCTCACCTTGGGTGGGCGTTTTTCGGCCGTCGAGCCCGGGCTGCTCTCGGGCGCGGCCTTCCCGTGGTATGGCTGGGTGCTGCTTGCGATTATTCCGCTTGCGGTCATGGGGCTTGCCATGCTTATGGCCCGCTGGACTGTGGTTTCGGCGCTCAAGAAGATGTTATGATCAGACGCATACTGTCTTTTGTCCTTCTGGCCTGGGCGCTCGGCTTTGCTTGGTTTGCGCTACTCCTGCCGCAACCAGCCGCTTTGGCAAAAACCGACGCGGTTGTGGTATTGACCGGCGGCGCTAACCGCATTGATCGCGGTCTTGAAATATTGAAAGCCGGCAAATCGAGAAAAATGCTCATCTCCGGCGTTGATCGCGACGTGAAACCGCCCGAACTTGCCGCGCAATATGCAGGCTCTGCCAAATATTTCGATTGCTGCATCGATTTGGGATTTGCATCGGTTGACACCCGTTCCAACGCGCTGGAAACCGCAAGATGGGCCGCGAAACACAAGGTTAAGACATTAACTCTGGTTACGCACGATTGGCATATGCGCCGCGCACGGTTCGAGCTTGATCGCGCTTTGCCATCGCAAATCGAAGTCACCAATGATGCGGTTTCGACCCAGCCTTCGCTACGCGCATTGTTCAAGGAATATAATAAATACTGGCTGCGTGCGGTGGCTGCGCTGGTGGGGATCTAGAGTGGCTACAGCCATAAGGACGGTGTTGTTCACCATCATTTTTTTCAGTGGTTCGGTCTTCCACGCCGTAACCGCCTTTATTGGTAGCCTGACCTCGCCCGCTTTGATGCGCTGGGCGGTGCGCGGCTGGGCACGTTACCAGCATTTCTGCGCAAAATGGCTGCTCGGCATCAACGTGCGGATTGACGGCGAGATGCTCGACCGACCAGTGCTGTACGCCATCAAGCATGAAAGCATGTACGAAACCATCGACATGCCCCGCGTTTTTCGCATGCCGTCGGTGGTCGCGAAGAAACAGCTGTTCGATATTCCCTTCTGGGGCAAGGCGGCGCTGGCGTACGGCATGATCCCGGTAGACCGCGACGGCGGCGCGACGGCGTTGCGCGACATGCTGACCCGGTCTCGAGCGCTGCTTGCCGATGGCCGCCCGATTATCATTTTTCCCGAGGGAACACGCGTCGTTCATGGCGATTGCCCGCCGTTACAATCGGGCTTTGCCGGTCTCTACAAGATGCTGGGTGTACCGGTGGTTCCAGTGGCAGTGGACAGCGGCAAGCTGATGCCGCGCGACCATTGGCTGCGCCGGTCAGGGGTGATTACCTATAAGGTCGGCGAGGAAATTCCTGCCGGATTGCCGCGCGCCGAGGTTGAGGCACGTGTGCATTCGGCGATGAACGCGCTCAACGCCTAATGCTTGCGCCCGAAGTCGGGTGCGTCATCGTCTTGTCCCTGTTCGACAATCGAACGGCGGATGTCGCGGGTGCGGCTGAATAAAGCTTCCAGCTCGTCGCCCTTGCCATAGCGGATGGCGCGTTGCAGCGCGGTCAGATCTTCGGAGAAGCGCTGGAGCATTTCGAGAACGGCTTCCTTGTTGGCAAGGAACACATCGCGCCACATCACCGGGTCGGACGCTGCGATGCGCGTAAAGTCGCGGAAGCCACCTGCCGAATATTTGATGACTTCGCTTTGCGTCACGCCTTCGAGATCGTCCGCTGTGCCGACGATGGTGTAAGCGATAAGGTGCGGCAGGTGGCTGGTAATCGCGAGCACCATGTCGTGGTGGCGGGCATCCATGATTTCGACATCTGCACCGAGGCGCTGCCAGAAAGTCCGGAGGCGCTCGACGGCAACTTCGGGCGCGTTTTCGGGCGGCGTCAGGATGCACCAGCGGCCCTTGAACAACGTCGCAAAACCGGCATCAGGACCGCTTTTTTCGGTACCCGCTACGGGATGTGCGGGGATGATCATTGCGCCGGGCAAGGCAGCGGCCAGTGCATCGGCAACGCTTTGCTTGCACGATCCGACATCGCTGATGATGGCGTCGCTGGGCAGGTCTTCGGCGAACTCTTCGGCAACTGCGCCCATCGCGCCGACGGGGACGCAGAGGATGACCAGATCGGCATCGGTAACCGATGCACCTGCGGTGTCGGTGACATCGTCGCAAATGCCAAGCGCCACTGCCCTTGCCCGCACGGCCACATCAGCGTCATGGCCGGTAACCCGCACATCGGGCATCTGCGCCTTGACCGCGCGCGCCACTGATGAGCCGATTAGCCCCAGACCAATGATTGTTACGCGCGCGAACGGAAGCATCAGCTGTGTTGCTTCCAGTATCTTGCGCAGCGCCGCCATCAATCCGCGATTTTCTTGTTCGGTGCCAATTGTCATGCGCAAGCCATTTGCGAGACCCTGCCCGGGCAGCCAGCGGACGATATAGCCTTCATCCATCAGCGCCTTGTAAGCTGTTTCCGCGCTGCATTTGCCGTCGAATATGACCATCAGGAAATTGGCCCATGACGGCACCGCACGCAGACCGTGGTTCGACAGCGAGGCGACTTCGCTCGCCATCCATTCGCGCCATTCAAGGTTATGCGCGCGGCTGTTCGCGACGAATTCGGTATCGGCAAGCGCCGCAATTGCTGCCGCCTGACCTGCGCTGGTCACATTGAACGGCGCGCGGATGCGGTTGAGCGTGGCAATCAGGTCCGGTTGGCCATAAGCCCAGCCGATGCGTTCGGCGGCAAGGCCATAAATCTTTGAAAAGGTGCGGGTGATCAGGACATTATCGTGGCGGCGGGCAAGGTCGAATGCCGCCGGACCATCATCCGCCATATATTCGCCATAAGCCTGATCGAGCACCAGCACGCAATCCGCAGGCAGGCCCGCGTGCAGCCGTTCGATTTCTGCGTCGCTCGAATAAGTACCGGTCGGGTTATTCGGATTAGCGACAAAAACCACGCGCGTCTTCTCGTTCACCAAAGCGAGCAAGGCATCGACGTCGGTGCCATAATCCTTGTCGGGCGCGACCACGACATTGGCGGCGCATTTGCGCGCGGCGATATCGTACACCGAGAAGCCGTAGCGGACATAGATGATGTCATCGCCGGGACCGCCATAGCCCAACGCAATCAGGTTCAGCAGTTCATCCGAACCGGTGCCGCAGACGATCTGCTCGCTTTCGAGGCCGAAATGTGCGCCCAAAGCCTCGCGCAAGGCGTTGCTCGCAGGGTCGGGATAACGCGCGAGGGTCGAGCGCGCCTCGACCAGAGCCGCCGTTGCATCCGGACTGCAGCCCAGCGCATTTTCGTTGGCCGATAATTTGATGAGCACCCGCCCGTCGTCCGACTTGGCTTTGCCGGGGGTGTAGGCGTGGATGGCGTTAATCCAGGGTTTGGCTTCGGGCTTGTTCATGGCGGCGGCCATAGCGGGGGAAAGGCCCGAATCCAAGTAAGCTATTGTTTCAGGCGGTTCGGCTGATATGGCGTGCAATATGGGAGACGACACGCGGTTCGGGCTGGATAGGAAAGTGCGCTTGCTCGGGCCGGTAAAGCTCGACAGCGGGGCCGAGTTTGCGCCTATCGACTTTGCCTATGAAACTTATGGCGAACTCAACGCCGACAAATCCAACGCGATCCTGATTTGCCATGCGCTGACGATGGACCAATATGTCGCGTCCAATCATCCGGTTACCGGGAAAGCCGGATGGTGGCTGAGTATGGTCGGTTCGGGCAAACCAATTGATACAGACCGTTACTGCGTCATCAGCATCAACGTCATGGGCAGCTGCATGGGCTCATCCGGCCCAGCCAGCATCGACCCGTCGACAGGCGGTGCTTATGGTATGGCATTTCCGGTCATTACCATCCCCGACATGGTCCGCGCGCAAGCAATACTTGCTCGACCATCTGGGCATACAAACGCTGGCCGCGGTTGTCGGCGGCTCGATGGGCGGGATGCAGGCGCTTGCCTGGGCATCGCTTTATCCGGATCGCGTGCGCTCGGCGGTGGTGATTGCTTCAACCGCGCGGCATTCGGCGCAGAATATTGCCTTTCACGAGGTCGGGCGGCAAGCGATCATGGCCGATCCGCGCTGGAACAACGGCGCTTATTATGGTCGCGAGGCACCCGCGTCCGGCCTCGCCGTGGCGCGGATGGCGGCGCATATCACCTATCTGTCAGAGGCCGGCCTGACCGAGAAATTCGGACGGCGGTTGCAGGACAGGGACGCAAAAAGCTTCGGCTTCGACGCCGATTTTCAGGTTGAAAGCTATTTGCGGTATCAGGGGCTGAGCTTTGTCGACCGGTTCGATGCCAACTCCTATCTCTACATCACCCGCGCCATGGATTATTTCGATCTGGCCGACCCGCATGACGGCGTGCTGGCAAAGGCATTTGCCGCGACCAAAGCCCGTTTCTGCCTGATCAGTTTCGACAGCGACTGGCTTTATCCGACGTCGGAATCACGGCGTATCGTCCATGCGTTGAACGCCGCAGGGGCAGCGGCAAGCTTTGTCGAACTGTCCAGCCCCTTCGGCCATGACAGCTTCCTGCTCGACGCGCCCGAAATGAACCGGATCGTCGACGGCTTTTTGCGCGCAGGAGAAGGCCGGTGACTCAGTTGCGCTCCGACCTTGCGATCATCGCCAAAAATGTCCGCCCCGGCTCGCGCATCCTCGACGTCGGTTGCGGCGACGGGCAGTTGATGGCGGCATTGCGCGATCACAAAAATGTCGATGCACGCGGGCTGGAGCTTGATGCGCGCGATGTCGCAACGGCAGTTGCGCGCGGGCTTTCGGTGGTTCAGGGCGATGCCGACACCGATCTGGCCGATTATCCCGATGGCAGTTTCGACTATGCGATTTTAAGCCAGACATTGCAGACCACCAAACGGCCGGATCTGGTACTCGACCATCTGTTGCGCATCGGACGCGAGGCATTTGTCTCCTTCCCCAATTTCGCGCAATGGCGCATCCGTTTTGCGCATATGTTCGGCGGGCGGATGCCGGTGACCGAGCAACTGCCGCATCGCTGGTACGACACGCCCAATATCCACCATGTCACGATCGACGATTTTCGCGGCGTTTCTCAAAGACCGCAATGTCGAAATCGAGGGCCAGTGGTTCCTGTCCGGCAACAAGCCGCGCAACGAAGGCATGGCCAACCTTTTGGCACAACATGCGGTATTTTTGCTAAGACGTAAGTGAGACAATCGCATTTATCGCATCGATATTGAGTGCAAGTGCCGGAATTTGACATGACACCCGAACCCCCACCCCAGTTTGTAACGCGCGCAGACGGCATCCGTCTTGCTTATCGGCATATACCCGGAAAAGGCCCGGTTATTATGTTCCTTCCCGGCTATATGTCGGACATGCAGGGCGGCAAGGCGCAGGCATTGGCGGCATGGGCCAAAGCACAAGGCCGCGCGATGCTGCGGCTGGACTATTCGGGCTGCGGCGAAAGCGAAGGCAGGTTCGAGGACGGCACGCTCGATATCTGGCGCGACGATGTGCTGGCAGTCATCAGACAGGTCATTGACGGCCCAATTATCCTGGTTGGTTCCTCGATGGGCGGCTGGCTGATGCTTCTGATCGCCAAGGCTTTGGGGTCGCAAGTCGCGTTTATGGTCGGCATCGCAGCCGCGCCGGATTTTACCGAGTGGGAGTATAGCGAGGCCGAGAAGTCCGACATCATTGCCAATGGAAGGTTCGTGCGACCACTGTCGGGCGATTATGAATATGAGCCGATGGTGACGACCCGCCATTTCTGGGAGTCCGGCCAAGCCAATCTGCAATTGAACGCGGAAATTCCGATCGCCTGTCCGGTCCGTTTGCTTCACGGCCAACAAGACGCCGATGTGCCTTGGCAAAAAAGCCTGCGTTTGGCCGAGCAGCTACGTTCATCCGACGTGCAGACGATATTGATAAAGGATGGCGACCACCGGCTGTCGCGCGATCAGGATATTGCCCTGCTGATCGATGTGGTTGCGAAACTGGTCTGAACTAACAAATCCGTTCGTGTCGAGCGAAGACGAGACACCCATCGGAAGTGCACCAACTCTCGGCCTCTCGTCTTCGCTTGAGGCGAACGGCAAGAAAGTTTCGAGTTCAATGCTGCTTGCTTTCCTTCTCCTCCAAACCGCCACACCTGCGGTCGCGCAACCGCTTCCGACGCTGAACGAGGTGCAATTTACCGAATGCCTTGACCTTGCGCGCAAGGACGCGCCATCCGGATTGACCGAGGCGAGCCTTTGGGTGCAGCAGGGCGGCGGTTATCTCGCGCGTGCCTGTCAGGGCTTTGCAATGGCGACCGATTTCAAATTTGACGAGGCATCTGCGGTACTGGCCGACGCTGCAAAAGGCGCACAGGAAAAAGGCGATCCGCGCGCCGCACGCTTCTGGGCACAGGCTGGAAATTCGGCCATCGCTGCGGGGCAGCCCGAAATTGCGCTTGATGCGCTGGACAAGGCATTGGCGCTGACCACGCTCGACAACAAGGAGCGCGCCGACGGCGAAATCGACCGTGCCCGCGCGCTGGTGGCGATGGGCAGGAATGCCGACGCCGAGAAATCACTCGCCACAGCACGGCAATTGTCGCCCGAAAATGCAACGGCTTGGCTGTTGTCGGCGACCTTGGCGCGGCGGCTGAACAAGCTTCCCGATGCGTTGAGCTATATCCAGACCGCTGCTCCCTTGTCGCCGCGTGACCCGGCGGTGGCGCTCGAAGCAGGCAATATCGCGATTGCTGCTGGCGACGAAACCGCCGCCCGCAAGCAATGGGAGCAGGTCATCGCCATCGCCCCGGACAGCCGTCAGGCGAACAGCGCACAGGCGCAACTGGTGGCGTTAAGTGCTGACACGCCAAAAATCTCGGAAGAGAGCCGCTGATTATTCTTGAAATGTTGGATTTCAAATGAGAGCGTTCAACCTGCTCTTTGACAATGTGAACTCCAGACAAGCGCCTTTGGCCAGTCACCGCCCATTTCGACAGGAAAATGGCGTTTTTGGCTTCCACTGTACCGGTTAAGGTGAGACCTTAGTGTGACTTTCCGCTGAAAGTACCCGAATCAATCGAGATAATATTCAACCGTCGTGACCACGCGCACCTTTTTGTAAGGCGAGTCCGACACGCCCCAGCCACCGCTATTGTCGCCATCGCGCGCGGTGACTTCGAAATAGCCCTGCGTTGCCGATTTGATGCTGCCGACGCCGGTGCCTGAATCCTTGGCGAATTGCTCGGCGGATTTGCGCGCATCCTTGGTCGCCTGCGCGATCATCTCGGGCTTGATCGCGTTCAGTTTGGTGAAGGTATAGCTCATGCCCGAGCCTTCCTCGATCTGCACGCCGCTCTTGACGATATCGAATTGCCGTTTGACCGCAGCCTCGGCCTTTTTGATGTCGGTGGTGCGCAGGCTCATCCGCTGTTTGACGGTAAATGTCGTGATGCCGTCATTGGTATATTGCGTAACATTGGCGCCGGTAGGTTGGAGCGCACCTGCGTCGAAGCCAAGCGAAGTGAAGAACGCGCGGATGGCGCGTGTATCGGTATCGGCCTTCGCCTGCGCGCTTTGCAAGTCGCCAGCAGCGGCCGAATAAGCGATGGTCCAAGTCGCAAGATCGGCAGTAACATCGCGCTCGGCGAGCCCGCGTACGGTGACAGCACGGTCTGCCTGCTTCATCCGGACGAGGCCGTCACCCATCAGATAGCCGCCGACGACTAGGCCAGTCGCAAGCAGCGCTGTTCCCGCCAGCCATGCTTTGCCCTGATTGGCAGTCAAACGGGACAGCCAGCCCTTATTCTCTATTGTGTCTTCCATGATACCCATCCCTTAAAGCCCAGCCGGTGCGGTCTTGTGTTGTCCCGCTGTCCAGCCCATATTTGCCGCTGACCCTTGAAATCGAAAATGCGCTTGGCACGATGAACTGTGCCTGAATAGCGATGAACGGAGTAAGCTTGCGATGAAATATCTCCACACCATGATCCGCGTCAGCGACCCCGATGCCACTATCAAGTTCTTCGATCTGCTCGGGCTAGAGGAGTTGCGCCGTTTCGACAACGATGCTGGCCGCTTCACGTTGATTTTCCTCGCTGCGCCCGGCGACGAAGATGCGCAGGTCGAACTTACGCATAACTGGGACGAAAGCGGTTACGGTGAAGGCCGTAATTTCGGGCATCTCGCCTACCGTGTCGAGAATATCTACGAAACCTGCCAGCGGTTGATGGATGCAGGCGTCACCATCAATCGCCCGCCGCGTGACGGCCACATGGCATTTGTCCGCAGCCCCGATAATATCTCGGTCGAGCTGTTGCAGGACGGCCATCTGGAGCCAACCGAGCCGTGGGCGAGTATGCCCAATGTTGGGAACTGGTAAAGGAAAAGCCGTGCCAGATTTTTGTTAGAAGAAATAAGATAAATAAGAAAAAAGGGATTTGGCGTGAGCGGGCTGTCAGATTTTCAGTGACACTTTTTTCTTTTTCTCCTTTTTTCTTTTAACGAAAAATCATCACAAGATTTCAGGATAAACCGTCATGTCGTTGGAAATTGTCAGAATCCCTGTGCTGTCGGACAATTATGTCTGGCTGGTCCATGAGCCTAATAGCGGTGAAACAATGGTGGTCGATCCTGCGGTGGCACCGCCGGTCCTTGCCGAGGCCGAACTGCGCGGTTGGAAAATCACGCAAATCTGGAATACGCACTGGCACCCCGACCACACCGGCGGCAATGCCGAGATCAAGGCAGCGACGGGCTGCGATATTACCGGCCCCGCCGCCGAAGCCGCCCGCATCCCGACGCTCGATGTGCAGGTGAAAGAAGGCGACACCGTCCGCTTGGGGAAAGTCGAAGCGAAAGTCCTCGACGTTCCCGCGCATACTGCAGGCCATATCGCCTATCATTTCGCGACCGAGCACGCCGCCTTCGTCGGCGATACGCTCTTCGCAATAGGCTGCGGGCGATTGTTCGAAGGCACGGCGGAGCAGATGTATGCGAACATGCGCAAGCTGGAAGCATTGGGCGACGACACCGCGATCTATTGCGCGCACGAATATACGCTGAGCAATGGCCGGTTTGCGCTGACGGTCGAGCCAGGCAATATCGACCTCATCGAGCGAGTCAACGAAGTCACCGCGATGCGCGAACGCGGCGAGGCGACGGTGCCCACCACTATCGCCCTCGAACGTGCCACCAACCCGTTTATGCGGGCTGCTTCGGTTGAGGAACTGGCGGCACGCCGCGCAGCAAAAGACGCCGCTGATTAATGAAAGTCGCGCGACTTGGGTAATATTCGCACATCGCGCGGGTGGCCGTGGCGCGGGTAGACCGGGCGGGCGAATTCGTCGTTATGCGGTATCGGCACATTGGCGTCATGTTCTTCGGACAAGCGCTTTAACTCGAATCGTCCGATCGGTAATCGTCGTCGCCATCAGGTGAACCACGCCTTCCTTGCTCCGCTGGATTTCGCCTTCGATGACCATCAGCCGCGACGCCATGACCGCCCGCCGCTGCCGCTCGAAAAGCCTCGCCCACAGCAAGGCATTGGTGACCCCGCTTTCATCCTCGATGGTAATGAAGATCGCATTGCCCTTGCCGGGTCTCTGGCGGGTCAGCACCACGCCCGCCGTCTTCACACGCCTGCCGTTTTTCGCCGCACTGGTTTCGGCACAACTTAATATGCCTTCGCTCGCAAACAGTCCGCGCAGGAATTGCATCGGATGACCTTTGAGCGACAGCCGCGTCATCTGGTAATCCGCCGCGACATGCTCGCTCAGCGGCATCACGGGCAGCATCGAATTCTGCTTCCTCTGCCAGTTCACGCGCATCGGCGGCGGCAAACAGCGGCAATTGATCCGAAGGCGTCCGCCGGGCCTCCCAAGCTCCCTGCGCGCCGGTCGAACCCAAGCGAACGCACCGCATCAGCATCGGCAAGCAGATGGAGCCCGCGTGGAGGGAGAGCCGCCCGCCTGCGCCAAATCCTCCATCGACTTGAAGGGCCGGTGTTCGACGATAGTCTTCGCCCATTCCTCCCGAAAACCGTCGATCTGCCGCATTCCCAGCCGCAGCGCTCCATCTTCGATACTGTTATCCCAGCCGCTCACATTGACGTCGATTGGCCGAACTTCGACGCCATTTTCCTGCGCATCACGAACGATTTGTGCAGGCGCATAAAAACCCATTGGCTGGGAATTGAGCAAAGCAGCGGCAAAAATCGCCGGGTGATAATGCTTGATCCACGACGATACATATACCAGCCGCGCGAAGGATAATGCGTGGCTTTCGGGAAAGCCGTAACTGCCAAAGCCTTGAATTTGTCCGAAACAGCGTTCCGCAAAGTCGCGCTGATATCCGCGCCTGACCATGCCCTCGATCATCTTCTGCTCGAAATGCTCCATGCCGCCAACATTGCGGAAAGTCGCCATCGCCCGCCGCAACCGGTTGGCATCGGCGTCGCTAAACTCGGCAGCGGTTATCGCCAGTTGCATCGCCTGTTCCTGAAACAGCGGCACGCCCAATGTCTTGCCCAGCACGCCTTGCAGCTCGTCCTTGGGGTGTGGCGGGTGCAGGCGATGGATATTCCGGCTTCTCCTCACCGCACCGCCGCCGCAAATAGGGATGGACCATATCACCCTGAATCGGCCCGGGCCGGACAATCGCCACCTGAATAGTAAGGTCGTAGAGACAGCGCGGTTTCATGCGCGGTAGCATGTTCATCTGCGCGCGGCTTTCGACCTGAAACACGCCAAGGCTCTCGCCCCGGCACAGCATGTCGTAAACCGCAGGGTCGTCGGAATCGATATCGACCTTCAAGATCATAATCGCCGATCCCCTGTTCGCGCATCATGTCATAAGCCTTGCGGATGCAGGTCAGCATCCCGAGCGCCAACACATCGACCTTCATCAACCCGAGTGCATCGATATCGTCCTTGTCCCATTCGATGAAATTGCGATCTTTCATCGCGCCGTTGTGAATGGGAACGGTTTCATCGAGCCGGTTTTCTGTGAGGATAAACCCGCCGACATGCTGCGAAAATGCCGCGGGAATTGCAGCAGTTGTTCAGACAGATATTTTAACCTGGCAATCTCGCTGCTGTCCGGATCGAACCCTGCTTCGCGCAAGCGACTGTCATCCGGCCCTGAACCGAAACTGCCCCAGACCGTACTAACCATGCGCGCCGTCACGTCTTCGGTCAGTCCAAGCGCTTTGCCCACTTCTCGAACTGCACTGCGTGGGCGGTAATGAATGACGGTTGCCGCGATAGCAGCCCGGTGGCGGCCATATCTTTTATAGATATACTGCATCACCTCTTCGCGCCGCTCATGCTCGAAATCGACGTCGATGTCCGGCGGCTCCTTGCGGTCGGACGAGATGAACCGGGAAAAAAGCAACGTGTTCTTCATCGGATCGACAGAGGTCACGCCCAGCAGAAAGCAAACCGTAGAATTGGCTGCCGACCCCCTACCCTGACAAAGGATGGGTGGTTTTTGCTCGCGCGCGAACATGACAAGATCGTGCACAGTCAGGAAATAATAGGCAAATTTCTCCTCACCAATGAATGCGAGTTCGGTCTTTATCGATTTCCAGAGCTTCTCCGGAAGACGTTTGCCATAGCGCTTATGCGCGGCTTTCCAGACCAAATGAGCAAGCCATGCATCGGGCGTCCAGCCTTTGGGCACGGGTTCATGCGGATATTCGTATCGCAAATCTTCAAGATCGAACTTTATTTTGTCAGCAAATCTTTCTGTTTCCGCCAAAGCTGCCGAGCTAAAAAGTTCAGCCATCTGTTTTGGGGATTTAACAAACCTCTCGCCATTGGCGTTAAGGGCGCGCCCTGCTTTTTGGATTGTCGTCCCAAGCCGGACGCAAGTGACGAATATCATGCAAAGGACGCTGCTGAGAATTTGCGTAAAGAGCATCGTTGGTAGCTAGGAGAGGTACATTCAATTCAGCGGACGTGCGGGTAAAATGCGCGCGACGCCTTTTGTCCTTACTTTCATGATGGACCGATATCCCAAGCCAGATTTCGCCGCTTTTATGGCGCACCAACTGACGCAGTACATCTTCCCAGCCTTGCGCTTTTTGCGATACCAGTCGCAGATGCGGATGGACTGCTTTGGCCTTTGGAAATTTGAAAATATATTCCGGCGGGTTTGAATGCACTTCTTCGTCATCTTGCGTCGAATATGTCATCACAATGAGGAGCAGATCGTCAAAATGCTCCAGCAAATCCTGGAACTTTAAAATGCAGCTCCCCTTTGCGGCGCGCAGGTTGCCAATGGTCAGAAGACGCGTAAGATTGCCCCATCCATTGCGTGTCGCGGGGTAGGCGATAATGTCAGGCGTTCCATCTGAAAACACCAGACGTGCGCCCGCCACAAAGCGCAAATCGGTTTGACAGGCCGCTTCTTCTGCCTCGGTCAGTTTTTCCCGCTCTCCCCGTTTCTTTTTGATCTTGAGCAAATTATTTCGCGCATCATCCGGCGCATCGCGCAACGCCTTCCAGGCGCGAACCACACCGGAAACGGTATTGCGGTCGGCAATCCCGATGGCTTTCAGACCAAGGCTGATGCCCTCGGCCACATAATCGGACGGCGGCGATGCGCCGCGCAGGAACGAGTAACTGCTGGTACAGGCAAGCTCCGCATAGCTCATGCGAAAACCCCGTGGAGATACCATTTCGGCCGCTCCGTCCCATGATCGGAACCCTGACGGAACAGCCAGAAACGGCTCCCCTCTTTGTCCTCGACACGATAATAATCGCGGCTCAGGCTTCCATTGTCCGGTTCGTACCCCCGAAGATGCCGCCACCATTCGGGCGCGATCCGCTCCGGTCCTTCGACCAGAGTTACGCGGTGGACTTGTCTGCGCCAGCGGAAGCTGCGCGGTTCGCCATCGGGAAACCCGGCGGTCACTTCGACCGGTTGCGGGGGGTCGAACAGGTTGAGCGGGCGCATGGGCGGGTCTTCGGGGTCGGGTGCCGGCCATGACTGAGCGGGAATTTTTACGGTCGCTGATTTGGTGAAATAAGCGCGTTCGGGAATGTGGCTTTCGCGCGCATGGCAAAAGCGCACCCGTTCGCTGCCAAGGCGAATGCTCAATTGATCGAGCAAGGCGCGCCAGTCGCCTTCATGGTTGGGCGGGCCGTCGATCTCCACCTGCGCGGGCACAAGCGGCTCGGTGCGGGGTACGTCGAGCCTGATCATGTCATAGCCGAAACCCGGGTCGAGCGGGTCGGAGAGGCTGTCGATGCGTTCGCGGAACAGCCGGTCGAGCAATTTCGCATCGCGCGTCGGCAGCCCGCTGTCGATGGCAAGGCTGGCGACATGGCCGTCGCTTCGGAACAGTCTGGCCTCGAAACGCCGACCGCCTTGCCCGCGCTCGGCAAGCAGGATCGCGGCCTCTTCCATCATTTCGCCAATATCATCAGCGCCGTCTCGCTATGCGCCATCGGTTCGGCAAAGCGGCGCTCGACGACAATATCTGGCGGGGATCGGCGCGGCGTGATGTGGGGGTCTTCTTCCTCAAGGAGACGCGCCAATTTCAATGTGCATCCCTTGCCAAACCGCGTCGCCAATGGCGTGCGCGGGCGCATGGCCAAATGGCCGATATTGGATGAGCCCGGCCCGGCGGAGCGCAGTCAGTATCTTTGGGTCCAGTCTCCAATGCTTCGACCGGCAGGTCATGGACTTTCTCGCAGGCAAATCGCGCCAAAGCACGCGCGCTATCGGGCGTCGCGCCAAGCGCTATCCGGCTGCTCAGACCCTGTCGTTGCAATCGCGATTGCAGGTCAGTCATGATCGCCTGCTCATCTTCGTAGAAATGGGCAGCCCCGGTTATGTCCAGCAGAATAGTGGCAGGCGGGTGCACTGCGCACAAAGGCGTATAGCGCTCGCAAGCAGTGACCAGCCAGTCGAGCAACGCACGGTCGGCATCGGGATCATGCGGGAAAACCGCAAGTTCAGGCACACGGGCGCGCGCGTCGGCGAGCGGCAGGCCGGGGACGAGACCGAGCGACAACGCGTCTGCATCGCAAGCTGCTAATATCAGCGCGCCTTTGCTCTTTTCGATCAGCGCATAAGGCGATTCAGGCGCTTTGCTGCTCTGGCGCTTTAGCCGCTCCGCCGGAAGCAAGGGCAGATAGGCCGCCAGATAGCGGCGAGTCTCTAAAAGCTCGTTTTTCATGATTCCATTCCAGGCGCATTTCAAAAGGCGCAACGCCGCCGCGATGGCGGGTAAGAGCGACATCGAAAGCGGTGTGGCCCGGCGCGCTTGCCGCCAAAGGCCGGGACGGCGCGGATGCGATTTGCCAGCGGCTATAGGCAGCGCTTGCCATCGGCGTCGCATCGAAACGCAGCAGCAATGCCAATACCCCTGCGCTCGAAGCCGCCAGCATCAATCGTCTGGTGGCGGTCAGATCGATCAAAGGCGCATTGCCGTAAACCGACAATATCACCGCCGCCGCCGCACCCGAACGAATGGCGTCTGCGCTGGCGCGCAATGCGTCCTTTGCATTGCGTGTTTCGACAAGCACCATTGCATCGGGATTACCGCCAAGCGCAGCCAGGCCGGGCGGATAAAGCCGGCCCGAAAGAAACCGGACCTTTTCTTCCGCTATCCAAACAGTTGGCCGGTCGGCATTGCCCAGGCGAAGCATCAGCATCACCGCGAAAGCCGAAGAAGAAGCGATATCTTCCGGCTTTGGCGGAAAAGATTTCATGCAATGCGGCGCATGGAAGTCTGCCTTGCAGCCGCTGGTCTATCGACGGTTCACCAAAAGACAGATGCGCGCCATCACCACCTAGCCGGGATTTCTTTAACTCGGCTAACACCAAATCATCTCGCAGGGCAGCCTTATTGTTCATTGTTTGTTCCATACTACATTTTTCACGTTTGTGGAGTCGCCTTTTTCTCGTTGAAAGCGTTTATGCTGATACAAAGCTTGGAGGAGGCACCATGAATCCCGATATATCCGAAAGCGACAGCATCTGGTGCCACGCCAAGCCACTCGCGCGCACCCCGTTATTGACGCCGCCGACTATTTCGAGATCATCCAGGCGGCGATGATGAATGCCAAGCACCGGATCATGCTGATCGGCTGGGATTTCGATACGCGGATCGACCTGACGCGCAGCCGCCGCAAGAAAGGCGAACCACCCAAAAGGCTTGGCGATTTCATCCTGTGGCTCGCCGATCAAACGCCGGGACTCGAAATCAAGCTGCTTAAATGGAATATCGGAGCGCTAAAAATGCTCGGGCGCGGCCAGACCATTGTCGATGTCGCCAAATGGGCGATGCACAAACAAATCCAGTTCAAGCTCGATGGCGCGCATCCCGTCGGGTGCAGCCATCACCAGAAAATTGTGATTATCGATGACAAGATGGCGGCATGCGGCGGCATCGACATGACGGCCGACCGCTGGGACACGCGCGATCATCTCGACGGCGATGTCCGACGCAAGCGGCCCAATGGCAAATTATACGGCCCGTGGCACGATTGCACGATGCTGGTCGAGGGTGAGGCTGCCGCCGCGCTTGCCGACGCTCAGCCGAGCGCGCTGGGAACTGGCGGGCGGTGATCCGCTCGAACCCTGCCCCGCCGATGCGGTTTCGCCCTGGCCCGAGTTCCTCAAGGCCGAGTACCAGTTTGTCGAAATGGGCATCGCCCGCAGCCGCGCCGAATATGAAGGCGCGTCCGAAATCCGCGAGATCCAGCATCTGTTTCTCGAACAGATCGCAAGGGCAAAGAAGTTCATTTACGCCGAGAACCAGTATTTCGCCTCACCCAAAATCGCCGATGCCATCGCCAAACGGATGGACGAGCCGAACCCGCCCGAAATTGTCATCGTCGGGCCGGAGACTGCCGACGGTTGGCTCGAACAAAAGGCAATGGACGGAGCACGCGCGCAACTCGTGCGTGCAATCGGCGAGCACGATAAAAAGGGCCGTTTCAGCCTGTATTTCCCCAAAACCAAGGGTGGCAATTCGATCTATGTCCACGCCAAGCTGATGATCGTCGATGACCGCATCTTGCGCATCGGATCGGCCAATATGAACAACCGATCGCTGGGGCTGGACAGCGAATGCGATATCTTCATCGATTGCGACCGTCCGGGCAACGAAAGCGCCTGCGCCAATATCAAGGCCTTGCGCGCCTCTCTGCTCGCCGAGCATATCGGGCTTTCTCCCGAGAAAGTGACTCAGCTTCTGGAGAGCGGAGCTTCGATGCGCGACATCATCGAAGGCGCAAAGGGCAACGGCCCGTGGCTCGAACGGCTCGACCTGCCCGAGCTGGATGACACCGAAAAAGCCATTGCCGAAAACGCGATACTCGACCCGGAAAATCCGGACGAGATGTTCGAGCCGTTTTCAAGCCCCGGCCTATTCGCGCGGGTCCGCAAATTGCGGAAACCGCGCGAATAGGGAGCGCTTACTCCCAATAATAAGGCAGGCGCTTGCGGGTGCCGGTGACCTCCTCGTTCAATGTCGCAGCGTCGTAGAGCCGCCCGCCGATCATCACCTTGGATACCTTGTCCGAATTGCGGATGTCGGCGCTGGGGTCGGCGTCAAGCACGACCAGATCGGCGAGCTTGCCCGCTTCGATTGAACCGACATCCTTGTCATAACCAAGCGACCGCGCCGACTCGATGGTCCCTGCCGCCAGCGCCTCAACCGGCGACATCCCGCCACGCACGAACGACCAAAGCTCCCAATGCGCGGCGATCCCGGCCTCCTGTCCGTGCGCACCGATTGCAACCGGCACGCCCGCCTTTGCCAGCTTGTGTGCCTCGCGCGCGGTATTATCGTCGACATAATCCTCCTCGGGCGCGATTTCGCGGCGCGCGTTGTTCGCGGCAAGCTCGGTCGGCGGATAATGCTTTGCCATTAGCGGATGCCGGAACACATCGGTGTGCGAGCGCCAATAAGGATCACCCGCTGGACCGCCATAAGTCACGACCAAAGTCGGCGTGTACCCCACTTTCGACTTCGAGAAGAACTGCACTACGTCATCATAGAACACATCGAGCGGCACATTATGTTCGACCGTCGTGTTGCCGTCGGCGATCAGGTTCATGTCCATCCCGAACAGCGAACCGCCCTCGGCCACCGAGCGCATATTCTCCTGGATCGCGGCGGCGACAACCTGCTGGCGCTGTTCGCGGCGTGGCTGGTTGTAGTTTTTGACGCTGTGCGCGCCTTGCGCTTTCAGACGGCGGACATGCGCCAGTGCGTCGTCGAGGCTGTTGATCTCGGCATACACGTCGGCCGCCTTCGCACCGTAGACGATCTCGCCGGTCGAGAACGACGAGGGCCGATGATCAGACCAGCCCGCTGCATTTCGACGGCGGGAAATGCCGTCGCTGCACTGCTCGACGGATCGTGCCGCGTGGTGATGCCCATTGCGAGGTTGAGCATATTCACCCAATTCTGCTGCGGGGTCATCTCGTCAACGCCGTGCGGGCCGTGCGCGTGGGCATCGACCAGACCTGGGATGATCGTCTTGCCGGTGACATCGACGGTCTTCGCGCCCGCCGGAATGGCAAGCTCGCCCGCTCGTCCGACAGCCTTGATCCGGTCATTTTCGACCAGCAATACGCCATTATCGATAATCCCGCCGCTCTTGTCCGCCATCGTAACAATCCGCGCGCCGGTGAACGCGACCAGCCCCGAGGGCCGGTCCGATTTCATCGGCATCGACAAGTGAGACGCCGGTCTTGGGTGGTTCGAACTTGGCTGGCTTGGCGTCCTTGGCGAACGGCGCATTGGGATAGAGTGCGCTGGTTTGCGCCGAATAGAGCGTCGGCCCGATGGCCCAATGCAGCGCGCTGCCATTGTTGCTCCAATGGATATAATCAGCACCGCCGCTGCTGACCTTGGTCACCGGCAGCGGACCACCCGAGGGCGACGCGGTGACTTCCTGCGTACCGGGCATCAAAGGCATCACGAACGCTTCGTAATTCTGACGGAAAGCGAAGTTATTGCCGTCGGGCGATACTTCATAAATCGTCGTGAGCTCGCCGCTGGCATGGCTGCGCTTTGCTTCTCCGTCGGGATCGACGCTGGCCAGAAAGCGCTTGTTGTCCCTCGCTTCGGTGTAGAAAACGCGCTCGTTGCTGCTGCCGAAAGTGCGGGCTAGCGCCACTGTCCTTGATGCGAACGGCTTCGCCTCCAGTTGCGGCAACGCGGTAGATACCAGCACGGTCGGACATAAGCGGCGAGGTCAAACCGCCGCCTTGCTGCTTTTCAAAGACGATGGTCTTGCCATCGGGCGAGAAGCGCGGGCGGGCATAATGGCCTGCCTGCCCGCGTCACTTTCTTCGATGCACCCGCCCGATGCGACACGGTGCGGATTTCGCCCAAGCCCTTGTCGGTCCACGCGACATAGGCAATCGTCTTGCCGTCGCGCGACCATGTCGGATAGGCCTCCATCTCGTGTCCCTGAGGTCAGCCGCTTTGCCGCGCCGCCGCTGGCCGGTTTGGTCCAGAGCTTGCCCATCGTTTCGAACAATATGGTCCGCCCGTCAGGCGAAGTGACCACGCCGCGCGGCATTGAGGTCGTGAACTCAGCAGGCGCGACCTCAATGGGCGGACGCGGCGGGTCGATGACACCGCGCGTGTCGGAAATGCGGAAGGGGATTTCGCTCGCCGCGCCCGACTGGCCAGTCAACCTTGCGGATCTTGCCGCCCGCCCAGAAATAGATGCTCTTGCTGTCGGGCGACCAGTCCATGTTCGGATAGACGCCCGTCACCGCCCAGGTTTCCTGCACATCCTGATCGAGCGCGTCGTAAATCTTGCGCTCCTCGCCGGTGCTCAAGTCCTTCACATAGAGCTTCGACTTGGTCCGTTCGCGGCGAACGAAGGCGATTTTCTTGCCGTCTGGCGAAGGCGTTGGCCGGACCGATCCGCCTGTTCCCGCAACCGCCGTTTCGGTCTGACCGGTTTCAATTTCGTAACGCTCGATATCGAAAATCTGGCCGTTGGAATCCTGCGCATATTGGAAAATCGGCCCGGGCGTGATGTTGCGCGTGTAATAGATATGTTTGCCGTCGGGCGCGTAGATCGGCTCGCCCAGTTCCTTCTGGTGCTGCTCGTTGGGCTTCTTGACCAGCTGCACGCCCGCGCCGCCCGAGACATGGTAAAGCCAGACCTCGCCGGTGCCGAGCGAGCGGCCGGTGGTGAAATGCTTCTTCGCCGCAATGAAGCGCCCGTCGGGGCTCCAGCTTGGCTGGTTGAGCAGGCGGAAATCTTCCTTGGTCAGCTGCCGCTTGTCGCTGCCATCGGCATTCATGATCCAGATATTGTCGCCACCGCCGCGATCGGAGGTAAAGGCAATCCGCCGCCCATCGGGCGAGAAACGCGGCTGGGTTTCAAAGGGCAGGCCGTCGGCAATCCGCGTCGGCGTGCCGCCGCTGACCGGCATCGTGTAGATGTCGCCGAGCAGATCGAACGCCAGCGTCCCGCCATCGGGGCTGACCTCGATATTCATCCACGAGCCTTCGTTGGTCTCGATGGGGATTTCGCGAATGGTCAGCCCGGGAGGCGCGGCGACATCCCATTTCGGCTTTTTGTCGTCGGCGGGCTTGTCCTGCGCCATACCAGCGGTGGACACACAAGCAACACCGGCCAGCAGCACGGATTTAATTAGCAATTTCATCGGAAAGCTCCCCTGAACATTATGGTCGCAGGCTGTCATGCTTGCGGGCCGCCGACAAGAGGAGGCTTCGATGGGGAAGGTCTATTTTTCGGCAAACGACGCCAATGGTAAAAAGGGGCGAGCGCGAACCCGCCCCATTTGGCTTATTGCAAACCGTCGACTGCCTTGCTGACGAGGATGTTCACCGCAACGCGGCGGTTCTGCGCCTTGCCTTCGGGCGTTTCATTATCGGCCAACGGGTCGGCTTCGGCCATGCCGGTCGGAGTCAGCATGCGATAAGGTTTCCAGCCACAGGCCTGTTGCAGATGGTTGACGACCTTCGAGGCGCGCTTTTCGCTGAGCACCTGGTTGAAATCCTGGCTTCCCGTCGAATCGGTGTAGCCGACGACCAGCAGCAACGCGTTGTCCTGACCGCTGGCCTGATTTGCCGCATTGCAGAGATTGGCCTTGGCCGCTTCGGTCAGCACCGCCTTGCCGGTCTCGAAGTTCACATTGGTCGTGCCCTTGACGTTGTAGTTATCGATATCGCCAAAACGGCCGCGCAGCGCCGAAGTGGCCGCGGTCTGCTCGGCAAAGCCCTGCGCGGTGCCGGTGCGGATCATCGTTGCGGTCTTCATGTCGTTATTCTTGAACTTGATCTGCGTGGCGACGAGGCTTCCGCCCCAGACCACGGTCTTGGCGGTGACGGGCAGGCCGTTCGACAGCTGGGCGCTCGTGAACTTCTTGCCCGATCCGAACAGGCCCGAACTGGCGCGGACCTTGGTCGCATCGCTCAGGAACACAACAGTGTCGGCACCCGCAACATTGGTGACCTGGATCTTCTCACTATTGCGCGCCGAAATGAAGCCGGTGACTTCGGGTCCTTCGGCCAGCCCGGCAAGGTCGGCAGGCGGCGTGCCAGTGACGACGGTACCGGCCTCCCCCTCGACGGCGGGCAATTGCTCCCGAGCGTCCTGCGCATAGAGGCTGGCCGTCGCGGGCAGCGCGAGTATCGCGAGCAGCGATAAGGTTTTCGAACTTCTGGAAATATGACGCATTATGCTTCCTCCTTTACTATACAGCCGGCCGTCGCTTAATCGCGATCCCAGTTGGACCGCCCCCTGTGATGGCGTGCCCGGCTGTTGGAAGCCCCCTTCATCTCGTTTTTCAAATGCGCAGCATTCATGCCACGCCTTGACGCTATGCCAGTGCTGCGTGGTCAAAACGACCTTGCTGGCAGATGAACGGGAAACGCGGGCACGAGAACGCGGGGACGTTGCGAGGCAAGGCTGCGACAAACGGTTGCATTCCAGGTTATTCACAAAACTGTAAGGCCGGGATTACAAAGTTCAGGAAAGTTGTGCTCACAGCGATGGGGCAGATCGCTTTCTCACGACCTTCGCATTAGAATTTCAGGTAGCGCCGCGCTGCCGCGCGCGATGAACAGTTTCAAAGAGCATAGCCCCGACGCTTCGCAGCGTGGCGGCCTGCTGCGTTTCTCTCAAATGAAATCCTACATTGCAAGGGTATTAGAAAGGGTTCGCACGAAGACACGAAGGTGTCAGCCCGACCCGTGCGCAGCGCTATCAAATGATCACCATCGAAATCGGCAAGCGCTCGAAAAGGGGATAGCGTTTTCGGCGTAAATTGCCCTCTTCGTGTCTTCGTGCGACCCAATCATGGTCCTTCTCAAGCAGGAATTTTTTCCATTATGGCCCGTTCGAGGCGTTCCTCATCGATTAGGACGGCCTCCCGCTCGACCACCGTAAAGCCAGCGGGGGCGAAGGCATTGGCTGCTTCCTGCGTGCAGATCAGACATCGCAAGTCTCTTGTGTATTTATGCCATATTGTTATGATATATAGCGATGTGATTGCTATGGTCAGTAACGTTGAGAGGGATCAGGGGGATGAATAGTGAAATGCAATCATTGCAACATCGGAACCCATTGGCAGGTTTGCCCGGCTATGCCCTGCGCCGCGCTGCGAATGCGATGATGGCCGATCTCGCCGCTCGTCTCGCGCCTCTCGGCCTGCGTATTTCCGATACGGCCGTCCTGCAGATGATCGCCGATCGCACCGACATGACATCAAGCGAGATTGGCAAAGTGCTGGACATTCAGCGCGCCAATATGGTGCCTCTGCTCAATCGCCTGGAAGCACTCGGGCTGATCCGACGGCAGCCGATTGATCGCAAATCACAGGCTGCCGTGCTGACCGAGCTTGGACAGGATCAACTGATCAAAGTCCGCAGCATCACGGCGCAGTTCGAAATAGACCTGATGGCGCGCATACCCGACGCCCATCGGAAGCATTTTCTACCTGCGCTTCAGGCACTGACGGAATAGCGCACCCGCACTTTGGATCGGGAAATGCCCTCAAAGCGCCCATATCCGGACGCCCCGACGCCGCCACAGGGCATTTGCGCTTCATCATGCACCATAGGGCCGTTTAAATGACAAATGCCAGACTGGCTGCGCCGCGTGATGGAAAGCCCGTTTGCAATATCACGCGGGAACACCGATGCCGACAGGCCATAATGGGTGTCATTGGCGATCTTAACCGCATGTTCGGCATCACGCGCGAAGGATGGTGCCCGACTTCGCCATCTCGCTGCGTCTCTGCGTGAATCATTCAATCGCTTTTTCCATCATTGCCCGGTCGAGAGTTTCATCACCGATCGGGACGACCTGACGCTCGACAACCGCAAAGCCAACTGCGGCGAAGGCGGGTTCGGCCATCAGGCTGGCGTGGGTCCACAGGCGGGGTTCGTTTTGGGCGAGCGCACGTTCTTCGATCATAGCAAACAGCCGCCGGAACAGGCCGGTGCCTTGCGCCTCGGGCCGGATAAAGGCGAAGTCGATATAGCCTTGCGCCGCGAGGCTCATAAAGCCGACGGCGCGGGTTTCGTCGCGGGCGATGGCAATGACCTGCCCTTCCAAGCGCACCGCCCACTCCGGACCGCCCCTGCGCTCCGGAACCCAGGCCGCGCGTTGGGCGTCGGTATATTTGCTGGGGCCATTGCGGACGGCGTCGAAGACGATGTCGGCGAGGTCGTCATAGTCGGTGGGGGTTGCCCAGTTTAGGGTTTTTGGTTTCGCCATGTGGTTTAAGCTCGTCTAAAACTCTAGATTGTTACTCACCTAACTGCGAAGTTTGGCCAGCCAAGTGCGCAATGTCGTTCGATCGGCTACATCGATAGGGTAGTTGCGTGCGGTGCGCGTCGCTTCAGCGCCGGGCGCTATCGTTGACGTAGTAACGATGAGACCCGATGTAGCGTTCTCCTCAAGCACATCAGCATATACGGATTTGACTAGCATCTTCTCAATTTTGGCCTTTTGGCGTTTGCATTGAACAAGAATCATGGGGGGGAGTTCGGGCGTTGCGTCCACTGGGTAAACCCGCAGGTCTACGCCGCCGTCATTGCTCCCCGGACCGAGTTGCACTCGGAACCCTTCACGCTTAAAAAATTCAGCCGTTAATCCTTCAAATTTGCGCCAGTGCATTCGATCGATATCGACAAAGTTTTGGTTCAAGTAATCAATATAGCGTTGGTCAAAAAATTGAGCGTGTTGCGTCTCAAGACCGGCACTTTTGAACAGCCCGCTCAGTTCGATGGAAGTCTTGCCAATTTATATTACGAATTGACCCCCAAGCGCTGCGATGGAGATCGCGGCTCCAACCTTCAATGAGCTCTAGAGCCATTTCGCCACCAGCGGCCCCGAAACGCTCGAACATATTTTGTAAGAAAGGCGAAGGATCGATGACGTGTCCATCGTGCTGGGTCTTAAGCTCTGCGTCCATGAAGCTTAACCAGCTTTCTAACAATGCCTGATAGATATTTGTCTTATCGCCGCGACCATATTTGTGAAAAAGTTCAATCGTGATTGAAACGTTGCGCGGCGAAGGCGTATTGCCCAACCGATAAAGGAGATGAACGACCGCCTCTTCGAAAGTGCTCGAATGTAGGCGCCTCGCCCCCTGGGCCATTGGGATTGAGGATGGCGGCTACATCCTCCTGCTCGCGCATGAGCTCTAATAGCTCACCGTCAGTCAAAACAACGCCAGCTTTGTAGCCCGCAATCTCAATTAACGCATCGTTGAAAAACTCGCGTGATCCCCAAATACCGCCCATTTCCGCCCCTTTAACGTGTCTAAAAAGTATTCGTGGAAGAATAACTTTGCTATTGAGCACTTAACTGCGCAAATTATCGTAACGATCAGTTTCACAAGCAAGTGCAAAAAACGTATTGACGAGCGCAGTTTCGCGACCCATCTTTATTCGATGACCAAACCTCTTTTTGTTTCGAACGAGCAGATGGCTCTTATTCAAGAAGTCAAAGCCCTTGATTCGCTCTTCGCGGCCAATGAAACTCTTTTCCGCTCACAGGCGGCTATCGCCTCGGCCAAGGCAATGATCGATAAAGCAGTTGCCGTCGGCCTTGATGAGCGAGCATTCCATCCATTGCAAATTTGGATATCCTTATACGAAACGGAGCAGGGCCTTCCGGAACATCTACGATCATGGCAGCCTCGTCCTTGATTTGACCTTCAAGTTTATGGAGACGCAAAATGGAACTGCGCTTTGCGATCAGCGGTTCGGTTGTTTTCTCAACCGAATTTGAACATGTCCCGCCAGTGGGCTCTAGCGTCACGATCACTATGGAAAGTTACAAAAAGGGCTTACATCCCGGCACAATCATCTCGTTTACCGTGTCTGGCGAATTTCCACCTGTATATGATTACAGCGAGGGTGGGCTGATCGTTTATATAGACGTCAATGGCTATGAAGTGCTTAAAGAGGGCCCGTCTCCGGATTGAAGTGTGCGGCTCCGGCTAAACGAGGTGCAAATTGACGTGCACCCCTGAAATGTAGCCAGAAATGAGTAGAGTCCGTTTTCGAGGAGACGGACGAATGAAGCGCAGCAGGTTCAGCGATGAGCAGATTATCGCGATATTGAAGGAGCAGGAGGCGGGGATGCCGACGGCGGAGGTTTGCCGCCGCCACGGGATCAGCCCTGCGACATTTTACAAGTGGAAAGCGAAGTATGGCGGCCTTGAGGTGTCTGAGGCCAAGCGGTTGCGATCGCTGGAGGATGAGAACGCCAAGCTGAAGAAGCTGCTCGCGGAGGCGATGCTGGATATAGCGGTGTTGAAAGACATCACGGCAAAAAAGTGGTGACGCCCGCTGCGAAGCGGGAGGCGGTGGCCTATGCTCAGACCGTGTTTGGCTTAAGCGAACGTCGGGCGTGCGGCGTCATCGGGGTGTCCCGACGTGTGAATAGCTATGCGTCTCAGCGACCGGATGACGGTGCCCTGCGGGTGCGGTTGCGTGATCTTGCCAGCGAACGCCGCCGGTTCGGCTATCGGCGTCTGGGTTATCTTCTGGCGCGCGAAGGCATCACGCCCAACCATAAGAAGCTGCTGCGTATCTACCGCGAGGAAGGCTTGAAGGTGCGCCGCCGCAGTGGCCGGAAACGGGCACTGGGAACACGTGCACCGATGACAGTGCCGCAAAGGCCAAACCAGCGCTGGTCACTCGACTTTGTGTCCGACGCCTTCGCCTGTGGCCGCCGGTTCCGCATCCTTTGCGTGATCGACGACTATCAGCCGGGAATGTGTAGCCCTGGTGGCGGATACGTCACTGTCTGGCGCTCGTGTCGGACGGGAACTGGATATCGCGATCATGGAACGCATGGCCAAGCCGGTCACGGTGGTCAGCGACAATGGAACCGAGCTGACCAGTATGGCGATCCTGAAATGGTCGAAGGATCGCAAGGTCGACTGGCATTATACAGCGCCAGGCAAGCCCACCCAGAATGCGTTCGTGGAGAGCTTTAACGGCAGGCTCCGCGATGAGTGCCTCAACGAAACGCTGTTTACCTCAATGGCTCAGGTTCGCGCGGTGCTGGCGGAATGGCGGGACGATTACAATGCTGTGCGCCCACACTCCAAACTCGGCGGACGCACCCCCGCCGAAACCGCAAAACAAGCTCTATCGGGGCATGCCCCGATAGAGCTTGTTATCCCTTCAACCATCAAGCATTTAACAGGAGGACTCTATCTCTGACTGGTAACAAGTTGGGGTGCACGTCAAAATCCACAGCCGCCCACAACCAACAAAAAAGGCCCCTCACGGGGCCTTTTTTGTTGGTTGCGGGAGTAGGATTTGAACCTACGACCTTCAGGTTATGAGCCTGACGAGCTACCGGGCTGCTCCATCCCGCGCCACCAACGAAGCGACATCTCTGTCGCCCGGAAGCCTTTTTTGTTTCCCGTTTTGCTTTCGCAAACGGCGGCGGGCTGCTCCATCCCGCGCTACCAACTCGCGATCCATCTCAGGAACGCCAGAAACCAAAAAAGGCGGACATCCGTCGAATGAACGACAGCGGTCCGCCTTTTGAATTATGAATGGGTTTTTCCAATGCACTTCTATTAAAGCGCCGGCTGCAATGCCTGGCGACGCCCTACTCTTCCAACGCTTAAGCGGTAGTACCATCGGCGCAGTTTGGTTTCACGGCCGAGTTCGGGATGGGATCGGGTGGGTCACAAACGCTATGGTCACCAAGCAATGAAGCAGGCGCTCACTATACGGAGCGATACCCTAAAGTATCGCGACCGCGGTAAAGTGAATTTGGGTTATAATCGATGCCCGTGCAGGGAATAAAATATCTGGTTGCGATGACAATCATCCGCCATCGACGTGGCTGAACAAATCAGCACTGTCATTGATGGTGGGACTCTTTGACCAAGCGCGAAAAGAGTAATTAGGATTGGTTAGCTTCACGCATTACTGCGCTTCCACACCCAACCTATCAACGTAGTGGTCTACTACGACTCGATGAAATCTAATCTCGAGGGAGGCTTCCCGCTTAGATGCTTTCAGCGGTTATCCCGTCCATACATAGCTACCCTGCTGCGCGGCTGGCGCCACGACAGGTACACCAGAGGTATGTTCATCCCGGTCCTCTCGTACTAGGGTCAACTCCTCTCAAATTTCGACGCCCACGGCAGATAGGGACCAAACTGTCTCGCGACGTTCTGAACCCAGCTCACGTACCACTTTAATTGGCGAACAGCCAAACCCTTGGGACCTGCTCCAGCCCCAGGATGTGATGAGCCGACATCGAGGTGCCAAACGATTCCGTCGATATGAGCTCTTGGGAATCATCAGCCTGTTATCCCCGGCGTACCTTTTATCCGTTGAGCGATGGCCCTTCCACGAGGGACCACCGGATCACTATGACCGACTTTCGTCTCTGCTCAACTCGTCAGTCTCGCAGTCAGGCAGGCTTATGCCATTGCACTCTAACAGACGGTTTCCAACCGTCCTGAGCCTACCATCGCGCGCCTCCGTTACTCTTTAGGAGGCGACCGCCCCAGTCAAACTACCCGCCACAGAGGGTCCCCGATCCGGATAACGGATCTGGGTTAGACATCAGAAAACAACAGGGTGGTATTTCACATTTCGGCTCCACTCGGACTGGCGCCCAAGTTTCAAAGCCTCCCACCTATTCTACACAGTTCTTTCCTAATGCCACTCTGAAGCTGCAGTAAAGGTGCACGGGGTCTTTCCGTCTAACCGCGGGTACTCCGCATCTTCACGGAGAATTCAATTTCGCTGAGCATATCCTGGAGACAGTGGGGAAGTCGTTACGCCATTCGTGCAGGTCGGAACTTACCCGACAAGGAATTTCGCTACCTTAGGACCGTTATAGTTACGGCCGCCGTTTACTGGGGCTTCAATTCGGAGCTTGCACTCCTCCTCTTAACCTTCCAGCACCGGGCAGGCGTCAGACCCTATACGTCGTCTTGAAGCCGACTTAGCAGAGTCCTGTGTTTTTGCTAAACAGTCGCTACCCCCTGGCCTGTGCCCCCTCATACTGCTTGCGCAATGTGAGGGCCTCCTTCTTCCGAAGGTACGGAGGCAATTTGCCGAGTTCCTTCAGGATACTTCTCTCAAACGCCTTGGTATACTCTACCTGACCACCTGTGTCGGTTTCGGGTACGGTCTATACGGTGGGGCTATTTCCTGGAACCTCTTCGAAGCCCCTCCAATCCAATAAGGAGAGACAACTCACGAGATCCGTCACACACCACCAGGCCCACGAATATTAACGTGGTTCCCATCGACTACCCCCTTCGGGCTCGTCTTAGGGGCCGGCTTACCCTGCTCAGATTAGCTTTAAGCAGGAACCCTTGGTCTTTCGGCGGGAGGGTGTCTCACCCTCCTATCGCTACT